>NZ_JODY01000007.1 GCF_000718015.1 Streptomyces catenulae | reverse complement strand
CCTCCCGCCCCTCCCCCTCCCCGTCCGGTACCCACCGCAGGACATCTCCCGGCTGGCATTCCAGGACTCGGCAGATCGCGTCGAGGGTGGTGAATCGCACCGCCTTGGCGCGGCCGTTCTTCAGGACCGCGATGTTGGCGGGGGTGATGCCGACGGCGGTGGCGAACTCACCCACCGAGAGGCCCCGGCGGGCGAGTTGCACATCGAGGTCGACGATGATCGCCATCAGATGACCTCGGCCATCTCGCTCTGCAGCTCCGTCGCCTTGTGCAGCAGACCGCGCATGACGACGACGAGCATCGCGAAGGCGGCACCCACCCCGACGGCGGCGAGGGCCGCGCCCAGGGCGCCGATGATCTCCATGCCGTCGTCGGGCGAGGGTATGGAGGCCAGCGAGAGGTGCCCGGTCACTCCGGCGGCGAGCAGGGTCGCCACGAGGGAGGCGCCGATGATGACGTCGACCCAGCGGAAGGCCCGCGGGGTGAAGAGTGCGCCGCGGCGCACCATGGCGAGCAGCCGCCACACGGCGATCAGTCCCACCTGGACGCAGGCCACCCCGGCGATGGCGATCGCCGCGTAGGGCACGGCGAACGGGGCGTACGGCGGGAAGCGGTCGACCTCTTCGGCGGCGGTCCCGGGGATGATCACGCACTGCGCGAACAGGCCGAACAGGAGCGCCGCGGCGATGGCGGTCTTGAGCGCGACGATGAGGAGTCGGTGCATGTATCGAATATCGATGGGTTTCCATCGAAAGTCAATCGATATGCGAGAGGTGTGGAGAAGTGGTCCGTCCGTGAGGCGCGGTCAACTCGACTGTGTCCGGCGGAAGATGCGGTTCAGCTGGTGTCGGAGCACCTCCGTGGCCGAGTCCGGGGTGCGCTGGCCGGTGAGGACGCTGGTGCCCAGTCCGGCGGCGAGGGCGAGCAGGGTGATCGCCTCCGTCCGTGCGTCGGTGTCCGGGGCGAGGAGTCCGGCCTCCCGGGCCTGTTCGAGCAGGCCGGTCACGGCGTCCTCGGCGGCGTCGGGGCGCTGGAGGTAGGGCTGGGCGGCGAGCGCCTCGTCGGTCACGGCGAGCAGGGCGTACGAGGTGAGGACGAGGTGGAAGGCGCGGCTCTCCTCGTCGGTGGGGAGTGCGGTGGTCAGCAGCGCCTCGACGACCGCGCGCGGGCCGGGGTTCTCGCCGGCCGATCGGACCCGTGCGGTGACCCGTTCCCCGAACTCCTCGGTGAGTTGCTGGAGTCCGTGGAGCAGCAGGTTCTCCTTGGTCCGGAAGTAGTACTGCACCAGGCGGAGGGAGATTCCGGCCTCGGCGGCCACGTCGCGCATGCCGACGGCGTGCAGTCCGCGGCGGGCCGCGACCCGGACGAGGGCCCGGCCGATCTCGGCGCGCCGTTCGTCGTGGTCCACGCGCTTGGGCATCGGTGCTCCCCGGGGTCGGTCCGTCCGGCCGCTGCGGCCTCGGATTTTCATGGTACCGCCGTATCACCAACGTGGTACGTTCGTATCACGAAAACGAGGCCCCAGGAGGTGCCACCGTGTCCGACGCCGCCACCCGCGCCCCGGCCGACATCGGCCGCTACGTCAACGACGCCCTGCGCGACCGGTACTTCGCCGCCTGCGACGCCGTCCACGCACTGGGTGCGCCCGCCCGCGCGGAGTACGACGTGGAGACCTCGTTCGGGACCACCCACGTCTACCGCTACGGCCCCGAGGAGGGCACCGCCGCCACCGGACGCGCCGCCGACCGCACCCCCGTCGTCCTCGTGCACGGCGCCGGGGGCTGCGCCGCCATGTGGTACCCGAACACCCCGGCACTCGCCGACGAGCGCACCGTCTACGCACTCGAAACCCCGGGCGACGCCAACCGCAGCGTCCACCGCGTCCCGCTCCACCGGCCCGAACACGCGGCTCAGTGGCTGGACGAGGCGCTCGCCGCGCTCGCCCTCGACCGCGTCCACCTCATCGGCACCTCGTACGGCGGCTGGCTCGCGCTCAACATGGCGCACCGGCGGCCCGCGCGGCTGGCGTCCGCGACGCTGCTCGACCCGGGCGGGCTGGAGAAGGTCGGACTGCGGTTCTTCACCTGGATCTTCGTGAGCCTCTTCGCGACCGCCGCCCCCGCGGCGCTCCGCCCGCGCCTGGGCTCCTGGCTGGACCAACCGGTGCTCGTCGTCCCCGAGCTGCGCGCCATGGTGCGCGCCGGGGTCCGCGCCCACCGCATCCGCCGCCCGGCCCCCGCCCCGCTCACCGACGACGAGCTGCGCACCATCCGCACCCCGCTCCATCTGATCGTCGGCCGACGGAGCCTGCTCCTCCACCCGAAGCGGCAGGCCGAACGCGTCCCGCGGCTGGTCCCCGGCGCCCACGCCGCCATCCTGGAGCGCACCGGCCACGGCCCGCAGATCGACCACGCCGACGAGGTCAACACCCGGATGCTCACCTACCTGGACGGCATCGACGACGCGCCCCGCGAGGGGGACGGCATACCGGGGAGGGCGTGACGGAGGCGCACCGGGCGCGGCGGGGCGCGACCCGCCGTGCCCGGCCCCGTCCCCGGCTCAGGCCTGCTGCGGCGCCAGTGCCAGCAGCCGGACCAGCAGGTCGGCGAACATCCCGCCCGGTGGCTCCTTCTCCAGGAAGGTGCGGACGATGTCCGCCATCCCCTCGTCGTACGCCGCGCTCACCGACGCCAACGCCGCGAAGTCGTGGACGAGTTGACGCTCCAGCTCCCCGCGCGCCACCGTGCGGCCGTCCAGCCACAGCAGCGCCGTGGTCTCCGCCAGCGACACCCACGAGCGCACCACCAGCGTCAGCCGCGGCGACGGCTCCGTGACCTCCAGATGCGCCAGGATCTGCTCGTACGCGGCCTGGCGTACGCCCTCGATCAGCGCGCCGGTGCGGCCCGCGCCGATCGCCGGACCGCCCCGCATCAGCGCCGAGAACCCCGGCCCGTGCTCGTCGACGAAGTCGAAGAACCGCTCCATCACCCGCAGCAACCGCGCCCCGAGCGGACCCTCGTGCGGCTCCACGAACCGTGCCGTCAACTCCTCGGCGGCGCGCCGCAACGCGGCCTCGTACAGCTGCTGTTTGCCCGGGAAGTAGTGGTACACGAGCGGGCGCGATATCCCGGCCGCCTCGGCGATCTCGTCGATCGACACGTCCTCGGGCGAACGGTTGCTGAAATGGTCGAGCGCGACGGAGATCAGCTGCTCCCGCCGCTCCTCGACGCCCATCCTGCGGCGCGCCCCGGTCGTCATGGAGCACACCCTAACGACCGGGGGGCACCCGCGGCCTCACAGATCCAGCGTCAGTGACGCCCCCCGCGCCCGGGACACACAGAGCAGCATCGAGTCGTCGCGCTCGGCGTCGGTCAGCAGCTCGTCGCGGTGGTCGACCTCGCCCGCCAGCACCCGTTGCTGACACGTCCCGCAGAAGCCCTGTTCGCAGGAGTACGGCAGATCCGGAAGCGCCTGCTCGCGGACGGCGCGCAGCACGCTGGTGCCGGGCTCCACCGTCACCGTGCGGCCGGTGCGGCGCAGCTCCACCTCGAACGGGGCGTCCCCGGCGGCCACTTCGGGCGCGGCGGCGGGCGCGAACCGTTCGGTGTGCAGCGTCAGCCCCTCCGGGCCGTCCGGCAGCAGCGCCGCCACCGCGTCCATCAGCGGATCCGGGCCGCAGCAGTACACCGCGGCGTGCGGCGGCGCCGCGGCCAGCGCCGCCGCCAGATCGGGCCGCCCGTCGGTGTCCTCGGCCACCACCGTCAGCCGCTCACCGCCCGCCAGCTTCTCCAGCTCCGCCAGGAACGGCATCGACGCCCGCGACCGCCCCGCGTACACCATCCGCCACGGCACCCCCTCGGCCTCCGCCTGCCGCACCATCGGCAGCAGCGGGGTGACGCCGATACCGCCCGCGAGGAAGAGATAGGCGTGCGCCTCGGCGAGCGGGAAGCGGTTGCGCGGTCCGCGCACCTCCACCTCCACGCCCTCGCGCAGCGCCTCGTGCACCTCCCGCGAGCCGCCCCGCCCGTCCGCGATCAGCCGCGTCGCGACGGTGTACGAGCCCGTGTCCGCCGGGTCCCCGCAGAGCGAGTACTGCCGCACGGTGCCCGACGGCAGGACCAGATCGAGGTGCGCGCCCGGCTCCCAGGCGGGCAGCCGCCCACCGATCAGCCGCAGCGCCACCACACCCTCCGCCGCCTCGCTCCGCTCCGCGACCCGTAGCCGCAGACCACCGGTGCCCCGGCCACCGCCCCGGCCCGAGACCGGCTCCTCCAGCGACGGCAGCGGCCACAGCGGCGACCGCCGGATCCGGCGGCGCAGCGCGGAACGGGCCAGCAGCGCCGCGGCCACACCGCCCACCGCCAGCGCGGTCCGTACGGCACGGGGACGGGGAACGACGGACATCTCAGGCGCCTCCAGGGGATCCGGCCTCGGCGGCGACCGCGGCGGGGGAGCGGGCCAGATAGGCCGCGGCCTGCGCGGTGCTGCCGTGGTGCGAGGGGTGGTACTTCGGGCTCAGGTACTGCGGGGCGGACCGGAGGATGGCGGCGGGATCCGGCAGCACGCCCTCCCGGCCACCGCGCCAGAAGTCCTTCGCGGACGCCTTGCCGTCGCGCAGCGTCGGATCGTTCTCCATGAAGAAGCGGATCCCGCGCTGCCACAGGAAGACCAGCGCACCGAAGGCCAGCGCCCAGGTGCGGGCCCGGCGCCGGTAGCCGCCGTCGACGTGCAGGAAGAGTTCGTAGGCCACCGACCGGTGCTCGACCTCCTCCGCGCCGTGCCAGCGCAGCAGGTCCAGCATCACCGGGTCGGCGCCCTTCGCGTCCAGCGCCTCCGCGTTGAGCACCCAGTCGCCGAGGAACGCGGTGTAGTGCTCGATCGCCGCGATCAGCGCGATCCGCTCCCGCAGCCACCACGCCCGCGCCCGCCCCGGCGGCAGCGTCCGGTCGCCGAGCAGCTTCTCGAAGAACCAGTCGATCTGCGCGGTGTACGGCTCCGGGTCCAGGCCCTGCGCCCGCAGATGCGGCAGCACCCCGTCGTGCGCCTGCGAGTGCATCGCCTCCTGCCCGATGAAGCCGATGACGTCCGCGCGCAGCCGGTCGTCGCGGATCAGCGGCAGCGCCTGCTTGTAGACGTGGACGAACCAGCGCTCACCGGCGGGCAGCAGCAGATGCAGCACGTTGATGGTGTGGGTGGTGGACGGGTCCCCGGGGACCCAGTGGAGAGGGGTGTCGGCCCAGTCGAACGCGACGTTGCGGGCCTTCAGCGGCACATGCTCCGGTGCGACCGGCTCGGGCCGCGGCGACGCCTTGTTAGACATGGCGTCAATTTACTGGGAGGTAAGGCGTTGGCAATACCCCTGGGACAGGGAAAATCCCGGGGGAACGGTGTGGTCGTCCACCGTCCCCCCGGGATCCGTCCCGCTGCCGCTGCCGCTGCCGCTGCCGCTGCCGCTGCCGCTGCCGCCGGGCCGTCCGCCGTCCCGGTCAGCCCAGTCCGTCGATCCGGGCGCCGTTGCTCAGGCGGCCCGCCAACTGCGCGTGGCTGCCCGCCGGGACGCGCAGCGACAGCAACCGGCCCGCCGCGCCGCCCTGCACACCGCCGGTCGCCGCGATCGACGTGACCTCCCGGCTGCCCGCCGCCAGCAGCCACCACGCGCCGCCCCCGGACTTCCACAACACCCCGGCCAGCACCCGCGGCGCCCGCGGACCGCACGCCGTACCGCCCTCGGCCGCCGCCGTCACCGCCCCCGTCGCATACGGCTGCCCGGACGGCGCCGGAGGCTGGAACACCGACAGCGTCCGGCTCCCCGGACCCCGCCACGTCTCCGCCCGGGCACAGAGCCACGACACCGTGCCCGACCCGCCCGGCAGCGTCTGCCGCGCGAACGGCCACGCGTTCACCGACTGCACCCCCAGCCCCCGCAACGCCGGCAGTTGGCACGCCGTCCGCGCCCACGCCGTCCGCCCCTCCGGACCGTCCACCGCCCCCGGCGCCTGCGGCGTCCCGTACGTCAACCGCGCCGGGGTCGTCTCGCCCAGATCGGTCAGCAGCGCACCGTCCGTCCGCAGCGCGGGCCAGGAGTCGCAGCCGCCGGACGGGCCCGGCGACGGCGCCGGAGCGGTCAGCCCCTGCGCGTCCACCGCCAGCCGCTCCCCGGGCGCGTCCGGCTTCAGCAGATCCACCAGCCGCACGGAGGACGCCCAAGGCGCCGTCAGATAGCGGACGTTACGGGCCGTACGGCCCACCGCCAACGCCGCCGCCGACGCGCCCTGCGCCCCGTCCGCCCGCGCGAAGTCCAGCGCCGCGCCCGCGTCCGTCGAACCGTCCGCCGCCTCCGCGTACCGCACCAGCCGCTGCCCGTCGTGGAACAGCACCACCGCCGCATGGTCCACCGTCCCCGCGAACAGCAACTGCGCGGGACCGGCCGCCGGACCCGACGCGGTACCCGGCGTCGCCGCCACCTTCACCCGCGGCCCCGGCCGCGCCCACACCGCCAGCGCCCGCCGCAGCAACGCCTTGTCGCCGACCCGGTCGCCCCGCGCCGGCCAGGCCGCGAAGTCCTCCCGCGCCGCCGACTTCCACGCCGTCGGCGACGACACCGCCAACCGCGCCGGATCCAACGCCGCCCGCGCCGCCGCGTTCTCCGCGTACGGCGGCGCCGCCGCGCCCTGCGGCCCCCAGCCCTGCCCCGGCAGCCCCAGCAGCGCCCCGCACACCACCACCGCGACCCCCGCCGCCAGCAGCGCCCGGCCGTGCTGCCGCCGCCGGATCAGATCCGTCGGCCGGGCCTGCAGCGCACACGCGTCGAACTCCGGCGACTCCAGCAGTGACCGGCCCCGCACCACGCCCGGCGCCGCCACCTCCTCCGCCTCCACCGCCGCGACCTCCGGATCCCGCACCCCGGCGGCCGCCAGCGTCCGGAGCACCTCCGCGGAGGGCAGCCGCTCCAGCTCCCGCAGCACATACGCGGCCCGCCCCGCCGCCGACAGCTCCGCCAACTCCCGGTCCAGCGCCGACTCCGCCGCCCCGCCCGACCGCGGCGCCAACCGCACCCCCCACACCTGCGGCAACGGACCCGGCCGCCGCCACCGGCCGCCCGCCACCGCCAGCGCCTCCCGCACCACCCGGATCCGCAGCACCGCGTACCCGAGGCCGTCCGCCTCCAGGGGGCCGCGTGGGCCGGGCAGCGGCAGGGACTCCGTGGCGGTACGGCGGCGCGGCAGGGCACGCTGGGTGACGGCGTGCGCGGCGCGCACCCGACGGCCGCGGCCACCGCCGTGCGGCAGCACCAGATAGGCCAGCCGCACCAGCCGCGGATAGTGCGTGACCAGCGCTTCCTCGGCCTCTTCGACGTCGAGTGCGTCGGGGCCGTCCGGGGCCCCGCCGACCGGGTGGGCGGCGACGCGGTCCTCGGGGGCGCTGTCCTGACGGGAGGGTGTCGACTGCTGTTTCACGCCGGGTGAAACGAGCGACGACGAGGCCGGTCACCCGCCCGGCGCGGACGCCGGGACGGATGACCGGAGGGGGTCGCGGGCCCGGCCGTCAACGGCCGCCCGCCACAGGGGTGTTCAGATCTCCAGGTCGAATTCGCCGTCCCGGGCGCCCAGGACGAACGCGTCCCACTCCGCCTTGGTGTAGCGCAGGACCACATCCGGCTCGGTGGAGTTCCGCATCGCGACCGCGCCACGCTCCAGGAACGCGATCTCCACCGCCTCCTCCGCATCGCCCGGGGCGCGCTGCCAGGTGGCGTCCGAGATGTCGAGGCCGTACAGCCAGACCTTCTCGGCCTCCTTCGCCGCCGCCCTCTCGGCCGCTTCCCGGTCGGCTGCTTCCTGCTCCGCTGCGGCGCTCATGCCGTTGTCCCCTCACTCACGTGATCCATCCGGCTCAGCGTACGGGGTGACCGGCAGGTCACCGCAGGCTCCAGCGGCGGAACTCGGCCGTCCCGCGCGCCCCCGAGCCGGAGTTGGCCGCACACTGGTGCAACCCCGCGTCCTGCGCCGCGGCCGCCCCCGGCACCCGCACCGTGCCCACATCCCGCCACGTCACGCCGCCGTCCACCGAACACGACCCGGTGTACGTACCGCCGCCCGCCCCGTCGGCGCCCCGCACCAGCCGCAGCGTCACCGGGGCGGTCACCCCCGTCAGCCGTTCGTAGGTGTCGAGGGTGCCGTCGCCGGACGCGTCGTAGGAGAGCACCACCCCGTTGGCCGGGGTGACGGAGAGGTTGAGGAAACCGCGCGCCCCGGGGGAGCCGGGCGCCGCGGCCAGCCCGTTGCGGACGATCAGGCCCGCCCGCGCCCACGGCCCCGTCGCGTCCTGGCGCACCACCTCGACCTGCGCCGATCCGCCCGCGGCGAGCGCCCCCGGCCGGTAGAGCGCGCCGAACTCCGCGGTGGCCCGCCACAGATCGGCGCCGCCGCCGTCGATCGCGAACCGCTCCGCCAGCTGACCGAAAACCGCCCCACTGGTGGTGACCGTGGCCAACCCTGCCTCCAGCGGACCCGCCACCCACAGCGTGTCCTCCCGCACCGCCCGCACCCGCGCCTCGCCGCGCGGCCCGTACGTGGCGGTCAGCGTGTACGGCAGCGCCCGCAACGGCTCCCGCGGCGGACCCGCCGGAGCCGTGACGTGCCAGCGCGCCCGCCCGGTGGCGCCGGGGCCGACGGACGGCAGCGACAGCGGACCCTCCGGCCGCGCCTCCGGGCCGCTCAGCGCGAAGTCCACCCGGCCGGTGGCGCGCAGCCCGTTGACGTTGCGCAGCGCCGCCGTGACCCGCGCCCGCCCGCCCGGCGGCAGCGTCACGGGCTCCGCCGTGACCGTCAGCGTCCCCTGGTACGGCGCCGCCGCCAACGCCTCACGGACCCGCCGCGCGGTGCGGTACGCGTCGGTGTCCGGCCGCTCCGGATGCCGGTCCCGCCGCCGCGTCCACTCCTCCTCCCACGCGTACCAGTCGAACGCCCTCGGCTCCCGCCCGGCCGCCAGCGCATCCCCCCACTCGTCCAGATACGCCCGCCACTGCGGCAGATACACCTCGCCGATCAGCCCGTGCCAGTCCCGGTTGGCGTAGCGGGCCAGCTTGCCGCCGTCGGCCGTCGGCCGGTCCGCCCAACTGGTGATCAGCGCCCGCGCCGACCGCTCCAGCCGTGCCTGAAGCGCCGCGTCCCCGGCGGCCGCCGCCCGCGCCTGCGCCAGCCACGGCCCCAGCAGGAAACGCCGGTGCGCGCCGGTGACCTCCTCGCTCAGCCGCAACAGCCGCAGCCACAGCGCCGACAGCGCCCCGAACGCCGCCCCGTCACCGCGCCGGTACGCCTCCTGGAGCTGCGGGATGAGCTGCCAGGACCGGTTGGCGAGCGCCTGCCGGGCCAGGTCGGTCAGATCGTGGCGGTAGGTGTCGGCGCCGCGCAGCGCGGGCCGGACGTCCAGCAGCGCGGCGAACGCGGTGTCCACCGCCGCCGGATCGCACGCCGGGGTGTGCGTGGCGTGCGCCGTCCCCGACCGCGCCGCCAGGTCCGGGCGGGCCGCGAACACCGCGTCGTGCGGCCGCCCGTCCGCACTGGAGATCTCGTACGCGCTGGTGCGCAACGCGGCGAACGCGGCCCGCGCGGCGGCGTCCCGGCCCCCGTACCGGGCGTCCGCGTAACCGTCGAACCACGCGGCGCGGTCCACCGGCCGCTCGCTCCACGCCAACTCCGCGAAGAGCGCGAACGCCGCCGGATCGCGCTCCGCCGCCTCCGGCATGTACGCCGTCCCGGCCAGCGCGCTGCCCGGCTTGTCCCGCCACACCGTGAACCGCTCCGTCCACCGGTGCGTCTTCGCCCCGATCGTGGTGCGCCCGCCGAAGTTGGGGATCGTCCCGAACGCGTACGGCGTGCCGCGCCAGTCCCGCTCCCGGTCGCCGACGGTGTCCAGATCGCTCAGCCCGTCCACGATCAGCATCCGGTCCCGGTCGACGCCGTCCAGCAGCTCCGGCCGGGGGTTCTCCTGCCAGCCCAGGATCACCCACGTCGCCCCGGGGTGCGCGGTGCGCAGCGCCCGCTCCACCGCCCGCGCCGCGTCCGCCACCGGTACGTCACCCGGGTCGCCGCCCTCGTGCAGCAGATCCATCTTGAAGTGACCCGCCGGGCCCAGCAGTTCGTGCTGGTGGCGGTAGAACGCGGCGGCGACGTCGGCGAACACCCCGGTGCGCGGGTCCAGCCAGTCCGGGCGGCGCAGCCCCGCCCAGACGCCCTGCGGCACGGTGCGCGCCCCCGGGTTCCGCGCCGCGAAGTCCACCGGCACGGTGCCGAAGTAGCCCGGCAGCACCGGCCGCATCCCCAGGGCGCGCAGCCGGTCGGTGATCCGCCGCCCCAGCTCCGCCCGGCGTGCCAGCAGCGCCGGTTCGATCGGCCCGCCGTAGTCGCTCATGTTCTGCAGCAGCCACCACGGCTGGTGGGTCGGCTGCGGGATCCAGGCCCGCGCCTCGGCGTCGGAGTACCCGAACCCGGTCAGCAGCCGGTGGTAGACCGCCTCCGCACCCGGCGTGACCAGCACCTCGTTCACCCCGTGCAGCGCCAGCAGATCGATCAGCCGCTCCCAGCGCGGCCAGTCGGCGTACGGGGCGGTGTAGCCGTCGTGGGTGTCGTTGAGGGCGAAGCGGTGCGGCAGCGCACAGGACCGCCCGGCGGGCCCGTCCGGCGCGGGCAGCCGTTCCGGCAGCGCCAACTGGTCGCCACCCCAGGACAGTTGAGCCCCGCAGGTGTGGCGCAGATAGTGGTGGACACCGGTCAGCAGTGTCGCCGGGGAGGTCGCCGCCACCTCGATCCGCCCGGCCCGCCCGCCGACCCGGAAGCGGTCCCCGGCGGTGTCACGGTCCAGCGCGGCGAGCCGGAACTGCGCCGCGTGGTGCGGCAACAGACGGCGCAGCGCCTCGTGCGCCGGACCGGCGTCGAACGGCGCGCCCCCGTCGGCCGGGCCCGGCCCCGGGACGGCGGCGCCCCCGCCGAGCGTGGCCCGCACCCCGAGCGCGGCGGCGGAGCCCAGCAGGGTACGACGGGTCGGACGGGTCATGGCGGCCTCCACTGCTCGGCGGTCGTACGGCGACACAACGGGGACGTACAAAGGCGCGGCGCGGGCGGCACTCCCGCCCCGGCACGCTAACGGGCCCCGCGCGCCCCTCCAAGGAGGCGGGAGCCCGGGAAGCCGGGCGATCGGCGCGATCCGGCCGCGGGCGGGCAGCCCGCGTCCGTCGTGGTGCCCGTTCCGGGGGCGGGCCTCCTGTGCCCCCCCCCCTCCCCCCCCCCCCTCCCGGGCGGGGGCCCCCCCCCCCCCCCCGCCCCCCCCGCCGCGCCGCCCGCCCCGCCGCCCCCCGCCGCCCTCCGGTGACTGTTCCGCGGCCCCTCACCCGTTCGCTCCCTCCGCTTCACGCGCCCGGGAGGCACCCGCGGGGACAGTCGGGGCGGCGGGGCGCACCGCCCGTCCGGCCCGTCCGCGCACCGGGCCGCGGCCCGCCCCGCCCGTCCGTCTCCCCGACACCGCTCCGCCCGGACCCGTATCCCGCCGACCGCGTCCCCCCGCGGCCGGTGTCCGTCACCGTTCCGCGGCCCCCGCAGCCGGGTGGCCGCCGCAGCCTCCCCGGAGGATTCCCCATGCGTACGGTCCCGACCGCCCCCGCCCGCCCCGCACCCGACACCGCCCCGCGACCGGGGTACACCACCGCGCTCGCCACCACGGACGCGGAGATCCGCGCCGCGCAGCGGCTGCGGCACCGGATATTCGGCCAGGAGTTGGGCGCCACCCTCCGCACCGAACTGCCCGGCCACGACACCGACGCCCTCGACGCCCACGCCGACCACCTCGTCACCGTCCACCACCCCACCGGCGAGGTGGTCGGCACCTACCGGCTGCTGCCGCCCGGCCGCACCCCGCGGCTCTACTCCGATGGCGAGTTCGACCTCGCCGCCCTGGACGCGCTGCGCCCCTCGCTGATCGAGGCGGGCCGCAGCTGCGTCCACCCCGACCACCGCGGCGGCGCCGTCATCAACCAGATGTGGACCGCCCTCGCCCGTCACACCCTCCTCTCCGGCCACCGCTACCTCGCCGGTTGCGCCTCCGTCCCGCTCGCCGACGGCGGCACCGCCGCCGCCCACGCCTGGGCCCTGGCCCGCACCCGCCACCCCGCCCCGCCCGGACTGCACGCCGTCCCGCACCGGCCCTGGCTCCCCGCCGGACCGCTGCCCGAGCGGCCCGCCGCCGCACAGCTGCCGCCGCTGCTCCGCGGCTATCTGCGGCTCGGCGCCTGGATCGCGGGCCCGCCCGCCCACGACCCGGAGTTCGGCGTCGCCGACTTCTTCGTCGTCCTCGACCTGGACCGCCTCGGCGCCCGCTACCGCCGCTACTTCCTGGGGGAGTCATGACCGGCGGCCCCTGGGACGTCACCCCCGGCTGCGACCGCGACTGCGCCCGCCACGCCCGGCCGCCGCTCCCCGCCTCCGCCACCGCGCTGCGCGGCGCCGCGTTCGCCGCCGCCGTCCGCCGCGCCCTGGCCGACGGCGACCGCCTCGCCGACCCGGCGCGGCTGCGTGCCCACGCCCGGGCGCTGCTCGGCGCGCTCGGCGTCCGGCTGGAGGGCGCCGGGCCGCTGCGCGCACCGGCCACCGGCCCGGGCACGCTGATCGTCGCCAACCACATCTCCTGGCTCGACATCCCGGCGCTGCTCGCCGTCGACCCGGTGGCGGTGCTCGCCAAGCGCGAGGTCGGCGGCTGGCCGGTGGTCGGCGGCCTCGCCCGCCGCGCCGGTACCCACTTCATCGACCGGACCAGCCCGCGCGGACTGCCTTACGTGGTCGCCGGGTTGACGGAGATCCTCGCCTCGGGCCGGTCCGTCGCGGTGTTCCCGCAGGCCACCACCTGGTGCACCGCCGACGCGGGCGTCTTCCGGCGGGCCACCTTCCAGGCGGCCCTGGACGCCGGTGCCCCCGTCCGCCCGGTGACGCTCACCTACACCCAGGACGCGCGCCCCTCCACCGTCGCCGCGTTCTGCGGCCCGGACACCTTCCTGGCCTCGCTCCGCCGCGTCCTCACCGCCCGCGACCTCGCCGTACACGTCACCGCCCACCCGCCGCTGCCCCCGGGCCGCTGCCGGGGCCGCCGCGAACTGGCGGCCCTGGCCCAGGACCTCGTACGCGGAACATCCGCCGACGTGCCCGTATCTCAAGGGAGTTGAGGGCTCGGGCAGGCGAACGGCCGGGCGGGCACCGTGGGGGTGCCGCGCCCGGCCGTGGCCGTGCGGATCAGGCGCTGGGGACGTACTTGTAGCCGACGCGCCGCACCGTGACGATCGACGCCCGGTGGTCGGAGCCGAGCTTCCGCCGCAACCGGGCGATGTGGACGTCGACCGTCCGGCCGTCACCGACGTGCCCGTAACCCCACACCGTCGTCACCAGCTGATCGCGGGTGTGCACCCGGTGCGGATGCGCCACCAGGTGCGCCAGCAGCTCGAATTCGAGATACGTCAGATCCAGCGGGCGGCCCAGCACCCGCGCGGTCCGCTGCTCCGGGTCGATCCGGACGACCTCGTCGCCGGTCTCCGCGGCGGGCCCGGACGCGGGCTGCGGGGCGGGCTCGCCGGGCGGCCCGGCGGCGGCCGGTGCGGCGTCCGTGCGGCGGCCCGCGGCGGCCGCCTGCTCGGCGGGGACGAGGACCAGATAGCCGACCATCGGCGGACGGCCCGGCAGCACCGGCAGGCTGCCCTGCGGGGCGGGCAGCCACGTCGCGCCCGCGGTCAGCAGCTCGGCGACCGGCGGCACCTCGTCGGGTGCCACGGCGCGCAGCCGCTGCCGGGCGAGGTGCGGGGCGGGAGCGGAAGGGTGGGGGGCCGTCGCGGAAGTGGCAGGCAGAGGGCGGATGTTCGTCATGGAATTCAGCTCTTTCGCGCAGAGAAGCGTCAGGGGACGTCGTGCGCGCGGGCAGGGCCGACGACGCCGGTCAACGGCGTCGGACTGAGGAGTGCGGGCCCGCGCTCAGTGCGCGTGGCAACACAGACGATCGAAGGCGTGCGCCTGGCGGGACGGCCAGAAGGGCTCAAGGTCGCTGCGACCTGTCGCGCTGTCAAGGAGGCTGGCCATGTCTGCCATTCAACCAGACGGCTGTTGATATGTCCTTCACATCGACCGCGGTGTGAGACGGACCGCCCGCATCCCGGGCACCGTGCCCCGCCGTACGCCCCACCCTGCCCACCACCACCCCGTTCCCTGAGACCCCGCCGCCGCCCGACGGGCGCGGGCGGGGCGTACGGGGCGACCGCGGGGGAGCGCGGGGGCGTACGCGAGCCCCCGGCGGACGGGGCGCGCCGCCGACCCCGGACCGGGCCCCGTCCGGCCGCCGCCCGGATGCGCGCGACCCCGGGTGATTCGGGACCCCGTGCCGGGCTGCGGCGCCCCGGGGAGCGGGGCACGGCGGGGCAGACTGGCCCCATGACGACCCCGCGCATCGGACTTCTCGGCACCGGCTTCTGGGCGCAGCGCGTCCACGCACCCGCCCTGGCCGCCCACCCCGGGGTGGAGCTGACCGGCGTCTGGGGGCGCCGCCCGGAGGCCGCCGAGGAACTGGCCCACGCCCACGGCGCCCGCGCCCACACCTCCCCGGACGCGCTCTTCGCCGCCTGTGACGCCGTCGCCCTGGCACTGCCCCCGGCCGTCCAGGCGCCGCTGGCGACCCGCGCCGCCGAGGCCGGGTGCCACCTCCTCCTCGACAAGCCCGTCGCCCTCGACCCGGACGACGCCCGGACGCTGGACGAGGCCGCCACCCGCGCGGGCGTCGCCTCCGTCGTCTTCTTCACCGCCCGTTTCGGCACCCACGAGGCGGAGTGGATCGCCGGGCGGGCCGAGGAGGGCGGCTGGTTCACCGCCCACGCCGACTGGCTCGGCTCGGTCTTCGCCGAGGGCAGCGACAGCCCGTACGCCGCCTCCGCCTGGCGCCGCGAGAAGGGCGCCCTGTGGGACGTCGGCCCGCACGCGCTCTCCGTCCTGCTGCCGGTCCTCGGCGACGCGGTGGACGTCACCGCCCGCCGTGGCCCGGCCGACACGGTGCTGCTGACGCTGCGCCACCGGGGCGGCGCGGCCAGCTCCGCCACCCTGAGCCTGACCGCGCCCCCGCCCGCCGCGGGCGTCGCCGTCACCCTGCGCGGCGCCGCCGGGGTCACCGCCCTGCCGCGCCGTCAGGACGGCCCGCTGCCCGCCTACCACCGCGCCGTCGACGCCCTCCTCCTCGCCGCCCGCACCGGCCACCCGCACCCCTGCGATCTCCGCTTCGGGCGCCGCGTCACCGAGATCCTGGCGGCGGCGGAGCGGGCGCTCGACTGACCGGGCGCTCCCGGGGTGGCGCATTCCCGCAGGTGCGGGCCGCCTTCGGACGTAGCGTCGGCGTACCGGCGGACCGGCCGCTCCGGTGGCGGCCACCCGTCCGCCGCACCGCCACCGCGCGAAGGAGCCCACCCGTGAACGCTTCCGAGCCCACCGACGCCCCGTACACGGACGTCGTCCTCGCCGCCCTGCGCCGCGACCCCGCCCGTACGGCCCTGACGGCCGCCGACGGCACGGAGATCACCGCCGGCGAACTGGCCGCCACCGTGCACCGGACGGCCGCCGTCCTCGCCGCCCGCGGCATCGGCCGCGGCGCCACCGTCGTCCTGCTCAGCGGCAACGCCCCCGGCGTGATCGCCGCCCGCTACGCCGTCAACCACCTGGGCGGCCGCGTGGTGTCGCTCTACGACGGGCTCGCCCCCGCGGCGCTCGCCACCCTCGTCGACAGCGTGGATGCCGCCCTGCTGCTCGTCGAACCGGAGCTGGCCACCACCGCCCACGCCCTCCTCGGCCATCTGCGCGGCCCCGCGCCCGCCGTCCTCACCCTCGGCCCGGACCCGGCCACACCGCCCCTGGGCGAGGACCTGCTGGCCGCCGCTGCCGCGCTTCCGCGGACCCCGGAGGTGCCGGGGGCGGCGCTCCCCGGGGACGACTGGTGCATCCGCCACACCGGCGGAACGACCGGCATCCCCAAGGGCGTCCGGATGACGCACGCGCCCTACACCCGGATGCTGAGCCGCCCGATGGCCGCCGCCGGGGACCCGCCCCGCTTCCTGGCCGCCACCTCCCTCGCCCACCTCACGGGCGTCCTGACCGACGCGGCGCTGGTGGCCGGTGGCATGAGCGTCCTGCGGCGCGGTTTCGAGCCGGGCGACGTCCTCGCCTCCGTCGCCCGCCACCGCATCACCCACCTCTGGGCCCTCCCGCCGCTCCTCTACCGCCTCCTCGACCACCCGGACCTGCCCACCACCGACCTCTCCTCCCTCACCCGCGTCACCTACGGCGGCTGCCCCGCCACCCCGTCCCGGATACGGCGCGCCGCCGAGGTGCTGGGGCCCGTGCTGTACGGGGAGTACGGGCAGTCCGAGGCGCTGTCGATCGCCCGGGCGACCCCCGCCGACCTCGATGTCGTCGGGCCCGGCGGGCGGCTCACCGTCGGCCGCGCCGTCCCGGGCGTCGAGATCGCCGTCCGCGACGGGGACGGCCGCACCCTGGGCCCGGGGGAGCAGGGCGAGATCCACGTCCGGTCGGAGGGCGTGATGACCGGCTACTGGAAGGACCCGGAGCGCACCGCCGAGGTCCTGGTCGGCGACGGCTGGCTGCGCACCGGCGACATCGGTCTCCTGGACGAGGAGGGGCGGCTGTACCTCGCCGACCGCGCCAAGGACGTGATCATCGTCGTCGGCGGCCATGTCCAACCGCTGGAGGTCGAGGACCTGCTGCACACCCACCCGGACGTCGCCCAGTGCGCCGTCTACGGGGTGCGCACCGAGGACGGCGAGGAGGTGCACGCCGCGGTGGTCCCGGCGCCGGGCCGTACCGTCGACCCGGAGGAGCTGCGCGCGTTGGTGGTTCGTGACAAGGGCGCCATGTACGCGCCGGTGGCGTTCCGGATCCGGGACGCGCTGCCGCTGACGGCCGTCGGCAAGCCCGACAAGGCCCGGCTGCGCGCCGCGTACGCCCCGGCCGCGGAGGCCGCCACCGCGTCCTGACCGGACCCGTCCATGCGCCGTCATATCGCCGCTGGTCAGCGGCTTTTGTCAGTGGTCGGCCGTAGAATGGGGACCAGTAAGTGAGGGTTCACCCAGCACCCGGAGGTTGCCCGATGGCCCCTGCCACTCCGATGACGAAGCCTCTTCCCGCCCATCCGCTGCCCAAGAGGCCGCTGCCCGCCGGCTGGCCCCGCGAGCGGTATGAATCCCACAACCGCCGCCTCAAGGCCATGCGGCTGGCGATAGCCCTGCTCGACACCGGTGTCCACCGCCCCGAGCAGGCTCCCAACGGCCGTATCCGCACGGTGGCCCAGGCCATCGGCGTCCACCGCCCGTCCGACACCACCTGCCGTCTGGTGCGCGCCCTGCTCTACGACAACTGCTGACCGGGGGAGCGGCGCGCTTAGGAGAACGGGCCCTCGCCGACGTCGTGATGACGCCCGCGAGGGCCCGGTATCCCCCCGATTCCCCCGTCGGACGGTGCATGCACCGCTGGCGCGGACCGGCGTGCGGAGTGCGTCGCCGGAGCCGGACTGTCCGAGGGCGGCCCGCCGTACGCGCCCGCGCGGGCGGACGCCGCCCGCGCGGCACCGCCGTTCCCGCTGCCCGCGCCATATCAAGCAGCCTGTCACCCCGCGCGCACCGGCCACAACGCCGGAGTGATGGCACCTCAACGCGGTTTGATCGCCCGGGGGTTATCAATCCCGGGAGGGATCGGCCCGGGACCGGTCCGGCCCGGTGCCGCGCGGGTCAGGGCGCGCCCTCCGCGCCCTCCGCGCCCTCCGCGCCCTCCGCGCCACCCGGACCCGGGCTCCCGGGGTCCGCCGTATCCGTCGCATCCGCCGCATCCGGTAGCTCCGGCGGCTCCGGCATGTCCGCCAGCTCCGCCAGTGCCGATGTCAGCCAGGTGATCCAGAACGTCTCCAGCTCGATCCCGGCGCGCATCACCAGCCGCTGCAGCCGCTCGGCGGATGACGCGGCGGTCGCGAAGTCGCGTTCCTCGATCGCGGTGTACTCTGCCAACTGCCGCCGGTGCAGCGCGAGATGGCGGCGCAGTTCGTCATCGAGCCCGGTGTGTCCCACCACGGCCGCGGCCCGCATCCGCAGCAGCAGGGCGTCCCGGTGCGGCTTGGGGTCCTGCGGTTCGGCCGCCCAGGCGGTCAGCGCGGCGCGGCCCGAGGGCAGGACCTCGAACTCCTTCTTCTGCCCGCGGGCCGACTGCGCCGCGGGGAGCGCCCGGATCAGTCCGGACGCCTCCAATTTGCCCAGTTCGCGGTAGATCTGCTGATGTGTCGCCGACCAGAAATAGCCGATCGACCTGTCGAACCGCCGCGTCAGCTCCAGCCCCGACGACGGCTTCTCCAGCAGGGCGGTGAGGATGGCGTACGGCAGGGACATGGACGCATCCTAGGCCGGGCCCGCCGCCCGGACCCGGGGCCGGGGACGGCCGGTCCGTGTCCGCCCGGAGCCGGGCGGCCCCGGGCGGACGCGCCGTCTCACAGCCTCGCCGCGAGCCGGGTCCCGCCGTCGATCGCCCGCTTGGCGTCGAGTTCGGCCGCCACCTCCGCGCCGCCGATCAGATGGACCGAGTGCCCGTCCCGGACCAGCGCGTCGTACAGCTCGCGCCGCGGCTCCTGGCCGGTGCAGAGCACGACCGTGTCCACCGCGAGCACCTGCCGCTCCCCGTCGACCGTCAGATGCAGCCCCTCGTCGTCGATGCGGTGGTACGTGGCGCCCGCGACCGTCGTCACGCCGCGGTGGCGGAGTTCGGCGCGGTGGATCCAGCCGGTGGTCTTCCCCAGACCCGCGCCGACCTTGGTGGTGCTGCGCTGGAGGAGGTGGACCCGGCGCGGCGGCGCGGTCCGCTCCGGCGCGGTCAGCCCGCCCCGGGCGCCGTAGCCGGTGTCGACGCCCCACCGCCGGAAGAAGACCTCCGGGTCCCGGCTCGCCGGTGCGCCGCCGTCCGTCAGGAACGCCGCGACGTCGAAGCCGATGCCGCCCGCGCCGATGACCGCGACGCGCTCCCCGACCGGCGCCCCGTCCCGCAGCACGTCGAGGTAGCCGAGCACGTCCGGCCGGTCGGCGCCGGGGATCGGCGGGGTGCGCGGGGTGACGCCGGTGGCCAGCACGATCTCGTCGTACCCGGCGCCCGCCAGCGTCCCGGCGGTGACCCGCGTGCCGAGGCGGACGTCGACCCGCCACCGCTCCAGCGCATGGCGGAAGTAGCGCAGCGTCTCGTCGAACTCCTCCTTGCCGGGGATGCGGCGGGCGATGTCGAGCTGCCCGCCGATCGTGTCGGCGGCGTCGAAGAGCGTGACGGCGTGGCCGCGTTCCGCCGCCGACACCGCGCAGGCCAGCCCGGCGGGCCCGGCGCCCACCACGGCGAGCTGCTTGCGCCGCCGGGTCGGCGAGAGCACCAGCTCCGTCTCGTGGCAGGCCCGCGGGTTGACCAGACAGGAGGTGAGCTTCCCGCTGAAGGTGTGGTCGAGGCACGCCTGGTTGCAGCCGATGCAGGTGTTGATCGCCTCCGGCTCGCCCCGTCCGGCCTTGGCGACGAACTCCGGGTCGGCGAGGAACGGCCGCGCCATCGCGACCATGTCGGCCGCCCCGCCCGACAGCAACTCCTCCGCGACGTCCGGGGTGTTGATGCGGTTCACCGCGACCAGCGGCAGCTTCACCGCCTCGCGCACCCGCCGCGTCACCCAGGAGTACGCGCCGCGCGGCACGGAGGTGGCGATGGTCGGGATGCGCGCCTCGTGCCAGCCGATCCCGGTGTTGAGCAGCGTCGCCCCGGCCGCCTCGACCGCCTCCGCCAGCGCGACCACCTCCGGCAGCGTGGAGCCGTCCGGCACCAGGTCGAGCATGGAGAGCCGGTAGATGATCAGGAAGTCCGGCCCGGTCCGCTCCCGCACCCGCCGCACGATCTCCACCGGGAACCGCATCCGGTTCTCGTACGAACCGCCCCACCGGTCGGTGCGCCGGTTGGTGGCGGTCACCAGGAACTCGTTGATCAGATAGCCCTCGGAGCCCATGATCTCGACGCCGTCGTACCCGGCGGAGCGGGCCAGCTCCGCGGCGCGGGCGAAGTCCTCGACGGTCCGCTCGACCTCGTCGTCGGTCAGCGCGTGCGGGGTGAACGGGCTGATCGGCGCCTGGAGCGCGCTCGGCGCCACCAGGTCCGGGTGGTGCGCGTACCGGCCGCCGTGCAGCAGCTGGAGCGCGATCCGGCCGCCCTCGCGGTGCACCGCCCCGGTGATCTGCCGGTGCTCGGCGGCCTCCGCCTCGGTCGTCAGCGCCGCCCCGCCCGCGAAGAGCCGCCCGGCGTGGTTGGGTGCGAACCCGCCGGTGACGATCAGACCGACGCCGCCGCGCGCCCGCTCCGCGTAGAACGCGGCCATCCGCGCGAACCCGCCCGGCGCCTCCTCCAGACCGAGGTGCATCGACCCCATCAGCGCTCGGTTGGGCAGCGTCACGGAGCCCAGGTCGAGCGGGCTCAGCAGATACGGGTACGGGCTCGGGCGCATCGGGTCCTCCTGGCGCAGCGGCGGTCGTCAGGGACGTTCTAGGGCACCGGAGCCGGGATATGCAACAAGTTGCATAAAAGAGTGACCCAGGCGACGGTCCGCCCGTCCGTCCCCCTCGCGGGGCGCCCGCCCCCGCCGCGACCGCCCCGCCCGCGCGCCCCCGGCGCCCGCGTCCCACCTGCGCGCCCCCGCCACGGCCGCCCGGAAGCGGAACACCGTGGGCCGTCTCACAGCGAACTTCCGCCTCCCGCGCCCCCAACTCTGTTACCTGTCAGTAGAGTTGCCGCATTCCGAGGGGTGGCCTCCGGCGCGCCCCGCCCGGGAACGACGCCGCGCGCCGCGATGCCCGCCCGCCCGCACACGGAAGGGACCGCATGAGCACACCGCCCACGACGCTCACGCTCGACCACCTCGTCGACACCGACCGCTACCCCCTCGCCGACCCCGACGCCCCCGCCGCCCGCACCGTCGTCGACCGGGCCCGCCGCGATCTGCGCACCCACGGCTGCACCGTCCTCACGGACTTCCTCCGCCCACCGCGGCGCGACACCCTCCGCGAGGAGTGCGCGGCGCTCGCCCCCCGCGCCCACTTCGCCACCGAGACCGTCAACGTCTACAACATCGCCACCGACACCCCGCTGCCCGACGGCCACCCCGGACGCCGCACCTTCCGCCGCGGCAACGCCTTCGTCCCCCGCGACCGCATCCCCGCCGACGCGCTCATCAGCCGCCTCCACACCGACCCGGACTTCCAGCGCTTCCTCGCCGCCTGCTTCGGTCTGCCCCGGCTGCACCCGCTCGCCGACCCGCTCGCCGGACTCGTCCTCAACGTCGTCGAACCGGGCATGGACCACCCCTGGCACTTCGACACCAACGAGTTCACCGTCAGCATGCTCACCCAGGAAGCCACCGACGGCGGCGACTTCGAGTACTGCCCCGGCATCCGCACCGCCGACGACGAACGCTTCGACGACGTCCGCGCCGTCCTCGACGGCGACGGCGGCCACCTCGTCCACCGCCTCCCGCTGCGCCCCGGCGACCTCCAGCTCTTCCGTGGCCGCTACTCCCTGCACCGGGTCAGCCCGGTCCGCGGCGCCCGCGCCCGCCACTCCGCGATCTTCGCCTACAGCGAGCGCCCCGGCGTCATCGGCTCCGTCGCCCGCACCCGCCAGCTCTTCGGCCGGGTCCTCCCCGCCCACCTCGCCGCCGCCCGCCGCACCGTCCGCGGCGACACCCTGCTGGACTGACTCAACCCCCGTACGATTCCGGCTCGTTGCCCCGTTACCACGCTGTCCCGTACGCCACCGTCGAATCGAGAGCCGCCATGCCCACACCCGAGGACCCCGCACCCGGCACCACCTTCGCCCACGACGACCAGCTCCCGAAGGTGCCGCTGCCCACCCTTGAGGAGAGCTGCGCCCTCTTCCTGGAGTGGTGCCGCCCGCTGCTGACCGACGCCGAACGCGCCGCGACCGAGGCCGAGGTCGCCGCCTTCCGCGCCCCCGAAGGACCCGGCCCCGTCCTGCACGCCGCCCTCGCCGCCTACGACGCGCTCCCCACCACCCACAGCTGGCTCGACACCTTCTGGCCCTACCGCTACCTCGGCCGCCGCGACCGCATCGCCCTCAACGCCAACTTCTTCTTCCTCTTCCGCGACGAGGACCCCGCCGCACCCGGGAGCGACCCCCAACTCGACCGCGCCGCCGGGCTGATCATGGGCGCCCTCCACCACAAGCGCCTCCTCGACGAGGAGCGGCTGGCCCCCGTCGTCCAGCGCGGTCGCCCGCAGTCGATGGACCAGCACCGCTACCTCTTCTCCACCACCCGCATCCCCGGCACCGACCAGGACACCGTCCGCGCCCCGTACTCCGCCGAGTGGCCCGGCCCCTCCCGCGCCCGCCACATCGTGGTCTTCTTCCACGGCCGGATGTTCCGCCTCGACGTCCTCGCCCCCGACGGCACCCCCTACGGGCTCGACGACCTGCGCACCGCGCTCGACGCCGTCCGCAAGGCGGGCGCCGACCCCGCCGAGCCGGGCACCTCCGTCGGCCACCTCACCACCCTCGCCCGCGCCGCCTGGGCCGAGGTCCGCGCCGACCTGCGCACCGACCCCGGCAACGCCGCCGCCCTCGACACCGTCGAAACCGCCCTCTTCTGCGTCTGCCTGGAGGACTTCGCCCCCGACGGCATCCAGGAGGCGTGCGACGAGCTGCTGTACGGCGACCGCGGCAACCGCTGGTTCGACAAGGCCGTCTCCTTCGTCGTCTTCGCCGACGGCCGCGCCGGGATCAACATCGAACACTGTGAACTGGACGGCACCACCGTCCTCGCCTTCGTCGACGGGCTCCTCGCCACCACCCCCGAGGACCACGCCCGCCGCGCCGGTGCCCGCACCCAGGGCCCGCCCGAGCCGTCCCCGCTCCCCTTCACCACCGACGACGCCACCCGCGCCCGCATCCGCGCCGCCGCCGACGCCTTCACCGCGTACGGCGCGGCCACCGCCACCCGCACCGTCGCCTTCGACGACTTCGGCGCCGACACCGCCAAGGCCCTCGGCGTCTCCCCGGACGCCTTCGTCCAACTCGCCTACCAACTCGCCCACCGGCGCGCCAAGGGCCACCTCGGCGCCACCTACGAATCGATCGCCACCCGGCAGTGGCGCCGCGGCCGCACCGAGGCGATGCGGGTGGTCACCGAGGAGATCCGGCACTTCGTCGCCGCGATGGAGGACCCGGCGGCCGCCCCCGCCACCCGCCGCGCCGCCGCCCGTGCCGCCGCCGCGGCCCATGTCACCCGCGCCAAGGAGTGCCAGGCGGGCCGCGCCCCCGAACAGCACCTGTGGGAACTGGAGCTGATCCAGCGCCGCCGCGGCCAGGAGCTAGGCCTCCCCGACCGGCCCGCCCTCTACCGCTCCCCGGGCTGGCTGACCATGCGCGACGACTACCTCAGCACCAGCTCCGCCCCCTCCACCCACATCCAGTACTTCGGCTTCGGCTCCACCAGCAGCCGCTGCATCGGCGTCGCCTACGTCCTCCTCCCCGACCGCTTCCACCTCTACCTCAGCACCCCCGAAGCGGTCGCAGGCCCCATGCACACCTTCGCGGCGGAGCTGCGGCGGGCGGTGGCGGAGCTGCGGGAGCTGTTGGGGGAGGGGTGAGGAGGGGGCGGTAGGGGCTGCCCGGCCCGCGGGGCTGTCTGCCCCACGGGGCTGCCCGTCCCACGGGGCTGTCTGCCCCACGGGCCGGTCGTCCTCCCGGCCGGGCGAGGACCGGGCCGGGAGCCGGGAGGCCGGGGCCGCAGGCTGGGGAGCCGGGGGCCGGGCGAGGCCCCCGGCTCCCGCCGCTCCCCTCACTTCAACAACCGCGACATCCGCCGGTCCGCCAGGATCTTCCCGCCCGTCTGACACGTCGGGCAGTACTGCATCGACCGGTCCCGGTACACGACCTCCCGCACCGTGTCCCCGCACACCGGGCACGCCTCACCGGCCCGCCCGTGCACCCGCATCCCGCTCTTCTTCTCCGCCTTCAGCTTCCCCGGCTCCAGCCCGCCCGACCGCGCCACCGCCTCCGTCAGCGTCGTCCCGACCGCCGCGTACAGCACATCGGTCTCCCCGTCCGTCAGCGACGCCGCCGCCCTGAACGGTGACATCCGGGCGACGTGCAGAATCTCGTCCGAGTACGCGTTCCCGATCCCGGCCAGCACCCCCTGGTCCCGCAGCACGCCCTTGATCTGCCGCCGCTCCCCGGCCAGCAGCCGCCCGAACGCCTCCCGGGTGAAACCGTCCCCGAGCGGATCGGGCCCCAGCCGCGCCACCCCGGGCACCTCCCGCGGATCCCGCACCACATACACCGCCGCCTGCTTACGGGTCCCCGCCTCCGTCACGTCGAACCCGTCGCCCGCCACCAGCCGCACCCGCAACGCCAACAGCCCCTTCCCCGGCCGCGGCGGCGCCGCCGGCACCTCCTCCCGCCACCGCACCCACCCGGCCCGCCCCAGATGCATCACCAGATGCAACCCCCCGACCTCCACATCCAGAAACTTCCCCCACCGCACGACGCCCCCGCACACCCGCCCCTCCAACTCCGTCACGGCGGGCTCGTACGTCTTGAGCACACTGACCGCCACCGGGAACACCCGCCCCACGGCCTTCCCCACGACCCGCCCCCGCAGGTACCGAACAAGCGACTCGACTTCCGGCAATTCGGGCATGGGGTCAGTGTGCCGCCTACGGGCCCGTCCGGCCCGGCCGGAGCGGCGACGGGCCGGGGAACCACCACCCGCACGGCGCGACGGCCGGGCGCCGCCGCCGCTTCCCGCGCCGCGTCCTCGGACATACTCATGCAGGAGTCCGGGTGCAGCCGGAGACCGTGCAAAAGGGGGCGCATGCCGGTGGACGAGCCAAGCGTTCACAACGACGTCAGCGGGCAGGTCCTGGGCCCCAGCGTGCAGGCGGGGATCATCCACGGCGATGTCTACATCGGGAACCAGGAACCCGTCCTCCCGCCGATACCGTGGCAGTTACCACCCGCCGTGCCGCTCACCGACCGCGTGGACGAGCTGCTGTTCCTCGGACGCCGCCGCGACCGCTCCGCCCACCGCGGGCACCCCTTCCTGGCGGCCATCAGCGGCCTGGGCGGCGTCGGCAAGACCGCCCTCGCCCTGGGCTGGCTGCACACCCTGCGGCCGTCCCTGCCCGGGGGACAGCTCTACGCCGACCTGGGCGCGCGGTCGCCGAGCGGCCCCGTCGACCCGGCGGAGACGCTCAGCCGCTTCCTGCGCGGTCTCGGCGTCGCCCCGCAGCAGGTGCCGCACACCCTCGCCGAACGCGCGGCGCTGTACCGCTCGCTGACCTCCCGGCGCCCGGTCGCGGTGCTCCTGGACGACGCCGAGAGCGCGGCCCACGTCCGCCCGCTGCTGCCCGGCGGGGACAGCGTCACCGTGGTCACCAGCCGGGGGCGGATGACCGGCCTCACCCTCGAAGGCGGCCACCAACTCCACCTCGAACCGCTCGCCCCGGTGGACGCCATGGAACTCCTCGCCGACACCCTCGGGGACCGCCGGGTGGCCGAATGCCCCGAGGACGCCCTCGCCCTGGTCGCCCTCTGCGCCGGTCTCCCGCTCGCCGTACGCGTCGTCGGCGCCCGCCTCGCCGCCCGGCCGCGGCGCAGCATCGCCATGATGGTCGGCGCGCTGTCCGAGGAGCGCGGACGCCTCGACGCCCTGGCCATCGACGGGGACCGCAGCGTGCGCGCCGCCCTGGACCTGTCCTACCGCGGCCTGCCCGCCGACGCCGCCCGGCTCTACCGGCTGCTCGGCACCCACCCGGGCAGACACTTCGACGACGGCCTCGCGGCGGCCCTGCTGGCCCCCACCGGGGCGACGGCGGGTGCGGCCGCGGACCTCCTCGACGCCCTCCACGACACACACCTCATCACCGAGACGGGTGAGGACCGCTACCGCTTCCACGACCTCGTACGGCTGCACGCGCTGGCCCGGGCCGAGGAGGAGGAACCGGCGGCGGAACGCGCCGCGGCACTGCGCCGGGTCGCCGGGCACTACCTCGCCCTCGCCACCCGCGCCGAGCACGCCGTCGAGCCGCGGCGCCCCACCCTGGAGCGCGATCCGGCCGCCCGGGCGGCACACCCCGCGCCCTTCGGCGACGGGGACGCGGAGGCGGCGCTGGACTGGCTGGAGCGGGAGCTGCCCGACCTCGTCGCGGTCATCCGGCGCGTACGGACCACCGACTTCCCGTGGTTCAGCTGGCAGCTGGCCGACGCCCTGTGGCCGCTCTTCCCGCGCCGCAAGCACTACGACCACTGGCGCACCGTGCACGGCGAGGGGCTGGCGGCGGCCCGGGCGCACGGCGACCGCCCGGCGCAGGCCCGGATGCTGACCTCCGGCGGCCTGGGCGAACTGGGACGCGGCGCGCACGACCGGGCCCTGGAGATGTTCGAGGCGGCGGCGGAGATCCTGGCCGCGGACGGCGACGCCCTGGGCCACGCCCGGACGCTCAACTACCGCGGCCTCGCCCTCCAGCGCCGCGGCGAACCGGCGGCGGCCGCGGAGCTGTTCGCCCGCGCCGCGGCCGAACTGCCCCGCCACGGCGACCCGCGCGCCGGGGCCCTGGCCCGCCTCAACGCCGCCGGTATCGCCCTCGACGCCGCCCGCCCCGAGGACGCCGCGACCGCCGCCCGGGCGGCCCGCGACACCCTGCGGGAGGCGGGCGACCCGTACAACGCGGCCCGCGCGACGACCGTCCTGGGCCGGGCCCGCCTGCTCGCCGGGGCGGCGGCCGAGGCGGAGGGCCTGCTCGCCGAGGCGCTGGCCGTGCTCCGCGGCGTCGACGCGGGCTACGAGGTCGCACGGGCCCTGGAGTCCCTGGCCGAGATCGCCCGGGACCGCGGGGAGACCCCGCTGGCCAGGGCCCGCTACGAGGAGGCGCTGCGCCTCTACGTCGACGTGCACCGCAAGGAACGCGCCGACGCCGTCCGGGCCCGGTTGGGCGCGCTCGGCGCCGCCGGATGACCGGCCGGAGCGGCCCGCGCCGCCACCAGCTCCCGCACCGGCAGCCCGGCCACCAGCCAGGCGTGCGCCAGCGAGGCCCACACCTCCCACGGCGCCACGGCGGCGTGCCCCGCGCCCAGCACCACCCAGGCGTCCCGCCGCGGCCCGCACCGCAACCGGCACCCCGACGGCCCCCGCGGCAGCGCCACCACCGCGGCGCCGGGCGCGAGGTGCGCCGCCCCGGCCCGCTCCGGGTCCCGCACCACCAGCACATCGGCGAGCAGCGGCCACGGGCGCGGGGCCGGCGGCGCGACGCGCAGATGGTGATCGGTCACCCGCCCGCCGCCCGGCAGCCGGAGCCGGACCGCGGTCCGCACCGCCGTCCCGGTCTCCGGCACCGGCGTCTCCTCGACGGCGGCGCGCAGCACCCCGCCGGGACCGTGGAGGTCCAGCCACCGCGCCGTCATGTCTCCGCCCCGCCCGGTACCCGGAAGTCCAGGGTGACCGGTTGCGACGCCGTCTCCTGCACCAGCCGCGCGGCCGGTGCCCGCAGCCGCAGCGTCCGGTAGATCAGCGACCGCATCCGGCGGGCGAACCGTCCGGGCTCCGACGTGAGCCGGGCGGCCACCCGGGCGTACAGCTCCGGCCGGGCCGCCGCGGCTGGGGCGCGCAGCTGCCGCCGCAGCGGACGGTCGGCCCGCAACCGCGGCGCGAAGGACCGCAGTTCGGCCATGGGGGAGCCCGGGTCCAGCTCCGCCTTGGCCGAGCCCGTGGTCAGCACCCGGGCGCCGGTCATCGTCCCGTACAGGGCGGCCGAGCCGTGGTCGCCGACGATGATGTCGGACGCGACGACCGCGCCGCACCAGTCCGAGTACTGGCTGATGACCTGCACCCCGGCGCGCCCGAGCCGGGTCAGCCAGCTCTTGATCTGCCACTCCCCGTGGGCGTTCCAGACGTTCGGGTGCAGCATCAGCGCGATGCTGTACTCCTCCCGCGGAAGATCCGCCGCCAGCCGTTCCAGCAGCTCCCACTCCTCGCCCAGCAGCGACTGCGGCCCCCAGGTGGAGCAGGCGAGCAGCAGTTCCTGGCGCGCCCCGGTCCGCAGCGCCTGCCGGTACAGCGCCCGCGACGGCATGCTTGCCCTGATCCGGTCGTAGCAGGGGTCCCCGACCACATGGGCCACCGGGACCGCCTCCGGGCACTCACGGCCGAGCCGGGCCAGCTCCTCGGCGTGCGAGAGCACGATCGCCGCCGGGATGACCGCGCCGTCCCGGACCAGCCGCTGGCGGCTGAGCCCGTACACCCCGCGCTCCGCCGGACCGGCCGCCGGGGCGGCGCCCCCGGTCGGCGACGACACGACCTTGTTGTGCCCCACGCCGTGCGGCAGCACGATCACCGGTGCGTGCAGCTCGTGCAGGCTGCCGTGGCTGGCCGCCAGCGCCAGGTCGAACGGGATGTTCACGGCCTGCGCCCAGGGCAGCACCAGCGCCCGGGTGCCCTCCAGGAAGGCGTCCACGCCGTGGCCGAAGACGTCGGGCGCGACCGTGAAGATCACCTGTAGCCGCGGGTCCCCGGCGAGCAACTGCACCGCGTCCAGCAGCCGCTGCCCCGCGGTGACCGTGTGCACCACCGCGAGAATCTTCTTACGGACCCGGCGGGTGGCCCACCGTTCGACGTCCAACCGCAGCGGCACATGCCGCCACTCGAACCCCGATACCGTCACACTCATCCGAACTCCCCCATGTTCCGGCCCGATCGGCCGCTCCCTGCGATGTGACCGCGGTGCCCGCCCCCTCGGCCGGTCCCGCGTGTGCGACCCCTTCCGCCGCGGTGCCCACTGTGCGGGGGAGACCTGTCGCCGGGCCTGCAGAATCCCTGTACGGTCCCTGAGCCGCCGGTCGGAGCGGGTGCGGAAGCTGCCCTCGGCACGTGCGCCCCTGGCGCGACGGTGCGCCCCTGCCCGCCCCCTCCGGTCCCCCCGGCACCGGGCAACAGTGAGAAGAGCCTTGCCCAGGTGCCCGGTGACCTCCGGGCGGGGGTGGGAAGGCGAACCATCAGGGGGCGATGGTGGAACTTCTGTTGCTGGGGCCGCTCGAACTGTGGCACGACGGCCGCCAGTGGCCGATCGGCTCACCCAAGGCGCGCCATGTGCTCGCCTCCCTGCTGTACGCGCAGGGCGAGCCGGTGGGCGTCGAGACACTGCTGGACCGCGTCTGGGGCGAGGAGGACGAGACCCTGGACTCTCCCGTGGCCACCTTGCAGAGCTATCTGTCGCGGCTACGCACCACCCTCACCAGAACGGTCGGCGACCGGGCCCGTATCGACCTGGTCTCCCCGCGCCGCTACCGGCTCACCGTCGCGGACCCCGACGACGTCGACCTCTCCCGTCTGCGCCGGATCCGCGCCGAGGCACGCGCGGCCCAGGCCCACGGGGACCGGGAGGCAGCCGTCGCCCATCTGCGGCGTGCCCAGGCGCTGTGGCGGGGCGAGCCGCTCGCCGAGTTCCCCGGCGCCTGGGCCGCGGCGGTGGGCGCCCGCCTCACCGAGGACCGCCGCTCCCTCCAGGAGGAACGCATCCGCCTGGAGCTGGAACTGGGCCGCCACACCGACCTGATCGGCGAACTCCGCGACCTCGTGGCGGAGAACCCGCTCGCCCAGCGCGCCGTCGCCGCCCTGATGCTGGCGCTCTACCGCTCCGGCCGCGACGGCGAGGCCCTGGAGCTGTACGCCGCCACCCGGCGCCACCTCCACGACCAGCTCGGCATCGACCCCGGGGCCGACCTGCGGACCCTGCAACGCCGCATCCTCGCGCAGGACGCCACGCTGGACGCGCCGCCTCCGCCGCCCGCGCCCCCCACCGCCCGCCTCGGACAGACCCCCGGCGCACCGCCGCGCACCGGGGGGAGCAGCACCCTGCCCCGCGACACCAAGGACTTCACCGGCCGCACCGGCGAACTGCGCACCCTGCTCGCCACCCCGCCGCCCGAGGGCCACACCACCGCGCTGCCGCTGACCGTCGTCCACGGCATGCCCGGCGTCGGCAAGACCGCCCTCGTCGTCCACGCCGCCCACCGCCTGCGCACCAGCTACCCCGACGGCCTGCTCTACGTCGACCTGCGCGCCTACAGCGACCAGCCCGCGTACGAGCCCGCCGAGGCGCTCACCTTCCTCCTGCACAGCGCCGGTGTCCCCGATCCGCTCCCGGACACCTTCGACGAACGGGTGGCCTGCTGGCGGGAGTGGACCGCCCACCGCCGGGTGCTGGTCGTGCTGGACAACGCCCGGGACGCCGACCAGATCCTCCCGCTGCTCCCCGGCGCCGCGAGCTGCCGGGCGATCGTGGCCAGCCGCAACCGCCTGACCGAACTGCACAGCGCCACCTCCCTGCTGCTCCACGAACTCTCGCTCTCCGAGGCGTCCGCGCTCTTCACCCGGGTCGCCGGCCGTGGCCGCTCCTCGGACGCCGCGCTCCGCCGCATCCTGCGGATCTTCGGCGGCCACCCGCTCACCCTGCAGCTCCTCGCCGGGCGATTACGCCACCGCGACACCTGGGACCTGGAGTACGTCGCCGGACGCCTGGCCCACGCCGACGACCCCCTCGACGAGATCGGCGAACGCGTCACCGCGGCCTTCCAGCTCTCCTTCGCCGACCTCCGCCCCGCGGCCCGGCGGCTCTTCCGGTACGCGGCGCTCCACCCGGGCCCGGACATCACCGTCGACGCGGCGGCCGCCCTGTGCACCGCGCCGCCGGACGAGATCCGCCGCGCCGCGGAGGAGCTGCTGGACCGGCACCTCATCGAGGAACCCATCCGCGACCGCTACCAACTCCACGACCTCTCCCGGGCGTTCGGCCGCCGCATGTGCCGCATGGAGGTCCCCCGCTACGCGCGCCGCCAGGCGATGGGCGGGCTCCTCTCGTACTACCTGACCGCCGCCGACCGCGCGGAACGCGCCGCCCACCCGGGACGGCGGTGGTCCCTCGCCCTGGACCGGGAGTCCCCCTACGCGCCGGACTTCGCCGCCACCGGCGACGGTGCCGCCGACCGCGCCGCCGTCTGGCTCACCGTGGAGCGCGCCAACCTCCTGGCCGCGGCCCGCACCGCGGCCGCCGAATTCCCGGAGTTCGCCACCCTGTTCCCGCTCGCCCTCCTCCACTCCCTCAAGCTGTGGGGCATCGGCGAGGCAGCGGCCGAACTGCTCGCCGTCGCCGTCACCGCGCTCCGGGGCACCGACGACCGCGCCACCCTGGCCCGTTCCCTGGTGGCCCGCGCCGACGTCCTGGCCCAGTCGGACTCCGTACAGGCCCTGAGCTGCGCCTCCGAGGCGTACGCGCTCTTCGAGACCCTCGGCGACGACCAGGGGCGCGCCGACGCCTCCCTGCAGACCGGCCGGGCCCATCTGGCGGCCGGTCGCAGTGACGCCTGCGGAGACGCGCTGGAACGGGCGCGGGAGCTGTACCGGGTGACCGGCGACCGGTACGGCGTGGCCGAGAGCCTCAACGTCCAGGGCGCCGGACTGATCTTCGGCGCCGACTATCCGCGGGCGATGCGCTGCTTCGTCGAGATGCTGCACATCCAGAGCGGACTCGGGGATCTGCACGGTCAGGCCAAAGCCCTCAACAACATGGGCGAGATCCACTTCCACGAGGGGCGGCGGGAACAGGCGCTACACCACTACGAACAGTCCCTGAAGCTGGTCCGGAGGTTCGGTGGCGCGCGGGAGGCCACGATCCTCGACAACAACCTGGGCGACGTCCACCTCGGTATGAACCGACTCGATCAGGCCCAGGCGTTCTTCCGCCGGGCCCTGTCCCGCAACCGCGCCCGCGGCGACGCCGTCGGAGAGCTGAACTCCCTGATCGGACTGGGCCGGACACACGCCGCGGCCGGTCGCACGGAGGAGGCGATGCGCCACCTGCGCACCGCGGAGGAGCTGGCCCTGCGCCTCGGCAACGTCTACGAGCGGCAACGCGCCATGGTGGGCCGGGCCGACGCCCACCGCCTGGCCGGGGAGTCCGCTACGGCCCTGGAAACCTACGACCGCGCCCGCCGCCTCGCCGAGGACTTCGACCTCCGCCGCGGCATCGCCGACGCCCTGGCCGGAATCGCCCGCACCCACCTGCAACTCCACGACAAGGAAACGGCCCGCTCCTACGCGGAGCGGGCCCTGATGCTCTTCCACCGCCTGGGCGCCCGAGGCGAGGCGGACACCCTGCGCCACCTCCTCGGCCGCCGACAGACACCGACCCCCGGACCGGCACCACACCACCGAGAGCCCCTGGCCGACGGCGCCTAGGCCGCCACCTGCTCCTGCTTGTGCCCGGTCAGCCACATCACCTGGCCCGGGACGACGGCGAGAGCGATGATGCCGAACAGCGCCACTGCGGTGGCGCGACGAAGTATGTACTTCAAGGGTGAAATATCTTTCGATCTCGACTGCTTGAGGGGTACGCCGGGAGCGGAAGTAGGAAATCTTCCGATGATCTTCCGGCGGGGAGGTCAACGTACAGGAGATTTGCCGTTGTTGAAAGTTATGGATTGCCTATGGAATATGCCAGGACTTTCATGCCCCTGTAGCCAGCGAAGAGCCCCCGACCTCGCTGGTGGATCGGCGCTGTAAGCCGTTACTCAACGAGTCTGCCGACCCCTTCCGGTGGCCGTCCGCAGACTGGCGGAGAGGCGAAGGGAAGCTCGGGTGTGAGTGGTCGGTCGCCCCGGGGTGAGCTTCCCTGCCGCGTGCAACGAAGTGGCCAGGGTCGGGTGGGTATCCACTCGCTGCCTCTGGTCGCGCTCTTCCAGGAATTCCTTCCAGGAGTCGTTCCGGGTGGCGGAGTGCCGTCAGGTCCCGTGCGTAGTGCGCGAAGGTCCGCAGGGCCGGAAAAGCTGTTACCGCCAACGCCTTTCCGTGAAGGGACGTGACGCATAACCCTGCTCGATGAAATTCCCCTGGTCTCCTCCGCGTCGCAGTCGTACAAATATGTCCCGTGGCGATTCAGGAGTGCGGTGTGATCGCCGAGACGGACTGAGTGACGAGAGGGCGATCGGATCGCATCCGCCCGGGGTCAGTGCACTGTCGAAGAAGCCATGGGCCAGGAATTCACACAGGGCTGCTTCCACGGTGTCGCCGCCGACAGGCGCAAAGGCGCATCAACCGCCCGCACCACCGTGACGCGAGCCGAGTTGTCCGCATTGTGGCGGATCAACCGCCTTCCGTCGCCTCGCACATGTCGACCGCCCACCCCGCGAAAGGGCCCCGATGGTCTGCCGCGGAGCCGGTAAGGCGTACGAAGGTGCAACTCCCGTGATCGGCCCATGCAAAAAGCCCGGGCCGTCACCTCTCGAAAGGAGGTGACGGCCCGGGCTGTCGAGCGTGGTGGGTGGGTCAGGTGGGGCCACCCGACCCCGCCCTCACAGGTCGTAGTAAAGCTCGAACTCGTGGGGGTGGGGGCGGAGCTGGATCGGGGCGATTTCGTGGGTGCGCTTGTAGTCGATCCAGGTTTCGATCAGGTCGGAGGTGAAGACGCCGCCCTGCTGGAGGTACTCGTTGTCCGCCTCCAGGGCCTCCAGGACCGCGGGGAGGGAGGTCGGGACCTGCTGGACGTTGGCGTGCTCCTCGGGAGCCAGCTCGTAGAGGTCCTTGTCGATCGGCTCGGCCGGCTCGATCTTGTTCTTGATGCCGTCCAGACCCGCGAGGAGGAGCGCGGAGAACGCCAGGTACGGGTTGGACGACGGGTCCGGGGCGCGGAACTCGACGCGCTTGGCCTTCGGGTTGGTGCCGGTGATCGGGATACGCATCGCGGCGGAACGGTTGCGCTGCGAGTACACCATGTTGACCGGGGCCTCGAAGCCGGGGACCAGGCGGTGGTAGGAGTTCACCGTCGGGTTGGTGAAGGCCAGCAGCGACGGGGCGTGCTTGAGGATGCCGCCGATGTAGTAGCGGGCGGTGTCCGAGAGGCCCGCGTAGCCCTGCTCGTCGTAGAAGAGCGGGTTGCCGCCCTGCCACAGGGACTGGTGGACGTGCATACCGGAGCCGTTGTCGCCGAAGATCGGCTTGGGCATGAAGGTCGCGGTCTTGCCGTTGCGCCAGGCGACGTTCTTCACGATGTACTTGAAGAGCATCAGGTCGTCGGCGGCGGCGAGCAGCGTGTTGAACTTGTAGTTGATCTCCGCCTGGCCGCCGGTGCCGACCTCGTGGTGCTGGCGCTCGATCTCCAGGCCGGCGGCCTCCAGCTCCAGCGACATCTCGGCGCGCAGGTCGGCGTGGTGGTCGACCGGCGGGACGGGGAAGTAGCCGCCCTTGTAGCGGACCTTGTAGCCGCGGTTGTTCTCCTCGGAACCGGTGTTCCACGCGCCGGACTCGGCGTCGATGTGGTAGAAGGACTGGTTCGCGGAGGTGTCGAAGCGCACCGAGTCGAAGACGTAGAACTCCGCCTCGGGGCCGAAGTAGGCGGTGTCGGCGATGCCGGTGGAGGCGAGGTACGCCTCGGCCTTCTTGGCGATGTTGCGCGGGTCGCGGCTGTACTGCTCGCCGGTGATCGGGTCGTGGATGAAGAAGTTGATGTTCAGGGTCTTGTCGCGGCGGAAGGGGTCGAGACGGGCCGTCGACAGGTCGGCGCGGAGCGACATGTCGGACTCGTGGATCGCCTGGAAGCCGCGGATCGAGGAGCCGTCGAACGCCAGCTCCTCGTCCGGGTCGAACGCCTTCGCCGGGATCGTGACGTGCTGCATCACACCGGGCAGGTCGCAGAACCGCACGTCGATGAACTTGACGTCCTCATCGGCGAGGTATTTCTTCGCGTCGTCGGCGTTCTGGAACATCCCTACTCCTTCTGGCCCGGTCACCGGTCGGCGGACGCGGGGCTGATGCACGGAGCGCGACCCTCTTCAGTGGCGCGCTTGCCCGACCATAGGCAGCCGTGATTTCCCGGGCATGACCCATTTGTTTCGTCGCGGTTAACCGGGAAGCGGCCTGTCTCACCTTCGATCATGCCTGGTCATGGCGTATCCGGCCCCTCGGCGGCGCCCCTCGGCCGGGAAACGGACACGCGCGCAGTACCGTGGTCGGGTGGACAACAGGCAAGCAATCGGATCGTGGATCTCCGGCCCCCGCGCGGCCGCCGAGGACATGGGTGTCGAGTTCGGGCACCGCGGGGCGCAGCTCGGTCTGCCGGAGGAGGGACCGGGCTCCATCGCCCGTCCGGGCCGCCGCTTCGCCGCCCTCTTCATCGACTGGGCGCTCTGCATGCTCATCGCGTACGGGCTGCTCAGCGGCGGTCGCGCGCAGTCGGCGAGCAACTGGGCGCTGGTCGTCTTCGCCGTCCTGAGCATCCTGACCGTCGGCACCGTCGGGTTCACCCCCGGCAAGCGGCTGCTGGGGCTGCGGGTGGTCGCCGAGGGCGGTGGCCGCCTCTCGCTGCCGCGGGTGGTGCTCCGCACCGTGCTGCTGGTGATCGTGATCCCCGCCGTCATCTGGGACCGCGACGGACGCGGACTCCACGACCGCCTCAGCCGCGCGGTGCAGGTCCGCATCTGAGCCCGCGGCGGACGGCGTACGGCCCGCACGCGTATACGAAACGGCGGCGGTGTCCGCACGCTGGGTGACCGCCCGCCCCATACGGAACGCCCCGGAGCCTTCGCGGGCTCCGGGGCGTCGTGGTCGGTGGGGAGGCGGGCCGGGACGCGTCAGCGCATCTTGCCGCGCGGCGGCCGCATGTTCATGGGGCCCTTCGGCACCGGCATGTTGCTCATCAGGTCGCCGAGCGCGCGCAGCCGGTCGTTGACGGCGGTGACCTGCGCGCCGGGCAGCACCCGGGGCAGCTTCATCAGCCGGGTGCGGAGCTTCTTCAGCGGCACCTCGCCCTCGCCCTCGCCGATCACGAAGTCGTGGACCGGGGCGTCGGCGACCGTACGCGCCATCCGCTTCTTCTCGGCGGCCAGCAGGCCGCGCAGCCGGTTCGGGTTGCCCTCGCCGACCAGGACGATGCCCGCCTTGCCGACGGCGCGGTGCACCACGTCCTGGCTGCGGTTCATCGCCACCGCGGGCGTGACCGTCCAGCCGCGGACGTTCTCCAGCACCGCGGCGGCCGCGCCCGGCTGGCCCTCCATCTGCCCGAAGGCCGCCCGCTCCGCGCGGCGCCCGAAGACGATCGCCATCGCCAGGAAGGCCAGGACGAAGCCCAGGATGCCCCCGTAGACGGGGTGGCCGATCGCGAAGCCGATGCCGAGGAGTACGCCGAACACGACGATGCCCACGCCAGCGACGACAAGACCGACCTTGGAGTCGACCCGACGGGTCATCTTGTAGGTCTGGGCGATCTGCTTCAGCCGCCCGGTGGTGCCGGCGCCGGCAGCGCCGTCTGTGTTTGCCTTCCTCGCCATACCAAGAAGTTTACGTGGCCCGCGGGCGGCGGGTCGCCGCGGCCTCCAGTACGTCCTGCGCCTCCTGCCGTTCACCGGCCCGGCGGCGGTCCTCCAGGACCGAGTCCCAGGCGTTGCGGCGGGCGGTGCGCTGTCCGCCGCCGAGCAGCAGCGCCTCGACGGCGCGCAGCGCTCCGGTGACGGACGGGACGGGGCGTGCGGTGGCGCGGAGCGGCACGGCCTGCATGGTGGGGGTCCCCCTCGGGGAGGTCGGCGGGGCGGGTGGACGGGGTGCGTGAGTCCATCGTCACCGGTGGGTGTTTCCGGCGGATGACCCCGCGGTCACACCCGGGCGCGACGACGAAGCGGCCCGCGCAACCCCCGGCCTGGGGGAGTGCGGGCCGCGTTCTCCCAGCATGTGCCAGGAAGCGCCGATCAGCGCGCCGGGGCGGCTCAGACCGCCTGACTGGAGGCCTCGACCTCGCGCCGCTCGATCGCCTGCTGGTAGAGACGTCCGGCGCGGTACGAGGAGCGGACCAGCGGGCCGGACATGACACCGGCGTAGCCGATCTCCTCGGCCTCCTCCTTCAGCTCCACGAACTCCGCGGGCTTGACCCATCGCTCGATGGGGTGGTGGCGGACCGACGGGCGCAGGTACTGCGTGATCGTGATCAGCTCGCAGCCCGCGTCGTACAGGTCCTGGAGCGCCTCGCTGATCTCCTCGCGGGTCTCGCCCATGCCCAGGATCAGGTTGGACTTGGTGACCAGCCCGGCCGCGCGGGCCTCGGTGATGACCTTGAGGGAGCGCTCGTAGCGGAAGCCGGGGCGGATGCGCTTGAAGATCCGCGGGACCGTCTCGACGTTGTGCGCCAGCACCTCGGGGCGGGACGAGAAGACCTCGGCCAGCTGGTCGGGGTCGGCGTTGAAGTCGGGGATCAGCAGCTCGACGCCGGTGTCCGGCATCGCGGCGTGGATCTGGCGGACCGTCTCGGCGTAGAGCCAGGCGCCGCCGTCCTCCAGGTCGTCGCGGGCGACGCCGGTGATGGTGGCGTAGCGCAGCTCCATCGTCTGCACGGACTCGGCGACCCGGCGCGGCTCGTCGCGGTCGAGCGCCTGCGGCTTGCCGGTGTCGATCTGGCAGAAGTCACAGCGCCGGGTGCACTGGTCGCCGCCGATGAGGAAGGTCGCCTCGCGGTCCTCCCAGCACTCGAAGATGTTGGGGCAGCCCGCCTCCTGGCAGACCGTGTGCAGGCCCTCGCTCTTCACCAGGCCCTGCAGATGGTTGTATTCGGGGCCCATCTTCGCCCGGGTCTTGATCCACTCGGGCTTGCGCTCGATGGGGGTCTGGCTGTTCCGGACCTCCAGGCGCAGCATCTTGCGTCCGTCGGGTGCGACAGCGGACACGTCGGCGCCCCTTTCTGCTATCGCGGCATTCGATTCAGCGGCGTACACCAGGGTACGCCCGGTAATTCGCACGTCTTTACGTGCTCGCCAACCCCCGATACGAGGCCGGCATTCCTGACGGTGCTCAGACCGCGCGGGGGAGGAGTTCCGCACCCTCCAGGACGTCCCGCAGATGCTTCTCGACCGAGGGCAGCACCTCGGCGATGGTGATCTCGCGTCCCAGCTCGGCGGAGAGCGAGGCGACCCCGGCGTCCCGGATACCGCACGGGACGATCTTGTCGAACGAGGTGTTGTCCGGGTTCACGTTCAGCGCGAAGCCGTGCATCGTGACGCCCTTGGCGACGCGGATGCCGATCGCGGCGAGCTTGCGGTCCTCACCGCGCTGACCGGCGTTGGACGGCGCGTACTCGGGACCGCGCAGCCGTGCGTCGTACATCTCGTCCGCGTCCTCGCCGGAGTGCGGGGCGAGGTCGAGTTGGAGACCGCCGAGCGAGGGGCGTTCCGCGACCGGGTCGCCGAGGATCCAGACGCCGCTGCGTCCCTCGATACGGGTGGCCGCGATGCCGAAGTCGGTGCAGACCCGGATCAGCGCCTCCTCCAGACGGCGGACGTGCGCGACGACGTCGACCGGGCGCGGCAGCTTCTGGATCGGATAGCCCACCAGCTGGCCCGGGCCGTGCCAGGTGATCTTCCCGCCGCGGTCCACGTCGATGACGGGGGTGCCGTCCAGCGGGCGTTCGTCGTCGGCGGTGCGGCGGCCCGCGGTGTAGACGGGCGGGTGCTCCAGCAGCAGGCAGGTGTCGGGGACCTCGTCGGCGAAGCGGGCGGCGTGGACCTGCCGCTGCTCCTGCCATGCCGTCTCGTACGGCACGGCGTCGGCGCCGAAGCCCAGATGCACAAAGCGCAGCCCCTCGGGTACGGGGGTGTCCCCCCGAGAGATCGCAGTCACGGCAGCTCCTCTTCGCACTTCTGTCGCAGCGGGCTGCGACGTTTGGTGCAGTACCTCCGTATCCGTTGGGATACGGGACTCCTGCAGGTCCGATGCCACTTCGCGCCCAGGCCACTGTACGGCCGGGGGGCCGGGCGGCCGGTGGCCGGGGGACCCGCGCGCACCGCCCGGAAAACCGGCCGCCGGGTAGGGAAGGCGGGGGCGTGAGCCGGGTGAACCTCGGTGTGGAGTGCATGCGCCCTGCTCACACGATCGGATGAACGCGGTGCTCAGGCGGCCAGAAGAGCCCCGAAGGCCGTTACATTCGCGCCGTTCCACAAGGGCGACGAGCGTGCCGGGCCGGGCCCGGCGGCCCGGCCCGGAAGGCAGGAGACCGGTAAAGCTGATGACGGAACGACCCCCGCACCGCACGCCCAATCGCCGGCTGGCCGCCCTCATCGCCGAGGCAGGGTTCTCCAACGCCGGACTCGCCAGGCGCGTCGACCAGCTCGGCATCGAGCACGGCCTCGACCTGCGCTACGACAAGACATCCGTGACCCGCTGGCTGCGCGGCCAGCAGCCCCGCGGCACCACCCCGGCGCTGATCGCCGAGGTCTTCACCCGCAAACTGGGCCGCCGCCTGTCGGCCCAGGACCTCGGCCTGGACGCCTGCGCACCGGTCTACGCCGGTCTGGAGTTCGCCGCGACGCCCACCGAGGCGGTCGACATCGTCAGCGGTCTGTGGCGCAAGGACTCCGGCAGCCATGTCGAACTGCGCAAGATCGCCTTCACCCCGGCGGGGCTGGTGGTGCCCAGCCGGGACTGGCTCATCGGCCGCCCCGACGAACGGGTCGCCCGCGGCGAGCTGGGCCCCGACGGCACCGGCCGGGTCCCGCTCCAGGGCCGCATCGCGGTGCCCCGCCAGCGCCGTACCGACCACCTCGACCGGGTCGGCGGCGCCCGCGTCACCACCGGGGACATCGCGGCGCTGCGCTCCGTCGGCGAGCTGTTCCGGGCGCTGGACCACGCCTACGGCGGCGGCCACGCCCGCCAGGCGCTGGTGCGCTATCTGGAGCACGAGGCCGAGCCGATGCTCCGCGGCACCTACGGCGAGGCGACCGGCCGCAAGCTCTTCGCCGCAGCCGCCGATCTGACCCGGCTGGCCGGGTGGACCTCGTACGACATCGTGGCGCACGGGCTGGCGCAGCGGTACTTCGTCCAGGCGCTGCGGCTGGCGCAGGCGGCGGGTGACCGCGCCTACGGCTCGTACGTGCTGGTCACGATGAGTCGGCAGGCGGTCTACCTCGGGCACGGCCGGGAGGCGGTGCAGCTGGCGCGGGTGGCGCAGCAGGGCGTCGGGGCCGCGGCGCCGCCCGCCGTGCTGGCGCTGCTGCACGCGGCGGAGGCGCGCGGCCACGGCCTGCTGGGCGAGGTGCGGGCCTGCACGGCGGCGCTGTCGCGTTCCGAGCGGGCGCTGGAGGTCGCCCGGCCCGGTGACGAGACGCCGCACTGGGCGCGCTTCTTCGACGAGGCGCAGCTCGCCGACGAGCTGGCGCACTGCCACCGCGATCTGCGGCAGTTCCGCGCCGCCGCCCAGCACGCCGAACGCTCCCTGGAGCTGCGGGCGCCCGGCTTCGCCCGCAGCCGTCTGTTCTGCCGGGTGGTGCTGGCCACCTCCCGGCTCGCCCTGGGCGAGCTGGAGCAGGCGTGCTCGCTGGGCGCGGAGGCGGCGCTCCAGGCGGCCGACATGCGGTCGGTGCGCGCCCATGAGTACGTCACCGAGTTCGAGCGGCGGCTGGAGCCGTACCGCGACGCGGCGCCGGTGCGCGGGTACCGGGACCGGGTGGCCGCCCTGGGGTGAGTCGCCGGGCCCCGCGCCGACCGGCCCGCACCGCCTCCCGGGTGGTGCGGGCCGGTCGGCGTTCAGGCGGCCGTGTGCAGGGCGGTCGGTGTGGCGGTGGGCAGCCCGAGGTCGCTCAGGAGGGCGCGGGCGGCCCGGCGGCCGGAGTCCAGCGCCCCCTGGACGGTGCTGATGCCGCGGTGGTCGCCGCACACGTACAGCCCGGAGAGCAGCCGGACCGGGCGCTCCGGGTCGTGCGGGGCGGGCATCGCCGGGATCGCCGCCGGGGTGTGCCGCGCCGAGAGCAGCTCCCACTCGGTGGTGGCGGTGCCGTGGACCCGGGCCAGCTGCGGGCGGACCGCCGCGTCCAGGGTGGCGGCCGGGAGCGCCGCGGGGGCGCCCAGCACCACCGTCGTCAGCAGCGTCCGGCCCGCCGGGACGCGCGAGGGGTCGATGGCCCCGGCCGCGTAGCTGCAGGCCAGCGGGGACTGGGTGGTGAGCTGCAGTGGTGTCTCGCGCGGTCCGGCCGGGTGCGGGCCGTGGCCGGGCGGGGTGGTGTGGTGGAGCACCGTCGCCGGGTGGAACGGCGGCACCCGCAGGCCGGGCAGGAGCGCCGCCGCGTCCTGCGCGCCGGTCGCGACGATCACCGCGCGGCAGGTCAGCTCGCCGTGGTCCGCGGTGGTGACGGAGGTGGTGGCGACGGAGGTGACGCGGACGCCGGTGCGGACGGTGCCGGGCGGCAGGTCCGCGGCGAGCGCGGCGGGCAGCGCGGCGGCGCCCCCGGCGGGCAGACAGAGCCGCCCCTCCGCGAACGCCCGCAGGGTCAGCGCGGCGCCGCGGCTGGACCCGGCCAGCCGCGGATCGCCCAGCAGCACGCCGAGCAGCGGGCGGAGGAACGCGTCGTGGGCACGCGGGGCGAAGACCGGGCGGGCGGACAGCGCGTCGGCCGCCGGACGGTCGGGGGCCGTACGGTCGCCGAGGCGGTCCATCCGCCGGTCCTGGGGGCGCTCCGGATGCCGGTCGGCGCGCGAAAGGGCGCGCGCGGCGGCGAGTGCGCCCCTTGTGCTCCTCAGGGCGCTGACCCGCTGTGCGCGCCGCCCGTTGTGCAGCCCGATCCACGGCGCGAACCGGCAGAGCTTCAGCGTCTCCAGGCCGGGCATCCGCAGCAGACCGGGCGTGGCGACGAGCGGCCTGCCGCCGTGGTCCAGCAGGAAGCCGTCGACGTCGTCGGTGGCCGACCGGCCGCCGATCCGCTCGGCGGCCTCCAGCACGGTGACCGTCAGCCCGGCGGTGGTCAGTTGACGGGCGGCGGCCAGCCCCGCAGGGCCGGCCCCCACGATGACCGCGTCCACGGCCGATGAGGTGCGCTGCACGTGCCCCTCCTCAGATCGGTCCCGCCCGCCCGCACCGGGCGGTGCGCGGGACGCCGGATGATGTGTGGGGGCACGCTAGGGACGGGCCGCGGTGGGCGGCCAGGGATCGCGCGGGGCGCGTCGGAGCGGGACGGGCGCCGGTCCCCGCCGGGCGGCGGCCGGTGGGCGGTGGCCGGGGGCGCCCTCACGCCGCCCGGACGGCCGCCTCGATGCCCGGGTACGCGAAGGTGAAGCCGCTCGCCAGCAGCCGCCGCGGGATCACCCGCTGGCTGCCGAGGACGTCCCCGGCGAACTCGCCCAGCGCCGCCTTCAGGGCCACCGCCGGAACCGGGAACGGCGTCGGGCGGTGCAGCACCCGGCCCATCGCGGCGGTCACCTCACGGTTGGTCACCGGCTCCGGGGCGGTGAGGTTGACCGGCCCGGCGAGGTCACCGTCGATCAGATGGCGGAGCGCGGCGACGTGGTCGTGGAGGGCGATGAAGCTCCAGTACTGGCTGCCGTCGCCCAGACGGCCGCCGAGCCCCAGCCGGAACAGCGGGAACAGCCGCCCCCAGGCGCCGCCGGAGCGGGCCACCACCAGGCCGGTGCGGGCGAACGCCGTCCGGATCCCGGCCGCCTCGGCGGGCGCCGCCGCGCCCTCCCAGTCGACGCAGAGCTCCGGCAGGAACCCCGTACCGGCCGGTGCCGTCTCGTCGGTGCGGCGGCTGCCGGTGTCGCCGTAGTAGCCGATAGCGCTGCCGCAGACGAAGACCCGCGGCGGGGTGTCCAGCGACGCCAGCGCGGCGGCGAGGGCGGCGGTGCCGTGGACCCGGCTGTCGTGGATCTCGCGCTTGTACGCGGCGGTCCAGCGGTGGTCGCCGACGCCCGCGCCCGCCAGGTGCACCACCGCCTCGCACCCGGCGAGCGCGCGGGGGTCCGCCTCCTGACGGCGCGGATCCCAGCGCACCTCGTCCGGTGCCGCGGGCGGCCGCCGCACCAGCCGGACGGGGGAGTGCCCGTCCGCCCGCAGCGACCGGACGAGAGCTGAGCCGATGAGACCGGTCGAGCCGGTGATCGCGATCCGCATGGCGCCATACTGCCCGCCGGGCGGGCCCGCGGGCGGTCTACACGCGAAAGCGCTCCCACAGCCGGGGCAGCCGGGCCTCCAGGGCCGTGTCGTCGTCGACGTCGACATAGCCGCCGAGCGGTTCGGCGGGCTGCGGCGGCAGGCCGAGGTCGGGCAGTTCGGCGCCGGTCAGCTGCTCGTGGGCGTCGTCGGCGGCGTACCCCAGCTCCTCGCCGTCACCGTCCGCCTCCTCGTCGAACTCGCCCAGCAGCTCGGCGAGTTGGTCGGGGTCGTGCAGGGCGCCCTCGAAGACCTCCCGGCCCTGGCCGATCAGCCAGCAGCGGAACGCGTCGAAGACGTCGTCGCTCGCGCCGTCCAGCAGCACCGCCGCCGCGGCCCACAGGTCCCAGGTGTACGCGCGGTGGTAGCGGGCCTCGAAGTGGCGGGCGAAGTCCAGGACGGATTCCGGGTCGCGGCCCAGCAGCCGCTCGGTCAGCTCGTCGGCCTGATCCTCCGGATCGCCGTCGGCGGCCGTGCGGGAGGCGTCGATCAGCTCCCAGAACTCCGTCTCGTCCATCACCGCTCCAGCATCGGGCCTGGCGGGGCCGTACGCATGTGGAGCGGCCCGCCGCCACCCGCGCGGCGGCGCCCGGGCGCGCACAGGCGGAATGCCCCCGGATGCGGTGTACGCGCCGTACGGGCACCGGAGTTGTTGATCAACGACCGGGTGACCGGTGCAAGAATCACTCGTTGGAAGGCTGGCCCCAGGGGGTCCTCCCGCTCTCCGTGGGCCACGGGGAGCGGAGGGGCACCCGATGGCGGTACCTTCCCCTACCCGATCGGCAGACCCCATTCCTGAAGGGCGCTTCCACGCCATGCCCATGGACGAACGAACCCGCGCCGATGTCGAGCGGGCCGAGGCGGCCATCGTCGAGCACTACCCGCGCCTGGTGCGCCTCGCCCATCTCGTCCTGCCGCCCGCGATGGGCCGCCACCGCCGGGTGCTGACCGCGCACGGGATCGTCCAGCGCGCGCTGCCGTCCACCAGCCGTGAGCGGGCCCGCGCCGTCCTGCCCGGTCAGCGCGGTCCGCGGCCCGAGCCGGGCTATCCGCTCGTCCGCGCGCGGGTGCTGGAGCTGGCGCTCGCCCAGGCGAAGCCGCCGCGCTGGCGCTCACCGCTGCCCGTCGTGTGGGGGCTGCGGCTCTTCCCGCGGGCCGGTGGCGCCGACGAACTCGCCCTGGACCAGGCGCTGTCCGCGCTCGACGCGCCCGCCCGCGCCGCCGTCGCCCTGTGGCACCTGGAGGAGCTGGACGAGGACGAGGTCGTCGCGGTCCTCGGTGCGGCCGGGGTCGCCGACCCGGGCGCCGCGCAGCGCGCCGCCGTCGCCCTCGGCCCGGGGACCGCCGCGCTGCTGAACTCCGGCGAGTTCGACCCCTGCACCGTCCAGGCGCGCCCCACCGATCTGCTCCGGCGCCGCCAGGGCCGACGGGTGGCGATCGCCGGTGCCGCGGTGCTGACGGCCGGTGCGGCGCTGCTCGCCGCGGTCGGCGGTCCGGACGGCCCCCCGCCGCCCGCCCGCCCGGATCCGGCCACCGTCCGGGCGCGGCAGGCGCTGGACCCGCAGCGGCTGGTGCGCGCCCCCGACGACGCCTGGGCCGACACCTCCCGGGTGGACTTCACCGCCTGGTCGCCGCGGGGCGAGTACGCCGGGGACACCGCGCTCCTCGGGCGCGCCCTGCGGGTCTGGGGCGCACCCGGCCCCGACGTCCGGGTCACCGCCGCCGACGGCACCTCCACCCGGCCGCCGGACCAGCCGCCCCGGCTGCTCTACGGCGGGGTGATCGACGGGGTGACGGTGGTCGTCCTCCACGACGGCGACCGGCTGGTGCGGTACGCCGAGCCCGAAGGGCGGCCCGCGGAGCTGGAGTTCGCCCGGGTCGACAACGCCGATCTGACGACCGCCGGGGCGTTGGTCATCGGGCGCGGCACCGGCTGGATGCGCTACCTCATCGCCCCGTGGATCACCGACACCACCACCCGCGACCTGCTGCGGCCCGGCACCCCCGAGAAGGTGCTGCACGTCGCCCCGGACGGCGTCACCGACCGCATCGCCGAACCGCCCGCGCCGGGCGCCGCCTGCGGACGGTGGCCGGTGACGCGGCTGCACTCCTCGGCGCGGGTCACCGCCCGGCACAGCTTCCTGCTGACCGACCTCGGCGACCTCACGCCCGTCCACCTCACCTACGGCCCGGCCACCGGCGGCGGGCCCACCGCCGCGCCCCCGGCCGAGGCGACCACCCCCACGGCGCTGCTGAGCTGGGCCCGCACCGCCTGCTCGCTGCGCCAGGAGCGGGGCGCGGGCGTCCGCTCGGTCAACAACTGGGTCTACGCCCGCCAGCGGCTGCCGGAGGGCGGCGCCGCCGCCACCTGGACGTGCAGCCGCGCCGACACCTGGCGCGGCCCGGGCCGGGTCACCGTGCAGTTCCACCAGGCCGCCGCCGGGCCCGCGCGGCCCGCCCGGACCGTCGGCCGCGCCCGGGACACCGCGGCGTGCAGCCCGTACGGTCCGGAGGTCGTCGGGGAGACCCGCTGGCGCGCCGGTTCCGGCCACTGGTACCTGCTCGCGGCGGGCAGTTCCGCGGTGCGCGGTCTCGACGTCACCGGCGCGGTGCGCCGCACCACGCACGACACCACCCTCGCCGTCGCCGTCCCCGCGAACGCGCCGGTGAAGGTCGCCGGGGTGCTGCCCTCCGGGGGGCTGCTGCACGCGATGCGGCGCTGATCCGCGGCGGGCGGCGGCCCTCCCGCACCGGCCGCCGCCCGCCCCCAGGCCCGTCCCGCCGGTACTCCGGCAGATCCGATCCGATACCTGACAGAAGATGTCCGGTATCGCTGGCACGGTCGCCGTGTACGGACACGCACACGGCGAGGAGTGGCACGGATGACGACGGAACGAAGCGGCACGGCGGACGCGGGAAGCCTGGCGGGCCGGGTGGCGCTGGTGGCCGGGGCGACCCGGGGCGCGGGCCGGGCGATGGCCGTGGAGCTGGGCCGGGCGGGGGCGGTCGTCTACGTCACCGGCCGCACCACCCGGGACCACGTCAGCGAGGTGGGCCGCCCCGGCGAGACGATCGAGGGCACCGCGGAACGGGTCACCGCCGCGGGCGGCACCGGCATCGCGGTCCCCTGCGACCACCTCGAACCGGAGCGGGTCGCCGCCCTCGTCGCCCGCATCGACCGGGAGCGGGGCCGGTTGGACGTCCTGGTCAACAGCGTGTGGGGCGGCGACCACCTCCTCCGCTTCGACACCCCGCTGTGGGAGCTGGACCTCGCCGACGGCCTGCGGATGCTCCGCCTCGGCGTGGAGACCCACCTGATCACCAGCCACTACGCCCTGCCGCTGCTGCTGCGCGCCCCCGGTGGCCTGCTGGTCGACATGACCGACGGCACCGCCGCCTTCAACCGCGCCTACCGCGGCAACCTCTGCTTCGACCTCGCCAAGAACGCCCCGCACCGCATGGCGTTCGGCCTCGCCGCCGAGGTGGCCCCGTACGGCGCGACGGTCGTCTCGCTCACCCCCGGCTTCCTGCGCTCCGAGGAGATGCTGGACCACTTCGGCGTCACCGAGGAGAACTGGCGCGACGCCGTCGCCCAGGAACCGCACTTCGCGGTGGCCGAATCCCCGGCCCTGGTCGGCCGCGCCGTCGCCGCCCTCGCCGCCGACCCCGACCGCGCCCGCTTCAGCGGCCACTCCCTCTCCAGCGGCCACCTCGCCAAGGTCTACGGCTTCACCGACACGGACGGCTCCCGCCCCGACGGCTTCGGCTACTTCGAGGACGTCGTCCTCGGCGGGAAGGCGGGGACGGCGGAGGACTACCGGTAGGCGGCCGGGGCGGCCGGGCGGCGGGGCGGCGGGCGGCCGGACGACCGCGGCCGAGGGGCGGGGCCGGACGACCGGGGCCGAGGGGCGTGGCCCGGAGGGGTGGCCGCCCGCCGCTCACCCGCCGTACAGCTCGGCCGTCCGGCGGGCCGCCGCCGCGAAGCGGTCGCGGAGCGGGCCGGGCGCCAGCACCTCGCACTCCGGGCCCAACCCGAGCAACTGCGCGTAGGCGACCTCGGCGTTCTCCACCGCGAGGGTGAGCGTCCAGCGGCCGCCGGGGTCCGGGCCCCGGGCGCCCGCCACCGCCTCCTGTGCCGCGGTGGCCTCGGTGACGTGCGGCAACCGGCGTATCCCGGGCTCCGTGAGCCGGAGCACCACCTCCTCGCGCAGCAGCGATCTGGCGAACTGCGCGGCCCGCTCCGCCCAGAACGCGGGCAGATCGAACCCGGGATCCCGCACGAAGTGCCCGTCCTCCGCCACCGTCACGGAGGCGAAACGGTCGACGCGGTAGATACGGAACGGGGGGACCGGCGCGGCGTCCCCCGGCCCCGGTGCGGTGCCAAAGGCACCCCGGGAACCCGGCGGCCCGGGCGCACCGCCGCCCGCCTCCGCTTCCCCCGTCGCCCCCTGCCCCTCCCGCCGGGCGCACGCCGCGACGTACCAGACGCCCGCCTTCAGGATCAGCCCGTACGGCTCCAACTCCCGCTCGACGTCGCGGTCCTTGCGGCGGTAGCGGGCGCGTACCGGGCGGTCGTCCCAGACCGCCTCGGCGAGGGACGGCAGCTCGGCGGGGGTCTGCGGACTGCGGTACCAGGCCGGGGCGTCGAGGTGGAAGCGCTGGGCGGCGCCGGCGGCGGCCTCCCGCAGCTCCGGCAGGAGCGCCGCCGAGACCTTCAGCCGCGCCGCGGACGCCGCATCCGCCAGCCCCAGCTCCCGCAGCGCGGACGGCACCCCGGACAGGAACAGCGTCTCCGCCTCACTGCGGCCCAGCCCCGTCAGCCGGGTGCGGTACCCGCCGAGGAGGCGGTAGCCGCCCGCCCGGCCACGGTCGGCGTAGACCGGCACGCCCGCCTCGGAGAGCGAGAGGACGTCCCGGCCGACCGTGCGCTCGCTGACCTCCAGCTCCCGGGCCAGCTCACCGGCGGTCATCGACGGCCGGGACTGGAGCAGCAGCACCATCTTGATCAGCCGGGCAGCACGCATGACCCCATCCTGCCGGGCACCACCGACAACGCCCCCGCGACCACGAACGGCCCGGCCCGCCGCGCCCGAAGACGCGGCCGACCGGGCCGGAAGGGTTTCCCGTGCGAAGACCCCGGGCGCGGTGGGTGATCTCCGCACGGGAGCGAGGGGGAGCGGTCCGCGGCGCCGGATGGCGCACCACGGACCGCCCGGGAGCGGAGCCGGACGCCCCGCTCCCGATCACGGGCCGGTACGGCCCCCGATCACAGGCCGTAGCGCGCCTTGGCCTCCTTGACCGTCTCCGGCGCGACGTCGCCCCGGCGGGCCAGCGCGGCCAGCGCCTGGACGGTCACCGACTGCGGGTCCACCCCGAAGTGGCGGCGGGCCGCGTCACGGGTGTCGGAGAGGCCGAACCCGTCGGTACCGATGGAGGTCCAGTCCTGCTCGACCCAGGGCGCGATCTGGTCGGGCACCGCCCGCATCCAGTCGCTGACCGCCACCACGGGACCGGGCGCGCCCTGAAGCGCACGGGTCACGTACGGGACGCGGTCCGCGCCGTCGAGCCGGGCGGCGTCGCACTCCAGCGCCTCGCGGCGCAGCTCCGTCCAGGACGGCGCCGACCACACGTCCGCGGCCACGCCCCAGTCCTCGGCGAGCAGCCGCTGCGCGTCCAGCGCCCAGTGGATGGCGGTACCGGACGCCAGCAGCTGGAGCCGCGGCGCGTCCGTGGCCGGGGCCGCCGCCTCCTGGAAGCGGTACAGACCCCGCAGGATCGCCGCCTCGTCCAGCCCGGCGGGCATGGCCGGCTGCACCTTGGTCTCGTTGTAGACCGTCAGGTAGTAGAAGACGTCCTCGGCGTCGGGGCCGTACATCCGGCGCAGCCCCTCCTTGACGATCACCGCGACCTCGTACGCGAACGCCGGGTCGTACGAGAGCGCCGCCGGGTTGGTGGAGGCGATCAGGTGCGAGTGGCCGTCGGCGTGCTGGAGGCCCTCACCGGTCATGGTGGTGCGGCCCGCGGTCGCGCCGATGACGAAGCCGCGGCCCAGCTGGTCGGCGAGCGCCCAGAACTGGTCGGCGGTCCGCTGCCAGCCGAACATCGAGTAGAAGATGTAGAACGGGATCATCGGCTCGCCGTGCGTCGCGTACGACGTGGCGGCGGCGGTGAAGTCCGCGAGCGAACCGGCCTCGGTGATGCCCTCGTTGAGGATCTGGCCGTTCTTCGCCTCCTTGTAGTACAGGAGCTGGTCGCGGTCGACCGGGTCGTAGGTCTGGCCCACCGGCGAGTACAGACCGGCCGACGGGAACAGCGACTCCATGCCGAAGGTGCGGGCCTCGTCGGGGACGATCGGAACCCAGCGCTTGCCGGTCTCCTTGTCCCGCATCAGGTCCTTGACCAGCCGGACGAACGCCATGGTGGTGGCGATCTCCTGGCTGCCCGAACCCTTCTTCAGCGCGTCGAACGCCTTCTCCGACGGCATCGGCAGCGGCTTCGGCGTCACCTTGCGGGCGGGCGCCGGGCCGTCCAGGGCCGCGCGGCGCTCACGGAGGTAGACCATCTCCGGGGAGTCCTCGGCGGGCCGCCAGTACGGAACGGTGTCGCCCTCCAGGGCGCTGTCCGGGATCGGCAGCTCCAGCAGGTCGCGCATGACGCGGAACTCCTGCCCGGTGAGCTTCTTCATCTGGTGGTTGGCGTTGCGCGACTCGAAACCGGCGCCGAGCGTGTAGCCCTTGACGGTCTGCGCCAGGATGACGGTCGGCGCGCCCTTGTGCGCCAGGGCCGCCTGGTACGCCGCGTACACCTTGCGCGGCTCGTGGCCCGCGCGGGAGGTCTGGAACAGCTCCAGCAGCTTGGCGTCGTCGAGCGAGTCGCCCAGCGCGCGCAGCCCCGGCGTGGCACCGAAGAAGTGCTCACGGATGTAGGCGGCGTCCCGCGTGGCGTACGTCTGGAACTGTGCGTCCGGCGTCTCGCGCAGGCGGCGCACCAGCGCGCCGTCGGTGTCGAGCGCGAAGACCTCGTCCCACGCCCGGCCCCACAGCGACTTGACGACGTTCCAGCCGGCGGCGCGGAACTGCGCCTCCAGCTCCTGAACGATCTTGAAGTTCGGGCGGACCGGGCCGTCCAGCCGCTGCAGGTTGCAGTTGATGACGAAGGTGAGGTTGTCCAGGCCCTCACGACCGGCCAGCGCCAGGGCGGCGGTCGACTCGGGCTCGTCCATCTCACCGTCGCCGAGGAACGCCCAGACATGGCTGTCCGCGGTGTCCTTGATGCCGCGGTGCTCCAGGTAGCGGTTGAAGCGCGCCTGGTAGATGGCGGAGAGCGGGCCCAGGCCCATCGAGACGGTGGGGAACTCCCACAGCCAGGGCAGGCGCCGCGGGTGCGGGTAGGACGGCAGACCGTCGCCACCGGCCTCCTGGCGGAAGCGGTCGAGCTGCTCCTCGCTCAGCCGTCCGTCGAGGAAGGCGCGGGCGTAGATGCCGGGGGAGGCGTGGCCCTGGATGTAGAGCTGGTCGCCGCTGCCCGTGCCCTCCTTGCCGCGGAAGAAGTGCTGGAAGCCGGTCTCGTAGAGCCACGCCGCCGACGCGAAGGTGGCGATGTGGCCGCCGAGGCCGAGCTGGGAACCGCGCGTGACCATGGCGGCCGCGTTCCAGCGGTTCCACGCCGTGATCCGGGCCTCCATCGCCTCGTCGCCGGGGAATTCCGGCTCGGCGGAGGTCGGGATGGTGTTGACGTAGTCCGTCTCCAGGGGCGCGAGCGCCGGATCGGCGGTGTGTTCCACCGCGCGGCGCATCAGGTACGCCGCGCGGTGGGGGCCCGCCGCCGCGGTGACGGCGTCGAGCGACTCGCGCCACTCGGCCGTCTCCTCCGGATCCCGGTCCGGGAGCTGGTCGAGCTGGCTGTACGGCAGGCGCACGGGATCGGGCATGGGTGGCCCCTTTCCGGACAGTGGGGGAACAGAGGGGAATGCTTTCGGCAGGCATTCGGCAGGCAGGGGTGTCGCGCCCCGCGGGCGACCATACGCCCCTGATCGATGATCGATCAACGCTGCCCGGGAGAATCGTCGCAGGTCGGCACGGGGTGCCGCATACCCGGGCACCGCGTGCCAGACGAAAAACGGGGCGGAAGCGCCGCCGTACGGCCGCCCCCGCCCCGCCGGACCCCGCCGCTCAGACCCGCGGCGCGCAGCTCAGCACATGGGCCTTGAGCAGCGGGCCGATCCGCGGATCACGGCGCCGGAACGCGTCCACGATCTCCTGGTGGTCCTGGGCGTGCGAACGCGGCTCGGGGCTGAACCAGCGGATCGACAGCGTCGTCCACACCTCCACCCCCAGCGACTCCCAGGTGTGCAGCAGCACGCCGTTCCCCGCCGCCCGCACGATCTCCCGGTGGAACGCCACCGTGTGCCGCACCTGCGCCTCGCCGTCGCCCGCCCGGTCCGCCTCCCGCAGCCGCTCCACCTCGCGCTCCAGCGCCTCGGTGCCCTCCGCCAGCTGACCGGCCGCCAACTCCGCCGCGACCTGCTCCAGACCGGCCCGTACGGGGTAGCTCTCCTTGAGGTCGGCGGGGGTCAGGTCCCGCACCCGGACGCCCTTGTTCGGCGCCGACTCGATCAGCCGCAGCGACTCCAGCTCCCGCAGCGCCTCCCGCACCGGCGTCTGGCTGACCTCCAGCTCGGCCGCGATCCGCCGCTCCACGATCCGTTCGCCGGGCTGCCACCTGCCGCGGACGATCCCCTCAAGGATGTGCTCGCGGATCTGCTCGCGCAGCGAATGGACGACGGGCGGGGTCATGACGGTGCTCCTCGCGGGTGGGGTGGTGACGGAGACGATACGGGGCGTGGTCATCGTCGGGCGGGGCCGCGGGACCTGGATCACACGTGGTGCTGCTCACGGCCGCCCGCTTCCGGTGCGGCGCCCACCTGGGAGAACGCGGCCGGGAACGCGAGCGGCCCCGCCCGGGAGAACCCGGACGGGGCCGTTGCACGCGCTGGTCGGCGCCTCGCTCAGAGACCGATCTCGGTCTCGAACTCGGCGGCTTCCAGGATCTGCTTGACCGTGGTCAGGTAACGGGCGGCATCCGCGCCGTCCACCAGACGGTGGTCGTAGGAGAGCGCCAGGTAGGTCATGTCCCGGACGGCGATGGTCTCGCCGAGGTCGGGGTGGTTGATGACCACGGGGCGCTTGACGGTGGCGCCGATACCGAGGATGCCGACCTGGTTCGGCGGCACGATCACGGTGTCGAAGAGCGCGCCACGGGAGCCGGTGTTCGAGATGGTGAACGTGGCTCCGGCGAGGTCGTCCGGGGTGATCTTGTTGGAGCGGACCTTGCCGGCGAGGTCGGCGGTCTTCTTGGCGATACCGGTGATGTTGAGGTCACCGGCGTCCTTGATGACCGGGGTCATCAGGCCCTTCTCCGCGTCCACCGCGATACCGACGTTCTCGGTGTCGAAGTAGGTGATCGTGCCCTCGTCCTCGTTGATCCGGGCGTTGACGACCGGGTGGGCCTTCAGCGCCTGGACAGCGGCCTTGACGAAGAACGGCATCGGGGAGAGCTTGACGCCCTCACGCTGCGCGAAGGCGTCCTTGGCCTTGTTGCGCATCCGCATGATCTTGGTGACGTCCACCTCGACCACGCTGGTGAGCTGCGCCTGGCTGTGCAGGGCCTTCATCATGTTGTCGCCGATGACCTTGCGCATCCGCGGCATCTTGACGGTCTGACCGCGCAGCGGCGACGCCTCGATGACGGGGGCGGCGGGCTTCGACGCGGCAGCGGCGGCCGGGGCGGCCGGAGCCGGGGCGGCGGCCTTGGCGGCCTCCGCGGCGGCGATGACGTCCTGCTTGCGGACGCGGCCACCGACGCCGGTGCCCTTGACCGTGGCGAGGTTGACGCCGTTCTCCGCGGCGAGCTTGCGCACCAGCGGGGTGACGTACGCGCCGTCGCCCTCACCGGCGGCCGGAGCCGGGGTGACGGGCGCCGCGGGGGCCGGAGCCGGAGCGGCGGGCGCGGCCGGAGCCGGAGCGGCGGCCGGAGCCGGAGCCGGGGCGGCGGGCGCGGGCGCCGGAGCCGCGGGGGCGGCCGGGGCCGGAGCGGCCGGAGCCGGGGCCGGGGCCGGAGCGGCCGGGGCGGCGGCGGGCGCCGCGGCGGCCGAGCCGATGACGGCGAGCTTGGCGCCGACCTCGGCGGTCTCGTCCTCGGCCACCAGGATCTCCAGCAGGGTGCCGGAGACCGGCGCCGGGATCTCGGTGTCGACCTTGTCGGTGGAGACCTCCAGCAGGGGCTCGTCCTCCGAGACCTCCTCGCCGACCTCCTTCAGCCAACGGGTGACGGTGCCCTCGGTGACCGACTCGCCCAGCGCGGGCAGCGTGACGTCGGTACCGGAGGCGCCACCGGCCGCCGGGGCGGCGGCGGGCGCCGGGGCCTCGGCCACCGGGGCGGCCGCGGGCTCGGGCTGTGCGGCGGGCGCCTCGGCGGCGGCCGGGGCCGGAGCCGCGGCGGGGGCACCGGAGCCGTCGTCGATGACGGCCAGCTCGGAGCCGACCTCGACGGTCTCGTCCTCGGCGACCTTGATGGACGCCAGGATGCCCGACGCGGGGGCGGGGATCTCGGTGTCGACCTTGTCGGTCGACACCTCCAGCAGGGGCTCGTCGGCCTCGACGCGCTCACCCTCGGCCTTGAGCCAGCGGGTGACGGTGCCCTCGGTGACGCTCTCGCCGAGCGCCGGAAGGGATACGGAAACCGCCATGGTTTCTGTTGCTCCTAACGGATGGTTTCCCTGCGCGCACGGTGTCGCGCGGGGAGGTGCGGATGTGGTCGCGCCCGGGACTGAGGGTCAGTCGTGGGAGTGGAGGGGCTTGCCGGCCAGCGCCAGGTGGGCCTCCCCGAGAGCTTCGTTCTGCGTGGGGTGCGCGTGAACGAGCTGCGCAACCTCGGCCGGCAGGGCTTCCCAGTTGTAGACCAGCTGGGCCTCACCGACCTGCTCGCCCATACGGTCACCGACCATGTGGACGCCGACCACGGCACCGTCCTTGACCTGGACGAGCTTGATCTCGCCCGTGGTCTTCAGGATCTTGCTCTTGCCGTTGCCCGCGAGGTTGTACTTCAGCGTGACGACCTTGTCGGCGCCGTACAGCTCCTTGGCCTTCGCCTCGGAGATGCCCACCGAGGCGACCTCGGGGTGGCAGTACGTCACGCGCGGCACGCCGTCGTAGTCGATCGGCACGGTCTTCAGACCCGCCAGCCGCTCCGCCACCAGCATGCCCTCGGCGAAGCCGACGTGCGCGAGCTGGAGGGTGGGGACGAGGTCGCCGACGGCCGAGATCGTCGGAACGTTGGTCTGCATGTACTCGTCGACCAGGACGTAGCCACGGTCCATGGCGACGCCCTGCTCCTCGTAGCCCAGGCCCGCCGAGACCGGCCCGCGGCCGATCGCGACCAGGAGGACCTCGGCCTCGAAGCTCTTGCCGTCGGCCAGGGTCACCTTGACGCCGTCGGCGGTGTACTCGGCCTTGTCGAAGAAGGTGCCGAGGTTGAACTTGATGCCGCGCTTGCGGAAGGCGCGCTCCAGCAGCTTGGAGCTGTTCTCGTCCTCGACCGGGACGAGGTGCTTGAGGCCCTCGACGATGGTGACGTCGGTGCCGAAGGACTTCCACGCCGAGGCGAACTCGACGCCGATGACGCCGCCGCCCAGGACGATCGCGGACTTCGGCACGCGGTTCAGCTTCAGCGCGTGGTCCGAGGAGATGATGCGGTCGCCGTCGATGGTCAGGCCCGGCAGCGACTTCGGCACGGAGCCGGTCGCCAGCAGGACATGGCGGCCGGTCACGCGCTGGCCGCCCACGTCGACGGAGGTCGGGGAGGAGAGCTTGCCCTCACCCTCGATGTAGGTCACCTTGCGGGAGGCGATCAGCCCCTGCAGGCCCTTGTAGAGGCCGGAGATGACGTCGTCCTTGTACTTGTGGACGGCGTCGATGTCGATGCCCTCGAAGGTGGCCTTGACACCGAACTGCTCGCTCTCACGAGCCTGGTCGGCGATCTCACCGGCGTGCAGCAGCGCCTTGGTGGGGATGCAGCCGTTGTGCAGGCAGGTACCGCCGACCTTGCCCTTCTCGATCAGGGCGACGTCCAGGCCCAGCTGCGCCCCGCGCAGGGCCGCGGCGTAACCGCCACTGCCGCCACCGAGGATCACTAGGTCGAAAACGGTGCTGGCGTCGTTCGCCACGTCACGTCCTCCATGCATGGGTACGCCGGAACCGGTCTCCGATGACCGGTCGGCGGCTGTGGTTCGGCCGCTCTTCACGTCGGCCCTGGGTAAGGGGGGCCCTGTCCTGCCGAGAACCCATCTTCGCACTTGTTCGGTGAAGCTGGGACGGCGGGCCGGGCCTGGCGGCGGCACATCCGCCGTCGCACACGGGTTACCCGGGCGTAGGCGGCGGCGTCGTGGCGCGAAGCACCACCTGGGGAGGGCGGCGGGACGGCCTGCGGATTTCGTCGAGGGCGAACGCCGTCCCCGAGGGGCGCCCGGAGTGCGGTCACCCGCGGCACACCGACGGCCCCGGACGGTGAGGCCCGGGGCCGTCGGCGCGCGGAGCGGGCGGACTCAGCCCAGGTCGCCCGAGGCGGTGCGCTCGGCCAGCCGCAGCAGGGTGCGGACCGAGGAGCCGGTGCCGCCCTTGTGCGTGTAGCCGTACGGCGCGCTCTCGTGGAACGCCGGGCCCGCGATGTCGAGGTGGGCCCAGGTGATGCCCTCGCCGACGAACTCCTTCAGGAACAGACCGGCGACCAGGCCGCCGCCCATCCGCTCGCCCATGTTGGCGATGTCCGCCACCGGGGAGTCCATGCCCTTGCGCAGCTCGGCGGGCATCGGCATCGGCCAGGACTGCTCGCCGACCTCCTCCGAGATCTCGTGGACCGTGGTGCGGAAGGCGTCGTCGTTGGCCATGATCCCGAAGGTGCGGTTGCCCAGCGCCAGCATCATCGCGCCGGTCAGCGTCGCGACGTCGACGATGGCGTCCGGCTCCTCCTCCGACGCGCGGGTCAGCGCGTCGGCGAGCACCAGGCGGCCCTCGGCGTCGGTGTTGAGCACCTCGACCGTCTTGCCGCTGTACATCGTCAGCACGTCACCGGGGCGGGTGGCGTTGCCCGACGGCATGTTCTCGGCGAGCGCCAGCCAGCCGGTGACGTTCACCGCCAGGCCCAGGCGCGCGGCGGCGACGACGGTGGCGAACACCGCGGCGGCACCGGCCATGTCGCACTTCATCGTCTCGTTGTGCCCGGCCGGCTTCAGCGAGATGCCGCCCGAGTCGTACGTGATGCCCTTGCCGACCAGCGCGAGCGTCTTCTCCGCCTTGGGGTGGGTGTGCGCGATGCGCACCAGACGCGGCGGGGCGTCCGAGCCCTGGCCGACGCCGAGCAGACCGCCGAAGCCGCCCTTCTTCAGCGCCTTCTCGTCCAGCACCTCGACCTTGAGGCCGAACTCCTTGGCCGCGGCCTGCGCCTCGGCGGCGAAGGTCTTCGGGTTCAGCGCGTTGGACGGGGTGTTGACCAGGTCGCGGGCGCGGTGGAGCTCCGCCGCCAGCACCTGGGCACGCTCGGTCGCCGCCTTGAACTCCTTGTCCCGCGGCTTGCCGCCGACCAGGGTGACCTCCGCGAGCGGGTCCGAGGAGCCGTTGCCGCCCTTCGCGCCCTTCTTGCCCTTGGCCGGGGCGGCGTCGCTGCGGAACGCGGTGAAGGCGTACGCGCCGAACAGCGCGCCCTCGGAGACCGCGGCGGCCGCCTCGGCGTCCTCCAGCGGCAGCGCGAAGGCCGCCTTCTTCGTGCCGTTCAGCGCGCGGGCGGCGCTGCCCGCGGCGCGGCGCAGCGTCTCGTTGTCGTACGTCTCGCCCTTGGCCGGAGCGGCGCCGAGGCCGACCGCCAGCACGACCGGCGCCTTGAGGCCGTCGGCGGCGGGCAGCTTGGTCACCTCGCCCTCGGCACCCGTCGCGCCGAGAGTCTCCAGGACGGCGGCGAGCTTGCCGCCGAACGCCTCGTCCACGGCTTCGGCGCCGGTGGCGGGCACAGGGCCCTTGGCGCCCTTGGCCACGCCCACGACGACGGCATCCGCGCGCGCCGTTGCGGCGGAAGAAGTACTGAGGGTCAGTGCAGTCACGGTGATGAAAGTCCTGTTCCGTCCGGGAATCCGTTCGCGCTCAGGGAGCGGCGTGCGGCCGAGCCTACGCTCGGGGCGCCCGCACGGAACGGGGAGCGACGGCGGAGGGCCGATCCCCACCGCCCGTACGGCAGATGCCCGTGCGACCCAACGACCCTGTTGTGGCAGGGGAGTTGAGGGATTTCCGGCCGGTACGGGGTGCCGGTGCAAAGCGGGCGAACGGCTTGTTCCGCACACGGAATGAGAGCGGCGCCACAGTGACGCCGCCCGGCGTGGCGGCACCAACGGCCCTGAACGGCGCCCCCGGAGGGCGTCCTCCCGGCCCTCGCGCGGCGGACCGCGGACGCCACGGACCGGCGGGCCGCCCCTCCGTGCGGCGGGTCAGCCCAGCGCCAGAACCACCAGCGCGGTGAGCGCCGCCGCCTCCGCGAGCGCCCCGAACACATCGCCCGTCACCCCGCCGAACCGCCGACGGCAGTGGCGCAGCAACCCCTCGGCGACGGCCACCGCCAGCGCCACCGCCACCGCGGTGTGCACCGCACCGGACGGCCCGCCGATCGCGCCCAGCCCGGCAGCCGCCGCGCAGACCAGCGCCGCGCACCCGGCCGCCGCACCGCGCGGCACCGCCCCGGCGACCGCGGCGCCCAGCCCCTCGGGCCGCGCGGCGGGCACCCCCCGGCGGCAGGCGAGGGTCAGCGCACAGCGCGCCACGGTCGCCGAGACCACGGCGGCCACCGCGCCGCGGACCCAGCCGTCGGCGTACAGCCCGGACAGCGCCGCCACCTGCGCCACCAGCGCGAACAGCAGGGTGATCACACCGAACGGGCCGATGTCGGACTGCTTCATGATGCGCAGCGCGTCCTCGGGCGGCCGGGCGCTGCCCAGACCGTCGGCGGTGTCCGCGAGGCCGTCCAGATGGAGACCGCGGGTGAGCGCGGCGGGCACCGCGGCGGAGCCGGTCGCGGCGAGCAACGGGGAGCCGCCCAGCGCGAGCAGCGCCGTACCGACCGCCGCCGCCACCGCCCCGACGACCAGCCCGGCCAGCGGGGCGCAGAGCATCCCGCCGCGCGCCGCCGCCCGGTCCCAGCGGCGCACCCGCACCGGCAACACGGTCAGCGTCCCGAAGGCGAACCGCAGCGCGTCCCCGGCACCGGCCCGGCCGCCCGGCGGCGTCGGTGCGGGGGAGGGGGCGGCGGAATCGGGCGCATCGGTCATCGCGGCAGGCTAACCCGGCGGCCGGGGCGCCCGGCGCGCCGCCCTCACCGCAACCGCTCCGCCGCACCGGCACCGGGCGCCCCGGCCGTCCGGCGCCGCCGCGCCGCCACCTCCCAGCCCAGACAGACCAGCAGCGTCGCCGCGACGGCCGCGATGTGCTCCTTGCCCGCCAGGTTGTTCTTGACGAACACCACCTCGCCGACCATCGCCGCCACCACCAGCGCACATGTCACCCGCGCCCGCAGCCGCCAGCACACGAACACCGCCAGGCCCACCACCGCGGCCGACGGCCCGGTGTCCACCACCCAGGCGTCCCCGGGCGGCAGCCCCACCGGCGTGCCCGGACCGAGCCGGATGCCCAGCCGCGCGTAGAGCGTCCCGGCGAGCGTCGCGGTGTACGCCATCGCCAGCGTCCGCCACCGGCCCAGCGTCACCTCCGCGATCCCGAACACCACCAGGACCTGCGCCAACGCGCCCCACACCGGCAGGTCGAGCGCCGGGACGAAGAGCGACAGCGGGGTACGCAGCAGCGCCAGCCAGAGCGGCGCCCCGGCCGTCGGCGCCCCGGCCGCCTGCACCGGGCCCTGCCCCCACGGCTGGTTCTGCACGATCTGGAGCACCAGCGTCAGCGTCACCGACGCCAGCGTCAGCGGGATCGCCCGCAGCCCGCGCGCCGCCAACGGCCCCCGCACGGCCCGCCACAGCGGACCCCACTCGGCCGCCACGGCACGGCGCACCACACCGGCCCGGACCGGCTCGCTCATCGGTTGCTCCCCTGCTGCTCACGGCGCGGCGCGCCCGTACCGCCTCTCCCGTCCGGAGGCCACCGTGCGGCCGCACCGCCCCGAGCATGGCCCGGCCGACCGGCGACCGCCGGGATTTCACCGGGGCGCGGACGGGCGAATCGACGCGGTGACGGCCCTCGCGGGAGAGGTCCGGGCGCCCGCGGTCAGTCGCGGACCGGGAGCTGCGCCGCCAGGTCGGCGGCCGCCCGGACCAGCGGCAACGCCAACAGGGCGCCCGTTCCCTCGCCGGCTGTGACGCCGTGGTCGAGCAGCGGGTTGAGCGCGATCCGGTCCAGCGCCTTCGCCTGCGCCGGTTCGCCGCTGAGCTGCCCGGCCAGCCACCAGTCGGGCGCGCGGAACGCCACCCGCTGCGCCACCAGCGCACACGCCGCCGACACCACACCGTCGAGAATCACCGGCGTCCGGCGCACCGCGCTCTGCAGCAGGAACCCGGTGATCGCCGCCAGATCGGCGCCCCCGGACGTGGCCAGCAGCGCCAGCTGGTCGCCGAGGACCGGACGGGCCCGGCGCAGCGCGTCGCGGATCGCCGCGCACTTGCGCATCCACGCCAGATCGTCGATCCCGGCGCCACCACGCCCGGTCACCACCGACGCGTCGGTCCCGCAGAGCGCGGCGATCAACGTCGACGCCGCGGTCGTCCCACCGACGCTCAGATCGCCCAGCACCACCAGGTCCGTCCCGGCGTCGGCCTCCTCGTCGGCGACCGCCATCCCGGTGCGGAACGCCGCCTCGGCCTCCTCGGCGGTCAGCGCGTCCTCGATGTCGATCCGCCCCGAACCGCGCCGCACCCGGTGCCGGGTGACCTCGGCGGGCAGCTCCTCGGGGTCGCAGTCCACCGCCATGTCGACCACCCGCAGCCCGGCCCCGGCGCCGCGGGCCAGCACCGCCGCCGGGCTGCTGCCGTCCAGCGCGGCCCGTACGAGGTCCTTCGTGCCCTTGGCCGGACGTCCGGAGACGTCCAGATCGGCCACCCCGTGGTCACCGGCGAAGAGCAGCACCCGGGCGCGCTCCAACGGCCGCACCGGCACCTGCCGCTGGGCGGCGGCCAGCCACTCGCCCAGCTCGTCCAGGCGGCCCAGCGCACCGGGCGGCAGGGCCAGCCGCGCCCGCCGCTCCTCGGCGTCACGGCGCGCGCCGCCGTCGGGGCGCTCGATCAGGTGGGCGAAGTCATCGAGATTCAGGGCGCTCATTGGGCGCAGATTACCGGCAACCGCGCCCCGCCGACGCGCCCGGAGCGCACCCCGTACCACCGGCGGCACACCACCCGCCGCCACCACCCCCACCGCAGGCCGGAGCGGTGCCACGGCCACGGCCCGACCGCGTACGCGGACCCCGGACGGCCCGCCCCGCCCCGGAGGCGCGCCCCCGCCCTACCGCGCGAACCGCACCTCGCACACCACCGGCGCCCACGAACGCAGCACCGGGAACCGCTGCCCGTACCCGCCCGCGGCCCCCGGCAGCGCCAACCGGCCGACCGGCAGCGGCAGTTCACGTACCGAGGCGATGGCCGGATGGACCGCGGCGAGCGCCGCCAGCTGGCCGCGCTCCAGGCACCAGCGCACCGGGCCCGGCAGCGGCCCGGCGGCCGGTGCCGGACAGCGGCGGGCCACCGCCGCCGCCCGCCGCGGCAGCGCGTCGAAGACCAGCGCCCCGCCGGGCAGCCGCTCCGCGCACGCCGCCAGCAGCGCCCGCACCTCCCCGGGCGGCTGCCGCATCAGCAGCCCCGGCGCCGTCACGATCACCCCGCGGGACGGCTCCCCGACCGCGTCCAGCCAGCCGGTGCCGTCCGCCGGACGCACCAGCGTGCGGCGCCGCGCCCCGTCCGGCAGCAGCATCCGCCGCACCGCCGCGGTCTCCGGCGACAGCACCGACAGCCAGTGCAACCGCCCGTTGTCCAACCGCCAGTAGCCGGTGCCCAGCCCCTCGCCGAGCGCCACCACCGTCGCCTCCGGGTGCCGCGCCACATATGCCCGCACCGCCGCGTCCACGCACCGCCCGCGCCGCCCCGCCGCCCGCACCCCGGGCGGATCGACCGCCCCGGGATCCCGCGGCGCCTGCCGCACCTCAGCCCCCGCGGTACGCGCGTGGGCCCGCGGCGTGCCCCGGTGGCAGGCCCCGACGGGGGCGGCGGGACCCGGCCCGGTCCGTCCGGTCGGCTCCGTCAGCTCGGAATCGGTCACCGTTCAAGAGCACCCGCCGCCGGGCCGCCGGGCAAGCGGACACGTGCCCCACCGGCCCCGTGTCATCCACGCAGCGCAAGCGGCTGCCCGGCGACGACCAGCAGCACCTGCTCGCACTCGGCGCCGAACGCCGCGTTCAGCCGCCCCAGTTCGTCCCGGAACCGCCGCCCGGCCGGGGTCGCCGGCACCACCCCGGACCCGACCTCGTTGCTCACCGCCACCACCTGCCTGCGCGTCGCCCGGACGGCCGCCACCAGCGCGTCCGTCCGCTCCCGCAGCGCCCGCCGCCCCCCGGCCTCCCACGCCGCGTCGTCCCACGCCCCGACCTCGTCCATGACCTGCGTCAGCCACAGCGACAGACAGTCGATCAGCAGCGGCGACGCGTCGAAGACCCGGTCGGCCGCGTCGTCGCCGCCCGGCCCGGCCCGCCGCCCGGCCCCCGGCTCCCGCGCCGGACCGAGCAGCGGCCCGCCCCCGGCGTCCCGCTCCTCACCCGTCAGCAGCGGCACCAGGTCACAGGTCTCGGCGGTACGCCAGCCCGGGGGCCGCCGCTCGCGGTGGAGCGCCACCCGGTGCGCCCACTCCGTGTCGCCCTCCCGGGTGCCGCCGGTCGCGACGTAGAGCACGTCCGGGAAGGCCGCCAGCCGCCGCTCCGCCTCCGCCGACTTGCCGCTGCGCGCCCCGCCCAGCACCAGCGTCCGCCGCGGCAGCTCCGGCGGCGCCCCGACCGGGAACTCCCCGGCCACCAGCGTCGTCCCGTCCGGCACCGCCCGCGCCCCCGCCGCCGCCAGCCTGCGGTGCAGCTCGGGGCCGGGCGGCACCGCGTGGTCGAGATGGACGGCGATCACATCGGTCGCCGCGTCCACCGCACCGCTCGCCCGCAGCCGCGCCAGCGCGTCCGGCCGCCCGACGACGTCCAGCAGCACCAGGTCGTACGGACCGGTGCCGCCCATCGCCTCGTAGCCGCCGCCCGCCGCCGCGCCGTTGACCGGCCCCGCGGGCGCGGCGCCCGGCGGCAGGTACAGCAGCCGCTCACCGCCCCCGCCGCCGATCTCGTAGCCGGTACCGGGGATGTCCACCGCGATGGCCCGCACCCGGTGCCCGTCCAGCAGCGCCAGCTCCCGCCCGTCCGCGACCCGGCCCGGCTGCGGCAGCCCCGCCGGGACCTCCAGCGCCGGACCGTCGTGCGGATGCGACAGCAGCACCTGCCGCACCCCCGCCAGCGACTGCCCCGCGCGGGCGGCGGCGAACGCCGGGCCGGGGGTGAGATCGATGAGCAGCGCGCCGTCGATGAGCAGCGCGGTCGCCGCCCGCGCCTCGTCGCCGACGGCGGTGGCGCAGGCCGCGCACGGGCAGCCGGGGCGCGGCAGCCCCTGAGGGGCTCCGGTGCCGAGCAGTGTCAGTTCCACCCGGCGATTTTCCCCCGGGCCCGGCCCCACAGCGCGCCGGGGACCTCTCGACACGGCCGATAGGCTCTGACCGGCACCACGCACGACCAGCAGGACAACACGCTCAGCAGCACATCACGGCACGGCGGACGGGGCCCCGGCACCTCCCGCCGCACCCAGGCACCCAGGAGGCGGACATGGCGTGGACGTGGCGGTTCGAGACGGCGGACGGTACGGAGACGGCGCCGTCGGTGCAGCCGGAGGAATTCACGACCCAGGGGGACGCCGAATCCTGGATCGGCGAGGAGTGGCGGGCGCTGCGCGACGGCGGCGTCGACCAGGTCCGCCTCTTCGAGGACGGCACCGAGATCTACGCGGGCCCGATGAGCCTCCACGCCGACGACGACTGAGTGCCGCCCCGCACCCGACGAGGCCCGCGGCCCCCTCCACCGGGGGCCGCGGGCCTCGTGACGTACTTACCGGGGGCGTCAGCCGCCCCGCACGCCGCACAGATGCAGCAGCCCGGCGACCGTACGGTACGGATCGGTCCGCCCGGCCCGCTCCTCGGCGCTCAGCAGCAGCTCCCGCCGCCGCGCACCGTCCGCCCCGCCCTGGGCGGGCACCTGCGGCGCCGCGTCGGCCGAGGCGTCCGTGAAGACGCCGACGCCGTACCACTCCTGGAGCGGCGCACCGATCCCGGCCAGCGACGCGGTCAGCGCGTCCAGACCGGACCGACCCGCGCCCCGCTCACCGTCCGGCGCCTCGAACGCGGCGAGCACGCCGTGCCAGTCCCCGGCGAGCCCGGGCCGCATCGCGGCGGCGCCGGTGTTGCGGACGACGAGGGAGAGCAGACCACCGGGGGCCAGCACCCGCGCGAGGCCCGCCAGATGCGCGTCCGGGTCCCGGGCGCCGCTGAGCAGCCCGTGACAGAGCACCACGTCGAACGAGCCCGGCAGGAAGTGCGCACCGGTGTCCCGGCCGTCGCCCTCGACCAGCCGCACCCGCTCCCGGATGCCGTCCGGCTCGGCCGCCAGCGCCGCGCGGACGCCCTCCAGGGCGCCCGGGTCCTGCTCCAGTGCGGTGACATGGTGCCCGGCGCGCGCCAGCCGCAGCGCCTGCACACCGTCACCCGTCCCGGCGTCGAGCACCCGCAGCCGCTGCCCGACGGGGAACCGCCCGGCGATCTGCTCCTCGATCTGCCGCCCCAGCAGCTCCTGCCGCACCGACGGCCGCACCACGGGCGCGGCGGCCACGGCCGCGGGGGCCGGGGCGACGGGCTCCGCGGGGCCGACCGGCTGGGCGGGCACGGACACCGCGGGTGCCTCGGGAACGGGCACCACGGCGGCCGTCCCCGGAACGGGCGCCGTGGCGGCGTCGCTCGCGGTCAGGGCCGCTCTCCGCGCTTGACCTGCGGCTTCGGCAGCCGCAGTCGGCGCATCTGGAGCGTGCGCATCACCGCGTACGCCTTGACGCCCCGGTGGCTCTCGTTCGGGAAGCGCTCCTTGAGCTGCTTGCCCATACGGAACCAGATGCCGACGGAGTCCAGCACGATCAGCACGATGATCACGAGCCAGAGCAGCAGCGCGACGTTCTGGATCTGCGGCACCCGGATCATGGTGAGCACCAGGATGATCACGGCCATCGGCAGGAAGAACTCGGCGACACACCAGCGCGAGTCGACGTAGTCACGGGCGAAACGGCGCACCGGACCCTTGTCCCGCACGGGCAGATAGCGCTCATCGCCGTTGGCCATGGCCTCGCGCTGCTTGGCCATGTCGGCGCGGCGCGCCTCGCGCTGCGCCTTCGACGCCTCCTTGCGGTTGGTCGGCGTCTGGGCGCGCGTGCGGCGGTTGGCCTGCGCGTCGCTGCGCTTCGGCGTCGGGCGGCCCTTGGGGGCCTGCGGGTCGCGGGGCTGCTGGGGCTGGTCCGCGGTCACCTTGGCGGTCGCGGCCTGCTCATCCTTCGAACGGCTTCGGAACACAACACCCAAGGGTACGGGGTCGGCGGCGGTGAGCGGCGGCGCGAGGGGGCACGATCCGGCAACGGTACGGACCGGCCGTACCTGCCGTAACGGGACCAACCGGACACGGTGACGACGCCCCGTGACGCCACCTCCACCCTGCGCCGGAGAAATCCTCGTCCTGGAGGAGGAGCACATCCGGCCCCGAACAGTGCGGTAATGGAACCAGGGCCCGTACTGTGGGGTCTGTAGGTGTGCTGGAGTCCAAGCCCGAGGTAATTCGGTCAGAAGGGGGCGCGCGAGGCCCATGAGCGGTGTCATGAAGCGGATGGGGATGATCTTCCGCGCGAAGGCCAACAAGGCCCTGGACCGGGCCGAGGACCCGCGCGAGACCCTCGACTACTCGTACCAGAAGCAGCTGGAGCTGCTCCAGAAGGTGCGTCGCGGGGTCGCCGACGTGGCGACCTCCCGCAAGCGGCTGGAGCTGCAGCTCAACCAGCTCCAGGGCCAGTCCGCCAAGCTGGAGGACCAGGGCCGCAAGGCGCTGGCGCTGGGCCGTGAGGACCTGGCCCGTGAGGCGCTCTCGCGCCGCAGCGCGCTGCAGCAGCAGGTCACCGACCTGCAGTCGCAGCACCAGAACCTCCAGGGTGAGGAGGAGAAGCTGACCCTCGCCGCCCAGCGGCTGCAGGCCAAGGTCGACGCCTTCCGCACCAAGAAGGAGACGATCAAGGCGACGTACACCGCCGCCCAGGCGCAGACCCAGATCGGGGAGGCGTTCTCCGGCATCTCCGAGGAGATGGGCGACGTCGGTCTCGCCATCGAGCGGGCCGAGGACAAGACCGCGCAGATGCAGGCGCGTGCCGGTGCCATCGACGAGCTGCTCGCCTCCGGCGCCCTCGACGACCCGACCGGTATGGCCAAGGACGACATCACGGCCGAGCTGGACCGCCTCTCCGGCGGCAGCGACGTCGAGCTGGAGCTGCAGCGGATGAAGGCCGAACTGGCCGGTGGTTCCTCCGCCGGGCAGCAGGCCATCGAGGGCGGTCAGGGCGGTCAGGCACAGCCCTCCGCCCCCCAGGACCAGCCGCGTTTCGACAAGCAGTGACCCACGCCGGCGGATAGCCTCACAGGGATCGCCGACCGCACACGAGGGAGACCGTCGTGATCGTACGGATCATGGGGGAGGGCCAGGTGAAGCTGGACGACGTCCACTTCACCGAGCTCAACGCGTTGGACGACGAACTGCTCGCCGAGATGGAGAGCGGTGACGAGCAGGGCTTCCGCAGAACGCTGGGCGCCCTGCTCGACGCGGTGCGCCGACTCGGCGAGCCGCTGCCCGACGACGCCCTCGAACCGTCCGAGCTGATCCTGCCCGGGCAGGACGCCACGCTCGACGAGGTCCGCGAGATGCTCAGCGACGACGGGCTCATCCCCGGCTGACACCGGTCGGCGCCCGCCCCCGGGCGTCCCCTCCAGCGCAGACGGACAGCGCCCCGGCCCCTTCCGGGTCCGGGGCGCTACCGTGTGCTCCCGTGACCCCTCCCGACACCGGCCGGGAAGCCCCGCGCCCCGGCCGCTTCCAGTGGCACCGGAAGCACCCCCTGGCGGCCGACGTCGCCGTCGCGGTCTGCGTCCTCACCGCGATCATGCTCGCTGCGGTCGTCGACCGGCACGGCCCGCACAGCCCGCGCCTCATCGGCCACCCGCCGTCGCCCGTCGTCGCCGTCCTCGCCACCCTGGCCTGCGCCGCGCTGGTGGCGCGCCGCCGCGCCCCGCGTACCGTGCTCGCCGTCACCGGCGCGCTCACCCTCGTCGAGCTGGTCACCGAGACGGGCGAGTCCCGCGCGCCGGTCGCCGCGGCCGCCTTCGTCGCGCTCTTCACCCTCGCCGCCCGCACCGACCGCCACACCACCTGGCGGGTCGGCGCCCTCACCGTCGTCGTGCTGACCGGTGCCGCGATGCTCTTCGGGACCGGGCCCTGGTACGCGCAGGAGAACCTCGCGATCACCGCCTGGACGGGGCTCGCCGCCGCGACCGGCGACGCGGTCCGCAGCCGCCGCGCCTACATCGACGCCATCCACGAACGCGCCGAACGTGCCGAACGCACCCGCGAGGAGGAGGCCGGTCGCCGCGTCGCCGAGGAGCGGATGCGTATCGCCCGGGAGCTGCACGACGTCGTCGCTCACCACATCGCGCTCGTCAACGTCCAGGCAGGCGTCGCCTCACATGTCATGGACACCCGGCCCGACCAGGCGAAACAGGCCCTGGCACACGTCCGGGAGGCGTCCCGCTCGGCGCTCGGGGAGCTGCGGGCCACCGTCGGGCTGCTGCGGCAGTCCGACGACCCGACCGCCCCCACCGAGCCCGCGCCCGGCCTCGGCGTCCTCGACCAGCTCGTCGACGGCTTCGTCCGCGCCGGGCTCCCCGTAGACCTCCAGGCCCCGGCGTCCGCCCAGGGGCTGCCCGCCTCCGCCGACCTCACCGTCTACCGCGTCGTCCAGGAGGCGCTGACCAACGTCCGCAAACACGCGGGCGACGGCGCCCGGGCGACGGTCCGCATCGTCCGCACCGAGGCCGAGCTGACCGTCACGGTGCTGGACGACGGCGCCGGACGGCCCCCGGTGCCACGCGGCCGGACCGGCTCCGACGGCGGGGTGCCCGGCGGCGGTCACGGGCTGATCGGGATGCGCGAGCGGGTCCAGGCGCTGGGCGGCACCGTCGCCACCGGGACCCGGCCGACCGGTGGCTTCCGGGTGCGTGCCACCCTTCCTCTGCACCCCGCCCGTACGGAAGGGACCCCGCTGTGACCATCAAGGTGCTGCTCGCCGACGACCAGGCACTGCTGCGCAGCGCCTTCCGGGTGCTGGTCGACTCGGAACCGGACATGGCGGTCGTCGGCGAGGCGTCCGACGGCGCCCAGGCGTACGAACTGGCCCGCGCCACCGTGCCCGACGTGGTCTTGATGGACATCCGGATGCCCGGCACCGACGGCCTCGCCGCGACCCGGCTGATCAGCGAGGACCCGCAGCTCTCCGGCGTCCGCGTGGTGATCCTGACGACCTTCGAGGTCGACGACTACGTGGTGCAGGCGCTGCGCGCGGGGGCCGGTGGCTTCCTCGGCAAGGGCGCCGAGCCGGACGAGCTGATCGCCGCGATCCGGATCGCCGCCGCCGGTGAGGCGCTGCTCTCCCCGGCCGCGACCAAGGGGCTGATCGCGAAGTTCCTCGCCCAGGGGGAGGACGCCCCCGTCCTCGGCGACCGCTCCGACGACGTCCGGCGGCTGGCCACCCTCACCGGGCGCGAGCGGGAGGTCCTGGTGCATGTCGCCGGGGGCCTGTCCAACGACGAGATCGGCGCCCGGCTGCAGGTCAGTCCGTTGACGGTGAAGACGCATGTGAACCGTGCGATGGCCAAGCTCGGCGCCCGCGACCGGGCCCAGTTGGTGGTCACCGCGTACGAAACCGGGCTCGTACGCCCACGGGTGCAGTGAGCCCGCGGGGGGCGTACTCCGATCGCGGTACGCCCCGCCTGCGGAAACCGACCTGGGAGCGAGGAAAATCGGCCGCCGGGTGGCCGAAGGTGTAACCGGGCCGCTTTCCGTGTGTGCCCGCCGACGCCCGAACGGCCGGGAGCCGTGGCCCCGCTGACCCGGGGCCGCCGCCCGGCCGTCACCCGATCCGTCACCGCCGCCCCCAGAACAGAAGAAGGACCCTCACCCATGTCCTGGCTGTCCCGCATCAGCCTCGTGCAACGCGGCCTGATAGCGCTGATATCCCTTGTCGCGGTCGCCTTCGGCGTCATCGCGATCCCGCAGCTCAAACAGCAGCTTCTGCCCTCCATCGACCTGCCGATGGTCTCGGTGGTCGCGCCGTACCAGGGCGCCTCGCCCGATGTCGTCGAGAAGCAGGTCGTCGAGCCGCTGGAGAACGGCATCCAGGCGGTCAACGGCATCAAGAGCGTCACCTCCACGTCGAGCGAGGGCGCCGGTGTGATCATGGCGTCGTTCGACTACGGCAACGACTCCAAGACCCTCGTCGCCGACGTCCAGCAGGCCGTCAACCGGGCCCGGGCGAAGCTGCCCAAGGACGTGGACCCGCAGGTGGTCTCCGGCGGCACCGACGACCTGCCCACGGTCGTCCTCGCCGTCTCCTCCACCAAGAAGGACCAGCAGAGCCTCGCCGACCAGCTCAACCGCACGGTCGTCCCGGACCTGAAGAACATCGACGGCGTCGGCCAGGTCAACGTCGGCGGCGTCCAGGACCGGATCGTGGCGATCACCCCGGACGACAAGAAGATGGCCGCCGCGGGCCTCAACGGCGCGGCGCTCGGTCAGGCGCTGCAGGCGGGCGGCGCCTCGGTGCCCGCCGGTTCCTTCGCCGAGGACGGCCGCAGCAGGACCGTGCAGGTCGGCACCGGCTTCACCTCCGTGCAGCAGATCAAGGACCTGATGGTGGCCCCGGCACCCGGTGCGGCGGGCGGCGGCCAGGGCGGCAAGCCGGCCCGCCTCGGTGACCTCGCCACCGTCGCGGAGACCTCGGCCACCCCGACGTCGATCACCCGCACCGACGGGAAGCCCAGCCTCTCCGTCACCGTGACGATGAGCCAGGACGGCAGCGCCGTCGCCATCTCCGACGCGGTCAAGGACAAGCTCGACACCATCCGCAAGGACCTGGGCGCCGGAGCCGACGTCACCATCGCCTCGGACCAGGGCCCGCAGGTCTCCAAGTCCATCGAGTCGCTGACCACCGAGGGTCTGCTCGGCCTGGTCATGGCCGTGATCGTGATCCTGGTCTTCCTGCTGAGCCTGCGCTCCACGCTGGTCACCGCGGTCTCCATCCCGCTGTCCGTGGTCCTCACCCTGATCGTGCTGTGGACCGGCGACCTCTCCTTGAACATGCTGACCCTGGGCGGTCTGACCATCGCCATCGGCCGGGTCGTCGACGACTCGATCGTCGTCCTGGAGAACATCAAGCGCCACCTCGGCTACGGCGAGGAGCGGCGCGACGCGATCATCAACGCGGTCAAGGAGGTCTCCGGCGCGATCACCGCCTCCACCCTGACCACCGTCGCGGTCTTCCTCCCGATCGGTGTGGTCGGCGGCATGGTCGGCGCCCTCTTCGGCTCCTTCTCGCTCACCGTCACCGTCGCGCTGCTCGCCTCGCTGCTGGTCTCGCTGACCGTGGTGCCGGTCCTGTCGTTCTGGTTCCTGCGCGCCCCCGAACTCCCCGAGGGCACCGACGTCGAGCAGCTGCGCCGCGAGGCCGAGGAGAAGGAGGCGAGGAGCGCGCTGCAGCGGATGTATGTGCCGGTGCTGCGCTTCGCCACCCGCCGCCGCGCGGTCAGCCTGCTCATCGCCGTGGCGGTCCTGATCGCCACCTTCGGCATGGCCCCGCTGCTCAAGACCACCTTCTTCGACCAGGGCCAGCAGGACACCCTGAGCATCAAGCAGGAGCTGAAGCCGGGCACCAGCCTCGGCGCGACCGACGCCCAGGCGAAGCGGGTCGAGAAGATCCTCGCCGCCGACGAGCGGGTGGCGGACTACCAGGTCACCGTCGGCTCCTCCGGCATGATGGCGGCCTTCGGCGGCGGCTCCGGCGCCAACCAGGCCAATTACCAGGTGAAGCTGGAGGACGCGGCCGACTCCGACAAGGTCACCGAGGACCTCCGCGCCGATCTGGCGAAGCTGGGCCGGGCCGCCGGTACCACCTCGGTCAGCGCGGGCGGCGGCGGCTTCGGCAACCAGGACCTCAGCGTGGTCGTCAAGGCCGGTGACGCCGATGTCCTGGCGAAGGCGAGCGAGCAGGTCCGTAAGGCGGTCGCGGGGCTCGACGACGTCACCGACGTCCGCAGCGACCTCTCGCAGTCGGTGCCGCGGATCTCCGTGACGCCCAACGACAAGGCCGCCGCGGCCGGTTACACCCAGGCCACCCTCGGCCAGGCCGTCGCCCAGGCCGTGAGCGGCACCCCCAGCGGCAAGGCGGTGCTCGACGACACCGAGCGCGACGTGGTCATCAGGTCGGCCCACCCGGCGACCACCGAGGCCGAGCTGAAGGACCTGCCGCTGCCGACCCCGTCCGGGACGGCCCGCCTCGGCGACCTCGCCACCGTCAGGACGGTGGCCGGTCCGGTGCAGATGACCCGGATCGACGGCGCCCGCTCGGCGACCGTCACCGCCAAGCCCACCGGCGACAACACCGGCGCGGTCTCCGCGAAGCTGCAGAGCGAGATCAACGGGCTGAAGCTGCCGTCCGGCGCCACCGCGACCGTCGGCGGCGTCTCCCAGGACCAGTCGGACGCGTTCGGCAAGCTGGGCCTGGCCATGCTGGCGGCCGTCGCGATCGTCTTCCTGCTGCTGGTGGGGACGTTCCGTTCGATCGTCCAGCCGCTGATCCTGCTGATCTCGATCCCGTTCGCCGCCACCGGCGCGCTCGGTCTGCTGGTGATCACCGGCACCCCGATGGGCGTCCCGGCGATGATCGGCATGCTGATGCTCATCGGCATCGTCGTCACCAACGCGATCGTGCTGATCGACCTGATCAACCAGTACCGGGCACAGGGCTACGGCGTCGTCGAGGCGGTCATCGAGGGTGGCCGCCACCGCCTCCGCCCGATCCTGATGACCGCGCTCGCCACGATCATGGCGCTGCTGCCGATGGCGCTCTCGCTCACCGGCGACGGCGGCTTCATCTCGCAGCCGCTCGCGGTGGTCGTGATCGGCGGTCTGATCACCTCCACCCTGCTCACCCTCCTCCTCGTCCCGACGCTCTACGCGATCATCGAGCTGCGCAAGGAGCGCCGGGCGCAGAAGAAGGCGGACAAGCGGGCCCGCAAGGGCGGGAACCCGACCGCGACCCCGGAGGCGGACCGGGAGCCGGAGCCCGCGGGGGTCTGACGGCCACCGCACGGTCCGACACACCGCAGCCCCCGCGACCGCATCCGGCGGTCGCGGGGGCCGCGGCCTGTCAGGCGGCGCCCGGCGGACGGGCGGCGCGCCCCCACGCGTCCGCGCTCACCAGCGCAGCGCCGTGAAGTCCACCGGTCGCGGCTCCATCCGCTGCGCCCGGTCGGTCAGCTCCCGCAGCCGCCGGGCCATCTCCGCCTCCGGCAGATGCCTGCGGTCGCCGTGCCCGGGGAGCAGCCAGGAGAACCGCAGCCGCCCGGCGGTGCGGGCCAGCGAGGCGGCCAGCTCCGTGACGGAGTACCAGGTGACGCTCTCGGCGATTTCGAGATCGCGGGTGGTCCGCGACCAGAAGAAGCTGTCGCCGCTGAAGCAGTACCGCTCGTCCGCGACGTAGAGGACGCTGCCGCGGGTGTGGCCGGGCAGCGGATGGGCGACCACCCCGTCGGCGACCGTCACCGGGTCGGTGCCGCGCAGCACCCGGTCCGCGTCGGGCGAGGCGTCCAGATCGCCCTCGTGGATCCAGAGCCGGGCCCCGAACCGGTCGGCGTAGCGGCGGCCGTGCGCGGCGTGGTCCCGGTGGGTGAGCAGGACATCGGTCACCGGCCCGTCCGCCTCGAAGCGGGCGGCCAGCGGCTCGGCGAACCGCGGGGTGTCGATCATCAGCTGGGTCCCGCCGGGCCGCCGCAGCAGATAGGCGTTGGCGCCCGCGGTGTGCGGCGAGTTGTGCCCGCACAGGCTCACCGTGTCGTCCAGCCGCAGCGGGAACGGGTCCCGCTCCGCCGCCACCCGCCCGCCGCGCCGCCGCACCGACCGCGTCGGACAGGCGAACGCCACCGCGTGCAGCTGCCGTTCCTCCGCCGCGTCGCGCGGCTGGCGCACCACCTCCGACCGGCGGCCGATCTCCTCGATCAGCTCCGGCGCGAGCTGCCGCGCCACATCGCAGTTGGTGCACCGGCCGTCCACATACCAGTCCCCGCCGTCCGCCGTACCGTCCACGTCCGCCTCCTCGCCCCGATGCCCCGTCGGCCCCGACCTGCCCGGGCCACGAGCCTCCCGTACCCCGCCGCGAAAGAGGAAGAGGGACAGGCCCTTGCCCCTCCCGGCGCCCGGCGCTCTCACCGGGGGCCCGGACGGAGGCGGGTGACCCGGAGCGCGCCCCGGACGGGCGGGGCCCGACGGCGGACGGGGCCGCGCCCACCCGGGATCCGGGCGGACGCGGCCCCGTCGGGCGCGGTGGCGGCTACGGCAGCGCCAGCATCCGCTCCAGCGCCAGCTTGGCGAAGTGCTCGGTCTCCTTGTCGACCTCGATGCGGTTGACGGTCTTCCCGGCGACCAGCGACTCCAGCGCCCAGACGAGGTGCGGCAGGTCGATGCGGTTCATCGTCGAGCAGAAGCACACCGTCCGGTCGAGGAAGACGATCTCCTTGCCCTCGGGGGCGAAGCGGTTCGCGAGGCGGCGGACGAGGTTCAGCTCGGTGCCGATCGCCCACTTCGAACCGGCCGGGGCCGCCTCCAGCGCCTTGATGATGTACTCCGTCGACCCGACCTGGTCCGCGGCGGCCACCACCTCGTGCTTGCACTCGGGGTGGACCAGGACGTTCACGCCGGGTATGCGGGCGCGGACGTCGTTCACCGACTCCAGCGAGAACCGCCCGTGCACCGAGCAGTGGCCGCGCCACAGGATCATCTTCGCCGTCCGCAGCTCCTCGGCGGTCAGCCCGCCGTTCGGCCTGTGCGGGTTGTAGACGACGCAGTCCTCCAGGGACATGCCGAGGTCACGGACGGCGGTGTTCCGGCCGAGGTGCTGATCGGGGAGGAAGAGCACCTGCTGCCCCTGGCCGAAGGCCCACTCCAGGGCCCGCCGCGCGTTGGACGAGGTGCAGATCGTCCCGCCGTGCTTCCCGGTGAACGCCTTGATGTCGGCGGAGGAGTTCATGTACGACACCGGCACGGTCCGCTCGGCCACGCCCGCCTCGGTCAGGACGTCCCAGCACTCCGCGACCTGCTCGGCGGTGGCCATGTCGGCCATCGAGCACCCGGCCGCCAGGTCCGGCAGGATCACCCGCTGGTCGTCGCCGGTGAGGATGTCGGCGGACTCCGCCATGAAGTGCACACCGCAGAAGACGATGTACTCGGCGTCCGGCCGGGCGGCGGCATCCCGCGCGAGCTTGAAGGAGTCGCCGGTGACATCGGCGAACTCGATGACCTCGTCGCGCTGGTAATGGTGGCCCAGCACGAACACCTTGTCCCCGAGCGCCTCCTTGGCCGCGCGGGCCCGGGCGACCAGATCCGGGTCGGAGGGGGCCGGCAGATCGCCGGGACACTCCACGCCGCGCTCGCTCTTCGGGTCGGCCTCGCGGCCGAGCAGCAGCAGCGCCAGCGGGGTCGGCGTTACGTCCAGGGGCTGGGCGGTGGTCACGACACGCACCCTCTCTTCTCCTCGGCGGGCGCGGCGGGGCCGCACCGGGGGCCTCGGCGGAGGTGCCGCCGGGACCCTTTTCGTCTATTTGACGTTATCTATCATATCCGCTTCACGTCACTTTGACGATGGCCATAGTGTCGATGTGACGCATCCGTACCCGCCGTTCCCCGGGCGTCACAGCGGCCCCGTGCTCAGGTGTGCGAGCATGAGGAGAGGAAGGTCAGCGGAGCCCGGCCGGGACGGCCCGGAGGGGCCCGACCCACCACGCGTGCAGCCGGAATTAATCCGGGACGACGCCGGTTGCAGTTGGTTGCATCCGTTGACAAGCGGTCCGTACAACCCGGGAGAGATGTAGATGAGCGTTCAGGACGAGAAGGCCGCCGTCAGTGACGGCATCATCCTGTCCGACGCGGCCGCGTCGAAGGTGAAGGCCCTGCTGGACCAGGAGGGCCGCGACGACCTCGCGCTGCGGGTCGCCGTGCAGCCCGGCGGTTGCTCCGGTCTGCGCTACCAGCTCTTCTTCGACGAGCGCTCGCTCGACGGCGACGTGGTCAAGGACTTCGACGGCGTCAAGGTCGTCACCGACCGGATGAGCGCCCCGTACCTGGGCGGCGCCTCGATCGACTTCGTCGACACCATCGAGAAGCAGGGCTTCACGATCGACAACCCCAACGCCACCGGCTCCTGCGCCTGCGGCGACTCCTTCAGCTGACCGGCTGCGGGACGACAGACGCCGGAGGGCGGCACCCCACACGGGTGCCGCCCTCCGGCGTCTCCGGGTCCGGACCGCCGCGCCCTACCGCGCCGGTACCGGCTCACCCGTAGAGGCGTCGATCACCTTCCGGCCGTCCAGTGGCTTCTCCAGCGTCACGGTCCGGGTGAACTCCTTCGCGCTCTTCACGCAGACCTGGCCCGGCTTCTTCTCCCTGCCGGTGATCTCCGTCCGCACCGCCTTCGCCGACTCGTGCGCCCGCACCGTGTAGGTGCTGCACACCCCGCCCCAGAAGTGCAGCGTCACCTTCCGGCCACCGTCGGAGACCGCGTACGACTCCAGCGCCATCGCGCCCGGCTCCCCGGACGGCGAGCCGGACCCCTTCGCCGGACCGTCGCCGGGATGCGTCAGATACTGCGGCTGCACCGCCGGGTGCGCCACCGTCGCCGTCGCGTCCGGACCGTCACCCGCACCCGGCTGCACCACCGTGAACAGCCACGACGGCACCAGCGCCTGACCGCCCGAGACGTACTGCACCGACAGCCCGAAGACCGCGCCGGTCACCTCGGCCGGCTGCTGCGCCCGCGTCGGCGCGGGCTCGCACGGCGCGATCCCGCCGGACTTCCCCGGCGCCGCCTCCGACGACCGGCAGTCGCCCGGGGTGTGGCTCCCGTCGCGGGAGTTGAGCCGCGTCAGCGTCCGGTCCGCGCTCAGCACCGGATACTCCGCCCCCTTCACCGGCCGCGCCAACTGCCCGCTGCCACCGACCACCCGGCCGTCCGCACCGACCTGGAGATCGCTCTGCCAGCCGTACGTCGGCAACCCGCCGAGCACCGGATCGGCCCGCACCGTCCGCACCGCCCCCGACAGCCCGTGCGCGTCCAACCGGGCGTCGGACTGGCCCAGCGCCACCAGCACCGGCCGCACCGCCCGCTCCGCCCGCTGCTGCGACACCGCGCCCGCACCGCTGCCGTCGTCCCGCGTCGCCGCGTCCGGCCCACCCCGGTACGACGGACACCCCGGCTGCTCCGACGCGCCGTCCGCCCCGCTCTTGGGGGAGGCGGGCAGTGCGCAGTTGGTGCCGCCGGGGGTGCCGTACGCGGAGTACGTCCAGGCGCCGGAACCGGTCTTGGTCACCTGGAGCACCGGGCCCCGGCCGTCCCGCGTCGGCCCGCCCACCTTCCAACTGGTGCCCTCCGACCGGACCTTTCCGGCCACATCCAACGCCTTCGCCAGCCGCTTCACCGCCTCCGGCGTGACCGTGCCGTGCGGCCGGTACACCGGCGCCGAACCGGGCCCGTCCGGCAGCGCCTTCACCGCGCGGTACGCCGCGCCCTGCGGATTGGGCTCACCGGCGGCGATCTGCCCGCGCCCCTGGTACCCGTCGAGCACCAGCGGCGGCGGCCCGCCCGCACTGCCGTGCCCCCCGTCGTCACCGGCGGCCGAGGCCCAGTACGCGGCCCCGCCACCGGCCAGCAGCACCGCCGCGGCCACCGAGACGACCGCGACCCGGCTCCGCCGCGACCGCGTGGCTGCTACCGCCTCGGGGGTGGTGTCCTCGCTGTTCACCGCATCGCTCCTTCGGCTCCGCCATCCGTCCGTCGTGCCGCCCTCCGCACGGAGGACACCCTTGGGACGGCACGGGCGCACGGGCGGTTCCCCCGGGGCCGGTGCGGCGGGCGGTGCCGACCGCACACGCCAAGGCGCCCGGGGCCCACCGGCCCGCGGCGGGCGCCCGGCCGTCCAGGCCCGGCCCTACCCGGTCTCAGTCGCTGTACTCCGACATCCCGTCCACCAGCGCCGCCGACGCCGGGGACACCCGAACGCCGTGCAGCTCGGCGGCGCGGTCCGGCGCCGGGGGAGTGCGGTGCGCCGACCGCCAGCGCGGCGCCATCCGCGCGCAGTCACCGCGCAGCTGGTCCAGCGATTCGGGCTCGGCGGCGCCCGCGGGCCGGGCCGGGGGTGTGAGGCGGTTCACATGCTTGGTCATAGGGGAACCGTACGCATCCGGTGTCAGTCGGGAAAGCCCTACTATGCGGTAGTTTCGGCAGGTGGGAGAGGTCCCGGGGAACCGGGTAGCGTGGTGCAACGCCCGCCCCTCCCTACGCCTCCGCAGGAGTAGCAGCCGTGCGTATCGCAGTCACCGGCTCCATCGCCACCGACCACCTGATGACCTTCCCCGGCCGCTTCGCCGACCAGCTGGTCGCCGATCAGCTGCACACGGTCTCCCTCTCCTTCCTCGTCGACGAGCTCGACGTCCGGCGCGGCGGGGTCGCCGCCAACATCTGCTTCGGCATGGGCCAGCTCGGCACCGCGCCGATCCTGGTCGGCGCCGCGGGCAACGACTTCGACGACTACCGCGCCTGGCTCGACCGCCACGGCGTCGACACCCGCTCGGTCCGCATCTCCGAGGTGCTGCACACCGCCCGCTTCGTCTGCACCACCGACGCCGACCACAACCAGATCGGCTCCTTCTACACCGGCGCCATGAGCGAGGCCCGCCTCATCGAGCTGCACACCGTCGCCGAGCGCGTCGGCGGCCTCGACCTCGTCGTCATCGGCGCGGACGACCCCGAGGCGATGATCCGCCACACCGAGGAGTGCCGTACCCGCGGGATCCCGTTCGGCGCGGACTTCTCCCAGCAGATCGCCCGCATGGACGGCGAGGCCATCCGCACCCTCATGGAGGGCGCCGCCTACCTCTTCTCCAACAAGTACGAGAAGGGCCTCATCGAGTCCAAGACCGGCTGGAGCGACGAGGAGATCCTCGCCAAGGTCGGCACCCGCGTCACCACCCTCGGCGCCAACGGCGTCCGCATCGAGCGCGTCGGCGAGCCCGTCATCGAGGTCGGCACGCCCGAGGAGAACACCAAGGCCGACCCGACCGGCGTCGGCGACGCCTTCCGCGCCGGTTTCCTCTCCGGCCTCTCCTGGGGCGTCGGCCCGGAGCGCGCCGCCCAGGTCGGCTGCATGCTCGCCACCCTCGTCATCGAGACCGTCGGCACCCAGGAGTACGAGCTGCACCGCAGCCACTTCATGGACCGCTTCACCAAGGCGTACGGCCACGAGGCCGCCGCCGAGATCCAGCAGCACCTGGCCTGACCGGCCTGGGGGAGACCCCGCACCGGGACCCGCCCGCGGTCCGTGCCCCGCCCCCGGCGCAGGGCACGGCCGCCCGGCCCGTCCGCCTAGACGCGGCGCCGCACCACGTACGCGGCGCCGCGTTCCCCTTCCAGCGGACGCTCACCGACGTACTCCTGACCCTGCGTCCAGCACCAGGCGGGGATGTCCAGCGCCGCCACCTCGTCGTCCGACCGGACCGTCACCGTGGCGCCCACCGGCACCCGTTCGACCGCCTTCGCCAGCTCGATCACCGGCACCGGACACCGCTCGCCCAGCGCGTCCACCACCAGCGCCCCGGTCGCCCCGCCCGCAGGCGCCGCCGCGCCCGCCCCCGGCGCACCGAGCGCCGCCCGGACCTCGCGCACCGCCCCCGGCAGCACCTCCAGGAACCGCTCCACCGCGTCCGCCCCGGTCCCGGGCGGCAGCGACACCCGCACGTTCCCCTCCGACAGCACCCCCATCGCCTTGAGCACATGGCTCGGCGTCAACGTGCTGGAGGTGCACGACGAACCGGACGACACCGAGAACCCGGCCCGGTCCAGCGCGTACAACAGCGACTCGCCGTCCACGTACAGACAGGAGAACGTCACCAGATGCGGCAGCCGCCGCTCCGGATCGCCCACCACCTCCACATCCGGCACCACCGCCGCCACCCGCTCCCGGATCCGCGCCACCAGCCCCCGCAACCGCCCGGACTCCGCCGCCGCCTCCGCCCGCACCGCCCGCAGCGACGCGGCCGCCGCCACGATCGCCGGGATGTTCTCGAAACCGGGGGAGCGGCCCGCCTCCCGCTCGTCGACCGGACCCCGCGGCGCGAACCGCGTCCCCTTCCGCACCACCAGCAGCCCCACCCCGGGCGGCCCGCCCCACTTGTGCGCACTGCCCGCCAGCACCGACCACGGACCCGCCACCGGCCCCCACGGCAGCGACTGCGCCGCATCCACCAGCAGCGGCACCCCCGCCGCCGCACACGCCTCGGCCACCTCGGCCACCGGCTGCTCCGTCCCCACCTCGTGGTTGGCGGACTGCAACGCCGCCAGCGCGGTGTCCGGCGTCAGCGCCGCCGCGAACCCGTCCGCCGCGACCCGCCCGCCCCGGTCGCACCCCACCGCCGCCACCGACCCGCCGTCCGCCGCATGGACCTCCGCCGCATGCAGGACACAGGAGTGCTCCACGGCGGAGTGCACCAGCCGCCGCCCGGCCCGCCGCCGCCCCGCCAGCACGCCGGAGATCCCCGAATGCACCGCATGCGTACCCGAAGGGGTGAAAACCAGCTCGTCGGCCCGGCACCCCACCGCCTCCGCCGCCGCCTCCCGCGCGGCGTCCAGCAGCAGCCGCGCCCGCCGCCCCTCCCGGTGCAGCCGGGCCGGATCGGCCCAGCCCTCGTCCAGCGAGGCGAGCAGCGCCTCCCGGGCGACGGGATGCAGCGGGGCGGCGGAGGCGGCGTCGAAGTAGGGCACGTACGAGACGGTAGAGGACCGCCGGGGCGCCCCGGCGGGCGGCCGCACGGCTCCCGGCGGCCCGCCCCGGGCGAGGCGTCAGAAGCCGCGGAAAGGCGGGTATTCGGGGGCGGAACGGAGGCCGCGGACCTGCGGGAACCACCCCTTCGGGGAGTGACGCGCCGCGTTGGGCACCCTCCCCGCGCACCCTCAAATAGCGTCCAGTAGGGTTTGGTCCGCATAAACATCCAAACCCCTGCCCGCGCCAGGGCCGGCGACCGACCAGCGAGACGGCCGCAGCCGGTCTCGCGGGCGAGACTCTCGGGAAGGCGCTACGTGAGTCCCAACGGCTCCGACCGCTCGTCGCGGCGCCCGATGCGGCGGAAGCTGCCGCAGGTGCTTGCTGCGGGCCTGGTCCTGGCGACCGCGACTGGTTGCACATCAAAGGACTTCCCCCGCCTCGGTATGCCGACGCCCGTCACGGACGAGGCGCCGCGGATCCTCTCTCTTTGGCAAGGCTCCTGGGCCGCCGCCCTCGCAACGGGCGTGCTGGTCTGGGGTCTGATCATTTGGAGCGTGATCTTCCACCGCCGCAGCCGGACCAAGGTGGAGGTCCCCGCACAGACCCGGTACAACATGCCGATCGAGGCGTTGTACACGATCGTTCCGTTCATCATCATCGCGGTGCTCTTCTACTTCACCGCGCGCGATGAGAGTGAACTCCTCAAGACGTCCAAGAAGCCCCAGCACGTCATCAACGTGGTGGGCTTCCAGTGGAGCTGGGCGTTCAACTACATCGAGGACGTGGACGGCAACAAGTCCACCGTCGCGAGCAAGAGCGACCAGGAACAGCTCAAGGCGATTCCTGACCGGATGAAGAAGGGCTTCCCGGCGGGCGCCGACGGCGTCCACGACTCGGGCACCCCCGCCAGCCGGGACCCCGAGACCGGTAACCCGGGCCCGACGCTCTGGCTCCCCAAGGGCGAGAAGGTCCAGTTCATCCTGACCTCGCGTGACGTCAGCCACTCCTTCTGGGTGGTGCCCTTCCTGATGAAGATGGACGTCATCCCGGGCCACACCAACGCCTTCGAGGTGACCCCCAACAAGGAGGGCACCTTCCTGGGCAAGTGCGCCGAGCTCTGCGGCGTCGACCACTCCCGGATGCTCTTCAACGTCAAGGTCGTCTCCCCCGACAAGTACCGGGAGCACCTGAAGGACCTGGCGAAGAAGGGCCAGACCGGCTACCTGCCGTCAGGCGAGGACCAGACGGATCACGCCAGGAACGCGGAGACCAAGACCAAGTGAGCATCCTCAACGAATCCCAGGGTGCCGCCGCCGATTCGGCTCCGGCAGCACCGCCCGTACGCAAGAAGCAACCAGGCATCGCCGTGGTCAAGTGGCTCACCACCACCGACCACAAGACGATCGGCACGACCAGGCGTTCACGATGCACGGCACGATCATGCTGCTGATGTTCGCGACGCCGCTGTTCGCCGGATTCGCCAACTGGATCATGCCGCTGCAGATCGGCGCGCCCGACGTGGCGTTCCCGCGGCTGAACATGTTCGCGTACTGGCTGTACCTCTTCGGCTCGCTGATCGCGGTGGCCGGGTTCCTCACCCCGCAGGGTGCGGCCGACTTCGGCTGGTTCGCCTACTCCCCGCTCTCCGGTGTCGTCCGGTCGCCGGGTGTCGGCGCCGACATGTGGATCATGGGTCTGGCCTTCTCCGGCTTCGGCACGATCCTCGGTTCGGTCAACTTCATCACCACGATCATCTGCATGCGCGCCCCCGGCATGACGATGTTCCGCATGCCGATCTTCACCTGGAACGTCCTGCTGACCGGTGCATCCCGAGGTGTACATCATCGCGTTGCCGTTCTTCGGCATCATTTCCGAGGTCATTCCGGTCTTCTCCCGGAAGCCGATGTTCGGTTACATCGGTCTGATCGCCGCGACGATTTCCATCGCCGGTCTTTCGGTGACGGTCTGGGCGCACCACATGTATGTGACGGGCGGCGTGCTATTGCCGTTCTTCTCCTTCATGACATTCCTCATCGCGGTCCCGACCGGTGTGAAGTTCTTCAACTGGATCGGCACGATGTGGAAGGGCTCGCTCTCCTTCGCCACTACGTCATCTTCGGTACGGTCGTCTTCGCGATGTTCTCCGGATTCCACTTCTGGTGGCCGAAGTTCACCGGCAAGATGCTGGACGAGCGCCTCGGCAAGATCACGTTCTGGACGCTGTTCGTGGGCTTCCACGGCACGTTCCTCGTGCAGCACTGGCTGGGTGTCGAGGGCATGCCGCGTCGTTACGCGGACTACCTCGCGGCCGACGGCTTCACGACGCTGAACACGATCTCGACGATCGCGTCCTTCCTGCTCGGCCTGTCGATCCTGCCGTTCTTCTACAACGTCTGGAAGACCGCCAAGTACGGCAAGAAGGTCGAGGTCGACGACCCGTGGGGCTACGGCCGCTCCCTGGAGTGGGCGACCTCCTGCCCGCCGCCGCGGCACAACTTCCTCACGCTGCCGCGTATCCGGTCCGAATCCCCGGCGTTCGACCTGCACCACCCGGAGATCGCCGCGCTGGACGCCCTCCAGAACGGCCACGGTTCGGCGGATGACAAGGCCCTCGCCGGCGGCAAGGAGGCTGGCAAGTGAAGATCCAGGGCAAGATGTTCATCTGGCTCTCCGTCTTCGTCCTCGCCATCGCGATCGTCTATGGCGTCTGGTCGAAGGAGCCGGCGGGCACCACCGCGCTGTTCCTCGCGTTCGGCCTCTGCATCATGATCGGCTACTACCTGGCCTTCACGGCCCGGCGGGTCGACGCGGGTGCGCAGGACAACGAGAACGCCGAGGTCGCGGACGACGCGGGCGAACTGGGCTTCTTCAGCCCGCACAGCTGGCAGCCGCTCTCGCTGGCCGTCGGTGGCGCCCTCACCTTCCTGGGCGTCTGCTTCGGCTGGTGGCTGATCTACTTCTCGGCACCGGTCATCCTCATCGGCCTGTTCGGTTGGGTCTTCGAGTACTACCGCGGCGAGAACCGCACGCAGTGACCACGGCCCTCACGCCGTGAAGGGCGGGCCCGGACACCTCAACTGGTGTCCGGGCCCGCCCCGTTTGCAGTCCTCCAGCGCGCCGCTCCCGGGATTTCTCCATATTTTTGGTACATGAGTCCCAGACCCCGAACCCGGACGGTGCTGAGCTGCGGCCTCCTGCTCGTGCCCCTCGCGGTGTCCGCCACCGCGTGCGGGGGCTCGTCGTCGGAAGCGCTCTCCGCAAACCCCTACGACGCGGCCGACCAGATCACGTCCAACACTCCGGACGGGACACGGACGGCGGACCCCAACAAGCCGCTCGAAGTGTCCGTCAAGGACGACGAGGCGCGCCTCACCGACGTGACCGCGACCGACGCCTCCGGCCGTTCCATCCGCGGCGAACTGACCGCCGACGGCAAGCACTGGCGGACCACCGTGCCGCTCGCCGCCGGTGTCCGCTACACGGTGCAGATCAGCACCGAGGACGAGGACGGCAACCCCGGCAGCAAGACGCTCCACGTCGCCACCAAGGGCGGCGGCGACCGCCTCCAGGTCACCTTCGGCCCGGACAGCGGCGAGTACGGCGTCGGCCAGCCGGTCACCGCCAAGCTCAGCCGGGACGTCAAGGACCCACAGGCACGCGCGGTCGTCGAGAGCGCCCTCAAGGTCGACTCCACGCCCCGCGTCCAGGGCTCCTGGTACTGGGTCGACGGCAAGACCCTGCACTTCCGCCCCAAGGAGTACTGGCCCGCGCACGCCGCCATCGAGGTGCACAGCAACCTGGAGGGCCTGAAGATCTCCAAGGGCCTCTACGGCGGCCCCGCCAAGCCCGTGAAGCTCACCACCGGCGACGAGGTCGTCGCCGTCACCGACGCCTCCTCGCACACCATGACGGTGCTGCGCAACGGCCGACGGGTCAACACACTGCCCGTCACCACCGGCAAGCCCGGCTTCGACACCCGCAACGGCGTCAAGGTCGTCCTCGCCAAGGAGAGCTTCGTCCGGATGACCAGCGGCAGCATCGGCATCCCCGAGGGCAGTTCGGACTCCTACGACCTGCCCGTCTACTGGGCGACCCGGGTCACCACCAGCGGCGAGTACGTGCACGCCGCGCCCTGGTCCGTGGGATCCCAGGGCGCGGCCAACGTCAGCCACGGCTGCACGGGCATGTCCACCGGCGACGCCCAGTGGTTCTTCAACACCGTGCGCGTCGGCGACATCGTGAAGGTCGTCAACAGCGGCGGCGACACCATGGCGCCCTTCGGCAACGGCTTCGGGGACTGGAACATGCCCTGGCAGGAGTGGCGCGAGGGCAGCGCCCTCAAGAACGGCGCCGCCACCACAGGGGCGGCCGAGCGGCAGCGGGAGCCCGCCGACGCGGCCCGGCTGCGCCCCGAGGTCTGAGGACGCCTCAGCGGGCCGCTCAGCTGCGTGCGAGCACCCGTCCGCGCAGCAGGGCGGCGAGTGAGTCGGCGAACGCCACCGGGTCCACCGGATGCGTCACCGCCGCGTCCGCGCGGCTCCAGGTGGCCAGCCAGGCGTCCTGCGGGCGCCCGATGAGCAGCAGCACCGGCGGGCAGTCGTAGATCTCGTCCTTGATCTGCCGGCACACGCCCATCCCGCCGGCCGGTGCGGTCTCGCCGTCCAGGACGCAGACGTCGACACCGCCCTGCTCCAGCGCCTCCAGGACGGCGGGCAGGGTCGCGCACTCCAGGATCTCCACCGGCGGGACATCGGCCGCGGGACGGCGCCCGGCGGCCAGCCTCACCTGCTCGCGGGTGGTGGCGTTGTCGCTGTAGACCAGCACCGTGGCAGTCGCCTGCATCGTTCCTCCACGCTTCGAAGCGGTACGGACCGGGACGGGCACCTGTGCAGGGAACGCCCCCACCGTAGGTAGGGCTCGGATGCTACTCCCGCAGGGCCCGCGGACAGGAGGGTGCGGACGCCACCAAGATCCGTCCGACGGCCCGTCAGGACTGGCCACGGTACGGCACCGAGCCGCTCCCGACCCCCGCGTTTCCCCCCTTCGGGCGAAGCCGGAAGAGCCCCGTACGAGCAGGGCATACGGCCTTGACACACCGAACGGCACCCCCCGGAGTGAGGGCGGGATAAGCGACCGACATAATGTCGGTCGTGGCGACAGCAACGACAGTAGAAACCGGGCACGCGCACCCGTCGGTCAATCGACCGAATCTCACCAGCGTCGGAACCATCATCTGGCTGAGTTCCGAGCTGATGTTCTTCGCGGCCCTCTTCGCGATGTACTTCACCCTTCGATCGGTGACCGGTGCCGAGTATTGGAAGGAAACCTCCGATGCGCTGAACCTTCCGTTCTCCGCGACGAACACGACGATCCTGGTGCTCAGCTCGCTGACCTGCCAGCTCGGTGTTTTCGCGGCGGAGCGCGGCGACGTCAAGAAGCTCCGCACGTGGTTCGTGATCACGTTCATCATGGGCGCGATCTTCATCGGCGGTCAGGTCTTCGAGTACACCGAACTGGTCAAGGAAGAGGGCCTCTCGCTCTCGTCCGGCCCCTACGGCTCGGTGTTCTACCTGACCACCGGCTTCCACGGCTTGCACGTGACGGGCGGTCTGATCGCCTTCCTGCTGGTTCTGGGCAGGACGTACGCGGCCAAGAGGTTCACCCACGAACAGGCCACCGCGGCCATCGTCGTGTCCTACTACTGGCACTTCGTCGATGTCGTCTGGATCGGCCTCTTCGCCACGATCTACCTGATCCGGTAACCGGTCCCGACCGGGAAACCGCAGTTCAGACAGACATAGCCAAAGCATCGACGCAGAAGATCCTGACACCGGGGTAATCCGTGAAAAAGCTCTCCGCACGACGGCGCCATCCGCTGGCGGCGCTCGTCGTCCTACTCTTCGCGCTGGCGGTCACTGGGGGGCTGTACGCCGCGTTCGCGCCGGCGGACAAGGCTCAGGCCGATGACACCGCCCAGTCTCTTGCCATCAAGGAGGGCAAGAAGCTCTACGCCGTCGGCTGCGCCAGCTGCCACGGCACCGGCGGTCAGGGCTCGTCCGACGGCCCGAGCCTGGTCGGTGTCGGCGCCGCAGCCGTCGACTTCCAGGTGGGCACCGGCCGTATGCCGGCCCAGCAGCCCGGCGCCCAGGTGCCGCGGAAGACGCCCATCTACAACCAGGCGCAGACCGACCAGCTGGCGGCGTACGTCGCGTCGCTGGGCGCCGGCCCCGCCGTGCCCGGCAAGGACCAGTACAGCCCGGACGGTGCCGACGTCGGCAAGGGTGGCGAGCTGTTCCGCACCAACTGCGCGCAGTGCCACAACTTCACCGGCAAGGGCGGCGCCCTGACCAACGGCAAGTTCGCACCGACGCTCGAGGGCGTGGACCCGAAGCACATCTACGAGGCCATGCAGACCGGCCCGCAGAACATGCCCTCCTTCGGTGACGGCACGCTGTCCTCGGAGAACAAGAAGGACATCGTCGCGTACCTCGGCGCCGTCAACGGCGATGACACCGCGAGCCCCGGTGGCCTGGACCTCGGTGGTCTCGGTCCGGTCAGTGAGGGTCTCTTCGGCTACATCTTCGGCCTGGGCGCGCTGGTCGCGGTCGCCATCTGGGTCGCTGCCCGGACTACGAAGGCCAAGAAGTCATGAGTGAGACTGGACGACACGCAGACGTGCCAGAAGAATCCCTTCCGAGTGAGCGCACCGCTCACGACAGTGCGCCGGTGAAGGCGGACAACCCCTTCGCCGACCCGGGTCTGCCCGCGCACGAGCACCGCATCCAGGACATCGACGAGAAGGCCGCCCGGCGCTCCGAGCGCGTGGTGGCGTACTTCTTCCTCCTGTCGATGCTCGCGACGGTCGCGTTCATCGCGTCGTATGTGATCTTCCCGATCGACAAGATCGTCTTTATCTGGCCGATCGGGCACATCAGCGCGCTGAACTTCTCCCTGGGTCTGACCCTGGGTATCGCCCTCTTCGCCATCGGCGCCGGTGCGGTCCACTGGGCCCGCACGCTGATGTCGGACGAGGAGATCGCCGACGACCGGCACCCGATCGAGGCGGAGCCCGAGGTCAAGGCCAAGGTGCTCGCCGACTTCGCGCAGGGTGCGAAGGAGTCCGGCTTCGGCCGCCGCAAGCTGATCCGTAACACGATGTTCGGCGCGCTGGCCCTGGTGCCGCTCTCCGGCGTCGTCCTGCTGCGTGACCTCGGGCCGCTGCCCGAGAAGAAGCTGCGCGGCACGGGCTGGAAGAAGGGCATCCGCCTGGTCAACCAGTCCACCAACCTCCCGCTGCGTCCCGAGGACATCGCGGTCGGCTCCCTGACGTTCGCCAAGCCCGAGGGCCTGGAGGAGGACGACGAGGAGTTCAACACCAAGATCGCCAAGGACGCCCTGATGCTCGTGCGGATCCAGCCGCAGAACATCAAGGACAAGCAGGAACTTGAGTGGTCGCACGAGGGCATCGTGGCGTACTCGAAGATCTGCACCCACGTCGGTTGCCCGATCAGCCTGTACGAGCAGCAGACGCACCACGTGCTCTGCCCGTGTCACCAGTCCACCTTCGACCTGTCCGACGGCGGTCGCGTGATCTTCGGCCCCGCGGGCCACGCGCTTCCGCAGCTGCACATCACGGTGAAGGACGGCTACCTCGAAGCCGTCAGCGACTTCGCGGAGCCCGTCGGCCCGAGCTTCTGGGAGCGCGGATGAGTAACGAGACGAGCGCGACCACCGCGCGCCGCGGCCAGGCGCCGCGGGGCGAGCGGATCGCCGACTGGGCGGACGGCCGGCTGGGCATCTACAGCCTCGCCAAGTCCAACATGCGCAAGATCTTCCCGGACCACTGGTCCTTCATGCTGGGTGAGATCTGCCTCTACAGCTTCATCATCATCATCCTGACCGGTGTCTATCTGACGCTGTTCTTCCACCCGAGCATGGCCGAGGTCGTCTACCACGGCACCTACGTGCCGATGCACGGGATCCGGATGACCCAGGCGTTCGAGTCGACGCTGAACATCAGCTTCGACGTCCGCGGTGGTCTGCTGATCCGGCAGATCCACCACTGGGCGGCGCTGATCTTCCTCGCCGGCATGATGGTCCACATGATGCGGGTGTTCTTCACCGGCGCCTTCCGCAAGCCGCGCGAGGTCAACTGGCTGTTCGGCTTCCTGCTGCTGGTGCTGGGCATGTTCACCGGCTTCACCGGCTACTCCCTCCCCGACGACCTGCTCTCCGGTACCGGTGTGCGGTTCATCGAGGGTGTCATCCTGGCGATGCCGCTGGTCGGCTCGTACCTGCAGATGTTCATCTTCGGCGGGGAGTTCCCGGGGCACGACATCATCCCGAGGTTCTTCACGGTGCACGTGCTGCTGCTGCCGGGCATCATGCTCGGTCTGCTGGTGGCCCACCTGATCCTGGTCTTCTACCACAAGCACACGCAGTTCCCGGGTGCCGGTAAGACCAACAAGAACGTCGTCGGCATGCCGCTGCTGCCGGTCTACATGGCCAAGGCCGGAGGCTTCTTCTTCCTGGTCTTCGGTGTCATCTCGGTCATCGCGGCCGTCGCGAGCATCAACCCGGTGTGGGCCATCGGCCCGTACCGCCCGGACCAGGTGTCCACCGGCGCCCAGCCCGACTGGTACATGGGCTTCGCCGAGGGTCTCGTCCGAGTGATGCCGGGCTGGGAGTGGGACTTCTGGGGTCACACCATCAACTTCGGTGTGCTCATCCCGATCCTGATCTTCCCGCTGGTGCTGGTGGCCATCGCGGTCTACCCGTTCATCGAGTCCTGGGTGCGGGGTGACAAGCGCGAGCACCACATCCTGGACCGTCCGCGCAACGCCCCGACCCGTACCGGCTTCGGTGTGGCCTGGCTGGTCGCGTACTTCGTGATGCTGATCGGTGGCGGTAACGACCTGTGGGCGACCCACTTCCACCTGTCGATCAACTCGATCACCTGGTTCGTGCGGATCGCGTTCTTCGTCGGTCCGGTGCTGGCGTTCATCGCCACCAAGCGGATCTGCCTGGGTCTGCAGCGCCGCGACAAGGACAAGGTGCTGCACGGCCGCGAGTCGGGCATCATCAAGCGCCTGCCGCACGGTGAGTTCGTCGAGGTCCACGAGCCGCTCTCGCAGGAGCAGCTGCACGTCCTCACCCAGCACGAGCAGCCCGCTCCGCTGGAGCTGGCGGCCGAGGTCGACGAGAACGGCGTCGAGCGCAAGGCCACGCGGTCGCAGAAGCTGCGTGCCAAGCTCTCGAAGGCGTACGACGGTGAGGACAACGTCATCCCGAAGCCGACCGTCGAGGAGTACAAGGAGATCAGCAGCGGCCACGGCCACCACTGATCACCGAGCCGCCGTGTGCGCACGGCGGTGGTGACGCCACCCAGAGGGCCCCGTCCTTCCCCGAGCTCTCGACTCCGGTCGAGCAGGGGATGCCCCATCCCGGACGGGGCCCTCCGGCATGTCCGGGGCTCGATAGGGTTTGCCCCATACGCAGGCACGAACCAGGAGTGTGGACCATGAACGTTGCGACCCCGGCAGGCGGCGACAGCGTGGCGGCCCACACCTGGCCGGGCGTCCTGAACGCCCTGCTGGACGGCCGGGACCTCGCCGCGGACGACACCGCCTGGGCGATGGACCGGATCATGCGGGGTGAGGCGACCGACGCGCAGATCGCCGGGTTCGCGGTGGCGCTGCGGGCCAAGGGCGAGACCGTCGCGGAGATCTCCGGGCTGGTCCGCGCGATGTACGCGCACGCCCGGCTGATCGAGGTGCCGGGCCCCGGTGTGGACATCGTCGGCACCGGCGGCGACGGCGCCAAGACCGTCAACATCTCCACGATGTCCTCGATCGTGGTGGCCGGTACGGGCGCGAAGGTGATCAAGCACGGCAACCGCGCCGCGTCCTCGGCGAGCGGCTCCTCCGACGTCCTGGAGAAGCTCGGCGTCCGGCTGAACCTCTCGCCGCGGCGGGTGGTGGAGGTCGCCGAGGAGGCGGGCATCACGTTCTGCTTCGCGGTCACCTTCCACCCGGCGCTGCGCCATGTCGCCACCGCGCGCGGGCAGCTCGGCATCCGGACCACGTTCAACGTGCTGGGGCCGCTCACCAACCCGGCGCGGGTGCAGGCGCAGGCGACCGGTGTCGCCGATGCGCGGATGGCGCCGATCCTCGCCGGGGTGCTCGCCGAGCGCGGCTCGTCCGCGCTGGTCTTCCGCGGCGACGACGGGCTGGACGAGCTGACGACGACGGCGACGTCGCGGGTGTGGATCGTGCGGGACGGCGCGGTGCGGGAGGAGACCTTCGACCCGCGGGACGTCGGAATCCCGCTGGTCCCGGTGGAGGCGCTGCGCGGCGCCGACGCGGCGTACAACGCCGAGGTGGCGCGGCGGCTGCTGGACGGGGAGCAGGGTCCGGTCCGTGAGGCGGTGCTGCTGAACTCCGCGGCGGCGCTCGCCGCGCTCGCGCCGACCGGGGCGCCGCTGACCGAGCAGATCCGGGCCGGTATGGAGCGGGCGGCGGAGTCCATCGACTCCGGCGCGGCCAAGCGGGCGCTGGAGCGCTGGGCGGCGGCCAGCAACGCCTGAACGGTGGGGCGGCGGTCGGTAACGTCCGGGCGTCGCAGGGCCGTTACGGCGGAATTCCGGGCAGGCCCGGTCCTTTTGATCTCATCAACCGGACCGGGCTTGCGCCGTTCCGTGCATATGGCATGATGCTGCGCAGGTCACGAGTGACAGCGACACAGGCCCCGGCCCGCTGTCCGGCAACCCTCCTTCCGTGGCGGGGTGCCCCGGGTGATGACCAGGCCGCAGGCAGCGAGGTCTGCGGCAAGCGCGGATCCCTCGCCAGGGATCCTGGTCCTCAGAGGGAGAACTTCCGTGAACCAGCGAATGCGATAGGGCTCTTCCGGCCCCCTCTCCAGCTTTTCGCTTTCTGAAGTAATACAGCGCTCCGCCGCTGCTTTTTCCTGCCGAATTCCGCCGCGCCCCTCCGCGCTTCTGGCTGCCCGCGTGCGGTGAATTCGCCTTTCTCTCACGGGAGTTCGCCATGTCTGTCTCCACCGTTGCCGCTGACCGCCCCCTTTGTGATGAGTTGAACGTTCTGGGGCGGGATGTCCAGGTGCCGCTGGCCGCCGGCGGCGAGATCGGTTACGCGGCCCTCGACTACGCGGCGAGCGCCCCCGCGCTCCAGCGGGTCTGGGACGACGTGGCCGCCTACGCGCCGTACTACGGCAGCGTGCACCGCGGCGCCGGGTACCTCTCGCAGCTCTCCACCGACCTCTTCGAGAACGCCCGCGCCACCGTCGCCGACTTCCTCGGCTGCCGCGACGACGACCAGGTGATCTTCACCCGCTCCACCACCGACTCGCTCAACCTGCTGGCCGCCGCGCTGCCGGAGGCCACCCGGGTCTTCGTCTTCGAGACCGAGCACCACGCCGCGCTGCTGCCGTGGGAGCAGCGCGACGGCGTCGACGTCACCTACCTCGACGCGCCGCGCACCCCCCGCCAGGCCGTCGACACCCTGGAGAAGGCGCTCGCCGCCCGCGACCCCTACGGGCCCGCCCTGGTCTGTGTGACCGGCGCGTCCAACGTCACCGGCGAGATCTGGCCGGTCAAGGAGCTGGCCGCGGCGGCCCACGCCCACGGGGCGCGGATCGTGCTGGACGCCGCCCAACTGGTGCCGCACCAGCCCGTCCACCTCGCCGCGCTCGACGTGGACTGGGTCGCGTTCTCCGGCCACAAGCTGTACGCGCCGTTCGGCTCCGGTGTGCTGGCCGGTCGCGCCGACTGGTTGCAGGCGGCCGACCCGTACCTGGCCGGGGGCGGCGCCAGCCGTACCGTCGCGCGCCGTCCCGACGGCGGCGTCGATGTCGCCTGGCACACCACCGCCGCCCGGCACGAGGCCGGTTCGCCCAACGTCATCGGCGCCTACGCGATCGCCTCCGCGTGCCGGGCGCTCACGGACGCGGGCTTCGACACGGTCGTCGCCCGCGAACAGGAACTCATCGCCCGCGTCCGGACCGGCCTCGCGGAGATCCCCGAGGTCCGCGTCCTCTCCCTCTTCGGCGACGACGCGCACCGCGTGGGCGTGCTGTCCTTCGTCGTCGACGGCTGGGACAGCGGGGACCTCGCGGGGGCGCTGTCCGCGCGGTACGGCATCGGCGTACGCGATGGGCTCTTCTGCGCGCACCCGCTGGTCCGCGCGCTGCTGGGCGGCGCACCGGATTCGCCTGCGGAGTGTGGTTCGCCTGCGGCGCTGTTCGGCTGCGGTGCCGGACCTCCGGACTCCGTCCTGCGGTCCGGCCCCTTCCGTTTGTGGGTGGGGAAAAGACGGTGGCGCGCCCCCACCGGCCTCTTTCCACCCACTCACGGGAGGGGGCCCTCCGGAGGACGGAGTCCGCAGGAGGGCCCCCGCTCCCGACAGCCCACGCCCGCCGCAGGCGCAACGGCGAACAACCCCGACGGTGGGAAAGCCGAAAGACATAGCGACTGGCCCGCCGCAGGCGAACCGCGAACAACCCCAACGGCGGGAAAGCCGAAAGACAACGGCAGGCCCGCCGCAGGCGCTAGGCGTCCAAACCGATCGCGAACGCCGCCTCCAGGTCATGCTGCGAATACGTGCGGAACGCAATATGCGTCTCGGTGGAGGCCACGCCGGGGACCTTGCTGATGCGGCCGGGGATGACGTCGGCGAGGTCGTCGTGGGCGGCGACGCGGACCATCGCGATGAGGTCGTGGGCGCCGGTGACCGAGTACACCTCGCTGACCCCTTCGAGCGCGGCGATCTGCTCGGCGATCTCCGGGATCTGGTCCACGCTGGTCCTGATGAGCACGATCGACGTGATCACGGCTGGCTCTCTCCCTCGGTCGCCGGTGCATTCCCCCTGGTGGACTCCACAGTAGCGGGCCGGTGGCGGGCCCATGCGTAGAGGAAGCCGAGGGCGAAGCCGATGACGTGGGCGAGGTAGGCGACGCCGGGGCCGGCCGGGTCGCGTTGGGCGGCCAGCCACTGGAGGGCGAACCAGAAGAGCAGCACCACCCAGGCGGGGAAGCGGAGCGGGAGGAAGAAGAGGAAGGGGAAGAGGCTGGTCACGCGGGCGCGGGGGAAGAGGTAGAGGAACGCGCCCAGGACGCCGGAGATGGAGCCGGAGGCGCCGACCAGCGTCTGGCCGGAGGCGGCGTGGGCGGCGGCGTAGCCGAGGAGCGCCAGGTAGCCGGTGACGAGGTAGAAGACCGTGTACGCGGTGCGGCCCATGCGGGCTTCGGTCATACCGCCGAAGACGTGCAGGAAGAGGGCGTTGCCGAGCAGGTGGAGCCAGCTGCCGTGGACGAAGAGCGCGGTGAGCGGGGTGAGCCAGGCGGCCGGGTGACCGGCCCACAGGTCGCGGGGGATGACGCCCCAGCGTTCGAAGTACGCGGTCTGCGCCTGGAGGAGGGCGTCGCCGGTGCCGTGGAGCGGGTTGAGTCCGGAGGCGGGGCCGAGGACGAAGAGGACGCAGCAGACGGCGATGAGGAGGTTGGTGACGGAGTACCGGCTGCGGGCCGGGGGATCCGGATGGCGGGCGTCCGGTGGGGTGCCCGGCTGCCGGGGCCGGGCGTCGTCGGGCGGTGGGGGAGGCAGGGGCGGTGCCGTCATGAGGGGATCATGCCGTAATGGGGGTAATCGGGGCGGACTGCCTCGCCGCGTCCCGTCTCCTGGGCGGTGCCCGCGCGGCCGTGCCGTCAGGCCGTAGGGTTACGGTCGGTACTTTGCGTACTTCCCGCAGTCCGACGGCGCACCGCGTGAGGCCGCAGCACCCGCACCGCACGAGTAGGAAGAAGGACGATCACGATGGCTGTTCCCCTGCCGACGGACCGGACCCGGTGGCGCTGCACGCTCTGCGGCAACCTCACCCGCTTCGACGTGACCCGTACGTCGAAGGTGGTCGAGTACACCCACCTCGACCTGGCCGGGGAGCCGAAGGTCGAGGAGCGCGAGGTGCTGAGCGACTCCGTCGAGTCGGTGCGCTGCCGCTGGTGCAACGCGGTCGACCGGATCGAGCTGGTGGACCGTCCGGGCGCGGACGCCTGAGGATCGGGGCGAGTAGACCGTGGAGGAGCGTCCAGCAGGGGAGCCGGGGGCGGGCGGGACGGCGTCCGGCGGCGGGGGCGAGGAGGCCCTCGACCGCCCGCTGCCCGAGGGCGTCCGGCGCCGTGTGGTGGCGCTCACCGCGGACGCGTTCGGCGCCCTGACGGTCGCCGAACTCCCGCCGCCGCTGCGGCAGTACGCCCGTTTCACGCCCTCGCGGCGCGCCAAGTTCGCGGGGAACGCGATGGCCGCCGCGCTGGAGAGCGACGCCGTCTTCCGGCAGCGCATCGCGGGGAAGGTCCGCGAGGCGCAGCCGGAGGTCGCCGAGGCGCTGGAGCGGGGCGCCGCGCCCGCCGCCGCCGATCCGCTGGACGTCGCGGCGGCGGCGTACGTGCTGCGTCCCGACGGCTGGCCGAAGCTGGTCGCCGCGGCGGGCGAGGAGGCGCAGCGGGCGCGCGCCGAGCGGGCGGACGAGGAGGCCGAGCGGGAACTGGCCCGGCTGCGTGAGGAGCTGGCCCGGGCCAGGGCGGACGCCCGCGCCGACACCGACCGGGTGCGCGCCGAGCTGGACGCCGTCCGCAAGGAGAACGACACGCTCCAGCGGAAGCTGCGCAGTGCCCTCAGCGATGTGAAGCGCGGTGCGGCGACGGTCCGTAAGGCGGAGGCGGAGCTGGAGTCGGAGCGCTCGCGGGCGGCGTCCGAGAAGGCGGCGGCCGACAGCGAGGTGCGCCGCCTCAAGGCGCGGATCGGGGAGAGCGAGGCGGCGCTGGAGACCAGCCGCCGGGCCGCCCGGGAGGGCCGCAGCGTCGAGGACATGCGGGTGCGGCTGCTGCTGGACACCGTGCTGGACGCGGCCCAGGGGCTGCGCCGGGAGCTGGCGCTGCCGCCCGCCGGGGTGCGGCCCGCCGACACCGTGGAGGCGGTGGAGCCCGGCCGGATGACGCCGAAGGACGTCGCCACCCGTGCGCTGTCGGAGACCGATCCGGCCCTGCTCGACCAGTTGCTGGCGCTGCCGCAGGCCCATCTGGTGGTGGACGGCTACAACGTCACCAAGACCGGCTATCCGACGATGCCGCTGGACAAGCAGCGGCTGCGGCTGCTGGGCGGCCTCGCGGTGCTCGCCGCCCAGACCGGCGCGGAGATGACATGTGTCTTCGACGGCGCGGAGCTGGCGGCGCCGGTGTTGCTGGCGCCGCCGCGCGGGGTGCGGGTGCTGTTCAGCAAGCCGGGCGTGACGGCGGACGAGTTGATCCGGCAGCTGGTGCGCGCGGAGCCGCCGGGGCGGCCGGTGGTGGTGGTCTCCACCGACCGTGAAGTGGCGGACGGGGTGGCGAAGGCCGGGGCGCGGCCGGTGGCATCGGCCCTGTTGCTCAAGCGACTTGCCCGCGTCTGACGGGGCGACGTGCCCGGGGGTGACGGATCGACGATTTGTCCGTTCCCTGCTCTCTGACCGTCAAGTGCCCACTACAGCCCGTGTGATGTTGGTAAAACCTGGCCTCGGCGCGGGGTTTTTTACCCGGGAGGATTTGAAGCGATCACAACTCGGTTACTAAGGTCTGGCCTCGAACCTTCATGCAGTTGATCATCCACCCGGGATGAACAGTGAAGGAACCGCCGAGTCCGTGGCGTACGCGCGGAGCCGGGGTCACCACCCCCCACTTCCCGGTAGGCGGCTGAAGGAAGAAGGAGATCGCCCCCGTGGCGTCCCACCGTCGACCCAAGCAGCCGAGCCGTACTCGTGTGACCGTGCTCACCGCGACCGCCGCGGCGGCCGTCGCCCTCTCCTCCCAGGCCGCGCAGGCCGCCCCGTCGAAGAAGGACGTCAAGTCCGAGGTCGACAAGCTCTACGAGCAGGCGGAGCAGGCGACCGAGAAGTACAACGGCGCCAAGGAAGATCAGCAGAAGCTCCAGAAGGAGGTCGCCGACCTCCAGGACAAGGTGGCCCGTGGCCAGGGCGAGCTGAACGAGCTGCGCAAGGGCCTGGGCGCCGTCGCCTCCGGCCAGTACCGCAGCGGCAGCATCGACCCCTCCGTCCAGCTGTTCCTCTCGGGTGATCCGGACACCTATCTGGAGAAGGCCGCCACCCTCGACCAGCTGAGCGGCAAGCAGGCCGATCAGCTCAAGGTCATCGCGGACAAGCAGCGCCGTCTCGCGCAGGAGCGCGAGGAGGCCGCCGGGAAGATCAAGGACCTCTCCGAGACCCGTAAGGCGCTCGGCGAGAAGAAGGACGAGATCCAGGGCAAGCTCGCCAAGGCGCAGGATCTGCTCAACACCCTCACGGCCAAGGAGAAGCAGGCGCTGGAGGCGAAGGAGAACCGCGCCAACCGCTCCAACGACCGCGTCGACCTCGGCCACGACGTCCCCGCCTCGCAGCGCGGTGCCGCCGCCCTCGCCGCCGCCCAGTCGAAGATCGGCTCGCCCTACGTCTGGGGCGCCACCGGCCCGTCCTCCTTCGACTGCTCGGGTCTGACCTCCTGGGCGTACCAGCAGGCCGGTCAGTCGCTGCCGCGTACCTCGCAGGCGCAGGCCAGCGCCGGTACCCGCATCGGCATGAGCGAGCTGAAGCCGGGCGACCTGGTGCTCTTCTACGGCGACCTGCACCACATCGGCCTCTACGCGGGCAACAACACCGTGCTCCACGCGCCGAAGCCCGGCGCCGCGGTCCGCTACGAGTCGATCAACAACATGCCGTTCCAGTACGGCGTCCGCGTCTGACGCCACGGGCCACCCGCCCGGCCGCAGCGCCGCATTCCTCCCGCCCCGTCGGTGACCTCCCCCGGTCACCGGCGGGGCGGTGGCGTCGCCGCGGGCCGCCCCTTCTCCCGCTGGCGCTCGCGGGTGAGGTCGATACGATCGACCGCATGGCAGGTCAGGGTGTACGGCGACCGCCCCGGGCCACGGCCGCGGGGAGCGCCGTGCTGCTGGCCGTGGTGCTCACCGCCGCGAGCGGCTGCGCGCAGCAGCCGCCGCCGCGGACCCGGTTCCCCGAGGTGCAGCGGATGCTGGACGCCCGCGCCCGGGCGGTACGGCAGCACGACGAGGCCGCGTTCCTCGCCTCCGTCGACCCGGTGCGGCCCGGCTACCGCGACCGGCAGCGCCGCGCCTTCCGCACCCTCAAGGAGCTGCCGCTGACCGGCTGGCGGTACGACCTCGTCGCGACCGACGCCTTTCCGCTGGCGTCCGGCGGGAACACGATGGCCGCCAAGGTCGAACTCCGCTACCGGCTCAAGGGCTTCGACGCCGAGCCGGTGACCTCCGTGCAGTATCTGACGCTGACCCGTACGTCCGGCCGCTGGCGGATCGCGTCGGACGAGGAGGGCGCCGCGTCCGGCCACGCCGGGACCCGTCAGCTGTGGGACCAGGGGCCGGTGGCGGCGGTGCGGGGGCGGCACGCGCTGGTGCTGGGGGACGCCGGGGACCGCGGGCGGCTGACGGATCTGGCGCGGCGGGCGGACGCGGCGGTGCCCGCCGTCACCGCCGCGTGGAAGGGCCGCTGGAGCGGTCAGGTGGTGATCGAGGCGCCGGGGTCGGTCGCCGGGATGGCCCAACTGCTGGGCAGCGGCGACCCGTCCGCGTACGCGGGGATCGCGGCGGTGACGACCGGTGAGGCGGGCGCGCAGGCGAAGGCTCCGGCCGACCGGGTGATCGTCAACCCGGAGGCGTACGCGGACCTCAACGACGCGGGCCGGGCGGTGGTGCTGTCGCACGAGATCACCCATGTCGCCACCCGCACGGCCACCACCGGCGACACCCCGCTGTGGCTCTCGGAGGGGTTCGCCGACTGGGTGGCGTACCGGGGCAGGCGGCATGCGGCGGCCGCGGCGGCGCCGGAGCTGTCGCGGGCGGTCGCCACCGGGCATCCGCCGCAGCGGCTGCCCGCAGACGCGGACTTCGGCTTCACCGGCGGCGCCGACCGGCTGGCGAGGGCGTACGAGTCCGGCTGGCTGGCCTGCCGGATGATCGCGGACACCTGGGGCGAGGCGAAGCTGCGCGCGTTCTACCGGGCGGCGGGCGGCGTCCCGACGGGCGAGGGGCACGCGGGTCCGGGGGCGCGGTCGGGCACGCCGTCGCCGTCCTCCCCGTCCTCGTCGCCGTCTCCGTCTCCGTCCTCGGGAGCCGGTGCCGGGCCGTCCGCCGGTGCGGCGTCCGGAGGTGACGACTCCCGGGGCGGTGGGGCGGACGGGACCGGGCGGCGGGTCGTCGGTGGGCATCCGGCGGCGCCCGCGCCGGGGGCGGTGGACGATCGGCGTACGGCGGTCCGCAACGCCCGGCTCGACACCGTGTTCCGCTCCCAACTCGGCCTGAGCGCGGGACAGTTCACCAAGAAGTGGCGGGCCTATCTCAAGAGCGCGCTGACCTGACGGGGGAGTGCCCGGGCGCGTGGCCGCCGGGGGGCTGCGGCGCGGCGGAGGGGGCGGCGTCGGCACCTTCCTCGCCCGGAGCGGGCTCCGGGTCCGGCTCCGGTACGGGCCCGTCCGCCTCCTCCGTCCCGTCGGCCGTTCTCCGTACCGTCGTCCGCCACAGTCTGCGGGCGGCGAGGAGGGCGGCCCAGACCAGCAGGGCGTCGCGGAGGAGCAGCAGCGTCAGGCCCGGGCCGTCGCTCGCCACCACACGGTCGAACCAGAGCGGGAACTCCCAGCAGGTCAGGCCGGTCGCGGCCAGGACCAGCAGCACCGGCAGGGTCTGCCGACTCGCCCGGACGGTCAGACAGACCGCGCCGAGCCCCACCGGCCACAGCAGGTACTGCGGGCTGATGACCCGGCTGGTGACGGTGGCCAGCAGCACCGCGGTGAACGCCGCGTCGCACCACACCGCGGGCCGGGGCGCGGTCCGCAGCCCGGCCCGCAGCCGCCACCACAGCAGCCAGCCGAGGGCCGCGGCCGTCAGCGCCGTCGCCACCGCGCTGACCTCGGGCACCAGCGGGCCGACGAACTCCAGCGAGCCGTAGCGGAGCACCACCTCGCCGGGCCAGCCGAGGTGCCGCGCCCCATGGAAGACGAGCGCGCCGAGCGACTCGACCTCCGTACCGCGGTCCCGCTGGGCGGTGAGGAAGGCGAACGCGCCGGGGGCGGCGAGGGCGCAGCCGAGCGTCAGCGCCGCACCGCAGACCGCGGCGGCGCCCCACAGGGCCCGCGCCCGGCGGCCGCGCAGCGGCGCCCCGCACAGCAGCAGCACCGGCCACACCTTCAGCAGCGCCCCGCAGGCGATCAGCGCCCCGGACAGCCGCGGACGGCGGGCGGCGGCGCAGAGCGCGGCCACCGCGACGGCGGTCACCATCAGGTCGTAGCGGGCGTACCCGGTCGGTCCGAGCAGCGCGACCCCGGCGATCCACACCCAGGCGCCCGCCGGACGGTGGCCCGGCCGCCGCCCGGTCCGTACGAGCAGCGCGAGGACGGCGGCGTCGGCGGCGAGCAGCAGCGCGAAGAAGGCGTGCGGATACGAGAGGAACGGCAGCAGCCCGGGGGAGAGCACCGCGAGGGCGGCGCCCGGCGGGTACTGCCAGGTGACGTCGCCGACCGGGAAGGAGCCGGAGCGCAGCACCTCCGCCCAGTTCCGGTAGATCACCGCCACATCGCTCGTGACGTCCGGACCCGGCACCACCAGGACCTTCAGGACGCAGAGGAGGAGGACGGCGCGGGTCGCCGCCCAGCAGAGGAGCTGGAGGCGGCCGACCGGGAGACGGCCGGACCGGAGCCGTTCCACCGGGCGGCGGCGGAGGGCCGGGGCGGTGGACGGCCGGGCCGTGGGCCGGGCGCCGCTGGGGTGCGGGGAAGCCATGGTCACCTCGTTGTCCGTGTCGCGCCGTGTCGTCCCACGGGGCCGTGCGCCGGGCCGGTCGTACCGGGGCGGCCCGTCCGGGGGCGGCGGGCCCGGCCCCGCCCGGGGCATGATGCCGGACGCCCCGCGCCGCGCCCCGTCTCCCGGCCCCGGCGCGTCCCGGACCGGCCGCCCCCGGGGCCGGTCCCGCGGCGACCCGGTACTGTCGGCCGGAGGGCGGGGCCACCGGGCCGCGCCCGCCGAGCCGAACCGACGCCGAGAGACCAGCGTGCACAAGACCCTCATCGTCACCAACGACTTCCCGCCGCGCCCCGGCGGCATCCAGGCGTTCCTGCACAACATGGCGCAGCGCCTGGACCCCACCCAGGTCGTCGTGTACGCCTCCACCTGGAAGCGCGGCGCCGAGGGGCGCGCGGCCACCGCCGCCTTCGACGCCGAGCAGGAGTTCCCGGTCGTCCGCGACCGTACGACGATGCTGCTGCCCACCCCGGCCGTCACCCGCCGCGCCACCGCGCTGCTGCGCGAGCACGGCTGTACGTCGGTGTGGTTCGGTGCCGCGGCGCCGCTCGGCCTGATGGCGCCCGCGCTGCGCGCCGCCGGGGCGCGCCGGATCGTCGCCACCACCCACGGCCACGAAGCGGGCTGGGCGCAGCTGCCCGCCGCCCGGCAGCTGCTGCGCCGTATCGGCGAGGGCACCGACACCCTCACCTACCTCGGCGAGTACACCCGCCGCCGGATCGGTGCCGCGCTCACCCCCGAGGCCGCCGCCCGGATGGTCCAACTGCCGCCCGGCGTCGACGAGAAGACCTTCCACCCCGGCTCCGGCGGCGACGAGATCCGCGCCCGCCTCGGCCTCAGCGACCGGCCCGTCGTCGTCTGCGTCTCCCGGCTGGTGCCGCGCAAGGGGCAGGACACGCTGATCGAGGCGATGCCCGCGATCACCGCCGCGGTCCCGGACGCCGTCCTGCTGATCGTCGGCGGCGGTCCGTACGAGAAGGAGCTGCGGGCGCTGGCGGAGCGCACCGGGGTGGCGGGGTCGGTGCGGTTCACCGGCGCGGTGCCGTGGGCGGAGCTGCCGGCCCACTACGGCGCGGGCGACGTCTTCGCGATGCCGTGCCGCACCCGGCGCGGTGGCCTCGACGTCGAGGGGCTGGGCATCGTCTACCTGGAGGCGTCCGCCACCGGGCTGCCCGTGGTGGCCGGTGACTCCGGTGGTGCGCCGGACGCGGTGCTGGACGGCGAGACCGGCTGGGTGGTGCCCGGCGGCTCCCCGCGGGCCACCGCCGAACGCGTCGTCACGCTCCTGCAGGACCCGGAGCTGCGCCGCCGGATGGGCGAGCGGGGCCGGGCCTGGGTCGAGGAGAAGTGGCGCTGGGACCTGCTCGCCGAGAAGCTGAAGGAACTGCTCTGAGCCTCCGGGCGGGCTCGCGGAAGCGCAGGTCAGGAGCGTGCGCCCCGGAGTGGCCGCCTCCCCCCGAGCGGGACGCGGCCGCCCCCGGACACACCGGCGGGGCGCGCCCGGTGGGCCGCGCCCCGTACCTCTGCCGTGCCGACGGGTCCGTCAGCCGCGGTAGAGCGCCTCGATCTCCTCGGCGAAGTCCTTCGCCACCACGTTCCGCTTGAGCTTCAGCGACGGCGTGACATGGCCGGAGTCCTCGGTCAGCTGGGTCGGCAGGATGCGGAACTTGCGGACCGACTCGGCCTTCGAGACCGCGGCGTTGCCGTCGTCCACGGCGCGCTGTACGGCGGCCAGCAGCTCCGGGTCGTCGGCGAGCGACACCGCGGTGGAGTCGGCGGGACGGCCGTGCTCGGTGGCCCAGCGCGGCAGGAACTCTTCGTCGAGGGTGATCAGCGCGCCGATGAACGGACGGCCGTCGCCGACGACCATGCACTCCGCGATCAGCGCGTGCGCCCGGATCCGGTCCTCGATCACGGCGGGCGCGACGTTCTTGCCGCCCGCCGTCACCAGGATCTCCTTCTTCCGCCCGGTGATGGTGAGGTAGCCGTCCTCGTCGAGGGTGCCGAGGTCGCCGGTGTGGAACCAGCCGTCGGAGAGCGCCTCGGCGGTGGCCGCCTCGTTGTTCCAGTACTCCGTGAACAGGTGCTCGCCGTGGAGCAGCACCTCGCCGTCGTCGGCGATCCGCACCACCGAGCCGGGCAGCGGCTGGCCGACGGTGCCGATCTTCTGCCGGTCCCAGGGGTTGAACGCGGTCGCCGCACAGGACTCCGTCAGGCCGTAGCCCTCCAGGGCGGTGAAGCCGATGCCGCGGTAGAAGTGGCCGAGGCGCTCGCCGAGCGGGGCGCCGCCGGAGATGGCGTGCGTGGCCCGGCCGCCGAGGACGGCGCGGAGCTTGCCGTAGACCAGCTTGTCGAAGAGCTTGTGCCGCAGCCGCAGGCCGAACGTGGGGCCCGCCGCGGTGTCCAGCGCCTTGCTGTAGGCGATGGCGGTGTCCGCCGCCCGGTCGAAGATCTTGCCCTTGCCGTCGGCCTGCGCGGTGGCGCGGGCGCCGTTGTAGACCTTCTCGAAGACCCGCGGCACGCCCAGGATCAGCGTCGGCCGGAACGAGGCGAGGTCGTCGGTGAGGTGCTTGATGTCGGGCGCGTGGCCCAGCTTGATCGGCGCCATCACACAGGCGATCTGCACCAGTCGGCCCAGCACGTGCGCGACCGGCAGGAAGAGCAGCACCGAGGACTCACCGGTGCAAAAGAGCGGGCGCAGCCGCTCGACGACGTTGCCGACCTCGGCGAAGAAGCTGCGGTGGGTGAGGACACAGCCCTTGGGGCGGCCGGTGGTGCCGGAGGTGTAGACGATCGTGGCGGGCGAGTCGGCGTCCGCGAGGGCGGAGCGCGCGTCCACCTCCTCGTCGGTCAGCGCGGTACCCGCGGCCGACAGCCGGGCGACGGCGTCCCGCTCGATCTGCCAGATGTTGGCCAGCCCGGGCAGCCGGTCCCGTACGGACTCCACGGCCGCCTCGTGCGCGGGCGTCTCCACCAGGCAGGCCACCGCGCCGGAGTCGCCGAGGATCCACTGGATCTGCTCGGCGGAGCTGGTCTCGTAGACCGGCACGGTGATCGCCCCGGCGCTCCAGATCGCGAAGTCCAGCAGCGTCCACTCGTAACGGGTGCGCGACATCAGGCCGATACGGTCGCCGGGCTGGATGCCGGAGGCCATCAGCCCTTTGGCGACGGCGCGGACCTCGGCCAGGAACATGGTGGCCGTGACGTCCTGCCACCCGCCGTTGACCTTCCGGCCGACGACCGCGACATCCGGGTGCTGCGCGGCGTTGCGGCGGATGAGATCCGTCAGATTGCCGTCCGAAGGGACCTCGTACAGAGCCGGAAGGCTGAACTCGCGCAAGACTGCTGCTCCTCATTGGCGCCGGTGCCACGACGCTGTGTGCTGCACCGGTTCGGTCCATGACTGGCAGGGGACTGGACTGCCCGGACGTTACCCACCGGTATTGCTTTGGGGTAGGGGGTACGGCCAGATGTTCGATGCGTCACATGTCAAGGGGTGCGCCGTGGGACTTACGGCCTCACCTGCGTGGGGCAGGCCGCCCGCGCAGACTAGACCAGCGTTTCGGTGACCGGAAAGTAACCGGCGGACGGCGCCCTCCCGGCCCGCGGAACCGGGACCTAGGATTTCCGTCATGCGACTGCATGTGGTCAGTGATGTACACGGCAACAGCCGGGACCTCGCCCGCGCCGGTGAGGGCGCCGACGCCCTCGTCTGCCTCGGCGATCTCGTGCTCTTCCTCGACTACGCCGACCACGCGCGCGGCATCTTCCCCGCCCTCTTCGGCGCCGACAACGCCCGCCGCCTCATCGATCTGCGCACCGCCCGCCGTTTCGACGAGGCGCGCGCCTTCGGCCGCCGCCTGTGGGGCGAGCTGGACGCCGCCGGGGAGCCGCGCGAATCCGTCATCGAGACCGCGGTCCGCGGCCAGTACGCCGAACTCTTCGCCGCCCTGCCCACCCCCACCTACGCCACCTTCGGCAACGTCGACATCCCCCGCCTCTGGCCCGAGTACGCCCGCGAGGGCACCACCGTCCTCGACGGCCAGCGCGTCGAGATAGGCGGCCGCGTCTTCGGCTTCGTCGGCGGCGGTCTGCCCTCCCCGATGCGCACGCCGTACGAGATCGGCTACGAGGAGTACGCCGCCAAGATCGAGGCGGTCGGCGAGGTCGACGTCCTCTGCACCCACATCCCGCCGGACGTCCCCGAACTCTGCTACGACACCGTCGCCCGCCGCTTCGAGCGCGGCAGCGCCGCCCTCCTCGACGCCATCCGCCGCACCCGCCCGCGCTACTCCCTCTTCGGCCACGTCCACCAGCCGCTCGCCCGCCGGATGCGCATCGGCGCCACCGAGTGCGTCAACGTCGGCCATTTCCGCGCGACCGGCAGGCCGTACGTCCTGGAGTGGTGACCCGGCCGCCGCGCCCGGGCGCCCCGCGGGCCCGCGCCGCCCGGCCCGCTGGTGTCCGGCGGCGCCGCGCCGCGCGGTAGCCTTCAGCAGCAGAGACACCGGGTTCGACGCGAGCCGGGGGCCGGGCCGTACCGGCGCAATCGGCATGGAGGAGTCACGGCGATGGCCGAACACACCAGCTCTAGCATCACGATCGCGGCGCCGCCCGCCGAGGTGATGGGAGTGATCGCCGACTTCGAGCGCTACCCGCGGTGGACCGGCGAGGTCAAGGAGGCCGAGGTGCTGGCCAAGGACGACCGGGGCCGCGCCGCACAGGTCCGGCTGCTCCTCGACGCCGGTGCCATCAAGGACGACCACACCCTCGCCTACACCTGGACCGGCGAGAACGAGGTCAGCTGGTCGCTCGTCAAGTCCCAGATGCTGCGCGCCCTCGACGGCTCCTACCGCCTCGCCCCGGTCGACGGCGGCGCGGGCACCGAGGTGACCTACCAGCTCACCGTCGACGTCAAGATCCCGATGCTCGGCATGATCAAGCGCAAGGCCGAGAAGGTCATCATCGACCGCGCGCTCGCGGGCCTGAAGAAGCGCGTGGAGTCCGGCCCCGAGGACACCGCCGACGCGGCCGGGACCCACTGAACGTGCGGACCGTCCTCGTCACGGGCGCGGGCGGCGCCGGTCGCTCCACCCTCGCCGCGGCCACCGCACTGGCCGCGGCCCGGCAGGGCGCCCGGACGCTGCTGCTCACCGGCGAGAGCAGCGCCCCGCAGACCGTCCTGGGCACCGAACTGTCCACCACGGCCACCGAACTCGCCCCCCGACTGCACGCCCGCCGCGTCGACCCCGGCGACCGCTTCCGCACCGAGTTCCTCGCCTTCCAGGACCGCGCGGGCGCCGCCCTCGACCTGCTCGGCGCCACCCCGCTCGACGCCGACGAACTCACCGAACTCCCCGGCGCCGCCTCCTTCGCGCTGCTGCACGCGCTGCGCGCCGCACACACCTCCGGCAGCTGGGACACCGTCGTCGTCGACGCCCCGCCCGCCGACGAAACGATCCACCTTCTGGCGCTCCCCGCACAGGTCCGCCGCTATCTGCGCCGACTGCTGCCCGCCGAACGCCAGGCCGCCCGCGCCCTGCGCCCGGTCCTCGCCCAGCTCGCCGGGGTGCCCATGCCCGCCCAGAAGCTCTACGAGGCCGCCGACCGCTGGGAGCAGGAACTCGCCGCCGTCCAGGCCGTGATCGACGCGCCGGGCACCACCGTCCGGCTGGTCACCGACGCCGGGCCGGTCGCCGCCGGGACGCTGCGCGCCGCCCGCGCCGGGCTCGCGCTGCACGGCCGCCGCACCGACGCGGTCCTCGTCAACCGGCTGCTGCCGACCGGCTCCGCCGACCCGTTCCTCGCCGCGCTCTCCGGCGCCCAGCAGGAGGCGCTGACGGTGCTGCGCGAGGAGGTGGCGGGCGTCCCGGTCCACGAGGTCGCCCACCTCGGCCGCGACCCGCGGGGCCTCGACGCGCTCGCCGCCCTCCTCGACGCCGACGCCGCCCGCGTCGGCGCCACCACGGACACCGCCGCCCGCGCCGCCGACCCCTGGACCGTCGAGGACCGGCTCGCCGACGACGGCCTCCTGGTGTGGCGGGTGCCGCTGCCCGGCGCCGCCCGCGAGGGCCTGGGGCTGGTCCGCCGCGGCGACGAGATCGTCGTCACCGTCGGCCGCCACCGCCGGATACGGACCCTGCCCTCGGCACTGCGCCGCTGCACCGTCACCGGCGCCGGACTGCGCGAGGGCGTGCTCCAGATCCGCTTCACCCCCGACCCGGCACTCTGGCCCGAGGGAAGCTGATCCGCGTACCCCCGTTCGGGTACCGTCGAAGGTGAGTCCCGTCCCGGCCGCCGGGCGCCCCGGCGCACCGCGGCCATCCGCAGCAGGAGTCCACGGAGCCCGCCATGAGTGATGCCACCGACCGTCCGGCCGAGCCGACGGCCGCTCCCGAGGCCGACGCCTGGGAGACGGCCTGCGCCGAGGACCTCGCCGCGGAGAAGGCCCGCCGCCGCGCCGAGCAGGGCGTCCCGCCGGGCAGCGCCGCCGACGAGCTGCGCAAGCTCGCCGACGCGGTGGGCGACAAGCTCGCCGGGATCCAGCTGCCCGGCGCGCTCGGCGGCGCCGCCGCCTCCACCGCCGTCAGCAGCCTGTTCCGGCAGGCCAAGGCCGCCGTGGAGCCGGTCGTCGAGCGCCACCCGGACGTCTTCGACCACCTCGCCGCCGCCGGTTCCGAGCTGCTCGCCGCCTACCGCTCCGCCGTCGAGGGCGGCGAGACCCGCTGGACCCGCAAGGAGACCGGCGACCACCCGCGGCCCGCCGGACGCCCCGAGGACCCCCGCGACGACGACGGCCCCACGGGCACCGAGCGCATCGATCTCGACTGACGACCCGGAGGGTCCCCCTCTCCCGCTCCGGTACGGTGGATCACGGCGGGGTTCGAGAGACAACTGAGGGACACATGGGACTCACCATCGGCGTCGACATCGGCGGCACGAAGATCGCGGCCGGCGTGGTCGACGAAGAGGGCTCGATCCTGGACACCTGCACGGTGCCGACCCCGCAGACCGCCGACGCGCTGACCGACGCCATCGCCGACGCGGTCCGCTCCGTCGGCGCCGCCCACCGGGTGGAGGCCGTCGGCATCGGCGCGGCCGGATACGTCGACGAGAAGCGGGCCACGGTCCTGTTCGCACCGAACATCGACTGGCGGCACGAACCGCTCAAGGACAAGGTCGAACAGCGCGTCGGTCTGCCCGTCGTGGTCGAGAACGACGCCAACGCCGCGGCCTGGGGCGAGTACCGCTTCGGCGCCGGTGCCGGGCACAGCGACGTCATCTGCATCACGCTCGGCACGGGCCTGGGCGGCGGCATCATCATCGGCAACAAGCTGCGCCGCGGCCGCTTCGGCGTCGCCGCCGAGTTCGGCCACATCCGGGTCGTCCCCGACGGTCTGCTGTGCGGCTGCGGCAGCCAGGGCTGCTGGGAGCAGTACGCCTCCGGCCGCGCCCTGCTCCGCTACGCCCGCCAGCGCGCCTCCGCCACCCCCAAGGACGCCACGGTCCTGCTGGGCCTGGGCGACGGTACGCCCGGGGGCATCGAGGGGCGGCACATCAGCGAGGCCGCCCGCCGCGGGGACCCGGTCGCCGTCGACTCCTTCCGCGAGCTGGCCCGCTGGGCCGGTGCCGGACTGGCCGACCTCGCCTCGCTCTTCGACCCGTCCGCCTTCATCGTCGGCGGCGGCGTCTCGGACGAGGGCGAACTGGTCCTCGACCCGATCCGCAAGTCGTTCCGCCGCTGGCTGGTGGGCAGCCAGTGGCGGCCGCACGCCCAGGTGCTCGCCGCCCAACTCGGCGGCAAGGCCGGGCTGGTCGGCGCCGCCGACCTCGCCCGCCAGGGCTGAGCCACCGCCCGCCGCGTCCCGGACGCGGCGGGCGCCGCACTTTCCGGGCCCCCGGCACAAGGAGCCGCCGTGCTGTCCGCGCTTCCCGTCTCCCGCACCGCACCGGACGGTTCGGCCGTCGTGCGGGTGCTCAGCTACAACATCCGCTCGCTGCGCGACGACGGGGCGGCGCTCGCCCGGGTGATCCGCGCCTGCGCGCCCGACCTCGTGCTGATCCAGGAGGCGCCGCGGTTCTTCCGCTGGCGCAAGGCCGCCGAACGGCTGGCCCGGGCGAGCGGTCTGACGTATGTCACCGGCGGCGCCACCACCACCGGCCCGATGATCCTCGCCACGCTCCGCGTCCACGTCGAGCGGACCGCCGACATCCTGCTGCCGCGCACCCCGGGCCTGCACCGGCGCGGCTTCGCCACCGCCGTCGTCCGCGTCGGCGGCGCCCGTCTCGGCGTCCTCAGCTGCCATCTCAGCCTCGCCGCCGAGGAGCGGTACGCGCAGGCCGGACGGCTGCTCGCGGAGCTGGCGGCGCTGGAGGTGCCGTACGCGGTGGCCGGTGGGGACCTCAACGACCGGCCGGACGGGCGGAGTTTCCGGCTGCTGTCCGGTGCGCTGACCGACGCCTGGGCCGCGCACCCGTGGGGCGGGGAGTTCACCTCGACGCCGCGCGACCCGCACCAGCGCATCGACGCGCTCTTCACCACCGGCGGCGTCGAGGTGCTGGGCTGCGGCGTCCCGTACGGGCTGCCCGGGGTGGCCGCCGGGGATCTGACGGCCGCCACCGACCATCTGCCGGTGCTCGCGGCGCTGCGGATCCCGGCGGCCGCGCGCTAGGTCTCAGACCACCGCGCCGCTGCCCGGCGCCGGTCCGTCGCCGTCCTCGTCGTCGCCCTTCATCCGGGCGATGAGGGTGGCGAAGCCGCCGAGGAAACCGCCGATGCCCAGGACCGTGATCCACCACGTCACCGGCTGCTGGAGCAGCACCATGACGATCAGGAGCAGCGGGCCGCCGAGCACCGCGAGCCAGGCGAACTTCGCGGTGACGTCGGCCTGCGGGAGCGGGGGCGGCTCGGGCGGGGTGAAGTGGCCCTCGTCGTTCTCGTCGAAGTCGTCGTCGGAGGGCTCGGCGGCGCTCCAGTCGCGCGGGCCGACGCCCGGCGCGTACACCACGAAGCTGCCGGGGGAGGCGGGCGCCGCGGGGCCGGGCGGTGTCTTCGGCCCGTCGTCGTCCGCGGTCCGCTCCTCGGGTCCGGCGTCCTCGCCGGGGCCGTCGGACGCCTGCGGTGCGGGGCCGGGCCGCTCGCCCTCCGGGGCGGCCGTACCGCCCGTGGCCTTCGCGCCCGCGCCGGGCTCCCCGGGGCCGGTGGTCTCGTCCCGTACCTCCCGGCGGGCGTCGTCCCACGCCGGTTCCTCGCCGTAACCCGCGACGATCTGGGCCCAGGCGGCCTCTTCGTCCAGCGGGTCCTGGGGATCGCGAGGGCTACGCTCCGCCACGGGCCGCCGTCCCCTCGTCCGCCGGGTCGGTCAGGGCGCCGGGGGCCAGCCGCTCGATGAAGGCGGCGGTGTCCCGGAAGATCTGCTCGGCGTCGTGGTCGAGCGTGGCGACGTGGTAGCTGTGCTCCAGCAGCTTCCGGTCCACGTCCGTCGACGAGACCCGGGCCAGGATCCGCTCCGAGTCGGCCGGCGGCACGACATGGTCCTGCGGGCTGGTCATCACCAGCAACGGCTGGGTGACCTGCGGGAGTTCGGTGTCCACCAGCCGGAGGAACTGCCGCAGGGAGTGCGCGGCGTGCAGCGGGACGCGGTCGTAGCCGGTCTCCTCGGCGCCCTCCTTGGCGATGTCGCTCGCCAGGCCCTTCGTCGTCGGGAGGACGTGGCGCAGCACGGGCAGCAGCGGTGCCGCCGTGTCGTGCACCTTGTTGGCGGGGTTGACCACCACGACGCCGCCGAGCGCGTCGCCGTGCCGGGCGGCGAGCCGCAGCGCCAGCGCGCCGCCCATCGACAGCCCGCAGACGAAGACCTGGTCACACCGCTCGGTCAGCGCCCGCAGCTCGCGGTCGACCTCCGCGTACCAGTCCTGCCACGTGGTGACCGCCAGGTCCTGCCAGCGGGTGCCGTGGCCGGGCAGCAGCGGCAGCGCGACGCTCGCCCCGCGGTCGGCGAGGTACTCGGCCCAGGGGCGTACGGACTGGGGGGAGCCGGTGAAGCCGTGACACACGAGGACGCCGACCTCTCCGCCGTCACGGCGGAACGGCTCGGCTCCGGGAAGGAGCGGCACCGGGGAACTCCGATCGATGGGGGATCTGGGTCGTCACCTGCAGCGTACGCGGAGTGACGCCGGTGGGGTAAGGGCGATCGCGCGATGCGGGGGCCCGCCCCGTCCCGGGCGGCGGACCGGAGGCGACGAACGGGGCTCCGGGCCGGGTTAAGGTCTTTGCGTCACACACAGGAGGCAGTCGGTTGATCTACGGCGCAATGAAGTTCTCTCTCGGCGGTTCGCTCAAGCTGGCGTTCCGTCCCTGGGTGGAAGGCATCGAGAACGTTCCCGCCGAGGGTCCGGCGATCCTCGCGAGCAACCACCTGTCCTTCTCGGACTCCTTCTTCCTGCCCGCGGTCCTCGACCGCAAGGTCACCTTCATCGCGAAGGCCGAGTACTTCACCTCGCCCGGCGTGAAGGGGAAGCTGACCGCCGCGTTCTTCAAGGGCGTGGGCCAGCTGCCCGTCGACCGCTCGGGGGCGCGCGGGGCGGGCGAGGCGGCCATCAAGAGCGGTATCGAGGTGCTGGAGCGCGGTGAGCTGTTCGGCATCTACCCGGAGGGCACCCGCTCGCCCGACGGCCGCCTCTACCGCGGCAAGCCCGGCGGTCTGGCCCGGGTCGCGCTGGCCACCGGTGCGCCGGTCATCCCCGTCGCGATGATCGACACCGAGAAGGTGCAGCCGCCCGGCAAGATCGTCCCGAAGATGATCCGGCCCGGCATCCGCATCGGCAAGCCGCTGGACTTCACGCGCTACCAGGGCATGGAGGGCGACCGCTTCATCCTGCGCTCGGTCACCGACGAGGTGATGTACGAGATCATGAAGCTCTCCGGCCAGGAGTACGTCGACATCTACGCGACGGCCGCCAAGCGGCAGATCGCCGACGCGAAGAAGAAGGCCGAGGCCGAGGCGAAGAAGGCCGAGGGCGTCGGCAAGGGCAAGGGGCACGGCACGGACGGACCGGGGAAGGCCGAGGCCGGGGCGTAGGCGCGCCCGGCGAGGGGTGGGGGCCGGGGATGGCGGACACCGACGGTACGACGGAAGCGGGCGGGGCGGTGGCGGGCACGGCGCCCGCCGCGTCGCGGCCGGGGCTGCGCATGTCCGTGGAGCTGCCGCTGTGGCGCGCGCTCACCGGCTACCGCGTCCTCACACTGATCTACACCTGTTGCCTGGTCGCCTCGCAGTACGAGAAGTACGTGCATCCGCTGGGCGCGGTCGGCTACATGGCGGCGCTCGCCGTCTGGACCGCGCTGACCTGGCGCCACACCACCTCGGCGGAGCGCTGCACCCGGCGCTTCCTCGCCGGTGACCTCACCTTCGCGGTGGGCGGCATCCTGCTGACCATGGTCGTCGAGTCCCATGAGCGGATCATGGGCGGCGCGGCCACGCTGCCGTCGATCTGCACCGCGGGCTCCGTCCTCGGCTTCGCGATCAAGGGCGGCTGGCGGTGGGCGATGGCCGCGTCCAGCCTGGTGGCCGTCGCCAACCTCGTCGAACGCGAGGAGCTGGCCGGGAACACCATCCACAACGTCGTGCTGGTCTGGGTGGCGAGCGTGGCGATCGGCTACGTCGTCGAGGTGGCCCGCGACAGTGAGCGCACCCTCGCCCGGGCGCTCCAGATCGAGGCGGCGACCCGGGAGCGGGAGCGGCTGGCCCGCGACATCCACGACAGCGTCCTCCAGGTCCTCGCGATGGTGCAGCGCCGCGGCGCCGCGATCGGCGGGGAGGCGGCGGAGCTGGGCCGGATGGCCGGGGAGCAGGAGGTCGCGCTGCGGACGCTGGTGGCCGGTGGGCCGGTCCCGCCGCCCCGCGCGGGCGCCCCGGCGGCCGCCGCGCCGCGGGTGGCCGCCGTGCCGCCCGCCGACGCGCCGCAGGGCCGCTGTGACCTCCGGGCGCTGCTCGCCCCGTACGCCGGGAGCGGGGTGACGTTCTCCGAGCCGGGCGCCGCCGTCGAGCTGCCGGCCCACGCCGCCGGGGAGTTGGCCGCCGCGGTCGGCGCCGCGCTGGACAACGTACGGGTGCACGCCGGGGAGGGCGCCCGGGCGTGGGTGCTGCTGGAGGACGAGCCGGAGGCGGTCGTGGTGACGGTCCGGGACGACGGTCCCGGCATCCCCGAGGGGCGGCTCGACGACGCGGAGCGGGAGGGCCGCCTGGGGGTCGCGCTGTCGATCCGCGGGCGGCTGCGGGACCTGGGCGGCACCGCCGAGTGGCTGTCGGTCCCCGGACAGGGCACCGAAGTGGAGTTGACCGTACCCAAGGGCGCCGTGCCCGAGGGCCGACGCGGGGGGAAGGCGCGGGCATGAGCGAGCAGGACGGCACGGTTCCGGCAGGCGGTTTCGGCGGCGGGATACAGGTGATGGTGGTCGACGACCACCCGATGTGGCGCGACGCCGTCGCCCGGGACCTGGCGGCCGCCGGGTGCGAGGTGGTGGCCACCGCGGGCGACGGTCCGCAGGCGGTGCGCCGGGCCCGTGCCGTGGTGCCGCAGGTCCTCGTCCTGGACCTCAACCTCCCCGGGCTGCCCGGCGCGCAGGTCTGCAAGGAGGTCGTCGGCTCGCACCCCGGTGTGCGGGTCCTGGTCCTGTCGGCCAGCGGGGAGCACGCCGATGTGCTGGAGGCGGTGAAGTCCGGGGCGACCGGCTATCTGCTGAAGTCGGCGAGCACCGAGGAGCTGCTGGACGCGGTGCGCCGCACCGCCGCCGGTGAGCCGGTCTTCACACCGGGGCTGGCCGGGCTGGTCCTCGGCGAGTACCGGCGGCTGGCGACGGAACCGGCGCCCGCCACCGCGGACGAGCCCGGCGCCCCGAGCCTGACCGACCGGGAGACCGAGGTGCTGCGGCTGGTCGCCAAGGGCCTCTCGTACAAGCAGATCGCCGAGCGGCTGGTCATCTCGCACCGCACGGTGCAGAACCACGTCCAGAACACCCTCGGCAAGCTCCAGCTCCACAACCGCGTCGAGCTGGTCCGGTACGCCATCGAGCGCGGGCTCGACGACGCCTGACCGCGGGCCGCGTCACCACCGCGCCGGGGTCCCGCCCGTACGGGTGATCGTCCGGCGCCAACTCGCCCTCCGGGCACCGGAGTCGGCGGCACACCCATCCCGGAGTGACCCAGATCACGTCTAGCGTGGCCGCATCGGTTCGTGCGGGGCCGTGCGCGGCCCTCTGACGGGATGTAGGTGAAGGCGATGCGGGTCGGAGTGCTGACCGGCGGTGGCGACTGCCCCGGTCTGAACGCGGTGATCAGAGCCGTCGTCCGCAAGGGCACCCAGGAGTACGGACACACCTTCGCGGGCTTCCGCGACGGCTGGCGCGGGGCGCTGCGGGGCGACGTCCGCCCGCTGGACATCGCCGCGGTCCGCGGCATCCTGCCCCGCGGCGGTACGGTCCTCGGCTCGTCGCGGACCAACCCCTTCCGGGAGGACGACGGCGTCCGCCGGATCAAGGAGACGCTGGCCAAGGAGGAGATCGAGGCGTTGATCGCGATCGGCGGCGAGGACACCCTCGGCGTCGCGGCCAGGCTCTGGGAGGAGCACGGCGTGCCCTGCGTCGGCGTCCCCAAGACCATCGACAACGACCTCTCGGCCACCGACTACACCTTCGGCTTCGACACCGCCGTCGGCGTCGCCACCGAGGCCATCGACCGGCTGCACACCACCGCCGAATCCCATATGCGGGTCCTGGTCGTCGAGGTGATGGGCCGCCACGCCGGGTGGATCGCGCTCCACTCGGGGCTGGCGGGCGGCGCCAACGTCGTCCTCATCCCCGAGCAGCGCTTCGACATCGAGCAGGTCTGCGCCTGGATCGAGTCCCGCTTCCGGGTCCGCTACGCGCCGATCGTCGTCGTCGCGGAGGGCGCGATGCCCAAGGACGGCCAGATGGTGCTGAAGGACGGCAGCACCGACGCGTTCGGGCACGTACGGCTCTCCGGGGTGGGGGAGTGGCTGGCCGCGGAGATCGAGCGGCGGACCGGCAAGGAGGCGCGGACCACCGTCCTCGGCCACACCCAGCGCGGCGGCACGCCCAGCGCCTTCGACCGCTGGCTGGCCACCCGCTTCGGGCTGCACGCCGTGGACGCGGTGCACGCCCGGGACTTCGGCTCGATGGTGGCGCTGCGCGGCACCGACATCGTGCGGGTGCCGCTGGCGGAGGCGACGGCGCAGCTCAAGACGGTCGATCCGGCGCTGTACGCGGAGGCGGGGGTGTTCTTCGGCTGACCGGCGCGGGCGGCGGGCGGGCGCGTCCCCGGGTGCTCCCGGGCACTCCGGGCGCCCCGCCCGCCCGTCGCTCCACCGGGCCCCGTCCGCCCGCGCCGCGGCGGCGCCCGGCTCCGCTCCCCGTATATTCGGCCCGGCGGACAAAAGCCGCGAAGCGGTCGGGTGTGAGGCGAGGAGGAGAGCGGTATGGAGATCATCGCGTTCGGGGTGCAGACCGATGAACGGCCGCTGCTGGAGCGGGCGTTCGCCGACCGGCACCAGATCCGCTGCCTGGACGTCAACCTCGACCGCGACACCGCCCCCATCGCCCACGGCTACGAGATCGTCACCACCGACGTCAACTCCGAACTGTCCGCCGAGGTCCTCCAGACCCTCTTCACCGGCGGTACGAAACTGATCGCCCAGCGCGCCACCGGCTACAACAACATCGACCTCCGGGCCGCCGCCGACCTCGGTATGACCGTCGGCCGGGTCGCCGCCTACTCGCCCTACGCCGTCGCCGAGTTCGCCTGGGCGCTCGCCCTCGCCGTCGACCGCCGGGTGATCCGCGCCGCCCAACGCACCCGCCTCTTCGACTTCCGCCTCGACGGACTGATGGGCCGCGACCTGCGAGGACGCACCGTCGGCGTGGTCGGCACCGGCCGGATCGGCGAGGCGTTCACCCGGATCGCGCACGGCTTCGGCATGCGCCTGCTGGGCTGGGACCTCGCCGAGAACCCGGCCTGCCGCGACCTCGGTATGCGCTACGTCGACCGCGACCACCTCTTCGCCGAGTCCGACCTGATCACCCTGCACGTCCCGCTGACCGACGCCACCCGCCACCTCGTCGACGCCGCCGCGCTCGCCGCCATGAAGGACGACGCCCTGCTCGTCAACACCAGCCGCGGCGGACTCGTCGACACCGCCGCCCTCGTCCGGACCCTGAAGACCGGCCGCCTCTCCGGCGTCGCCCTCGACGTCTACGAGGAGGAGGCCGGGATGTTCTTCCACGACCGCTCGCTCGACGTCGTCCGCGACGACGTCCTGGCCCGCCTGATGACCTTCAACAACGTCCTCGTCACCTCGCACCAGGCGTACTTCACCGCCGACGCGGTCGGCCAGATCATCGACGCCACCCTCGCCAACGTCGAGGACTATCTGGCCGGTCGCGGCGGCGCGAACCTCCTCGTCACACCAGGACGGCCGCCAGCAGCTGAGCGGTGAGCCCCGACCCGTCCAGCGTCAGCACCGACTCCGGGTGGAACTGCACCCCGGCGAAGCCCGGCCCGCGCAGCGCATGGACCTCACCGCTCACCCCGTCCCGGCTCAACTCCACGCGGTGCATGGCAAGTTCGGCGGCGGTGGCGTCGTCGCAGCGGGCGGTGAAGGTGTTGTAGAAACCGACGGTCTCCGGCCGCCCGAAGAAGTCGATCGTCTCCTGCGCCCCCTGGAACGGCACCTCCTTGCGGACGATCTCCAGCCCCAGTTCGGCCGCGAGCAGCTCATGGCCGAGGCAGACCCCGAGGACCGGCCGGTCCGCCGACCGCCCGCCCACCAGCTCCGCGGCGAGCGACCGCAGGAAGCGCATCTTCGGGTCCCCGGCGTCGGACGGATCGCCGGGCCCGGGGCCCAGCACCACCGGCCCCCGGTGCGCCCGCACCGCCTCCCGCAGCCCCGGCTCGTCGAACCGGCGCACCGTGACCTCCAGACCCGACGTCCGCAGCAGATGCGCCAGCATCGCGGTGAAGGTGTCCTCCGCGTCCACCACCAGCGCATGGCCGCGCAGCGCCGCGGTCGGCTCGCCGGAGCGCATCCGCAGCCAGAACGGCGCCAGATCCGCCCGCCGCGCATCCAGCGCCGCCCGCACCCGCGGATCGTCCGCCAACCGCGGCGCCCCGCCCTCCGCCGCCGCCCGCTTTGGCGCCGGTCGCACCCCCAGCGCGGTGAGCACCCCCGCCGCCTTCGCATGGGTCTCGGCCACCTCGCCGTACGGGTCCGAGGCCCGCACCAGCGTCGCCCCGACCGGCACCCGCAGCCGCCCGCCCGCGTCGATGTCGGCGGTCCGGATGAGGATCGGCGAGTCCAGCGTCTGCGCCCCGGACGCGTCCCGGCCCAGCAGCGCCAGCGCCCCCGCGTAGTAGCCGCGCCCCCGCCCGCCGGCGGCGCGCGGCTCGTGGCGCTCGATGACCCGGCAGGCGTTCTGCACCGGCGAGCCGGTCACCGTCGCCGCGAACATCGTCTCCTTCAGCACCTCCCGCACATCCAGCGAGGTCCGGCCGCGCAGCTCGTACTCGGTGTGCGCGAGGTGCGCCATCTCCCGCAGCCGCGGCCCGACGACCACCCCGCCGCCGTCGCCGACGGTGCACATCATCTTCAGCTCCTCGTCGACGACCATCGACAACTCCTCCACCTCCTTGCGGTCGCCGAGGAACGCCAGCAGCCCCTCGGCGGTGGGGCCGCCCGCCGGGTAGCGGTAGGTGCCGCTGATCGGATTCATCACGACGGTGCCGCCGCCCGGCGCGTCCGGCCGCGCCCCGGTCATCCGCACATGCACCTCGGGGCTGGCGCCGACCAGCGTCCGCACCCCGGGGCGGTGCACCACATACGTCCAGTACGCGCCGCGCTCCCCGGCCAGCAGCCGCCGGAACAGCGCCAGCGCGTCCGCGGCGCCGAACCCGTCGATCGCGCCCTCGAAGGTCCGCCGGATCACGAAGTTGGCGCCCGCCCCGCTGCCGATCTCGTCCCGCACCACCCGCCCGACGATCTCCGCGTAGGCGTCGTCGGCCACGTCGAACGCCCCGTCGCGCACCGTCACGTCGTGCGCCGGGAGCGCCGCCCGCACCGCGTCCAGCGGCAGCTCGTACGCGGTGTGCGGGCGCAGCACGGCGAGCGGGGTGCCGTCGTCGTGGGCGGTGAAGCCGCGCTCGCGGATCTGCCGGAACGGGACCAGCGCCAGCGCGTCGGTCACCGGCGCACCGGAGGTGTCCGGGCCGTCACCGAGCGGGATCTCGGCCAGCCGCCCGACCTCGGTGACCTCGCCGATCAGCACCTCGACGGTGGTGCCGTCCCGCCCGGGCGTACGGCGGCGCAGCAGCGCGAACGGCGGGCAGCCGGGGGCCAGCAGCCGCCGCACCAGGGCGGCGGCGTCCTGCGGCGCGGCGGTGGGGGAGGGGTGGTGCATACCGGGTTCCTTCCGGGAGGAGGAACGGCCGTGGACACACCGAAGGCCGCCCCTCGGGCGGCCTTCGCGGAGTTCGAGTGAGTACGCGCGTGTCAGCGGGCCGCCGGATGAGCGGTCCACCACCAGTTCGTGACGTGCTGCGCGTACATGCCGGGCACCCTACCGGACCCCGTGGCGCCCCGACGCCGCCGTCCGCACTCCGGACGGCCGTGTACGGGTGCGCGCAGCGGCCCGGAGCCGGACGGGAACCGGCGCCGGGGCCGGGTCCGGGGCGTCCCGGTGGCGGGTGGGGTCCGTCTCATACTCCGGGCGTGGCCCGGACACCCCCTCCGGACCCCGTAATGTGGACGGTGTGACCGTGAACGCTGATATCCACGCCGGTGGCAACACCTGGCGAGACCTGCCCGCGGCGCAGCAGCCCGACTGGCCGGACCACGAGGCTCTGCGCGATGTGATCGCGGAGCTCGAGTCCTATCCGCCGCTCGTCTTCGCCGGGGAGTGCGACCAGCTGCGCGAGCGCCTGGCGGCGGTCGCCCGCGGTGAGGCGTTTCTGCTGCAGGGCGGCGACTGCGCGGAGGCGTTCGACGCCGTCTCCGCCGAGCACATCCGCAACAAGCTCAAGACGCTTCTCCAGATGGGCGCCGTCCTGACCTACGCCGGGTCCGTCCCGGTGGTCAAGGTCGGCCGGATCGCCGGCCAGTACAGCAAGCCGCGCTCCAAGCCCACCGAGACCCGCGACGGCGTGACCCTGCCGACCTACCGCGGTGACTCCGTCAACGGCTTCGAGTTCACCGAGGCGGCCCGGATCCCGAATCCGGAGCGCCTCAAGCGGATGTACCACGCCTCCGCCGCGACGCTGAACCTCGTCCGTGCCTTCACCACCGGTGGCTACGCCGACCTGCGCCAGGTGCACGCCTGGAACCAGGACTTCGTGAAGTCGTCGCCCTCCGGCCAGCGCTACGAGGCGCTCGCCCGCGAGATCGACCGCGCGATGAACTTCATGAACGCCTGCGGCGCCGACCCGGAGGAGTTCCGCACCGTCGAGTTCTTCTCGTCGCACGAGGCGCTCATCCTCGACTACGAGTCGGCGCTCACCCGCACCGACTCGCGCACCGGGCAGCTCTACGACGTGTCGGGCCACATGGTCTGGCTCGGCGAGCGCACCCGCCAGCTCGACCACGCGCACGTCGAGTTCGCCTCGCGCATCCGGAACCCCGTCGGGGTGAAGCTCGGCCCGAACACCACCGCCGAGGACGCGCTGGCGCTCATCGAGCGGATCGACCCGGACCGTGAGCCGGGCCGGCTGACCTTCATCACGCGGATGGGCGCGGACAAGATCCGCGACCGCCTCCCCGAGCTGGTGGAGAAGGTCACCGCCTCCGGTGCGCAGGTCGCGTGGATCTGCGACCCGATGCACGGCAACACCTTCGAGGCGGCGTCGGGCCACAAGACCCGCCGCTTCGACGACGTGCTCGACGAGGTCAAGGGCTTCTTCGAGGTCCACAAGTCGCTGGGCACCCACCCGGGCGGCATCCACGTCGAGCTGACCGGCGACGACGTCACGGAGTGCGTGGGCGGCGGCGACGAGATCTTCGTCGACGATCTGCACCAGCGCTACGAGACCGCCTGCGACCCGCGGCTCAACCGCAGCCAGTCGCTGGACCTGGCCTTCCTGGTCGCGGAGATGTACCGGGACCAGTGAGTCCGTCCGTCGCGACGTGCGCGACACATCGGTGGGGCGCGGATCTGTGATCCGCGCCCCACCGCGTTGTCCGGCGTTGTCCGTGCCCTCCGGCGACAGGTAAGGTAAGGGTTACCTCACTGACGATCAACGGGATCGACGAGGCCGACCTACGCGGAGGTGGACCGGGTGTACGTGTGCTCCTGCTTCGGCATCACCGAGCAGCAGGTCCGCGACCACGCGGACACCGGTGCCTGCACACCCCGCCAGATCGCCTCCGCCTGCAAGGCGGGCACCGACTGCGGCGGCTGTGTCCGCCGCATCCAGGCGCTCCTCGGACGCGGTGCCTGCCCGCGCCGCGAACTGATCGACAAGGGCGCCCCCGAACCGCTCGGCGCGGACGTCCCGCCGGTCGCCGCCGAGGTCCCGCCGGTGGCGGCGGAGCCCCTGCCGGTGCTCCCGGATGCCCCGGTGGCCGAACCGGCGGCGGCGCTGCTCCCGGTGGTCCAGGTCTCCCCGGCGTACCGCGAAGCGGCCTGACCGTCCCCGCGGGCGGCGCGCTCAGGTGCTGGGCTGCTCGATGACCTGGGCGATGTAGAGCGGCTCGCCGAGCTTCTCCACCAGCTCCAACTGGGTGTCCAGATAGTCGATGTGGTGCTCCTCGTCGGCGAGGATGCTCTCGAAGATGTTGGCCGAGGTGATGTCGCCCTTGGCGCGCATCAGCTCGATGCCGCGCTTGAGCCGGTCGATCGCCTCGACCTCCACCTGCCGGTCCGCCTGGAACATCTCCGTCACGGTCTGGCCGACCCGGACATGGAACAGCCGCTGATAGTTCGGCAGTCCTTCCAGGAAGAGGATGCGGTCGGTGAGAATTTCCGCGTGCTTCATCTCGTCGAACGATTCGGCGCGAGTGTACTTCGCAAGCTTCGGCCAGCCGAAGTTCTCCTGCATCTTCGCGTGCAGGAAGTACTGATTGATCGCGGTCAGCTCGGCGGTCAGCTGCTCGTTGAGGAATTCGATGACCTCGGGGTCGCCCTGCATGGCAGCGGGCTCCTTCCGCGCGGTAACGGGCACGTGCGCCGCATCCTTGCATCGCCCGGAGCGTAACGTCCAGTAAGTGCACGCTTACTGTGGATTGCCCGTTTCGTCTGGTGTTGGTCAGGGGCACCCCTTCCGGTCTGACACCATGGAGGCATGGGCCAGCCGGAAAGCCGCGAAGCGGAGCAACCTCCGCTGCCTCCCGGGCAGCGACTGCAGCGGGGCTGGCCCGTCACGCACTACGGCCCGGTGCCGAAGTTCCGCCCCGAACGCTGGGAGTTCCGCGCCTTCGGCGCCACCGCGGACGGCGACAAACACTGCTGGACGCATGAGGAATTCGCCGCGCTGCCGTATACGACGGTCGTCGCGGATATGCATTGCGTCACCAAATTCAGCATGCTCGGCGCCGAATGGGGCGGCGTCCGTACGGCGACGATCCTCGAACTCGCACCGCCCGCACCCGAGGCCACACACGTGATGGTCTGGGCGGAATACGGATTCAGTTCGAACCTGCGCCTGGAGGATTTCGCGGCGGAGAACTGCCTCTTCGCCACCCACCGCTCCGGCGAACTCCTCACCGCCGAACACGGCTTCCCGGTCCGGCTGATCGTCCCCCACCTCTACGCCTGGAAGGGCCCCAAGTGGGTCCGCGGCATCGAGTACATGACCGCCGACCGCCGCGGCTTCTGGGAGGAGCGCGGCTACCACAACCTCGGCGACCCCTGGCGCGAACAGCGCTACTCCTACCAGGAGGAACCGGGGGACGGGCCGGAGCTGTAGCGGCGTCGGCACCGGGGCGCGCGGCCCGCGCCCGGTGCCCCGGCCCGGGCGCGCCCCGGCCCGTCGGCTCAGCCGGTCGTGGCCGCCCGCAGCGCCTTCAGCCGGGCGACGTCCGCGGCGTGTCCCTCCGGGCCGCCGGGCGTCTCGATCACCAGCGGCACACCGTCCGTCGCGGGGTGGGTGAACAGCTCGGCGAACGGCTCCGCACCGAGATGACCTGCGCCGATGTTGGCGTGCCGGTCCTTGTGGGCGCCGACGACGTCCTTGGAGTCGTTGGCGTGGATCAGCCGCAGCCGACCCTCGCCGGTGACCTCCGTCAACTCGTCCAGCAGCGCCTTCATCCCGCCCGGCGCGGCCATGTCGTGACCCGCCGCGAACGCATGGCAGGTGTCCAGGCAGACGCCGAGCTTCGGGTGGTGCTCCAGCACGTCGAAGTACGGTCCGAGATCCTCGGCGAGCGCACACAGCGAGGCGCCCTGCCCGGCCGTCGGCTCCAGCAGCAGCCAGGGATCGTCGTCGTGCACCAGCTCCGCCAGCAGCGGCCGCATCCACTCCCCGGCCTGCGCCAGCGCCTCGGCGCGCGGCCGACCGCCGGTCGCCGAACCGGTGTGCACCACCACCCCGCGCGCCCCGATCTCCCGGCCGCGGCGCAGCGAGTGCCGCAGCGACGCCACCGACTTCTCGACCGTCGCCGCGGTGTGCGAGCCGAAGTTGATCAGGTACGGCGCATGGACGTACGCCGGTATGCCCGCCTCCGCGCAGCCGGCCCGGAACGCCTCGTCCTGCGCGGGGCTGCCCGCGGTCGTCGCCCAGCCGCGCGGGTTGGCGACGAAGACCTGGACCGCCTCACCGCCCATCGTGCGGGCGTAGGGAAGTCCGGTCCTGGCCAGGCCACCGGCGACCGGCACATGGCCGCCGACCGGATTACGGAGCCGACCGGGCGCGGCGGCGTCTGCGGGGGAGGGATGGTTGCTCACCCCACCAGGGTGCCAGGCCCCACCGACAAGGCGGCCGGGGCCCGGCACCGGCCGCCTCCACGGCGGGCGGACCGGCCGGACCCCGGAGGGCGTCCTACAGCGCGCCCTTGAGCTTGATCGTGATCGTGCTGCCCTTGGGTGCCTGCTCGCCCGGGTCGACCGACTGGGACTCGACGGTGTCCTGCGGGAACAGGAACGGCTTCTTGACCTCCACCGAGAACCCCAGGTCGGTCAGTTGCTTCTTGGCGTCGTCGACGTTCTGTCCCGTCACCTTCGGCACCGTGACCATCTCCGGGCCCAGCGACAGCGTCAGCGTGACCGTCTCGCCCTTGCCGAGCTGCCCACCGGCGGGGGACTGCCGGGCGACGGTGCCCTTGTCCTCGGGCGAGTGGACCGCCCGGTCGGCGAACTTCACCACGAAGCCCTCGTCCCGCAGCGTCTCGGCGGCGTCGTCGCGGTCGTCGCCCGTCACATCGGGGACGTCCAGCGCCGTGCCCCGGCTCACCGTCAGCGCCACCGCCGTGTCGGGGTGCCGCTCACTGCCCGCCGCCGGGTCCGTCCGGATCACCGATCCCTTGGCGACCTCGTCGCTGAACTCGCGGCGCGTCGCCCCGGGCACCAGCCCGCGCTCACGGAGCGTCCGCCGGGCGTCGGCCACCGGGGTGCCGGACAGGTCCGGGACGGCGACGATCTCCGGGCCGCGGGAGACCGTGAGCGTGACCGTCCCGGTGCCGCGTATGCGGGCGCCGGTGCCCGGGGCGGTGGCCATCACATGGCCGCGCCGCACATTGGGGCTGTAGTCGCGCACCACCTTCACGCCCAGCCCCTCGTCCCGCAGCGTCCGCTCGGCCTTGGCCTGCGCCATGTCCAGCACCGCGGGGACGGCGGTGAACTGCCCGGCGGTGACGTACCAGATGCCGGTGCCGCCGCCGAGGACCAGCAGCACCGCGGCGACGATCGCCACCAGCCGATGCCGCGGATCGGCGAACGGACCGCGCCGTGCGGGCGGCGCCGGGCGCAGCCGGGTGGTCGGCTCGGACGCCGGGACCTCCAGGCGGCTGGTGCGGTTCAGCCCCTCCTCCCCGGGCGCCGCGCCGAGCCCTGCGAACCCGGGCAGCGGCGGCTGCACCACGGCCCGCGGCAGCACGCTCGTACGCTCCGTGCCGTCCCCCGCCGCCACCTCCCGGGCCTGCGGCGGGGCCGCGTCCAGCTGGGCGTCGGACAGGCCCTCGCGGGCCTCGCGGACCGCGGAGAGCAGCGCCACCGCGTCCTCGGGGCGGCCCTGCGCGGCGCGGGCGGTGGCCAGCGCGACCAGCGCGTCCAGCGGCGCGGCGAGACCCGGGACCGCCTCCGAGGGCGGGGCGACGTCCTCGTGCAGATGGCGGTAGAGCACCTGCGCCGCCGTGCCGCCGGTGTGCGGTTTGGCGCCGGTGAGCATCTCGTAGAGCACCACACCGCAGGCGTAGACGTCGACGCGGGCGTCGGCGGTGCCGTCCTCGATCTGCTCGGGGGCGAGATACGAGACGGTGCCCAGGACCGCGCCGGTGGTGTCGGTGTGCGCGCCGACCGTGCGCACCAGCCCGAAGTCGGCGACCTTGACCCGGCCGTCGTCGCCGATCAGGACGTTCTCCGGCTTCATGTCGCGGTGCACCAGCCCCGCGCGGTGGGCGGCGCCCAGCGCGGCGAGGATCGGCTCCAGCACGTCCAGCGCGGCCCGCGGGCAGAGCGCGCCCCGCTCCCGCAGCACATCGCGGAGCGTGCACCCGGCGACGTACTCCATCGCCAGATAGACGTAGGTGCCGTCGGTGCCCTGGTCGAAGACGCCGACCACATTGGGGTGCGACAGCTTGGCGACCGATTTCGCCTCACGGATGAAGCGGTCCACGAACGCGCCGTCCACGGCCAGCGACGGATGCATCACCTTCAGGGCGAGCACACGGTCGAGCCGGGTGTCCAGGGCGCGGTAGACCGTCGCCATGCCACCGGCGGCGATGCGCGCCTCGACGCGGTACCGGCCGTCGAGCAACTGCCCGACCAGGGGGTCCTGAAGGGTCGTATCCACGGCAGACGAGTCTACGAGGACCCACCGACACCGCCGCCCGGGCGGCGGCCGCACGGGCGTACTGCAGCCGAACGGTGACCGGAAGCGGCCCCCGGGGGCGACGGGAGACCGCCCGCCGCCCCCCGGGGCGTCAGAACGCCGGGCGCTCCGGATCCAGCTCCGCGCGGCCGTCCTGCGGCGACGACGCCAGCGCGAAGTGGCGGCGCGGGATGCGTCCGGCGCGGAACGCCAGCCGCCCCGCGTCCACCGCGTACCGCATCGACCGCGCCATCAGCTCCGGCTCCTGTGCGCGGGTCACCGCCGATGCCAGCATCACCGCCGCGCACCCCAGCTCCATCGCGAGCGCTGCGTCCGACGCGGTCCCGGCGCCCGCGTCGAGGATCACCGGGACCCCGGCGCGCTCGGTGATCAGCTGGAAGTTGTGCGGGTTGCGGATGCCCAGACCGGAGCCGATCGGCGAGCCCAGCGGCATGATCGCGGCGCAGCCCACGTCCTCCAGCTTCCGGGCCAGCACCGGGTCGTCGCTGGTGTAGGGCAGCACCGTGAAACCGTCGTCCACCAGGGTCTCCGCCGCGTCCAGCAGCTCCACCGGGTCGGGCAGCAGGGTCCGCTCGTCGGCGATCACCTCCAGCTTGACCCAGTCGGTGCCCAGCGCCTCCCGGGCGAGCCGGGCGGTGAGCACCGCCTCGCCCGCCGTGAAACAGCCCGCGGTGTTCGGCAGCACCCGGATGCCGTGCCGGTCGAGGACGGAGAGGACCGAGCCCTGGACGGTCGGGTCCAGCCGCCGCATCGCGACCGTCGTCAGCTGCGTCCCGGACGCCAGCAGCGCCCGCTCCAGCACGTCGAGGCTGGGCGCGCCCCCGGTGCCCATGATCAGCCGGGAGGTGAAGTCCGTACCGCCCAGGGTGAGGAGGTCGTCGGCCATCGCTCAGCCCCCCTGGACCGCGGTCAGGATCTCGACGCGGTCCCCGGCGGCGAGCGGGGTCTGCGTCCACCGGGAGCGCGGGACGACGGTCTCGTTGACGGCCGCGGCGACCCCGGACGGGGCGGCGGACACCGTCGCCACCAGCCGGTCCAGGGGCAGCCCGCCGGGGATCTCCCGGGCGCTGCCGTTGACGGTGACCGTGACGGGGGCGGCGGAGGGGACGGGGGAGGACGGTGTGGTCATACCTGCTGCTCCTGGAGGACGCGTCCCGGGGCGGCCGGCGCACCGGCGCCCGGGGCGAAGCGGTCGGGGGAGAACGGGCGGGCCTCCTCGGGCAGCCGCCCCGTGGTGAGCGCCTCGGCCAGCGCGTCACCGGTGATCGGCGTCAGCAGCACGCCGTTGCGGAAGTGCCCGGTGGCCAGCAGCAGCCCGGGCAGCGCCGTCGGGCCGAGCAGCGGCGCGTTGTCCGGCGAGGCGGGCCGCAGCCCCGCGCAGGTCTCCACCAGCGGCAGCTCCGTCAGGCCCGGCACCAGCTCGTGCGCGTCCCGCAGCAGCTCGTAGACGCCGCCCGCGGTGACGGTGGTGTCCCAGCCCAGCTCCTCCGTGGTGGCGCCGACGACCAGCTCGCCGTTCTCCCGCGGCACCAGGTAGAGCGGGCCCCCGCGCACCACGGCCCGTACGGTGCGCGACAGGAACGCCGGGCTTCCCCGGGGCATACGCGGCAGCCGCAGCCGCAGCACCTGGCCCTTCACCGGGCGCACCGGCGGCCGGACCTCGTCCGGCACGCCCGCCAGCCGCCCGCTGAGGCTGCCCGCGGCCAGTACGGTGCTGCCCGCCGCGATCCGGGTGCCGTCGGCCAGCTCGGCGCCGGTGGCGCGCCCCCCGGCGACCGTCAGCCGGGTGGCACGGGTGCGGTGGAAGGCCACCCCGGCCCGTTCGCACGCCACCAGCAGCGCCGCGGTCAGCCGCCGCGGATCGGTCTGGTGGTCGCCGTCGACCCGCAGGCCCCCGCGCACGCCGGGCGCGAGCATCGGCTCCAGGCGGCGGCACTCACGCCCCGGCAGCCAGACCGACTCCAGCCCGCACCGCACCTGGAGGGCGTGGAGTTCACGCAGGTGGGCGCGGTCGTCGGCGTCCAGCGCCACGGCCAGGGTGCCGCAGGCGCGGTAGCCCGCGTCCAGACCGCTCGCTTCCTCCAGCTCCGCGACGAAGTCCGGGTAGCGGCGGGCGGAGGCGAGGTTGAGGCCGAGCAGCGTCTCCTCACCGTGGTGCAGCTCGGTGACGGCGGCGAGCATCCCGGCCGCGACCCGCCCGGCGCCGCCGCCGGGCTCCGGGTCGGCCAGCGCGGTCCGCAGCCCGCGCCGCGCGGCCCGCCAGGCGGTGACCAGCCCCATGAGGCCGCCGCCGAGCACCAGCACGTCGGGGTGCGGCGGATCCGTCGGGTTCGGTGGTGTGGCAGATGGAGGCATGGGCTTCCAGCCCCTCCCTTCGCCGGCATGACCCGGATCAGGTTCGTACGGTCGGAGGCCGGTCAGCCTCCCTCTCAGCCCGGTACGCCGGGCTCCCGCGAGTGCGTGTCCGCCTCACCCTAGTACCCGCCTCCCGGGCCCCGTAAGGCAGCGCCCGGGGAGCGGACGGGCCGTCCGGGGGAGCGGGTGACGGTCCGTAACGCTGTGTCAGAGATCTCCTTGCGCGGTGCTGCGGACCGCTTCCCGCGCCGTCCTAGAGTGACCGGGTGAGCGAGCAGAGGAAGTCCTCCCAGGCCCCTGACCACACGCCGCACGTGGTGATCGCCGGTGCGGGTATGGCGGGCGTGCAGACCGCCGTCGCGCTGCGCGAGAACGGCTGGCACGGCGCGATCACCGTCTTCGGCGACGAACCGCACCCGCCCTACGACCGCCCGCCGCTCTCCAAGGCGGTCCTGCTGGGCAAGGCCGACGGCGCCGCCTTCGACGTCGACTTCCGCTCCCTCGGCATCGACCTGGAACTGGACCACCCGGTCACCGGCATCCGCCCCGCCGCACATCTGCTGGACACCGCGCGCGGCCCGGTCCGCTACGACCACGCCGTCCTCGCCACCGGGGCCGCACCCCTGCGGCTGCCCGGTACCGAGGGGCACCCCGGGGTGCATCTGCTGCGCACCCTGGACGACGCCCGGCGGCTGCGGCCCGTCCTGGCCGGGCGGAGCGAGATCGTCGTGGTCGGCGCGGGCTGGATCGGCGCCGAGTTCGCCACCGCCGCCCGGGAGGCGGGCTGCACCGTCACCGTCGTCGAGGCCGCCGACCGCCCGCTGGCCGGGGCGCTGCCCGCCGACGTCGCCGCCCACATCGCGCCCTGGTACGCCGCGGCCGGTGCCGAACTGCGCACCGGGGCGCGGGTCGCCACCGTCGAGGAGCGCGGGGTGGTGCTGGACGACGGCACCGCGCTGCCCGCCGACGCCGTCCTCGTCGGTATCGGGGCCCGCCCCGCCACCGGCTGGCTGGCCGGATCCGGTATCGCGCTCTCGCCCGAGGACGGCTCGGTCCTCGCCGACGACCGGCTGCACACCTCCGCCCCGGATGTCCACGCCGTCGGCGACTGCGCCTCCTTCCCCTCCGCCCGCTACGGCCGCAGGCTCCTCATCCACCACTGGGACAACGCCCTCCAGGGCCCCCGCACCGTCGCGCAGAACATCACCGGCGACCCCGCCGAGGCCGCCGTCTACGACCCGGTCCCGTACTTCTGGTCGGAGCAGTTCGGCCGCTTCGTCCAGTACGCGGGCGACCACGGCGGCGCCGACGAACTGGTCTGGCGCGGCGACCCGGACAACGCCGCCTGGTCCGTCATCTGGCTGCGCGACGGCGTCCTGGTGGCGCTGCTGGCGGTCGGCAGGCCCCGCGACCTGGCCCAGGGCCGCCGCCTCATCGAACGCGGCGCCACCCTGGACCGGGTGCGGGCCGCCGACGCGTCCGTCCCGCTCAAGTCCGCCGTCCGCTGAGCCGTACGGGGCCGGGCGCGGCGCCGTACGGGGACCGCGCGCGAGGGCCGTGGTGCCGCCGCGCGGACCTCTCCCGGCGATGCCCGGCTACCGACTGTCAGTGCGAGGTGGCACGCTTGTCCTGTGACCGAGATTGACGCAAACATCGATGGACTCGTCCCCGCCTGGCTCACCCTCCCCGACATCGCCGAAGAGTTCGGCGTCGAGGTGACGCGCGTCCGCCAGCTGGTCAAGGAGGGCCAGCTGATCGCGGTGCGCCGCGGCGAGAACAGGGCACTGCACGTGCCGGCCGATTTCATCCAGGACGGCAAGGTCGTCAAGGGCCTCGTCGGCACCCTGACGCTCCTGAAGGACGACGGCTTCAGCGACGAAGAGATGCTGGAGTGGCTCTTCACCGCGGACGACACCCTGCCCGGCACCCCCGCGCAGGCACTGCGGGAGAACCGCGGCACGGAGGTGAAGCGCCGGGCGCAGGCGCTCGCCGTGTGACCTCCGGGGCGGGCCGCACCCCGGCCCGCCCGCACCACCCGCATCCGTAACCGCTACCGAAGTGGCGTACGGCCGGACCGCCCGGCCGTACGCCACCGCCTTGGGGGAACACCGATGACGACCCGGACCCACGCCGACCGCGCCGCGGCCCTCGCCGACGCCCGGCTCTACCTCTGCACCGACGCCCGCACCCGCCGGGGCGACCTGCCGCACTTCCTCGACGCGGTGCTCTCCTCCGGGGTGGACATCGTCCAGCTGCGCGACAAGGGCATGGAGGCGGCCGAGGAGCTGCGCCATCTGGAGACCGTCGCGGACGCCTGCCGCCGCCACGGCACCCTCCTCGCCGTCAACGACCGCGCCGACGTCGCCCACGCCGCCGGAGCCGACGTCCTCCACCTCGGCCAGGGCGACCTGCCGGTGCCCGCCGCCCGCGCCCTCCTCGGCCCGGACGTCCTCATAGGCCGCTCCACGCACGCCGAGGCCGAGGCGGACGCCGCCCTCGCCGAGCCGGGCGTGGACTACTTCTGCACCGGACCGTGCTGGCCCACCCCCACCAAGCCGGGCCGCCACGCCCCGGGCCTCGACCTGGTCCGCCACACCGCCGCCCGGGCCCCCGAGCGCCCCTGGTTCGCCATCGGTGGCATCGACGGCGGCAACCTCGACGCGGTGCTCGACGCCGGAGCCCGCCGGATCGTCGTCGTCCGCGCCCTCACCGAGGCGGACGACCCCGCCGCGGCAGCCGCCTCGCTCGCCCGGCGTATCCGCGAGCGGACCGCCTGATCCGCCGGGCACCGGGCCCGCCCGGCGGCGGGTCCGCCCCGGTGCCCCGGCGGGCGCTGTCCATGCCCGCGTCCCACTCCGTGGACGGGAACCGGCCCTATTCCGGCATTCCACCGGAGCCGGTTGGTGCCCGACCCGCAGGTGGATAACCTTCCCGTATGGCCCTAGGTACCGCTTCCACCAGGACTGATCGCGCACGCACCGTCCGCGAGCTGCTCTCTTCCGGCAAACAGTCGTACTCGTTCGAGTTCGCCGCCCCGAAGACCGAGAAGGGCGAGCGGACGCTGTGGAACGCCATCCGCCGCATCGAAGCAGTCGCCCCGACCTTCGTCTCCGTGACCTACGGCGCCGGCGGCACCTCCCGTGAGGGCACCGTCCGCGCCACCGAGCGGATCGCCACCGACACCACGCTGACGCCGGTCGCCCACCTCACCGCCGTCAACCACTCCCTGGCCGAACTGCGCAACATCATCGGGCAGTACGCCGACGCGGGCATCCGCAACATGCTCGCGCTCCGCGGCGACCCGCCCGGCGACCCGATGGGCGACTGGATCCGCCACCCGCAGGGCATCACCTACGCCGCCGAACTGGTCCGCCTGATCAAGGAGTCCGGCGACTTCTGCGTCGGCGTCGCGGCCTTCCCCGAGATGCACCCGCGCTCCACGGACTGGGACACCGACGTCTCGCACTTCATCGACAAGTGCCGCGCGGGCGCCGACTTCGCCATCACCCAGATGTTCTTCTACGCGGAGGACTACCTCCGGCTGCGCGACCGCGTCGCCGCCGCCGGGTGCTCGACGCCGATCATCCCCGAGATCATGCCGGTCACGAACGTCCGGCAGATCGAGCGGTTCGCCCAACTGAGCAACGCCGCCTTCCCACCTGAGCTCGCGGACCGCATCCTGGCCGTCAAGGACGACCCGTCCGCTGTACGCTCCATTGGCATCGAGTACGCCACGGAACTGTGCGCGCGCTTGAAGGCCGAGGACGTTCCCGGGTTGCACTTCATCACCCTGAACCACTCCACGGCGACCCTGGAGATCTACGAGAATCTGGGGCTGCACCAGCGGCCCTGATCACGGTGCCGCAGCGCGGCGGAAGAGGGGCGTACATGGGCTGGGCGGTCCTCTACATCGCATTCGGTTGCGTCGCGCTGTGGCTGCTGGCCGAGGTCCTCCTCCAGCACAAGGCCCGCCTCCGCTGGCGGCTGCTGGCCTTCACCGGATTCCTCGGTGTGGTGGCGGGCGTGGTCCTCCCGTCGGTGATCGTCATCGCCCTCGGCGCCGCCGCGTTCGCCACCGGCCAGACCTACGTGACCCTCTCCTTCCGCCGCGGCTTCACCACCGGCTGGTCGCTGCGGAAGGCCCCCGTCGAGAACAACCGGCGCCGCCGGGCCAGGTCCACCGGCCGCCGCCCCGCCCTGCACGTCTCCGACATCGAGGAGACGACCGGCCCCGCCGACACCCCCGAAGCCCCGGACACCCCGGCCCCCACGGACGCCGCCGACGCCCCCGCCCCGTACGACGCCGCCGCGCCCCTCACGACCCCGGACGGCTACCCGCCCCACGACGGCTACGGCGCCTCCCCGCAGCCCGGCCAGGACGGCGGCTGGACCCCCGACGCCCACGGCGCCCCGGCCTTCGGCGGCCAGGACGGCTATGTCCAGGACGGTTACACCCAGGGCGGCTACACGCAGGACGTCTACGCCCCGCAGCCGCTCCCCGACGAGACCGGCCAGTACGGCGTCTACAGCCCCGACGCCCGCTCCGCCCCGCACGGCTCCGACGCCTACGCCCCGGCTTTCGGCCACGGCGGCGGTTACGGCCCCGGCGCCCACGACGCCTACGCCGATCCCTACGGTTCCTACGCCGCGTACGGCGGCGACCAGGGTGCGGCCGCCGGTTCCCCCTTCGGCGCGCAGGCGTACCCGCCGCACGACCCCTACGCGCCGGTCGACCCGTACGCCCAGCAGCCCTACGGGTCGGCGTACGGCACCTCGCTCCAGGACTACGGCGACACCCCGCCCGGCGGGGTCTGGGTGCCGCAACAGCGCGACGGCGTCCACCCGCCCGGCGAACCGCCGTACCCGCCGACCCCGCACCACGGCCACGAGGAACAGCAGTACCGCTACTGACGTCACGTCAGCTACGGCTGTTCCGCGGGGACACGGCCCCGGACCGCGCGGTCCGGGGCCTTTCGCGTGCGGGCCCCGGCGGCCTTCCGGAAAGCGGGCGCCACGGGCGTTCGACGCTGGTACAAAGGTGCTCTCTCCGCGCCGGTGGGCGCGGTTTCCGGAACAGAGGGGGAACGGCCGTGTCCATGAGCACCCGTGCCGTGGTGGAGGAGTTGCTGCGCCGCATCGGCGAGGGCGACCCGGAGCGCATCGCCGAGCTGTACGCCGAGCGCGTCGACTGGAAGCTGGACTGGCCCGAGGCCGAGCACGGCCGCACCGCCACCCCGTGGATCCGCCACCGCACCACCCGCGCCGACGCCGCCGCCCACTACCGCGAACTGGCGATACACCATGTGCCCGGGCAGGCGGCCACCGAGATCGAACGTTTCCTGGTGGATGGCGCCGACGCCGTCGTACTCGGCGAGATCCGCCAGACCGCCCGCCCCACGGGCCGCGCCTACCGCGCACGCTTCGCCCTGCATCTCACCGTCGCGCACGGCCTGATCACCCGGCACCACGTCTACGAGGACAGCCTCGCCGTGGCCGAGGCGTTCACGACGGACGGGGCGGACGGGACGGACGGGACGGAAACGGTGGACGCGGCGGCGGGCCCCCGCTGAACCGGCCGCGAGGACACGGGCCGGAGCCGCTCGCCCCGGCCCGCAGCCGCCGGGCCCACGAGCCGTGCCCGGCACCGCCGCCTCGCGGCGAAGGGGGAACCCGCCGTCCGCCCGCACCCCGCGGCGCCCCCGCGAAGTCGCCCACCGGGCACGCCGTTCACGGGCGTGCCCGGGCGCCTCGCGTACGCCTCAGGTCGAGCCGTGCCAGTCGTCGCCGTTGACGATCAGTCCGGCGACGATCGCCCCGGACATCCCGGCGTGCGCCGGACCGCCGCCCGGGTGCGACCAGCCGCCGACGGCGTACAGCCCGGGTATCCGGGTGCGGTTGGCGGGGCGCAGGAACCGGCCGCCACCACCGGCCAGCGCGGGGCCGGGCAGCAGCGCCTCGCCGGAGGGCGGCAGCGCCTCGCGCCAGAGCAGCCGCTCCCGCAGCTCCGGCACCGCGGCCCCGGCGCGCTCCGTCATCCGCTCGGCCAGCGCCTCGACCGCGTCCGCGGCGAGGCCACCGGGACCGGGCGCCGCCACCGTCGCCGTCAGCGTCACCGCCTCATGGGCGTCGTCGGGGCGGGTGGCCGGATCGTCGGGCCGCAGTACCGTCACCGTCGGCGCCGCCGGGGCACCGCCGCCGAACACCGCGGCCAGCTCCGCCGCACGGTCGTCGGTGTGCACCACGGTGCGGTGCGCGGTGCCGTCCGGCCGGGCGCCGCGCAGCGCCAGCGCCACCGTCATCCGGGCGGGCACCGGACCCGGCGGCGGACCGGCCGGGGCGTCCGACGCCTCCCACGGTGCCCCGCCGGGCACCAGCCCCGCCAGCGCCTGCGGGGTGACCCCCGCGACCACGTGCTCCGCCTCCGTCACCTCGCCGTCGGCCGTGACGACACCCGCCGCCCGGCCGTCCGCCACCACGATCCGCTCGACCGGCGCCCCGAAACGGAACTCCACGCCGCGCTCCACACACCGCGCGTACACCGCGTCCGCCAGCGCCCGCATACCGCCCGCCGGATACCAGGTGCCGAAGGTCTGCTCCATGTACGGCAGCACCGCCGCGCTCGCCGGGACGGCGCGCGGATCGAAGCCGTACGCCGTGGCATGGCTCTCCAGCAGGGCGATCAGCCGCGGATCGGCCAGCTCACGGCGGGCGACCTCCGCGAGCGTCGCCGTCGTCGGGCCCCTGCCGCGGCCGAACAGACCACGGCGGCGCACCGCCGGATACGGATCGCGCCCCAGCACCTGCCAGTCCGCCCACAGCGGCTCCTCCAGGAGCGGTCTGCGGGTGGCGTCCCAGGCGTCCCGGGCGCGCCCCAGGACGTCGCTCCAGCGCTCCCCGGCGCCCGCGCCCAACGCGCCGTCCAGCGCCGCGAGGACGCCGCCGCGCGAGGCGTTCGGCAGCGACACCGCGGCGCCGTCCGGGAAGACATGACGGCTCGCGGGATCGACCTGGGTGAGCGTCAGCGCGCTCTCCAGCGGCTCCCGGCCGGTCTTGAGGAAGAGATCGCGGTAGACCGCGGGGAGGTGCAGCAGCGCGGGCCCGGTGTCGAACCCGAACCCCTCCCGCTCGAAGCGCCCCAGCGCCCCGCCGTACGTCGCCTCCCGCTCGCGGACCACCACCCGGTGGCCCGCGACGGCCAGCCGCGCGGCGGCCGCCATCGCGCCCGCCCCCGCCCCGATCACCGCAATCCGTGCCATGTCCGCGACTGTATCCGCCACCACCGACAACGCCCGCACCCCGCCCGCCGGACGGCCTCAGCGCGGGACCGGACCCGCCTCCGCGGCTGCCGCGGGCCGCTTCGCCGCACGGCGTTCGCGCCGCCGTCGCAGATAGCGGCGGATCCGCGACCAGAGCAGGATCACCAGCGCCAGCCCGGCCAGCAGCAGCGTGGCGGCGATGACGGCGGCGATGACCGGATGGAACACCGCGAACGCGATCAGCGCGGCGACCCCGAGGTCCTCGACGGCGCTCACCACGATGTTGCTCGCCGGTTCCGGTGAGGTGTTGACCGCGATCCGCGTCCCCGCCTTGACGAGGTGGCTCAGCAGCGCCGTGGAACCGCCGACCGCGCCCGCCGCCAGCTGCGGCAGCGACCCGTCGTGCCCGGCCAGCAGCGCCGCCACGACACCGCCCGCGACGGGCCGGACGACGGTGTGCACGGCGTCCCAGACGGAGTCCACGTACGGGACCTTGTCGGCGACGGCCTCGAAGAGGAAGAGCACCGCGGCGGCGATCAGCACATCGGGCCGCTGCAGTGCGTCCGGCACCTCGTCGGTGACGCCGGTGGCGCCGAGCAGACCGAGGAGCAGCACGACGGCGTAGGCGTTGATCCCGCTCGCCCAGCCACTGATGAACACCAACGGGAGTACGGACATGCCGGAGATCGTAGAGCAGCACGGGGACGGGGTGCTCACGGGTGAGTACGCGTACTCAGACGGTGAGATGAGTAGGTACGCGGATGGGCCGCACCCTGCCGGAACGACAGAGTGGGGTGCACCGAAGGGACGCGGCGCCGCACCGCCGGCACGGGGCGGCGGAGCGGCGCGGCATCCCGGACGTGACGGGGGAAGCACGGGGGAAAACGGGGGAAGCACGGGGGATACGGGGGAAGCGCTGCCCTGGTCGGATCGGTGGGGGAACGATCCGTGCCAGGGCAGCGCGCTTTCCGCGTTCCGGCCCAGGGGAGGGCGGTGAACCGCGGCTCCCCGGGCGGTACGGTTCCCGGCGACGCATCACGGGCCGCGCACCACGGGTGGCGCGCCCGGTCAACGCCCGCCGGACGGTGGCCTTTTCGGGCCGTTGCTCAGCCGCGGTGGCCGCTCACCCGCCCCTGGAGCAGCCGGGACAGCGCCGCGTGCACCTCGTCCAGGGAGCGGTCCGGCTGGTACGACTGCCAGTCCAGCGCCGCCACCAGCACCATGCCGAACAGCGCCGACGCGGTCAGCGGCACATCGATCTCCTCGCTCAGCTCGCCCCCGGCGACCGCCTCCTGGAGCACGCCCTCCACCACGGCCACGGCCCGTTGGCGCACCACCATCAAGGTGGACTGCCAGGCCCGGTTGGTGCGCCACAGTTCGGCCACGTAGAGCTGGGTGAGCGCCGGGTAGCGGGAGATGAAGTCCAGACCGGCGCGGATCATCGCGTCCAGCGCGTCGATACGGGAGCCGCCGCGGTCGGTCACCTTCTCGGCCGCCTCCTGGAGGGAGGCCGCCAGCAGTTCGATGCCGTGCCGCAGCAGTTCCTCGAAGAGAACGTTCTTGCTCGCGAAGTTGTAGTAGACCGTGCCCTTCGCGACCCCCGCCCGCTCGGCGATCTCGTCCACCGTGGTGGAGGAGAAGCCCTGTTCGGCGATGAGGGTGACCGCGGCGTCGAAGAGCTTGCGCCGGGTGGTGTCGCGGCGTGAGTGGGAGCTGTCCATGCAGGTGATTGTGCCGGTCCGCGGCCCCTGCCCGCGCCAGGGCACAGCCCGGGACGCCGCTCCGCGCCGCGCCCGCCCGGTCGGCGGCGCCGGAGTGCGGCGACCGGCGGGCGAATTGCGTGCCTGGCGCCGCACTTCTCCGTGAAAGACCAGGTCAGGGCCGATTGTCAGTGGTGTGCCGCAGGATGGGGGCAACGGTTCCGAACCGGTCTGCGACGACTGGAGGTTCGTCATGGCAGCTCGTCCCGCAACGGGCAGCTCCGCTGCGTACGGTCCCCCGAGCGATGTCCACCCCGTTCTGCGGCGTTCGGCAGCGCCACCCGCCGCCCTCACCCTGCTCACCCAGGCCCGTCAGGGCCTCACCGAAGCCGAAACCCTGCAGTCCCCGAACGAGCGCTTCGCCACCGCCCACCTCGCCGCGCTGCGCACCGCCGCCGCGGTGCTGGCCGTCCGCGGCAGGCCCGAGACCACCCCGCACCGGCGCCGCCGCATCCGCAGCGCCTGGGACGTCCTCCCGGAGGTCGCACCGGAACTGACCGAGTGGAGCGCCCTCTTCGCCGCCGGTGCCGGGCGCCGGGCCCGGGCCGAGGCCGGCATACCCGGCGCGGCCGACCGACGGGACGCCGACGACCTCGTCCGCGCCGCCGCCCACTTCCACCGCCTCGTCGAACGCATGCTGCTGCTCCAGCCGTCCCTGCCGGAGCAGCGGGCGGGGTGACCGGGCGGACGGTACGCGGGCCGGGTGCCCGCGTCCGGCCGGGCGGCGGCCGGGCTCCGTGCCCGCACCCCGTGTGCGGGCGCGAGGCCCGTCGCCGCCCGGCGGCTCCGGTTGCCGTCCTCGGCTCCGCCGTGCCGGGCCCGGGTGCGGCGGAAGCCGTGGACGTCACGGAAGCCGCAGGTGGCGCCGCAGACCGCGGACGGTGCGCGACGCAATAGGGTGGTGGGCGCCTAGTTGTTCTGCCCCTCCGAGGAGCCACCCGCCGTGTCTGACCCGCTGCGCCCGCGCGCATCCCTTCGTACCGCCGTGGTCTGGGAGGTTCTCAAGGACGCCCTGGAGCGCCGGGCCGAGGCTGCCGGGCGCGAAGTCCTCGACGTCCTCGACACCGGCGGCGGCACCGGCAACTTCGCCGTGCCGGTCGCCCGCCTCGGCCACCGCGTCACCGTCGTCGACCCGAGCCCCAACGCCCTGTTCGCCCTGGAGCGCCGTGCCGCCGAGGCGGGCGTCGCCGACCGGGTACGGGCCGTCCAGGGCGACGCCCACGGGCTCTTCGACGTCGTCGAGCGAGGCGGCTTCGACGCCGTGTTGTGCCACGGTGTCCTGGAGTACGTCGACGACCCGGCCGAGGGCGTCCGCAACGTCGTCGCCGCGCTGCGCGAGTCCGGCACCCTGAGCCTTCTCGCGGCCGGTCTCGGCGGCGCCGTGCTGGCCCGCGCCCTCGCCGGACACTTCACCGAGGCCCACCAGGCCCTCACCGACCCGGCCGGGCGCTGGGGCGAGGGCGACCCGGTGCCCCGCCGCTTCACCGCCGATCAGCTGTCCGGGCTGGTCACCGGCGCCGGGTTGCAGGTCGGCGCGGTGCACGGGGTGCGGGTCTTCGCCGACCTCGTCCCGGGGGTGCTCGTCGACACCGAGCCCGGTGCGATGGAGGCGCTGCTGAAGCTGGAGGCGGCCGCCGCCGAGCAGCCCGCGTTCCACTCGGTCGCCACCCAGCTGCACGTTCTCGGCCGACGCGGCTGATCGCCACCGGTGGCCGACCGCCGGGTGCGGTCGGCCACAGCCCACCCGATCAGCCTCTTCTCCCCGTATGATCGAGGGACGACGTTCCGGCATGACGGATAGGCGGGTGGGGAATGCAGGCAGCATCACCACCGGCCGCCCTGGCGGCCAGGACAGTGGACTGGCGCAGAGGGGCGGGTTTCACGGGGGCGAATCCCTGCCTATCCTGAAAGGGCCGCACCCGGTCGCCCCCGCGACCGACGAGTAGGAGGACTCCGTGCCGCTCTCGGAGCACGAGCAGCGCATGCTCGAGCAAATGGAGCGAGCGCTGTACGCCGAAGATCCCAAGTTCGCGACAGCGCTTGAGGGAAGCGGGCTGCGCACGTACACCCGGCGACGGGTCTACCAAGCGGTCGTCGGCTTTCTGGTCGGTATCGGCCTGCTCATGGCCGGCATGGTCGCCCAGCAGATCTGGATCAGCGTCGTCGGCTTCCTGGTGATGCTCGGCTGCGCCGTCCTCGCGGTCACCGGCTGGCGCAAGGCCCCCAAGCCCGGCGAACAGCAGCCCGGCGCGGCCCAGGGGAAGCGCGGCAGGGCGGGCGGAGCGCCGGCACGGCGCCAGTCCGGCGGCCGCCGCTCGATGATGAACCGCATCGAGGACCGCTGGCAGCGCCGCCGCGACGAGCAGGGCCACTGAGCCCGCGCCGCCCCCGGCCCTGAACGGCTCCCGGAGCCGGACAGCACACCGAAGCCTTTGACGGGGCCGCCCGAGTGTCGGGCGGCCCCGTCAGTTGCGTGGAGTCGCGGTTGGCCTGGGCGGGACCGGGAGCGGAACTGGTACGCGGACCGGGGCGGGGCTGGCCCGGTCCGAGCGGGTGCGGTTCTGTGCCCACCGCGTGCGCCGGGCCCGCGCGGACGGCCGTTCTGCCACACGGTCCGGTCCCTGCGCCCGGCGCCGACGCCGTTGCCTGCGCGTACCGGGCAGCGCGGCCACACAGCCCGGTACGCCCCCGCCTCGCCGCCGTACGCCCGGCCCCGGCCCGGCGTACGGCGGTTCCGTATGCCTCAGGTCCGTCGGCTGCCCGGTTGCAGCGCGGCGGTGAGGCGGCGTACGGCGGTGGCGGTGCGGCCGGAGGCGTGGCGGTGGCGGAACGCCGCCCACCGGGCCGCGTACGCCCTGACCTGCCGGTCCGTGGAACGGGGCGCCAGGTCCGCACGCCAGCGCGCCCCGCGGGACGCCTGCGCGCGCAGTGCCGCGCAGACCACGCGGACGTCCGCGGCCACCTGTGGCGCGGGCCGCGGCCGTGGCGCGTACAGGGACTCCTCGACCGCACCGGCCACCCGGTGCACGGCCTCGGCGGCCTCGGGCGGCAGCGCGGCGGCATCGGTCAGCCGGACGGCCGTGCGGCGCGGGGTGAGCGCCCCGTCCGGTGCGATGCCCAGGTCACGGGCGGTGTCGGTCAGCTCCTGCCAGGCATCCAGGACGGCCGCCGGGCCCTCGGCGGAGAGCCGCCGGTTCCGGAGGCGACGGCGCCAGAGCGCCGGGAGCGCGGCCCCCGAGAGCAGCAGCAGACCGCCCAGGGTGAGGCCGACGGCGGCGAGGACGGGCGGGCCGCCGCCCGGCGCGCCCGGGTCCTGGGCCGTGGGCGCCGCCGCCGTGCAGTCCGTGGCGCCCGTGCGCCGGTCGGGGCCGCAGGTCGGATCCGGACGCGGGCCGCCGGTCGGCGTCGTGGGCCGGGTCGGCTCCTGCGCGGGGGAGCCCGGTGTGTGCTCCTGGGAGGTGTCCGGCAGCGCGTACTCGGGGATGTTGCCGCGGCTCGGCGTGGGCTCGAAGCGTGTCCAGCCGACCCCCTCGAAGTACAGCTCGGGCCAGGCGTGGGCGTCGCGCAGGCCGACCGAGGTCGTACCGTCGGGCTGCTTGGTGCCCGGGGTGAAACCGACGGCGACCCGCGCCGGGATGCCCAGGGTGCGCGCCATCGCGGCCATCGAGAACGAGAAGTGGACGCAGAAGCCCTCCTTCTGCTCCAGGAACCGCGCGATGGCCTTCACGCCGCTGCCCGCCCGGACCTCGGTGTCGTAGCGGAAGCCGCCGTCGGTCGCGAACCAGTCCTGGAGCTTGACGGCCTTGGCGTACGGGGTGGCCGCGCCGCGGGTGACCTTGCGGGCCGTCGCCGCGACCACGGGCGGCAGTTCGGCGGGGACCCGGGTGTACTCGCGGCGCAGTGCGGCGGGCGGCGGCGGGGCCTCGGCGAGCTGCCGGGCCGTGGGCCGCACCCGCAGGCTCTCCACCTGGTACTGCAGGCCACGGGTGTTCTGGCCGCGGTCGCCGACCAGGGTGCGGCCCTGCTCCTCGAAGCGCCACCGCCCGGCGATGCCGACCCGGGACGCCGGGAACGGCATCGGCAGCCAGTTCTGGCCGTACCACTCGGCGGTCGAGATCGAGGTGTTGACCTGGGTGGTGGCGACCTCCGGGGAGAGGCCCGCGGGCCGCGGCAGCTGCTCGGGGACGTCGGTCACCGTCCGCTCGGACGGCTTCCAGGCGGTGCCGTCGAACTGGTCGAGCGCCACGATCCGCAGATACAGATCGCGGGTGTCGCCCGCCGTGGTGCGGTAGTTGAGGACCTCCTTGTCCTCGGGTTGGTTGAGGCTGTTCTGGAGGGAGACCAGCGGGTTGACGGCCGAGATGGTGCCGCCGCCGGAGCCGCCGTCCCGGCCGCCCGTGCCGAGCAGCCCGGTGCCCAGCGACGGCAGCGCGGCGGGGACGGCGACGGCGACGCCGAGCGCCAGCGCGCCGATCCGCCGCCCGTGCCGCACCGGCGCCGGAGCGGGCCCGGACGCCGCCTTCCCGCGCCGCGGCCACCAGCGGGGGACCCGGCCGGTCGTGCCGCCGAAGACCCGGCCCCACCGCGACAGCCGGTCGCGGCCCTCGGCCAGCAGGAGCAGCAGATAGCCCGCGGCGGAGATCAGGAACCACAGCCAGCCCGTGCCGCCCGTGGTCAGCCCCGCGGCCACCGAGTAGAGCGCCAGCAGCGGCAGCCCGGCGGGCGCGGCGCTGCGGTAGGTGACCGCCAGCGCGTCCACGACCAGGCCGACCAGCGTCACGCCGCCGACCAGCAGCAGCCGGATGCCCGGGGTGAGCGGCGCCGGACTGGCGTACCGGCTCACATCCGCGACCCCGGACCGCCCGAGGCGGACCAGCTCCGCGACGGCGTCCGGGCCCGGCACCACCCCGAGCAGCGCCTGCCCGCCCGCGTACAGCGCGGTCAGCGTCAACACCGCCACCACGACCTGGGCCGCCACGACCACCGGCCGGGGCCACGGCAGCCGCCGCGCCCCGGCACCCGCCGCCGTCACCAGCGCCACCAGCAGTGCCGCCTGCACCATCCAGCTGACCGGATCGACCAACGGCACCAGCGCGCAGGACGCGCAGAGCGTCGCCACCGCCGCCCACAGGGCAGGTCCCCGCCCGGTCATCCGCACCCTCCCGCTCGCCCGTCCCGCCTCATGTGCCGCTCCCCGCCCCCGCTGCCGCGCCGTCCGGGTCCGCCGGGGCGTACGGCGTGGCCGCCGCGCCCGCCCAGGGGCCCTCGGAGGGTATGCCGCCCGCACCGTCGGCCGCCCGCCACAGCGTGGGCAGCGAGGCGCCCGGTGTCACCGGCAGCGCCGTCCAGCCCACCTCGCGGAGCATCCGCAGCCGGTCGTCGAGCCGCCCCGGACGGGCGCCGGATCGCGCCTGCCAGGAGTGCTGGGCCCAGGCGTCGCCGTCCAGGACGAAGGCGACCGCTGCCGCACTGCGCTGCCGCATCCGCGCCGCCGCCTCGATCGCCGCCTCGTCCAGCTCCCCGAAGAAGCCGATCAGCAGCCCCTCGCCGTGCAGCGCCTCGTACGCCGCCGAGAGGTCCGGCTGCCCGGACGGCTCCACCACGGCGAGGACGTCCAGCAGCAGCCCAGCCGCCTCACCGGGGTCCGTGCCGCCCGGACCGGCGGCGGTGCCCTCCGGGCCGGGCACCGAGGTGCCGGTGTCCGTCAGCAGCCGTACCGGGAGACCGCGCTCCAGCAGATGCGTCGCGGTGGACGCGGCGGCCGCCACCGCCCATTCGAACGCCGACTCCGGGCCGGTGCCGCGGTGGGCCGCCTCCCGGGTGTCGAGCAGGACCGTGCACCGCGTCCGCCGCGGCTGCTCCTCCCGGCGCACCATCAGCTCGCCGTGGCGCGCCGTGGACCGCCAGTGGACGCGGCGCAGATCGTCGCCGTGGCGGTAGCCGCGCGGGATGACGTCGTCCTCGCCCGCCAGCGCCGCCGAACGCCGCCGCCCGTCGCCGAACCCGGCCGTCTCCCCGGCCATCCGCACCGGCGGCAGCGGCTCCGTACGGGGCACCGCCGTCAGCGTGTCCGAGGCGCCGAAGGCGCAGGCCAGCTCGCACATGCCGAACGGGTCCGCCCACCGCAGCTCCAGCGGCCCGAGCGGGAAACGCCCCCGCAGGTCCGACCGGACGCGGTACGACACCTCCCGGTGCCCGCCCGCCTCGACGCGGTCCAGCACGAACCGCGGCCGCGGCCCGAGCACGTACGGGACCCGGTCCTGGAGCATCAGGACGCTCGTGGGCAGCCGGGAGAGGTTCTCCACCGAGAGCCGCACCCGGGCCTCGGCGCCCACCGGCACCCGGGCGGGCGCGAGGGTGCGGTGCGCGGCGACGTGGTGGCGGGTGCGGTGCAGCACCAGGACGCAGACCAGCGGCAGCGCGGCCAGCAGCAGCCCCACCCGCAGCAGATCCGCCTGGCCCAGCAGATAGGCGCAGACCGCGGCGGCGACCCCGGCGGCCAGGAACGACCGGCCGCGCGTCGTCAGCCCGGCGAAGGTCACCCGCAGCCCGCCCCGCCCGGCGCCCTCGCTCCCGTCGGACATCACCGCTCCCGGAGGCCGGGCGGGCGGCGGTCCGGGGCGTCCGCCCGGGCCTGCCGCGCCGGGTCCGGCACCGGGACGCGGTGCAGGATCTCCAGCACGATCTGCTCGGCGCCGCGGCGGTTCAGCTGTGCCTGGGAGGTCGGCAGCAGCCGGTGCGCCAGGACCGGGACGGCCAGCGCCTGCACATCGTCCGGCAGGACGTACTCCCGCCCGGCGAGCGCCGCGGACGCCTTCGCCGCGCGCACCAGGTGCAGCGTCGCCCGCGGGGAGGCGCCCAGCCGCAGGTCCGGATGGGCGCGGGTGGCCGCCACCAGCTCCACGGCGTACCGGCGCACCGCCTCGGCCACATGGACGGCGCGCACCGCCGCGGTCAGCCGGTCCACTTCCTGGGCGCGCGCCACCGGGCGCAGCTCCTCCAGGGGCGAGGCGGCGCCGTGCGCGTCGAGCATCCGCAGCTCGGCCGCGGGGCTCGGATAGCCCACGGACACCCGGGCCATGAAGCGGTCCCGCTGCGCCTCGGGCAGCGGGTAGGTGCCCTCCATCTCGACCGGGTTCTGGGTGGCGACGACCATGAACGGGCTGGGCAGGTCGTACGTCCGCCCGTCCATCGTGACCTGCCGCTCCTCCATGGACTCCAGGAGCGCCGACTGGGTTTTGGGGGAGGCGCGGTTGATCTCGTCGCCGATCACGAACTGGGCGAAGATCGCGCCGGGCTTGAACTCGAACTCCTTGCTCTGCTGGTCGAAGACGCCGACCCCGGTGATGTCGGACGGCAGCAGGTCCGGGGTGAACTGGATGCGCCGCACCGAGCAGTCCAGGGACCGCGCCAGCGCCTTGGCCAGCATCGTCTTGCCGACGCCCGGCACGTCCTCGATGAGCAGGTGCCCCTCGGCGAGCAGCACCGTGAGCGCCAGCCGTACGACCTCCGGCTTGCCCTCGATGACACCTTCGACCGACCGCTGCACCCGATCGGCAGTGGTGGTCACATCAACGAGGCTCGCTCGCTCGTCATACGTCGTCACCGGCCCTCCTCGGCCCTTCCCCGTGCCCGCGCTGAACAGAGGATTCCTCATCACCGGACCGGCGCCTTCCGTACGGCCCGGCCCGCCCCCGGATGCGGCGTCGCACCCGGCCGGGGCCGCGGCGACGCCACCCCCGCATTCTCACCGCCGCGCGCACTCCACGTCATGGCCTGTGGACAACTGACGGCGTTTCGCCCCGGCGGGTGACGCCGGGTCCGGCCGTGTGCGGGCAGCACGAAGCCGGGCACGGGACAGATGTCCCGCACCCGGCGGTGGCGCGAGGTCAGCGCTGGGGGAAGATCTCCCGCAGCAGACCGGTGGTGACGTCGAAGACGAAGCCGCGGACGTCGTCCTTGTGCAGCAGGAACGGCGAGGTGCGCACCCGCTCCATCGACTGGCGGACGTCCTCGTCGAGGTCCTTGAACGCCTCGACCGCCCAGGTGGGACGCTGGCCCACCTCGGCCGCCAGATCGTGACGGAAGTCCTCGGTGAGACCCAGCAGACCGCAGTCGGTGTGGTGGATGAGCACCACCGAACGGGTGCCCAGCGCGCGCTGGCTGATGGTCAGGGAACGGATGATGTCGTCGGTGACCACACCGCCCGCGTTACGGATGGTGTGGCAGTCACCCAGCTCCAGACCGAGCGCCGCGTGCAGGTCGAGGCGGGCGTCCATGCAGGCCACGACGGCGACCTTCAGGACCGGCCGGGCATCCATGCCGGGGTCGCCGAACGCTTCGGCGTACTCCGCGTTCGCCGCGACGAGGCGGTCGGTGACGGTGGTCCCGGCGGGCGCGGTGCCGTCGGCGGCCGGGGAGGGCGACTGTGAGGCAGATATGGACATGGCCTCACCGTAGCCCTGGCGGCCGGATCCGGCCGCACCTGGGAGCGGTCATAGCGGGTGACATCACCCCTTGTGACGTAATCCACATGGAGCGTTACGGGGCCCCCGTTCGGGTGAGCGGGGGCCCGAACAGCCGCTCCGGGACGCGCGGAACCGGTTGATTGACCGGGGATGGCGGTGGACTAAAGTGGCGCGAAGTGGGAGGCGTGACGCTCTCCTCGGTCCCCGAAGCCCTCGCGTGTCCACCACACGTGCGGTTCGGCCTCCTCCCGCTCCAGCGGCCTTCCGACGCCAATTCCCGTCGCCGGAGAGCCACTTCCCCTTCAGAGCGGGCGGGGACCAAGCGGTACGTGCGGCACCCCGCCAGCGGCCGGGGACCCACCTGCCGCTCACCCATCGGAAGGCTTATGAGCGAGCGCAGCGAGCGAATCAGAAAGAGGTGCGCCCGCCCCGGCTGCGGGTCCGCCCGGCGAAGCGGGGTCCGCGCATGAGCGGCAACACCCGCCACGTCCCCGTCATGCTCCGGCGCTGTCTGGACATGCTCGCCCCCGCCCTCGCCGAGCCGGGTGCCGTCGTCGTCGACTGCACCCTCGGCCTCGGCGGCCACAGCGAGGCGCTGCTCGCCACCTTCCCCGCCGCCCGGCTCATCGCCCTCGACCGCGACCCGTCCGCGCTCCGCCTGGCCGGTGAACGGCTCGCCCCGTACGGCGACCGCGCCACCTTGGTGCACGCCGTCTACGACGAACTCCCCGAGGTCCTCGACCGCCTCGGCGTGCCCCGGGTCCAGGGCGTCCTCTTCGACCTCGGCGTCTCCTCCATGCAGCTCGACGAGGCCGACCGCGGCTTCGCGTACGCACAGGACGCGCCGCTGGACATGCGGATGGACCAGACGACCGGCATCAGCGCCGCCGACGTCCTCAACACCTACGCCCCCGGGGAGCTGGTGCGGATCCTGCGCTCCTACGGGGAGGAGAAGCAGGCCAAGCGGATCGTCGAGGCGGTGGTGCGCGAGCGGGCGAAGGAGCCGTTCCACAACAGCGCCCGGCTGGTCGAGCTGATCCGTGACGCGCTGCCGCAGGCCGCCAAGCGGCACGGCGGCAACCCCGCCAAGCGCACCTTCCAGGCGCTGCGCATCGAGGTCAACGGCGAGCTGGCGAGCGTGGAGCGGGCGGTGCCCGCAGCGGTGAAGGCGCTGGCGGTCGGCGGCCGGATCGCGGTCCTCGCCTACCACTCGCTGGAGGACCGGATCGTCAAGCAGGTCTTCGCCGCCGGTGCCGCCAACACCGCGCCGCCCGGCCTGCCCGTCGTCCCCGAGCAGTTCCAGCCGCGGCTGAAGCTGCTCACCCGGGGCGCCGAACTCCCCACGGAGGAAGAGGTCGCCGAGAACCGGCGGGCGGCCCCGGCCCGGCTGCGCGGTGCCGAACGCATCCGTGAGGACATCGCGTGACCCCCCGGGGGCGTTCGCCGAAGGGGCCCTCCCGTCTCGCGGCGCTGTTCCCCGGCGGGAGCAGTTCCGCCGCGCGAACGCCCTTCGTTCTGCTAGTCGTCGTCCTCCTCGGCTCCGGGCTGCTCGCCCTGCTGCTGCTCAACTCCGCGCTCAACCAGGGCTCGTTCGAGCTGAGCCGGCTGGAGAAGCGGACCGACGAACTCACCGACGACCAGCAAGAACTCCAGCAGGCCGTGGACGCGGTCTCCGCCCCGGGCGCCCTGGAACGGCGCGCCCGGGAGCTGGGCATGGTGCCGGGCGGCAACCCGGCGTTCCTCGCCCCGGACGGCACGGTCCGCGGCAGGCCCAGCGAGGCGACCGAGAAGCCGCACCCGCTGCACGCCCCGGCCGGTCCGTCGCTCCCCGGGGCGCTCGGCGCCGCCGCCTCCCCGGGCGCCACCGCGCCCCCGGGCGCGACGGCCTCCCCGGGCGCCCCCGCACCCGGTACGTCCGGTGCCCCCGCGCCGACCGCCCCGCCCGGCTCACCGCCCCCGGACGGCCGCACCGCTCCGCCGTCCGCCGCGACCGCCCCCGCCCCGACGACCTCCGGCAGGTGACCCCGGTGACGTACCAGGCCCCCCAGCCGTACGGCGCAGGAGACCCGCGGCCCCCGGTGGCCACGGGCACCGGCGCCCCGCACCGGAGGGCTGTGTCATGACCGCGCCCAAGGACCCCCGGCGCCGCGTCCCGCGCCCTGCACAGAGCGGCGGCGCCCGCCGCCCCGCACCCAGGAGCGGCCGTCCCACGCCGAAGGGCGGCCGACCCGCACCGAAGAACGGCCGCGCCGCCGCGGGCCGCCCCCCGGCCGCCCGCCGCCCCGCCAAGGCCACGCCGCCGCGGCGCCCGGCCCCGCGGCCCGCGCCCGCGCTCCGGCTGGGCAGCCCGCGGCCCCGGCTGCGGCTGGTCGCCCTCGCGCTGACGCTGGTGATGCTGGTCTTCGTGGTCCGCCTCTTCCAGGTGCAGGCCGTCGACGCCGCCGCGTACGCCGCCAAGGCCAACGTCAACCGCTACGTCCCGGTGACCCTGGCCGCCGAGCGCGGCGCCATCACCGACCGCTCCGGCACCGACCTCGCCACCACCGTCGACGCGTACGACATCACCGCCGACCCCAGCCTGCTGGCGCCCGACAAGACCAAGATCGCGGATGCCCCGGAGCGGGCCGCCGCGCTGCTCGCGCCGGTCCTCGGCGAGAGCCGCGACACCCTCGTCACCAAGCTCTCCAAGCCCTCCTCCCGGTACGTCGTCCTCGCCCGGCAGCAGACCCCGCAGGTCTGGAAGAAGATCAAGGACATGCGGGCGGAGCAGGACAAGAAGGCGGCCGCCGCGCCGAAGAAGGCGCCCGCCCCCAACGTCCTCGTCGGCATCTTCGCCGACCGGCACAGCAAGCGCGTCTACCCCAACGACGCCCTCGCCGCCGGGGTCCTCGGCTTCGTCAACAGCGAGGGCCGGGGCGGCGGCGGGCTGGAGGCCCAGCTGAACAAGGAGCTGGCCGGGAAGGACGGCAAGCTCGTCTACGCCCAGTCCGGCGGCCGCCGGGTGCCCACCGCCGATACCCAGGAACACCCCGCCGTCCCCGGCACCGACGTCCGTCTCACCCTGGACCGCGACATCCAGTGGGAGGCGCAGAAGGCCATCACCGAGCAGGTCACCAAGTCCAAGGCCGACCGCGGCTACGTCGTCGTCCAGGACACCCGCACCGGCCAGATCCTCGCCCTCGCCAACGCCCCCGGCTTCGACCCCAACCACCTCGACCGGGCCGACCCCGCCGCCCTCGGCAACGCCGCCCTCACCGACGCCTACGAACCGGGCTCCACCAGCAAGCTCATGTCGATGGCCGCCGTCCTGGAGGAGGGCGCCGCCACCCCCGCGACCCGCGTCACCGTCCCCAACCGGCTGCACCGCGGCGACCGGCTCTTCGCCGACGACGTCGACCACGACACCTGGCACCTGACGCTCAACGGCGTCCTCGCCAAGTCCAGCAACATCGGCACCATCCTCGCCACCGGCCAGCTCGGGAAGACCCAGCCCGAGGCCAACCGGGTGCTCCACTCGTACCTCGACAAGTTCGGCATCGGCCGCCCCACCGGGCTCAACTTCCCCGGCGAGACCGACGGCATCCTGGCCAAGCCGCAGGACTGGAACACCTCGCAGCAGTACACGATCCCGTTCGGCCAGGGCCTCTCCCTCAACGCCGTCCAGGCCGCCTCCGTCTACTCCACCATCGCCAACGGCGGCGAGCGCATCGCCCCGACCCTCGTACGCGGCACCACCGGCCCCGACGGCCACTACCGCCCGTCGCCCGCCCCGGAGAAGAACCGCGTGGTGAGCGCCAAGACCGCCCGGCAGCTCGCCACCATGCTGGAATCCGTCGTCGACGACCGCGAGGGCACCGGCGCCGCCGCGAAGATCGACGGCTACCGCGTGGGCGGCAAGACCGGCACGTCCAACCGGGTGGATCCCAAGACCGGCCGCTACCACGGCTACACCGCCTCCTTCGCCGGTTTCGCCCCCGCCGACACCCCCCGCATCACCGTCTACTGCGCGGTCCAGAACCCCACCAAGGGCAGCTATTTCGGCGGCCAGGTCTGCGGCCCCGTCTACCAGCAGGTGATGAAGTTCGCGCTCAAGACCCTGCAGGTCCCGCCCAGCGGCAGCACGCCCCCGAGGCTGCCCGTCACCTTCACGCCAGGCGACTGAAATCGAGGCAACATCGCCGTGACGACCATCACTCCCCACGGAACACCCGAGCCGGCGCACCGCCCCCGCCCGGAGCCCTCGCTTCGCCTCGGAGCCGCCGCGCCCGGTACGCTCACCGCCGTGTCACATGCTGAACAGTCCCCCAACGCCCAGAAGGACGCCTCCGGAACGTACCCGGGAGCGCCCCGCCCCGAGGAGGTCCGTCCCACCCCTCTGGCGGTCCTCGCCGAGCAGCTGGGCACCACCGCTCCCGACGCGGCAGACGTCCAGGTCACCGGCATCACCCATGACTCCCGGGCGGTACGCCCCGGTGACGTCTACGCGGCACTGCCCGGGGCCCGTCTGCACGGCGCCGACTTCGTCGCCCAGGCCGCCGACCTCGGCGCCGCGGCGATCCTGACCGACCCGACGGGCGAGAAGCGCGCCGCCGGGACGGGCCTGCCGGTCCTGGTCACCGAGGACCCGCGCGCCCGGATGGGCGCCCTGGCCGTCTCCATCTACGGCGCGCCGGGCGAGGACCTCCTCCAGATCGGCATCACCGGGACCTCCGGCAAGACCACCACGGCGTACCTGATGGAAGGCGGCCTGCGCGCAGCGCTGTCCCGTGTGGGCGGTGGCGGGCGACGGGAGGGCGGGCTCAAGGCGGCGGCCGCCGCCGACGGCAAGGGCGCGCTGACCGGGCTGATCGGCACCGTCGAGACCCGCATCGGCGACGAGCGCATCAAGTCCGAGCGGACCACCCCCGAGGCCACCGACCTCCAGGCGCTCTTCGCCGTCATGCGTGAGCGGGGCGTCCGCTCCGTCGCCATGGAGGTCTCCAGCCACGCGCTGGTCCTCGGCCGGGTCGACGGCTGCGTCTTCGACGTCGCCGTCTTCAACAACCTCAGCCCGGAGCACATGGAGTTCCACTCCGGCATGGAGGACTACTTCCAGGCCAAGGCCCGGCTCTTCACCCGCGCCCGCAGCCGCGCCGGTGTCGTCAACCTCGACGACGAGTACGGCAAGCGGCTGGCCCGCGGCCTCTCCGAGGTCCCGGTGACCACCTTCTCCGCCGAGGGCCACCCGGACGCGGACTGGCGCGCCGCCGACGTCGAGATCGGCGCGCTCGGCTCCACCTTCACCGTGCACGGCCCGAACGGCGAGAAGCTGCGGGCCGCCTCGCCGCTCGCCGGTCCGTTCAACGTCGCCAACGCGCTCGCCGCGATCACCGCGCTGGTCGTCGCCGGGCTCGACCCGCAGACCGCCGCCGACGGCGTCGCGGCCGTCCCCGGCGTCCCCGGCCGTCTGGAGCGCATCGACGCCGGTCAGCCGTATCTCGCCGTCGTCGACTACGCGCACAAGACCGACGCCGTCGAATCGGTTCTGCGGGCGCTGCGCAAGGTCACCGACGGCAAGCTGCACGCCGTCCTCGGCTGCGGCGGCGACCGTGACCCGCACAAGCGCGTCCCCATGGGCGCAGCGGTGGCCCGCCTCGCCGACACCGCCGTACTGACCTCCGACAACCCGCGTTCCGAGGATCCGCTGGCGATCCTCGCCACCATGCTCGCGGGCGCCGCCGAGGTCCCGATCCACGAGCGCGGCACCGTCCTCGTCGAGGAAGAGCGCGGCGCGGCCATCGCCGCCGCCGTCGCCCGCGCCGAACCGGGCGACACCGTGATCGTCGCCGGTAAGGGCCACGAACAGGGCCAGGACATCGCCGGAGTGGTCCGCCCCTTCGACGACCGTCAGGTGTTGCGTGAGGCCATCGAGACCTCGCAGTCCGAGCAACAGCCGAACCACCAGGGATGACACACCGCCATGCGCGCACAACCTTTCCGCTGGTATCTTCCGCCGCTCGCCGGGGGTGACCTGTGATCTCCCTGACCCTCGCCGAGATCGCGAGCATCACCGGCGGGCAGCCGCACGACATACCGGACCTGCAGCTGCGGGTCACCGGCCCGGTCGTGCAGGACTCCCGTGCGGTACGCCCCGGCAGCCTCTTCGTGGCCTTCGCCGGTGAACGGGCCGACGGCCACGACTTCGCCGCCGGTGCGGTCGCCGACGGCGCCACCGCGGTGCTCGCCGCCCGCCCGGTCGGCGTCCCGGCGATCGTCGTCGACGACGTCACCGCCGCGCTCGGCGCCCTCGCCCGCGCCGTCGTCGGCCGTCTGGGCACCAATGCCGTCGCCCTCACCGGCTCCGCCGGGAAGACCAGCACCAAGGACCTGATCGCCCAGCTGCTGCGGCGCAACGGCCCGACGGTCTGGCCGGAGGGCAACCTCAACAACGAGATCGGGCTGCCGCTCACCGCGCTCCGCGCCGACGAGAGCACCCGTCACCTCGTCCTGGAGATGGGCGCCCGCGGCGTCGGCCACATCCGCTATCTCGCGGCGCTCACCCCGCCGCGGATCGGGGTGGTCCTCAACGTCGGCAGCGCGCACATCGGCGAGTTCGGCGGTCGCGAGCAGATTGCGCTGGCAAAGGGCGAACTGGTCGAGGCGCTGCCGACCGCGGCGGAGGGCGGTGTCGCGGTGCTCAACGCCGACGACCCCTACGTCCGCGCGATGGTGCACCGCACCGAGGCCCGTACGGTCCTCTTCGGCGAGGCGCCGGAGGCCGACATCCGTGCCGAGAACGTCCGGCTGACCGGCCTGGGACAGCCCGCCTTCACGCTCCACACACCCTCCGGGTGCAGCGAGGTGACCATGCGGCTGTACGGTGAGCACCACGTGTCGAACGCGCTCGCCGCGGCCGCCGTCGCCCACGAGTCGGGCATGTCCGTGGACGAGATCGCCACCGCGCTCTCCGAAGCCGGCACGCTCTCCCGCTGGCGGATGGAGGTCACCGAGCGCGCGGACGGCGTGACGGTCGTCAACGACGCCTACAACGCGAACCCCGAGTCCGTGCGAGCGGCGCTGCGAGCGCTGGTCGCGATGGGCGAAGCCGGCAAGGAGCGGGGCGGGCGCACGTGGGCGGTGCTCGGAGAGATGGCCGAGCTGGGCGAGGACGCCCTCGCCGAACACGACGCGGTCGGACGCCTGGCCGTCCGACTCAACGTCAGCAAGCTCGTGGCGGTCGGTGGCAGGGAAGCCGCCTGGCTGCAGATGGGCGCTTACAACGAGGGTTCGTGGGGTGAGGAGTCGGTGCACGTGTCCGACACGCGGGCGGCGGTCGACCTGTTGCGCAGCGAGCTGCGTCCGGGGGACGTCGTGCTGGTGAAGGCGTCCAGGTCGGTGGGGCTCGAACGGGTCGCGGCGGCATTGCTGGACGAGGGCGTACAGGGCGCCGAGAGCGGGTCCGCGACCCGATGAACTCCATGAAGCAGATCCTCTTCTCCGGAATGATCGGGCTCTTCCTGACCCTGATCGGTACCCCGCTGCTGATCAAGCTGCTGGCCAAGAAGGGCTACGGGCAGTTCATCCGCGATGACGGCCCCCGTACCCACGGCAGCAAAAAGGGCACGCCCACCATGGGCGGTATCTCCTTCATCCTGGCCACGATCATCGCGTACGCCCTGACGAAGGTGATCACCTCCAGCGACCCGACCTTCTCCGGTGTGCTGGTCCTCTTCCTCTTCGCGGGCATGGGCCTGGTCGGCTTCCTCGACGACTACATCAAGATCGTCAAGCAGCGGTCGCTGGGTCTGCGGGCCAAGGCGAAGATGGCCGGTCAGCTGATCGTCGGTATCGCCTTCGCGGTGCTCTCGCTGCAATTCGCCGACCTGCGCGGCGCGACCCCGGCCTCCGACCGGCTCTCCTTCACCCAGGACTTCGGCTGGCAGATCGGCCCGGTGCTCTTCGTCATCTGGGCGCTGTTCATGATCCTGGCGATGTCCAACGGCGTGAACCTCACCGACGGCCTCGACGGTCTGGCCACCGGCGCCTCCGTGATGGTCTTCGGCGCGTACACCTTCATCGGCATCTGGCAGCACCAGGAGTCCTGCGCCAACGCGATCACCGCGGGCCCCGGCTGCTACGAGGTGCGTGACCCGCTCGACCTCGCGGTCGTCGCCTCCGCCCTGATGGGTGCCTGCTTCGGCTTCCTGTGGTGGAACACCTCGCCCGCCAAGATCTTCATGGGGGACACCGGTTCGCTGGCGCTCGGCGGCGCCCTCGCCGGTCTCGCGATCTGCTCCCGCACCGAGCTGCTGCTGGCGGTCCTGGGCGGCCTCTTCGTCCTCATCACGATGTCCGTGGTCATCCAGGTCGGCTCGTTCCGCCTGACCGGCAAGCGGGTCTTCCGGATGGCGCCACTCCAGCACCACTTCGAACTCAAGGGGTGGTCCGAAGTCCTTGTCGTGGTCCGCTTCTGGATCATCCAGGGCATGTGCGTGATCGTCGGCCTGGGCCTCTTCTACGGCGGCTGGCAGGCCGCCAAGTGACCGCCGAATTCGCAGGCGCGCACATCACCGTCGCCGGTCTGGGCGTGAGCGGCAGCAGCGCCGCCCGCGCCCTGGCCGGTCGCGGCGCCCATGTCACGGTCGTGGACGGCGGCGACGGCGAGCGGCAGCGGGCCGCCGCCGCGGAGCTGACGGAGTGGGCGGCCCGGGAGGCCGCCGACGGTTCGGTGACCGTCCGCCTCGGCGACGGCGCCACCCTCCCCGAGGGCACCGGCCTCGTCGTCACCTCGCCCGGCTGGAAGCCGGACAGCCCGCTGTTCACCGCGGCCGCCGAGGCCGGGGTGGACGTCGTCGGCGACGTCGAGATCGCCTGGCGGCTGCGCGGGCCGGACGCCGCCGACTGGCTGGCGGTCACCGGCACCAACGGCAAGACCACCACCGTGCGGATGCTCGCCGCGATCCTGGAGGCCGAGGGCCTGCGCACCACGGTCGCCGGGAACATCGGCACCCCGATCATCGACCTCGTCCTCGACCAGGACACCGAGCGCTACGACGTCCTCGCCGTGGAGCTCTCCAGCTACCAGCTGCACTGGGCCCCGTCCGTACGGGCCCACTCCGGCGCGGTCCTCAACCTCGCCCCCGACCACCTCGACTGGCACGGCTCGATGGAGGCGTACGCCGCCGACAAGGGCCGGATCTACGAGGGCAACACCGTCGCCTGCGTCTACAACGTGGCCGACAAGGCGACCGAGGACCTGGTCCGCGAGGCCGACGTCGAGGAGGGCTGCCGGGCGATCGGCTTCACCCTCGGCACCCCCGGCCCCTCGCAGCTCGGCGTCGTCGACGGCATCCTCGTCGACCGCGCCTTCGTCGAGAACCGCCAGAAGCAGGCCCAGGAACTCGCCGAGGTCACCGACGTCACGCCGCCTGCCCCGCACAACATCGCCAACGCCCTCGCGGCGGCGGCGCTGGCCCGGGCGTACGGGGTGCGGCCCGCGGCGGTCCGCGAGGGGCTGCGGGCGTTCCACCCGGACGCCCACCGCATCCAGCACATCGCGGACGTCGCCGGGGTGGCGTACGTCGACGACTCCAAGGCGACCAACACCCACGCGGCCGAGGCGTCGTTGGCGTCGTATGAACACATCGTCTGGATCGCCGGGGGGCTCGCCAAGGGAGCCACCTTCGACGAGCTGGTGCGCGGCGCCGCCGGGAGGCTGCGCGGAGCGGTGCTGATCGGCGCCGACCGTGCGCTGATCAGCGAAGCTCTGGCGCGACACGCCCCCGATGTCCCGGTGGTCGACCTCGACCGGACCGACACTGGGGCGATGTCCGCGGCGGTCCGCGAGGCGGCCGCCCTCGCCGAGTCCGGCGACACGGTGCTCCTGGCCCCGGCCTGCGCCTCGATGGACATGTTCACGAACTACAACAAGCGCGGCGACGCCTTCGCCGACGCGGTGCGCGACCTGAGCGCATCTGGCCGGTAGCCGCTCGTCCCGCTCCCGTCGAGGATCTGCGGCCCGCACTGTGGAGGGGACGAGATGACGGCCCGATCGGCGAAGGCGGCGCCACCGCGTCCGCGGCGCACCGTGAGTGCGCCGCGGACCCCGCGCACACCGCGCGGCGGCCGCCCGACCGGTAGCGCCCCGCGGCGGTTCCACACCCGTCTGCGGCGGGCGTGGGACCGTCCGCTGACGGCGTACTACCTGATCCTCGGCGGCAGCATGCTGCTCATCGTCCTCGGTCTGGTGATGGTCTACTCGGCCTCGCAGATCAAGGCGCTGCAGTCCGGTCTCGCGCCGAGCTTCTTCTTCCGTAAACAGCTGATGGCCGCCGCCATCGGCGGGGTGCTGCTCTACCTCGCCGCCCGGCTGCCGGTGCGGCTGCACCGCGCGTGCGCCTATCCGCTGCTGGCGGTCTCGGTGTTCGCGATGTGTCTGGTGCAGGTGCCGGGGATCGGCGTCGCGGTCAACGGCAACCAGAACTGGATCAACCTCGGCGGCGCCTTCCAGATGCAGCCGAGCGAGTTCGGGAAGCTGGCGCTCGTCCTGTGGGGCGCCGATCTGCTCGCCCGGAAGCAGGAGAAGAAGCTGCTGGTGCAGTGGAAACACCTGCTGGTGCCGCTGATCCCGGTCGCCTTCCTGCTGCTCGGGCTGATCATGCTCGGCGGCGACATGGGCACCGCGATCATTCTCACGGCGATCCTCTTCGGACTGCTGTGGCTGGCGGGCGCCCCGACCCGGCTGTTCGCCGGGGTGCTGGGCGTCGCGGCGGTCATCGGCGCCCTGCTGATCAAGACCAGCGCCAACCGGATGTCCCGTCTCGCCTGCCTCGGTGCGACCGATCCGGGGCCCAGTGACCAGTGCTGGCAGGCGGTGCACGGCATCTACGCGCTGGCCTCCGGCGGACTCTTCGGTTCCGGGCTCGGCGCGAGTATGGAAAAATGGGGTGAACTCCCTGAACCGCACACCGACTTCATCTTCGCCATCACCGGGGAGGAACTGGGACTGGCGGGGACGCTGTCGGTACTCGCCCTGTTCGCGGCTCTAGGCTATGCGGGTATCCGCGTGGCCGGACGCACGGAGGACCCCTTCGTGAGGTACGCCGCGGGAGGTGTGACCACCTGGATCATGGCCCAGACCATGGTCAACATCGGTGCGGTGCTCGGCCTGTTGCCGATCGCCGGGGTCCCGCTCCCGCTGTTCTCCTACGGAGGCTCCGCCCTGCTGCCGTCGATGTTCGCCGTCGGGCTGCTGATCGCCTTCGCGCGTGACGAGCCCGCGGCACGGGCGGCGCTGGCCGCGCAGGCCACGCGGCGACCGGGTTCCGGAAGGAAGTCGGTCGGGGTGAGATGGAAGACGATGAGACGGCGCGTCACGAGGCGACCGTCCGGAGAGCGGTGAATTTCGGTGCATGTCGTACTCGCCGGTGGGGGGACCGCCGGCCACATCGAGCCCGCGCTCGCCCTCGCGGACGCACTGCGGAGGCAGGACCCGACCGTGGGGATCACGGCACTCGGCACGGAACGCGGTCTGGAGACCCGGCTCGTCCCGGAGCGCGGCTACGAACTGGGACTGATCCCGGCCGTACCGCTGCCCCGTAAGCCCACCCCCGAACTCATCACCGTCCCCGGGCGGCTGCGCGGCACCATCAAGGCGGCCGAGCAGATCCTGGAGCGGACGAAGGCGGACTGCGTCGTCGGCTTCGGCGGCTATGTCGCGCTGCCCGGCTACCTCGCCGCCAAGCGGCTGGGCGTGCCGATCGTCGTCCACGAGGCCAACGCCCGCCCCGGTCTGGCCAACAAGATCGGTTCCCGGTACGCCAAGTATGTCGCGGTCTCCACCCCGGAGAGCAAGCTGCGCGGCGCCCGCTACGTCGGCATCCCGCTGCGCCGCACCATCGCCACCCTCGACCGGGCGGCCGTCCGGCCCGAGGCACGCGCGGCGTTCGGGCTCGACCCGAACCTCCCGACGCTGCTGGTCTCCGGCGGTTCCCAGGGCGCGCGCCGCCTCAACGAGGTCATCCAGGCGGCGGTCCCGGCGCTCCAGCGCTCCGGTATCCAGGTCCTGCACGCGGTCGGCCCGAAGAACGAACTGCCGCAGGTCGACAACATGCCGGGCATGCCCCCCTATGTCCCGGTACCGTACGTGGACCGGATGGACCTCGCCTACGCCGCGGCGGACATGATGCTCTGCCGCGCGGGTGCGATGACCGTCGCCGAACTCTCCGCCGTCGGGCTCCCCGCCGCCTATGTCCCGCTGCCGATCGGCAACGGCGAACAGCGGCTGAACGCCCAGCCGGTGGTCAACGCCGGTGGCGGACTCCTCGTCGACGACGCCCAGCTGACCCCGGAGTGGGTGCAGTCCACGGTCCTGCCGGTCCTCGCCGACCCGCACCGGCTGTTCGAGATGTCCCGCGCGGCCGCCGAGTTCGGCCGCCGGGACGCCGATGAACTCCTCGTCGGCATGGTGTACGAGGCGATTGCCCAGCGGAACAGCTAGACGACGAAAGGCAGGGGGAGCGTGGCCGGACCGACCGCCGCCCGTAGCGGTACCAAGGGGGCGCCGGCATCCGGCCGGGCCCCCGCCGAACCGGCCCGTGCCGGACGGCGCTTGTGGCCACGCCTCCCTTTCCGCCGTCCCGGACGCCGCGGTCTGATCATCACTCTGATCCTGGTGCTCCTCCTCGGCGGCTTCGGCATCTGGGCCTTCTACGGCTCGGACTGGCTGCGGGTGTCGGGCGTCAAGGCGTCCGGCACCCGGGTGCTGACCGCCCGTGAGGTCGTCGACGCCGCCGAGGTCCCGCTGCACACCCCCCTCGCGTCGGTCGGCACCGACGCCATCGCCGCCCGGCTCCGCCACCGGCTGCCCCGGATCAAGTCGGTGGACGTGGTCCGTTCCTGGCCGCACACGATCGCCCTGAAGGTGACCGAGAGGGAACCGGAACTGGTCATGCCGGAGGGCGGCAAGTACGTCGAAGTCGACGCCGAAGGTGTCCGTTTCGCGACCGTGCCCGCGCCGCCCAAAGGCGTCCCCGCACTTCAGCTGGCGGCCGACGACGCCCCGAGCCTGGACCGTTTCGGCCCGGCACGGCTCCGTCGGGCCGCGGTCGAGGTGGCGTCAGATCTTCCCAAAAGCCTTCACAACCAGGTCAAAACCGTGCGCGTGACGTCGTACGATGCGATCACGCTCGAACTGACGGGGAAGCGCACGGTGGTGTGGGGGAGTGGCGAACACGGCCGCCGGAAGGCCGCGGTACTGACCGCCCTTCTCAAAGCCGCGCGTGACGCACACCACTTCGACGTATCCGTTCCCAGTGCACCCGCGGTGTCCGGGAGTTGACTGCCGTTGTCGCAGGCCAGCACCCTGGATGGCTATCACCGCGGGTGATCACATAGGGTGAAAAGAAAAACGGGAGGTTCGGCGTGTTCGTTGAACGTGCGCCACTTGTCGACTTAGTGTCTCGTTCCAAAGGGACTTTGCTTCCAAGGAACACGGATACAAGTAACCCTAAACTTCAACGTTAGGGTTCGGGTCGGCAAAACGGACCGTCCCATCGGCATCAGTCGGCGTCCACAAGGAATGTGAGGCGGCGACACGTAACTCGAGGCGAGAGGCCTTCGACGTGGCAGCACCGCAGAACTACCTCGCAGTCATCAAGGTCGTCGGCATCGGCGGCGGTGGCGTGAACGCCATCAACCGGATGATCGAGGTCGGGCTCAAGGGCGTCGAGTTCATCGCGATCAACACCGATGCGCAGGCGTTGCTGATGAGCGACGCCGACGTCAAGCTCGACGTCGGCCGCGAAATGACCCGCGGACTCGGCGCCGGCGCCAACCCGGACGTCGGCCGCAAGGCGGCCGAGGACCACCGCGAGGAGATCGAGGAGGTCCTCAAGGGGGCCGACATGGTCTTCGTGACCGCGGGCGAGGGCGGCGGCACCGGCACCGGCGGCGCCCCGGTCGTCGCCAACATCGCCCGTTCGCTGGGCGCCCTGACGATCGGTGTGGTCACCCGGCCGTTCACCTTCGAGGGCCGTCGGCGGGCCAACCAGGCCGAGGACGGCATCGCCAGCCTCCGCGAAGAGGTCGACACCCTCATCGTCATCCCCAACGACCGCCTGCTGTCCATCTCGGACCGCCAGGTGAGCGTGTTGGACGCGTTCAAGTCGGCCGACCAGGTGCTGCTCTCCGGTGTCCAGGGCATCACCGACCTGATCACCACGCCCGGCCTGATCAACCTCGACTTCGCCGACGTCAAGTCCGTGATGTCGGAGGCCGGTTCGGCGCTCATGGGCATCGGCTCGGCGCGCGGCGACGACCGCGCGGTGGCCGCCGCGGAGATGGCGATCTCCTCGCCGCTCCTGGAGGCGTCCATCGACGGCGCCCGCGGTGTGCTGCTCTCCATCTCCGGCGGCTCCGACCTCGGTCTCTTCGAGATCAACGAGGCCGCGCAGCTGGTCAGCGAGGCGGCCCACCCCGAGGCGAACATCATCTTCGGCGCGGTCATCGACGACGCGCTCGGCGACGAGGTGCGCGTCACCGTCATCGCCGCGGGCTTCGACGGCGGTCAGCCGCCGGCCCGCCGCGACACGGTCATCGGCTCCTCCTCGACCAAGCGCGAGGAGCCGGCCCCGGCCCCGAGCCGTCCGGTCACCCCGCCGGAGCCGCGTTCGTCGTCCTTCGGCGGCCTCGGTGCGGTCCCGGTGCGGGACGAGGAGCCGACCCCGGTCGAGCCCTCCTCGCTGGGTGACGTCCTGTCCTCCCAGCCCACCACCCCGCAGGTGCCCCCGGCCCGTCCGTACTCGGACACCGCGGCCGAGGAGCTGGACGTCCCGGACTTCCTGAAGTAGCCGAAGCACAGCAGTGATAGGGCAACAGCGGTACGCGAGCGGCGCGCACTTCGCCTTCACCGACAGGTGGGGCGGGGTGAGCGCCGCTCCGTACGATCAGCTCAATCTCGGCGGCGCGGTCGGCGACGACCCCGCGGCCGTCCACGAGAACCGCGCCCGCGCGGCCCGCGAACTGGGCCTCGCGCCGGACTCCGTGGTCTGGATGAATCAGGTGCACGGCAAGGACGTCGCGGTGGTCGACGGAGCGTGGCGCGACGGGGACATCCCGTGCGTGGACGCGGTGGTGACCACCCGGCGAGGTCTGGCCCTCGCGGTGCTCACCGCCGACTGCACCCCCGTACTCCTCGCCGACCCGGTCGCCGGGGTCGTGGGCGCCGCGCATGCCGGGCGGCCCGGGATGGTGGCCGGTGTGGTGCCCGAAACGGTCCGCGCCATGACCGGACTGGGCGCTCGCCCCGACCGGATCGTCGCCCACACCGGACCGTCCGTGTGCGGCCGGTGCTACGAAGTGCCCGCCGCGCTGCGGGACGAGGTGGCGGCCGTGGTCCCCGAGGCGTGGGCGACCACCTCGTGGGGCACCCCGGCGGTGGATGTCACCGCCGGAGTCGCGGCCCAACTCGCCGCCGCCGGTGTACCGGTCCGTGAAGATTCCCACATCTGCACCAGGGAATCGGCGGACCACTTCTCCTATCGGCGCGACCGCACCACCGGGCGGCTCGCGAGCTACGTATGGCTGGACGGCGCGTTGTGACGGACCGGAAGACGGAACTGGCCGCCAATCTGGCGCGGGTCGAGGAGCGCATCGCCGCCGCCTGCGACGCCGCCGGGCGTCGGCGGGACGAGGTCACGCTGATCGTGGTCACCAAGACCTACCCGGCGAGCGATGTCCGGCTCCTCGCCGAGCTGGGTGTGCGTCAGGTGGCGGAGAACCGCGATCAGGACGCGGCGCCCAAAGCCGCCGAATGTACCGATCTGCCACTGACTTGGCATTTTGTTGGTCAATTGCAGACCAACAAGGTCCGATCGGTCGCCGGGTACGCCGGGCTCGTCCAGTCCGTCGACCGCGCCCGTCTGGTCACCGCGCTCTCCAGGGAAGCGGTGCGTGCGGAGCGGGAGATGGGGTGCCTGATCCAGGTGGCCCTGGACGCGGAGGCGGGGGAGCGGGGCGACCGCGGCGGGGTGGCGCCGGACGGTGTCGCGGCGCTGGCCGCGGCGGTCGACGGCGCCCAAGGGCTGCGCCTGGACGGTGTGATGACGGTCGCACCGCTGGCCGGGCCGTACGCCGGGCGGCAACGGGCCGCGTTCGAGCGGCTCATGGAAATCTCAACCGACCTGCGCGCCGCTTATCCTGCTGCCACCATGGTGTCGGCAGGCATGAGTGCGGACTTGGAGGACGCCGTGGCGGCCGGAGCGACACATGTGCGCGTCGGCACTGCGGTACTCGGAGTCCGTCCACGCCTCGGGTAACGTCGCCAAGCAAGTCGGACCACAGCACAAAATATGGTCATTCCCGTAAGAAATGGGACAGGCCCAGTGGATCCAGGGCGCCCGGTGACGGAGCCGATCCACCACAGAGCGGAGGACGCAGAGAATGGCCGGCGCGATGCGCAAGATGGCGGTCTACCTCGGCCTCGTGGAGGACGATGGGTACGACGGCCGGGGGTTCGACCCCGATGACGAGTTCGAGCCCGAGCTCGATCCGGAGCCCGACCGCGGACGGCGGCAGCAGCAGCAAGTGCAGCCGGAGACACGCCCGGAGCGGGAGGAGCCGGTCAGATCCGTTCAGCCGCCCGCGCAGCGTGAGCCCACTCCGCTGCCCGCGGAAAGCGGACGACCCGCCCGAATCGCCCCCGTGGCATCCATCACACCCGACCGTCCGAATCTGGAGAAGAACGCACCGGTGATCATGCCCAAAGTTGTGTCCGAGCGGGAGCCTTACCGCATCACCACACTGCACCCCCGGACCTACAACGAAGCCCGTACCATCGGGGAACACTTCCGTGAGGGCACTCCGGTGATCATGAATCTCACGGAGATGGACGACACCGACGCGAAGCGACTTGTCGACTTTGCCGCCGGGCTAGTCTTCGGTCTGCACGGCAGCATCGAGCGCGTGACGCAGAAGGTGTTCCTGTTGTCGCCTGCTAACGTCGATGTCACGGCGGAGGACAAGGCCCGTATCGCAGAGGGTGGGTTCTTCAACCAGAGCTGAGACGCAACACCGGGCACACCGAGGCCGCGAGGCCGACACGAGGGATCAGGGGAGAGGGACGCGCGAAGATGAATGTCTTTGGGCAGGTGATCTACATCGCGCTGTACTGCTTCCTGATCGTGTTGATCTTCCGGCTGGTGATGGACTACGTGTTCCAGTTCGCCCGTTCCTGGCAACCCGGCAAGGCAATGGTCGTCATTCTCGAAGCCGCTTACACCATCACCGATCCGCCACTCAAGCTTCTGCGGCGGGTCATCCCGCCGCTGCGTCTCGGGGGCGTGGCGCTTGACCTGTCCTTCTTCGTATTGATGATCATCGTATACATCCTGATCACCGTCGTGAGGTCGGTGTTGTTGGTGTGAACGATACGGTCTTGCCGATTGCCGACGACTACGTTGAGGTGAAGTAGAGATGCCGTTGACCCCCGAGGACGTGCGGAACAAGCAGTTCACAACCGTCCGCCTCCGAGAAGGCTATGACGAGGACGAGGTCGATGCCTTCCTCGACGAGGTGGAAGCCGAACTGACCCGTCTGCTGCGGGAGAACGAGGATCTGCGCGCGAAGCTGGCCGCCGCCACGCGAGCCGCTGCCCAGAACCAGCAGCAGGGTCTCCGTAAGGGACCCGACCAGCAGCAGGAGCAGCAGCAGCGCGGAGGGGCACCGGTGCCCGCCGCCATATCGGGTCCGCAGCCGGTGCAGCCGCAGCAGCCGGGGATGGGTGGCCCTCCCCAGCTTCCCGGTGGTGCACCTCAGCTGCCCGCAGGTCCCGGTGGACACGGCCCGCAGGCCGGTCCGCACGGCCCCGGCCCGATGGGCCCCGGCGGTCCGATGGGTGGCGGCCCCATGGGTGGCCCCGGCGGTCCGCAGCAGCTGCCCCAGGGTGGGCAGCAGCAGGGCGGTCCCGGTGGTGACAGCGCGGCACGCGTGCTGTCGCTGGCGCAGCAGACCGCCGACCAGGCGATCGCGGAGGCCCGTTCCGAGGCCAACAAGATTGTCGGCGAGGCCCGTTCGCGCGCCGAGGGTCTGGAGCGGGACGCCCGCGCCAAGGCCGACGCGCTGGAGCGGGACGCGCAGGAGAAGCACCGCGTCGCGATGGGCTCCCTGGAGTCCGCCCGCGCCACGCTGGAGCGCAAGGTCGAGGACCTGCGCGGCTTCGAGCGCGAGTACCGCACCCGCCTGAAGTCGTACCTGGAGAGCCAGCTGCGTCAGCTGGAGAACCAGGCGGACGACTCGCTGGCCCCGCCGCGGACCCCGGCGACCGCGTCGCTGCCGCCGTCGCCCTCGATGGCGTCGGCCGGTGCGGGTTCCATGGGCGGTGGCAACCACACCATGGGCGGCGCCCAGTCGATGGGCAGCCACAACGGCAGCTCCGGTGGCGGCCCGTCGTACGGCGGTCAGCAGCAGATGGCGCCCGCGATGACGCAGCCGATGGCTCCGGTCCGGCCGCAGGCCCCGCAGCCGATGGGGCAGGCGCCGTCGCCGATGCGCGGCTTCCTCATCGACGAGGACGACAACTGACGTAGACCGGCGCACCGCGTCACACACGTTCGGCAATCAGGGCCGGGCCCCGAGGGAGATGTTCCCCCGGGGCCCGGCCCTTTTGTGTGTGCGGGAGGCAGGGATCCGGGCGGGAGCCCTGCGGTCTCGGGGGCGTCGCCGGGGGGGCAGGGGAAGGCCACGGTCTCTCCCCGACGCCTCCGGGGGCCCGCTGAAGGGCGGTCAGCCGAGGTGCCGTCAGCCGGTGGGTGTGCGGCGTCCCCCGTTCGTGCGGCGCTCTTTCGGGGGGCGGTGGCCCGGGGTGGCGCGGCGACGCCGGGCGGGAAATCGCACCGGCCCCGGGCCCGCCGAGCCGGAAATCGCACCGGGCGGGGTCGGCCCCGCCGGACGGGGAAAGCACCGGGCCCCCGGCACACGCGCGGTGTGCCGGGGGCCCGGTGGCGTACGGCGGCCGGAGCCGCCGGGGGTCACGCCTTGCGGAGGCGGAAGGAGAGGCCCAGGGGCTCGTCCGTGAACAGCTCGCCGTAGGCGGCGGTGTCGTCGGCCGCTTCCCGCTCGGGGGTGAAGGCGGTCGCCAGCACCTCGTCGGAGATCAGGGCGGCGTGCTCGGCCAGGGCCGTGCGCAGCTCCCCGTCGGCGGTCTCCCAGCGCAGGGCGATCCGGTCGGAGACGTCCAGACCGCTGTTCTTGCGCGCCTCCTGGATGAGGCGGATCGCGTCACGGGCCAGACCGGCGCGGCGCAGCTCCGGGGTGATCTCCAGGTCCAGGGCGACGGTCGCACCGGCGTCGGACGCCACCGACCAGCCCTCGCGCGGGGTCTCGGTGATGATCACCTCGTCCGGGGTGAGGGTGACGGTCTCGCCGTCCACCTCGACCGTGGCCTCACCGTCGCGCAGCGCCAGCGAGAGCGCCGCGGCGTCGGCGGCGGCGACCGCCTTGGCGACCGCCTGGACGCCCTTGCCGAACCGCCTGCCCAGCGCCCGGAAGTTGGCCTTGGCGGAGGTGTCGACCAGCGAACCGCCCATGTCGGAGAGGGCGGCGAGCGAGGTGACGTTCAGCTCCTCGGCGATCTGCGCGCGCAGGTCGTCGGAGAGACCGGCGAAGCCGTGCGCCGCGACCAGCGCGCGGGACAGCGGCTGACGCGTCTTCACGCCGGACTCGGCGCGGGTGGCCCGGCCCAGCTCGACCAGGCGGCGCACCAGCTGCATCTGCGTGGACAGCTCCGGGTCGATCAGCCCCGGGTCGGCCAGCGGCCACGACGCCAGGTGCACCGAGTCCGGCGCCTGCGGGGTGACCGGTACGACGAGGTCCTGCCAGACCCGCTCGGTGATGAACGGCGTCAGCGGCGCCATCAGCCGCGTCACCGTCTCGACCACCTCGTGCAGGGTGCGCAGCGCGGCCGGGTCGCCCTGCCAGAAGCGGCGGCGGGAGCGGCGCACGTACCAGTTGGAGAGGTCGTCGACGAAGGACGACAGCAGCTTTCCGGCGCGCTGGGTGTCGTACGCCTCCAGCGCCTCGGTGACGCCCTCGACGAGGGTGTTCAGCTCGCCGAGCAGCCAGCGGTCGAGCAGCGGGCGCTCGGCGGGGGCCGGGTCGGCGGCGGACGGCGCCCAGTTCGAGGTGCGGGCGTAGAGCGCCTGGAAGGCGACGGTGTTCCAGTACGTCAGCAGGGTCTTGCGGACGACTTCCTGGATGGTGGTGTGGCCCACCCGGCGGGCGGACCAGGGCGAGCCACCGGCCGCCATGAACCAGCGGACCGCGTCGGCGCCGTGCTGGTCCATCAGCGGGATCGGCTGGAGGATGTTGCCCAGGTGCTTGGACATCTTCCGGCCGTCCTCGGCGAGGATGTGGCCCAGGCAGACGACGTTCTCGTACGACGACTTGTCGAAGACGAGGGTGCCGACGGCCATCAGCGTGTAGAACCAGCCGCGGGTCTGGTCGATGGCCTCGGAGATGAACTGCGCCGGGTAGCGCTTCTCGAACAGCTCCTTGTTGCGGTACGGGTAGCCCCACTGCGCGAACGGCATCGAGCCCGAGTCGTACCAGGCGTCGATGACCTCGGGGACGCGGGTGGCGGTGAGCGTGCAGCCCTCGTGGGTGCAGCCGAAGGTGACGGCGTCGATGAACGGGCGGTGCGGGTCGAGGCCGGACTGGTCGGTGCCGGTCAGCTCGGTCAGCTCGGCGAGCGAGCCGACGCAGGTGAGGTGGCCCTCCTCGCAGCGCCAGATGGGCAGCGGGGTGCCCCAGTAGCGGTTGCGGCTCAGCGCCCAGTCGATGTTGTTCTGCAGCCAGTCGCCGAACCGGCCGTGCTTGACGGAGTCCGGGAACCAGTTGGTGTTCTCGTTCTCGCGGAGCAGGGCGTCCTTGACAGCGGTGGTGCGGATGTACCAGGACGGCTGCGCGTAGTAGAGCAGCGCGGTGTGGCAGCGCCAGCAGTGCGGATAGCTGTGCTCGTAGGCGAGGTGACGGAAGAGCAGGCCGCGGGCGTCGAGGTCGGCGACGAGCGCCTCGTCCGCCTTCTTGAAGAACTCGCCGCCGACCAGCGGCAGCTCCTCGGCGAAGGTGCCGTCGGGGCGGACCGGGTTGACCACCGGCAGGCCGTAGCTCCTGCAGACCTTGAGGTCGTCCTCACCGAAGGCCGGGGCCTGGTGGACGAGACCGGTGCCGTCCTCGGTGGTGACGTACTCGGCGTTGACGACGAAGTTGGCGCCCGCCAGCTCGACGAGGTCGAACGGGCGGCGGTAGGCCCAGCGCTCCATCTCGCGGCCGGTGAACGACCGGCCGGTGGCGGTCCAGCCCTCGCCGAGCGCCTTCTCCAGCAGCGGCTCGGCGACGACCAGCTTCTCCTGGCCGTCGGTGGCGACGACGTAGGTGACGTCCGGGTGGGCGGCGACCGCGGTGTTGGAGACCAGCGTCCAGGGCGTGGTCGTCCAGATCAGGAGGGCGGCCTCACCGGCGAGCGGGCCGGAGGTCAGCGGCAGCCGGACGTAGACGGACGGGTCGACGACCGTTTCGTAGCCCTGCGCCAGCTCGTGGTCGGAGAGGCCGGTGCCGCAGCGGGGGCACCAGGGGGCGACGCGGTGGTCCTCGACCAGCAGGCCCTTGGTGAAGATCTCCTTCAGCGACCACCACACCGACTCGATGTAGTCGGGGTCCATGGTGCGGTACGGGGCGTCGAGGTCGGTCCAGTACCCCATGCGGGTCGTCAGCTCGGCGAAGGCGTCGGTGTGCCGGGTCACCGACTCACGGCACCTGGCGTTGAACTCGGCGATGCCGTACGCCTCGATGTCCTTCTTGCCGTTGAAGCCCAGCTCCTTCTCGACCGCCAGCTCGACGGGGAGGCCGTGGCAGTCCCAACCGGCCTTGCGGTCGACGTGGTAGCCCTGCATCGTGCGGAAGCGGGGGAAGACGTCCTTGAAGACGCGGGCCTCGATGTGGTGGGCGCCGGGCATGCCGTTGGCGGTCGGCGGGCCCTCGTAGAAGACCCACTCGGGCCGGCCCTCGGACTGCTGGAGGGTGCGGGCGAAGACCTTCTGTTCCTGCCAGAAATCGAGCACGGCGTGCTCAAGGGCGGGTAGGTCGACCTGCGCGGGCACCTGGCGGTACTGCGGCTGCTCACTCATCGGGTTCCTCCGGCGGACACCTGCTGCGTTCTCCGTCCGGAGGGACGAGAGCGCTGCTCCCGCGGTACCACCCTCCTTGGCGGTGGCCCTGCCACCGCCCCCTCATTGGGGTCGCGCTGCCGGTTCTACTCGCCCGCGGCGCTGCGCGGGCTTTCTTCCGGCGGCTCCGGGGTGATCTTCACGTCGCGCACGCCTCCGGGCTCCCACCGTCCCCGGATCGCTGCTGGCTGCCTACGACGCTACTCGTCCCATCGACGCCTGTCGCTGCGCCCAGTGTACGGGGCGGCCGGGACGGTGACCGACCGGATTTCCGGTGGCCCCGGCCGCGGGGGGCCACCCGAACGCGGCCGGGGCGGGCGGGCCGCCGGGGCCGTGGTGTGCCGGGCGGCGGCGGGGTGGGAGCGGGGCGGAGCGGGGGTACGGGCGGTGCGTCCCATTGCCGCGGCCCGTGCGGCGATTTATCGTTCCCGTCACGATTCGCGAACTAAATCACATATGTGAAGGGGTCGCGGCCATGGTGGCGAAGAAGTCCGCCGCGAAGAAGAGCACGGCACCCGCCGAGGAGCCCGGTACGGCACGTCCGGCCGCTCCCCAGGAGGCCGGTGCGCCCACTTCGGGCACCCCGGAGAAGCAGGCCCCGGCGAAGCAGGCCGCGGCGCGGAAGACCGCGGCGAAGAAGGCCCCGGCCAAGAAGGCGGCGGTCAAGAAGGCCCCGGCCAAGAAGGCGGCGGCGAGGAAGGCCCCTGCCGAGAAGGCGGCGGCCACGGAGAGTACGGCGCGCAGGACGACCGTGGCCAAGGCCCCGGCGAAGAAGGCGACCGCCGCGAAGGCGACGGCGAGGAAGACGGGAGCCAAGACGGTGGTGGCGAAGAAGACCGCGGCCGCGGCGCACGGTACGGACCCGGCGGTACCCACGGCGCTCGTGGCCGCCGCCCCCGACGACCTGGCCGTCCGGCCGGGCGAGGAACCCTGGACCCCGGAGGAGGTCGACGAGGCGCGGACCGGGCTGCTGGGGGAGACGGTACGGCTGCGGGCCGAGATCGTGGCCTCCGAGGACGCCATCGCCGGGCTGATGCGCGACTCCGGGGACGGCGCGGGGGACGACGAGGCGGACACCGGCACCAAGAACATCACCCGCGAGCACGAGCTGGCGCTGGCCTCCAACGCCCGCGAGATGCTGCTCCAGACCGAACGCGCGCTGGGCCGCCTGGACGCGGGCACGTACGGCCTCTGCGAGAACTGCGGGAACCCGATCGGCAAGGCACGGATGCAGGCGTTCCCCCGGGCCACCCTCTGTGTGGAGTGCAAGCAGAAACAGGAGCGGCGGGGCTGACGCGGCGCGGGGCGGGCGGCGGCCCCCGGCGCCCCGGCGGCGTCCCGCCCGGGGCGTGCGCGGGGCCGCCGTGCGCCGGGGCGTGGCCGGGCCCCTGCCCCTGGCGGCCGTCCGGCGCCCGGCCGCCGCGCCCCGCGTACGGCTGTCGCCGGGTGCCCCCGGCCCCGGCGCCGGATCAGGTGTGTGTCGTACCCTCGTTCCTCAGCCAGGCGTGGCCTGGCGGGGACGCTACGGGCTGAGGGACGCACACAGTGGCAGAGGCGGAACGCATCACCGGTACGCCGGAATCCGGATCGGGTTCCGGGGCGGAGTCCGACGCGGGTTCGGAGGGGGGACGTCCGGCGGAGCCGGAGCGGGCCGAGAGCCGCGGCAAGCGGCGTATCCCGGCCCTGCTGCTGGTCGCCCTCGTCGCGTACCTGCTGGACCTGGGCAGCAAGCTGCTGGTGGTCGCGGAGCTGGAGCACCATGCGCCGGTCGAGGTGATCGGGACGCTGCTGCAGTTCGAGGTGATCCGTAACCGCGGGGCGGCGTTCAGCATGGGGGAGGCGCTGACGATCTTCCTCACCATCATCGCGGTGGTGGTGATCGTGGTGATCTTCCGGATCGCCCGCAAGCTCTACAGCCTGCCGTGGGCCATCGCGCTGGGCCTGCTGCTCGGCGGCGCCTTCGGCAACCTCACCGACCGGCTCTTCCGCTCGCCGGGCGTCTTCGAGGGCGCGGTGGTCGACTTCATCGCCCCGGCGCACTTCGCGGTCTTCAACCTCGCCGACTCCGCGATCGTCTGCGGCGGCATCCTGATCGTGATCCTCTCCTTCCGCGGCCTGGACCCGGACGGCACGGTCCACAAGGACTGAACCGCCCCGGGAAAGGGGCCCCGGCGCCCGCCCGCGGCCGCCGGGCGGGCCACCCCGGTCGGACTGCCATACTCGTGGGGTGAGCACGCTTCCCGATATCCGCACCCTGCCCGTACCGGACGGCCTGGAGGGCGAGCGCGTCGACGCCGCGCTGGCCCGCATGTTCGGCTTCTCCCGTACGAAGGCCGCCGAGCTGGCGGCCGCCGGCAAGGTCCGGGTGGACGGCTCGGAGGTGATGAAGTCCGAGCGGGTGCACGGCGGTGCCTGGCTGGAGGTCGAGATGCCGCGGGCGGCGGCGCCGGTCGAGATCGTCGCCGAGCCCGTCGAGGGCATGGAGATCGTCCATGACGACGACGACATCGTCGTGATCATGAAGCCGGTCGGTGTCGCCGCGCACCCCAGCCCCGGCTGGACCGGCACCACCGTCATCGGCGGGCTGGCCGCCGCCGGGTACCGCATCTCCACCTCCGGCGCCGCCGAGCGCCAGGGCATCGTGCACCGCCTGGACGTCGGCACCTCCGGCCTGATGGTCGTCGCCAAGTCCGAGCGCGCCTACACCTCGCTGAAGCGGCAGTTCAAGGAGCGCGTCCCGGAGAAGCGGTACAACGCGCTGGTCCAGGGCCACCCGGACCCGATGAGCGGCACCATCGACGCCCCCATCGGCCGTCATCCGCAGCACGACTACAAGTGGGCGGTGATCGCCGAGGGCAAGCCGTCGGTCACCCACTACGACCTCATCGAGGCGTTCCGCGCCGCCAGCCTCCTCGACATCAAGCTGGAGACCGGCCGCACCCACCAGATCCGGGTGCACATGTCCGCCCACCGTCACCCCTGTGTCGGCGACCTGACGTACGGCGCGGACCCGACGATGGCGAAGCGGCTGGGGCTGACCCGGCAGTGGCTGCACGCGGTGCGGCTCGGGTTCGAGCACCCTTCGGACGGCCGCTGGGTCGAGTTCGAGAGCGCCTATCCCGAAGATCTCCAGCGGGCGCTGGACACCGTGCGGGACGAGAGTTCCTGACGGTCCGTCGGGTGCCGGGCCCGGATCGGCAGCGGAAGATGATCGTCCGCTTTCTGTCCGGGCATGGCAGGCTTGGGGCGAAAAGTGATTGATCCCGACCCCGGAGCGTAACCCCGTGGACCAGCTCGCCCTGCTGTTCGTGCTTCTCCTGGGGGCGGTGGTCACGGTCCCCCTCGGTGACCGGCTGGGCCTGCCCTCGCCGGTGCTGATGACCCTGGCCGGTGGTGTCCTCGCGCTCCTGCCGTTCGTCCCGAACGTCGACATCCCGCCCGAGTACATCCTTCCGCTGGTGCTGCCGCCGCTGCTCTACGCGGCGGTCCAGCGCACCTCCTGGCGCCAGTTCACGGCGAACATCCGCCCGATCTTCCTGCTCGCCGTCGCGCTGGTCTTCGCCACCACCGCGGCGGTCGCCGCGGTCGCCCAAGCCGTCGTGCCGGGGATGCCGCTGGCCGCCGCCGTGGTGCTCGGCGCACTCGTCGCCCCGCCCGATCCGGTCGCCGCGACCGCGGTCGCCGGCAAGCTGGGGCTGCCCCGCCGCATGGTCTCCATCCTGGAGGGCGAGGGCCTCTTCAACGACGTCACCGCGATCGTCCTCTACCACGTCGCCCTCGCGGCGGCCGTCAGCGGCACCTTCTCCGCACCCGGCGCCGTCGGCTCCCTGGTGCTCTCCGCCGTCGTCGCCCTCGCCGTCGGCCTGGTCGTCGGCTGGATCGCCAACAAGCTGATGGGCATACTCGGCGACCCCACGCTCCAGATCGGCCTGACGCTGCTGGTCCCGTTCGTCGGCTACGTCATCGCCGAGGAGTTCCACGGATCCGGCGTCCTCGCCGTGCTGACCTGCGCGCTCTTCCTCGCCGAGTACGCGGTCGACGCCGACGACGTGATGGGCCGCCTGGCCGGTTACACCTTCTGGGAGATCGTCGACACCCTCGTCACCGGCGTCGCCTTCGGGCTGATCGGCCTGGAGCTGCACAACGTCGTCGGCGCCGCCTCCGGCCACTGGACCGAACTGCTGCGCGCCGGTGCCGCCGTCGTCGCCGTGGTCGTCGTCGTCCGGCTGCTGTGGCTGCTGCCCGCCGCCTGGCTGGCGAAGCGGATGCACAAACGGCGCGACATCGACGAGGACATCCCGATGTCGTGGCGGGAGACGCTCATCATGTGGTGGTCGGGGATGCGCGGGGTGGCGTCGGTCGCGCTGGCGCTGGCCATCCCGTACACCGTCGACGACGGCGGGGACTTCCCGGCGCGTGAGGAGATCCTCTTCATCGCCTTCGCGGTGGTGCTCACCACCCTCATCGTGCAGGGCCTGACGCTGCCGTGGCTGGTGCGCAAGCTGCGGGTGAAGGCCGACACGGAGGCGGAGGAGGAGCAGGAGCGGGCGCTGGCGCTCCGCGTCATCAAGGCGTCCAAGCACCGCCTCAAGGAGATCCTGGAGGTCGAGGAGCTGCCCGAGGAGATCAACGAGCAGCTGGCCCGCCGCGCGTACGACATCGGGGCGCGGATCTCGCCGGACATCGTCGACGACGACCGGCGCGAGCACTTCGAGAAGCGGATCACCCGGATGAAGAAGGTGCAGCGCATCCAGAACGAGATGCTCTCCGCCGCGCGCCACGAGGTGCTCGCCGCCCGCAACGAGCCGGGCGCCGACCCGGAGATCGTCGACCGGGTGCTGCGCCAGCTCGACATGCGCAGCCTGCGCAGCACGCCGGAGGTCCACGACTGAGCGCCGCGGGGCCCGGTCCGGGAACGGGCCGGGCCCCGCGCGGTCAGTGCTCCTCGCCGGTGCGCTGCCGGACCGGCTCCAGGGGATGGTCGGCGGGCGCCGCCGCCGTGGTGGTGATCCGCGGCAGCGCGTGCGGGTGCTCGGCCGCCAGCCAGGTGACCAGCCGTTCGCGGACCCGGCAGCGCACCTGCCACAGCGCGTCCGAGTCGCGGGCGGTGACCAGCGCACGGACCACCAGCGTCGACGGCGTGGTGTCCGTCACCAGCAGGCTCCAGGCGCGGCCGTCCCACTCCGGGCACTCCTGGAGGATCTGGTGCAGCTGCTCGCGCATCTTCTCCAGCGGCGCCGAGTGGTCGAGGTGGAGGAAGACCGTGCCGGTCAGCTGGGCGCCACCGCGCGACCAGTTCTCGAACGGGGTGCCGGTGAAGTACGACACCGGCATCGTGATCCGCCGCTCGTCCCAGGTCCGCACGGTCAGATACGTCAGGGTGATCTCCTCGACCGTGCCCATCTCGCCGTTGACCACGACCGTGTCGCCGATGCGCACCATGTCGCCGAAGGCGATCTGCAGCCCGGCGAAGAGATTGCCCAGCGTCGACTGGGCGGCGACACCGGCGACGATGCCCAGCAGTCCGGCCGAGGCCAGCACCGAGGTGCCGACCGCCCGCATCGCCGGGAAGGTCAGCAGCATCGCCGCGGCCGCCACGATGATCACGATCGCGCTGACCACCCGCTGGATCAGCGTGATCTGCGTCCGCACCCGCCGCACCCGCGCCGCGTCGTGCGCATTGGCGGCGTAGCGCGAGTACGACGACTGGACGATGGCCGCCGCGGCGCGCACCGTCAGCCACGCGGACGCCGCGATCAGCACCAGGGTCAGCCCCCGGCCGATGCCCACGTGGTGGTCGCGTACCAGGTCGAGACCGGTCGCGTCGTACGACCCGCGCAGCAGTGCGGCGCAGAAGACCACCTGTAGCGGTATGCGGCAGCGCCGTAGCGCGCCCCACAGCGGGGTCTCGGGGTGGGCGGCGTCGATCCGGCGCAGTACGCGGTCGGCGAGCCAGCCCAGGACGGCCGTGACGACGACCGAACCGCCGATGACGCTCAGCGGGCGCAGGACGTCCTCCAGGGACACGTCGCGATTCCTCCTCGGCTCGGGGTGCCCGTCAGCCGTACCCCGGTGGTCGGCGTACGGCATCAGGGCACGGTACGGCACCCGGCGCGGGGCGGCTGTGACGGGGGCCGCGACGCGGCCTGGCAGGATGGGAGGCCGCCGTCCGACGACAGGGAAGTGATGTACGTGCCGCCCACCACCGAGCCCGCCACCAGCGGTTCCTCGACGATTGTGCTGTTCCACTCGGTGTGCGGACTGCGCCCCGCGGTGCATGCGGCCGCCGACCGGCTGCGGGCCGCGGGCCATGAGGTGATCGTCCCGGATCTGTTCGACGGGCGGACCGCGGACTCGGTCGGTGACGGTATGGAGATCAAGGAGGAGATCGGCAAGGAGACGCTGCTGCGGCGCGCGGTCACGGCGGCGGCGCCGTACTCCGACCGCGGGTTGGTCTACGCCGGTTTCTCCTTCGGCGGCGCGGTGGCGCAGAATCTGGCGCTCGCCGACGAGAAGGCCCGCGGGCTGCTGCTGATGCACGGCACCTCGGACATCGCCGAGGACGCCACCGCCGACGATCTGCCGGTCCAGCTGCACGTCGCGGACCCGGACCCGTTCGAGCCGCACGACTGGCTGACCGCCTGGTACCTCCAGATGCAGCGGGCCGGGGCGGACGTCGAGATCTACCGCTACCCGGGCGCCGGGCACCTCTTCACCGACCCGGACCTGTCCGACCACGACGAGGAGGCGGCGGAGACCGCCTGGCGGACGGCGCTCGGCTTCCTGGAGACGCTCTGAGGACGCTCCGAGCGGGGAGGCCGGAAGGCCGCGCTCCGGGCGGGCGCGCGGCCGGGCGCGCGGGGCGCGTCGGCACGCCCCGCACGCCCCGGGCTCAGCGCACCGGGGTGTCGCTCCGCTCCACCCGCTGGGTGCCGGAAAGCGTCCGGTAGGAGCGGACCAGCGTGCTGGTGGCCGCCGGGTCCCGCTTGTCGGAGACGGCGAAGTAGTCCATCTGCGTCCGCGCCGCGTCGATGTCGACGACGCCGTAGCCGTGCGCGTCCATGTCCAGCCACTTCACATGGCGGTTGGCGGCGCGGACCGCGGCCGCCGCGGGCAGCGAGAGCGTCCCCGGGGCGACGTGCAGGATGTCGTCGAGGTTGTCCGAGGTGACGGAGGTGACCACGAACTCCGTCGCCACCGGCGCGGTCGCCGGGTACGTCGCCGCCTTCATCGGCACATCGTTGGCCCACGCCATGTGGATGTCACCGGTGAGGAAGACGGTGTTGTCGATGCCGCGGTCGCTGAGGTGGCTCAGCAGTTCGCGGCGGTCGTCGGTGTAGCCGTCCCACTGGTCGGTGTTGACGGCGATGCCCTCCTTGGGCAGACCGAGGAGTTCGGCGAGCGGCTCCAGCAGATGCGCGGGCACGGAGCCGAACGCCACCTGCGAGATCATCACCGAGGTGCCGACCAGCCGCCAGGCGGTGTCCGAGCGCTCCAGACCCGCCTTGAGCCAGTCCAGCTGGGCCCGCCCGGTGATCGTGCGGCCCGGGTCGTCGACCGCGCCGCTGCCCGGCTTCGCCTGCTCGTCGCGGAACGACCGCAGGTCCAGCAGGTGGAGATCGGCGAGGGTGCCGAAGCGCAGCCGGCGGTAGGTGGTCCCGGCGGTCGACGGGCGGACCGGCATCCACTCGAAGTACGCCTGCTTCGCCGCCGCCATCCGCCGCGCCCAGGGGCCCTCGGAGTCCGGCTGGTGGTTGACCGCGCCGCCCTTCCAGGCGTTGTCGGCGAACTCGTGGTCGTCCCACATCGCGATCACCGGGTGCGCGGCGTGCATCGCCGCGGCGTCCGGGTCGGTCTTGTGGACGCCGTGCCGGACGCGGTAGTCGGCGAGGGTGAGGAGTTCGTGGGCGGGGGAGTGCGGCCGGACGACCTCCTTGAACTCCGGGTACTCGCCGGACCTGTACTCGTAGAGGTAGTCGCCGAGGTGGAGCACCGCGTCCAGGTCGGTGCGGGCCGCGAGGTGGCGGTAGGCCGAGAAGTAGCCGGACTCCCAGTTGGCGCAGGAGACCACCCCGAAGCGGACGTTACCGGCGGCCGTGTCGTGGGCCGGGGCGGTCCGGGTGCGGCCGACCGGGGAGGTCCGGCCGCCCGCGGTGAAGCGGTAGAAGTACGCGGTGGCCGGGCGCAGCCCGCGGACGTCGGCCTTGACGGTGTGGTCGGTGGCCGCGGCAGTCCGTACCGTGCCGTCCGCCACGATCCGCGTGAAGCCGCGGTCGGTGGCCACCTGCCAGGTCACGTCGGTGGCCGCGCCCCGGCCCGAGCCGGGGACCGCGTCCGGGTCGGGCGTGACCCGGGTCCACAGCAGGACGCCGTCGGGCAGCGGATCACCGGAGGCGACACCGTGCCGGAACTCCGGCGGATCCGCCGCCGCGCCCCCGCCGGGTGCGGCGGACGGGGCCCGGGACGCGGCGGAGGCGGGGGCGGCCGCGGCGAGCGGCAGCAGGGCGGCGGTGGCGGCCGCGGCCGCCACGGCGGTACGGCGCGAGAGCTGGTCATGATCGGTCACGGCCGCTCACCCTACTGGCCGGTACGGGCGGCGGGGAGCCTTCCGGCGCGCCGGAATCGGAAATTCTTTCGCCCGCCGCCTGCCGGACACCCGCCGCGCCCGCTCAGTGCGCGCCCGGGTCCTTCTCGCCCTTGGCGATACCGGGCGCACCGCCCTCGGCGGCGCTGGGGTCCTTCTCGCCCTTCGCGATGCCGGGGGAGCCGCCGTCCTTGCCGCTGGGGTCCTTCTCGCCCTTGGCGACGCCGGGTCCGCCCTCCGCCGGGCCGAACTCCTTGTCGATCATCTTCTTGAAGTTGGCGTCCGCGAGCTGGTTGTACTGCTCCCGCGTCATCCGCTGCTGCGGCACCTGCGGCAGCACCAGCTTCTTGTCGCCGTGCAGGAACGTCGGGGTGCCCTTGACGCCCTTGCGGCCGAACTGCGCGGTCATGTCCATCGCCCAGCGGTCGTAGGTGCCCTTCTTGACCGCCTGCTCGAAGCCCTTGTTGTGCGCCAGCTCCGGCACCTCGGACGCGATCTTGAGGAGGACGGAGTCCTTGGCGAACGCGTCGTCCTGCTCCTCGGGGTGGTTCTTCAGCGAGTAGAGCGCCGACTTGTACTTGAGGAACGCCTCCGGGCTGACGTTCAGGGCCGCGCCGAGCGCGCTGAGCGCGTTCTTGGAGCCCTCGCCGCCCTGGGCGCCGTCGAGGAAGGTGAGGATCGTGAAGCGGACCTTGTACCGCCCGTTCTCGATGTCCTTGGTCAGGGAGGCGCCGGAGGACTGCTCGAACGAGGCGCACATCGGGCAGCGCAGATCCTCGAAGACCTCCAGGGTCTGCTTGGCGCTCCTGTCGCCGATCAGGATCTCGGTGCCGTTCTTGCCCTGGGTGTGCGCCGGGGCGACCGACTTCGCCTCCTTGGCTGCCTCCCACCCGGTCGGCGCGGTCGCCTTCACCACGGCGTACCCGGCGCCGCCCGCGACGACCAGGACGCCCGCCACGACGGCGCCGACCGTCAGCTGGCGGCGTATCCGGTCCTTCTTCTTCTGCCGCTCCCGCTCGGCGCGGATCCGCTCACGGGCGGCCGACGGGGTCTTCTGGCTGGTGCCGTTGCTCATCTCTGTCCCGATCCCTCGGTGCTGCGGCTGGCAGTTGCGTCGACGGCGTACGCACCGGACGGCGGTGGGCCGCGGTGCGGCAGACAGCGGATCAGACGGAGGGTGGGGGGCATGCCGGGAGTCTGCCATGTGCACGGCAGACTCCCGAGTCAAGATTTGGCATCGGGCGGCGGGCGCGGGCCCGCCGCCCGGCGCGTTACTTCAGACCCGCGTCGACGAGGCGGTTGAAGTCCTGCGGGGTGGTCGGGGCGACCTTGTTCGGGCCGCTGTCCAGACCGATCACCTTGTCGTCGAGCTTGATCGTCGGGGTGTTGTTGACGTTGTGCGAGTTGAACTCGACGGACATCTCCAGCGCCCAGCGGTCGTACGTGCCCGAGGTCACGGCCTTCTCGAAGTCCTTGTTGCCCTTCAGCGCGGGCACCGTGTCGGCGACCTTGATCAGGTACGCGTCGTCGGCGAACTTGTCCGGACCCATCTCGTCCGGGTGGAACTCCTTGGAGTACAGGGCTTCCTTGTACTTCAAGAACGCCTCCGGGCTGACGTTCAGCGCCGAGCCCAGGGCGCTGAGCGCGTTCTTGGAGCCGGTGCCCTTGAGGTTGGCGTCCAGGAAGGTCGCCAGGTGGAACCGGGCCTTGTACTTGCCGTCCGCGATGTCCTTCTGGACGGTCTCGCCGACGTTCTGCTCGAAGCCCGCGCAGCCCGGGCAGCGCGGGTCCTCGAAGAGGTCCAGGGTGTGCTTGGCGTCCGCCTTGCCGATGACGACGGTGGTGCCCTTGTCGCCGGAGGTGTGCGCGGGCTCGACCAGCTTGGCCTTGGCCGCCTTCGCCCACGCCTTGTCGTTCCCGGCCATGTCGCTGACGGTGGCGGTGTCACCGGAGCCGCCGTCGCCGCCGCCCGACTTGGCGACCATGACGCCGATGCCACCGGCGATCGCCAGCACCGCGACGATCGCGCCGCCGACGGTCAGCTGCCGCCGCATCTTGTCCTTCTTCGCCTGCCGCTCACGCTCGGCACGCAGCCGCTCGCGCGCCGCCTGCTTGTTGGCCTGGGTGTTCCGGTTGCTCATGGGGTGTCTCCGTGGAAATCCGTGGGAAGGGTGCGGTGCGTCCGGCGCGTACGCCCCGGGGAGGGCGGTACGCGTGCTGCGGCCCCGTAGGGCTCAGGCAGCGAGCACGCAGGGCGGTCCACGGCGGACGACGGAGTGCACCAGCAGCGGTGGCCGGGGCGCAGGCGGGCCGTCGGCGGCACGGCGGGCGGCCGGGCGCTCCGGCACGGGCACCCGTACGGTCAGCGCGACGGCGGCCAGCAGCGGGCGGAACGCGAAGTGCGCGACCGCGCCGAGCAGCTGCGCCAGCGCCGCCTCGCCGCGGCGCAGCCAGGCGGCGGCCACCAGCCCGACCAGCAGATGCGCGCCGAGCAGCAGCCAGCCGGACCCGGCGGGGAAGGCGAGCAGCGGCCCGGTGCCGTGGCCGGAGAACTGGGCGAGCGGGGTGCCGACGTCACCGCCGCCGCAGAGCAGATCGATGCCCAGGGTGTGCAGCGGACCGGTCACCGGGCCGCCGGAGCGGCCGTAGCAGGCGTGCTGGCCGTAGCTGAAGACCGCGTCGGCGGCCAGCTCCAGCGGCAGCAGCAGCGCGGCGATCCGCCCGAAGCTGCGCTCCCCGCCGGCCAGCGCGTAGGCCAGGGCGAAGACCCCGGCCGAGACGACGGCGACGGTGGTCAGCGGCAGCGGCATCCGGGTCAGCAGCACATGGGACGCCGCGGACAGCGCCACGCACAGCGCTGTGAAAAGCGCCGCACGCACCGCCCGCAGGTGTGCCGCCGAGATGTCCATTGCCAGCGAGTGTGCCATGAACCCGCGCAGGTGTTCCCCGAGGGTGCGGGGACGGCGCCGGTCCCCGGCGGCCCGGGAGCGGCGCGGCCCGCGGAGGGCCGGGTTCCGGGTCGCGGCGGAGCCGTGTTGTCGGTGCCGGGCCGTAGACTTCGAAGCTGCCCACACGATCCGCGGTGCGGCGCCCCCGGCGCCGTCCGTCCCCTCGTCGTGCCCCCGTCCGCCGCCCGTCTCCGGAGGTCTCCCGCCGTGGCCAAGCCGCCCTTCACGCACCTGCACGTCCACACCCAGTACTCGCTGCTGGACGGTGCCGCGCGGCTCAAGGACATGTTCGCCGCGTGCAACGAGATGGGCATGACGCACATCGCCATGTCCGACCACGGCAACCTCCACGGCGCGTACGACTTCTTCCACTCCGCCCAGAAGGCCGGGGTCACCCCGATCATCGGCATCGAGGCGTACGTCGCCCCGGCCTCCCGCAAGCACAAGCGCAAGATCCAGTGGGGTCAGCCGCACCAGAAGCGCGACGACGTCTCCGGTTCCGGTGGTTACACCCACAAGACGATCTGGGCGGCGAACAAGACCGGTCTGCACAACCTCTTCCGCCTCTCCTCGGACGCCTACGCCGAGGGCTGGCTCCAGAAGTGGCCGCGGATGGACAAGGAGACCATCGCCCAGTGGTCCGAGGGCCTGATCGCCTCCACCGGCTGCCCCTCCGGCGAGCTCCAGACCCGCCTGCGGCTGGGCCAGTACGACGAGGCGCGGAAGGCCGCCGGTGAGTACCAGGACATCTTCGGCAAGGACCGGTACTTCCTGGAGCTGATGGACCACGGCATCGACATCGAGCGCCGGGTCCGCGAGGACCTCCTCAAGATCGGCAAGGAGGTCGGCATCCCGCCGCTGGTCACCAACGACTCGCACTACACCTACGCGCACGAGGCCACCGCCCACGACGCGCTGCTGTGCATCCAGACCGGCAAGAACCTCTCCGACCCCGACCGCTTCCGCTTCGACGGCACCGGCTACTACCTCAAGTCGACCGACGAGATGTACGCCATCGACTCCTCGGACGCCTGGCAGGAGGGGTGCCGCAACACCCTCCTGGTCGCGCAGCAGATCGACACCGAGGGCATGTTCGAAAAGCGCGACCTGATGCCGAAGTTCGACATCCCCGAGGGCTTCACCGAGGTCACCTGGTTCCAGGAGGAGGTCCGGCGCGGCATGGCCCGCCGCTTCCCCAACGGCATCCCCGACGACCGCCAGAAGCAGGCGGAGTACGAGATGGACATCATCATCCAGATGGGGTTCCCGGGGTACTTCCTCGTCGTCGCCGACTTCATCATGTGGGCGAAGAACAACGGCATCGCGGTGGGCCCGGGCCGAGGCTCCGCGGCCGGTTCGATCGTCGCGTACGCCATGGGCATCACCGACCTCGACCCGATCGAGCACGGACTGATCTTCGAGCGGTTCCTCAACCCCGAGCGTGTCTCCATGCCCGACGTCGACATCGACTTCGACGAGCGCAGGCGCGTCGAGGTGATCCGGTACGTCACCGAGAAGTACGGCGCCGACAAGGTCGCCATGATCGGCACCTACGGCAAGATCAAGGCGAAGAACGCCATCAAGGACTCCGCCCGCGTCCTCGGCTACCCGTACGCGATGGGCGACCGCCTCACCAAGGCGATGCCCGCCGACGTCCTCGGCAAGGGCATCGACCTCTCCGGCATCACCGACCCCCAGCACCCCCGCTACAGCGAGGCGGGCGAGATCCGGGGGATGTACGAGAACGAGCCGGACGTCAAGAAGGTCATCGACACCGCCAAGGGCGTCGAGGGGCTGGTCCGGCAGATGGGTGTGCACGCGGCGGGCGTGATCATGTCCAGCGAGCCGATCGTCGACCACGCCCCGCTGTGGACGCGGCACACCGACGGCGTGACCATCACACAGTGGGACTACCCCCAGTGCGAGTCGCTGGGCCTGCTGAAGATGGACTTCCTGGGCCTGCGCAACCTCACCATCATGGACGACGCCGTCAAGATGGTGGAGGCCAACAAGGGCATCAAGCTGGACCTCCTGGAGATCCCGCTGGACGACCCCAAGACGTACGAACTCCTCTGCCGCGGTGACACGCTCGGCGTCTTCCAGTTCGACGGCGGTCCGATGCGGTCGCTGCTGCGCCAGATGCAGCCCGACAACTTCGAGGACATTTCCGCCGTCTCGGCCCTGTACCGCCCGGGCCCGATGGGCATGAACTCCCACACCAACTACGCCGAGCGCAAGAACGGCCGCCAGGAGATCACCCCGATCCACCCGGAGCTGGAGGAGCCGCTCAAGGAGGTCCTGGGCCTCACCTACGGCCTCATCGTCTACCAGGAGCAGGTCCAGAAGGCCGCCCAGATCGTCGCCGGGTACTCGCTCGGCGAGGCCGACATCCTCCGCCGCGTCATGGGCAAGAAGAAGCCCGAGGAGCTGGAGAAGAACTTCGTCCTCTTCCAGGCGGGCGCGAAGAAGAACGGCTTCAGCGACCAGGCGATCCAGGCGCTGTGGGACGTCCTGGTCCCGTTCGCCGGTTACGCCTTCAACAAGGCACACTCCTCCGCGTACGGCCTGGTCACCTACTGGACCGCCTATCTCAAGGCCAACTACCCGGCCGAGTACATGTCCGCGCTGCTCACCTCGGTCCGCGACGACAAGGACAAGTCGGCGGTCTATCTGAACGAGTGCCGCCGCATGGGCATCAAGGTGCTCCCGCCGAACGTCAACGAATCGCTGGCCAACTTCGCCGCCCAGGGCGACGACGTGATCCTCTTCGGCCTCACCGCGGTCCGTAACGTCGGCCAGAACGTCGTCGATTCGATCATCCGCTGCCGCAAGGCCAAGGGGAAGTACAGCTCCTTCCCCGACTACCTCGACAAGGTCGACGCGGTCGTCTGCAACAAGCGCACCACCGAATCGCTGATCAAGGCGGGCGCGTTCGACGAGATGGGGCACACCCGCAAGGGCCTCACCGCACAGTACGAGCCGATGATCGACAACGTCGTCCAGGTCAAGCGGAAGGAGGCCGAGGGGCAGTTCGACCTCTTCGGCGGCATGGGCGACGACAGCGCCGACGACGGCCCCGGTTTCGGCCTCGACGTCGAGTTCTCCGACGTCGAGTGGGACAAGACGTACCTCCTCGCCCAGGAGCGGGAGATGCTGGGCCTCTACGTCTCCGACCACCCGCTGTTCGGTCTGGAGCACGTCCTGTCGGACAAGGCGGACGCCGCCATCGCCCAGCTGACCGGCGGCGACTACTCCGACGGCTCGATCGTCACCATCGGCGGCATCATCTCCGGCCTCCAGCGGAAGATGACCAAGCAGGGCAACGCCTGGGCCATCGCCACCGTCGAGGACCTCGCGGGCTCGCTGGACTGCATGTTCTTCCCCGCCACCTACCAACTGGTCTCCACCCAGCTCGTCGAGGACGCGGTGGTCTTCGTCAAGGGACGCCTCGACAAGCGCGAGGACGTGCCGCGGCTGGTCGCCATGGAGATGATGGTCCCCGACCTCTCGGAGGCGGGCGCCAACGCCCCGGTGACGATCACCATCCCGACGCTGAAGGTCACCCCGCCGCTGGTCGAGAAGCTCGGCGAGGTGCTGACCAGCCACCGCGGCTCCACCGAGGTGCGGATCAAGCTCCAGGGCACCCGCAAGACCACGGTCCTCCGCCTCGACCGGCACCGCGTCACGCCCGATCCCTCGCTCTTCGGCGATCTGAAGGTGCTGCTCGGCCCGTCCTGCCTGGCCGGCTGAGCCGACCGAACCCCCGAGGGGCGCGCCCGCCACGGGCGCGCCCCTCAACTTCTGTGCGGCGGGCGTCCGTTACGACGCCGCCGGTGACGGCCGGGTCAGTTGTGCCCGAACCGCCGCTGGTGCTTGCGCGCGACGTCCGCCGGGCTGCCCTGCGCGGCCTGCGGCCGCTGCTGGATCGCCTCGATCGTCGACTTCTGCGCGTCCTCGCGACCCTGCTGGGCCGGGCCGCCCCGCTGCTGCTTACTTCGGTCCTTCTTGTGCTTGGCCATGACCGTGCCTCCTGAAGGGGATCCTGTGATCGGGCCGTGACCAGACTTACACGCGGGACGAAAGCGTGCATGTCCGGCAATTACCATGAGTGAGAAGGGGATCCGCGCGCCGCGCCCGCGCCCTCGGCCCGCGCTTCCGCGCCATCCGCCACGCCGAAGATCGAGTTCCGGCAGTTAACCCCCGTACGGTCGGGCAGACTCGATGGAAAGCCGAAGGAAACTCGCACCGGGGGGCGATCGGACTTCAGCACCTCCAGGGAAGAGGGTGGATCGTGGATCGCTGCGTCGTCCTGGTGGACGCCGGTTACTTGCTCGGCGCCGCCGCCAGCCTGCTTGCCGGAGAACCCGCCCGGTCCCGGATCACCGTGGACCACGCGGCCCTCATCCAGGGGCTGCGCCGCCGCGCCGAGGCCGACACCGAACGGCCGCTGCTGCGGATCTACTGGTTCGACGGCGCCCCCGACCGCGTCCCGCAGCCCGAACACCGGCGGCTGCGCGTCATGCCCCGCGTCACCGTCCGGCTGGGCGCCCTGACCCGCAGCGACGGCCGCTGGGCGCAGAAGGGCGTGGACGCCGCCATGCACGCCGAGCTGACCGAACTCGCCCGGAACCGCGCCTGCTCGGACATCGTGCTGGTCACCGGCGACGGTGATCTGCTGCCCGGTCTGATGTCCGCCAAGGAGCACGGCGTCGCCGTCCACCTCTGGGCCGTGCAGGCGGCCGACGGCGACTACAACCAGTCCGAGGACCTGGTCGCCGAGGCCGACGAGCGCCGGGTCCTGGACCGTGCCTGGATCACCCGCGCGGTCCGCCCCAAGGAGCTGGGCGGCCCCTGTGCCCCGCCGCCGGTGCCCCGCCCGGAGATCGCCGCGATCCTCTCCGCCCCGCTGCCCGAGTCCGCGGTGGCCGCCGCTGCCGCCGCCGCGTCCACCTCCGACACCACCGACCGGCCGCACGAAGCCGACGGGCGGACGGCTCCGGCACCCGCCCGGCCCGCGGGCCGCGAGTCCGCGCCCGCCGACACCAACGGCTCGGGCACCGCCAAGGTCGTCCCCACGCCCAAGGACCTCGCCGGTCTCGGCCGCACCCACGGCACCACCGCCGCCCCGCAGCCGCCCGCCGCGAGCGCCACCCTCCGCTGGTCCTCCGACCGCGGCTGGGTCGAGCGCGGCGGCCCCGCGGGCGAGCCTTCCGAGACCGCCTCGCTGCCCACCCTCGCCCAGCTCACCAGCGCCGAACAGCGCTGGGCCGACCGCGAGGAGGACATCACCGCCGTCAGCGGCGACCCGTTCGAGGTCGGCCAGGTCTTCGCCCGCCGCTGGACCGACCGCCTCTCCGACACCGTCCACCTCCAGCAACTCTCCACCGAGTACCCGCGCATCCCGCACCGCATCGACGGCGAACTGCTGCGCTACGCCGCCCGCTTCGGCCTCCTCGCCCACAAGGACGACCAGATCGACGAGCACGACCGGTACGCGATCCGGGCCGGGTTCTGGCGCGAGGTGGACCTGCGCACCGCCGCCGGACACACCGCCGCCACCGACTGACACCGCCCGCCCGCCGCCCCGCGGGCCGGACGCGGCCCGCGGGCGCGTACCCTCGTAGCTCGTGAGCACGGGCACGAAACAGGCGGAGCACGGCGGAACGGTCTGCGCCGTGCGGGACCTGATCAAGACGTACCCCGCGACGCGCGGGCGCCGCGGCGCGGCACGCACCCCCGCGGTACGCGCCAACGACGGCATCACCCTCGACGTCCACCGCGGCGAGATCTTCGGGCTGCTCGGCCCCAACGGCGCCGGGAAGTCCACCCTGGTCCGCCAGCTCACCGGGCTGCTGCGCCCCGACTCCGGCAGCGTCCACGTCCTCGGCCACGACGTGGCCCGCCACCCCGAGCGCGCCGCCCGCCTCCTCGGCTACCTCGGCCAGGAGTCGACCGCGCTCGACGAGATGACCGTCGCGCTGGCCGTGGAGACCACCGGCCGACTGCGCGGTCTGGGCCCCGGTGAGGCCCGCGCCGAGCGCGACGCCGTCCTCGCCGAACTCGCCCTCGACGCCCTCGCCGACCGGCCGCTGAAGAAGCTCTCCGGCGGCCAGCGCCGCCTCGCCTGCTTCGCCACCGTCCTCACCGGCGACCGCCCGCTCCTCGTCCTGGACGAGCCGACCACCGGCATGGACCCGGTCGCCCGCCGCGCCGTCTGGGCCGCCGTCGACCGCCGCCGCGCCGAACGCGGCGCCACCGTGCTGCTGGTGACCCACAACGTCCTGGAGGCCGAGACCGTCCTGGACCGCGTCGCGGTGATCGACCGCGGCAAGGTCATCGCCTGCGACACGCCCGGCGGGCTGAAGGAGCGGGTCAGCGACGAGGTCCGCCTCGATCTGGTCTGGCGCGACCGGCCGCCGCTCGACGTCCCCGAGGTCGCGGCGCTGGAGTCCGCCGCCCACGTCGCGGGCCGCCGCTGGACGCTGCGGCTCCCCGCCGACCGGGCCCGCGCCGCCGTCGCCGACGTCACCTCCGGCGCCGCCTTCGCGGCACTGGACGATTTCACCCTCGCCACCCCGAGCCTGGAGGATGTCTACCTCGCGCTCGGCGGCCGTGCCGAGGGACTGGTCAAGGCGTGAAGGGCCGCGCCGCACCGAAAGGCAGAGTGAACGCGTGAGTGGGGTTTCGGCGCAGGCCGTGGCCGGGGCGGCAGCGGCGGACGGACGGGCCCGGCCCGGCGCCGCCCCGGACGCGCCCGACCGGGAGGTGTGGCCCGCCCCGCTGGCGCCGCGCGCCCGGCTGCTGCCCGCGCTCGGCGCCGTCTACCGCGCCCAGCTCTCCCGCGCCCGGGTCGCCCGCATCCCACTGCTCTTCGTCGCCACCTTCCAGTCCGTCGGGATCATGGTCCTGATGCGCGGGGTGGCCGACGGGCCCGCCGAGGCGCGCGCCGTGGTCGCCGGGTCCAGCGTGCTGGTCGTCGCGTTCGTCGCCCTCAACCTCCTCGCCCAGTACTTCGGCCAGCTACGGGCCGGTGGCGGGCTCGACCACTACGCGACGCTGCCGGTGCCGCCCGCCGCCGTGGTGCTCGGCGCGGCCGCCGCGTACGCGTCGTTCACCGTCCCCGGCACGGTCGTCACCGCGGTCATCGGCTGTCTCCTCTTCCAGCTGCCGATGGCGCATCTGTGGGTGCTCGCCGCGGTGCTGCCGCTGGCCGGGGCGGCGCTCGCCGGGCTCGGCGCGTTCCTCGGGCTGCTCGCGCCGCGCCAGGAGCTGGCGACGCTCTGCGGACAGCTCGGCATGTCGGCGGCGCTGCTGCTCGGCGTGCTCCCGGCCGAGCGGCTGCCCGCCGTCCTGGACCTCGCCCGCGACCTGCTGCCGTCGACGTACGGCGTGGAGGCGCTGATCCGCACCTTCGACGCGGACCCGGACTGGCTCGCGGTCGCCGCCGACCTGGGGGTCTGCGCCGGGGTGGGGTTGCTCTCGCTGACCGCCGCGACCTGGGCGTTCCGCCGCGCGGCGACCCGCTGACCGGCCGTCGGCGCACCCGTGCGCCGTCCTGCCGCCGGAGTCACCCCGCCCACCTGGCACGATGACGGGGTGACCGCACCGCTGACGCCACGCGACAACCAACCGCCCGAAGAGCCGCACACCCCGCCGACCGCCTCCGGCGCCGGTTCGTCGGCCGAGCCGCCCGCGCATCCGCCGACCGACGAGGCACCGGACGAACCGCCGCTCGGCCAGGAGCTGCGCGAGGCCGCGCTGACCGTGCTCGTGCTCGCGCTCGTCGGCGCGCTGCTCGGCCTGCTCTGGCTCTGGCTGGCCCCGCGGATCCCGCTGGTCGCCGACACCCACAGCGTCTACCTCAAGGACACCGAGGGCGAGGAGGCGATCGGCGCCGACGGCGTCTTCCTGCTGCTCGGGGCCGGTTTCGGCATCGTCACCACGGCCGCGCTCTTCTGGCTGCGCCGCCGCGGCGGCATCCCGCTGGTGGTCTCGCTGGCCGTCGGCGGACTGCTCGGCTCCGTCCTGGGCTGGCAGCTCGGCATGGTGCTGGGCCCCACCGACGACCTCGCCGCCCACGCCACGCAGGTCGGCCCCGGCGTCGTCTTCGACGGACCGCTGCGCCTCCAGGCGATGGGCGTCCTGCTGGCCTGGCCGGTCGCCGCGATGGCGACCCAACTGGCGCTGACCGGCCTCTTCGGCCCGCGCGACGAGGAACCGCAGCTGCCGGGGACACCGGTGCCGGGCGCGCCGGACCTGATGAAGGACGATCCGACGGCCTGACGGTCCGCCGCCCGCGGCCACCGGCGCCCACCGGCCGGAAACCGCCGTTTCACGGGCCGGGCGCCGCACGACCGGGAGCGGCCGGACGCGGTGCCCCGGTCCGTGCGGCCGGACGCGAAGCCCCGGCGGCGGCGCGGCCTCGTGGGGTCTCGCCCCGGCTTCCGGTCAGTCCCGCCCGATCGGGGCGACCACGGCCCCGGTGAGGGCGACGAGATCCGCCGGGGCCAGTTCGACCTCCAGGCCGCGGCGCCCGGCCGAGACGCAGATCGTGGGGCGGCCCTCGGCGGAGGCGTCCACGACCGTCCGCAGCCGCTTGCGCTGGCCCAGCGGGGAGATACCGCCGCGGACGTAGCCGGTGCTGCGCTCGGCGGCGGCCGGATCGGCCATCGCCGCCCGCTTGCCGCCCACCGCCGCGGCCAGCGCCTTGAGGTCGAGGGAGCCGGAGACCGGCACCACCGCGACGGTCAGCGCACCGTCGACGTCCGCCAGCAGCGTCTTGAACACCTGTTCCGGCGCGACGCCGAGCGCCTCGGCGGCCTCCTCGCCGTACGAGGCGGCGGCCGGATCGTGGGTGTAGGCGTGCACGGTGAAGGGCACACCCGCGGCGGTCAGCGCGACCGTCGCCGGGGTACCGCCCGCCGCGGACTGCGCGCCCTGGGCCTTCTTCGACTTCTTGGACAACTCGTCGGCGCCTTGTGTCTCGGGAACGGGGGCCGGGCCGGCGGACCGGTGTCGGGGCCGCGCCGCCCGGTGTCAGTTGGGGCTGGTCGGCCCACGGGTCAGCTCCACGGCCGGCAGCGACGGGAGCTTACCGAGCACCGCCGACTCGTGGCGCAGGATTTTCAGCTCCTGACCGAGCCGGTCCGCGGTGTCCGGCGCCGCCAGCAGCCGCTGCTTGGCCGGGACGTCCAGCACCGCCGCCGCGGCGACCAGGTACGACAGCACCGACGGATCGCCCGGCAGATCCTGCCCGCCCGCCAGCGTCCGCTCGTTCGCCCAGGCCAGCCGCTTCTGATAGGTGCGGAACGCCCGGACCACCCCGGACGCAAGCGCCCCGGCGCCCTCGCCGCCCTCCTCCGTCAGCTCCTCGACCTCGGCGGTCAGGTACTCCCCGGAGGCGTCGACCGACAGCAGCCGGAAGCGGCTGGTGCCGGTGGCCAGCACCTCGTAGCCGGAGTCCGCCTCGTCGGACCTGGCCCGGATCGTCGTCGCGTCGGCGACACAGCCGATGGTGTGGAAGGCGGCCATCGGGTCGTCGCCGAACCCGGCGGCGGGCCCGTCCGCGGCCGGGAGCGTGGCGTCCGGCATGCCCTGGGCGGTCGGCGCCACCTCACGGCCGTCGCGGATCGCGATCACCCCGAACCGGCGCTCGTCCTCGGGCCGCTCGCCGAGGTCGCGCATCAGCGCCCGGTAGCGCGCCTCGAAGACGTTCAGCGGGAGAACGAGTCCGGGGAAGAGCACCGAGTTGAGCGGGAACAGCGGCAGGCGTACGGAGGTCACAGCCGGTAAGCCTAGAGGCTGGGCCGCGCCGCCCGGAGGCTGGGGCGCGTCCGCGAAGTCCCGGACGCGTACGCGGGCGCGCATCCCCCGGTGGCACCGGGCCCGGCACGGCGCGGGAGCAGGCACCCCGGACCACCGGCCCGGGCGCCGCGCCGCCGCCCGTCCCGCTACTGCCGCCGCAGCAACCGTGAGGCGCCCGTCGCCACCGTCGTCGCCAGGATCCAACCCGCGATGACCAGCACCGCCGCCACCCACTGCGCCCCGCCCCGCGGATTCCACGCCCCGCGCTGGTTCAGATCGATCACCGGCACCAGCAGATCCAGGACGTACAGATACGGATTCCACGGCGGCGCCTCGTCCGCCTTGAGCGGCGGGGGCGGCGAGGAGGTGAAGAAGACCGTGCCCAGCGCCCACAGGATCGCCATCCACAGCGTGGCCCGCCCCGGGCGGTAGCCGTACGCCACCGTCCAGTCCTGGAGGTAGCCCCACGCCTTCCCGGCCACCGGGAGCGTCTCGCGGCGCCGCCGCTGCTTGGCCAGCAGCACCACCCGCGCGTCCGCGTCCTCACCGCTGGAGCGCAGCGCCGCCGCCAGCATCTCGTACGGCTCCGGCGCGTACTCCGGTGTCGCCGCGGCCACCCACTGGAGCCGCGCCGACAGCGGGAAGTGGCCCCGGGGGATCAGCGTCTCGTAGGTGAACCCGGCCATCTGGAGGCCGCCCGCGCCGGGCCAGCTGGCGGAGCGGTCGACGAGGTTGACGACCCGGGCGCCCGAGACGATCACCCGCCCGCGCTGCGGCCGCTCCCCGAGGAAACGCAGCTCGGGCGTCTGGATCCGGCGCAGTGACAGCTCCTGGTCGGACTCCATCACGAACCGGGCGTGCTCCAGGTCGACCGCGTCGCCGAACCGCCCGTCGTCCAGCCGCATCCCGCCCTCGCACTCGAAGCGCTGCATCCGCGTACCGCGCGGCGGGGTGGTGAGCGTGCCGAACGCCGGGGTGTGGACGGTGCCGAACGGGGGAGTGGCGCCGGAGGCGAACGGGGAGTTGGCCAGGCCCGCGGCGGTCAGGTGCAGGGTGCGCTCGACGGTCAGCTGCGGGGCGTTCAGCGCGCGGCGGCCGAAGGGGTTGCTCAACCGGCTGCCGCGCAGGCTCAGCGACCCGCCGACGGTCGCCCCGCGCAGCGACAGCTCGCCGTACGACTCCAGCATCTCCGCCTGGAGGTCCTGGGTGACGGTCAGCCCGTCCGCCACGATCGAGCGGCCCTGCCGGTCCTTGTGCACCACCGCCTGGCTCAGCAGCAGGTCCGTGCCGATGTGCGCGTCGGTCAGCCGGACGCCGGAGAGCACCACGCACCGCGGCAGATGGAGATCGCCCTCGGTGGTCAGCCGCGCCGCCTCCAGCCGCGGCAGTGCGCAGTTCACCAGCCGCACCGTCGTGAAGTGCGCCTCGGGCAGGACCACCTCGCCCTCGAACCGGCAGTCCCGCAGCTCGACGAATGGCTTGATCGAGCCCCCGGCGACGTCGAGGATGTCGGTGATGTAGGCGCCGGTGACCTTCAGCGCCGAGACCCGTCCGGGCTGCGCCGGTGGCCCTTCGAGCAGCAGCAGCGCCAGCACCCGCGCGCGTATCCGGCGCTCCGGGCCCCACAGGTACCGCCCGTGCGGATCGTCCCGGGCCGGATCCCCGATGTGCAGATCGCAGGTGCTGCCGTTGCGGAACGCCTGCCACATGCTCCATTCCGCCGAAGTCAGCTGCAGATCCGCCGGTGCGTCCCCGTCCCCGGGCTCGATCACTGTCGTGTCCCCCCTTCCGTCGCTGTCCGGATGCGTCCGCGTGTCGGCCGCCGTTCGCGCGCCACACCGGTCCGCGGAGCGGGATCCGGGGGCGGGCGGCGGGACACGCCGAAGCCGTCACCGGGCCTTTGCCCGCCCCGTGACCCGTTGAACACGCGTGGTCAGGGCCAACTCCGGTCAACTTCACGGGCCCGTCCGGAGCGCATTGTGCGGTGTATCACTGGGTGATACGGCGGGCCGGGCCCGAGGGCGGGTCTGAGACACTGGGAGGGTGATCTCCCGAATCGATCTGCGCGGTGACGCCCTTCCCGAGGGCGGCGCCCTGCGCGACCTGCTGCCCCGTGCCGAGTTCGACGTGGAAGCCGCCCTGGAGAAGGTGCGGCCGATCTGCGAGGACGTACGCCATCGCGGCACCGCCGCGCTGATCGACTGCGCGCGGCGGTTCGACGGTGTCGAGATCGAGCGGGTCCGGGTCCCCGCCGAGGCGCTGGAGCGCGCCCTGGCCGAGCTGGACCCGGCGGTCCGCGCCGCCCTGGAGGAGTCCATCCGGCGCGCCCGCCTCGTCCACCGCGAGCAGCGCCGCACCGACACCACCACCAAGGTCGTCCCCGGCGGCACGGTCACCGAGCGCTGGGTGCCGGTCGAGCGGGTCGGGCTGTACGTCCCCGGTGGCCGCGCGGTCTACCCGTCGTCCGTCGTGATGAACGTCGTCCCCGCGCAGGAGGCCGGGGTCGAGGGCATCGCGATCAGCTCGCCGCCGCAGAAAGAGTTCGGCGGCCTGCCGCACCCCACGATCCTCGCCGCCTGCGCCCTGCTCGGCGTCGACGAGGTCTACGCCGCCGGTGGCGCCCAGGCCGTCGCGATGTTCGCGTACGGCACCGACGAGTGCCGCCCGGTCAACCTCGTCACCGGCCCCGGCAACATCTTCGTGGCCTCCGCCAAGCGCCTGCTCAAGGGCCGGATCGGGATCGACGCCGAGGCCGGGCCCACCGAGATCGCGGTGCTCGCCGACGCCACCGCCGACGCCCGCCATGTCGCCGCCGACCTGATCAGCCAGGCCGAGCACGACACGCTGGCCGCCGCCGTCCTCGTCACCGACTCCGCCGAGCTGGCCGACGCCGTCGAGGCGGAGCTGAAGACGCAGGTCGCCGCCACGAAGCACCTGGAGCGGATCACCGAGGCGCTCGCCGGGCAGCAGTCCGCGATCGTCCTGGTCGACGGTCTCGACGAGGGCCTGACGGTCGTCGACGCGTACGGCGCCGAGCACCTGGAGATCCAGACCGCCGACGCCACCGCCGTCGCCGCCCGGGTCCGTAACGCCGGAGCGGTCTTCGTCGGCCCCTACGCCCCGGTCTCCCTGGGCGACTACTGCGCCGGTTCCAACCACGTCCTGCCGACGGGCGGCTGCGCCTGCCACTCCTCGGGCCTGTCCGTGCAGTCGTTCCTGCGCGGTATCCATGTCGTGGACTACTCCCGCGACGCGCTGGCCGAGGTCGCCCACCATGTGGTGACCCTCGCCGAGGCCGAGGATCTCCCGGCCCACGGCGCCGCGCTGAAGGCCCGGTTCGACTGGAAGGTCCCGCAGAGCAAGTGACGAACAGCTCCGACGCGTTCCCCTGGGACGCGCTCCCCATCCGGGACGAACTGCGCGGCAAGACCCCGTACGGCGCCCCGCAGCTGGACGTACCGGTCCGGCTGAACACCAACGAGAACCCCTACCCGCTCCCCGAGGAGCTGGTCCGGCGGATCGCCGAGCGGGTCGCCGACGCCGCCCGCGACCTCAACCGCTACCCGGACCGTGACGCCGTAGAGCTCCGCACGGAGCTGGCCCGCTACCTCACCCGCACCGGCGGCCACCCGGTCACCGCGGCGCAGGTCTGGGCGGCCAACGGCTCCAACGAGGTCCTCCAGCAGCTGCTGCAGACCTTCGGCGGCCCCGGCCGCGCGGCCCTCGGCTTCGAGCCCTCGTACTCCATGCACGGGCTGATCTCCCGCGGCACCGGCACCGAGTGGATCTCCGGCCCCCGGAACGACGACTTCACCGTCGACGTCGCGGCGGCGCAGGCACTGATCGCCGAGCGCCGTCCGCATGTGGTCTTCGTCTGCTCGCCGAACAACCCGACCGGCACCGCCGTCGCCGCCGCGACGGTCCTCGCGCTCTACGACGCCGCGCAGGCCGCGCGGGCGGCGAGCGGTGGGGCGCTGGTGGTGGTCGACGAGGCGTACGGCGAGTTCAGCCACCACCCCTCGCTGCTGCCGCTGATCGAGGGACGGCCCAACCTGGTCGTCTCGCGGACGATGTCGAAGGCGTTCGGCGCCGCCGGGCTCCGCCTGGGCTACCTCGCCGCCGATCCGGCCGTGGTCGGCGCCGTCCAGCTGGTGCGGCTGCCGTACCACCTCTCCGCGGTGACCCAGGCGACGGCGCTGGCCGCCCTGGAGCACACCGACACCCTGCTGAAGTACGTCGAGCAGCTCAAGGCCGAACGCGACCGGCTGGTGACGGAGCTGCGCGCGGCGGGCTGCGAGGTCGTCGACTCCGACGCCAACTTCGTGCAGTTCGGCCGGTTCGACGGCCCGGGCGGCGCGCACGCCGCGTGGCAGGCCCTCCTCGACCGGGGCGTCCTGGTCCGGGACAACGGCGTGCCGGGCTGGCTGCGGGTCTCCGCGGGCACCCCGGACGAGAACGACGCGTTCCTCGAAGCGGTACGCGAACTGATGAAGGAGCAGAGCGCATGAGCCGCGTCGGACGCGTCGAGCGCACCACCAAGGAAACCTCGGTGCTCGTCGAGATCAACCTCGACGGCACCGGCCAGGTCGACGTGTCGACGGGCGTGGGCTTCTACGACCACATGCTCGACCAGCTCGGTCGCCACGGCCTCTTCGACCTCACCGTCAAGACCGACGGCGATCTGCACATCGACACCCACCACACCATCGAGGACACCGCCCTCGCGCTCGGCGCCGCCTTCAAGCAGGCGCTCGGCGACAAGGTGGGCATCTACCGCTTCGGCAACTGCACCGTCCCGCTCGACGAGTCCCTGGCGCAGGTCACCGTCGATCTCTCCGGCCGCCCGTACCTCGTGCACACCGAGCCGGAGAACATGGCGCCGATGATCGGCAGCTACGACACGACGATGACCCGCCACATCTTCGACTCGTTCGTCGCCCAGGCGCAGATCGCCCTGCACATCCACGTCCCGTACGGCCGCAACGCCCACCACATCGTGGAGTGCCAGTTCAAGGCGCTGGCGCGGGCGCTGCGGTACGCCAGCGAACGCGATCCGCGCGCCGCCGGAATCCTCCCGTCCACGAAGGGTGCCCTGTGAACGGCCTGTCGACCGCCTTCATCCTGGTCGGTCTCTTCCTCGTCGGCGGCATCTACTCCTTCTGGAAGCAGAAGATGCCCCGCAGCCTGATCACGCTGCTGTCCATCGGCGCGGCGATGTGCCTCGTCGCCGGGGTGATGCGGCTGGAGGTGTGGAATTGACGGCCGCGAAGAAGGTCGTGGTCTTCGACTACGGCTTCGGTAACGTCCGCTCCGCCGAGCGTGCCCTGGCGCGTGCCGGGGCGGAGGTGGAGATCACCGGCGACTACGACCGCGCGATGCGCGCCGACGGGCTGCTGGTCCCCGGCGTCGGCGCGTTCGCCGCCTGTATGCGGGGGCTGCGCGAGGCCCGCGGCGACTGGATCGTGGGACGTCGGCTCTCCGGCGGCCGCCCGGTGATGGGCATCTGCGTCGGGATGCAGATCCTCTTCGCCCGCGGTATCGAGCACGGTGTGGAGACCGAGGGGCTGGACGAGTGGCCCGGCACGGTCGGCCCGCTGAAGGCCGACGTCGTCCCGCACATGGGCTGGAACACCGTCGCGGCGGCCGAGGGCTCCCGCCTCTTCGCCGGTCTGGACGCGGACGCCCGCTACTACTTCGTCCACTCCTACGCGGCGCACGACTGGGAGCTGGAGACCGGCAACCCGCACATCGCCGCCCCCAAGGTCAGCTGGGCCACCCACGGTGCGCCCTTCGTGGCCGCGGTCGAGAACGGCCCGCTGTGGGCCACACAGTTCCACCCCGAGAAGTCCGGCGATGCCGGAGCCCAGCTGCTGAGCAATTGGATCGAGACCCTGTGATGGCCCACCCGAAGCTCGAACTCCTCCCCGCCGTCGACGTCCGTGACGGCCAGGCCGTCCGGCTGGTGCACGGCGAGTCCGGCTCCGAGACCGCCTACGGCGACCCGCTCCAGGCGGCGCTGGCCTGGCAGCAGGCGGGCGCCGAGTGGCTGCACCTCGTCGACCTCGACGCGGCGTTCGGCACCGGCGACAACCGCGCGCAGATCGCCGAGGTCGCCCGCGCCATGGACATCAAGGTCGAGCTGTCCGGCGGCATCCGCGACGACGCCTCGCTCGCCGCGGCGCTCGCCACCGGCTGCCGCCGCGTCAACCTCGGCACCGCCGCGCTGGAGTCCCCCGAGTGGGTCGCCAAGGTCATCGCCGAGCACGGTGACAAGATCGCGGTGGGTCTGGACGTCCGCGGCACCACGCTCCGCGGCCGCGGCTGGACCCGCGACGGCGGCGACCTCTACGAGACGCTGGCCCGCCTCGACTCCGAGGGCTGCGCCCGTTACGTCGTCACCGACATCAACAAGGACGGCACGCTCCAGGGCCCCAACGTCGAGCTGCTCAAGAACGTCTGCGCGGCCACCGACCGCCCCGTCGTCGCCTCCGGCGGCGTCTCCTCCCTCGACGACCTGCGCACGCTCGCGTCGCTGGTGCCCGAGGGTGTGGAAGGTGCGATCGTCGGCAAGGCGCTCTACGCGAAGGCGTTCACCCTGGAAGAGGCGCTGGCAGCAGTGGCCTGACCGGATGACCGAAAGGCGGCGTGATGACCATCGAGCGGGTACGGACCAGCAGTCCCTGGGAAGAGACGATCGGCTTCGCCCGCGCGGTGGCCGCCGGTGACCGGGTGCTGGTCGCCGGGACGCTGCCCTTCACCGACGACGGTGTGCTCCAGGGCGAGGGCGACCCCTACGAACAGGCCACGGCGGCCTTCGGGAACGCCCTGGCGGCCCTGGAGCCGTTCGGCCTGGACGCCGCCGCCGTCCTGCGCACCCGGATGTATCTGACCCATGTACGGGACGTGGACGCGGTGGCCCGCGCCCACCGGGAGATCTTCGGCGCCGCCCCGCCGGTCGCGACCCTCGTCGTGGTCTCCGGTTTCGTCGACCCCCGCGTACTGGTCGAAGTGGAACTCGAAGCCTTCAAGCAACCCTCCGAAGGAGCCTGACGCCATGACCCTGGCGGTCCGTGTCATCCCCTGCCTGGACGTCGACAACGGCCGGGTCGTCAAGGGCGTGAACTTCCAGAACCTGCGCGATGCGGGGGACCCGGTCGAGATGGCCCGGATCTACGGCGAGGAGGGCGCCGACGAGCTGACCTTCCTCGACATCACCGCCTCCTCCGGCAACCGCGAGACCACCTACGACGTGGTCCGCCGCACCGCCGAGCAGGTCTTCATCCCGCTGACCGTCGGCGGCGGCGTGCGCAGCGCCGAGGACGTCGACAAGCTGCTGCGCGCCGGTGCGGACAAGGTCGGTGTGAACACCGCGGCGCTGGCCCGGCCCGAGCTGATCCGGGAGATCGCCGAGCGGTTCGGCAGCCAGGTGCTGGTGCTCTCCGTCGACGCCCGCCGGGTGACCGCCGCCGACGGCACCACCTCCTTCGAGGTGACCACGCACGGCGGGCGCCGCTCCGCCGGGGTCGACGCCGTCGAGTGGGCGCACCGCGCCGCGGAGCTGGGCGCCGGGGAGATCCTGCTGAACTCCATGGACGCCGACGGCACCAAGGACGGCTACGACACGGAGATGATCGAGGCGGTCCGTCGGCATGTCTCCGTGCCGGTGATCGCCTCCGGCGGCGCCGGACGGCTCGCCGACTTCGCCCCGGCGGTCGCCGCGGGCGCCGACGCGGTGCTGGCCGCCTCCGTCTTCCACTTCGGTGACCTGCGCATCGGCGAGGTCAAGGGCGCGCTGCGGGAGGCCGGGCACCCGGTCCGCTGACGACGGGCGCGGGGGCGGGGCCGCACGCGCGGTCCCGCCCCCGGTCGCTCTCAGATCCCCAGTGCCGCCTGCCGGGCCCCGGCCACCGCCTCCGGGTCGCCCGCCAGCTCCACGTTCGCCTGCTGCTGACGCCCGTAGGCGAAGAGGGTCAGCTCACCGGGCTCGCCGACGACCGTCACCACCGGGGCGCCGCGCCGGGCCACCGCGGTGCGGCCGTCCGGGCGCCGCAGCACCAGGCCCACCGGCGACTTCCGGCCCAGCAGCTTCGCCGCCTTCTCCAGCCGGGACCAGAGCGCGTCCGCGAAGACCGGGTCCAGCTCCCGCGCCGACCAGTCCGGCTGCGCCCGCCGCACGTCCTCGGTGTGGACGTAGAACTCGACGGTGTTCGACGCCTCGTCGATCTGCTTCAGGGAGAACGGCGACATCCGCGGCGGACCGCTGCGGATCAGCCCCAGCAGCTCCTCGTAGGGCTTGGCGGTGAATTCCGCCTGGACCCGCTCCAGGCGGGCCGCCAGCGGCTTGAACAGCAGACCGCCCGCCGCGTCCGCCCGGCGTTCGCGCACCACCACATGGGCGGCGAGATCGCGGGTGCGCCAGCCCTCGCAGAGTGTCGGCGCATCGGGGCCGACGCTCTCCAACAGGTCGGCGAGGAGGAGCCGTTCACGCTTCGCATGGGTCGACATACGGCCAGCCTACGACCGGCCCCGCCGCCCTGCCACGCCGCGGCCCGTCCCGCCGGGGCGCCGCCCGCCCGCCGCGGGTCCGCGGCGCCCGTCCCGCGTCGCCCGCACGGCACAATGGCCCCATGAGCAGCCGCGCCACCGACACCGCAGCCCCCGCCGCCCCCGGCAGCACCGCCCTCGACCCCGCCGTCGCCGCCCGCCTCAAGCGGGACGCCGACGGCCTCGTCCCGGCCATCGCCCAGCAGTACGGCACCGGCGAGGTCCTCATGCTGGGCTGGATGGACGACGAGGCGCTGCACCGCACCCTCACCACCGGCCGCTGCACGTACTGGTCGCGCAGCCGCCGGGAGTACTGGGTCAAGGGCGACACCTCGGGACACGTCCAGCGCGTCCGTTCGGTGGCCCTGGACTGCGACGCCGACACCGTGCTGGTCACCGTGGAACAGACCGGCGCCGCCTGCCACACCGGGGCCCGTACCTGCTTCGACGCCGACGTCCTGCTCACGGACGGCGACCAGTAGGCTCCGCTGCCATGACCACGGGAACCACCGGCACCGCCACACCGGACCTCGACACCTTCCGCACCCTCGCCAAGGACCGCCGGGTCGTCCCCGTCACCCGGCGTCTGCTGGCCGACGGCGACACCCCGGTCGGGCTCTACCGCAAACTCGCCGGTGAACGGCCCGGCACCTTCCTCCTGGAGTCCGCCGAGAACGGCCGTACGTGGTCGCGGTACTCGTTCGTCGGCGTCCGCAGCGCCGCCACGCTGACGGCCCGCGACGGGCGGGCGCACTGGCTGGGCACCCCGCCGGTCGGGATGCCCACCGGCGGCGACCCGCTGGCCGCGCTCCGCGCCACCGTCGAGGCCCTGCACACCCCGCGTGACCTGCTGGAGGACGCCGGTCTGCCGCCGTTCACCGGCGGCATGGTCGGCTACCTCGGCTACGACGTCGTCCGCCGCCTGGAGAAGATCACCGAGCGGACCGCGGACGATCTCGGGCTGCCGGAGCTGACCATGCTCCTCACCTCCGACCTCGCCGTCCTCGACCACTGGAACGGCACCGTCCTGCTGATCGCCAACGCGATCAACCACAACGACCTGGACACCGGCGTCGACGAGGCGTACGCGGACGCCGTCGCCCGGCTCGACGCGATGGCCGACGACCTCGCCCGCCCGGCGCCCGCGAGCGCCGCCGCGCTGCCGCCGTCGGAGCTGCCGCCGTTCACCGCCGAGTGGGGCGGCGCCGCGTACCAGGACGCCGTCGAGGACATCAAGGAGCGCATCCGCGCCGGTGAGGCGTTCCAGGTGGTGCCCTCGCAGCGCTTCGAGACGGCGTGCACGGCGAGCGCCCTGGACGTCTACCGGGTGCTGCGGGCCACCAACCCCAGCCCGTACATGTACCTCTTCCGCTTCGCGGGTGACGGGGAGCGCAGCGGCTTCGACGTGGTCGGCTCCAGCCCCGAGGCGCTGGTCAAGGTCGAGGACGGCCGGGCCATGGTGCACCCCATCGCCGGGACCCGGCCGCGCGGCGCCGGGGTCCAGGAGGACCAGGCCCTCGCCGACGAGCTGCTGGCCGACCCCAAGGAGCGCGCCGAGCACCTGATGCTCGTCGACCTGGGCCGCAACGATCTGGGCCGGGTCTGCGAGCCGGGCAGCGTCGAGGTCGTCGACTTCATGTCGGTCGAGCGCTACAGCCACGTCATGCACCTGGTCTCCACCGTCACCGGCACCGTCGCCGAGGGCCGTACCGCCTTCGACGTCCTCACCGCCTGCTTCCCCGCGGGCACCCTCTCCGGCGCGCCCAAGCCGCGCGCGCTGCAGATCATCGAGGAGCTGGAGCCGACCCGCCGCGGGCTGTACGGCGGCTGCGTCGGCTATCTGGACTTCGCCGGTGACTCCGACACCGCCATCGCCATCCGCACCGCCCTGCTGCGCGACGGCACCGCGTACGTCCAGGCAGGCGCGGGCGTCGTCGCCGACTCCGATCCGGTCGCCGAGGACACCGAGTGCCGCAACAAGGCCGCCGCGGTGCTGCGCGCGGTGCACACCGCCAACCGCCTCGGCGGCTGACCCCGGCGCCCCGACCGCCCGCGGCGACCGGCCACCCCGTGGCCCGGCACCGCGGGCGGTGCGCGATAGTGGGGGAGTGAGTGCCGCAACCCAGCCCCCCGCCGCCACCGCGCCCGCGCCGTCCGCCCGGCCCCGCAGCGCCCGGCGCAGCCTCGCCGCCGCACTGCTGCTGGGCGCCGCCGGATCCGCCCTCGCCCTGCTGGCGTCCGGCCGCGTCTGGTCCCGGGGCACCGCCGCCCTCGCCCAGGGCGATCTGCCGCGCACGGTGACCGGCTCCGACGTCACGGGCGTCCCCACCGCGCTCGCCGTCGTCGGCCTCGCCGCGCTGGTCGCGGTCTTCGCGGTGCGGCGCGTCGGCCGGTACGCCGTCGCCGCCCTGCTCGCCCTCAGCGGCGCGGGCATCGCGCTCGCCGCGGCGGCCGGTTACGGCGACACCTCCGCGCTGCGGGAGCAGGCCGCCACCGCCGTCGGGCTGAGCGGCACCGATGTGCATCACGTCACGCACAGCGTCTGGCCGTGGGTCTCCGTCGCGGGCGGGGTGCTGCTGCTGATCGCCGGTCTCCTCGCGCTCCTCTTCGGCCGCCACTGGCCCGCGATGTCGGGCCGTTACGAGCGCGTGCCGGGTGGCGCCCGCGCCCCGCGCCGGGCCGCCGCGCCGGTCGACCCGGACCGCCCCGAGGAGCTGTGGAAGTCGCTGGACCGCGGTGAGGACCCCACCCGGTAACGGAGTTTCCTCCGGCATCGGTGACAATGGACGGCGAGGCACCGCGCCCGACCCGGCGCGACAGAGCTACGAGGAGCAGAGCATCATGTCGAGCAGTGGCCACGGACACACCCCCGCCGCCTGGACCGGCGTCATCATCTCGTTCATCGGCTTCTGCGTCGCGGGGGCCTTCATGGTGCTGGCGAACGTGCCCGGTTTCTGGGCCGGCATCGTCCTCATCGGTCTCGGTGCGGTCGTCGGCGGTGTGATGCGCCTCGCCGGTCTCGGCTCGGAGCCCAAGCGCTCGGCCGCCCCGGTCGCCGTGGCCCAGCCCCAGGAGGGCTGACCCCGTGGCGCCGCTCCCGGCGCCACACCCGAAGCTTTGAAGGCGCCGCTTCCCGGTCGCCGTCCGTACCCCGTACGGATGCCGGGAAGCGGCGCCTTCGCGCGTCCCCCGGGACAATCGGCGGGGTGAACGCACCCGCGGCCCCGCCCCGGTCCGACGCCCCGCACCCCGCCGCACCGCCCGTCCGCCCCGGCCGGGGGCCGCTGCGCCGCCTCGCCGCCCCGCTGGGCGCGGCCGCCGCCGCGGTCGCCGCCTTCGGCTACGTCGGCGCGGTCGACCCGAACCACCCCGGCCACTACCCGGTCTGCCCGCTGCTGCATCTGACCGGCATCTTCTGCCCGGCCTGCGGCGGCCTGCGCAGCGCCCACGCGGTGGCCCACGGCGAGCTGCCCGCCGCGCTCGGCGCCAACGCCGTGGCGGTCCTCGGGTACGCCGCCTGTGCGGTGTTCTGGCTGGTCTGGACGGTCCGCGCGGCGCGCGGGCTGCCGACGGCCGGGCCGCGCCCGCGCCGGGTCCACCGGTGGGCGCTGACCGCCCTCCTCGCCGTCTTCACCCTCGTCCGCAACCTCCCCTTCGGCGCCTTCCTGCACCCCTGACCCGGGCGGCGGCTGTCCAGCTGATGGGACCGGCGGCGGCCGGGTGCGGGACCTCGGGTCCCGGCCGGATACCATCGGGAGTGCCTACGGTGAGCGGCGCTCACCGCCCGGCGCCCGTCCCCGCCACCGCTTCCGAAGGAGGCCGCTCGCGTGAGTGTGCTCGACGAGATCATCGACGGAGTCCGCGCCGACCTCGCCGAGCGGCAGGCGCGCGTCGGCCTCGACGAGCTGAAGGAGCGCGCCCGCGCCGCCCGCCCGGCCAAGGACGGCGTCGCCGCCCTCAAGGGCGAGAGCGTGACGGTCATCTGCGAGGTCAAGCGCTCCAGCCCCTCCAAGGGCGCACTCGCCGCCATCGCCGACCCGGCGGGTCTCGCCGCCGACTACGAGGCCGGTGGCGCCGCGGTCATCTCCGTCCTCACCGAGCAGCGCAAGTTCGGCGGCTCGCTCGCCGACCTCGAAGCGGTCCGTGCCCGGGTCGACATCCCGGTGCTGCGCAAGGACTTCATCGTCACCGCCTACCAGCTGTGGGAGGCCCGGGCGTACGGCGCCGACCTCGCGCTGCTGATCGTCGCCGCGCTGGAGCAGGAGGCGCTGGTCTCGCTCATCGAGCGGGCCGAGTCGATCGGCCTGACGCCGCTGGTCGAGGCGCACGACGAGGAGGAGGTCGCCCGCGCGGTCGACGCCGGGGCCAAGATCATCGGGGTGAACGCGCGCAACCTCAAGACCCTGGAGGTCGACCGCGGCAACTTCGCCCGGATCGCCCCCGAGATCCCCGACCACATCGTCAAGATCGCCGAGTCCGGCGTCCGTGGCCCGCACGACCTGATCGCGTACGCCAACGACGGCGCGGATGCCGTCCTCGTCGGCGAGTCGCTGGTCACCGGCAAGGACCCGCGCACCGCCGTCGCCGATCTGGTCGCCGCCGGATCGCACCCCGCCATCCGGCACGGCCGGGCCTGAAGGCGGACCCGACCCCATGACCGCCACCGGCAGCCACCGCACCGCCCGGGACCCGTTCCCGGGCCTGTGCGGCGTGCCCGCCGGTGCGCCCGCCGGGCCGGACGACCTGCCCGGCCACGGCCCTTCCCCCGCCCTGACCCGCCGGGCCCGCCGGGCCCGACCCCGGGCGGCGGTCCGCTGCGCGCTGCCGCCCTGGCACCGCGGCTGCCGGGCCCCCGCCCGCCGTGTCCACGGCCGCCGGGTCCGGTACCACATCGGCTCCGAGCCCGGCCAGACCAACGGCATGCGATGGCGCCGGGGGCCCGTGCGCTGACGCGTGCGCGCCCCGGTGACGGTGTGGCGGGTGTGCCGCTCCGTGCTGCCGGGACACCTTCCGGCGGGCAGCCGTAACGATCATCAGGTCGGCGGCGTCGCACCGGTACCCTCGCGGGCCGGTTGCTCGTTAGGCAGGGCGCGGCGCTCCCACGGCCCGGCGGATGTCCAACGGCCGTACGGCGACCGGGAGTCACCGGCGGCCGGTTCCGTCGGCGTACCGCGCGCCCCGCGCACCGATCGCGCGGGCGGCGCACGCCCCCCTTGCTTCTCCACACCCTTCCCATCCCTTTCTCACCTTTCCGACAGACCCAGTCCGGGGCGAGGGCCCCGGCAGAGGAGTGCGTCAGATGTCCTCCGATTTCTTCGTGCCCGACCCGGAGGGGCTGGTTCCCGGCCCCTCGGGCTACTTCGGTGCCTTCGGCGGCAAGTTCATCCCCGAGGCGCTGGTCGCCGCGGTCGACGAGGTGGCCGCCGAGTACGAGAAGGCCAAGGCCGACCCGGCGTTCGCCGCCGAGCTGGACGAGCTGATGGTCAACTACACGGGCCGTCCCAGCGCCCTGACCGAGGTGTCGCGGTTCGCCGAACACGCCGGTGGCGCCCGGGTGTTCCTCAAGCGCGAGGACCTCAACCACACCGGCTCGCACAAGATCAACAACGTGCTGGGGCAGGCGCTGCTCACCAAGCGGATGGGCAAGACCCGCGTCATCGCGGAGACCGGCGCCGGTCAGCACGGCGTCGCCACCGCCACCGCCTGCGCCCTCTTCGGCCTCGACTGCACCATCTACATGGGCGAGATCGACACCGAGCGGCAGGCGCTGAACGTCGCCCGGATGCGGATGCTCGGCGCCGAGGTCATCGCCGTGACCTCCGGCAGCCGCACCCTGAAGGACGCCATCAACGAGGCGTTCCGCGACTGGGTCGCCAACGTCGACCGCACCCACTACCTCTTCGGCACGGTCGCGGGCCCGCACCCCTTCCCGGCGCTCGTCCGCGACTTCCACCGCGTCATCGGCGTCGAGGCGCGGCGGCAGATCGTCGAGCGCGCCGGGCGGCTGCCCGACGCCGCGGTCGCCTGCGTCGGCGGCGGCTCCAACGCCATCGGCCTCTTCCACGCCTTCCTGCCCGACGAGAGTGTGCGGCTGGTCGGCTGCGAGCCCGGCGGCCACGGCATCGCCACCGGCGAGCACGCCGCGACCCTCACCGAGGGCAGCCCCGGCATCCTGCACGGTTCGCGCTCGTACGTCCTCCAGGACGAGGACGGGCAGATCACCGAGCCGTACTCGATCTCCGCCGGTCTCGACTACCCGGGCATCGGCCCGGAGCACTCGTACCTCAAGGACAGCGGGCGGGCCGAGTACCGCGCGGTCACCGACGACGCGGCGATGCAGGCGCTGCGGCTGCTGTCGCGCACCGAGGGCATCATCCCGGCCATCGAGAGCGCGCACGCGCTGGCCGGTGCCCTGGAGCTGGGCCGTGAGCTGGGCCCCGACGGCCTGCTGCTGGTGAACCTCTCGGGCCGGGGCGACAAGGACATGGACACCGCGGCCCGCTACTTCGGGCTGTACGACAACGCGGGCGACCACGCCGGCAGCGGCGAGGGGGAGAAGTGATGACGGGCACGACGGGCAACATCGCCCTGCTGGACTCGGTGCTGGCGACGGCGCGCGAGGAGAACCGCGCCGCGCTGGTCGGCTACCTTCCCGCCGGGTTCCCGACCGTGGACGGCGGCATCCGGGCGGCGAGGGCGATGCTGGAGGGCGGCTGCGACATCGTCGAGATCGGGCTGCCGCACAGCGACCCGGTCCTCGACGGGCCGGTCATCCAGACCGCGGACGACATCGCGCTCCGCGGCGGCGTGCGGATCCCCGACGTGATCCGCACGGTCGGCGAGGCGCACGCCGCCACCGGTGCGCCGGTGCTCTGCATGACGTACTGGAACCCGGTCTACCGCTACGGCGTCGAGCGGTTCGCCGCCGAGATGGCCGCCGCGGGCGGCGCCGGGTGCATCCTGCCGGACCTGCCGGTGCAGGAGGCCGCGGAGTGGTGTGCGGCGGCGGAGAAGCACGGTCTGGCGACCGTCTTCGTCGTCGCGCCCAGCACCCGCGACGCCCGCCTCGCCGAGATCACCGCGGCGGGCAGCGGCTTCGTCTACGCGGCGTCGCTGATGGGCGTCACCGGCACCCGCGAGTCGGTCGGCCACGAGGCGCAGGAGCTGGTCCGCCGCACCCGCGCCACCACCGACCTGCCGGTCTGCGTCGGCCTCGGCGTCTCCAACCCCGAACAGGCCGCGGAGGTCGCGCAGTTCGCCGACGGTGTCATCGTCGGCTCGGCGTTCGTGCAGCGGATGCTGGCCGACGAGCACGATCTGGAGGCCGGGCTCGCCGGGGTCCGGACGCTGGCCGGGGAGCTGGCCGCCGGGGTGCGCAAGCGGTCCTGACGCCGCCGTCGGCCGGGGCGGGCCGCGGGCACGTGTGTGCGGCGCGGCGGGTTCCGTCCCCCGATAGGGCGAACATCGGTGCGGAGGGGTGCGGCAGCGCCCCTCCGCTTCGTTTTCCTGGGGTGAGCCAGAAGAACGATGACGGTAAGAGCAACGCCCGCGAGCGGCTGAAGGCACAGCGTGAGAAGGAGAAGGCCAAGGCCCGGCGCAACCGCCAGGCGATCGTCGGCGGAGCGGTGGTCCTGATCCTCGCGGTGGCCGGCGGCATCGCCGTCTGGGCGACCCACTCCGGCGGGGGCGAGGAGAGCGCCAAGCCGCTGGCGGTGCCGAAGGGCGCCCGCGGCGGCGACCGGCCCGCGGTGCCGGTCGGCTCGGCCGGTGCCCCCTCCACCCTGACGGTCTGGGAGGACTTCCGCTGCCCCGCCTGCCAGCAGTTCGAGACCGGCTTCCGCCCGGTCATCCACGAGCTGGAGGACGCCGGACAGCTGAAGAGCGAGTACCACCTCGTCACGATCATCGACGGCAACGGAGGCGGCACCGGCTCCCTCAACGCCGCCAACGCCGCGCTCTGCGCCCAGCACGCCGGTCACTTCCGCGCCTACCACGACGTCCTCTACAGCAACCAGCCGCCGGAGCAGCAGGACGCGTTCGCCGACAAGAAGAAGCTGATCCAGCTCGCCGACAAGGTCCCGGGGCTGGCCGGGGACGCGTTCACGCAGTGCGTCCGGTCCGGTACGTACAACGACTTCGTGCGGCGGTCCAACGACGCGTTCACCAAGACCGGGTTCCGCGGCACCCCGACCGTGCTGCTCAACGGCAAGGATCTGGCAAAGGAGAAGAACGGGCAGTTCACGCCCGCGGACTTCAAGAAGATGGTGCTCGACGCCAACAAGGGCAAGCAGCCCGCGAAGCCCGCCACGCCGGTGCGCTGACCACGCGGTGCGGGGCCCGCCCGGTCCGGTCGCCAAGGTGTGACGGTCGTTACGCAGCCGTTGCCGGGCGGGTTGCCGCCGACCCCGTCCGGCGGGGTAGCGTCGTGACTGCCATGGACCTCGCATTCATTCCCAGCCCGTCGGTCGGCGTCGTACATCTCGGCCCGATCCCGCTCCGGGGCTACGCGTTCTGCATCATCATCGGTGTCTTCCTGGGCGTCTGGCTCGGCAACAAGCGCTGGGTGCAGCGCGGCGGCCGGTCCGGCACGGTGGCGGACATCGCCGTCTGGGCGGTGCCCTTCGGCCTCGTCGGTGGGCGGCTCTACCACGTCATCACGACGTACGAGCCGTACTTCGGCAAGGACGGCCATCCGCTCGACGCCTTCAAGGTGTGGGAGGGCGGTCTCGGGATCTGGGGCGCGGTGGCGCTCGGCGCGGTCGGCGCCTGGATCGGCTGCCGCCGCCGCGGTATCCCGCTCCCCGCCTACTGCGACGCGCTCGCCCCCGGTCTCGCCATCGGCCAGGCCATCGGCCGCTGGGGCAACTGGTTCAACCAGGAGCTGTACGGCCGTCCGACCGATGTGCCGTGGGCGCTGAAGATCAGCGACGACCCGGCGATCGGCCGGATCGGCGGCACCTACCACCCGACGTTCCTCTACGAGTGCCTGTGGTGCCTGGGCGTCGCCGCGCTGGTGATCTGGGCCGACAAGCGCTTCCGCCTCGGCCACGGCCGCGCCTTCGCGCTGTATGTCGCGGCGTACTGCGCGGGCCGCGCCTGGATCGAGGAGATGCGGGTCGACGAGGCGCACCACATCCTCGGGCTGCGGCTCAACGTCTGGACCGCGCTGATCGGCCTGGTCCTCGCCGTTCTCTACATGGTCATCTCGTCCCGGCGGGTGCCGGGCCGCGAGGAGATCGTCGAGCCGGGCGCGCAGGAGGAAGCCCTGGCCGGTGCGGACGCGGACGGTGCCCCGGAGGCGGCGAAGGCGGCGGCGGACGGGTCCGCGGAGAAGGAGCCCGACCCCGCGACCGACGAGGACGCCGACGCCGGGTCCGAGGAGGCCACGTCCGACGCCGGTGCCGACGGCGGGGCGAAGACCGCCGGGAGCGGCGGCAAGAAGAGCTGAGCCGCCGTCGCCCCGGGCGGCGGCCGTATCCCACCACCGCGCCGGGCGGAACCCAGGGGTTCCGCCCGGCGCGGTGTCGTGTGCGCCCACGGCGGTGCGCGCCGCCCGCGCCCGGCGCCCGGCCGGACCGGTGCTGCCGTTCACCCGAACGGCGTCGCGCAGACCGTCGTCACGGTGCCCCGCAGCGGCCTGTGATCGGGATCTCACCCCCGACGCCCGGACAAAACCGCAGGTCAGAGAGGTAAGTTCGGCCTTCCTTGCTAGCGGTGGAGGGGGCGTCACGCCTAGTTTCGAGGTGTTGGAGGGGAAAGTGCCGAACAGCGGCCCACACCTCGTCGAAGGGAGCAGGTCCCTATGTCCGTCACCGATGTCATGGATGCCTCGGCGCCGACCCACGTCGCCCACCGCGACAACCACACCCACCGCGACGTCAACGGCGGCTGGCTGCGCCCCGCCGTCTTCGGCGCCATGGACGGGCTGGTCTCGAACCTCGCGCTGATGACCGGCGTCGCCGGTGGCGCGGTCTCCCAGCAGACGCTCATCATCACCGGGCTGGCGGGGCTCGCCGCCGGTGCCTTCTCGATGGCCGCCGGTGAGTACACCTCGGTCGCCTCCCAGCGGGAGCTGGTCCTCGCCGAGCTGGACATCGAACGCGCCGAGCTGCGGAAGCACCCGAAGGACGAGCGGGACGAACTCGCCGCCCTCTACGTCTCGCGCGGGGTGGAGCCGGAGCTGGCCCGGAAGGTCGCCGAACAGCTCTCCCGCGACCCCGAGCAGGCGCTGGAGATCCACGCCCGCGAGGAGCTGGGCGTCGATCCGTCCGACCTTCCGTCGCCCACCGTCGCCGCGGTGTCCTCCTTCGGATCCTTTGCGCTGGGCGCGTTGCTGCCCGTACTTCCTTACCTGTTGGGCGCTTCCGCGCTGTGGCCCGCGGTGGTGCTGGCGCTGATCGGACTCTTCGCGTGCGGGGCGGTCGTGGCGCGGGTGACGGCCCGCTCGTGGTGGTTCAGCGGGGTGCGGCAGCTGCTCCTCGGTGGCGCCGCCGCGGGTGTGACGTACATCCTGGGAACGGTGTTCGGAACAGTCGTAGGGTGACGCTCCCATGCGGGGGCTCGCATAATTATTGAGTTACCCGACGGTTTCATGTAGCTGACCGCCGGGCATAAGGCCGGGGCGCCACACGGGCAATGTCGCCCGGTGGGCGCCCCGTTTCCGGACCGGGTTGTCCGTCCGCGACCTCGCGCACCGCAGTCACGGTGTCCGCATGTTGGAAGGCTCTATCCCGCTTCCCGAGAAGCGAGCCATCCTGTAACCTGCACGAAATTTCGCGGAGGGCCAACGTCGTCCCTCGGCAGTGCCTATGCCACGACGACGTTGGGAGAGCCGATGCGTTCCGCGTCCACGCACTCCGCGGCCACCGCCGGCGCCACCCGCGCCGCCTGGTCGCCCATGGACGGGCGCCCCGCCCCGCAGGGGATGTACGACCCGCGCAACGAGCACGACGCCTGCGGTGTCGGCTTCGTGGCCACCCTCACCGGCGAGCCCGGTCACGCGCTGGTCGAGCAGGCGCTCACGGTGCTGACCAACCTGGAGCACCGCGGTGCCACCGGCTCCGAGCCCGATTCGGGCGACGGCGCGGGCATCCTCCTCCAGGTGCCGGACGCGTTCCTGCGCGAGGAGGTCACCTTCGACCTCCCCGAGGCCGGCGGATACGCCGTCGGCATCGCCTTCCTGCCCGCCGAGGCCCAGCAGGCGGCTGCCGCCGTCTCGCAGATCGAGACGATCGCCGCCGAGGAGGGCCTGACGGTCCTCGGCTGGCGCGTCGTCCCCGTCGCCCCGGCGCTCCTCGGCAACGGCGCCCGCGCCACCATGCCGGCCTTCTCCCAGCTGTTCGTCTCGGATGGGGAGAGCACCGGGCTGGCGCTGGACCGCAAGGCGTTCGCGCTGCGCAAGCGCGCCGAGCGTGAGACGGGCGTCTACTTCCCGTCGCTCTCCGCCCGCACCCTGGTCTACAAGGGCATGCTCACCACCGGGCAGCTGGAGCCGTTCTTCCCGGACCTCTCCGACCGCCGCTTCGCCTCGGCCATCGCCCTGGTCCACTCGCGGTTCTCCACCAACACCTTCCCGAGCTGGCCGCTGGCCCACCCGTACCGCTTCGTCGCGCACAACGGTGAGATCAACACCGTCAAGGGGAACCGCAACTGGATGCGGGCCCGCGAATCGCAGCTCGCCTCGCGGCTCTTCGGCGATCTGGATGTCGACCGGCTCTTCCCGGTCTGTACGCCGGACGCCTCCGACTCCGCCTCCTTCGACGAGGTCCTGGAGCTGCTGCACCTCGGCGGCCGGTCGCTGCCGCACGCGGTGCTCATGATGGTCCCCGAGGCGTGGGAGAACTCCCCGTCGATGGACCCGGCCCGGCGCGCGTTCTACCGCTACCACTCCACGATGATGGAGCCCTGGGACGGCCCGGCGTGCGTCACCTTCACCGACGGTACGCAGGTCGGCGCGGTCCTCGACCGCAACGGGCTGCGCCCCGGCCGCTACTGGGTCACCGACGACGGGCTGGTCGTGCTCTCCTCCGAGGTCGGCGTCCTCGACATCGACCCCGCCAAGGTCGTCCGCAAGGGCCGCCTCCAGCCGGGCCGGATGTTCCTCGTCGACACCGCCGAGCACCGCATCATCGAGGACGACGAGATCAAGGCGGAGCTGGCCGGTGCCCACCCGTACCAGGAGTGGCTGGACGAGGGGCTGATCGACCTCGCCGACCTGCCCGAGCGCGAGCACATCGTGCACACCCACGCCTCGGTCACCCGCCGCCAGCAGACCTTCGGCTACACCGAGGAGGAGCTGCGGGTCCTGCTCGCGCCGATGGCGAACTCCGGCGCCGAGCCGATCGGTTCGATGGGCACCGACTCGCCGATCGCCGCGCTCTCGGCCCGGCCGCGGCTGCTCTTCGACTACTTCACCCAGCTGTTCGCGCAGGTCACCAACCCGCCGCTGGACGCCATCCGGGAGGAGCTGGTCACCTCGCTGATCTCCTCGCTCGGTCCGTCCGGCAACCTGCTGGAGCCGACCGCGGACTCCTGCCGCAGTGTCACCCTGCCGTTCCCGGTGATCGACAACGACGAGCTGGCCAAGCTCATCCACATCAACGCCGACGGCGACATGCCCGGGATGAAGGCCGTGACGCTCTCCGGTCTCTACCGGGTCGGCGGCGGGGGCGAGGCGCTCGCGGCGCGGCTGGCGGAGATCTGCGCGGAGGCCGCCACCGCCATCGAGGCCGGTGCCCGGCTGATCGTCCTCTCCGACCGGCACTCCGACGCCGAGCACGCCCCGATCCCGTCGCTGCTGCTCACCTCGGCCGTCCACCACCACCTCATCCGTACCAAGCAGCGCACCCAGGTGGGGCTGCTGGTCGAGGCGGGGGACGTCCGCGAGGTGCACCATGTCGCGCTGCTGATCGGCTACGGCGCCGCCGCGGTCAACCCGTACCTGGCGATGGAGTCCGTCGAGGACCTGGTCCGCGCCGGGACCTTCCTGCCCGCGGGCACCGACCCCGAGGCCGCCATCCGCAACCTCATCAAGGCGCTCGGCAAGGGCGTCCTGAAGGTCATGTCCAAGATGGGCATCTCGACCGTCGCCTCCTACCGCGGCGCGCAGGTCTTCGAGGCGGTCGGGCTGGACGACGCGTTCGTCGACACCTACTTCCACGGCACCGCCACCAAGATCGGCGGCGCGGGCCTGGACATCGTCGCCGAGGAGGTCGCGGCGAGGCACGCCAAGGCGTACCCGGCGTCCGGCATCGCCGCCAGCCACCGCGCGCTGGAGATCGGCGGCGAGTACCAGTGGCGCCGCGAGGGCGAACCGCACCTCTTCGACCCGGACACCGTCTTCCGGCTCCAGCACTCCACCCGCGCCCGCCGCTACGACATCTTCAAGCAGTACACGGACCGGGTGAACGAGCAGTCCGAGCGGCTGATGACGCTGCGCGGCCTCTTCGGCCTCAAGGCGGACCGCCCGGCGGTGCCGATCGACGAGGTCGAACCCGCCTCCGAGCTGGTCAAGCGGTTCTCCACCGGCGCCATGTCGTACGGCTCCATCTCGCAGGAGGCGCACGAGACGCTGGCGATCGCCATGAACCGGCTGGGCGGCAAGTCCAACACCGGTGAGGGCGGCGAGGACCCGGAGCGGCTGTACGACCCGGCGCGCCGCTCGTCCATCAAGCAGGTCGCCTCCGGCCGCTTCGGGGTGACCAGCGAGTACCTCGTCAACGCCGACGACATCCAGATCAAGATGGCCCAGGGCGCCAAGCCCGGCGAGGGCGGTCAGCTGCCCGGCCACAAGGTCTACCCGTGGGTGGCGAAGACCCGGCACTCGACGCCCGGCGTCGGCCTGATCTCCCCGCCGCCGCACCACGACATCTACTCCATCGAGGATCTCGCGCAGCTGATCCACGACCTGAAGAACGCCAACCCGGCGGCGCGGATCCACGTCAAGCTGGTCTCCGAGGTCGGCGTCGGCACCGTCGCCGCCGGTGTCTCCAAGGCGCACGCGGACGTCGTCCTCATCTCCGGCCACGACGGCGGTACGGGCGCCTCCCCGCTCACCTCCCTCAAGCACGCGGGCGGCCCCTGGGAGCTGGGGCTGGCCGAGGCACAGCAGACGCTGCTGCTCAACGGGTTGCGCGACCGGATCGTGGTGCAGACCGACGGTCAGCTGAAGACCGGCCGGGACGTGGTCATCGCGGCGCTGCTGGGCGCCGAGGAGTTCGGTTTCGCGACCGCGCCGCTGGTCGTCTCCGGCTGCGTGATGATGCGCGTCTGCCACCTCGACACCTGCCCGGTCGGTATCGCCACCCAGAACCCGGTGCTGCGCGAGCGGTTCAGCGGCAAGGCCGAGTACGTCGTCAACTTCTTCGAGTTCATCGCCGAGGAGGTCCGCGAACTCCTCGCCGAGCTGGGCTTTTACACCCTCGACGAGGCGATCGGCCACGCCGAACTCCTCGACACCACACGGGCGGTGGACCACTGGAAGGCCCAGGGCCTCGACCTCGCGCCGCTGCTGCACGTCCCCGAGCTGCCCGAGGGCGCCGTCCGCCACCAGGCCACCGGCCAGGACCACGGGCTGGCGAAGGCGCTGGACAACGAGCTGATCCGGCTCGCCGCCGACGCGCTGTCCGCGGAGACCGCCGAGGAGGCGCAGCCGGTCCGGGCCCAGCTCGCGATCCGCAACATCAACCGCACCGTCGGCACCATGCTCGGCCACGAGGTCACCAAGAAGTTCGGCGGCGCCGGGCTCCCCGACGACACCGTCGACCTCACCTTCACCGGCTCCGCCGGACAGTCCTTCGGCGCGTTCCTGCCGCGCGGCGTCACGCTGCGCCTGGAGGGCGACGCCAACGACTACGTCGGCAAGGGGCTCTCCGGCGGCCGCATCGTGGTCCGCCCGGACCGCGGCGCCGACCATCTCGCGGAGTACTCCACCATCGCGGGCAACACCCTCGCCTACGGCGCCACCGGCGGCGAGCTGTACCTGCGGGGCCGGGTCGGGGAGCGGTTCTGCGTCCGTAACTCCGGCGCCACGGTGGTCTCCGAGGGCGTCGGCGACCACGGCTGCGAGTACATGACCGGCGGCAGCGCCGTCGTCCTCGGCGAGACCGGCCGCAACTTCGCCGCCGGGATGTCGGGCGGCTCCGCGTACGTCGTCGACCTCGACCCCGCGCACGTCAACAAGGAGCTGGCCGGGGCGGTGCGTCCGCTGGACGACACCGACAAGGAGTGGCTGCGCACGGTGGTGCGCCGCCATCAGGAGGAGACCGGCTCGACCGTCGCCGCCAAGCTCCTCGCCGACTGGGACGCCGCCGCTGCCCGCTTCAGCAAGGTCGTCCCGCCCACCTACCAGGCAGTGCTCGCCGCCAAGGAAGCCGCCGAGCAGGCCGGGCTCTCCGAGTCCGAGACCCACGAGAAGATGATGGAGGCGGCGACCCATGGCTGACCCGAAGGGCTTCCTCAACCACGACCGTGAGGTCGCCACGGCCCGTCCCGTGCCCGAGCGCGTCCAGGACTGGAACGAGGTCTACCGGCCCGGCGCCCTGCTGCCGATCATCAGCGAGCAGGCGTCGCGCTGTATGGACTGCGGCATCCCGTTCTGCCACAACGGCTGCCCGCTGGGGAACCTCATCCCCGAGTGGAACGACTACGCCTGGCGCGACGACTGGAGCGCCGCGTCCGAGCGGCTGCACGCCACCAACAACTTCCCGGAGTTCACCGGGCGGCTGTGCCCGGCGCCCTGTGAGGCGGCGTGCGTCCTCGGCATCAACCAGCAGCCGGTGACCATCAAGAACGTCGAGGTCACCATCATCGACAAGGCGTGGGACAGCGGCGACGTCACCCCGCAGCCGCCCGAGCGGCTCTCCGGCAAGACCGTCGCCGTCATCGGCTCCGGACCGGCGGGGCTCGCCGCCGCCCAGCAGCTGACCCGCGCCGGGCACACCGTCGCGGTCTACGAGCGGGCCGACCGGATCGGCGGGTTGCTGCGGTACGGCATCCCCGAGTTCAAGATGGAGAAGCGGCACATCAACCGCCGGATCGAGCAGATGCGGGCGGAGGGCACCAAGTTCCGGACCGAGACGGAGATCGGCCGCGACATCGACGCGAAGAAGCTGCGCAAGCGGTACGACGCCGTCGTCATCGCGGCGGGCGCCACCACCTCCCGGGATCTGCCGGTGCCCGGCCGGGAGCTGAACGGCATCCACTTCGCGATGGAGTACCTGCCGCTCGCCAACAAGGTGCAGGAGGGCGATCTGACCGTCGCCCCGATCACCGCCGAGGGTAAGCACGTCGTCGTCATCGGCGGCGGTGACACCGGCGCGGACTGTGTCGGCACCGCCCACCGGCAGGGCGCGGCGTCCGTCACCCAGCTGGAGATCATGCCGCGGCCGGGCGAGGAGCGCACCGCGGGCCAGCCGTGGCCGACCTTCCCGATGCTCTACAAGGTCACCTCCGCGCACGAGGAGGGCGGCGAGCGGATCTACTCCGTCTCCACCACCCACTTCGAGGGCGACGAGGACGGCAACGTCCAGTGGCTGCACCTGACGGAGGTGGAGTTCACGGACGGTAAGTTGGTGCAGAAGCCCGGCACCGAGCGGAAGATCCCCGCGCAGCTGGTCACCCTCGCGATGGGCTTCACCGGCACCGACCGGGAGAACGGGCTGGTCGAGCAGTTCGGCCTGGAGCTGGACGCCCGGGGGAACATCGCCCGTGACGCGGAGTTCGCCACCAACGTCCCCGGCGTGTTCGTCGCCGGTGACGCGGGGCGCGGCCAGTCGCTCATCGTGTGGGCCATCGCCGAGGGGCGCTCCGCCGCCCGCGGGGTGGACCGCTTCCTCACCGGTGCCAGCGCCCTGCCGGCGCCGATCAAGCCGACGGACCGCGCACTCGCCGTGTGACGGTACGTCCCCCGCTGTCCCGTACAACGGCGTACGGCGGCATGGGTCCCGGGAGCGATACCGGGGCCCATACCGCGACGCCTGCCTGATTCCCCGACCGGCAGGCGGGCGTCGCGCGTCTCTTGGCGGGCCACCCGCCCCACGCCGGGGCGGGGCGGCCCGTCCTCACTCCCCGGAACCGCCGTCCTCGGCCGCCAACCGGGCGGGGAAGCCGCCGGTGGCGATCGGGCCCCAGCGCCGCGGGATCACCCGGATCAGGGATTTCCCCTGGTCCCGCATGGCCTGCCGGTACTCGTCCCAGTCCGGGTGGGTACCGGCGATGTTGCGGTAGTACTCGACCAGCGGCTCGATGGACTCCGGTACGTCGAGCACCTCGGCCTCGCCGTCGATCTGCACCCACGGGCCGTTCCACTCGTCGGACAGCACGATCACGCTGACCGACGGCGCCCGGCGGGCGTTGCGGACCTTGGCGCGTTCGGGGTACGTCGACATGACCAGCCGTCCGTCGTCGTCCACCCCGCAGGTCAGCGGCGAGCCCTGCGGGGTGCCGTCGGAGCGGCGGGTCAGCAGGATCGCGCGGTGCCGGGGGCGGACGAACTCCAGCAGCTCGGGCAGCTCGACTCGGGTGTTACGGGCGATGGAGGGGCTCATGGCGTGAGCCTAGGGGGTGGCGTGCGCTCCCGGGCCCGTGGCGGGCGCGGCGCCCGGGTGGTGGGGGAGCGGCGCCGTCCGGCGCGCCCCGTGGCCGGGGCCCGTCGTCACGGAGAAGCGGACCGGGGCGGGGAGGGAGAGGTACCGCGGCGCCCCACACGCCGCGGTGCCTCTTCCGCCCCGCCCCGGCCCGGCGTCCGCCGCGGCGCCGCGGGGAGTGGCGCGCCGCCGTGCGGACGGTTCGGGGTGGCCTCAGCGGTGCGAGGCCAGCGGTTTGCCGGTGGCCGCGTCGACGAGGGTGCGGTGGCCGAGCGGCTGCTTGAGGTCCAACGTGACCTTGTCGGTGGCCAGTTGGGCGGTGCACATCTTCTTGTCGTCCTTCTTACGGCTCCAGCCGGAGACCACGACCAGCTTCTCCGACTCCCGTACGTGCGCGCCGTACTTCGCGTCGCAGGCGCCGTGGCCGACGGTCACCGTCACCTTCCGCGCCGAGACGTCCGGCCGGTCCGCCCCGGCCAGCGGCAGCAGCGCCTCCTTGTGTCCGGAGAGCGGCTCGACCTTCGGCCAGTCCCGCACGATGGTGTCGGCGCGCTGCTCGAACGCGTCCTGCCTGCCGGGCGGTGCGGCTCCGACCGTCTGCTCGGCCCCACCGCACCCGGCCAGCGCCGTACCGGCGGCGGTCAGGGCGATCAGGGCGGCCAGGGTGCGCCGCGCGGTACGGCTCTTCCCGGCGGGGGTGCGGGTGGTCCGCTGTGCTGTGGTGGTCCACATGTCTGCCTCCTCGGGTCACGCATGGGACGGAGCCGGGGCCGATCGGGTTCCGCTTGCCGCGCGGTCCCTGCGATCCGTCCGCCGCGGAAGGGGCTTCCCGGGGGCCGCGGGGCCGTGGAATGACCTCTGGGGTGAGTGGGGCCGGGGGAGTTGGCGGGACGGGCACCCTTGTCACGCTGAGCGTCCGCTCACATAATCACAGAGCGCTTTACGGACTCATCCCCCACTGGGTCCGCAGGCCGCACGGCAGGCTGCCCTTTTCGCAGCCGTGTCGCGCACCGGCTCCGGTGGGGCACGCGTCCGTCGTCGACGTGCAACCCCCCACGAAAGGAAGCCCGTTGCGCAGCTCCCTGAAGCACCTCAAGAGAACCACCGCCGCCGGTGCCGTCGCCCTGGCCGCCTTCAGCCTTCTGCCCGGCACCGCCTTCGCGGCGCCCGCCCCCGACGCGTCCGGCTCGGTGAGCACCAAGGTCGTCGGCGGCACCAAGGCCGACCAGGGTGAATTCCCCTTCATGGTCCGGCTGTCGATGGGCTGCGGCGGCGCGCTGTACGCCAAGGACATCGTGCTGACCGCGGCGCACTGCGTCGACGGCAGCGGCGCGAACACCGACATCACCGCCACCGGTGGCGTCGTCGACCTGGAGGACTCGGCCGCCGTCACGGTCAAGTCCACCGAGGTCCTCCAGGCCCCCGGCTACAACGGCAAGGGCAAGGACTGGGCGCTGATCAAGCTGGCGAAGCCGATCGACCAGCCCACCCTGAAGATCGCCCAGGACGACAAGTTCAACAACGGTGACTTCACCATCGCCGGTTGGGGCGCCGACAAGGAGGGCGGCGACCAGCAGCGCTACCTCCTGAAGGCGACGGTGCCGTTCATCGACGACGCCACCTGCCAGAAGGCGTACGGCGACGACCTGACGCCGGGCGACGAGATATGCGCCGGCAAGCTCGACACCGGCGGCGTCGACACCTGCCAGGGCGACTCCGGCGGCCCGATGTTCCGCAAGGACGACGCGGGCGAGTTCATCCAGGTCGGCATCGTCTCCTGGGGCGAGGGCTGCGCCCGTCCCGGCAAGCCCGGTGTCTACTCCGAGGTGAGCACCTTCGCCGCGGACATCGCGAAGGCCGCGGGCCAGCTGGGCGCCTGACCCGCGGGGACGCGCTCCCCACAGCGCGGCGGCGGACTTCCCCCGGGTCCGCCGCCGCACCCCGACCGCCCCGGTACCGGCCCGCCCCGCCGGTACCGGGGCGGTGCGCGTGGGTGCCCGCGGGGACGGGCCGCGTGGCGGTCGGCCCGCCCGCGTACGCCCCGCCCGCGTTAGTCCAACTGCTCTCCCTCCTTTGTCCATAGGCGCGTCCGCCCCACCGGCCGCACGCTGTCCGGCGACAGCCCCGCGGCCGCGATCAGGGAGGACAGCGCGCGTGAACGAAGAGAGAACGGATCCGGGCGGCCCCAGCAGGCGGACGGTGGTCGCCGCCACCGCCCTCGCCTCGGCAGCCGCCGCGCTGCCCCTCGGCGCGGGCACCGCCCTGGCCGCGCCCGGCGCCCGCGGCGGCGAGGCGGTGCTGCGTTCGGCGGCGCTGGAGGTCCGGGTCGCCACCGGGTTCCCGCAGATCGTCGCGTACACCGACCGGGCGGGTGGCGCCGTGCTGCACGGGCGGCGGGACCCGGTGCGCGAGGTGCTGATCGACGGGCGGGCGCACACCCCCGAGGTCACCCACCGCCTCGCCGCCGACCGCGCCACCTACACCCTCGACCTCGGCTCCGGCACCCGGATCGGGGTGGAGATCGCGGTGACCGGACCGACCGTCACCTGGCGGGTCACCGGCATCGAGGAGTCCGCGGCGCTGCCCGTCGGCACGCTGGAGATACCGGGTCTCGCGCTGCTGGGCGTGCGCAGCGACCAGCCGGGCGCGCAGCTGCTCGCCGCCCGGATCGACCTCGACAAGTCCCGCAGCGGCGACACCCTGGTCACCCCCCGGCCGGACGGCGTGCCGGAGGCGGAGCCGACCGGCTGCGCCTACGCGGTCGTCGCCACCGGGCAGTTGGCCGCCGCCGTCGAGACCAACACCGTCCAGGACACCCCGACGGCCGCGACGAGCTGGGAGAACGGGCGGCTGTGGCGGCAGACCGTCCGCGCCGACGGCCACCTCGCGGCGTGGGTGGGCCCCGGTCAGTGGACCCACCGGGCGAAGGGCGCGCCCCGCGACGCCACCGAGCCGCTGCCGTACGCGACCGTCGTCGTCACCGGCGACCGCAACGGCGACGGCGTCGCCGACTGGCAGGACGGGGCCGCCGCGCTCCGCGACATCGCGGTCACCCCTGCCGGGGCCGACACCCAGCATCTGCGGGTCGTCCCGCACATCCCGTTCAACTTCGCCAGCCAGGCCACCAACCCGTTCCTCGCCACCCTCGACGACGTCAAGCGGATCGCGCTGGCCACCGACGGGCTGCGGCAGTTCACCCTGCTCAAGGGGTACCAGTCCGAGGGCCACGACTCCGCGCACCCCGACTACGCCGGGAACTACAACGTCCGCGCCGGTGGCCTCGGCGACCTCAACGCGCTGCTGCGCGCCGGGAAGACCTGGGGCAGCGACTTCGCGGTGCACGTCAACGCCACCGAGTCGTACCCGGAGGCGCACGCCTTCTCCGAGGAGCTGGTGGACACCGCCGACGAGCAGTGGGACTGGCTCGACCAGTCGTACCGGATCGACGCCCGCCGCGATCTGCTCTCCGGGAACATCGCCGCCCGGCTGGCGCGGCTGCGCGCCGAGACCGACCCGGGCCTGACCACCCTCTACTTCGACGTCTTCCGCGAATCGGGCTGGAACTCCGACCGCCTCCAGCGCCATCTGCGCGACCAGGGCTGGCAGGTCGCCTCCGAATGGGGCCACGGTCTGGAGCGCTCCTCGCTCTGGTCGCACTGGGCCAACGAGACCGACTACGGGCCCGACACCTCCCGCGGTATCAACTCCCGGCTGATCCGCTTCGTCCGCAACCACCACAAGGACGTCTTCGCCGACAAGTGGCCGACGCTGCTGGGCGCGCCCCGGATGGGCAACTTCGCGGGCTGGACCGGCAAGACCGACTGGTACGCGTTCCTCGCGATCGTCTGGCGCGACGCGCTGCCCGCCAAGTACCTCCAGGCGTATCCGATCCGCACCTGGGGCGCGCACGAGATCACCTTCGAGGGGCCGGGCCGCACCGCCGTCTCCGACGCGGACGGCGTCCGCCGGATCACCACCGACGGGCGGACGGTCCTCGACGGCGACCGCTATCTGCTGCCCTGGGAGCCGCGCCGCGCCACCGACCCGGCGAAGCTCTACCACTACAACCCGGACGGCGGCGCCTCCAGCTGGCAGCTGCCGCGCGGCTGGGCGGACGCCACCGCGGTGTACGTCTACCGCCTCACCGACCGGGGCCGCGCGGCGGAGCGGCGGCTGCCGGTGCGCGGCGGCCGGATCACCCTCGACGCGGAGCCGGGGACCGCGTACGTGGTGTACCGGCGCAGGGCGCCCGCCCTCCGTGAGCCGCACTGGGGCGAGGGCACCGCCGTCGCCGACCCCGGCTTCCACGGCGGCACCGCCCACTGGCGCACCGAGGGCCCGGTCTCCGTGGTCACCAGCGCGCTCGGCGACCCGGAACTCGTCGTCGCGGCGGGCGCGGCGGCCACCGTCTCCCAGCGCCTGGACCGGCTGCCGCCCGGCGACTACGCGGCGTCCGTGCAGATCGAGGTGGGGGAGCGGGCCGGGCAGCGGCGCCGCGCCGCGCTGGAGGTACGGACCGCCGACGGCACCCGCGCCGCCAACTGGACCGACACCTCCACCGCCGTCAACCACGTCGCCGCCGACCGGAAGCACGGCACCCGCTTCCAGCGGCTGACCACCCGCTTCACCGTGCCGGAGGGCGGCGGCCCGGTCACCCTCGCGCTCACCGCGGTGGCCGGGACGCCGCGGGTGCGGTTCGACAACGTCCGGGTGGTGCGCGCCGGACACAGCGTCCGGCCCGGGACGCTGGTGTACGAGGACTTCGCGCACGTCCCGCAGGGCTGGGGCGTCTTCGTCAAGGGCGACGCGGGCGGCGCCACCGACCCGCGCACCCACCTCAGCGCACGCCATGCGCCGTACACCCGCCGCGGCTGGAACGGGAAGGCGGTCGACGACGTCCTCGACGGCGCCGCCTCGCTGAAGTCCCGCGGCGAGAACCCGGGCGTGGTGTACCGCACCGTGGCGCACACCGTCCGCTTCCGCCCCGGACGCCGCTACCGGGTCTCCTTCTCCTACGTCAACGAGAAGGCCGGGCAGTACGCCTGGCTCACCGCCGTCGACGAGCCCGCGCCCCGCGAACTCGACCGCCACCCGCTGCCGGTGGCGACCGCACCGGCCACCTTCACCCACGAGTTCACCGCGCCCGACGGCGGTGAGACCTGGGTGGGGCTGCGGAAGACCGGTGACGACGACAGGGCGGAGTGCGTGCTGGACCGGTTCGAGGTGCGGGAGGTGTGAGACGGCCCCGGGCCCGGCCACCGGGCGGCCCGCCCCCGGCTACCGGGTGGCCCGCTCCGCGGAGGCGTGGAGCGAGCCGAGCAGTGCCAGGGCCCGGGCGCTCGGGCTGCCGGGTTCGGCCTGGTAGACCACCAGGTGCTGGCCCGGGGCGTCGCGCACGTCGAAGGACTGGTAGCCGAGCGTCAGGGGCCCGACGTCCGGGTGGCGCAGCTGCTTGGCGTCCCGGGTCTTGCCCCACACGGTGTGGGCGTCCCACAGGCGGGTGAAGTCCGGGCTGTGGGCGGTGAGTTCACGGACCAGCTCCCGCAGCCGGGGGTGGCCGGGGGCGAGGCCGGACGCCTGGCGCAGATGGCCCACGGTGGCCTCCGCGGTGCGGTTCCACCGGGTGTAGAACTCCCGGCCCACCGGGTCGAGGAAGACCATCCGGGCCAGGTTGTCCGCCCGCGCGAAGGGCGAGTGCAGGGCCTCGGCCAGGGCGTTGCCCGCCAGGAGGTCCAGGGTCGGGTTGAGGACGAACGCCGGGGCGTCCGGGTAGCCGTCCAGCAACCGGCGCAGCGCCGGGGAGACGCGGTCCGTGGTGGCGGCGGGCGGGCCGTCCGGCGCGGTCCCGGCCAGCCGGTACAGGTGGGCGCGGGCGTCGGGGGCCAGGCGCAGGGCGCGGCCGAGCGCGTCGAGCACCTGGGCCGACGGGCGGCGTTCGCGACCCTGTTCCAGGCGGGTGTAGTAGTCCATGCTCACCCCGGCCAGGACCGCGACCTCCTCCCGGCGCAGTCCGGCGACCCGGCGCACGCCGTGGCCCACCGCGCCGACGTCCTGCGGCCGCAGGCCCGCCCGGCGCGCGCGGAGGAACTCTCCCAGGTGATTGGCGGTCATGGACCCAGGCTAGGGCGCGGGGCGGGGGCGCCGCCTGGGTGTGCTGCACCCAGGCGGCACCCGTCCTGGCCGGTGGCCGCAGGTCCGCCCAGACTCGGCCGGGCAGGACGGACCCGCACCCGGGGCGACGGGGTCGGTGCCGACGGGCGGCCCCGCGGGGCGCGCCCCACCGCGAGCACCCCGGGCCCCGCCGAGAGGAAGAGCAGAGATGACGGACACAGCGAAGGTCGTGGCGGTCACCGGGGCGAGCAGCGGGATCGGTGCGGCGACCGCCCGCCGCCTCGCCGCCGACGGCCACCGGCTGTTCCTCGGAGCCCGGCGCACCGACCGGCTCGCCACGCTGACCGAGGAGATCACCGCCGCGGGCGGCACCGCGGCGTACCGGCGGCTGGACGTCACGGACGCCGACGACGTCCGCGCCTTCGTGTCCGCCGCCCACGAGCGTCACGGCCGGGTGGACGTGCTGGTCAACAACGCCGGGGTGATGCCGCTCTCGCCGCTGGACGCGCTGCGGACCGACGAGTGGGACCGCATGATCGACGTCAATGTGCGCGGTGTCCTGCACGGTATCGCCGCCGCCCTGCCCCTGATGCGCGCCCAGGGCGGCGGACACCTCGTCACCCTCGCCTCCGTCGGCGCGTACGAGGTCTCGCCCACCGCCGCCGTCTACTGCGCCACCAAGTTCGCCGTCCGCGCGATCTCCGAGGGGTTGCGCCAGGAGTCCGCCGGAACCGTCCGGGTCACCCTCGTCTCCCCGGGCGTGACCGAGTCCGAACTCGCCGACGGCATCTGCGACCCCACCGCCCGCGAGGCCATGAAGAGCTACCGCGCCGTGGCCCTCCCCGCCACCGCCGTCGCGGAGGCCATTTCCTACGCCCTCGCCCAGCCCCCGCACGTCGACGTCAACGAGATCGTCGTCCGGCCGGTGGTGAGCGCCGGGTGACCGTGGTGGCGCGGCACGGCCGACCGGACGGTCTCGCCGGGGTCCCGTCCGCCCCTCACGGCACCAGCCGCGGTACGCCCGCCTCCGCCGCTCCGGCCAGTTCCAGCAGCAGCAGTTCGTTGGGGCCCTCGTGCAGTACCGGGCCCGGAGTGTACAGGTCGAGTTGGGGACCCTGTGACCAGTAGCGGCCGAGGGGGAAGCCGTTGAGCCAGGCGAAGCCCCTGGTCCAGCCGGGGAGTTCGAGGCGGGCGTCGCCGGTGGCGCCGGGCGGGACGGTGACCGTGCCGCGGTGCAGCCCGCGCGCCCCGGGGCGGGGCGGGCCGAACGGCAGCCGGGCCACCGCCGCGGCGTCCTCCAGCGCGTCCAGCCGCAGGCCCCGCGCCCGTACGCCGTGCAGATACTGGCGCTCGTGCAGTACCCCGCCCGTGAGGCCCTTGGACTCGCCGAGGCGGGGACCGTAGTTGACCCGGCCCAGGGACTCCACCCACAGCTCCACCTCCGCCGGGCCCGCCACGTCGCCGAGCAGTGCGTCCTCGGCCGCCAGCTCCGGGCCCGGCACGCCGTCCACGAACGTCACCGCGCGGTCCCGCAGCCCCCGCAGCCGCAGCGGGTACGGCTGCCGGGGGCCCGGGATCCGCAGCCGGTAGCGGACCAGACCGCGGTCCACGTCCACCTCCTCGAAGGTGGCGGGGACGGGCGTGGTCACCTCCGGGCCGCCCAGTGTCTCCAGGACCGTGTCGGGCGCCGCCCACCGGTCGAGGCGGACGTCCACCGGCGCGGCCAGCACCGGCCAGGGCGCGGGCGGCGGGGGCGGCGGGGCGTCGGTGTACGGGGCGAGCGCCTCGCGGAAGAGGGTGAACTTGGCGGTGGGGCGGCCGCGTTCGTCGATCGGGGCGGCGTAGTCGTAGGAGGTGACGGTCGGCCGGAGCGGGCCGTCGTGCAGCTCCCCCGCGCGGTTGGCGCCCGCGTGGCCGCCGAAGCTGGTGCCGCCGTGCGCCATGTAGAGGTTGACGGACGCCCCGCACTCCAGGGCCGCGCGCAGCTCCCGTGCCGCCCGCTCCGCACCGTCCGGCGCGGGCTCCTCGCCCCAGTGCGCGAACCAGCCGCACCACAGCTCCGCGCAGAACAGCGGGCCGGACGGCCGGTGGCGGCGGAGCGCGGCGAACGCCTCCGGGGCGCCCGAGCCGAAGTTCACCGCGGCGAGCACACCCGGCAGCGAGCCGCCGGTCAGCATGTGGTCCTCGGGCCCGTCGGAGGTGAACAGCGGCACCGTCACACCCCGGTCGCGCAGCAGCTCCGCCAGCCACGCCAGATAGGCGGTGTCCGATCCGTAGGAGCCGTACTCGTTCTCCACCTGGACGAGGACCACCGGGCCGCCGGTGGTGCACTGGCGGGCGGTGATCTGCGGCAGCAGCGCCGTGAACCACCGCTCCACCGCCGCCAGATACGCCGGATCGGTGGTGCGCACCCGGCGGCCGAGCGGCCCGGTCAGCCAGTGCGGCAGCCCGCCGTTCTCCCACTCGGCGCAGATGTACGGGCCGGGCCGGACGATCGCCCGCAGCCCGGCGCGCCCGACCGCGTCCAGGAACCGGCCCACCGCGGCGACGTCCCGCGGCTCGCCGGGGCGGGGTTCGTGGAGGTTCCACGGGACGTATGTCTCCACGCAGTTGAGGCCCAGGGCGCGCAGCAGCGCCAGCCGGTGGTCCCACTGTTCCTCGTGGACGCGGAAGTGGTGCAGCGCCCCGGAGAGCAGCCGCACCGGCCGCCCGCCTTGGAGGAACTCCCGCTCACCCACCGCGAACGCGGCCGCCTCGCCTGTCACCGTGGAGCCCGCCCTCCGTCGCCGCCGTCGTGCCGCCCACCCTCGCCCCCTGGCGGGGCGGCGGTCCATGGACAAAGATCGGCGCTGATTGGACGGAGCGGCGGACGGCGGCGGGGAGGCGGCGATGTACCACACCTGGATGCGCTACTTCACGCCCACACCGGTCCACCACCGCCTGGGACTGGTCTGTCTGGGCGTCGGTCTCCAGCACGGCAGGCTGCCGCCGGTCGGGCCGCGCACCCTCGACCACCATGTCGCGCTGGTGATCAGCGCCGGGCGCGGCTGGTACGCGGGGACCGACGGCCGGATCCGGGAGATCACTGCGCCCGCGCTGCTGTGGCTGCTGCCGGGCGTCGTCCACCACTACGGCGCGGACCCGGACAGCGGCTGGGACGAGAGCTTCGTCGACTTCACCGGACCGGCCACCGCCACCTACCGGGAGCTGGGGTACATCGAGGCGGACCGCTGCCCGGTGCCGCTCACCGACACCGTCGCGCCGCGCGCCGCCGTCGGCCGGATCGCCCGCGCCGCGCGCCGCGACAACCCGCTCCTGGAGGTGGAGACCTCCGCCGCCGTCCACGAACTCCTCGTCGCGCTGCGCCGGGCCCGCGCCGGGACCGGGGCGGACGGCGACCCGGTGCTGCGGGCGCTGGCCCGGGACGCGTTCGCCCCGCTGACGGTGGCCGGGCACGCGGCGCGGAACGGTATGACGCCCGCCGCGCTGCGCGCCGCGGTGCGCCGGGCCGCCGGGTGCACCCCCAAGGACTATCTGCTCGGCATCCGGCTGGGCCGGGCCAAGGAGCTGCTGGCGGCGACGGAGCTGCCCGTCGCCGCCGTGGCCCGCCGGGTCGGCTACGACGATCCGGCGTACTTCAGCCGCCTGTTCACCCGCCGGGTCGGCACGCCCCCGGTCCGCTTCCGCGAACGGCAGGGGCGCAGTGTGCCGGGCGGCTGGTCCGACACGGTGCCCGACCCGGACGATCCGCCGGTGCTGCGGTCAGGGGGAGACCTCCTCCAGCGGCCGGTCGCGGGTCTCCTCGGCGAAGAGGGCGGCGGCCAGCGCACCGGCGGCGGCGACCGCGGCGAGCACCGCGAACACCGCGGGCAGTCCGGACGCGGCGTACACCGCGCCGACGACGACGGGCCCGCCGATCACCCCCAGCCGGTTGACCGCACCGCCCGCGGCGCAGCCCAGCGCCCGCATCCGGGTCGGGTACAGCTCCGGGGTGTAGAGGTACAGGCAGATGTTGGAGCCGAAGAAGCAGACCGCGGCGAGTGAGGTCCACAGCAGGACGCCGCCGGTGGATCCGGCGCCGGTCAGGGCGAGGACGAGCAGGGTGGCCGCGGTGCCGCCGAGGAAGAGCGGGAAGATCCGGCGGCGGCCGATCCGGTCCACGGTGAGCGCGGCGACCAGACAGCCGATCAGTCCGGCGACGGAGGTGACTGTCGAGGCGAGCAGCGCGTCGCCGAGCGAGAGGTGGAAGCGGCTGCCGTAGATGCTCGGCAGCCAGGACGTGATGCCGTAGTTGACGAAGTACCCGGTGAACCAGAGGGCGGCGAGGACGAGGGTGCGGCGGCGGTAGCGGCCGGTGAACAGGCCCCGGACGCCGGTGGCGGCGCGTTCGGCGGGGGTGGCGGGCACGACCGGGCCGTCGCCCGCGGGCGCCGGGGCGGGGCCGGTGACCGGGGGCAGCGGGCGGCCCGTCGCCGCCTCGACCTTCCGCTCGATCAGCGCCATGGTCGCCTCCGCCTCCGGCAGCCGCCCGCGGTCGGCGAGCCAGCGCGGGGACTCGGGGACGGTGCGGCGCACCAGCAGCGCCAGCAGTCCGGGGAGCGCGGCGAGCAGATACATCCAGCGCCAGCCGAGAGCCGGGACGATCCAGGCGGCGGCCAGCGCGCCGACGGTGAGCCCGGCGGGGAAGACCAGTTCGTAGAGGAGGACGAAGCGGCCGCGGCCCAGGCTGCGGGTGATCTCGCTGATGAAGGTGGCGGCGACCGGCACCTCCCCGCCGATGGCCAGGCCCTGGACGAAGCGGAGCGCCATGAAGGAGCCGGGGCCGTTCGTGGCCGCGAGGGCGGCGGAGGCCAGTCCCGACAGGCCGATGCAGGCGGCGATGACGGTGACCCGGCCGTGCCGGTCGGCGAGGCGGCCGGAGAGCAGCGCGCCGAGGAGCATGCCGACCGAGCCGACGGTCATCACCAGGGTGGCGCCGCCGGTGGACAGCGCCCATTCCTGGCGGAGTTCGGGCATCGCGTAGGCGATCAGCAGTTGGTCGAAGGCTTCGAAGAAGGTCACGACGCCGATGACGACGCGGACGGTGACGTGCCAGCGGGACAGCGGGAGTCGTTCGAACCGGGCGGCGAGCGCGGCGCGGGCGGCGCCGGTCTCGCGGTCCGGGGAGGCGGCAAGGCTCATCCGGGGATTCCTCCAGGCCCGCGGCGGGGCGGGAGAGGGGCAGGGCAGGGGGGAGGGCGAGGCGCGGCGGGGCGGCGGTTGGGGAGTCCGCGAGATGTCCCGTCCGTAAGCGCAAAGCTTCTAAGCGCTTAAGTTCTACCGACCGCAGGGGCGGGGTCGTCAAGGGGTTGGACCGGGAAAGTTTTCCGGCCGACGGGGGTTGCCAGGAAATAGTTAAGTGCTTAGATTTCTGGCGCTGAAGCAATCCGCTCGGCACACCCCCGCCCAACTCCCGCCCAGGAGGCCCCGGATGACCGTCGACGCACCGGTGGACGACCTGGTGCCCGCGCCGGGCGCCACCCCCGACGAGATCCTGGTCGCGGGGGAGTGGCGGCGCGGCACCGGCGCCCCGATCACCACCGTCGACCCGGCGACCGGCCGCACCCTGACCACCGTGACCGGCGCGGGCACCGCCGACGTCGACGCCGCGGCCACCGCCGCCGCCCGCGCCGCCGCCGACCCGGCCTGGCGCCGCCTGCCGCCGCATCTGCGCGCCCGGCTGCTGCACCGCGTCGCCGCGCTCGTCGACACCCACGCCGACGCGCTCTCCGCACTCCAGACCGCCGACACCGGCAAGACCCGCGCCGAGACCCTCGCCCTGGTACGCAGCGCCGCCGCCACCTTCCGGTACGTCGCCGCCGCCGTGGAGACCGCCGAGGACGCCGTCACCCCCTCCCGCGGCGACTACGTCACCCTCAGCCGCCACACCCCGATCGGCGTCGTCGCCGCCATCACCCCCTGGAACTCCCCGATAGCCAGCGACGCCCAGAAACTCGCGCCCGCCCTCGCCGCCGGGAACGCCGTGCTGCTCAAGCCCGCCGAGTGGACCCCGCTCGTCGCCCTGGCCCTCGGCCGGATCGTGCACCACGCCCTGGCCGCGGAGGGGCTGCCGCCCGCGCTGCTCGCGGTGCTGCCCGGGCCCGGCACCGTCACCGGCGACGCGCTCGTGCGCCACCCGGCCGTCGGGAAGGTCGCGTTCACCGGCGGCACCCACACCGGACGCGCCATCGGCCGGATCGCCGCCGACAAGATCATGCCGGTCTCGCTGGAACTGGGCGGCAAGTCACCGACGGTCGTCCTCGACGACGCGGACACCGAAACCGCCCTGGCCGGGGTCTTGTTCGGGATCTTCTCCTCCAGCGGCCAGAGCTGCATCGCCGGATCCCGCCTCTTCGTCCACCGCGCCCGCTACGACGCCTTCCTCGACGAACTGACCGCCCGGACCCGCGCCCTGCGCGTCGGCCCCGGCACCGACCCCGCGACCCAGGTCGGCCCGCTCGTCCACCACCGCCACCGCGACCACGTCGCCGCCTACGTCGATCTGGCTCGCGAGGAGGGCGCCCGGGTCCGCTGCGGCGGCGCCGCACCCGAGGGCGCGCGCTTCCGCGACGGCGCCTACTACCTCCCCACGATCCTCGACGGGCTGCCGCCCACCGCCCGGGTCTGCCGGGAGGAGATCTTCGGACCGGTCCTCGTCGCGCTGCCCTTCGACGACGAGGACGACCTCGTCGCCCAGGCCAACGACACGGTCTACGGCCTCGCCTGCGGACTGTGGACCCGCGACGCGGCCACCGCCTGGCGGGTCGCCGACCGGATCGACGCCGCCACCGTGTGGATCAACACCTACAAGCAGTTCAGCGCGGCCACCCCGTTCGGCGGGATGAAGGAGAGCGGGCTGGGCCGGGAGAAGGGCCGCGACGGCATCCGCGCCTACCAGCGGCAGCAGAGCCTCTACTGGGGCACCGGCGGCCCGCTGCCCTGGGCCGCCTCCTGACCCCCGCCGTACCCGCCGCGCGCCGTCCGTCCCCCCGCCCCCGTCCGAAGGATGCCGAACCGATGCCCCACGAGCCCGTAGCCCGGCTCCGCGCCCTGCGCGCCGTCGAACTCCGCACCCCCGCCGTCACCGAGGCCACCGACTTCTACCGCGAGGTGTGGGGCCTGGAGACCGTCGGGGCCGAGACCGGCGCCGCCTGGCTGCGCGGCACCGGCCCCGAGCACCACGTCCTCTCCCTCACCCACGCCGACCGGCCCGCCCTCGGAAAGATCAGCTTCGCCCTCGCCGGCCCCGCCGAGGTCGACACCGCCGCCCGCCGCCTCGCCGCCCGCGGCATCGTCCCCGTCCACGGACCCGGCCCGCTCGACCAGTTCGGCGGCGGCTACGGTCTGCGCTTCACCGACCCCGAGGGGCGGCTGCTGGAGCTGAGCGCCCACGTCGAGGCCGTCGCCCCGCGCGGACGGGACGCCGCCGTCCCCGTCGGCGTCACCCACACCGTCCTCAACACCACCGACATCGACGCCGCCGTCGCCTTCTACACCGACGTCCTCGGCCTGCGGGTCTCCGACTGGTCCGAGCACCAGATGGCCTTCCTGCGCTGCAACGCCGACCACCACTGCCTCGCCTTCAACCAGGCCGACTGGGCCTCCCTCAACCACGTCGCGTACGAGATGACCTCGGTCGACCACTTCATGCGCGGCCTCGGACGGCTGCGCCACCACGGCATCACCCCGCAGTGGGGACCCGGGCGGCACGGGCCGGGCGACAACACCTTCGCCTACTTCACCGACCCGTCCGGACTGGTCTGCGAGTACACCTCCGAGGTCGCGCAGATCGTCGAGGACGCCTGGATCGCCCGGGTCTGGCGCCGCACCCCCGAACTCTCCGACCTGTGGGGCACCGCCGGGCCGCCGTCCCCCGCCATCCGCCGCCACATGGCCGGTACCCCCGACCCCGGCCCGCTCGCCGCCCCGGAAGGAACCGCATGACCGCCGTATCCGCCGCCCCCGCCACGCCGCCCGCCACCCGCGCCCCGCGCCGGGTCGGCCTCATCGGCTGGGGCGCCATCGGACGCGTCGTCGGCACCGCGCTGGCCGCCGGTGAGGTCCCCGGCGCCGAGCTGACCTGCGTCGTCGACAACCGTCCGCTCGGCGACGCCGCCCCCGCCCCGCAACTCCCCCTGGAATCCGCGCTGACCTCCTGCGATCTGATCGTCGAGGCCGCGGGCCAGGGCGTGGTCCGCGCCCACGGCGAGGAGATCCTCACCGCCGGGGCCGACCTGCTGATCGCCTCCACCGGCGCGCTCACCGACGACGCCCTCACCGCCCGGCTGCGCGCCGCCGGACCCGGCCGCGTCTACTTCACCGGCGGCGCCGTCGGCGGCCTCGACCTCCTCCAGGCGGCCCGCGCCCTCGGCCCGCTCACCGAGGTCACCCTCACCACCACCAAGCTCCCCGCCACCCTCGAACAGCCCTGGATGGACGAGGAGTTGCTGCACCGGATGCGGACCGCCACCGGGCCCGTCGAGGTGCTGCGCGGCTCCGCCCGCGAGATCCCCGCGAAGTTCCCCCGCTCCACCAACGTCGCCGCCTCCGTCGCCCTCGCCGTCGGCGACCCGGACGCGGTACGGGTCAGCGTCGTCGCCGACCCCGCGGCCCGCCACACCCGCCATGTCGTCGAGGCGTCCGGCGGTCACGGCAGCTACCGCTTCGAGGTCCGCCATCTGCCCGACGCGGACACCCCGGCCACCAGCCAGGTCGTGCCCTACGCGGTACTGCGCTCCCTCGCCGCCCTCGCCGGACGCCCCGGAATGATCCTGTGACCGCCCACGACCTCGCCGGACTCCAGGTGACGGAGAGCGGCGGCACCGGGCCGACGGTGCTCTGCCTGCACGGCATCGGCTCCTCCTCCGCCGCCTTCGCCCCGCAGTTCGCGACCCTCGGCGACCGGCTCCACCTGCTCGCCTGGGACGCCCCCGGCTACGGCGCCTCCACCGACCCCGAAGCCCCGCTCGACCTGGACGGCTACGCCGACACCGCCGCCGCCCTGATCCGGGAGCACGGCGGCCCGGTCCACGTCCTCGGCGTCTCCTGGGGCGGCGTCATCGCCCTCCGCCTCGCCGCCCGCCACCCCGCCCTCGTCGCCTCGCTGATCGTCGCCTCGTCCAGCGCGGGCTCCGGCACCGACCCGGCGAAGGCCGCCGGGATGCGCGCCCGCGCCGCCGAACTCGCCGACCTCGGCCCGCGCGCCTTCGCCGCCCGCCGCGGCCCCCGCCTGGTCTCCGACGCGGCGCCCGAGGCCCTCGTCCGCCGGGTCACCGACACCATGGCCCGCGCCGTCCGGCTGCCGGGCTACGGATACGCCGCCGAGGCGATGGCCGCCACCGACCTGCGCGGCGAACTGCCCGGCATCACCGCGCCCGCCCTCGTCCTGAGCGGCGACCTCGACCGCGTCACCGGCCCCGGGGCGAGCCAGCTCCTGGCCGGTGCGCTGCCCCGGTCCGCGTACGTGATCGTCAAGGACGCCGGTCACCTCGCCAACCAGGAGCGGCCCGAGGCGTTCGACGCCTGGCTCCTCTCCCACCTCCGTATCACCGCCGGTCTCGGCGACTGATCACCCCACCCGCACCACGGAAGGCAGTTGCACCATGCCCCTCACCACCGACGCCTACGACAACGGCGGCGACCTCGCCGCGTACACCGACTCCCTGATCGCCACCAAGGACTCCCGCGAGCCCGACTGGGACACCCTCGCCTTCCAGACCAAGGCCGGTGACCAGTACCGCCGCGCCCAGATCCGCTACGTCGGCTCCGGCGCCACCGGCGACCACGACGGCGACAACCGCATCCTGCCGTCCGGCGGCTTCACCTTCTCCAACATGCTGCTGCCGCCCGGCGCCGAGGGCCCCGAGCACACCCACCACGACGTCGAGGAGGCGTTCTTCGTCCTGGAGGGCGAGGTCCGCGTCGGCATCCACCGCGGCGACGGCGAGGCCGAGTACCGCACCCTCGGCTACCGCGACATGATCGTCGTGCCCGCCGGGGTGGCCCGCAGCCTCAAGAACGAGGGCGCCACCGACGCACTGTTCTGCGTCGTCATCGGCACGCGGAAGCCGCAGGTCCCCACCTACCCCGCGCACTCGCCGATGCACGGCGTCACCCGCGACTGATGGCCGCCCCCGCAACCGGCACCGTCGTCGTCACCGGCGCCGGCCGTGGCCTGGGGGAGGCCATGGCCCGCCGGGCGGCCGAGGACGGCCACCGCGTCGTCGTCGCCGAACTCGACGCCGAGCGCGGCACCGCCACCGCCGCCGCCCTCCGCGCCGACGGTCTCGACGCCCACTTCGTCCGCTGCGACGTCGCCGACCCCGCCTCGGTCGCCGCCCTCGCCGCCGCCACCGCCGCCCTCGGCCCGCTGTACGGCCTGGTCAACAACGCCGGGCTGGCCAACGGCGTCGGCGGCAAGGAGTTCTGGGAGCTCACCGTCGAGGAGTGGGACCGGCTGATGACGGTCAACGCCCGCGGCCCCTGGCTCGTCGCCCGCGCGCTGCTCCCGCAGCTCCTGGCGCACGGCACCGGACGCATCGTCAACCTCGCCTCCGACGCCGCCCTCTACGGCTCCCCGCGCCTCGCCCACTACATCGCCTCCAAGGGCGCCGTCATCGCCCTCACCCGGGCGATGGCCCGCGAACTGGGCGACCGGGGCGTCACCGTGAACGCCGTCGCCCCCGGCCTCACCGCCTGCGAGGCGACCGAGAACGTCCCCGCCGAACGCCATGAGCTCTACCGGCTGGGCCGCGCCGTCTCCCGCCCGCAACGCCCCGACGACCTCATCGGCCTGGTGGCCTTCCTCCTCGGCGAGGAGTCCCGCTACCTCACCGGCCAGGTCATCGCCGTCAACGGCGGCTTCACCATGCACTGACGAACCCGTCCAACTCCCTTGCGTAACAAGGGGGTTGCGGTATCCGTGACCCCGAAAGGACCCCCATGGACCTCGGCCTCGCCGACCGCACCGTACTCGTCACCGGCGGCACCTCCGGCGTCGGCCTGGCCACGGTCCGCGCCCTGCTCGACGAGGGCGCCCGCGTCGCCACCTGCGCCCGCACCCCGGAACCGCTGACCGCCCTCGCCGACGCCCTCGGCGCCGGACCGGACCGGCTGCTCACCGGCGCCGCCGACATCCGCGACGCCGACGCCACCGCCGCCTTCGTCCACCGCGCCGCCGACCACTTCGGCGGCCTCGACGGCCTCGTCAACAACGCCGGACAGTCCCGGATGAAGCGCTTCGCCGAGACCACCGCCGAGGACTGGCGCGACGAGCTGGAGCTGAAGTTCGCGGGCGTGCTGCACACCCTGCGCCCCGCCCTCCCGCACCTTTGCGCCTCCGACGCCGCGGCCGTCGTCAACGTCAACGCCGTCCTCGCCAAGGAACCCTCACCCCGGCTGATCACCACCAGCGCCGCCCGCGCCGGAATCCTCAACCTCTCCGCCTCCCTCGCCCGCGAACTGGCCCCCGACGGCATCCGCGTCAACTCCGTCTGCCTCGGTCTCATCGACACCGGCCAGTGGACCCGCCGCCACGCCGCCTCCGGCACCCCGCAGAGCTACGACACCTGGCAGGCCGAACTGGCCGCCGACCGCGGCGTCGCCCTCGGCCGCCTCGGCCGCGCCGACGAGGTCGCCTACGCCGTCCTCACCCTCCTCGCGCCCCGCGCCTCGTACATCACCGGCACCGCCCTCGACGTCTGCGGCGGCGTCGCCCGCTCCGCCGCCTGACCCGCACCCCTCCGGGAGACCGCACCATGTCCCAGCCCCACGGCGGCGATCTGCTCGTCGCCCTCCTGCGCGACCTCGGCGTCGACACCGTCTTCGGCGTCGTCAGCGTGCACAACCTGCCGCTCGTCGAGGCCGTCGACCGCGATCTGCGCTTCGTGCCCGTCCGCCACGAGGCCACCGCCGTCAACGCCGCCGACGGCCACGGCCGCGCCCGCGGCGGCGTCGGCTGCGCCCTCACCAGCACGGGCACCGGCGCGGGCAACGCCGCGGGTTCCCTGATCGAATCGCTGGCCACCGGCAGCCGCGTGCTCCACGTCACCGGCCAGATCGACAGCCACCACCTCGGCGCCGGACGCGGCTACATCCACGAGACCCGCGACCAACTCGGCATGCTCCGCGCCGTCAGCGCCCATGCCGCGACCGTCCCCGACGCCGCGGGCGCCGGTCGGGTCCTGCGCGACGCCGCCGACCACCTCTGCGGCCCGACCGGCGGCCCCGCCAGCGTCGAGTGGCCCATCGACCTCCAGTACGCGCCCCAGGACCCGGCCGACCTGCCCGCCGCCCGCCCGGCACCGGAGCCCGTCCGGCCCGCCGCCGACGCGCTCGACGCCGCCGCAGGCGCCCTGGCCGCCGCCCGCCGCCCCCTCGTCTGGGCGGGCGGCGGCGCCACCACCGCCGGACCGGAACTCACCGCCCTCCTCGACAAGACCGGCGCCGGACTGCTCACCTCCAACTCCGGCCGCGGCGCCGTCCCCGAGACCGACGACCGCTGCGTCGGCAACTTCGCCACCACCCCCACCGGCCGCGCCCTCCTCGCCGAAGCCGATCTGCTGCTCACCGTCGGCAGCCACTTCCGCTCCAACGAGACCGCCGATTGGAGCCTGGAACTCCCCGCCGTCCATCTCCAGATCGACCACGACCCGGCCGCCCTCGGCCGCTCCTACCCGGCCACCCACCCGCTGCACGGCGACGCCGCCACCGCCCTCACCGCCCTCCACGACCGCCTCACCGCCCGGCCCGCCGCAGGCCCCGACCCCGCCTGGGCCGCCCGCATCCGCGAGGCCCGCGAGGCCGTCCGCGCCGAACTCCGCGACCGCATCGGCCCGCAGGCCGCGCTCTGCGACGCGATCCGCGCCGCCCTGCCGCCCGAAGCCGTCCTCGCCCGCGACGTCACCGTCCCCGCCAGCAGCTGGGGCAACCGCCTCCTTACGATCCACCACCCGCACACCAACGTCTTCCCGCGCGGCGGCGGCATCGGCCAGGGCCTCGGCATGGGCATCGGCGCCGCCCTCGCCACCCCCGACACCCCCACCCTCGTCATGGCGGGCGACGGCGGCCTCGCCGTCCACCTCGGCGAACTCCTCACCCTCGCCCAGGAACGCCCCCGCCTGACCCTCGTCGTCTTCAACGACGGCGGCTACGGCGTGCTCCGCAACATGCAGGACCGCTACTTCGACCGCCGCTCCGGCGTCGACCTCGCCACCCCCGACTTCGCCGCCCTCGCCCACGCCACCGGCCTGCCCTACGCCCGGATAGCCGCCGAGGACGACGCCGCGCCCGTCCTGACCGCCGCCACCGCGAGCGACGGCCCCACCCTCGTCGAGGTCGATCTCACCGCACTCGGCCCGATGAAGACCCCGTTCACCCCGCCCGTCGCACTGCCCGCCCGGTAAGGAGGACGACCGTGTCCGACACCCCCTTCGACCTGCTCGTCCACCGGATGACCCGGGAGGCCGACGACGTCCTCTCGCTGGACCTCGTCCACCCCGACGGCAAGCCGCTGCCGCCCTGGGAGCCCGGCGCCCACCTCGATCTGCACACCGGCGGCCGGATCCGCCAGTACTCGCTCTGCGGCGACCCGGACGACACCACCCGCTACCGCGTCGCCGTCCTGCACACCCCCGACTCCCGCGGCGGCTCCGCCCACGTCCACACCGTGCTGCGCCCCGGCTCAGCCGTCCGCGTCCAGGGCCCCCGCAACCACTTCGCCCTCGAACCGGCCGCCCGCTACCTCTTCGTCGCCGGTGGCATCGGCATCACCCCGCTGCTCCCGATGGTCCGCCACGCCCACCGCACCGGCACCCCCTGGCAGCTGCTCTACGGCGGGCGCCGCCGCACCAGCCTCGCCTTCACCGACGCGCTCACCGCCCTCGCCGACGGCGTCACCGGCCACTGCGACCTGCGCCCCCAGGACGTCCACGGCCACCTCGACCTCGACGCCGCCCTGACCGGACTGCCGGACGGCACCCTCGTCTACTGCTGCGGCCCCGAACCGCTCCTCGCCGCCGTCGAGGAACGCTGCGCCGCCCTCGGCCTCACCGACCGGCTGCACACCGAACGGTTCGCCGCCCCCGCCCCGCCCGACGGCGCCCCGGCACCCGCCGACGGCCACGGCTTCGACGTCGAGTGCCGCCGCAGCGGCCGCACCGTCCGGGTCGCGGACGGCACCTCCATCCTCGACGCCGTCGAGGGCGCGGGCATCGACGTCCCCAGCTCCTGCCGCGACGGCATCTGCGGCACCTGCGAGACCCGCGTCCTGGACGGCACCCCCGACCACCGCGACTTCCTGCTCAGCGACGCCGAACGGGCCGCCGGGACCTCCCTGATGATCTGCGTCTCGCGCTGCGCGGGCGACCGCCTCGTCCTCGACCTGTGACACCCCGAACCCCCGGAGGCACCGTGAACCCCGGCCCGTACCTGGACATCCACCAGTCCCGTACCCACGAACCGACCCCCTACGAGATCAAGCTCGCCCGCACCCTCGAAGAGATCTTCACCGAGGTCGGCCACGAACTGACCGACGTCGTCGCCGGGCTGAACGACCGCCAGGTCCACACCCCCGACGGCGAACCCTGGACCGAGCGGTCCTTCCGCGCCGAGATGCACCGACTGGGAGCGTGACCCGTGACCGCAGCGACCACCCCGACCACCGGCACCCTCGCCGACCGGTTCTACGCCACCGGGCTGCGCAACCAGTGGCACCCCGTCGTCCCGTCCCACTTCGTCGCCCCCGGCGGGATGCGCCGGGTCCGGGCCCTCGGCGAGGACTGGCTCCTCTTCCGCCGCGCCGACGGCCGCCTCCACATGCTCGCCGACCGCTGCCCGCACCGCGGCGCCCGGCTCTCCCTCGGCCGCCACCTCGGCGACCGCGTCGCCTGCTGGTACCACGGCGTCGAGGTCGACGGCACCGGCACCGTCACCTCCGTCCCCGGGCTGCCCGGCTGCGCCCTCGAAGGCAAACAGCTCGTCACCAGCCCCCCGGTCCGCGAGGTGGGCGGCGCCGTCCTCGCCTACTTCGGCGACGCGCTCCACCCCGAACCCTGCGAACTGACCCTGCCCGAGCCGCTCACCGACCCCGGCACCGACGCGTTCCTCTGCTACGCCGAGTGGGAGACCCCCTGGCGCTACGCGGTGGAGAACCTCCTCGACCCGATGCACGGCCAGTTCCTGCACCACGAGTCGCACACGATGGGGGAGGGCGACACCACCGCGAAGTTCCGCATCCGGGAGACCGACCGCGGCTACTTCTTCGAGAAGACCGACCAGCGCGGCGTCAACTTCGACTGGGTCGAACTGTGCCGCACCGGCGTCGACTGGGTCGACCTCTCCATCCCCTACCCGCCGTCCGCCGGTCCCGGCGGCCCCTTCGGCATCGTCGGCATGGTCTGCCCCGTCGACGAACGGCGCACCGGCGTCTTCTTCTGGCGCTACCGCCACGTCACCGACTGGCGGCGCGACAGCTGGCGCTTCCTCTACCGCACCCTCATCGAGGAACGCCACTGGCACGTCCTCGAACAGGACCGCGTGATGCTGGAGGCGATGCCGTACGACGCCGACACCGCCGAGAACCTCTACCAGCACGACCTCGGCGTCGTCCGGCTCCGCCGCCTCTACCGCGCCGAGGCCGAGAAGCAGGCGGCCGCGCTGACCGCCGCCGGGCACGCCTGACGCGCCCGAGGACCGGGCGCGCCGACCCCAACCCTCAACCGTGCGGCCTCCGTTCGGCGTCCTGATCACCGAGGGGCAGCTCCGCCCCTCGGCGACCGGGGAGGCCCACCCATGAAGAGACCGACCGCCCGCACCGTCTCCGCCGCCCTGGCCTGGGCACTCGCCGCCGGGGCGGTGGCGTTCGCCCCGGCGGCGAGCGCCGCCCCGGCCGCGTCCGGCGACCACGGCGCGACCCGCGCCGCCCTGCGCGCCCTCGTCGAGCGGAGCGGGCTCCCCGGGGCGGCCGCCACCGTCCGCGACGGCACACAGGACTGGTCGGCCGCGGCGGGGTACGCCGACACCGCGACCGGCCGGGAACGCGCCCCCGGCAGTGAGCACTTCCGTGGCGCCAGCATCACCAAGACGTTCATCGCCACCGTCCTGCTGCAACTGGAGGCGGAGGGGAAGCTGAGCCTGGACGACTCCGTCGAGACCTGGCTGCCCGGGCTGGTGCGGGGCAACGGCTACGACGGCGCCACCATCACCCTCCGCAGCCTCCTCAACCACACCAGCGGCCTCGCCAACCACACCGAGGACCCCGCCTTCGCCCACGACACCACCGGCCCCGGCTTCCCCGAGCACCGCTACGACACCCACACCCCCGAGGAGTTGGTGGCGACGGCGCTGAAGTACCCGCCCCGGCCCGACCCGGCGAAGCACCCGTACTACTCGAACACCGCCTATGTGATCGCCGGGATGGTCATCGAGAAGGCGACCGGCCGCCCGTACGCCGAGGAGGTCACCCGCCGCGTCCTGCGGCCCCTGAAGCTGACCGGGACGTCGTTCCCCGGCACCTCGCCCCGGATGCCGGACCCGCACCCCGTCGGCTACTCCCGCCTCGACCAGGAGGGCCCCGACGCGGAGAGCCACGACGCCACCGAACAGAACATGACCTGGCTCGGCGCGTCCGGCGACCTCATCTCCACCGCCGGTGACCTCAACCGCTTCCAGCACGCCCTGCTGACGGGCCGGCTGCTGCCCCGGGCGCAGCTGACGGAGATGCTCGACGAGGTCCCGGCGGGAGGCGGCATCGGCTACGGTCTCGGCGTCGAGTTCGCGCGGCTCTCCTGCGGGGTGCAGGTCGTCGGCAAGTCCGGCAGCACCAACGGCTCCCTCTCCGGGATGCTCGCCACCCGGGACGGACGCCACCGACTGACGTTCAACGTCAACGGCGACTGGCTCCGGGACAGCTCCCGCTACACCGACGTCATCGAGGCGGAGTTCTGCGGCAAGGTCCCGCCCGCCCACCGCCCCGGCTGACCACGCTCCCCGGCACCCCCAGGGGCGGCCCGCCTCCGCGGCAGCCGCCCCTGACGGCCGTGGCCCGCCCGGCGGTTCAGGCGGACGGGCCCCGCTCCGCGCCCCCGGGCCCGTCCGCCTCCGTGATCGACCGCTCCAGCTTCGACAGCAACCGCGCCAGCTGACGGCACTCGGCGGGGGAGAGCCCGGCCAGCATCCGCCGCTCGTTCTCCAGATGCTCGGCGAAGAGCGTGTCGATCCGCGCCAGCCCCTCCTCCGTCAGCCGCGACCGCACCACCCGCCGGTCCTCGGCGTCCCGCTCCCGGACGATCAGCCCGTCCTTCTCCAGCCGGTCGATGCGGAGCGTCACCCCCGCCGACGAGATCAGCCCGGAGTCCGCCAACTGCCCGGCCGTCCGCCGGTAGGGACGGCCCGCCCGCCGCAGCGCGGTCAGCACGTCGAACCCGGCCACCGACAGCCCGTGCGACTCCACCGACGCCGTCAGCCGCGCGCTGTAGCGCAGAAAGGTCCGGTGCAGCCGTGCCAGCACCTCCAGCGGCGAGGTGTCCAGCTCCGGCCGCTCCCGCCGCCAGTCCTCCACGATCCCCGCCACCGCGTCCGACCGCTCCGCCGACCTGCGCGCCATCTCCGCCCCTCCCGGGCCCCGATCCGCCCTGCTCACCGGGATTACTTTAGTACTGAGAATCCGCACCGCTGAAGCTTCCCCGGGACACCCCGCGAGCCCCCGGGAGCCGCGCCCCGCACGGCACCCGGAACCCTCCCGGCGAAACCCCGTGCGGGGAAACCGGCCGGTACGGCAGCATGACCCCATGCCCGCACTCCAGCGCGACGAGGCGCAGACCCGAGCCGGACTCCTCGACGTCCGCCACCACACCATCCACCTCGACCTCACCCAGGGCGAGAAGCACTTCGGCTCCCACGCCGACATCCGCTTCACCGTCCGCGACGGCGTCGCCGACGGAGCCCCCGTCACCACCTTCTTCGAGGTCAAGCCCGCCGCGCTGCTCGCCGTCACCCTCGACGGCACCCCGCTCGACCCCGCCCTCCTCGACGACAACCGCTTCCCGCTCACCGACCTCGCCCCCGGCGACCACGAGCTCCAGGTCGAGGCGCGCATGGCCTACTCCCGCACCGGCGAGGGCATGCACCGCTTCACCGACCCCGCCGACGGCGAGGCGTACGTCTACACCCAGCTGTTCATGGAGGACGTCCAGCGCGTCTTCGCCACCTTCGACCAGCCGGACCTCAAGTCGGTCTTCGCCCTCACCGTCACCGCCCCCGAGGAGTGGTCCGTCCTCGCCAACGGTGTCACCACCCACGAGGGCGGCGGCGTCTGGCGCGCCGCCTCGACGCCGCCGATCTCCACCTACCTCGTCGCCGTCGCCGCCGGTCCCTGGCACTCCGTCCGCACCGAGCACGCCGGGTTGCCCTTCGGCATCCACTGCCGCCGCTCCCTCGCGCCGTACCTCGACGCCGACGCCGAGGAGATCCTCGACCTCACCCGCCGCTGTTACGACCGCTACCGCGACCTCTTCGACGAGCCGTACCCCTTCGACTCCTACGACCAGGCGTTCGTCCCCGAGTTCAACGCCGGTGCGATGGAGAATCCGGGCCTGGTCACCTTCCGCGACGAATTCGTCTACCGCTCCGCCGTCACCGACACCGAGCGCCAGACCCGCGGCATGGTCATCGCCCACGAGATGGCCCACATGTGGTTCGGCGACCTCGTCACCCTCCGCTGGTGGGACGACATCTGGCTCAACGAGTCCTTCGCCGAGTACATGGGCTACCAGGTCCTCTCCGAGGCCACCCGCTTCACCGACACCTGGGTCGACTTCGGCACCGTCCGCAAGAGCTGGGGCTACGAGGCCGACCAGCGCCCCTCCAGCCACCCGGTGGCCCCCACCCCCGAGGACGTCCCGGACACCGCCTCCGCCCTCCTCAACTTCGACGGCATCTCCTACGCCAAGGGCGCCTCCGCACTGCGCCAACTCGTCGCCTGGATCGGCGAGAAGGACTTCCTCGCGGGCATCAACGACCACCTCACCCGCCACCGCTTCGGCAACGCCACCCTCGCCGACTTCCTCGACTCCCTCGCCCGCCACACCGACCGTGACGTCCCCGGCTGGGCCGCCCGCTGGCTGCGCACCAGCGGCCCCGACACCCTCACCGCCACCGTCGAACCGCAGGGCGACACCTGGCAGCTCGCCGTCGGCCACCACGGCAGCCGCCCGCACCGCATCGCCGTCGGTCTCTACGACGAGGACGCCACCGACCCGGCCCGCCTCACCCTCCGCCGCCGCTTCGAGACCGACATCCCCCAGGAGGCGGGCACCACCCGCCACCCCCTGCCCGGACCGGTCCCCGCCCTCGTCGTCCTCAACGACGGCGACCTCAGCTACACCAAGGTCCGTCTGGATCCGGACTCCTGGGAGACCGTCGCCCGCTCCCTCTCCGGCATCCCCGCCGCCGACGGCGGCGCGCTCACCCGGGCCGTGCTGTGGAACGCCGCCCGCGACATGGTCCGCGACGGCGACCTCCCGCCCGCCGCCTACCTCGACCTCGTCCGGCGCCATCTGCCCGCCGAGGCGGATCCGGCCGTCGTCGCCGGGGTGCTGCGGTTCGCCCGGACGCCCGTCGCCGACCACTTCCTCCCCGCCGCGGAGCGCCACACCGCCCTGGGCACGCTCACCGCCCTCAGCCGCGACATCCTCCGCCACACCGAGGGCGCCACCGACCCCACCGCCGCGAGCCTGCGGCTGACCGCGGTCCGCGCCTTCATCGACAGCGCCACCTCACCCGAGGGCATCCAGGACTGGCTCGACGACGGCAGCGTCCCCGGCGGCCCCGCCCTCGACCCCGAGCTGCGCTGGCGCATCCTCGCCCGCCTCGCCGCCCTCGGCGCCCTCACCCCCGCGCGCATCGACGACGAACTCTCCCGCGACCCCAGCGCCACCGGCGCCCAGGGCGCCGCCCGCTGCCGCGCCGCCCTGCCCGACCCGGCCGCCAAGGAGGCCGCCTGGCGGTCGCTGTTCACCACCGACCCCGAGGCCGCCCCCTCCAACTACCTCTTCACCGCCGCCGCCACCGGCTTCTGGGCCCCCGAGCAGCACGACCTCCTCCGCCCCTACGTCGCCCGCTTCTTCACCGACGTGGTCCCCCTCGCCACCCACCGCGGCCCCGCGCTGGCCGAGGCCGCCGCCCGGTACGCCTTCCCCGCCGCCTTCGTCGACGAGGAGACCCTCCGCCTGGGCCACGCCTGCCTCGCCACGGACGCCCCGACCCCCGCCCTCCGCCGCGGCCTCACCGATCAACTCGACGACCTCGCCCGCGCGTTGCGCATCCGCTCCGGCAAGGGAACGGCCGCCACCGGCGGCAAGGCGGGTGACGCCTGACAGATGACGTCCGACGCATGATCGGTACGTCAGGGGCGGGCCGCCGGGCACCCGGCGGCCCGCCCCGGCCTTTCCGGGGACCGCCGGGCGGCTCCCGCCCCGCCCGCCCGAACACACCTGCGGCTGCCGCCTCCCACGAATGGGTGGAACGTTCGCCCCCGGTGGCTACGCACCGTACGGGGAAAGTAACTTAGGGCCGCCTCATGGCTGCCCGTCATGGCAACGGAACAGCCGCCCCCTCCCCAACTCTCCACATGGAAGGGCACGTTCATGCCTGTGCCCGCCGCCGACGCCGCCCTCGCGGGCGGTATCGAAGGCCCCCGCGCGCTCCGCCCCCTCCTCTCCACCGTCCTCGACGCCCTCACCACCGGCGCCGAGGACCGCGCGGGCCCCCTCCCCGCCGGTGGCCCGGACGCCGTCGCCCGCACCGTCCGCGCCACCTGCGCCCCCCTCCTCCCCGACGACGGCGACGGTGCGCACGCGGCGCTCGCCACCCTCGTCCGCACCCTGGCCGCCGGTGCCGCCGACCCGGCCGACCCGCACTGCGCCGCCCATCTGCACTGCCCCCCGCTGGCCGTCGCCGCCGCGGCCGACCTCGCCGCCTCCGCCCTCAACCCCTCCATGGACTCCTGGGACCAGGCCCCCGCCGCCTCCGCCCTCGAAGCCCTCGCCACCCGCGAACTCGCCGCCCTCGTCTTCCCGCACGCCCCCCGGCGCGCCCGGACCCCGGACGACACCTACGCCCCCGCCGACGGCCCGGACGCCCTGCTCACCACCGGCGGCACCGAGTCCAACCAGCTCGCCGTCCTCCTCGCCCGCGAGGCCGCCCGCACCGCCCGGCACACCACGGGGGAGCGGTACGCCGGGGGAGCGCGCCCGGCGGCGGCCGCCCGGGCCCGCGCCGGACGGGTCGCCGGTGGCGCGGGCGCCGCACCGGTCGCCACCCTCGCGCCGCTCATCGGCGCCCCGCGCGGCCCCGTCGACGAACCGCCGCCCGCCCCCGCGCCGGAGGCGCCCGCGCTGCGGATCGTCTGCGGCGCCAACGCCCACCACAGCATCCACCGCGCCGCCTGGCTCCTCGGACTCCCCGCGCCGGTCACCGTGCCCACACCCGGCGGGGTGCTCGACCCCGCCGCCGTCGACGCCGCCCTCACCCGCCTCCACGGCCCCGTCCTGCTCACCGCCACCGCCGGGACCACCGACTCCGGCGCCCTCGACCCGCTCCCGGCCCTCGCCGACCTCGCCGCCCGGCACGGCGCGCGCTTCCACGTCGACGCGGCGTACGGCGGCGCGCTCCTCTTCAGCGACGCCCACCGCGCCCTCCTCGCGGGCCTGGACCGCGCCCACACCGTCACCCTCGACCTGCACAAACTCGGCTGGCAGCCGGTCGCCGCCGGACTGCTCGCCGTCCCCGGCACCGCCGACCTCGCCCCGCTCGACCACCGCGCCGACTACCTCAACGCCGACGACGACACCGAAGCCGGACTGCCCGACCTCCTCGGCCGCTCGCTGCGCACCACCCGCCGCCCCGACATCCTCAAGGCGGCCGTCACCCTCAAGGCCCTCGGCCGCCGCGGCATCGGTGATCTCGTCGACCGCACCCTGGCCGCCGCCGCCACCCTCGCCGACCTCGTCGAGGACCACCCCCACCTCGAACTCCACTCCCGCCCCACCCTCACCACCGTCCTCTTCCGCCCCACCGGCGTGGACGACGCCACCGTCGCCGCGATCCGCCGCACCCTCCTCGCCGACGGCCACGCCGTCCTGGGCCGCGCCGCCACCCCCACCGGACTCTGGCTCAAGGCCACCCTCCTCAACCCGCACGCCGACGCCGGTGACCTCGCCCACCTCCTGAAACTCGTGGAAGGCCACATCCCCTGATGAGCACCGAGCACCCCACCGGCACCGCCGCCCCCACCGACCCCCTCGACCTGGCGGGCATCGGCATCGGCCCCTTCAACCTCTCCCTCGCCGCGCTCGCCCAGCCGCTGACCGGTCTGCGCACCGCCTTCTACGACCAGCGCCCGGCCTTCCACTGGCACCCCGGTCTCCTCATCGACGGCGCCACCCTCCAGGTCCCGTTCCTCGCCGACCTCGTCACCCTCGCCGACCCCACCAACCCCTGGAGCTTCCTCAGCTACCTCCGCAGCCGCGACCGCCTCTACCCCTTCTACTTCGCCGAGCGGTTCCACATCCACCGCGCCGAGTACGACGCGTACTGCCGCTGGGTCAGCGAGAACCTCCCCGCCCTCCACTTCGGCCACCAGATCGACGCCGTCCGCTGGAACAGCTCCCACGCCGTCTTCGAGATCGACTCCACCCACCTCGACGCCGACGGCGAAGCCGAGGCGCTCGGCCGCAGCTACGCCCGTAACCTCGTCCTCGGCATCGGCACCGCCCCGCACGTCCCCGAGGCCCTGCGTCCCCTCGCCGAGACGCCCGCCGCGCCCGTCCTGCACTCGTCCGACTACCTCGACCACCGGGAGCGGCTGCTCGCCGCCGACCATGTCACCGTCGTCGGCGCGGGCCAGTCCGGCGCGGAGATCTTCCTCGATCTGCTGCGCGCCCGCCCCGAGGGCCGCGAACGCCTCCACTGGCTCGCCCGTACCCCCGCCTTCGCGCCCATGGAGTACAGCAAGCTCGGCCTCGAACACTTCACCCCGGACTACACCCGCTACTTCCACGCCCTGGCCGAACCGGTCCGCGACGCCCTCGTCCCCGGCCAGTGGCAGCTCTACAAGGGCATCGACCACGACACCCTCGCCGCCGTCCACGACGAGCTGTACCGCCGTACCCTGCACGGCGGTTGGCCGGACGCGGTCCTCACCCCCGGCGTCCGGGTGGAGGCCGCCGACCGCGCCCCCGGCGGCGGCGTCACGCTCCATCTCGCCCACGCCGAGCAGCACACCCGCACCCGGCTGACCACCGACGCCGTCGTCCTCGCCACCGGCTACCGCGAACGCCGTCTCGACACCCTCCTCGCCGCCCTCGACCCGTACCTGTGCCGTGACGACGCCGGTCGCCCCCGCGTCGACGCCGAGCACCGGCTCGTCCTCGACCCCGCGGTCACCGGCTCCGTCCACGTCCAGAACGCCGAACGCCACAGCCACGGCGTCGGCACCCCCGACCTCGGTCTCGCCGCCTGGCGCAGCGCCACCATCCTCAACTCCCTGACCGGCACCACCCCGTACCCGCTCCCCGACCGCACCGCCTTCACCACCTTCGGCCTCCCGCACCCCACCGCCCCCGCGGCGGCCACCGCGCCCCACGCGGCCCCCGCCCAGCAGGGCTGACGGCCCGTCCTGCAGAGCCCGAACACCCGGCCCGCCGCTCATCGGAGCGGCGGGCCGCCCATTTCCGTACTCGTCAACAACCTTTAAACCAGCGGTCGTTGAGCAGCCATCGCACCACCCTTCTCTACCAGTGGGTACGGCATAGGGTCGCCCCATGCGCCGAGCGAAAATCGTTTGCACACTGGGACCGGCCACCGACACGTACGAGCAGATCAAAGCCCTCGTCGACGCCGGCATGGACATCGCACGCCTCAACCTCAGCCACGGCACCTACGCCGATCACGAGGCGCGCTACACACGGGTCCGCGAGGCATCCGAGGCGACCCACCGCAGCGTCGGCGTCCTCGCCGACCTTCAAGGCCCGAAGATCCGCCTGGGCCGCTTCCGCGAAGGGCCCGTACTTCTCGAACGCGGCGACGCGTTCACCATCACCGTCGACCCCTCCGTGGAGGGCGACCGCCACCTCTGCTCCACCACCTACGACGGGCTCGCCGCCGACGTCACCACCGGCGAACGCATCCTCGTCGACGACGGCAAGGTCACCCTGGAGGTCACCGGCGTCGACGGACCCCGCGTCCACACCCGGGTCGTCGAGGGCGGCATGGTCTCCGACCACAAGGGCCTCAACCTCCCCGGTGTCGCCGTCTCCGTCCCCGCCCTCTCCGACAAGGACGAGGAGGATCTCCGCTGGGCGCTGCGCACCGGCGCCGACCTCATCGCCCTCTCCTTCGTCCGCAGCGGTCGCGACATCGAGGACGTCCACCGCATCATGCGCGAGGAGGGCCGCTTCCTCCCCGTCATCGCCAAGGTCGAGAAGCCGCAGGCGGTCGAGAGCATCGACGACATCGTCGCCGCCTTCGACGGCATCATGGTGGCGCGCGGCGACCTCGGCGTCGAGATGCCGCTGGAGGCGGTGCCGGTGGTCCAGAAGCGCGCCGTCAAGCTGGCCCGGCGCAACGCCAAGCCGGTCATCGTCGCCACCCAGATGCTCGACTCGATGATCGACAACTCCCGGCCCACCCGCGCCGAGGCGTCCGACGTCGCCAACGCCGTCATCGACGGCACGGACGCGGTGATGCTCTCCGGCGAGACGAGCGTGGGGAAGTACCCGACCGAGACGGTCCGCACCATGAGCCGCATCGTGGAGGCGGCCGAGGAGGACATCCTCGCCAAGGGCCTGCCGCCGCTGACCGACCGCAGCAAGCCCCGCACCCAGGGCGGCGCCGTCGCCCGCGCCGCCGCCGAGATGGGTGACTTCCTCGGCGCGAAGTTCCTCGTCGCCTTCACACAGTCCGGCGACACCGTCCGCCGTCTCTCCCGCTACCGCTCGCCCATCCCGCTGCTCGCCTTCACCCCCGACCCGGCGACCCGCTCGCAGCTCAACCTCACCTGGGGCGTGGAGACCTTCCTCGGTCCGACGGTCGACTCCACCGACGAGATGGTCGCGCAGGTCGACGAGCAGCTGCTGAAGATCGGCCGCTGTGAGCGGGGTGACCTGGTGATCATCACCGCCGGTTCACCGCCCGGGGTCCCCGGCTCCACCAACCTCGTCCGCGTCCACCGCATCGGCGAGGACGACGGCGGGAAATAGGGGGAGTCCGCAGTTCCACCGGAGGAAAGAGCCGCCCGTGCGCGGGCGTTGATGCCGGGCCGAGGTTCTGACTGCCGTTCCTGTCAGCGCTTCGGCCCTCTGCGTGCCGTCACGCGCGACGGGGCCCGTACGCGGAGGTCATACGGAGCGGGGAGCGCCGGGGCCCGGAGAAGAGGGCGAGAGGGTGCGATCACCATGACGGGTGAAGATCACCGATCGGCCGAGCGAGGTCCGGCCTTCGAAAATGAGGCGAAGTGCCCTGGGTGGGATTCGAACCCACACTGTCGGTGGTTTGAGCACCGTCCCTCTAACCGGTTGGGGTACCAGGGCCTTGGGAATCGAAGGCTGAGGAGCCCCCGTCGTGCTCCCACCATACAGGAGCTGGGTAGGCTAAAGGGGCACCACCTGCCTGAACGAGGAGACCCGTGAGCGCCGCCGAGCCCGAGCAGCCCGCCGCCGATGACGACCGGTCGCACGTCCCCCCGCTGACCACGCGCGTCGTGATCGCCGAGGACGAGGCCCTCATCCGTCTCGACCTCAAAGAGATGCTGGAGGAGGAGGGCTACACCGTCGTCGGCGAGGCCGGTGACGGGCAGAAAGCCGTCGAACTGGCCCGTGAGCACCGCCCCGATCTGGTCATCCTCGATGTGAAGATGCCGATCCTGGACGGTATCTCCGCCGCCGAGCGCATCGCCGGGGAGAGCATCGCCCCCGTCCTGATGCTGACCGCCTTCTCCCAGCGCGAGCTGGTGGAGCGCGCCCGGGACGCGGGCGCGATGGCGTACCTCGTCAAGCCGTTCTCCAAGAGCGACGTCGTCCCGGCCATCGAGATGGCCGTCAGCCGCTTCACCGAGCTGAAGACGCTGGAGAAGGAGGTCGCCGACCTCACCCAGCGGCTGGAGACCCGCAAGCTGGTCGACCGCGCGAAGAGCATCCTGCAGACGCAGTACGGGCTGACCGAACCGGCCGCGTTCCGCTGGATCCAGAAGACGTCGATGGATCGCAGGCTCTCGATGCAGCAGGTCGCCGAGGCGGTCATCGAGGACGCCGAGGAGAAGAAGCAGAAGGACCAGAAGGACCAGCCGGGGCAGTAGCCCGGCCGGTCCGCCCCGGGTGGCCCCGTACCGCGCGCCGGTACGGGGCCACCCGCGTATCCGGCGCCGGGGCGCGGACGGCGGACCGGCGCCGCCCGCGGGCTCAGCCGCGGTAGGCGTCCGCGGGCGCGTCCCGGAGCATGCAGGTCAGCCGCGCGGTGCAGACCCGCTTGCCCGCCTCGTCGCTGATCACGACCTCGTACGTGGCGGTGGAGCGGCCCCGGTGCACCGGGGTGGCGACGCCGGTGACCAGCCCCGCGCGGACACCGCGGTGGTGGGTGCAGTTCAGGTCCACGCCGACGGCCAGCTTCGACGGGCCGCCGTGCAGCATCGCCCCGACCGAGCCCAGCGTCTCCGTCAGCACCGCGGACGCGCCGCCGTGCAGCAGCCCGTACGGCTGGGTGTTGCCCTCGACCGGCATGGTGCCGACGACCCGCTCCGGACCCGCCTCCAGGACCTGCACGCCCATCCGGCTGCCGAGGTGCCCGGCGGAGAAGAGCGCCGGGAGGTCGAGGCCGAGCCCCGCCCACCGGTCGAGGACCTCCTGCGGAAACGTGGTGGTCTGCTCCGTGCCCAAGTGTTCGCTCCGTTCGTTCGTGCTCGTCGGTGATCCGGATGTTCCCGCCCGGCCCGCCCCCCCCGGCGCCGCCGGGCACGGGGTCACCCCTGGTCGACCCCGTCGACGCTGTCGCCCTCGCCCTCCTGCGGCCGCTCCAGCCGGATCACCACGGACTTCGACGCCGGGGTGTTGCTGGTGTCGGCGGTGTGGTCGAGCGGGACGAGCACATTGGTCTCGGGGTAGTACGCGGCGGCGCAGCCCCGCGCGGTCGGGTAGTACACCACCCGGAACCCGGGCGCGCGCCGCTCCGTGCCGTCCGTCCACTCCCCGACCAGATCGGTGTACGAGCCGTCGGCGAAGCCGTGTTCCCGGGCGTCGTCGGGGTGGAGCAGCACGACCCGGCGGCCGTTCTTGATGCCGCGGTAGCGGTCGTCGAGGCCGTAGATCGTGGTGTTGTACTGGTCGTGCGAGCGCAGCGTCTGGAGCAGCAACCGGCCCTCGGGGACGTGCGGATACTCCACGGGCGCCGCGGTGAAGTTGGCCTTCCCGGTGGTGGTGGGGAAGGTGCGGCTGTCCCGGGGGGCGTGCGGCAGCGTGAAGCCGCCGGGGCGGGCGACCTTGGCGTTGAAGTCCTCGAAGCCGGGGATGACCCGGGCGATGCGGTCCCGGATCGTCCCGTAGTCGCGGGCGAACTCCTCCCACGGCGTACCGCTCCGCCCGCCCAGGACCCGGCGGGCCATCCGGGCCACGATCGCGGTCTCCGACAGCAGCTCCGGACCGGCCGGCGCCAGCCGCCCGCGGGAGGCGTGCACCATCCCCATGGAGTCCTCGACCGTCACGAACTGCTCGGCGCCGCCCTGCACATCGCGCTCCGTACGGCCCAGCGTCGGCAGGATCAGCGCCCGCGCGCCGGTCACCGCGTGCGAGCGGTTGAGCTTGGTGGAGACGTGCACCGTCAGCCGGGCGCGGCGCACCGCCGCCTCGGTGACGTCGGTGTCGGGGGTGGCGGAGACGAAGTTGCCGCCCATCGCGAAGAACACCTTGGCGTCGCCGTCGCGCAGCGCCCGGATCGCCCGGACGACGTCGTAGCCGTGCTCCCGGGGCGGGGCGAACCCGAACTCCTTCTCCAGGGCGTCGAGGAACTCGGGCGCGGGCCGCTCGAAGATGCCCATGGTGCGGTCGCCCTGGACGTTGCTGTGCCCGCGCACCGGGCACACCCCGGCGCCGGGGCGACCGACGTTGCCCTGGAGCAGCAGGAGGTTGACGACCTCACGGATGGTGGGCACCGAGTGCTTGTGCTGCGTCAGGCCCATCGCCCAGCACACGATGGTGCGCCGCGAGGCGAGCACCATCTCCAGCGCCGCGTCGATCTCCTCCTGGCGCAGACCGGTGGCGCGCAGCGTCTCCTCCGGGTCGCATGCGCGCGCGGCGGCGGCGAACTCCTCGAAGCCGTGGGTGTGCGCGTCGATGAACTCCTGGTCCAGCGCGCCCTCGGCCTCCAGGACGCCGCGGCACAGGGCGCGGAAGAGTGCCTGGTCGCCGCCGATGCGCACCTGGAGGAAGAGGTCGGTCAGCGCGGTGCCGCCGCCCGCCAGACCGCGCGGCGTCTGCGGGTTCTTGAACCGCTCCAGACCGGCCTCGGGCAGCGGGTTGACGGAGATGATCCGCGCGCCCTCGGCCTTCGCCTTCTCCAGCGCGGTCAGCATCCGCGGGTGGTTGGTCCCCGGGTTCTGCCCGGCGACGATGATCAGATCGGCCTTGTAGAGGTCCTCCAGCAGCACGCTGCCCTTGCCGACGCCCAGCGTCTCGGTCAGCGCCGACCCGGACGACTCGTGGCACATGTTGGAGCAGTCGGGGAGGTTGTTCGTGCCGAACTCGCGGGCGAACAGCTGGAAGAGGAAGGCGGCTTCGTTGCTGGTGCGGCCGGAGGTGTAGAAGACCGCCTCGTCGGGCGATTCGAGGGCCGTCAGCTCCTCGCCCAGGATGTCGAAGGCGCGCTCCCAGGAGACCGGCTCGTAGTGCTCGGCGCCCTCGGCGAGATACATGGGGTGGGTCAGCCGACCCTGCTGGCCGAGCCAGTAGCCGCTGCGGTCGGCGAGGTCCGCGACGGGGTGCGCGGCGAAGAACTCCGGGGTGACGCGGCGCAGCGTCGCCTCCTCCGCGACCGCCTTGGCGCCGTTCTCGCAGAACTCCGCGGTGTGCCGCTTCTCGCCCTCGGGCCAGGCGCAGCCGGGACAGTCGAAGCCGCTCTTCTGGTTGACGCGCAGCAGCGTCAGCGCCGTCCGGCGCACCCCCATCTGCTGCTGCGAGATGCGCAGCGCGTTGGTGATCGCCGGGATGCCGACGGCGGAGTGCTCCGGCGCGCCGACCTCGGGCGCGTCCTGTACCGGATCGGATGCGGGCGGCTTGCCTGCCATGGCGCTCTCCCTTGAGCCGTGTGCCACCCGGCGCACGGGCCGGGCCGGATCGTTGCCGTGCACATCCGATCCTGTCATGGACCGCGGCGGGCGGGCAGGGGCCTGTGGACGGGGGCCGCGGGAGCGGGGCCCGGCCCTGTGGAAAACTCCCGCGCCGCGGCCGTCACCTGCTACGGACGGTCGCCGTCGGCCGCACCCCGGCCCGGCGCCGCGACGGCGTGCGCGAGCCCGGTCCCGGCCCGCCGCCACCCGTCGCGGCGGGGATTGTCGGTGGGGCGTGGCAGGATCGGGGGCGTGGCAGCAAAGGCAGCGAAGAAGAGCGAAAAGACCGGCACCGCAGCGGCGGGGGACGACCGCCCCCGCCTGCTCCTGATGGACGGGCACTCCATGGCCTACCGGGCGTTCTTCGCCCTGCCCGTGGAGAATTTCACCACCGCCACGGGGCAACCGACCAACGCGATCTACGGCTTCGCGTCCATGCTCGCGAACACCCTGCGTGACGAGGCGCCCACCCATTTCGCGGTGGCCTTCGACGTCTCCCGCAAGACCTGGCGCTCCGAGGAGTTCCCCGACTACAAGGCGAACCGCTCCAAGACGCCCGACGAGTTCAAGGGCCAGGTCGAGCTGATCGGCGAGCTGCTGGACGCGATGCACGTCAAGCGCTTCGCCGTCGAGGGCTTCGAGGCCGACGACGTCATCGCCACGCTCACCCGGCAGGCCACCGCCGAGGGCTTCGCCGTCTCCATCGTCACCGGCGACCGCGACGCCTTCCAGCTCGTCTCCGACGACGTCACGGTCCTCTACCCGACCAAGGGCGTCTCCGAGCTGACGCGCTTCACCCCGGAGAAGGTGTTCGAGAAGTACGGCCTCACCCCGGCCCAGTACCCGGACTTCGCGGCGTTGCGCGGCGACCCGTCGGACAACCTCCCCGGCATCCCCGGCGTCGGCGAGAAGACCGCCGCGAAGTGGATCAACCAGTTCGGCTCCTTCGCCGAGTTGGTGGAGCGGGCCGAGGAGGTCAAGGGCAAGGCGGGGCAGAATTTCCGCGACCACCTGGAGTCCGTCAAGCTCAACCGTCGGCTGACGGAGATGGTCCGCGACGTGGAGCTGCCCTGCGGCCCCGGCGCGCTGGCCCGCGAGGCGTACGACCGCGAGAAGCTGACCGTGTTCCTCAACGGCCTGGAGATCCGTAACCAGGGCCTGCGCGACCGGCTGCACGCCGTCGACCCTGGCGCCGACCAGGGCGTCGAGGAGGCCGCCGCGGCAGCCGGTGTCGAGGTCGACGGCACCGTCGCCGCCGCCGGTGAGCTGGCCCCCTGGCTCGCCGAGCACGGCACCGGCCCGCTGGGCGTCTCCACCGTCGACGTCTGGTCCCTGGGCAGCGGCAGCGTCGCCGAGATCGCGCTGGCCACGGCCGAGGGCCCGGCGATCTGGTTCGACCCGACGCAGCTCGACGAGGCCGACGAGCGGGCCTTCGCCGCCTGGAGCGCGGACGCCGACCGCCCCAAGGTCATGCACAACGCCAAGGGCCTGATGCGGGTCTTCGGCGAGCACGGCTGGCAGATCGACGGCGTCACCATGGACACCGCGCTCGCCGCCTATCTCGTCAAGCCCGGCCGCCGCTCCTTCGCCCTCGACGCCCTCTCGGTCGAATACCTCGGCCGCGATCTCGCCCCCGCCGCCGAGGCGGGCGGCCAGCTGGCCTTCGGCGCCGACGAGGAGGCCGAGGCCGATGCGCTGATGGCCAAGGCCCGTACGGTGCTGGATCTCGGCGCCGCCTTCGAGACCCGGCTCGCGGAGGTCGGCGCCGCCGAGCTGCTGCGCGACGTCGAACTGCCCACCAGCGCCCTGCTGGCCCGTATGGAGCGCGACGGCATCGCCGCCGACCGCGGCTGGCTGGAGCGGATGGAGCAGCAGTTCGCCGGGGCGGTGCAGCAGGCCGTCCAGGAGGCGCACGCCGCGGCGGGCCACGAGTTCAACCTCGGCTCGCCCAAGCAGCTCCAGGAGGTCCTCTTCGGTGAGCTGGGCCTGCCGAAGACGAAGAAGACCAAGACCGGCTACACCACCGACGCCGACGCCCTCGCCTGGCTGGCCGCCCAGACCGAGAACGAGCTCCCGGTGATCATGCTGCGCCACCGTGAGCAGTCCAAGCTGCGCGCCACGGTCGAGGGCCTGATCAAGACCATCGCCGCGGACGGCCGCATCCACACCACCTTCAACCAGACCGTCGCGGCCACCGGCCGTCTCTCCTCGACCGACCCCAACCTCCAGAACATCCCGGTCCGTACCGACGAGGGCCGCGCCATCCGCCGCAGCTTCGTCGTCGGCGAGGGGTACGACACCCTGCTGACCGCCGACTACAGCCAGATCGAGCTGCGGGTGATGGCCCACCTCTCCGAGGACGAGGGCCTGATCGAGGCGTTCACCTCCGGCGAGGACCTGCACACCACGGTCGCCTCGCACGTCTTCTCCGTCGCCAAGAGCGAGGTCGACCCGGAGATGCGCCGCAAGATCAAGGCGATGTCCTACGGGCTGGCGTACGGTCTGTCGGCCTTCGGCCTCTCGCAGCAGCTGGGCATCCAGCCGGACGAGGCGCGCAAGCTGATGGACAACTTCTTCGAGCGCTTCGGCGGCGTGCGGGACTACCTCCAGCGCGTGGTGGAGGAGGCCCGCGCCACGGGCTACACCGAGACGATCCTCGGCCGCCGCCGCTACCTCCCCGACCTCAACAGCGACAACCGCCAGCGCCGCGAGATGGCCGAGCGGATGGCGCTCAACGCCCCGATCCAGGGCACCGCCGCCGACATCGTCAAGATCGCGATGCTGAAGGTCGACGAGGCGATGCGGGCGGCCGGGCTGACGTCCCGGATGCTGCTCCAGGTGCACGACGAAATCGTCGTCGAGTTGGCCCCCGGCGAGCGCAAGCAGGTCGAGGAGCTGCTCCGCCGCGAGATGGCCGCCGCGGTCGACCTCCGCGCCCCGCTGGACGTCTCCATCGGCGTCGGCGCGGACTGGGAGTCGGCCGCACACTGACGGCCCGTCGGCCGCGGGCACCGTTCCCGCGGCCGACGGCTCCGTGAAGCCTCCGGGGCGGCGTCGCCCCTCGGGTTCCGCCTCCCCCCTGAGAGTGCCGGACCCCGTACGCGGTGGCATCTGCCCTTCCGCCGTGGGCAGTTCACCGCCGCCCGACCGCTGTCCACTCCTGCCGGGCACTCCGATGGACAAGCCGTGAATTCTCGCGGAAATAGGCGACGGTCGGAGAACATCTGGAACCTCCGCCCGTGAACGCCGTCGTGTTCTATAGGCGCGACACCTAAGCGCGGTGTCAGCAGGGGGATTCATCCGGACCGCGCGGAGGGGCACAGGGCATGGCCACCGGCCCGTTCGGGCATCGGTGGGGCCGCCTGCGGCATGCCCGAAAGTGAACGACAAGTGCTCTTTCCCGACCGATACGGTTCACCATCTCGGCCGATGATGGCGGTAGATGTGCGTCTCCAGGTGTCGTAGTGTCGCGTGCGTCGGCGCGCAGCGGAGCATGCAACGGCGGCTCCGGCGCGGCGGTTCACCGCGGAGGAGGAGGCACGCATGGCAGCCACGTTCGGGCGACGGCTCCGCCGAGGGGCCGGGTCGGCCGCTGTCGCAGCCCTGGTGGTGGCCGCCCTGACGGCCTCTCAGGCGCCGGGCGCCGTCGACCGCGCACAGGCGGCACCACACCGCGCCCCGCAGCCGCCCGCCGACTCCACCGTCGACGGCGACTCGCCCTACTACACGGACCTGCCGCCCCTCAACAGCCCCGTACCGCCCGCCGGTTCGCGGAAGAAGCCCGGCGCCCCGGTCGCCGTCGGGCCCGCCGAGGCCGGAATCCCGGCCACCGTGCTCGCCGCATACCGGAAGGCGGAGGCGAGCGTCGCCGCCGACGACCCCGGCTGCCGGTTGCCGTGGCAACTGCTCGCCGCGATCGGCAAGGTCGAATCCGGCCAGGCGCGCGGCGGCGCCGTCGACGCCGAGGGCACCACCCTGCGGCCCATCCTCGGTCCCCAGCTCAACGGCAAGGGCTTCGCCCTCATCACCGACACGGACCAGGGGCGTTACGACGGCGACCGCACCCACGACCGCGCCGTGGGCCCGATGCAGTTCATCCCCTCGACCTGGTCCCGGGGCGGCCCGGACGGTACCGGTTGGGGCGCCGACGGCAACGGCGACGGCAAGAAGGACCCGCACAACATCTTCGACGCCGCGCTCGCCGCCGGTCACTACCTCTGCGGCGCCGACCGCGACCTCTCCCTCGCCCGCGATCTGGACCGCGCCGTCCTCAGCTACAACCACTCCGAGGACTATCTGCGCACCGTCCTGTCCTGGTACGCCTTCTACCGCAAGGGCACCCACGAGGTCCCGGACGGTACGGGCGTCCTGCCCGTCCAGCGCCGCGGCGGCACCTCCGGCGGCACCGTCACCCGCGGCGGGAGCGCACCGGCGAAGCCCGGCCGCACACCGGACGACGCCGCGAAGGACGGCGCGAAGAGCCCCGGCAAGAACACCGGCAAGGAACACGAGGAGACCCGCCCGGGCGGGGGAGCGGACACCGGCGGCTCCTCCTCGGGCGGCACGGCGGGCGGCACCGGCGGCTCGGGCTCGACCGGCGGAACCGGCGGAACCGGTGGCACAGGCTCCACCGGCGGCACCGGAGGCAAGGGCGACACCGGCACCGGAGGCGGCGGCACCCCGCCCCCCACCGACCCGACCGAACCCACCGAGCCCACCACTCCCGCGCCCCTCACCGCCCTCGAACGGACCGGCGACAAGGACCTCACCGCCACCACGGGCACCACCTTCACCACCCCGCCCCAGGTGCGCGCCAAGGACGGCGCGGGCAAGCCCGTCGCCGGTGCCCCCGTACGCTTCGCGATCACCGGCACCACCGACACGCGCTTCCCGGACGACGCCACCACCGTCACCGTCACCACCGACAAGAACGGCCTGGCCACCGCCCCGGCGCTGCGCGCGGGCAAGACCACCGGCACCTTCACCGTCCGCGCCACCGCCGTCGGCCGCACCGTCCCGCCCGTCGACCTCACCACCACCGTCCAGGCGCCGCCCGCCCCCAAGGCGGACACCCTCACCCGCACCTCGGACGAGGAACTGACCGTCACCGCGGGCGACAGCTACGCCGCCGACCGCATCGAGATCAAGGCGGGCTTCCGGGGCAAGGCCGCCGCGGGCGTCCCGGTCACCGCCACCATGGTCACCGACGACGCCGACCACCCGGTCCCGAACACCGTCGGCCCCTCCTTCACCGACCCCCGGGCCACCGGCGCGGCCACCGACACCCCGGAGCGCACCCTCACCGACCTCACCACCGACGCCGACGGTCTGCTGAAACTGCCGGAGATCTTCACCGACGCCGACCACCCCGGCACCTACCGGCTCCGCCTCACCACCGCCGACGGCGCCGCCCTCACCCTGGAACTGAAGGTCACCGCGCCCGCCGCCTGACCGTCACCGCGCCACCACCGCCGTCCCGCCCGCCCCGGGCAGGGCGGCGGTGCCACGTGTTCTCATCTCGGCCGCCCGTTGCTACGGTGCCCCCTCCCTGACGAAGCATCAGCTCTCCGGGAGCCGCCCATGCGCGCCCTCACCGCAGCCGCCGCCGGTCTCGCCGCCGCGCTCCTCCTCGTCCTCACCGTCACGGCGATCGGCGCCCCCGACGGCACCACCTCGCCCAAGCCGCTGCGGACCACCGTCCCCGCGCACCCCTGACGGCGAGGACGCCGCACACCCCGCAAGGGAAGGGACGCACCGCCATGCGCCGCAAAGCCAGCCTGATACTCCTCGCCGCCGCGGTCTTCTGCACCGCACTCTCCCCGCTGCTGCGCTGGTACGCCTTCCCGCGCCTCGCGAAGGTCCCGCCCAGCCAGTACCAGGACACCGTCCTCGTCGCCGAGCCCGCCACCCTCGTCGACTACGGCACCATGAAGGCCAAGAAGGTCCCCCGGCTCACCGTCGTCCAGACCCTCAAGGGCGATGTCGCCGCCGCCGACCGCATCGAACGGACCGCGGACCGCGACGTCGTCGTCTGGGACGCGCTCACCTACGTCGCCGGACCCGACGGCAAAATGGTCTCCCAGATCCCCGAGCGCTACATCTTCGACGCCCACAGCCAGGAACCGGTCCACGCCACCGGCGAGAGCGTCGACGGCGACGCCGTGCGCCGCGACGGCATCGAGTACAAGTGGCCGTTCCTCGTCGAGAAGCGCGACTACTCCTACTACGACCCGCAGACCCGCACCGCCGCCCCCATCCACTACCGGGGCACCCGCACCTTCCACGGTCTGGAGGTCTACTACTTCGAGCAGACCATCCCCTGGACCAAGGTCCCGCTGCCCAAGAAACTGCCGGTCAAGGGCATCACCGCGGACTCCGTCCGCAAGATGGGCACCACCCGCTGGTACACCACCAAGCGCATGTTCTGGGTCGACCCCGTCACCGGCGCCCCCGTCAACGGCGAGGAGATCCACAAGGAGGAACTGCGCGGCGGCGACCTCCTCCCCGGCGGCGGCAAGGTCACCGCCTTCGCCGGACACGTCAAGATGCGCCCCGACTACGTCGACGCCGTCGTCGCCCTCGTCTCCTCCCAGCGCACCCTGGTCCTGCTCCTCACCAGCTATCTCCCCTGGGGCTTCCTCACCCTCGGCGCCGTACTCCTCGCCCTCAGCCTCACCCTGGAGGCCCGCGCCCGCCGCCCCCGCCCGACCGACCCGGCGCCCGCGGCACGGCCCGTTGTCAGTGGCGGACCGTAAGGTGACAACAGAGCTGAACGAACCGCCAGTTCCTACGCATTGACCCCGACCGCGACGACCCGTGCCACCTCGGGACCGACCACCCGGCCCCGCCCCACCACACGTCTCCGCTCCGACAACCCCTGGCCCTCAGCCCCGTTCCCTCTTCAGCCGCGCCGTCGTGTACCGCGTCGCCTCGGCCGCCGAAGGATCCTCGGGCCACGGATGCTTCGGATAACGGCCCCGCAGCTCCGCCCGCACCGACCGGTACCCGTCCCGCCAGAAGGAGGCCAGATCCGCCGTCACCGCCGCCGGACGCCCGGCGGGGGAGAGCAGATGGACCAGGACCGGCACCCGCCCGTCCGCCACCCGCGGCGACTCCTGCTGCCCGAACATCTCCTGCACCTTCACCGCCAACACCGGCTGCGCACCGCTGTAGTCGACCCGCACCCGCGAACCGCTCGGCACCTCGATCCGCTCCGGCGCCAACTCGTCGAAACGCACCGCGGCACCGGAGGCCCACGGCAGCAGCCGCCCCAGCGCCGCCCCCGCATCGACCCGCTCCAGATCCGCCCGCCGCCGCGCCCGGCCCAGCTCCACCCCCAGCCACTCCCCGGCCCGCTCCAGCAACGCCGCATCCGACACATCCGGCCACTGCTCCCCCAACTCCCCGTGGAGAAAAGCCATCCGCTGCCGCAGCGCCACCGCCCCCGCCGACCAGCGCAACAGCCCGACGCCCTCCTGCCGCAGCCCCTCCGCCACCGCCGCGCGCACCGCCCCCGCGTCCGGCGCCTTGAGCGGCCGCGCCACCAACTCGATCGCCCCCAGCCGCGCCACCTCCCGCGCCACGACATCGCCGTCCGCCCACCGGACCTCCTCACCCCGTGAGGACAGCGCCCCCGCCGCCGCGACCGCCGTCGCCTCGTCGATCACCGCCGCCAACCGCACCCGCGCGGACGCCGCCGCCACCGGACGGTCCGCCACCGCGACCGCCAACCACCGCGCCTCCCGCAACCGCGAACCGGCCTCCGCCGTCTCCGCGCGCGTCCCCGACGCCATCAGAAAACTCCCCGCACCCCGCGCCCGCGCCACCCGCTCCGGAAACGCCAACGCCGCCACCAACCCGGCCACCGCATCGTCGTCCCCGCCACCACCGGAACGCCCGGAAGCCCCCGCCTTCCCGGCGCCCTCCGGCTCGAGCCCCGTCACCGCCGACGCCAGCCGCCGGGCCTCCTGCCGCCACCGCCCCGCATACGCGTCACCGCCCCGCCGCGCCTGCCGCCACGCGGCCGCCAGATCGTCCCCGTACGACCGCGGCGGCTCCTCGCTCAACAACGCCACCACCTCGGCCGCCGGTCGCACCCCCACCTCCCGCGCACCGTCCAGCAACGCCCGCGCCAACCGCGGAGGCACCCCCAGCCGCGCCAGCCGCCGCCCCCGCTCCGTCACCCGGCCGTCCGCATCCACCGCACCGACCGCGCCCAGCACCTCCCGCGCCGCCGCCATCGCCCCCGCGGGCGGCGCGTCCAGCAACGCCAGCCCCGCCGCCGACGGATCACCCCAGCACGCCACCTGCAACGCGAACGCCGACAGCTCCGCCACCTTGATCTCCGGGTCGGGGAACCGCGGCAACCGCCCGTCCTCCCCCTCCGACCAGCAGCGGTACACCGCCCCCGGCGCCTCACGCCCGGCCCGCCCGGCCCGCTGCCGGGCCGCCGCCCGCGACGCCCGCACCGTCGCCAGCGCCCCGAGCCCCCGCGCATGATCCGTCCGCGGCACCCGCGCCAGCCCGCAGTCCACCACCACCCGGACCCCCGGCACCGTCAGACTGGACTCCGCCACCGACGTCGCCAGCACCACCCGGCGCACCCCGTCCCCACCGGCCAGCACCGCGTCCTGTACCTCCGCCGGAGCCCGCCCGTGGACCTGCAACACCTCCGCGTCCACCCCGGCCAGCAGCCCCGCGACCCGCCCGATCTCCCCGGCACCCGGCAGAAAACACAGCACATCGCCGGACCGCTCCCGCAGCGCCCGCCGCACCACCCCCGCCACATGCGTCAGCAGCGCCGGATCCACCCGCATCCCGTGCGCGGGCCGCACCGGACGCTCCGGGGGCGCCCACACGACCTCCACCCCGTGGGAGGTGCCCTCCGCCGTCACCACCGGAGCGGGCCCTTCCGCACCACCCAGCAGCGCCGCCCACCCCGCCGCGTCCGTCGTCGCCGACGCCGCCACCAACCGCAGCTCCGGCCGCAGCGCCGCCCGCACATCCAGCAGGAACGCCGCCGCCGTGTCCGCGTCCAGATGCCGCTCATGGCACTCGTCGAGCATCACCACATCGACGCCCGCCAACTCCGGATCCCGCTGCAACCGCTGCAACAGCACCCCGGTCGTCACCACCTCCACGGCCGTACGCGGCCCCACCCGCCGCTCCCCGCGCACCGTGAACCCCACCCGCTCGCCGACGCGTTCCCCCAGCAGCCACGCCATCCGCCGCGCCGCCGCCCGCGCCGCGATCCGCCGCGGCTCCGCCACCAGCACCCGCCGCTCCGGGCCATGCCCCACGAGCCCCGCCAGCTCCAACGGCACCAGCGTCGTCTTGCCCGTACCGGGCGGCGCGCACAGCACCGCGCTCCCCGGCCCGTCCAGGGCCTCACGCAGCGCGGGCAGCGCGGAACGGGCGGGCAGCAGACTCAGTACGTCATCGCGGATCACCCGCCCAGTCTGCCGCCCCGCCACCCGGACGGGCCCGCCCCCGTCAGCGCCGCGGACTCACTCCGCGACACACACGAAGATCGCCGTCCCCGGGATCAGGTACCCCCGCAACGGCGACCAGCCGCCCCACTCCTGCGTGTTCTCGTCCGGCCACTCCGGCTCCACCAGATCCACCAGCCGGAACCCGGCCGCGACCACGTCCCGCACCCGGTCACCCACCGTCCGGTGGTGCTCGACGTAGACCGCGCGCCCGCTCTCGTCCTGCTCCACGTACGGCGTCCGGTCGAAGTACGACGCCGCCACCGACAACCCCTCGGGCCCCGGCTCGTCCGGGAACGCCCAGCGGATCGGATGCGTCACCGAGAAGACGAACCGCCCGCCCGGCCGCAGCACCCGCCGCACCTCGCGCAACACCCGCACCGGATCGGCGACGAACGGAATCGCGCCATACGCGGAACACGCCATGTCGAACGCGCCGTCCCGGAACGGCAACGCCCCCGCGTCCGCCTCCACCAGCTCCACACCGCCCGCGGCCGTACCGTCCGCCGCGTCCCCGATGCGCAGCGCGTGCTGCAACTGCCGGTGCGAGAGATCCAGGGCGACCGGGTGCGCACCCTGCGCCGCCAGCCAGCGCGCACACTGCGCCGCGCCCGCCCCGATCTCCAGGATCCGCCGGCCCTTCAGCCCCTCGGCCGGACCGAGCAGCCCGGCCCGCTCCTCGTCCAGCCCCTCCGGTCCCCAGACGAACCGGTCGTCCCCGAGGAACGCGCCGTGCTCGCTCTGGTACTCGTCGGCGTTCCGGTCCCACCAGCCGCGGCTGGCCTGGCTGCTTTCCGTTGCCGAGGCATGACGTCGGGTCGCCTCCGGCTCGTACTCTTGGTTCATCGCGCCCGTCGTCGTAGTCTTCGCTGAACTTGCAGCAGTAGGGACGGCGAGGCCCTCCGGGCCCCGCGGAACATCACGCGTGCCGGTAATCGGGCGTTCTGCCCTGGGTGTGCGGCTTCGCGCATTGACCCTGCCCGGCTGCCCCCGTATGCTACAAGTTGCGCTGCGGGCTTGTGCGCCTCAGACGGAGCAGGTCGCGCTCGCATCTGTATGTATGTCCCCTCGGTTTTCGAGGCGTTTCGGTTGGCTCCGGTCTGTGCGGGGCTTCCAGGGAAATGCCTTTGACGCTGTCCGGCTTGTGCAGAAGCGATAACGGCTCTCGGCGTAGCAGTACCTACGACTTCAATGTCCGTACCGGAGCCCTTTCCCACATGACGAGCAGCACCGAGACCACCGCCACCACCCCGCAGGTTGCGGTCAACGACATCGGTAACGAGGAAGCCTTCCTCGCCGCGATCGACGAGACGATCAAGTACTTCAACGACGGCGACATCGTCGACGGCGTCATCGTGAAGGTCGACCGGGACGAGGTCCTGCTCGACATCGGTTACAAGACCGAAGGCGTGATCCCCAGCCGCGAGCTGTCGATCAAGCACGACGTCGACCCCAACGAGGTCGTCGCCGTCGGTGACGAGATCGAGGCCCTGGTTCTCCAGAAGGAGGACAAGGAAGGCCGCCTCATCCTGTCCAAGAAGCGCGCTCAGTACGAGCGTGCCTGGGGCACGATCGAGAAGATCAAGGAAGAGGACGGGATCGTCACCGGTACCGTCATCGAGGTCGTCAAGGGTGGTCTCATCCTCGACATCGGCCTCCGTGGCTTCCTCCCGGCCTCCCTGGTCGAGATGCGCCGCGTCCGCGACCTCCAGCCCTACGTGGGCAAGGAGCTCGAGGCCAAGATCATCGAGCTGGACAAGAACCGCAACAACGTGGTCCTGTCCCGCCGTGCCTGGCTGGAGCAGACCCAGAGCGAGGTCCGCCAGACCTTCCTCACCACCCTCCAGAAGGGTCAGGTGCGCTCCGGCGTCGTCTCCTCCATCGTCAACTTCGGTGCCTTCGTGGACCTGGGCGGCGTCGACGGTCTCGTCCACGTCTCCGAGCTGTCCTGGAAGCACATCGACCACCCCTCCGAGGTCGTCGAGGTCGGCCAGGAGGTCACGGTCGAGGTCCTCGACGTCGACATGGACCGCGAGCGCGTCTCCCTGTCGCTCAAGGCGACCCAGGAAGACCCGTGGCAGCAGTTCGCCCGGACCCACCAGATCGGTCAGGTCGTCCCGGGTAAGGTCACCAAGCTCGTTCCGTTCGGTGCGTTCGTCCGCGTCGACGAGGGCATCGAGGGCCTGGTCCACATCTCCGAGCTGGCCGAGCGCCACGTGGAGATCCCGGAGCAGGTCGTCCAGGTCAACGACGAGATCTTCGTCAAGGTCATCGACATCGACCTGGAGCGTCGCCGGATCTCGCTGTCGCTGAAGCAGGCCAACGAGTCCTTCGGCGCCGACCCGATGGCGGTCGAGTTCGACCCGACCCTGTACGGCATGGCCGCGTCCTACGACGACCAGGGCAACTACATCTACCCCGAGGGCTTCGACCCCGAGACCAACGACTGGCTGGAGGGCTACGAGGCCCAGCGCGAGGCCTGGGAGAACCAGTACGCCGAGGCCCAGCAGCGCTTCGAGCAGCACCAGGCGCAGGTCGTCAAGTCCCGCGAGGCCGACGAGCAGGCTGCGGCCGAGGGCGCTGCGGCCCCGGCGGCCGGTGGCGGCAACACCGGTGGCGGCAACGCCGGCGGCGGCTCGTACTCCTCGGAGTCGGCGGACAACTCCGGCGCCCTGGCGTCGGACGAGGCCCTGGCCGCGCTCCGCGAGAAGCTGGCCGGCGGCCAGAGCTGAAAAGCTCCCCGCTAGGCACTAGCCGATAGGCGAAGGCCCGCCCCCACTCGGGGGCGGGCCTTCGTCGTTCCCGGGACCGGCCGGTGGTGTTGCCCGGGCCTTGCGCCGCCCCCGTCGTGGTCAGGGTCGGCCGCCGTGGCCAGCGGATCGTTCTAGCAGGTCAGCCCACCGGGATGCCCGGATTGGCGATGCCGCGCCCACCGGTCACGGTGTTGTCGCCCGCGATCGTCACCGGGCACTTCTTCGCGTCGTAGTTGGTGATGTTGAAGCCGTAGCGGCCCTCCCCGGAGGCGCCGCTCAGGTCGGACTTGTTGCCCTTGAAGACCGTGCCGCACCCCCAGCCGGACTCCTGCGAATGCGTCTCGTAGCCGTTGTTGCTGGTGTGCCGACCGGTGTTCTTCTCGACCAGGACGTCGTTGCCCTTCACGTCGACCCAGGAGTCGTCGTAGTTCGCGCCGGTCAGCCCGCTGCCGTCGAAGGTGTTGCCGACGATCTTCGTCCCCGTCGTACCTTCCTTCACGTCGACGTTCTCGCCGCCGACGCCCGGACCGATGGTGTTGTCGAGGATCTGCACATGGTCGCTGTGGTCGTCCGTGCCGCCCGCGCTGCCGACGTACACACCCTCGCCCATTCCGCTGCCGCCCTTGCCGGTGTCGCGGATCGTCGAGTTCTTGATGACCCCGTTCTTGCTGGACTTGCGGAAGTGGACGCCCTCCATGTCCAGATCGTGCACGGTCACCGAGTCGATCACGACGCCGTCCGCGCCGTCCATCATGATGCCCTTCTGCCCGCCGGTGACCGTGATGCCCTTGATCGTCCAGTACGAGGCCCCGTTCAGATGCAGGCCGTAGCCGCCACCGGCGGTGAGGATCGCCTTGGACGAACCGGTGAGCGTGATCCGTGCACCCGAACTGCCCGCAGCCGACGTCTTGAAGTTGCCTTTGTACGTACCGTCGGCGAGCTGGATGGTGTCGCCGGGCTTCGCTTCGGTCAGGGCGGACTTGAGCTGCGAGGCGTTCGAGACGTCGATCGTGCGGGTGGGGGAGGCGGTGGGCGGACCCGCGGGGGAGGCGTCCGCGGTGCCGGTCAGGGCTGTGCCGACGGCCAGCGCGAGAGCGGCCGAAGCGGCGAGAAGAGGTCCGGTGCGCATTCATCTGCCTTTCCGTATATGAACGTGGGGCGGAAATGTGAATCGCGAGGGTGGTCGAGAAGCTAGGGGCGCCGCAGTTCGAGCGTCAAGGGTCCTGCCGGGCATAAACGAGGACACGGTTCAGAAGAGTGAACAGCCGGTGATGTGCGGGTGCACACGCCGCATCCCGCCGCCCCTCATGGCCGAGCGGCGCGCCGTCTCCGCGGGGGAGGGGAGACTCAGGGCCGCCCATGACACGGCCGACCGTGTAGCTTCCCTGGCCGGGGGCCCGGAAGCCCGCGCACCGGAGCGCTGCGGCCCGATGGTTCCGAAGGGCGGGCCCGCCGTGGCGAGCCGGAGGGGCAATCCTGGCCGGATGCCGTCGGGCCCGCGATCACAACCGGGAATGTGGCACCCCGGCCGGATGTTGTCCCGGACGGACACACGAAGGAGCGGACACTGTGTTGGATCCCCAGGGGTTGTACGAATGGGAGCCGAGCGGGCTCGCCGAGGTGGAGGGCATCGTCGCCGACGACTCCGCCGGACTGGTGCTGCTGTACCACTTCGACGGCTACATCGATGCAGGTGAAACCGGCGACCAGATCGTCGAACGGCTGCTGGACGACCTGCCGCACCGCGTCGTCGCCCGCTTCGACCACGACCGGCTCGTCGACTACCGCGCCCGGCGCCCCCTGTTGACCTTCGACCGCCACCGCTGGACGGACTACGAGACGCCCCGCATCGAACTGCGGCTCGTCGAGGACACCACCGGCGCGCCGTTCCTGCTGCTGTCCGGGCCCGAACCCGACGTCGAATGGGAGCGGTTCGCCGCCGCGGTCCGGCAGATGGTCGAACGCCTCGGCGTACGACTCTCCGTCAACTTCCACGGCATCCCGATGGGCGTCCCGCACACCCGCCCCGTCGGCATCACCCCGCACGGCAACCGCACCGACCTCATGCCCGGCCACGCCGACGTCTTCGAGGAGGCGAAGGTCCCCGGCAGCGCCGAAGCCCTGGTCGAGTTCCGGCTCGCCGAAGCGGGCCACGACGTGCTCGGTGTGGCCGCGCACGTACCGCACTACATCGCCCGGTCGCCCTACCCGGACGCCGCGCTCACGGCGCTGGAAGCCGTGACCGCCGCCACCGGCCTGGTCCTGCCCGGTGCCGCGCACTCCCTGCGCACCGAGGCGCTCCGCACCCAGGAAGAGATCGAACGGCAGATCTCCGAGGGAGACGAGGAACTGGTCGCCCTGGTCAGCGGGTTGGAGCACCAGTACGACGCGGTGGCGGGCGCGGAGACCCGCGGCAACCTCGTGGCGGAAGCGGTCGACCTGCCGTCCGCCGAGGAGATCGGCAACGAACTCGAACGCTTCCTGGCGGAACGCGAGGCGGACGGCGGGGCTGCCTGACACCGCGGGTGTACGGGGCGGGGCGCGCTGGTCTGCGTGCCTCGGGCCCCGCTCCTGGGGTTGGAGGAGCTGGGTGGTCCCGGGCGGGTTGGCAGGGCCTGCGTATAGCGTGGGCCCATGGTGAAGGTCGGACTGACAGGCGGAATCGGCGCCGGCAAAAGCGAAGTCTCGCGGCTGCTGGCCTCCTACGGTGCGGTGATCGTGGACGCCGACAAGATCGCGCGAGAAGTCGTCGCACCGGGCACGCCCGGACTGGCGGCGGTCGTGGCGGAGTTCGGCGACGGCGTACTCGCGGCGGACGGGTCCCTCGACCGCCCCAAGCTCGGCGGCATCGTCTTCTCCGACCCCGCAAAACTGCAAGCCCTCAACGCCATCGTTCACCCCCTCGTCGGAGCCCGCTCCGCCGAACTGGAAGCCTCGGCCGGGCCCGACGCCGTCGTCATCCACGACGTACCGCTGCTCACCGAGAACGGCCTGGCCCCCCTCTACGACCTGGTCGTCGTCGTCGACGCGACCCCCGCAACCCAGTTGGACCGGCTGGTACGCCTGCGGGGCATGTCCGAGGACGAGGCGAAGGCCCGAATGTCCGCCCAGGCCACCCGCGAACAACGGCTCGCCGTCGCCGATGTCGTGATCGACAACGACGGGCCGCTGGACGCTTTGGAGCGGCAGGTCCGGGGGGTTTGGGAGAGGTTGGGTGAGGGGTGAGGGGTGGGGGCGCTTCCCGGGGGCGTCCCCCTCCCCCCGCC
>NZ_JODY01000006.1 GCF_000718015.1 Streptomyces catenulae | reverse complement strand
GAGCGGGGCGGTGCGGGGGTGGGCGGCGGGCCCGTCGCGGTGGTGACGGGTGGCGCGTCCGGTATCGGCCGTGCCGTCGTGGGCGATCTGGCGGCGCACGGTTACCGGGTCGTGGTGCTCGACCGCGGTGTGCCCGAGGAACCGGCCGGTGACCGGGTGCGGTGGGTGGCCGGTGACGTGCGTGATCCCGAGGCGAACGAGGCGGTGGTGAAGGCGGCGCTGTCCCGCTTCGGGCGGCTCGATCTGTTCGTGGGCAACGCCGGGGTGCACGACGGCGGGGTCGGGGTGCGCGACCTCGACGGCGCCGCCCTGTCCGAACTGGCCGGGCGGGTCCTGGACATCAACGTCGTCGGCTATGTGCTCGGCGCGCGAGCCGCCGCCGGGCCGCTCACCGAGAGCGGCGGCGCGATGGTCTTCACCCTCTCCGACGCCTCCTTCCTCGTCCGCGGCAACGGCGCGGGCATCGCGTACGCCGCCGCCAAGCACGCGGCGCTCGGGGTGGTGCGCCATCTCGCCGCCGATCTCGCGCCCTCGGTGCGGGTGAACGCGGTGGCGCCGGGCGGGGTGGTCACCGGGCTGCGGACCGCGGACGGCCGCCCGGTCTTCGCCGACTCCGGTGAGATCGGCGTCCGGGTACGGGAGTTCAACCCGCTGGGCGTGCTGCTGAGCGCCGAGCGGATCGCGCCGCTCTACCGCTTCCTGGCCTCCCCCGCGGCGGCGGGGATGACCGGTGAGGTGCTGCGGCCCGACGGCGGGCTGGGCGTGCGGTAGGGCGGGGGTCACTCCTCGACCACCACGTCGAGGAGGTAGGGGCCGGTGGCGGTCAGGGCGGTGCGCAGCGCGGGGACGAGGGAGTCGGGGTCCTCGACCCGGGCGGCGGCGCAGCCCTGGCCGGTGGCGAGGGCGGCGAAGTCCAGTCCGTCGAGTGCCGTGCCCACCGGCCGTTTCATGCCGAACCGCTCGGCGAAGGCGTCGACCGTGGCGTAGCGGCGGTTGTTCACCACGACGACGGTGAGGGGGAGTTGGAGCCGGGCGGCCGACCAGAGGGCCTGGACGGCGTACATGGCGGAGCCGTCGCCGACCACGGCGAGGACGCGGGTGCCGGGGCGGCCCAGGGCGTGGCCGACCGCCGCGGGGAGGCCGTGGCCGAGCGCGCCGCTGGCGGTGGTGTAGAAGCTCTCCGGGCCCGGGTTGGGCAGATGGTCGCACATCAGCGGCCGTGTCCCGGGGGCCTCCTCCACCAGGACGCAGCCGTCGGGGCGTTCCCCGGCGAGGGCGTGCACCAGATGGGCCTGGGTGATCCCGGTCGCCGAGGGGGTGGGCGGTGCGGGGCGGCGGCGGGCGGGTGGCTGCGGGCGCGGGGTCCGGGGCGGGTGTCCGCCGAGGCCGCGCAGCGCGGGTGCCAGTCCGGTGAGGACGGCCGTACCGGCGGGGCACCAGGCCGCCTGCTCGGGGTCGTCGGTGAGCAGGTACAGCTCCGCGCCGGGCGGGAGGTGCGGGCCGCTGCCGGGGACGTGGTAGGTGAAGACCGGCGCGCCCACCGACAGGACGAGGTCGTGGCCGGTCAGGGTCTGCACGATCGCCTCGCGTACCGGCGGCAGGAATCCGGCGAAGAGCGGGTGTGCCTCGGGGAAGGCGCAGCGGTGGGACATCGGCTCCGCCCAGACCGGTGCGCAGTGCGCCTCGGCCAGCGCCACCAGATCGGGTACGGCGCGCTCGCGGTCGACCCCGGCGCCCGCGATCAGTACGGGTGACCGGGCGCCCGCCAGTGCCTCGCCGACGTGGGTGAGGAGGGCGGGGTCCGCGGCGACGGTGGTGCTCACCCGCCGCGGTGCGACGGGTTCGGCGGGGCGGTCCCAGTCGTCGCTGGGGACGGAGACCAGCACCGGTCCGGCGGGTGGGGCGGTGGCGAGGTGGCGGGCGCGGGCGAGGGCCGCCGGGACGTCCGCGGCGCGGGCGGGTTCGCGGCTGAGTTTGACGTACGGGCGGGGCAGGGTGACCGCGTCCTCCGAGAGCAGGTAGGGGTGGCCCTCCAGCAGGGAGCGGGCCTGCTGTCCGGCGACGACCACCAGCGGGGTGCGGTTGCGGCGGGCGGTGAACAGCGCGCCCATCGCATGTCCGACCCCGGCCGCCGAGTGCAGGTTGACCAGGGCGGGGCGGTGGGTGGCCTGGGCGTATCCGTCGGCCGTCGCCACCACCACGGACTCCTGGAGGCCGAGGACGTAGCGGAAGTCGGCGGGGAAGTCGCGGAGCATGGGGAGTTCCAGCGAGCCGGGGTTGCCGAAGACGGTGGTCATGCCTTCGGCGCGCAGCAGGTCGAAGACCGCCTGCCGCACCGTCATCGTGCCGTGCGTAGCGTTCATCGGATGTCGCCTTCCGCCGTGAGGCCCGCCGCCCGCAGCGCGGCGCGGATGCGCGGCGGGGTGAGCGGGAGCGAGGTGAGGGTGTGGGCGATCTCGGGGACCGCGGCGGCGACCGCGCAGGCGACCGCCGCGGGCGGCAGGATGGTGCCGCCCTCGCCGAGTCCCTTGAAGCCGCCGGGGATCACCGTGCTGGGGGTCGAGGTGTGCTCGATGACGAGGTCCTCCGGGATGTCGGGGGACGCGGGCAGGGTGTACTCGCGCAGCGACCGGGTGGTGGGGAGGCCGTCGGCGTCCACCGTGGCCTCTTCGGTGAGCGCCTGGCCGAGTCCCTGGGCGATGCCGCCGGCGATCTGGCCGTGGGCGATCAGCGGGTTGACCAGTACGCCGCTGTCGTGCACGGCCCAGTAGCCGGTGACGGTGGTGCGGCCGGTGCCGAGGTCGACCGCGACCTCGGCGGCGTGGGCGCCGTGGGCGAAGGTGAGCTGCGGCGGGTCGAAGTCGACGGACTCCTCCAGCCGGATCGGGTCGGTGGGCCGGGCGCGTCCCCAGCCCCGGTAGCCGCGGTGGGCGACCTCGCGCCAGGCGATGCGGGCGCCGTCGGGGGTGTGGAAGACGGCGTCGGGTGAGGACGGGGCGGCGGTGGCCGCGATCCGGGTGCGGACCTTCTCGGGCGCGGTGTCCAGGAACGCGGCGGCGAGTTGCCGCATCCGGTCGGCGAGCCGCCGGGCGGCGGTGACCAGCGCGCCGCCCGCGAGCGTCAGCGCCCGGCTCGCCTGGGCGGACAGGTCGGAGTGCGGGGCGGTGTCGGTGTCGCCGAGTTCGACGCGTACCCAGTCCAGGGGGATGCCCAGCCCTTCCGCGGCGATCTGCGCCAGGGTCGTCTCGATGCCCTGGCCGACGGCGATCACGCCCGCGTACACGGTGACGGTCCCGTCGTGGTTGATCCGCAGCCGGACGCCCTCCCAGCCGCTCCAGGCGATGCCGTACGCCTCCAGCAGGGCGGTGGGGGCGAAGGCGGTGATCTCCACGGCGGTGACGACGGCGGTGCCGCGGCGCACCCAGGGAGCGTCCGGTGGGCGTGGCCGGTCGGCCAGGGCGGCGGCGCGGCGCAGGGCGGCGCCGTAGTCGCCGCTGTCGTAGGTGAGTCCGGTGTGGGTGGTGTACGGCAGTTCGTCGGGGCGGAGCAGATTGCGCAGCCGCAGCTCCGTGGCGGGCAGGCCGAGTTCGCGGGCGGTCTCGTCGACGAGGCGTTCGCGGAGGAAGGCGGCCTCCTGCATCCCGTAGCCGCGGAAGGCGCCGGTCGGGACGCGGGTGGTGTGGACGCCGGTGACGGTGGCCGCGGCGGCGTCCGCGCGGTACGGGCCCTGGAGCGTCAGCCCGGTCACCTGGGCCGGGCCGCTGCCCGCCTGGGTGGCGTAGGCGCCCAGGTCGGCGAGGATGTCGGCGTCGAAGGCGAGGAACCGGCCGTCGGCGCCGACGGCGAGGCGGGCAGTGGCCTGCTGGCCGCGGCCCTGGTAGGCGGCGGTGAAGTTCTCCGCGCGCGACTCCGTCCAGCGCACCGCGGAGCCCAGGGCGACCGCCGCGGCGCACACCATGGCCTCGTCCGGGTAGAGCAGGACCTTGCTGCCGAACGAGCCGCCCACGTCGGACGAGACGACGCGCACCCGGTCCGCGCGCAGCCCGAGGACGGCGCAGAGGTCCTGCCGCATCGCGTGCGGGGCCTGACTGCTCGCGTGGACGGTGAGGAGTCCGGTGCCCGGGTCGTGGGCGGCGAGCACCCCGCGCGTCTCCAGCGGGGTGTGGTGGAGCCGCGGCAGGGTGAAGGCGCGCTCCACGACGACCGCCGCCCGGGAGAGCGCGGCGGCCACCTCCTCGGGCGGGGAGCCGAAGCGGATGCGTCCGGCCGTGTTGTCGCCGGTGCCGGGGACGACGGGCCGGGCGCCCTCGGCGAGCGCGTCGGCGAGGGTGGGGACGGGCGGCAGCGGCCGGAGGTCGAGGCGGACGGTCTCGGCCAGGTCGGCGGCGGCGGTGGGGGTGTCCGCGACGACGATGCCCAGCGGTTGTCCGGCGTAGCGGGCGGTGCGGACGGCGACCGGCACGGCGTCCTCGGGTTGGCCGGGCAGCCGCCAGACCGTGGGGATCGGCGCGGTGCGGGCGGCGAGTTCGCCGGGTCCGAGGACGAGGGCGCAGCGCGGGTCGCGGCGGGCGGCGGTGGCGTCGAAGCCGGTGACCTCGGCGTGCGGGAGCGGGCTGCGGACGAGCGCGGCGTACAGCATCCCGTCGGCGCGCAGATCGGCGGCGAAGCGGCCGTGGCCGCGGACCAGCCGGTCGTGGTGGCGGGGCGGTACCGGTCTGCCGATGTGGCGGTGGTCCGTGGTCACCGTCCGTCCTCCTCGGCGGCGAGCCGACGCCAGGCGGCGCGGATGCCTTCGTAGCCGGTGCAGCGGCACAGGTGTCCGGCGAGGACGTCCTGTTCGCCGCCGCCGTGGCGGGCGGCGTGGGCCATCCGCACGATCAGGCCGGGGGTGCAGAAGCCGCACTGCAGCCCGTGTTCCTCGACGAGGGCGCGTTGGGCGGCGGCCGGGCGGTCGCCGTCCGCGACGCCTTCGACGGTGGTCACCTCCCGCCCGTCGGCCTGCACCGCGAGCACCAGGCAGGAGCAGACCGGCGCCCCGTCGAGCAGCACGACGCAGGCCCCGCAGTCGCCGGTGCCGCAGCCGATGTGGGTGCCGGTCAGCCGCAGTGCGGTACGGAGATGGTCGGCGAGGGTGAGGTGGTGCGGGGCGTCCGCGGTGCGGGCGGTGCCGTTGACGCGCATCGTGATCCGCCGGACGTTCACCGGGCCGCCCCCTCCCCCCGGTCCGCGAGGGCCCGGAGCAGCAGGACACCGGCGACCTCGGCGCGGTATCCGCCGTCCTCCGGTCCGCCGTGGGCCGCCGCCTCCGCGACGAGGGCGGCGAGCAGGCCCGGGTGCGGTCCGGCGACCGGGCGGCCCGTCAGCCGGGCCTCGGTCCCGGGCAGCCGGAGGGGGACGTCGCCGCAGCCGGTGACCACCACCCGCGCGGCCCGCACCCGGCCGCCGTCGGTGCGCAGGCCCAGGCAGACTCCGGCGACCGGGTAGCCGGTCGCCCCGCGGGTGCACAGTTCGTGGAAGGTGTGGGTGAGGCCGGTGGTGCGGGGGAAGACGATCTCGGTCGCCATCTCGTCCGGGGCGCGGACGGTGGTGTGGGCGCCGGTGGCGAAGCGGTCGGCGGGGACCGAGCGGGTGCCCCGCAGCGACCGCAGCACCACCTCGGCGCCGAGGGCGACCGCGACGGCGGGCAGTTCGGCGGCCGGGGCGGCGTGGCAGAGCGAACCGCCGAGCGTGGCGCGGCGCCGGATGTGCGGATGGGCGACCGCGGCGGCGGCCCGGCCCAGTACGGGCAGCGCCGCGGCCAGTTCCGGGTGCCGCTCCAGAGTGCGCAGGGTGGTCATCGCGCCGATCCGCACCCGGTCGGGGCCGACGGTGATCCCGGTGAGGCCGGGCACCCCGGTCAGGTCCACGACGACGTCCGGGCGTACCTGACGGCTCGTCAGCAGCGGGACCAGGCTCTGCCCGCCCGCCAGCGGCGTCGCCGTCCGGCCGGGGGCGGCCAGCGCGCGCAGGGCGGCGTCGAGGGTGTCCGGTGCGGTGTGGGCGAAGGCGACGGCCGTCATGCGGGCGTCTCCCGCTGTACGGCGGCGCGTACCAGCGCGGTGGCGGCCGAGGGTGTCAGGGCGCACAGCGCCTCCAGGACGGTGGCGTCGAGCAGGGTGCTCAGACCGGTGCGCTCGGACACCAGCCGCAGCCGCCGTCCGTTGCCGGTCGGGTGCAGCAGGACGGCGACCGACGCCGACTCCCCGGACACCCGGCACAGCGGCGTGTCCGCGCGGTGCCCGGGGTCAGAAGATGACGGAGAGCTGTTCATGGGTGGCGACCTCCACGTCGATCAGGACGCGCCGACGCAGCAGCGTCCGGCGCCCGCGGCACTCCCGGAGCAGGTCCTGGCGCGCGGCGGTGACGAGCACCGCGTGTTCGACGCCGCGGGCTCCGGTGACCAACAGATTGGCATCGGCCCGGACGACTTCGGGGGCAGGCGTGCCGAAGACCCGCACCGGACCGAGGAAGTGCCGGGTGGTGACGGCGGGCCGGTCCGACCACGCCTGGAGCAGCCCGGTCCGGCCGAGCTTCAGCTCCAGCACCCGCTTGGTGGCCTCGAACAGCACGGCCGTCCCGCTGTGCCGGGGCAGTTCGGGGTCCTCACGCAGCAGCGGTACGGGGATCTCGTAGCGGAAGGCGGGATCGAGCAGGTCCAGCCAGCGGGTGTGCTCGCCCTCGTCGAGTGCGGCGCACTCCTCGGTGAGGACGGCGGTGATCTCCGCGTCGAGGGCGGGCAGGCGGGGGCCGCGGTCGGGGAACGGGCCGTCCGCGAGGTCCTCCGGGCGCGGGCCCGGGCGGCGGGGGCGCGGCGGTGCGGTCACGGCAGCTCACCCACCAGCTCCGCCCAACGCCGGTAGAACGCGCGCTGGTTGTGTTCGCTGAAGGTGCCGGTCTCGGCGTGGCCCGGGCCGGGGAAACCGGGCGCCGCGGTGGTGCGGCCGGTGCCCAGGGTCAGGTCCACGGGGCCCGCGCGGCCCGGTGCCGAGCGGGCGAGGGCGGCGTCGATCCGGGCGAAGTTCTCGAAGTCGTCCATCTCGAAGAGGATGCCTCCGGCGGACTGGGTGCGGGCCTGGAAACGGTAGGAGCGGCGGCGCCACTCCGCGTCCATGGCGGTGGGCACCAGCGTCCAGTACAGGCACTCGGTCTCGCGGGCGCCGATCGGTACGTGGGAGCGGACCACGAGGTAGCGGGTGAGCGGGTCGTCGTCGGTGCCGACGGCGCGGTCGTGGGCGACGCTGAGGAAGACGGTGTTGGGGAAGACCACGCCGTGGGCGACCTCGCAGTGGGAGGTGAACCGGACCTGCTCCGGGGTCTGCGCGGCGGCCAGTTCCGCCCAGCGTTCGGGCGGGTAGCCGGGGAACTGCGGGGCGGCCGGGTCGCGGTCGTCGAGGGAGTGGCCGTCCTCGACGACGTAACCGGCGCGCACGCTGTGGCCGCCCGCGGTGGCGATGTTGACGCCGACGAGGTCGGTGCCCGCCCGCCCGCGGGTGCCGTCGGCGAGGGTGTCGCCGTAGATGCCCTGGTCGAGCGCGATCCGGTGGGTGGTGCGCATGTGGTAGCCGTCCCCGGCGAAGTTGTCCGTGGGGATCTTCCAGTTCCCCCGGGCGCGGACCCGCTGCGGCGGTCCGCACACCTCCCACTCCCCCGCCCCGCAGTCCAGGAGGGCATCGAGGTACCAGGCGATCTCGCCGAGGTACTCCTCCAGTTCGGGCGCCTCGGCGTCCCAGGTGGCGAAGAGGAAGCCGCGCCGGGAGACCACCCGTGCGGCGGGCAGGTCGTGGGCGGCGCGGTCGAAGTCCGGCGGATAGGCCGACCGGAGCGCGGGAACTCCCGCCAGGCGGCCGTCGTTGGCGAACGTCCACCCGTGATAACTGCACCGCAGATGTGCGGTGTTTCCCAGACTCGCGCGGCACAGCCGGGTGCCGCGATGGGTGCAGGAATTGTGCAGCGCCCGGACCGTACCGTCTTCCCCGCGTACGACGACGACCTCGTCCCGGCCGAGCGTCCGCACGATGTAGTCGCCCGGCTCGCGCACCTCTCCGGCGAATCCGAGGAGTTGCCAGGAGGGCCGGAATACGCGGCCCCACTCGATATCGAGAACACTGTCGTCGACAAATGCGCGACGCCCGACGGTGGTTACCGAATCAACCTTTTCTGACGGCACACATCCCTCCCCTCAGAGAATTGAAGAACAGACCGCACCACGTACACGGATACCGTCCGCACCGAAAGCATGGAACACGAACGTGCCGAGCGGACAGTGCCCGGGAACCGCCGGGCGACAGCGTCGGAGAATGCGGCCGGACCGGCATTCCGGGTCCCGCCAGACCCGGAGGTGCACATACGTCGGCCGTCCGGCCGGGAAGGGTGCCGCGCCGGGGCGCGCACCGCTTCCCACGGGCCGGTGACGCACACGCTAAGCGCGGCCACCCCGGCACGCAAGGGCCTCTCCCGCCGCGTCAGCAGGTGTTCCGGCCGCCCGACCGGGCGTCGGCGCCACCGCGCGACGGGCGCCCCGTACCGGGCGCGGACGGTCCCGCGTGCCGTCGCCGACCCTGCCCCGCCGCTCCCGCGGAAACAACCGCTCCCCGGCGATGCGGCCGGAAATCAACGCCCCGTCATCCGGCCAGAAAAACGGCCCGGCCGGTGGCGGTTTCCGGTCCCCACGCCCCGTGTACGGCGCCTCCGGGGAAAGCGTTCCGACGCGGCGGGAGGGAGCGCCATCGGCGCCGCCGTCGCATTCCCGCATCCTCGCCGCGGGACGCCTCAACGCCATCCGACGGCCCCCGCAACTGGCCGAAATATTGGCCGCATCGGCGTAAGAATTCCAAATCTCGACTGCGAGGGTTCACGGCGTCGATCGGCTCCTTGATCCGCCGGAGAATGGTGCTTTACGGTGACGCCGAGAGAGCCTGAAATTCTCCCCGCGGCGCCATCGCCCGCCCTCTTGTACCTCCCATCACTTTTCCGGGAGCTGTGCTGTGTCAATCGATCTCGTATCCATCGAAGAGTTCTCCCACAACCACGTCGAGTACATCGAGGACCCGTTCTCCTTCTATGCGCTGATGCGCGAGCGGAGACCGGCCCATCTGTCCGGGAAGATCTTCGGCGGCACCTGGCTGATGTTCCGGTACGCCGACTGCGCGCGTCTGATGAAGGACGAGCGGCTGTCCAACGCGCGCTCCGCGGTCCCGCTGCGCTTCCTGCCGGACGAGCAGCGCGAGGAGTTCGCGGACATGCTCGACATCTACCGCCGCTGGCTGGCGTTCCACGACGGCGCCGAGCACACCCGCAACCGCCGCCAGGCCAACCGCGGCTACGTGCCGTTCACCGACGCGTACCTCGAACCGCGCATCCAGGGGCTCGTCGACCGGCTGCTCGACCGGGTCGATCCGGCGGGCTTCGACCTGCTCTCGGAGTTCGCCTTCCCGCTGCCCGCGATGGTGATCGCCGATGTGCTCGGCGTCCCGGTCGAGGCGCACACCGAGCTCAACCGCTGGACCGACGACATCGCGCACCTCTTCGGCTCCACCTCGGTGCCCGTCGCGCATCTGCGCCGGACCCGGGAGAGCACCCGGCAGCTCGCCGCCTTCCTGGCGTCCGAGGAGAACGCGCGCCGCTCCCGCGCCGTCGGCGGACTCCTGCACCAGCTGCGGGAGATCGAGGTCCGCGGGCACCGCTTCACCGAGCGCGACGTGGTCGCCCAGGCGGCGTTGCTGCTGTTCGCGGGCGTGGCGTCCATCCGGTACCTGATCGGCAACAGCGTCCACGCGCTGGCCGGTGTCCCCACCGACCAACGGGACCTGCTCCAGCACCCGGAGACGGTCGGTCCGGCCGTCGAGGAGCTGCTGCGGGTGTGCACACCGGTCTCGTTCGTCGGGCGGATAGCCGCCGAGGACTTCGAGTACACCGCCTCCGACGGGACGGTCGTCCCGCTCCGCAAGGGGCAGCCCCTGCTGCTGTACGTCGCCTCCGCCAACCGCGACCCGGAGGTCTTCGACCGCGCCGACGAACTGGTTCTGGACCGGCCGCTGCCCAACCCGCATCTGACGTTCGGCATCGGCAGGCATCTGTGTTTCGGCGACCCGCTGGTCCGTCAGACGACGCGGATCGCGCTCACCTCCCTCTACCGCAGGTGGCCGGAGCTGTGTGTGCCGCCGCAGGAGCCCAACTGGAACAACAACCTCGGCTTCCACGGCTTCACCTCGCTCCACGTCAACGGCGGCGGGTGAGCCCCGGCGAGGACCGCGCACCCGTGCCACCCCGCCCCGAACCCGCCGAGCGACAGGAGAACTCCCCGTGACCACACCCGCCGCACACCACGTCATCGACGGCCACCGCACCGCCCCCGCGGCCGATACCGAGCACGCCGAAGTCCTCGACCCCTGTACCGGCGACCCGCGCCTGCGGGTGCCGTGTGCCGGAGCCGCCGACGTCGACCGCGCCGTACGGTCGGCGGAGGCGGCCTTCGGCGGCTGGTCGCGGACCACCCCGGGCGAGCGCCAGGCCGCGCTGCTGGAGCTGGCCGACGCCGTCCTCGGCAGGGCCGACGCGTTCCGGGAGGCCGAACTCGCCGACACCGGGAGCCGGGAGGCCGCGGAGGAGATCGGCGGGGTGGTGGACGAGATCCGCTTCTTCGCCGGTGCGGCGCGGCTCCTCGACGGTGTGGCGGGCGGCGAGTACGCGCCGGACCACACCTCCTACACCCGGCGGGAGCCGGTGGGTGTCTGCGCGCAGATCGCGCCGTGGAACTTCCCGCTGCTGATGGCGGTGTTGAAGTCGGTCCCGGCGCTCGCCGCCGGGAACAGCGTGGTGCTCAAGCCCGCGCTGACCACGCCCTCGTCGGCGCTGCTGCTCGCGGAGACCGCCGCGCGGATACTGCCTCCCGGGGTGCTCAACGTCGTCTGCGGCGGCCCGGCCACCGGACGGCTCATGGTCGAGCACCCGGTGCCGTCCGTGGTCTCGCTGACCGGGTCGGTGGCCGCCGGGGTGGACGTCGCCACCCGCGCCGCCGCCACGCTCAAGCGCACCCATCTGGAGCTGGGCGGCAAGACACCGGTGCTGGTCTGCGCGGACGCCGATCTCGCGGAGACCGCGCGGACCGTGGTCAACGGCGCGGTCGCCAACGCGGGGCAGGACTGCACCGCCGCCACCCGGGTCCTGGCCGTCGACGCCGTCCACGACCGGCTGGTCGAGGCCCTCGTCGCGGAGGCGGCCGACCGGCGCCCCGGCCCGCCGTCGGACCCGGCGAGCGCGTACGGGCCGTTGAACAACCCCGAGCAGCTGGCGCGCGTACAGGAGCACATCGACCGGCTGCCGTCGCACGCCCGGGTGGTCACCGGCGGCCACCGGGTCGGGGACCGGGGCTTCTTCTACGCGCCCACCGTGATCACCGGGGTACGGGCGGGCGACGCCGTCACCGAGGCGGAGATCTTCGGACCGGTCCTCACCGTCGAACGGTGCGCCGACGAGGCGGAGGCGGTACGGCGGGCCAACTCCTCGCCGTACGGCCTCGCCTCGGCGGTGTGGACCGGCGACCACCGGCGGGCGATGCGGCTCTCCGCGGAGCTGGACTACGGCACCGTGTGGGTCAACACCCATCTGCAGTTCCCCTCGGAGCTGCCGCACGGCGGCTTCCGCCGGTCCGGCCACAGCAACGACCTCTCCCGGTACGGATTCGAGTGCTACACCCGCATCAAGCAGGTGACCCACCGCCTGTAGCGGCCCGCGGCACACATCCGTACGGACATCCGCAGTGACCGGCCGGGCGGGTTCACCGGCCGGTCACCCGGCATCGAGGGGGAGAGGGTGGAACGTTCCCCGGGGGTCTTCGCGCCGCGCTGGCGGCTCACCAGCATCGGGATCGCCGTCGCCATCAGCCTGTTCGCCTTCGAGGGCATCGCGGTCGCCACCGTCATGCCCACGGCGGTGCGCGATCTGCACGGACTGGCCTTCTTCGGCTGGCCGTTCAGCGTCTTCCTGGTGATGAACCTGGTGGGTCTGGGCGCGGCCGGTCGGTGGTGCGACCGGATCGGGCCGCGCCGCCCGCTGCTCGCCGGGATCGCCGTGTTCACCGCCGGACTGCTGCTGGCCGGGACCGCCGGGCAGATGGCGGTGTTCGTGGTGGGCCGGGGCGCGCAGGGGCTCGGCGTCGGCCTCGCCTCGATCGCGGTCTTCCAACTCGTCGCCCTCGCCTACCCGGTCGGCCTGCGGCCCCGGGCGCTGGCCATCATCTCGGCGGCGTACGTCCTCCCGGCGCTGGTCGGGCCGGTCGTCGCGGGCGCGGTCACCGCGCACGCCGGGTGGCGCTGGGTCTTCCTCGGCCTGGTCCCGCTGGTGCTGGGCGGCGGGCTGACGCTGCGGCCCGCGCTGCGGACGGTACGGCCCCCGGGCGGGCCGGTGGCGGGCCGCTCCCGTAAGCCGCTCTTCGCGCTGGTCACCGGTGCCGGTGTGGTGGCGCTGCAGGCCGGGGGCGGCGCCGTGGCCGCCGGACGGACGGTCCCCGCCGTGCTCCTGACGGCGGCGGGGCTGGTGGCGCTCCGGTCCGGGCTGCGGGTGCTGCTGCCGCCGGGCGCGGGGCGGCTGCGGCGCGGGGTGCCCGCCGTGGTGGCGCTGCGCGGCCTGCTGGCCTGCGCCTTCTACGCCGTGGAGTCGGTGGTGCCGCTGACGCTGGTCACCCTGCACGGGCTCGGGACGGTCGCCTCCGGCCTGCCGCTGCTGGCCGGGGCCCTGGGCTGGTGGGCCGGGGCGCAGTTGCAGGGGCGGCTCACCGCACCGGACCGGGCGACGCTGCTGCGGTACGGGCTGACCGCCCTGGCGTGCTGCTTCGCGGGCGTGGCGGCCACCTGTCTGCCGGGCGTCCCGGCGTGGCCGGTCTACCCGCTGTGGATCGTGGGCGGTCTGGGCATGGGGGTGTGCGTGCCGACCACCGGGGTGCTCGTCCTGGACCAGTCCGCCGCGGACGAGACGGGCGGCAACGCCTCGGCGCTCCAGATCAGCGATGTGACGGCGGCGGGGTTGGGCACGGGCGTGGCCGGGGTGCTCGTGGGCGCGCACGCGGCGCGGGGGCCGGGGTTCGGCGCCGGGATGGTGGCGCTGGGCCTGCTGGCCGCGGCCGTCTGCGCCGCCGCGGCGGTGGGCGCCGCACGCGCCGCTCCGGTACCGGGGCGTGCCGTGGCGACCTGAGCCGTCCCGGCCACGCAGGCGCCGGAATTCACGTGGCACGTCCGGCTCACCGGTCGCTAGCATGACCCGCATGTCCACTCCGCGCGTTTCCTAGCGACCGCATCCCGCTTCAGGGGACAGGTCTGCCATCAGGAACTCACGGAGAGCACCCATTGATCACTGTACGTAATGTCGATGTGCGTGTCGGCGCACGTCTGCTGCTGTCGGACGTCAACTTCCACATCGCCCCCGGCGACCGCGTCGCCCTGGTCGGGCGCAACGGCGCCGGCAAGACCACGCTGATGCGCACGATGGCCGGTGAACTGCGCCCCGCCGCCGGGGCCATCACCACGACGGGCCCGCTCGGCTATCTCGCCCAGGACCCGCGCGGCGCCGACCAGGACCAGACGGTCACCGACCGGGTCCTGGCCGCCCGCGGACTGGACCGCGCCACCGCCGCGCTCCGCGCCGCCGAGACGGCCATGGCCGAGGCGCGGACCGACGCCGCGCGCGAGCGCGCCATGCGCGCCTACACCCGGGCGCAGGACGAGTTCGAGGTCCGCGGCGGCTATGCGGCCGAGGCGCTGGCCGGGCGGGTGACGGCCGGTGTCGGGCTGCCGGACCGGGTGCTGACACAGCGGCTCGGCGAGCTGTCCGGCGGTCAGCGCCGCCGGGTGGAGCTGGCCCGCATCCTCTTCGCCGAACAGGACACCCTGCTGCTCGACGAGCCCACCAACCACCTCGACGCGGACTCCATCGCCTGGCTGCGGGACTTCCTGTCCACCTTCCCCGGCGGGCTGCTGATGGTCAGTCACGACAACGAGCTGGTGGAGGCGGTGGCGAACCGCGTCATCCATCTCGACGCCGAGCGGCTGGCGATGGATGTCTACAACACCGGCTGGCGGCGGTATCTCGCCGACAGCGCCGCGGCCGAGCGCCGCCGTACCAGGGAGCGGGCCAACGCCGAGCGCAAGGCGGCGGCGCTGCACGCCCAGGCGGACAAGATGCGCTCGCATGTGGCGACCGCGGTGGCCGCGAAGAACATGGCCCGCCGCGCCGACACCATGCTGCGGGAGCTGGAGCCGGTGCACCGGGCCGCCCGGGTGGCGCGGGTCCGGCTGCCCACCCCGCAGCCCTCCGGACGTATCCCGCTGGCCGCCGTCGGTCTCGCCAAGTCCTACGGCGACCACACGGTCCTCGACGGGATCGACCTCGCCGTCGACCGGGGCAGCCGACTGGTCGTCCTCGGGCTGAACGGCGCCGGGAAGACGACGCTGCTCCGCCTCCTGGCGGGCGAGCAGCAGCCCGACCGGGGCCGGGTGGTGCCCGGACACGCCCTGCGTCTGGGGTACTTCGCGCAGGAGCACGACACCCTCGACCCCGCGGCGACGGTGTTCCGGTCGCTGGCGTCCGCGGCGCCGGAGCTGACCGACGGCGAGGTGCGGCAGGTGCTCGGCGCGTTCCTGTTCCGGGGTGACGACGCCGACAAGCCCACGGGTGTGCTCTCCGGCGGGGAGAAGACCCGGCTGGCGCTCGCCTGCCTGGTCCACTCCGGTGCGAACGTCCTGCTGCTCGACGAGCCCACCAACAACCTGGACCCGCTCTCCCGTGACGAGGTCCTGGCCGCGGTGGGCAACTACCCGGGCGCCGTCGTGATGGTCACCCACGACCGCGGCGCGGTGGAGGCGTTGCGTCCCGACCGGGTCCTGATCCTCCCCGACGGGGACGAGGACCTGTGGAGCGACACCTACGCCGATCTGGTCGCCCTGGCCTGATCACGCCCCGCGCGCGTCCGTCCCGTACCGATCCTCCGGTCCCGTGGACCGGCCGACAAGCTGAGGAGCACCATGCCCGATCTGCAAGGCCGCACCGCACTCGTCACCGGTTCCTCGCGCGGTATCGGCCGCGGTATCGCCGAACGGTTGGCGGCGGACGGCGCGCGCGTGGCGGTCCATTACGGACACGACGCCCGGGCGGCCGACGACACGGTGGCGGCCATCCGCGACCGCGGGGGCACAGCGTTCGCCGTCGGCGCCGATCTGTCGACGGTCGCCGGGGTGGAGGAGTTACTGACCGAGACGGCCGCCCGGTTCGCCGCGGGGGGCCGGGACCGTCTCGACGTACTGGTCAACAACGCGGGGTTCAGCCGGACGTTCTTCGAGGCCACCACGCCCGAGACCTTCGACGCGCTCTTCGCGGTGAACGCCCGGGCGCCGTTCTTCCTGGTCCAGCGGGCGCTGCCGCTGCTCGCCGACGGCGGCAGGGTGGTGTCGGTCTCGTCCGCGGCGGTCCGGGTGGCGGTCGCGGACGTGGCGTACACGATGGCCAAGGCGGCGGTGGTGGCGATGAGCCGGACGCTGGCGCATCTGCTGGGCGAGCGCGGCATCACGGTGAACACGGTGGCCCCGGGCGCCGTGGACACCGATCTGACGGCGGCGGAGCGGCGGGAGCAGCCGGAGGCCAGGCAGGTCGTGATCGACATGACCGCGCTCGGCCGGATCGGCACCCCCGCCGATGTCGCCGGGGTCGTGGCGTTCCTCGCCTCGGACGACGCGGGGTGGGTCACCGGCCAGCTCATCGAGAGCAGCGGTGGCCTGTTCCTGGGGCTGCCGCCCGGGCTGACGCAGTGACCGCACCCCACGACGAGAGAGGCGCCCTAGTGGGACTCGCCCAGCCAGCCCGCGTCGGACGGCGCGTCACAGCCGACGAAGGTGTTCACGAACGCCCCGGTGGCCTGCGCGTCGGCGGCGGTGCGACCCAGATCGGCCAGGAAGTCGGCGCCGAACGGCCGCAGTTCGGCCTGCTCGCAGGTGTAGGCAAAGGCCGCCAGCCGCTGGGCGTCGCGGGTCGCGGCGTAACCGGCCAGCGCCTCGTCGAGCGCGGTCGCGTCGCGGAGTCCGGCGCCGAGGGCGTCGGCGAGGACCGCGGCGTCGGCGAAGGCGTCGGAGATGCCCTGCGCCGAGACAGGGTCCTTGTGGTGACCGGCGTCCCCGGCCAGGACCCACCCCGGGCCGTGGGCGTGCCGCCGGGCGTTGCGGACGGCGGCGGCCCGCGGTCCGGTCACCAACGCGCCGCCCTTCAGGGCCTGTTCGACCTCGGGCACCGCCCGGAGCGCGGCGGTGTAGAACTCCGCCGCGCGGCCGGGGCCCGGCGCCTCCTCGGGCGGGAAGATCAGCGACACCACGGTGAGTCCGTCGTGCGTGGGCCAGAGGGAGATGCCGCGCCTGCCCCGGAACACCACCCGCACCCCGGGTTCGGTGACGCCGGACCAGTAGGCGTAGAGGCTGCGGGCGAGGGTGCCGCGGTCCTCCACGACGGCGGAGCCCGCCAGGCGCGCGACGGTGGAGTTACGGCCGTCGGCGCCGACGACGAGCCGTGCGCGCAGGGTGGCGGGGCCGTCCGGTCCACTCCCCCGGACCCCGGTGACCCGGCCGTCGACGGTGACGAGACCGGTGACCGAGAAGCGTTCCCGTAGCCGGGCGCCCCGGGTGCGGGCGGCGGCCACCAGCAGGGCGTCCAGTGCGGTCCGCCGGGGTGCATAGGTCACGGCCTCCGCACGACCGGCCCGCGGCACCCCGGTCAGCACCCGGCCCTCGAAATCGAGCGAGACGCCGCGCACGGGTGGGCATCCCGAATTCTCCAACTCCGGGACAAGGCCCCATTCATGCAGCTGCCGAACGCCCGGCCACCTGATCCAGTGGGTGGAGAGCGTATCGGCCCCGACTGGATTCCGGTCAACGATCTCGACGGAATAACCCCGCTCGGCGAGGAGCATTCCGAGGGGGGCACCGGCACACCGTGCACCGACGATGACGACGTCCCGAAGTTCATCTGCCGCAACTAATTCAGCATTCACCGGAACACATCCGCCTCTCTCTGGGAAATACGCCGCCGACCTCGGCATCTGTCGAGGTGAGAGGCGTGTGGGAGGGTGGTGCAGTGGCGTCGATTATGGCATCGGACATGCGGTGCGACGAGCGGGTTTCGGATTTTTTCGCGGCCTTATCGATTGGCCGGATCGGGTCCGTAAAACAGGGCGTCGCGCGCTCTTTCCTGCCTGCCGGGAACTGTATTGAGCCCACATCGCCGGTTCCGTTCGGGAACGTTGACACCTCTCTTCCCGCAGACCTAATCTTCCCTCATGTCCAGCGATTCGATCCCGTTAATTGCATCGCGCTGCCATGCGGCAGGAGACCCGATTCATCTCCTCTGCTATTTCGCCCCCGAGGCCGACAAGGAGTTCACCTCCGCCGGACTCGAACCGGGCCACATGGGGTACTTCGCCGGCCGAGCCGCTCCGCTCGGGCGCGCCTCCTCCGCCGCGGTGGCAGCCGCGTTCTTCAACTTCAACCCCGCACTCGTCGCCCGGCATCTGCCCCGGGCGTGGGATCTGGCCCCGCCCGAGCGGGTGACGGAGGCGCGGCTGACCGCCGTGGACCGGGCGCTGCACCGCATCCTCGGCGCGGAGACGGTGCGCGGTCCCCAGGTCGCCGAGGCGGCCCGCCTCGCCCGGACGGCAGCCGAGGCGTGCGCCCCGGAGGGACGGCCGCTGTACGCCGCCCACGCCGAGTTGGCCTGGCCCCGGGAGCCCCATCTGGTGCTCTGGCACGCCCTCACGCTCCTGCGCGAGCACCGCGGTGACGGCCATATCGCCGCGCTCGTCGGCCATGGCGTCGGTGCCGTCGCCGCCCTGATCACCGACACCGCCACCGGGCAGAGCCTCTTCACCGCGGAGCAGGTGCGCGTCCACCGCGACTGGTCCGTGGCGGACTGGGAGGCGGAGACCGCCGCGCTCACCGAGGCGGGCGTCCTGGACGCCGCCGGGCGGCTGTCGGCGGCGGGCAGGGAGTTGCGCTCCCGGATCGAGGCGGCGACCGACGCCGCCGCGGCTCCCCCGTACCGCGCACTGGGCGCGGAGCCGGCCGAGCGGCTGATCGGGCTGTGCACACCGCTGCGTGACACGGTGGCCGCCTCCGGTGAGCTGCCGCGCAACGACACCGCGGACCGGCCCGCCCGGGGCTGAGACCGTCCGCCCGCGCACCGGTGGCTCCCGCCGACCGCCGGTCCGGCCGTGGAAGGAGCGATGCCCGCGCCCCCGCCGGGCGCCCCCCCCCTTTCCGTAACTCCGCGCCTCCCGCACGGGACCGACGTGTCCGGGAGGCCGTCCAGCGAGCGCCCGTCCGTGTCGCGGGCCGCTCGGCCCCACGACCCCGTCCTGCCGCGGGGCGCCGTGTCCGGACCGCCATCCGGACGTGTGCCGCCCCGCGCGCGGGACGCCGTTCGCCGCCCCCGGGACCGCCGAGGGCCCGACCGGGTACCACCCGGCTCCGCGACGGCACCGCGGAGCACCCCGCCGGACCCGCAGGCACGCGTCACCCGCGTCCGCCTGCGCGCCGGTCCCGGCGCCCGCCGTGGCGCGGACCGGGCGAGCCGTTCCGGCGTCCGGCGCGCACACCCCTGCGCGCCCGCACCTCGCCACACCAACCACCCCAGCGGAGGTGACCCATGGACGTCACCGCACTCATCGATGCGGTCTCGCGGACCAGAAGCCGAGCCGACCGGCTCCCCCGGCAGGAGATCATCGACCGGCTCTCCCGCGCGCTCACCGCGTTCACCACCTCCTCGGCCAACCAGCGCTTCGCCGAGGAGTACCGCCCGAGCGGCAACTACACGCGGCTGCTGCTGAACTCCCCGCAGGACGCCTACCAGATCGTCCTCGTGTTCTGGGGGCCGGGACAGGGCAGCCCCGTCCACGACCACGACGACACGATCGGCGTGGTCAGCGCGCTCACCGGCCGGACGAAGGAGGTCAAGTACGTCCTCGCGCCCCACGGCGAGGAGCGCGTCGGGCTCACTGCCACGGGCGAGTTCATCCTCGCCCCGGGCCGGATCACCCCGATCCTGCCCGAACGCGACAAGCAGCTGCACCTGATGGTGAACGAGCAGGACCACTGGTCGGCCACCGTCCACGTCTACCTCACCGCGATCCACCGCTACCGGCAGTTCACGGTGACGCCGGACGGCACCTACCGGGCGGCCGAGACCCAGCTGTGGTTCGACGAGTCCGACGTCGGCCGCCGGATGCCCGCGAGCACCCGTTCCTGACCCACCGGGGTACGCCGCCCGGCGCCGCGGGACGGCGCCCGGTCCCGTAGAGAGAGGTAGCGATGGATCTGCTGGACGCCGTGGCCCGCCAGGCGCGCCGCACCCCGGACGCCGTGGCGCTGACCGATCACCGCGGGACGCACCTGACCTACGCCGGGCTCCAGGCCCGCGCCCGGGCGGCGGCGGGCTCCCTGACCGCGCTCGGGGTGCGGCCCGGGGACCGGGTCGGGCTGGTGCTGCCCCGCACCGCGGAGCTGTTCGTCCTCGAACTCGCCGTACTGCTCGCCGGTGGCTGCTACACCCCGTTGGACCCGGATCAGCCGCCGGACCGGCTGCGGCTGCTGCTGGACCGCGCCGCGGTGGCCGTCCTGCTCACCGACGACACGGAGCTGGCGCGGGACGCCGGTGTCCGCGCGGTGCAGCCCGGTGCGCTGCCGCCCGCGGACCCCGCCGCCCCGCGCCCGCGGGAGGCCCGCCCGGAGGACCCCGCCTACTGCCTGTTCACCTCGGGTTCGACGGGGACCCCGGTGGGCACCTTGATCAGCCGTGCGGCGCTGGACGTCTACGTGGCGGCGTACGCGCGGCTGGTCGGCGCCTCGCCGCGGGAGCGCGGGGCGCAGCTCGGCTCGCCCGGGTTCGACGTCACCGTCGACGAGCTGTGGCCGTTCCTGACCACCGGCGCGTCGGTGCATCTCGCGTCCGACGCCGACCGCGCCTCGCCGCGCGCGCTGGTGGACTGGCTGCGCGCCCACCGGATCACCCAGACCTACATCCCGCCGCTGCTGCTGGAGTCGGTCTTCGCCCTGGACGGCGCGGAGTTGGGGGACGTACGGCTCATCCGTACCGGCGGTGAGCGCCTCGCCGCCTATCCGCCGCCGGGGTTCCCCAGCCGGGTGCTGAACGAGTACGGGCCGACGGAGACCGTGGCCGGGGCGGTGTTCTGCGATGTGTCCGCCTGGCCCGACCGCGGTGTGCTGCCGCCCATCGGCAGGCCGCTGCCGCACATCCGGGCCCGCGTCCGCGACCGGGCGGGGCGGCCGGTCGTCCCGGGGACGCCGGGCGAGCTGTATCTGGGCGGTCCGACCGTCGGCATCGGCTACCTCGGCGACGACGAGCGGACCGCGCGCAGGTTCGTCGAGGTGGACGGGGAGCGCTGCTTCCGCACCGGCGACCTGGTGCGGGAACTGCCCTCCGGCGATCTGGAGTTCCTGCGCCGCCTCGACGATCAGGTCCAACTGCTGGGCAAGCGCGTGGAGTTGGGGGAGGCGGAGAGTGCGGCGGGCGCCCATCCCGCGGTCCGGCGGGCGGCGGTGGCGGCCCCCGCGGACGCGGCGGGGCGGGCGGAGCGGCTGGTGTGCTTCGTGGAGTGGCGCCCGGGCCACGGCGCCGCCGACACCGACGGACTCCTGGACCGTCTGCGCCGGACGCTGCCGCCGCACATGGTCCCGTCCGAGGTGCACACGGTCGACCGGCTGCCCACGACCCCGTCGGGCAAGGTCGACCGGCGGGCGCTGCTCGCCGCCCGGCCGACCGCCGCCCACCCGCCCGCGACGCCGGAGGCGCTGGTGGGGGTCTGGGAGCGGGTCCTGGGGGTCAGCGGTCTCACCGCCGACGCGGACTTCTTCCTGTACGGCGGTGACTCGGCGCGCGCGGTGCGTGCGGTGGCCGAGATCGGGCTGCGGCTCGGGGTGCGGGTCACCGCGCGCGATGTGTTCGTCCATCCCACCCCTGCCCGGCTCGCCGAGCGGCTGACGAAGGAGACCCGGTGAGCGCAAGCCCCGTGCTCGACATGATCGCGGCGACCGCGGCCGCCCACCCCGGCGCGACGGCCGTCGTCCAGGGCGACCGCTCACTGACCTACCGGCAACTGGCCGAGGACGTCAGGGCGTTCGCCGACGCGCTGGCCGCCCGGGGCGCCTCCTGCGGTACCCACGTCCTGCTGGTGCTGGAGAACCGGCCCGAGTTCGCGGTCGCCTACTTCGCCACCGCGGAGGCGGGCTGCACGGTCGAGGCGGTCGATCCGGACCAGCCGCCGGAGGCGCTGCGGCGGCGGCTGGCCGACAGCCGCCCCGCCGTCGTGGTCACCACGTCCGGCCACCCGGTGGCCGCCCTCACCGACCGCCCGGTCCTGTACGCGGACGCGCCGCTCCCCCGGCCCCGGGCGGACGCGCCCCGGACCGCGCGGGCGGGCGGCCCCTGGGTGACCGCGCTCTCCTCCGGCAGCACCGGCGAGCCCAAGCGCGTCGTACGCGACCAGGAACACCAGGTCGCCGAGGCGGGCAACATCACCGCGACGGCGGACATCCGCGCCGAGGACGTCCTGCTCTGCCCGGTGCCGCTCTTCCACGCGCTCGGGCAGTTCTGCTGTCTGCTGGCGGCGGTCCGCTCCGGCGCCACGCTGGTGCTCACCGACCGCGGCGCGGACGCCTCCGCCGTGGACGCCGTGGTGGCGGCGCTGGCCCGGCACCGCGTCACCCTGCTGATCGCCGTGCCCCAGCTCTTCGACGCCCTGGCCGACCTGCCCGCGGACGTACCGGTGGAGCTGGGCGCGGTCCGCCTCTGTCTGTCCGGCAGCAACTTCCTCGACCCGGCCGTGACACACCGCTTCACGGCCCGCTTCGGCCTGCCGGTACGCCAGAGTTACGGGTCCACGGAGGCGGGCAGCGTCTGCTGGGACGTCGGCGCCGAGCCCTCCCCCGGCACCGTCGGCACCCCGTTGAACGGGGTACGCGTCGAGGTCCTCGGCGAGGGCGGCGCTCCGCTGCCGCCGGGCGTGACCGGCGAGATCGTGGTCTCCGGCCCGGCCGTCGTCGCCGACCCCGGCAGCGGGCGCCACCGCACCGGCGATCTGGGCAGCCTGGACGCCGCGGGCAGGCTGACCGTCGTCGGGCGCTCCCGGGTGCTGATCGACACCGGCGGCCACAAGGTCAACCCGGTCGAGGTCGAACGCGTCCTCGCCGCCCATCCCTCGGTCGCCGACGCGGGCGTGGCCGGGGTGCCGCTGCCGGGCCGGGGCGCGCTGCTGGTGGCGGCGGTCCGCCCGCGCGACGGCGTCCGCGCCGACCCCGCCGCGCTGCTCGCCCACTGCGCCCGCCGACTGCCCTCCCACGCGGTGCCCCAACGGGTGCGTACGGTGGCCGAGGTGCCGCGCACCGCGCTGGGCAAGGTCCGCCGTACGGAGTTGGCCGCGCTGCTCGCGGACGGCGGGGACGGGCCGGACGCCGGGGCACGCGAGCGGCTGACGGCGCTGCCACCCGAGCGGTGGCGCGCCGAGGCCGTCGCCCGGCTGCGCCGCGCGGTGGCCGAGGTGGCGGGGACGGCGCCCGCGGCGGTGGACCCGGACGCCCCGGCGCGGGACGCCGGGGTGGACTCGCTCGCCGCGCTGCGGCTGCGCACCACCCTCCACGCGGAGCTGGGCGTACGGCTGCCGCTGCCCCTCCTGCTGGGCCCCCGCCCGCTGCGGGAGGTCGCCGAGGAGGTGGCCGGACGGCTCGACGGGCCGGGGGACGACACCGGTCCGGTGCCGCGCGGACCGGCCGTCGGCAGCTTCCCGCTCGCCCCGAACCAGCTGTCGCTCTGGCACGCCGACCAGCTCCAACTGGGCGGTTCGGCCTATGTGGTGGCCGTCGCGGCGCGTCTGACCGGCGGCTGTGACGTGGCGGCGCTGCGGCGCGCGTGGACGGCGCTGGCCCAGCGGCACCCGGTGCTGCGCACCTCGTTCCCGCTGCGCGACGGGGAGCCGGTGCAGCGGGTGGCGGCCGAGGCGCGGGTGGACTTCGCCGTCGTGCCGTCGGCGGACCGCGAGGAGCTGACCCGGTCGGCGTTCGCGCCGTTCGACCTGACCGCGGGGGTGCCGCTGCGCGTCCGGCTCCACACCGGCGGGTCCGGCGACCCGGTGCTGGTGGTCTCCCAGCACCATCTGCTCACCGACCACTGGTCCACCGTCCTGCTGTTGCGGGAGCTTGCGGTGCTCTACGCGGCGGAGACCACCGGCGACGAGGCGTATCTGCCGCCGCCCGCGCACAGCTACGCGGACTTCGCGGTGTGGTCCCTGGCGCGGTCCCGCTCCCCGCTCGGCGCGGCCGACCGTGACCACTGGGTGCGGGAGCTGACGCCGCCGCCCCCGCCCGCGGAGCTGCCCACCGACCGGCCCCGCCCCGCGGTGCGCGGACAGCGCGGGGCGGCGCTGCGGACGGAGCTGACCCCGGCGCGCTCCGCCGCGGTCCGCGCGTACGCCCGGACCGCGAGCACGACGCCCTACGCCGTACTGCTGGCGGTCTTCCATGTACTGCTGCACGCGCATACGGGGCGCGCCGACAGCGCCGTCGCGGTGAACACCGCCAACCGCGACCGGCCCGAATTCGCCGAGGTGCCGGGCTGCTTCACCAACATCGTGGTGCACCGGGTGCGGCTCTCCCCGGGGCAGTCGTTCACGGATCTGGTCGGCTCGGTGGGCGACCGGCTGCTGGCGGGCCTCGACCACAGCGGCACCACCGTCGACCAGTTGCTGGGCCCGCTGGGCGTGGCACGCGACCGGGGCCGGGCACCGCTGGTGGAGGTCGGGTTCGGCCAGAACACCGCCCACGACCCGGCGCTGGGCCCCCTCGCCACGCTGCTCACCACCGACCGCGACGGTGTGCCGGTCCCCCTGGGGCCGCTGACCCTGGAGACGGTCGCGCTGCCCCGCACCGGGGCGGTCTACGACCTGGCCGGGGTGGTGTCCGAGCACGGCGACGCGCTCGGCGTCACCTGGGAGTACGACACGGACCTCTTCGCCCGGTCCACGGTGGCCGGGCTGGCGGACCGCTTCGGGACGCTGGTGGACACCCTGCTCGCCGCGCCCGACGCCGCGTTGCGCACCGTCACCGCCCCGGCGCCGCCCGGGCCCGCCGCGGCGCCCCCGGGTGAGCCGGTCGCCGACCGGATACGCCGGTGGGCCGAGGCGGACCCCGGGGCCCCGGCGGTCGTCGACGGGACGCGGACGACGGCCTACGGCGTCCTCGACCGGGCCGCGGACCGGGTGGCGGCCGCGCTCACCGCCGCCGCGCCCGGCACCGTGGTGGCCGTCCGGGCCGGGCGGCCCGCCGAGCTGGCCGCCGCGTGCCTGGGCGTGCTGCGCGCGGGGCTCGTCTGCGCGCCCCTGACCGGCGAGGGCGGCGCCGGGTCCGCCGAACTGTCCGAGGTGGGGGCCGCTTTGCTGGTGGACGCGGCGGGGTGCACGGACACCCCGGACACCGCCGCGGTGCCCGTCGAGGCGGTGTCCGCACCGCCGGTGCCGCGCCCCGACGGCCCGCGGGCGCCCGCGCTGGTGATCCGCACCAGCGGCACCACCGGGCCCCGCCGCCCGGTACCGCTCGGGCAGCGGGCGCTCGCGGACGCGGTCCGCGACGGCGAGCGGGGCGAGGTGCTGCTGACCCACGGGGCGGCCGACCGGCTCGCGTGCGAGCTGCTCACCACCCTCGCGGCGGGCCACGCCGCGGTCCCCCTCGCCCCCGACGCCCGGCTGGCGGAGCTGGCGCGCGGCCGCCCGGCAGCCGTGGCCACCCTCACCCCCACCGAACTGGCGCTGCTCCTCTCCCGCCTGGACGGCACCGCGGCCCCCGCGGTGCGCACGCTGGTGATCGGCGGCGAGCCCCTCGGCGCGGACCTGGTACGCCGCTGGCGCTCCCACGCCCCGGACGGCCGTCTGGTGCACACGTACGGCGGCGCCGAGTGGGGGCTGGTGCTGGCCGAGGAGGAGGTGACGGGCGACGGGGACGCGGAGCCCGCCACCGGCCTCGTACCGGTGGGCCGACCCGCGCCCGGGACGGCGCTGTGCGTCGTCGACGCCTGGGGCCGCGCCTGCCCGGCGGGCGTCCCCGGGGAGATCTCCGTCGCCACCGGGGACCGCGCGGCACCGTCCGCGGCCCCGGACGCGTCGCTCCCGCACCCGTCGCGCCCCGATATCCGGGTGCGGCGCACCGGGGACGCCGGGCTCCGCCTCCCGGACGGCAGGCTGGTCGTCCTCGGGCCTCTCGACCGGATCCGCTCCGAGCGCGGCTACCACCGGGCCCCGGCCCGGGTCGAGGCCGTGCTGCGGGGTCACCCGGCCGTACGGGCGGCCGTGGTCGCGGACGGCGCGGACGGGCCCGTCGCGGTGGTGGAGACGGACGGGAGCGTGGCCGAGGGGGCACTGCGGGAGCTGCTGCGCGGTGCGCTGCCCGCGCATCTGGTGCCCGAACGGCTGGTGTGCCGGGCGCCGTTGCCGCGGACGCCGGACGGCAAGGCCCGGCGGACGCCTCCGGCGGAACCGGCCACCGGCACGGCCCCGCCCGCCCCCGCCGAGGAGCTGACCGGGGTCGAGGCGGCGCTGGCGCGGGTGTGGCGGGAGGTGCTGGGCGTCGCGCACGTCGGTCCGGACGACGACTACTACGCGCTGGGCGGCGACTCGGTGCAGGCGGTCCGCATCGCCACCAGGGCGGCGGAAGCGGGCCTCCAGGTCACCCGGCGGCATCTGTTCACCCACCCGACCGTCCGCGCGCTGGCCCGGGTCACCACCTCGGCCGCCGCCGCGACCACGGTCCGCGCCAGTTTCGCCCGCCGCCGCTCCCTCCCGCTCACCCCGGTGCAACGCTGGTTCTTCGCGCTGGCGCTGCCGGACGCGGGCCACTGGAACCAGTCGGTCGCCCTGTCGGTGCCTCCCACGCTCACCACGGAGGCGCTGACCGGCGCCGTACGGGCGGTGGCCGACCACCATCCCGTTCTCCGCCACCGCTTCCGCCACCGCGCGACACGGTGGGAGCAGGTTCTCGACCCGACCGCGCAGACGGTCGAGGTCGAGGAGGTCACGGCCGACGGCGGCGCGGCGGTCCGTACCGCGACCGCACGGGCCCGACGCGGCTTCGACATCGCCGCGGGCCCGCTGCTGCGCGCCACCCTCGTCCACACCGGCGGGGAGCGGCGCCTGCTGGTCCTGACCGCGCATCACCTGGTGGTGGATGTGCTGTCGTGGGGCGTGCTCCTGGACGACCTGCGCACCGCCTGCGCGCACGGCACGGCGGGCACCCCCGTCCGGCTGCGCCCCGGGGCCGTCACCTACGACCGGTGGGCGCGGTCCCTGCGGGACGACGGCGGCGAGAACACCGGGGAGGACTCCCCCGATGCGCACCCGGACGGGCCGCCCACGACGTACGAGCGCGCCACCCGGGTCGCCGAGCGTGCGCTCGACCCGTCGTCCACCGGGCGGCTGCTCGACGGTGTACGGGCCCGCGGCGCGCACCCCGCCGACGCCGTCCTGGCCGCGGCGGCCACCGCGGTCGCCGCCGCGCTGGACCGCCGCACGGTCCGCGCCGTGACCGAACTGCACGGCCGGGACGAGGAGAAGGTCGGCGGCGCGGACCTGTCGCGGACCGTGGGCTGGTTCACCGCGCTGGCGCCCGTCCGGGTCGACGCGGCGCCGGACGCCGATCCGCGCACGGTCCTCGACGCCGCCCGGGCGGCCCGCACGGACGCCGACGGCCACGGCGCCGCCCGCCTCACCGGCCCGGACCGGCCGTGGCTGAGCGTCAACTACCTGGGCGCCCTCGGCACGCTCTTCGCGGGCGCGGCCGACGGCGACGGCCTGACGGAGTCCGCCCTGCCGGACCGGGGCGACCGCGGTCCGGACAACCCCCGGCCGTTCCACTGGGAGTTCAGCGCCCACACCGAAGGAGACACCTTGCGGCTGCGACTGGCACACGCGGACGGTACGGACCGGGCGGAGCGCCTGCTCGACGCCGCCTGCGGCTATCTCCGGGACCTCGCCGCTGCCCTGGAGCGGGAGGCGGCCCGATGAGCGCGGAGTGGCTGGTGGACCTGGTGCCCGCCGGGCGGCCGCGGCGGGTGGTGTACCTCTTCCCGCACGCGGGCGCGGGCGTCGCCGCGGTGCTGGCGCTGGGCCGCGCGCTGGGGCCGGAGCCGCATCCGGTGGCGGTCCGGCTGCCCGGCCGGGAGGCGCTGCTCGACGAGGCGCCGCTCACCGACCTCCCGGCGCTGGCCGCCCGGCTGGCCCCCGCCGTCCGCGCCCATGCGGACGGCGCCGAGATCGTCCTCTACGGCCACTCCTCGGGCTCGGTCCTCGCCTACGAGACGGCCCGGGCGCTGGGGCCCGCGGGCCCCGCCCTGCTCGCGGTCTCCGCACAGCAGGCGCCGGGGACCGCCGTCCGCACCGCCGACGGCTGCTGGGACCTGCCCGACGAGGAGTTCTTCGCCCAGGTCGTCGCGGACGGCTATCTCCCCGCCGAACTGCTCGACGCCCCCGACGTCCTGGAGATGGTGGCCCCGGCGCTGCGCGCCGACTACCGGGCGACGCACGAGTACCTCACCGGCACGGCCCCCCGGACACCGCTGGCGGCGCCGATCCTCACCGCCCGCGGCACGGAGGACCTGACCGTCTCCGCGGCGGACCTCGCCGCCTGGTCGGCGCTGACGACGGGCGGGCACACGACCGCGGCGCTCGCCGCCGGGCACAACCTGCTGCGCGACTGCCCGGAGGAGTTGGCCGCCGCCCTCCGGCAGGCGCTGCCCTGACCTCCGGGCGCCGCGCCCGGTCAGGGCCTGCGGTGTACGGACACCGCGTACGGGCCGCCGGTGTAGGGCTCGCGCGACCAGGTCGCGTACCTGGCCTCCGGCGCGAGCCCCGCCGCGCGGCAGTGCGCGTCGTAGTCGTCGAGTCCGTAACCGCGGTCCAGGGAGAACCCGGCGACGAGGTGGCCCCCGGGCCGGACGTGCCGGGCCGCTCCGGCGACCAGCTCGGGCTCCGTCCCGGGCGGTGTGAACAGCGGGACGTTGCCCGCCATCACCACGACGTCGAAGGTCCGTCCCAGATCGAGGCCGACCAGGTCGCGGCGGTGCCAGTGGATCTCCGGCGCCCGGCGCCGGGCGGTGTCGAGCATGGAGGCGTCGGCGTCCACCCCCGTCACCTCGATCCCGTGCCGGGCCAGCTCCGCGGCCACCCGCCCCGTGCCGCAGCCCGCGTCGAGCACACTCGCGGGCGCGAAGGCCCGGACGAACACGGCCTCACCGTGCACGTCCTCGCCCGCGGCGGCCATCCGGTCGAACCGGTCCTGGTAGTCGTCACCGTTCCACGTCATACGCCCCACCCTGGCACACCGGTTCCCCACCGCCGCGCGAGCCCGTTCCGTCCGGGCCACGGGAGAGCGAAGCACGCCACCGGCCACCCTTGCCTCCCCTCTGACCAGCGCTTTCCCTGATCTGCACACGCGCACGCGGTTCCGGCGAGGTACGCGTAACTCCCCTACCTCACCCTTTAGTTGAGTGCATCGCGCCGCGAACAGGGCGACGCACCAACCGTGTTCCGGTCGCGTCCCGGGCCGCCGCCCGTCGACTCCCCCCTACACACATCCCACGACCACACACACCCACTATCCGCTTTTCCCACCATTTGAGGGAACTCCGGAGATCATCGCGGGCGGACCGGTGGCGCGCTGCGCAGAATTCCGGTGTGTGCCAACTCCACGTGTTACCGCGGCCGGTGGCCGGTCTCGCCACCGCCGCCTTCCTGATATTGACCGGATTCGCCGCGGTGCCGGTCCTCGCCTCCTCCGCCGCGGCCGACCAGACGCACGACACCGAGCACCGCGGAGGACACGCCGTCGTCGGCCGTGACTCCGTCCACGCCTCGTCCGGCGACTCCCACGCGTCCGTCACCCCCGACGGGGCGTACGCGTCCTCCGGCGACAGCTGCGCGTACGCCGGGGCATGGCCGGCCGTCGCTGTGGCGACCGGGTTCCCGATGCCGCCGGACCGGCGTTTCCCCTGTACGGAGCCGACACCGACACCCACTCCCCCGCACAGCCCGACGCCCCGGCCCCGGCCGTCGGATCCCGGTCCGCGGCCGACCCCCACGCCCGGGGCACCCTCGCGCCCCTCCGCGGCGCCGTCCGCGCCGCCCCCTACGGCGCCGCCCGCTGTCCACCCTCACCGGCCCGCCCCGGCGCCGCCCTCACCGGCGTCGCCGGGCGCCTCCCCGACGCCCCCGCCCAACTACGCCGCGGTGGCGCACAAGCCGCACGGCGGCAGCTCGATGGTGACCAGGACGTTGCTGGTCACCACCCCCGCCGTGTTGGCCGGGGTCGCGCTCCGCCCCCGTTCACGCTCCTCGTCCGGATCGTCCGGGCGCCGTTCCTCGTAGGAGAACCCATGTCGCAATGGCTGGTGCTGGCCATCGCCACGGCCGCCGTCTGTGGCGTCGTCCTGGCCATCACGGTGCTCAAACAGCGCCGGATCGGCGAGGACGACGACCCGTCCGAAACCCCCGATGTCATCGAGTACATGACGATGATGGTGGGCGTCGTCTACGCGATCGTCCTGGGTCTGGCGATCGCCGGGGTCTGGGAGGCCCGGGGCACCGCGGAGGACACCGTACGCACCGAGGCGCAGGCGCTGCACGAGATCAGTGCGCGGGCGCGGGCCTACACCCCGCCGGTGCGCGACCGGATCCGTGCCGACGTCGACCGGTACGTCACCTATGTGGTGCACAAGGAGTGGCCGGTGATGGCCGAGCGGGGTGAGATCACCGCGCAGGGCACCGCGCTGCTCGCGAAGGTCCGCGCCGATGTCACCGACCACCATCCCCGTGACGCCTTCGAGGAGCAGTCCTACCAACCCCTGGTCGACCAGGTCGCGGTGGCGGACGGGGCGCGTAACGCCCGGGCGGATGCGGCCGGTACCGCGCTACCGGCCGTCGTGTGGTTCGGGCTGATCAGCGGTGGTGTCGTGACCGTCGGCCTGATCTTCACCCTGCAGATCCGGCGGTCCGGGAAGGAGCTGCTGATGGCCGCCGTCTTCAGCGCGCTGATCGCGTTTCTGCTCTTCCTGGTCTGGGACCTCGACGCACCGTTCAGCCGCGGTCTCGCCGCGGGCGTCGACTCCTTCACCGCGCTCTTCCCCCACGCGGGCTGACCCTCCCTCCGGCCGGTGCCCCACCCGGGGCCCGGCCGGAGGTCTGCCATGCGCCGGAAACCCCCACCCGGGAACGGCTGCCGACCGCTCAGCCGCGGAACTCCGCGCGGGCGGTGGTTCTACGGGTCAGGTCCACGAAGTCCGGTTCGGAGCCGTCGTTCGCGGTGACGGCTTCCCACAGGCGGCCCGCGGCGGCGTGGGAGATCGGCAGTTGCCGGGCCGGGTCGGGGACGGCGGCGAGCAGGGTGTCGTCGTCCTCCGCCGAGCGGCGCAGCGGGCGCGGGTTGGTGGTGTCCCGGGCGCGGGCGACGACGGCGGCCATGGGGCCGACCGCCATCAGGTCCAGTGCGGTGTCGTAGTCCTGGCCCAGGTGGTCGGCGAGGTCCAGGGCCTCGCGGATTCCGGCCTCGGCCGCCATGACGGCGACGTTGGTGATCAGCTTGTAGGCCACCCCGGCTCCCAACTCGCCGACGTGCCGCACCTTTCCGAGCGTCTCCAGCACCGGGCGCGCCCGCTCGTGGACCTCCGGCGCCGCGCCGACCAGGAAGGTGATGCCGCGCTCGCGCGCGTACTTCACACCGCCGACGATCGGCGCGTCCAGGACGGTCACCCCGGCGGGGGCGGCGGAGACCGCGCGGTGCAGCAGTTCGGGGGTCGTGGTGGAGCAGACCACGACCAGGGAGTCCCGCGGGGCTCCGGCGAGGATGCCGTCGGGGCCGAGGTAGGCGGCGGGGATGTCGTCCGACATCACCAGACCGAGGGTCAGCTGCGCGCCGCGGGCCGCTTCGGCGGGGGTGGGGTGGACGGAGGCGCCGAGGGCGGCGGCGCGTTGCCGCTTGGCGGGGTCGGTGTCGCTGATGCGGACCTCGTACCCGGCGGCGACGAGGTGGGGGGCCATCTGTTCCCCCATGTCGCCGAAGCCGATGATCGCGACCGTCTTCATTCCGTCCCTCCAGAGTCTCCGTGGGCAGGCGGGTCGTGCGGGTGACGTGGGTGTGCCCGGGCGGGCCGTCCCGCACCGCAGCGGGGTGGCGGCACGGTGGGTGAGGGCAAAGTTACCGGTGGGCAGGGGTGGTGGCGGGGCAGGATCGCCGGGCGGGCGCCGTCCGCGCGGGGGGCGGTGGGTGTGCCGTCACGGCGGTGGCGGGGTCCCGCGGTGTCAGGCGCGCAGGAAGTAGAGGACGGTCGTGAGCACGGCGGTCACCAGGAGGGCGCCCCGGAGCAGCCCGGCGGGGAGGCGGCGGGCCAGATGGGCTCCGGCGAAGCCGCCGACCACGGCGCCGAGCAGCATGGCGGTGAGGAGCACCGGGGCGCTCAGGGCGTCCGAGGCGACGAGGAAGAGTGCGGTGGCGCTGAGATAGACGGCGGCCAGTTGGGCGACGCGCATCGGGTTGCCGGTCGCGGCGTCCAGTCCGAGGCCGATGCTCCACAGGGCGAGCATCAGGATGCCTACGGCTCCGCCGAAGTATCCGCCGTACACGGCGAGGAGGAACTGTCCGGTCAGGACGGCGCGTCCGCTCATGCCGACCGGGCGGCCGAGCGCGCCGGTCAGCGCCCGGGAGAGGGGGCGGCCGACGGCGAGGGTCACCGTGGCGAAGGCGAGCAGCCACGGCGCCGCGGCGTCGAACGACGAGGCGGGCAGCGCCAGCAGCAGGCCCGCGCCGACGCCGCCCCCGATCACGCTGACCGTGGTCAACGCCCTGATGGAGGTGGGTCCGACGGGGGTGAGGTCGCGCCGGTAGACCCAGGCGCTGACGGCCGCGCCGGGGACGAGGGCGACCCGTGACACCGCATTCGCCGCCACGGGTGGCAGGCCGAAGGCGACCAGTGCGGGCAGCGCCACGAAGGTCCCGCCGCCCCCGATGGCGTTCAGGGCTCCGGCGGCCACGCCCGCCAGCAGGACAGGGAAGAACTCGCTCATACGCCGAGCATCAGCCCCGGACGGAGAGTTCCACAATGCGGAATCTCCAGCCGTAGCCTTCGGCTGCGCCGTAGCCTGAGCGGATGCGCTACGACCTGGACGATCTGCGGCTCTTCCTCCACATCGTCACGGAGGGTTCGATCACCGCGGGGGCGGGGCGGATGCCGCTGAGCCTGCCGTCGGCCAGTGCCCGGGTGCGTGCGCTGGAGCACCACGCGGGCGTGGCGCTGCTGATCCGGGGCCGCCGGGGCGTCCGGCCCACCCCGGCGGGTACGGCGCTGGCCCGCCATGCCCGCGACGTCCTCGACCGGACCGCGCGGTTGGAGAGCGCCGTGGCGAGCTACGCCCGGCCCTCGACCGCGCCGCTGACCCTGCTCGGCGGCGGCTCCGCCATGTACGGGCTGATGCCGCGGGCCCTGACCACGTTCCTCCGCGCCCACCCGGACACCGATGTCACCGTGTCCGAGAGCCGTACCCCGCAGACCGTACGGAGGCTCGCCGACGGTGAGGCGGAGTTGGGTGTCGTCATCGATGACGAGGCCGGGGACTGCGGGCTGCGTACGGAGCCGCTCGGCGACGACTCCCTCTTCGTGGTCGGCCGGGTCGGCGGGGTCCTCAGCGGCCGGACGGCGCTGACGTACGGCGAGGTCGCCGAGCACCCTCTCGTCGGGCTGGACGCCGACTCCTCGCTGCGCCGCTGGATCGAGCGGCATCTCGGGCCGCACGCCCCGGCAGTGCGCCACCGCACCACCGTCGCCGACCTGGGCGTCCTCGTCTCCCTCGCGGCGGCGGGCGCCGGGCTCGCCGTCGTCCCGCGACGGGCCGTCGATCCCCGGCTGCCCCTCGACGTCTGCGCGCTCCAGGACCCCTGGGCCCGCCGGAACCATCTACTGGCCTGGGGCGTCAAGGACCGCGCCACCTCGCCGGAGGCCCTGGCCCTCGCCGAGCACCTCCGCCGGGCGGCCCGCCACCGGCCGCCGTCCGGGGCCACGCAGGGCGAGGATCCGGCGGAGGCGGACGGCTTTTCGGACCGCTGACCGCCGTCCGGGCGCTCAGCCGTGCCGGACCGTACCCGCGGCGACCAGGAGCAGGGCGAGGGCCGCGAGGTCGATCCGGGCGACCCGCTTCGTGGCGCCGTTGAGCGCCCGGGTGGTGCGGGCGAACAGCAGGAAGGTGCCCATGCTGACGCCACCGGCGACCATGGCGGGCACCCGTAGCGACGGGAGGAACGCCGCGCCGAGCAGTCCGGTGCCGACCAGCGCCAGCAGCACCGCGCGGTGGCGGAGCAGCAGGACCAGATCGGGGTCGGCGTGGACGTCGATGCCGTAGGCGGCGCCGATCCGGGACGGGGCGACCGCCACGGCGCCGGGCACCAGGTTGATCACGCCGACGAGGAACAGCAGGGCGGCGGTGAGGGGTTCGGTCGGCATGGCGGCGGCGCTCCGTTCGGGGAGGGGTGCGGGTAGGCCGTGCGGTACGGCGGACCGCGGGGCGGGCTCGGCGGTTAGCATCCCCCGCATGTCCCCCGCGCCGCTTTCAGAAACGTGCCGTGAGCGGGCCGCGTTGTGGCTGTGGCCGGGGCAGGCCCTGTACGTCGGGCCCGCGTTGGGGCTGGGGTTCCACTCCGGTGCGGTGAGCTGTCTGGCGGTGGGCGTCGACGGGGAGTTCACGGTCGAGGTGGAGCACGGCGCGCGGCACCGGACCCGGACGGCGTGGGTGGCGGCCCGCGTACGGCACCGCATCACCGCCGGGGGAACCCGGATGGCGTTCTGCTATCTCGACCCGGCGTCGGCGCGGGAGCGGGCCTGCCGTCGGCTGCTGGACGGCGGCGCCGAACTGGCCCTGGACCACGCGCACCAGGCCGAACTGGTGCGCGGGGCCGCATCGTTGGGCGCGGACGCGCCGCTCGCGGAGGTCCGGGGCTGGCTGGAGCTGACCGGCCCGGACGGGCACGACCGCGGCCGGGACCCGCGCGTCCTCCTGGCGACCGCCCGGCTGGCGGGGCCGCCCGGGCAGCCGGTCGCGGCCCGGGAGCTGGCCGCCGAGGCCGGGCTCTCCGTCTCGGCGTTCCTGCGGCTCTTCCGCGCGGAGACGGGCACCACCGTCCGCCGGTACCGGCTGTGGGCCCGGCTGGTGCGCACCGCCGGACTCCTCGGGACCTGGCCCGATCTGAGCACCGCGGCCGTGGAGGCGGGGTTCTCCAGCCCGTCCCACTTCAGCAGCGCCTTCCACGCGATGTTCGGGCTGCGCCCCAGCGCCCTGCTCTCCGGCCGCGCGGTGATCCGCACCGTCGAGCACCCGGCGGTCGCGTCCGGCCCGACCGCGGGCTGAGCGACGGCCGGGCCACCACCGGGACCACCGGTGGCAGGAAAGGTGGGATTCTTGTCATTGCAGACACGGTGCGGGCCGCGAAGGATGGAGACATGACGCGGCGATCCGTACTGGTCCTCCTCTTCGAGGGCGTGCAGAGTCTCGATGTCACCGGCCCCGTGGAGGTGTTCGCGGGCGCCGGACGGGCGGGCGGGGAACCGTACGAGATCCGCACCGCCTCGCTCGACGGCGGGCCCGTGCGGACGTCGAGCGGGCTGCGGCTCACCCCGGACTGCGCGCTCTCCGACGCCGGGCCGCCGCACACCCTGCTCATCCCGGGCGGCGAAGGCTCCCGCTGCCCCGCCCCCGGGCTGATCGACCGGCTGCGGGAGTACGCCGGGCGGGCCGAGCGGGTCGTGTCGGTGTGCAGCGGGGCGCTGTTGCTGGCCGCTGCCGGGCTGCTCGACGGCCGCCGGGCGACGACGCACTGGGCGCTCTGCGCGCAGCTGGCCGAGGAGTACCCGCGGGTGACGGTCGAGCCGGACCCGGTCTTCGTCCGGGACGGGCCGATCGCCACCTCCGCCGGGGTCACCGCGGGCATCGATCTCGCACTCGCGCTCATCGAGGAGGACCACGGCCGGGACATCGCCCTCCTCGTCGCCCGCCAGCTGGTCGTCTTTCTCCGACGGCCGGGAAACCAGGCGCAGTTCAGCGTCCAGCTGGCCGCCCAGACGGCCCGCCGGGAGCCGCTGCGCGACCTCCAGCAGTGGATCACCGAGCACCCGGACGCCGATCTGTCCGTCGACCGTCTCGCGGAACGCACCCGGCTCTCCCCCCGGCACTTCGCGCGGGCCTTCCACGCGGAGACGGGGACGACGCCGGGCCGCTACGTGGAGCGCGTCCGTCTGGAACAGGCCCGCCGTCTGCTGGAGGAGACGGCGGACGGTGTCGAGCAGATCTCCCGTGCCTGCGGATACGGCACCCCGGAGGCGATGCGCCGCGCCTTCGTCAGAACCCTGCACACCGCACCGGCCGAGTACCGCCGACGCTTCCGCCCCTGACCCGGTCCCGCCTTTCCGCACTCTCCTCCCCGAAGGGAAGACCATGCAGATCGCCATCGTCCTCTACGACCGCTTCACCGCGCTGGACGCGCTCGGTCCGTACGAGATGCTCTGCCGCACCCCCGGCACCGAGACCGTCTTCGTCGCCGAACGGCCCGGTCCGGTCACCAACGACCAGGGCGCGCTCACGCTGATCGCGCAGAAGGCGCTCGACGAGGTGCCGGACCCGGACATCGTGGTGGTGCCCGGCGGCCCCGGCCAGCGGGACCAGATGACCAACGAGACCCTGCTGGGCTGGCTGCGCACCGCGGACGCCACCAGCACCTGGACGACCTCGGTGTGCACCGGATCGCTGCTGCTCGCGGCGGCCGGACTGCTCCGGGGCCGCCGCGCCACCTCGCACTGGCGGGCGCTGGACACCCTCGCCACGTACGGCGCGGAGCCGACCGGTGAGCGGGTCGTCGTGGACGGCAAGATCGTCACCGGGGCGGGGGTCTCGGCCGGTCTCGACATGGCCCTCACCCTGCTCGGCAAGGTGGCGGGCGACGAGTTCGCCCAGACCGTCCAGCTCGCGATCGAGTACGACCCCCAGCCGCCCTACGACGCGGGCTCCCCGCAGAAGGCACCCGCCGCGATCGTCGACAAGCTCCGCGACGGCGCGTCGGTCTTCCGCTGAGACCACGCGGCACGGGCGCCGTCCCGCGCCCGTGCCGCCCCGTGTCCTCCCCGGTGGTGCTGCCGCTCAGCCCACCTTCACGTCCGTGCCGGTGATCCGCGCACGGATCCCGTCCTTCGTGACGGAGAGGTCGCGCAGCCGGATGTCGCCCGGCAGATCGTCCGGCAGTTGGGCGGCGAACTCCATCCGCTGCGCGACCTTCGGCTCCCGGAGCTGCTGCAACCCCTCGATCAGCGAGGGGTCGATACCGGTGGGCCCGAGCAGCGACGGATGCTCCACGAGCGTGTCCAGCATCCGCCCCGTCATCATCTGCCGCGGGCTGACGCGCTCCCCGGCCGCCTGTCGCAGTGCGTCCTCGTCCATCCGGTCGGCGACGGGCGCGGTCAACTGGAGGCCGCCGCCCTTGCCCGGTACGTAGGTGAGCAGTCCGGGCACCACCACGCGGGTGTCCTGCACGGTCAGCCGCAGCCCGCGGTCCCCGGTGCGCTCCAGGTGGGCGCGTCCCTGGAGCCGGGCCTGCCTGTCGCCCACCGGCAGTTCGCCGGAGGCCAGCACCGTGTTCTTCTCCGGCCCGGGCTCCAGGGTGATCTGCGAGGCGCCGACCTCGCGGTTCAGGTCCTTGAAGTCCAGCAGGAGGTCGCCGCGCACCCGGCTCAGGACCGCCCCGGTGACGGAGGACGGCAGGCTGCCGACGATCCGGATGTCGTCCGCCGTCCCCTTGACCTGGGCGACGGAGACCGGTCCGGCGTCGACATGCGGGACGGTGACCTCGACCCGGTCGATGCCGCCCGCGAGCACCTGCCCGACGAACGGGAAACTGTCGATGTGTACCTCGGGCGCGGCGTGCAGCTTCAGCGCCTTCCGGACCTGCTGCGCCGCCACGTTCTCCGCGTAGAGCACGGCCCACCGGTCACCGAGCGCGAGAAACGCCAGGACGACGGCGAGCGCGACGGCCGTCTTGACGGTCCGCCGTACGATCCGACGCCTGCGCCGCCCGTCCCGCGCGGGTTCCTTTCCGCCGCGGGTGGGCGTGGGGTCGTCAGCGGTGACGTCCGTGGCGGCACCGGCCGCGGCGTCGTCGGCCGTGGTGGCCGCGGGGTCGGCGGCGTCGGCGGGGCTGCCGGTGACGGTGGGTGCGCTGTCGGTTACGGGTCCGCTGTCGGTGACGGGGGCGCTGTCAGCTACCGGGGCGGCGGGTGCGTCGCCGGTGGCGTCGTCCTGGGCGGGCGCGGCGTCCGGTTCCGCGCCGTCCCGGGCGGTACGGCTGCCCGGTATCCGTGCCGTGGGGGGTGCGGAAGGTTCGTTGGAGTCCATCGCCGCCATGCGATCACAGCCCGCGGACGCGCACCAAGTTGCCGCCCGCGATACCCGGGCAAGCGCGCACGGGACGGGAGATTTCCCGCCCGGAGCGTCCGGGCCCTCGCCGACGACCCTCGCCGACCGCCCGGGCCGTACCGGGAGATCCGCCGCGTCCCGGGGCGAGCGGCCGGGAGCCCCGCGCCGCCGCAGGCCGGGCGCCTCCCCGAAGGGCGCCGCGCGCTCCCCAAGCGGGACGGGGCCGATGGGGTGACGATGGAAGCGTCCGTATCCGACCGTGCTGTCCCATGAGAGAGGTGGCAGGTATGACGAACCCCTCCGCGGCCTCGGACGACGGCCCGCCGCAAGCCCCGGAAGCCTCCGCGGAGAGCAACCCCCTGGGCATCCTGTCCAACCTCGGCTGGCAGGCCCTCTTCACCATCGGCCTGGCGTCGATCGCCCTCGGTGTGATCATCCTGGTCTGGCCGGGCAAGACCCTGCTGGTCATCGGCATCGCCTTCGGCGTCTACCTGTTGGTCAGCGGTGTCTTCCAACTGGCCGGAGCCTTCGGCGCGCACGTCCCCGGGCATCTCCGGGCGTTGCACTTCATCACCGGTGCGCTCAGCGTGCTCCTCGGACTCATCTGCTTCCGGGGCACCCTCCAGTCACTCCTGTTGCTCGCCCTCTGGATCGGCTTCGGCTGGCTGGTGCGCGGCATCATGATGACCGCGGCCGCCGGTTCGGCCCGCGAGGCGCCCGCACGGGGCTGGCAGCTCTTCCTCGGCATCATCACCCTGCTCGCCGGCATCGTGATGATCGTCTCGCCGTTCGGCTCGATCGCCGCGCTCACGCTGGTGACCGGCATCATGGCCATCGTCCTGGGCGTCACCGAGGTGATCAACGCCATCCGCCTGCGCATCGCCATCGGACGCGACCCCAAGAACACCCCCACCAGGCACCGGCGTTCGACGTTCCACCCCCGTCCGCATCCGCAGCACTGATCCGATGACTCCTGTGGCTGCGGTGGCCGAGAGCCGCCGCAGCCACAGCGGTTGCGCGTCCGAGGAAATACTCACCGGTATCCGTGACACACACGGGGCTTTTCCGTTTCTGATCTTTATTCAGCAGGAAGAATATTCCTGGCAGTCGCCCCCTCCTCAAGGGGTTCTGCAGCATTCCGGGCGGGGAGTGCGTCAGGTTCTCTTGCAACCGGGGCCGCGCACATCGCGTCTTCCAAGTAACCTTGTCCGCCCCGCTGATCGGAATCGGCCGGGTGCCGAAGATCCGGCACGGGCGCACGGAATCCGAGCGGCACGCTCCGTTTCGATGAAAGAGCGCGTCGTTCCGTAATCGCACACCCGCACAGTGAACGGGGGATTACTCATGAACATCAGGTGTGGCGGGCCCAGGGCGAAGACCGTCCTCGCGGTCGCCACGGTTTCGGCGGTGACAAGTGGGGTGCTGGGCATCGGCGGCGCCGGATCGGCTTCCGCCCGCACACTCACCCGGACTTTCGCCTATACGTGCTCGGCCCAGATGATGGGCGTTCAGCCGCTGACGGTGAAGATCACCTCGGACCTTCCGAAGTCGGTCCCCGTGGGCGCGCCCAGCAGGAACATCACCGTCAAGGCGGTGGCACAGGTGGACGCGAGTTTCACGGAGTGGCTCGCCAAAGCCGGGATGACGTCCCTCCGGGGCACGGCGGAGGCGCAGGCCCAGGTGTCCGCGCCGAAGAACGACTTCGGCCTCACGGTCCCCTTCCGGCTGAGCACGGCCCACGTCCCCGCGTCCGGCCCCTTCAGCATCGACGCGACCGGCAACGCGACCGCCCCCACCTTCCACCACCCCGGCAGGGGCACGGTCACCGCCGGCGACCTCACGCTCCACCTCGCCGCGACCAACGGCAATCTCTCGCTGGTGGCCGACGCGCCGTGCACCCTCAACCCCGGCCAGAGCAAGGTCGTGACGGCCTTCGACGTCACCACGCCGGGCTCGGGCTCCTCCCCCGCCCCGCACCCTTCGACCGGCTCGGGCGCCTCGGTGACCCCGCGGCCGACGGCCGGATCGGCGGGCGCCCCGGCTCCCGGACCGACGGCCGGACCGGTGGGCGCCGCCGCCCCCGGTGAGCCGACGGCCGGATCGACGGGCGCCGCTCCCACCGCCCACGGCGCGCCCGCGCCCGGCACGCCGAGCCCCGGCGTCTCCGGCGGCGCCCCGAAGGCGACCGTCCCGGCCCATGCGGCGCCGGGGTCGGCCGAGCCCGCGCCCGCCGGGAAGGCCTCGACCGGCGGGCCGAGCACCAGGGACCTCATCCTGCTGGCGGTGGGCGTGCTCGCGGCATGCGCCGCCGCCTTCGGCCTCGGTGCGCGGCGGCGGAACAACGGCCGTCCCGGGGGCGACGGGGAGGAGCGACGGCCCCTCGTCCCGCCGCAGGGTCCGCTCGCCGAAGGCGTCGAGGGCGGCGTCGACGGCCGTCACCAGAGGACGATCTTGACCGCCACCGTCCCGTGGCCCCGGGGGCACGGCGGCGCGGGCCGACGGGTCTCCGAGGGCCGGAACGTGGTCCTGGGCCGCCGTCCGACCGTCGCTCCGGGGGCCGGTGCGCGGGGCTGCGGCGCCGAGGCGGCCGTCCCGCAGCCGGGCCCGCGGGACGGCGACGACACCGGCGCCGTGCCCGACGAGCGGTCCGGCACCGCATACGTGCGGCAGCCGTAGGGAAGCAGCCGCCGTCGGCACGGCGGAGGACCGGGCAGGGCGGCAGGCGGGCACGGCCGGTGCCCGCCTGCCGTGCGGGGGAACCACCACGGGGAGCTGACCGTTGACGCGGAGAGGGAGGTGCTTCCGGTGACGGAGATCGACACCCTGCTCGACCGGGTCGTACCCGCGGTGGAAGCGGCGGTCGGCGTCCACGGCGCCGGTGCGCGGCCCCGGACCGAGGACCCGGCGGCCGACGCGACGGTACGGCGCGGACCGCGGCCGCATTCCGGGATCATCTCCACAGGCGGCCACTCAACGCCCATCCTCTTTCGGTGAGCGGCGCACCGGAACCGCAGGAGCGGGAGCCCATGGGCCCTCATGCCCCACAGCCGGACGGCCGGGACCTGTTCCGGATCGGTCTCAACACCGGCATTGTCGTCAACGGAAACCACAATTTCATCGTGCAATTCCCCGCGGATTTCTCCGCCAAGGATGCACTCACCGGTTGGATCGAACAGCTCACCACGGCGGTCGGCGCCGATCAGGGATCCGTCGGCGGCAAACTGGCCGAACAGGCCGATGCCCTCGCACTCGCCGTCCGCGCCCGCCTGAAGCCCGAGGTGGAACAATTACGGCTCCAGGACGGGAAGTTGCCGCTGCGCTGGCGGCTGATGCTGGAGAAAGCGGCCGACCACGACGGCGATTCCGACGCCCCGACCGGAAAGGCGCCCGCTCCCCCGGCGGATCTCGCGGACGTTCTCGCACAGACGGAATCCCGTTGGCTGGTGGTGCTGGGCCGGGCAGGCTCGGGGAAGACCGCCCTGGCACTCCGTTTCGCGCTGGCCCACCTGGACGCGCGGGTGCGCACCCGCGGGACGGCGACGCCGGTACCGGTGATCTTCAGTCTCGGCTCCTGGGATCCCGCCGCCCTGTCGCTGCGGGACTGGTTGATCGGCCGACTGGAGCGGGACCACACCTTCCTCGCGGTGCACGGCCCCGGCGACATCACCTGGGCCGAGGCGCTGATGAGCGAGGAGTACGTACTGCCGATCCTGGACGGGTTCGACGAACTCGCCCCCGGTCTACGCGGAATGGCGCTGGAAGAGCTCAACAACTTCCTTCTGCCGCTGATCGTGACGAGCCGTCGTGCCGACATAGAGGCCACCGCGGAACAGACCGGGGTCGTTCCCTATGCCGTCGCCGTCGAACTGGCCGATGTCACCCTGGACGACGCCGTCGCCTATCTGGAGCGGACCAGCCACCGCCGCTTCCTCCGCAGGCCGAACGCCTCCGGGACCGACTGGGCCCCCGTTCTGCGGGAGTTGCGCGAGCAGCGGCAGACACCGGCCGGTGCCCGGCTCGCCGCCGTACTGACCACTCCGCTGATGGTGACGCTCGCCCGCTTCGTCCACGAATCCGGCCCCGATCCGTCGGATCTCCTGGACACCGGCAAGTTCGGCACCCGGGAAGCCCTGGAGAACCACCTTCTGGACAGTTTCCTCGCCGCCGCCTACCGGCGCGACGCATACACCCTGCGCTGGGACCCCGAACACGCCCAACGCTGGCTCGGCTATCTCGCCGCGCATCTGACGGAGCTCCGCACACCCGACATCGAATGGTGGCGGCTGGGGACCAGCGTCCGGCTGCGGTGGCTGATGCTGCGGGTCGGCGTCACCGTCGGGGTCTTCTGCGCAATCGTGGCCGGACTCGTCTACGGGGCCGAGAGCCTGCTCCTGTACGGGCCGCTGCCCGGACTGTTGACCGTCGCCCTCACCGGCCCGACGAACGGCCTCGCGATGGGGCTGACCTTCGCCCTCATGCACGGATTCGTCAGCCGGATGCAGGTCGGCGGCCCGATGTTCGAACCGTCGCTGATGGAGATCAGGCTCAGCGGCTGGAAGAAGAACAGGGTGGGGAAGAAGCTGCGGGAGAGCTTCCGCCCCAGGGTGGCGGGCGGGCTCGCCGGGGGCCTGCTGTTCGGTCTCCTGTGGGCGCTCGGAAGTGCGATGATCACCGCCGCCCTGCGGTATCCCGCCCCGGTGATCGCGCTGAACTCGGCGATACTGCTCGCGGCGGGCATCGGTCTGGGCGGTGTGCTGGGGCTCGTCGCCGCGCTCGGCGCCGGGTTCGAGACCGTCATCCCGCGGGAGACCAGCGCCCACCCGCCGGACCTGCTGAACACGAACCGCGCCACCGTACTCAAGCAGTTGCTCACCGTCGGGCTGGTGATCGGGATCGGGTGGGGCGTCGTGTTCGGCGCCGCGTCGCGCAGCGCGCTGGCCGGTGCCGGAGCCGGGCTGGTGTCCGGGGTCATGATCGCGCTGGGGACAGGCACCATGACCGCCTGGGGACGGTGGGTGGTCCTGGCCCGCATCTGGCTGCCCCTGTCGGGATGGTTGCCGACGGACCTGGACGCGTTCCTTCAGGACGCCTGGAAGCGGAACATCCTGCGCCGGGTCGGCGCGGTCTACCAGTTCCGCCACGCCCAACTCCGGGACCATCTGGCCACGACCGTCGGCACCCCGCCCGAACGCGTCCTCCACCGCGTCAACCTGGACCTGCTGTTCGACGCCGCCGACACCGATCACGACGGCTACGTCACCGAGGACGACTATCTGCGGTTCGCCGGGCGCTGCCGTACCGCCTACGGGCTCGACACGGACGCCGCCGAGGCGAGGGAGGTGGAGTCCTTCTACCGGGAGTACTGGGCCGGGCTGCGGCGGCAGGCGAGGACCGGCGGCAGGCTCTCGCGCGCACAGCACCGCACCGCTGCCGGGGCGCTCGCCGCGGACCCCGATCTGCCCGGGCAGGTCGCGGCCTTCGGGGCGGCGCTGTTCAAGGTCCTCGATGCGGACGGCGACGGCTCCGTGGGCGAGCGGGAGCTGAGCCGGTATCTCGCGCTGTGGGGCCTCGCCGACGACGCCTCGGCCGTACTGGCCCGGATGGACGGCGACGGCGACGGTCGTCTCCGCGAGGCCGACCTGATCCGTGCGCTCGACCTGCATGTCCGCCGCCCCCACCTGGGAGGAGCGGGCAGTGTGTTCTTCGGCGTCGCGTGACCCCGCCCGGGGGCACGTCGGTCGGCGGCTCCGCGCCTCACGGCCGTCGGGGCTTCCGCCCGTCCGGCGGTCTCACCGGTCGTCGTGACGCGACGCTTCGGACAGCGCAACAGGTACAGGGAGAGTGCGAAGGCATGAGGGAAGCGACACCGGCGGCGGAGACTTCCGGCGGGAGCGGGGCGACCGACGGTTCACCGTGCCACTGCGCACGGCCCGCGGGCGATTTCTTGGAGACGACCGTGGAGCGGCTCGCCCGGCGGTTCACCGCGCACGACACGGCGCGGGGGCTCGGCGCCGTCGAGCAGTGGACGTTGCAGGTGCTGAAGATCTCGGAGGAGACCGGTGAGGCGGCGCAGGCGGTGATCGGGGCGCGCGGCACCAACCCCCGTAAGGCGCCCGGCTCCTGGGACGAGGTGCACGCCGAGGTCGCGGACGTGGTGATCACCGCCCTGGTCACCCTGAAGCGGATGCGTCCGGACGACGCCGAGGAGTACCTCCGTCACCAACTGGCCCTCAAAACCGCCAACTTCCTCCCGGACCCGACCACGCCCACCGGTGACGCCCCTGCGGCGGACCGTCCCGGCGCGCCCCCGGGCAACCTCGGATGACGCAGGAGGAGTGAGCCCGGTCCCGGCATGCGGTGTGGCCCGGCCCCTCGGTTCAGTCCTCCCGAGATCGGCCGAGGGCTTGCCGGGATTCAACGGTGGCTGGTCCGCATCAGCTCGACGACCTCTCCCGCGGCTTTACGGAGGGGCTTTCTGCGCAGCCACACCAGATGTACGGGCAGGGGCACGCCGTTCCGGGTGTTCTCGAATTCCAGCAGCCGTAGCCTCCCGGCGGCGACTGACGCCCGGATCGAGCTGGTGGGCAGGTTGGCCCATCCGGCTCCGACTTGCACCAAGGCGCGGGCGGTCTCCACGGAGTCCACATGCCAGCGGTCGCCGGAGACGATGAGGCGGCGGTCCACGACGGACTCGTCGGGTCCGGCCACCAGGATCTGGCGACTGGCGCTCAGGTCCTCAAGTCGCCGCAGGTCAACGGGGAGACCGAAGGTGTCGACGGTGGCGGAGGCCACCGCGACGAAGGTCTCCTCCCCCACGGTGATGCGGACCTCCTCCCGGTTCGCCTGCGCGGGGGCGGGCATCAGCGCCAAATCGATGTGCTCCTGGTGCAGCATCGCGCGCACCTCGTCCTGGGGGGCGTGGCGCAGGTTGACGCGCAGGAGGGGGTAGCGGGTGCCGATGTGCGTCACGGTGTCCAACAGGTCCTGGTCCTGGGTACCCGTGGCCACGGCGAGGGTGAGTGTGCTCTCCAGATTCTGCGACAGCTGCACCGCGTGGACCTGTAGCAGCCGCAGGCTACTGGCGATGGTGCGGGCCTGAGGCACCAGCGCCATCGCCTGGGCGGTGGGGGTCGCCTCGCGACGGGACCGGTCGAACAAGGGATATCCCAGCTCTGCCTCGATATTGGCGATGCCCATGCTGACCGCGGAAGGTACCCGACGGAGTGCGCGTGCCGCGGCGGAGAAGGAGCCGTGATCGACCACGGCGAGGAACAGAGTGATGTCGTCGCTGGAGAGCGCCATAGGGACCTGTCAGTTTCCTTGAAAGGATCTTACTTTTTTCGCCAGTTCGCCTGAATTACCGTGCCCTGCGCACCCAGCCGAACCGGAAGGCAATTTACATGCAGGGCATAAAGCGGAAACTGGTCTACGTCGGAGGCTACGAGGTCCTCGGACTGGTGGTGGGCACCTCGGTGATGACGCTGCTGACGGGCGACGCGTTCTCCGACACCGGACCTTTGGCCCTCATGATCAGCGCCGTGGCGACGCTGTGGAACATGGGGTACAACTACCTCTTCGAGGCATGGGAAGTGCGTCGGAACGACCGGACGCGGACGGTGTGGCGTCGCATCCTCCACGCCGTGGGATTCCAGATCACCCTGGTCTGCTTTCTTGTCCCCCTCATCGCATGGTGGCTGCACATCACAGTGGTTCATGCCTTCCTGCTCGATATCGTGTTCATCGTCTACGTCCCCTTCTACACCCTCGCCTACCATTGGGCCTTCGATAAAATCTTCGGAGTTCCCAACTCGGCGAGGAACGACGCCGCCGATTCATCGGAAATCGTCGCGAAGGGCGGACCCGCGTCGCCGTCTCATTCGCATCACGGTGAGATCGAAAGCGATACGGACGGCGCGAGCGGCATTCCGATCGGGGTGAACTCTCCCTCCGTATCGGACCGTTCATGAGATCCCCTAGAGCGTCTCCCGTATCCGGGCGAGGCGGGCGGCGTCCCAGGTGATGTCGGGGTCGGGTTCGAGGAACGAGAGGGCGGTCGCGGCGACGCCCAGGGCGGGCTGCGACCACTCGACCTCGTCGGTCGCCCCGAACGCGCCGGGTCGCCGCCGCGTCTCCGCCAGGTCCGGGCGAGCGAGGGAGGTGAGGACGAAGCCGCGCATGGTGGCGTTGAGCGTGGTCGCCAACTCCTCGAAGGTGGTGTGGAGGTCCGGTCGCAGACGCATCCCGAGGAGATCGGTCAGCTCCCGGTAGGAGCGGGCGATCCGGTCGTTGAGGTCGTGTTCGGCGGCGGCGAGCGCGGACCGGACCTCGCGCCGCAGGTCGTCGTCGGTCAGCCCGAGGAAGGTGGCGTGCAGCGCGATGTAGGTGCGCCACTGCGTGGAGGCGCGCATCGCCGCGAAGTCCCGTAGCGCGCCCTGCCGCAGCAGCTCCCCGCAGAGTTCCCGCCGCCCCTGGGCGGTGGCGAGCTGGTCGAGGCGTTCCCGGGCCAGTCGGCGCACGGCCGCCTCGCCGATCTGGCCGTCGGCACCTGCCGCCGCGGGGGCGCGCCGGGCCAACTCCTTGAGCAGGTCGCTGAGGAAGAGGTCCTTGTACGGCCAGCGGCGGTAGACGGCGCTGCGGGCCACACCGGCGTCGCGGATCACGTCCTCGAAGCTCAGATGGTCCAGGCTCACGGTCAGACCGGTGTGCTCCACCGTCGCCACCGCGGCGTCCAGCATCCGCTGCGCGGTCTCGGCATCGCTGAGGCGCCGACGGCGCCGGACCACTCCGGTAGGAGGTTGCTCGTTCGACATCCGGCCCTCTACTCTCCGTTTGAGACTTGAGACACTGTATCCCAACTCTCTTCAGTTCCTTCCGGATCCGTCTCCCAGGAGAAGCCGATGTCCGCACAGCAACTTTCCGCCTCCGCCCGACCGACCGGCCGCGTTCTGTACACCGCCGCCCTGCTGGCCGTCGCCTCCGCAGGCGTCATCGTGATCGACCAGGTGGCGGGCGGCGGCCTCGCCGCGCAGCTCCGGCACGTCTATCCGGGGCGCAGCGCCGCCGACATCTCGATGGCGGAGTCCAGCATCCTCACCTATCTCTTCACCCTCGCGGTGCTCGGCGCCGCCCTGTTCACGACGATGGCGTGGGCGCTGCGGCGCGGTCGCCGCTGGGTACGCGGCGTCGGCGCCGCGGCCGTGGTGCTGGGGTCCGTACTGGCCGGGTACAACTTCAGCCAGCCGCACCCCCTGTTGATGACGGTGGCCGGTGTCGTGCCCTGTGTGGCCGGTCTGGCGGCCGTGGTGATGCTCTGGACGGAGCGTTCGACGGCCTCGCCCATCCCTGCCTGACCTGCTCGTCCCTCCCGGACCGGGCTTCCCCTCGCGGGGAGCGGTCCGGGAGGACGGGCCGGGCGGCGACCGCCGGAAGCCGCCGATGCGGCGCCCCGGTCACCCCTCGCGCGGCTCCTCCGGGCCGACCACCCGGAAGGTCTGGGCGACGACGAGGGTGTCGCCGTCGATGACGGGGGTGTGGCCCAGGTACGCGGACACGCCCGCGCTGCGGAAGAACTCCTCGTGGGCGGTGCGCCACTGCGCCGCGTCGGCGTAGCCGCGGCCCTCGGCGCGGGCGAAGGCGTCGTCGATCTCCTTCATGGGGACGACCCGGACGTCGGTCAGCTCGATCGTGACGGCCGGGCGGGCCTCGGAGTCGAGGACCGCGAACCGCTGTCCGGCCCGCGGGATGGCCTCCCCGGCGTGCGCGTAGATCTCCCGCAGGCCGGTGAGCGCGGTCTTTTGGCCGTCGAGGATCGCCGCCACCCCGCGGTCACGCTCCGGTCCGGGAAAGGCCAGTTCCAAGGTGGGCAGGTCGTCGTCTTCCAGGGCGGGAACGCCGTCGTACGCCATCGGGCGAGCGTACGGAGCCGGGGTGCGGTGATCAACGGGATATCCGTCCCGACCGCCCGGACGTCCTCCGGCAGTACCCGCGCCGCCCGCGACCGCCGGGCGGCGCCACGGGAGGCGCAGGACCCACCCCTACCTGCACCGCCCCTCCCCCACCGGCCGGTTCGGGTCCTCTTACCATGACTCCCAGACATTTTCCGTGGGCAGAAAGGCAGTTGCGATGACCGAGGGCAATTCCGGCGTGGACCAGTCGAAGCCGAGCATCGCCCGGGTCTACGACTATCTGCTGGGCGGCAAGGACAACTACGTCGTCGACCGTGCCGTGGGAGATACGTTCAAGCACGACATGCCCGGTTCGGTGGCCATCGCGCACGCCAACCGGCAGAACCTGGTGCGGGCCGTGCGGGAGCTGGCGCTCGCCGGTGTCGACCAGTTCATCGACATGGGCAGCGGGCTGCCGACCGCGGACAACGTCCACCAGGTCGCGCAGCGCCACCTTCCCGACGCCCGGGTGGTCTACATCGACAACGACCCGATCGTGCTGGCCCACGGCCGGGCGCTGCTGGAGGACAACGCGCACACCCGGGTGATGCAGGCGGACGTCCGGGACCCGCAGGCCATACGGGAGCACCCGGACACCCTCGCGCTGATCGACTTCGAGCGGCCGGTGGCGGTGGTGCTCAGCGCGATCCTGCACCACATCAACGACGACGAGGACCCCCGCGCCCTCGTCCGTTACTGGCAGGACCAGGTGCCCTCCGGCAGCTACTTCTTCCTCTCGCACTTCCGCAGCGGCAACAATCCGCAGACCACCGAGGCGGAGGCGGTGCTCCAGTCGACATTCGGCCGTGGGCGGTGGCGGAGCGATGACGAGATCCGTGCGCTCTTCGGCGATCTGGAGATCCTGGAGCCGGGGATCGTGCCCTGCTCGCTGTGGCGCCCGGACGCGGCGTCGGACCCGCTCCACGCGGGGGCGGCGGAGGCCGAACTGACCGTCTGGGAACAGCTCATCGTCGGCGGGCTGGCGCGCAAGGCGTGATATAGGGCGGGGCGGCACCGGGTGGGTGCCGCCCCGCATCTTCGCCGTCAGGGGACGCCGTCAGGCTTCCCCGTCCCCGTCCCCGTCCCCGTCCCCGTCCTCGTCCTCGTAGTGGTCGAAGTGGACGACGCCGTCCTCGTCGAGGAACGGGTGGAGCCTGTCGGGGAGATGGCTGTCGGTGTCGGAGGGGCGGGGGCTCTCGGGACCGTCCGGGCCCCAGCGGAGCAGGCGGCGGGCGCGGCAGATGCGGTGGACGGTGCCGTGCACCTCGATCTGGTTGGCGCGTTCGGTACGCAGCCGGTCGGCGGCGCGGATGTACTCGGCGAGTTCGGCGGCGGTGGCGTCGTCGCTCTCGGCGGCCACCGCGCGGGCGTCGGCGGTCCGGTCGGGCAGGTCCCAGGGGATGAGGCCCTGCTGGCGTGGCTCGAACCAGGTCAGCGAGAAGTCCAGGGTCTTGCGGGCCTCGTGGGCGCTGGCGTGCAGGGCACTGCCCGTCTTCCAGCCGATGCCGTCCTTCTCCACGACCCGGAAGGCGGGCGGCAGCAACAGGACGTCCGGGTGGCTCTCGCGGATCAGCCGGGAGTCGCGGCAGACCTCCTCGGGGAAGCGGGATCCGGCGTAGACGAGCGCGCGCAGGGCCAGGCGTTCGGCGGCGAGGGCGGGGGTGACGGGCTCCTGCGGGTCCAGGAGCAGTTGGTCGTCGATGCGGTCGCGGACGCCGCGCTCCCAGTCGGGGACGGCGGGTTCGGGGTCGGTGGCGCGGGGCTGTTCGATGCCGTCGCGGCCGCTTCCGGCGTACTCCTCGGCGCGGACGACGCGGTAGCGGGTGTCCTGGACGGTGAGTTCGTCGACCGGCTCCTTCTCCAGGCGGGCGACACCGGCCAGCAGGGCGCGGCGTTCCTCCCTGGTGTCGGCCGTGTCCTTCGCGCGGAACCACAGCCAGGAGTTGAGGCTGTCGCGGGCCTCCTGGGGGCTGCCCGCCGTCACCGGGACGACCACCCGCCACCGGGGCGCGTCCTCGGGGCTCTGGGCCGCGACGCCGAACAACGGGCCCCGCACCAGCATCACATCGACGTCGGACATCGCGTCGAGCGCGTCGGCCTCCATGACCGCCTCGACGGGGCCGTCCGGGGATCTCACCACGACCGGCCGACTGCGGCCCGGGCTCACCTCACCATGACTCATGCGTTCATCCTGGCGACCCCGGAGGGAGCCGACAGGCGTTCCCCGGAACCCCACCCCACCCGCCCCGACCACCACCCGGACGAGTGAGCGGATTCAGGACAGGCGTGGCGCCGCCCGGGCCCGGGGTGGTCTCCCGGGGCCGGGCGGCGTCCGTCCGGGGTGTCAGGCCGATTCGAGGTCCGGGGTGACCGGGTCGGGGCCGAGGACGTCCTCGCCGTAGAGGGCGTGCAGCCAGTTGGTCTGGTAGATGGTGTCCAGATAGCGTTCGCCCAGGTCGGGGGCTATCGCCACGGCGGTGAGGCGGGGTGTGCGGTGGTGTGCGAGCCAGCTCGTGGCGCCGCTGACGACGGTGCCGGTGGAGCCGCCGAAGAGGAAACCCCGGCGGGCCAGGCGGTGGCAGGCGCGGACGGTGTCGGCCTCCTCGACATGGATCACCTCGTCCACGAAGTCCTCGTCGAGCAGGGCCGGGCGGACGCCCGCCCCCAGACCGGGGATCATGCGGCGGCCCGGTTCGCCGCCGAAGGTCACCGAGCCGACGCTGTCCACCGCGACGATCTTCACCGCCGGGCGGTGTTCGCGGAAGTAGCGGGCGCAGCCCATGAGGGTGCCGGTGGTGCCGGCGCCGATGAACAGGATGTCCAGGTGCGGGAAGTGACGGGCGATGCCGGGTGCGGTGGTGCGGTAGTGGGCCTGCCAGTTCCCGGCGTTGGTGTACTGGTTGAGCCAGACGTACCGTTCGTCGGCCGCGCACAGGGCCCGGACGTGGGATATCCGGGCGCCGAGCAGACCGCCGGTGGCCGCCGGTTCGGCGATGATGTGCACCCGGCCGCCCATCGCCTCCATGAACCGGCGGGCCGAGAGGTTGCAGCGGGCGTCGGTCACGCACAGGAAGCCGTAGCCCTTGCTCGCCGCGATGATGCTGAGGGCCGCGCCGAGGTTGCCGGAGGAGGACTCGACGAGGACGGAGCCCGGTTTGAGGGTGCCGTCGCGTTCGGCGGCCTCGACCATGGCGGCGGCGGCCTTGAGTTTGATGGAACCGGCGAAGTTGAAGCCCTCGCATTTCAGGAAGAGGGAGTGGTCCACTATCGGCCGCAGGTCGACGTAGAGGTCTTCGGCGTTGAACTCCGCGGGACCGGAGATGATCGTCATGCTGCGTTCCTCCTCGGCGGCAGCGCTCGCGGCCGGTCAGCCATGACGGCGCAGTTCGTGGAAGAAGTCGTCGACGCGGTGGAGTTCACCGGCGCGGGCCACCTCGTCGTAGACGTACCGGCCGACCGCGAGGTCGAGGACGCCCAGGCCGAAGGGGGAGAAGATCACGGTGCGGTCGGCGGGGAGGGTGACGCGGCCCGCGGTGATGTCGTCGAGGGTGCCGGTGAGGAAGTCGCGGCTGCCGGTGCGCTGTTCGGCCAGGTGCGGGGAGGTGTCCGCCTTGAGGCAGTGTTCGATGTCGTCGACGACGTTGACGGAGTCGAGGATGATCTCCGGCGCGAGGTCGCGCAGGGAGATGTGCAGCACCAGCGGGTGGTGGTCGAACCAGGTGACGTCGTCGACGTGCGGTTTTCCGGCGACGGTGGCGAAGACGACGAGGTCGCTGGTGCGGACGAGGTCCTCGGCGGCGGGGTGGACGGTGACCGGTCCGGCGCCGGACTGCTCCAGGTAGAGGCGGAATCCGGCCGCGCTGTCGGGGGACACGTCGTGCACGCCGATGTGGTCGAACTCCCAGCCGGTCTCGGCCAGGAACGTGTGGATGTAGCGGGCGATCAGGCCGGTGCCGAAGAAGCCGATGCGGCGGGGGCGCGGGCGGCCGCGGCTGAGCCGGTCGGCGGCGAGCGCCGCGGACGCCGCGGTCCTGGTGGCGCTGATGATGGAGCTCTCCAGGCAGGCGAACGGGTAGCCGGTGTCGTGGTCGTTGAGGATCAGCACCGCGGAGGCGCGGGGGATCCCGGCGCCGACGTTGGCGGGGAAGCTGGAGATCCACTTCATGCCGTCGACCGGGGTGCCGCCGCCGAGCGAGGCGGGCAGCGCGATGATGCGGGAGGTGGGCCGGTCGGGGAATTTCAGGAAGTACGAGGGCGGGTTGACGGAGTTCCCGTCGCCGTGCAGGCGGTAGGTGGCCTCGACGAGGCCGACGATCTCGTGGGCCCGGCCTGCCAGCGCGCGCTGGACCTGGTGACCGGGGATCACCGCGAACGACGGTGCGGGGGCGGCGGGGCGGGGGTCGGTGGGGTGCTCGGTGGTGGTCATGCGGCGGTCACCTCGATGGTGGGCGAGCAGTCGGTCAGGGACACCCGGTCGGCGAGGGCGACCAGGATGTCGCGGCGGCCGTGGAACGGTTCCCGGCCGTGCGCGGTGCGGACGTTGTCGACGAGCAGCAGATCCCCGGAGCGCCACGGGGTGCGGCGGGTGAGCGCCTGGTAGACGCCGTTGAGCAGCTCCACGGTCTCCGGTTCGAGGGGGTCGCCGTTGCCGTAGCGGGTGTTGAACGGCAGTCCGTCGGGGCCGTAGCTGTCCACCAGGTACTCGCGGATGTCGGGGGCGAGCGTCCATTCGTTCAGGAAGGCGACCTGATTGAACCAGCAGCGGCGGCCGGTGAGCGGATGGCGGACGACGGCGCTGCGGCGCTGGCGGGTGCAGAGGGTGCCGTCGGGCTGCCAGCGGTAGGCGATGGCGTGGGTGCGGCAGTGCTGTTCGACGGCGGCGCGGTCGTCGGTGCCGAACGCCTCGGCGACGGAGGCGCCGATCTCGTCGTTGTAGGTGCGGGTCAGCAGCCAGCCCTGCCGGGTGAACCGCCGGACCAGCCGCCGGGGCAGCGCGTCGAGGACGGCGGACGCGTCGGCCACCACCGTCTCCCCGCCGTCGTCGGGCTCCGTCAGGCAGGCGAAGAGCATCAGGCCGGGGAACTCCGTGGCGTAGCTCAGCTCGTGGTGCGGGCACATCTGTTGGTTGGCGGGCCACGGGGTGGTGGTGTACGTGCCGGTGGCGCGGGTCTGGCGGGGGGCGAAGCTCTCCGTCTCGGCCATCAGGTCGTCGGAGAGGGCGGCGAAGACCTCGGCGGTCCCGGCGGCGTCGCGCAGCCCGAGGCCGCGGACGAGGAGGGCGCCGTGTTCGGTGACGAGGGCGCGCAGGGCGTCCCGGTGCCGGGCCGTCCAGTGTGCCGGGTCGCCGCCCGGCTCCACGGGGAGGACGGGTGGTCGGCCGGCCCGGAGGAGCGGGACGGGCAGGGGTGGTGAGGGGGGCGATGCCATGGGGCCTCTTTCCGTGACGGAGTGCTCGGGGCGGGCGGATCGCTCGGCGGGTCGGTGGGTCGGCGGACCACGGGCCGGTGAGCCGGGCCGGTGGCCGGGTGGTGGGTGCGGGGTCAGGCCGGGGGCGCGGTGACGGCGTCGAGCACCGCCCGGGCGGTCTCGGCGGGGCGGGTGTGGTGGAAGTGGTGGCCGCCGTCGGGCAGCCGGTACAGGGTGACGTCGGCGGCGAGGCGGCCCCAGGCGTGGTGCGGCAGGCCGGTGGTGCGGGTGAGCGGGTCGTCGTCGGCGAGCACCAGGGTGAGCGGCGCGGTGAGCCGGACGGGCGGTGCGTCCTCGTCCAGTGCGGCGGCGAGGTAGCGGTGGGCCACCGCGCTGTCGTGCCGGTGGGCCGCGGCGCGCGCGGCGTGGACGTCCTCGGGGGCGGCGGGTGCGGGGACGTCACCGGGGGCGGGCGGGGTGGCGGCCCCGGTGTCGGCGGTCCGGGGTGCGGGCGGGGCCGTCACCGTGCCCGTCCGGCCGCCGGTGCGGACGGCGGTGAGGCGGGTGCCGCCCTCGGTGATCCGGACGGCGGCCGGGTGCGTCCCGCCGTCGGCCGCAGGGCCGGTGGTGACCGTGGCTCCCGCCGCGGGGCCGGTGGTTCCGGACGGCGGCTGTGCCTCCTCCGTCGCGCCGGGGGCCGTACGCCCTTCCGCCGTGTCGCCCGGTGCGGTCGTCGCCTCGGCGGCCTCGGCCAGCAGGCGGGCGCCGATGAAGACATGGCGGGCGGGGGTGCCGCGGTCCTGGAGGAGGCGGGCGGTGGCGACGGCGAGGGCGGCACCGGCGGAGTGGCCCCACAGGACGACGCCGGTCAGACCGCGGCGGGCGATCTCGTCGGCGGTGGCCTCGGCGACCCGTTCCAGCGGGGCGAGCGGGGTGCGGTCGGCCGGATCGTGGCCGGGCAGTTCGACGGCGTGGGCGGCGTACCCGGCCGACCGCAGCGCCTCGGCCAGCGGCAGGAAGCCGAGCGCGTTGCCGCCCGCGCCGGGGAAGGCCACCAGATGGCCGCGGGGCGCGTCCGCCGGTTCGGCGAGGGTCTGCAGGAGACCCGGTTCCGGTGCCCGGCCGTCGTCGAGCAGGGCGGCCAGATCGGTGAGGACGGGGCGGCGGGTCAGGTCCTTGAGGGAGACGGCCCGGTCGAGAGCGATGACGAGTTTGACCGCCGCCAGCGAGGTGCCGCCGCGGTCGAAGAAGTGGTCGTCCCGCCCGACGGTGACCTCCGGGACGCCGAGCACCTCGGACCAGGCCCGGGCCAGGCGCCGTTCGGCCGCGGTCCGCAGGGGTCGGTGGTGCTCCTCCGGCGGGGCGGGGCGGGCGGCGAACCCGGCGAGCGTCCGCTTGTCGATCTTGCCGTTGCCGGTGAGCGGCAGCCGGGCGTGCCAGTGGAAGGCGGTCGGCACCATGTAGGCGGGCAGCGACTCCCCCAGGCGGGCCCGCAGCACGGTGGTCTCCAGGGGGCCCGGGCCGCTGTAGAAGGCCACCAGGTGTTTGCCGTGGCCCTCGCCGCTCACCACGACGGCGCCGTCGCGGACGCCGTCCACCCGCAGCAGCGCGTTCTCGATCTCGCCGATCTCGATCCGGAAGCCGCGGATCTTCACCTGGGCGTCGCGGCGGCCGAGGAACTCCAGCTTGCCGCCCGGCAGCCAGCGGCCGATGTCGCCGCCCTGGTAGAGCCGTTCGCCGGGGCGGTGCGGGTCGTCGCCGAAGACCTGCCGGGTGCGTTCGGGGTCGTTGACGTAGCCGCGGCCGACGCAGACGCCGGAGAAGACGATCTGGCCGGGGGCGCCGAGCGGGACCGGCTCCAGGTGGTCGTCGGTGACGTAGACACGGGCGTTGGGGACGCAGGGGCCGAGCGGGATCCGGTCGCCGTCGGGGGCGCGGTCCATGACCTCGTGGTTGGTGTCGTCGGAGGTCTCCGTCAGCCCGTAGGCGTTGACGAGGCGGATGCCGGGGAGGGCCGCGAACCAGCGCTGGACCAGCGGCTTCTTCAGCGCCTCGCCGGTGACCGAGACGCAGCGGAGGTCCGGGAGCGCGCGGGGGGTGCGTTCCAGGTGGGTGAGGACGGCTTCGAGGTAGGACGGGACGACCTGGAGGACGGTGATGCGGGCGGTGGCGAGGGTGTCGACGAAGCGTTCCACGTCCAGGACGACCCGCTGTGCGACCAGGTGGGTGCGGCCACCGACCAGGAGGGCGGCGACCAGTTGCCACAGGGAGATGTCGAAGCACTGGGGTGCGGTCTGGGCGACGGTGTGGCCCTCGGCGATGCCCAGGTCGGCGATCTTGGCGTGGAGATGGTTCAGGAACCCGGCGTGTTCGCACATCGCGCCCTTGGGTTCGCCGGTGGAGCCGCTGGTGAAGTAGAGGTACGCGAGTTGGTCGGCGGCGACCCGTACGCCCGGGTTCCCGGTGGGGTGACCGGCGGCGAGGGCGGTGTCGATGCCGAGGGTGCGGACCGCGGGGAGGGCGGCGAGGGCCTGGTCCAGGGTGGTGGTGCTGCCGGGTTCGGTCAGGGCGAGGGCGCATCCGGCGCGGGTGAGCATGGCGGCGATGCGGTCGGGCGGGAAGTGCGGTTCGACGGGCAGATAGACGCCGCCCGCCTTGAACACGGCGAGGACGGCGGCCATCCAGTCGAGGGAGCGTTCGCTGACGACGGCGACGACGCCCTCCCGGGTCAGGCCCTCGGCCAGGAGGGCGTGGCCGAGGCGGTTGGCGCGGTCGTTGAGTTCCCGGTAGGTGAGGGACCGATCGCCGAGGACGGCGGCGACGGCGTCCGGGTGGGCGCGGACGCGTTCCTCGAAGAGTTCGTGGAAGCGGCGGTCGGGCAGCGGGCGGTGCGGCCCGGCCAACCCGTCGAGCTGGAAGCGGCGTTCGGCGTCGGAGAGGAGGCCGAGGCGTCCGTAGGGGGCGTCGGGGTCGGCGGCGAAGTGGGTGAGGGCGGTGCGGTGGTATCCGGCGATCCGGGCGGCGCTCTCGGTGTCGAGGGCGTCGGTGCGGTGGCGGGTCCGCAGCCGGGCGCCGGTGCCGTGGCGGGTCACCGACAGCCGCAGCACGCTGGTGCCGAGCGGGTCGCCGCCGTGGCCGTACGGGTCGAGTTCGGCCTCGAAGAGGACGGTGTCGAGGCCGAGTTCGGCGGCGAGGCGGGGCACGGCGCAGTGGCGGTGGGCGGCGAGGTCGGTGAGGACGCGGGCGGCCTCCTGGGCCAGTTCGCGCCAGGTGACGGGGGTGGCGGCGAGGCGGCAGGGCAGGGCGGGGCCGGTGGCGGCGGTGGTGCAGCCGGTGGTGACCTGCCGTTCCCCGGAGAGCGCGGCGAGCACCCGGGTGTGGGCGGCGAGCAGGATCGCCTCCCGGGGGACGCCGTGCTCGCCGCCCCAGCGGTCGAGGCGGTCCATCAGCTCGCCGGGGAGGGCGAGTTCATGGGTGGCGATGCCGGGCACGGGGGCGGGGGCCCAGCGGGGGACGGCGGTGAATCCGGCGTCGGTCAGGACGGTGCGCCAGTACTCCCGGTCGTGGTCGGTCGGCTGAATCATCAGGAACCCTTCCTGCTGGATCGATGGGCGCGGCGGGGCCGCGGCGGCGGGTGGTGGGTGCGGCCGCCGGGGTCAGCGCGGGGTGTGCTCCGGGGCGGTGGTGCCGGGCACGCGGGGCCGGGGCGGCACCGGGGCGGGCCGTCGACCGGGGTCCGCGGGGGCTGCGGGGTTGCCGGCCCAGTGGGCGTGTGCGGGGACGTCCTCGCCCTTCATCAGGAAGGAGTCGGCGCCGAGTACCGCGCCGCGGCCCATCGTCACGCCGTAGTGGACGAGGGCGCCGACGCCGAGGGTGCAGTCGGCGGCGAGGGTGCTGTGGGCGGACTTGAAGGTGCCGTCCTCCTGGGAGTGGCACTGGATCTTGCTCCCGGCGTTCAGGGTGCAGTCGTCGCCGATGGCGGTCAGGGTGCGTTCGGTGAGGATGCAGCCGTCGTCGAAGACCCGGCGGCCCATCCGGACGCCGAGCAGCCGCCACAGCAGGCTCTTGAAGGGCGTGCCGTTGAAGGCGTTGAAGTGGGTCTCGGGCACCTTCCAGACGCGTTCCTGGTGCCAGAAGTCCCGTTCGTAGATGGAGCACACCTGGGGTTGCAGGGGGCGGAAGCGGATCAGGAGGCGTTCGACGAGGGCGTAGTAGACGGCGGTGTACGTCATGGCGCCGACCAGGAATCCGGCTTCCAGCAGGGTGCCGAGGGTGTCGTCGTCCCCGGTGGTGATCAGGCTCAGCAGGACGATGCCGTGGAAGTGCGCCCAGCGGATGAGCAGGAAGAGGGCGATGGTGCGGAGGTTGTAGCGGTTCTTCTTCCGGAGGCGGTCGCGGAGGGTGTCGCCGGTGCGCAGATGGTCGAAGCGGGCGTCGCGTTCGACGGTGCGCGGGATCTCGAAGCTGGGCGAGCCGAGGAGACCCACGCCGGTGCGGACCTCGCCGTCGAGCGGGATCATCACCTTCGTCGCCAGGAGGCAGTTGTCGCCGGTGCGGCCGCCTGCCGGGTAGGCGATGAGGTTGCCGAGGAAGTTGCGGCGGCCGATCGTGGTGCGGCGGACGCGGAAGGACGAGGCGGAGAACTCGGCGTTCAGGAGCGAGAGTCCGTCGGCGATCATCGTGCCGCTGCCGACGGTGGTGAGGAACGGCGAGTCGTGCTGGATGAAGCAGCCGAAGTTGGAGCCGGTCTGTTCGACACGGGAGAGGTCGTACCCGATGCCTTGCAGGTAGGGGACGATGTAGCTGCTGTCGCCGAAGAGTTGGATGAAGAACTTGAGGTTGGTCAGGCGGGCGATGGTGCGGTGGGTGCTGTAGCGCAGGCCGTACAGCGGATAGACCTTGTCCGGTTCGATCGTCCGGCGCAGCAGGCGGGGGACGGTGAAGAGCACGCCCAGTCCGAGGGTGACGGCGCCGAAGAAGAGCGTCAGGGACAGCAGCAGGGCGTTGAGGTGGAAGACGGCCGAGGTCAGGGGCTGTTCGTCGAGGTCGCCGTGGCCGCCGAGCACCGGGAGGCCGTTCCAGACCAGGGAGAGCAGGGCGAGGGTGAGCGGGATGGTCAGGAGGAGGGTCTTGGCGAGGTCCGCGGCGCCGAAGACGGCCCGCCGCAGTGTGCCGCAGCGCTGCGGGGCGACGCGTGCGTAGGTGACGTCGGTGGGGCGGGCCGGGGAGCCGTGCCAGCGGGCGCCCGCGGGGACGGTGTCGCCGCGCCGGAGGGTGGAGGTGTGGCCGAGTTGGGCGCCGTCGCCCATGGAGCTGTCGATGTCCAGGACGGTGCGTTCGCCGACGAAGGTGTCCCGGCCGAGGGTGACGGGGCCGGTGCGGATGCGTCCGGCGTGGGCCCGGTAGCAGAGGAAGAAGGCGTCCTTACGGATGACGGAGCCGGAGCCGATGGTGAGCAGGTCGGTGCAGACGGGGACGGTGCGGGACAGGATGGTGACGTGCCGGCCGATCTTCGCGCCGAGGGCCCGCAGGTAGAGCGGGTAGAGCGGGCTGCCGACGAAGAGCACCACGGGGTTGGCGTGCACCAGCACCTTCACGATCCACAGGCGCAGATAGGTCAGGCCCCAGAGGGGGAACTCCCGCGCCGTCCACCTCCCGATGAGCAGCCATTTGACCAGCACCGGGAAGGCGCAGAGACCGGTGAACTCGGCGCTGCCGAAGAGGACCGCCCGGCCGTAGAGCGACGGGAGTGACGCGGCGCGGGAGACCCAGGAGTAGCCGCGGGTGGTGGCGAAGGCGATGAGGCAGGAGTAGCCGAGGAAGAAGGCGAGCTGCGCGGCGCCGCAAGCGAGGTAGCGGGCGGTGCGGTGGGCGGGCGGCGGGGCGGCGGGCTCCTCGGCGGTGGCCGGGGGCTCCGTGTCGGCGGGGGCGGCGTCGGCGCGGGCGGCGGCGGCGAGGGCGGCGACGGTCGGGTGCCGGTAGATGTCCTTCATCGAGACCGCGGGCAGCTCCGGGTGTTTCCTGACGCGGGCGCAGAAGTGCGCCATCACCAGGGAGTCGGCCCCGAGGTCGTCGAAGAAGTTGCCGTCGGTCGGGACGTGTTCGGTGTCCAGGACGGCGGCGAGGACGGCGGCGAGCGCGGTCTCCAGGGCGGGCGCCGGATCGGCGGCGTCCGGGGTGGCGGGTGGTGCGGCATCGCCGGTGGCCGGTGGCTCGGTCCCGTCCGTGGCGGCGGTGGTGGCCGGTGCGGCATCGGCGGGGTGGCCGGACGGGGTTCCGGTCGGTTCTTCTCTCCCCACGTGAACTCCTTGGACGCGTCGTGCCCGTACGCGGGCGGGATGCGGTGGTGATGCGGTACGGAGGGGCGGTGACGGATCAGGGGGTGCGCGCCCGGGGGCTCATCGGCGTGTGCCGGTGCCCGGGGAATCCGGAAGGCCACCTCCGGCGCCTGCCGTGTACCGCGCTTTTCTTCCGCACAGCTCCCCCATTTCCCGTTCCCACCGAAGGGATCGTTGAAGAACGTAGAACTGCCCTCTCCCTCGAACCAGCCGGGTGCAGGCCACAAAAACAATCGGCCGCACCGCGGCGGAAGGAGCGACGGCGCGCCGGAGGCGCCCCGGCTCCGCGTCCGGCGCATTTCTCTGCGGCGCCGCCGTCACCTGCGGATATCCCGTCCGTCCCCGAGGCGGCGCGACCCGGACCCAAGCCTTCACCACACCCACACATAAAGCATGTAAATGCTACTTACCGGGCGGCTTTCTCCCGTACAAACAGGGGCGAACGAGGCAATCCGCCGGGAGAGGTGACACACCTTCAAGACTGGGGCGGCGCCCTCGATTGGCGCGAATCGACCGGCGCGCCACGCGCCGTGGATAAAGAATTACCCTGGCGCCGGTAATGGCCCGCCACAATCCGGCGGACGACCCTCCGGGGCGCTCCGAGAATATTTTTATATTCCCCGCCGGGAATTCCCTTCGCCCGCCCCATTCGGCACACGGATCACCGCGCACACCGGAATGCACTCGCTTTCCCCGGGCCCCGGAAATCCCTCTTCGGCACCACGGCAAATCCAGCGGCGCGGAGGCACACCACGGGCGCACCTCCGTGCGCGCCCGGCGCGACGGACACCCCCACCACGTCCCTACGGTGGGCTGTGGCACAACCGCGAGGAGAAGAGGCAGAGATGACGGAGCATCAGACACCCGGCGACGGACGGGCCCCGGGCGGCGCGCGGATACCGGACGACGAACTCGCCTGGCTGGACGCGACGGCGCAGGCCGATCTGGTCCGCCGGGGTGTGGTGTCGCCGACGGAGCTGGTCGAGGCGGCCATCGCCCGGATCGAACGGCTCGACGGCAAGCTCAACGCGGTGATCACGCCGCTGTTCGAGAAGGCCCGCGCCACGGCGGCGTCGGCGGCGCTGCCGGACGGCCCCTTCCGCGGGGTCCCGCTGCTCCTGAAGGACGCGCTGTGCCACTCCGCGGGCGACCCGGCCCACAGCGGGATGCGCGCCCTGCGCGACCGCGACTGGCGCGCCCCGCAGGACGCGACGCTGACCCGGCGGTTCCGGGCCGCCGGGTTCGTCATCTGCGGCCGTACCAACCTCCCGGAGCTGGCCACCAGCGTGACCACCGAACCGCTGGCCTACGGCCCGACCCGTAACCCGTGGGACCTGACCCGCTCCCCCGGCGGGTCGAGCGGCGGTTCGGCGGCGGCGGTCGCCGCGGGTCTGGTCCCGGTGGCGCACGGCAACGACATGGCCGGTTCGATCCGGATACCGGCGAGCGCCTGCGGTCTCGTCGGCCTCAAGCCCACCCGGGCCCGGACGTCGCTGGGGCCGGAGTTCGGCGAGTACTGGGGGCCGGGGACGCATGAGCACGTCCTGACCCGGTCGGTCCGCGACACCGCGGCGGTGCTGGACGCCACCGCCGGGATGGCGACCGGCGACCCGTACACCGCCCCCGCTCCGGCCCGCCCCTACCGCGAGGAGGTGGGCGCCGACCCCGGCACACTGCGCATCGGGTTCCGTACGGTGCCGCCGGGTGCGGGCGCACCGGCCCATGCGGACTGTGTGGCGGCGGTCGAGCACACCGCGCGGCTGCTCGACGGGCTCGGCCACCGGGTCGCGCCGGAGGCGGCGCCCGCCCTGGACTCCCCCGGCCTCTTCGAAGCGCTGCCGGACCTCTTCGCCGCCATCCTCGCCTGGGAGGTGGCGTACTGGTCGCGGCGGACCGGCACCCCGCTCGAACCCGGTGACCTGGAGCCGATGAACGCGGCGCTCGCGGAGGCGGGCCGCTCGGTGACGGCCGCGCAGTGGCTGTCCGGCATCCAGATGTGGCAGCGGTGGGGGCGCGAGGTGGCGGCGCTCTGGGAGAACGACGTCGATGTGCTGCTCACCCCGACACTCGCCACACCGCCGCTGCCGCTGGGCCGTCTCGCGCCGACCGCGCGGGAGCCGATGGAGCTGGTGGCGGGCGTCGCCGAGGGCATCGCCTGCACCCTGCCATTCAACGTCACCGGCCAGCCCGCCGTCTCCCTGCCCCTGTACCGCAACGCCGAGGGCCTGCCGATCGGCGTCCAACTCGTCGCGGCCTACGGGCGGGAGGACGTACTGCTCCGGTTGGCGGCCCAGTTGGAGGCGGCGGCGCCGTGGGCGGACGACCGGCCCCCGTTCTCCGCGTAGTCACCGGTCTCCGGAGGGGCGCGGGCGGCCGGGGCCGGTCCGGCCGCCCGCCCCGTCACGTCCCGGGCCCGTCCGTGCAGCGCAGATCGGACGCCGGGCGGTGGCCGGTGCGCAGATAGGTGGTCACCGCCCGGTCGCCGCAGGCGTTGCCGTGGGCGAGGTAGACGCCGTGGCCGCCGCGGTCGACGGTGACCAGCCGGGCCCGCGCGCCGAGGGCGGCCCGCATCCGCAGGGCACCGGCGTAGGGGGTGGTCGGGTCCCGGAGGTTCTGGATCATCAGGGCGGGCGGGCCGTCGGGGGTGACGCGCACGGGGGCGTCGGCCGGTGCGCCGGGCCAGAAGGCGCACGGGGTGAGGGTGACCGGCTGCCCGGCGGTCAGCGGGTGCCGCACCCGGTCGACGGCCACCTCACGGGCGTAGCGCCGCACATCGCGGGGCCAGCGCACATCGTTGCAGAGGGTCGCCAGGAACACCGTGGCGTCCCGGTCCGGCACCGGTGTGCCGTACCCCGGCGGCAGCGCGGGGGTGGCGTCGGGGTCCCCGGCGGCGGTGATCAGCCGGGCCGCCCAGGGGAAGGCGGCGTCGTCGGTGAGCGCCTGTTGGACGGTCTGGCGCAGGAGGTTTCCGGTGAGCGGATGGTGCGGGGTGTCGGTGGCCCGGGGCGCGTGGTCGAGCCGGTCGGCGAGGGCCAGCACCCGGGGCCGTACCTCCTCCGGGTGGCGGGCCAGGCGCAGCCCGTCGGCGTCGCGGGCCGGGTCGGCGGCCCACCGGGCGAAGTCGGGGAACCGCTCGTCGGCACCGGCCGCGGTGCGGGCGTTCCAACCGCGCCCCACGCGCGTCGGATCGGGATCGTCGGAGCTGTCCAGGACGGTGCGGTCGGTGTGCCCGGGGTGGCGCTGGGCGTAGGCGGCGCTGACGTAGGTGCCGTACGAGACGCCGTAGAGGGAGAGTTTCGGGGTGCCGAGGGCCCGGCGGAGGCGTTCGATGTCGCGCACCTCGTTCGCGGTGGAGTAACTCCGTACCACCGCGCCGCCGTTGCGGGCGCAGGTGTCGGCCGTGCGGCGGGCGCGGACGGCGACGCCGTGGAGGTCGCCGCCGGGGCCCGGCCAGCCGCGGAAGGCGAGCACGTCCCGGTCGTCCGGGCGCAGTCCGCAGCCGGTGCCGTCGGAGCCGCCGACGCCGCGCGGGTCGAGGCTGACCAGGTCGTAGGCGCCCCGTAGCGCCGTGCGCAGGGCGGCTCCCCGGTGGGCGAGCGCCTCGACGCCGGAGCCGCCCGGGCCGCCGGGGGCGACGAGGAGGACGCCGCGCCGGGCGGCCGGTCCGTCGCCCGGCAGGCGGGTGACGCGCAGGGTGAGGCGGGCGCTGTCCGGCGCGCGGTGGTCGACCGGGACGGACAGGTCGGCGCACCGCTGGTCGGCGGGGCCGCCGGGCTGGGCGCACGGCGTCCAGACGAGCCGGTCCGCGGGCGGCGGCGCGGCGGGGGCGGGTGACGCCGCGCCGAGGGTGAGGGCTCCCAGGGCGACGGCGATCACGTACCGTCCGGCGGTCGTGGTGCGCGGGGTGGTGGCGGTCGGGCGCGGCGGTCGCCGGTCCGCCCGGTCTCTCCCGGTGGGTCGTGGCCTTGTCATGTTCCGCACTCTGCCGGGCGGGGCCGGGGCTCCGGTTCCCCCGCGCGGGGGAACCGCCTCCCCCGCGGGAGGGGAAGGCGCCCCGCGCGGGGCGTGCCTATCCGGGGGTGACGAACCCCGACTCATACGCGGTGATCACCGCCTGGGTGCGGTCGCGCGCCCCCAACTTGCCCAGCACCGCGCTCACATGGGTCTTGACGGTCTCCGTGCCCAGCACCAGCGTGGCGGCGATCTCCGCGTTGGACAGGCCCCGGGCCATCAGCCGCAGCACCTCCGCCTCCCGTCCGGTCAGCGCGGCGCGCTCCAGCAGGGCGCGGGCGCGCGGATCGGTGCGGTCGGCCGCCATCCGGCGCAGGGCGGCCGGGAAGAGCAGCGAGGATCCGGCGGCGACCAGCCGGAGCGCATGGACCACCTCCGAGGGGTGCGCCCGCTTGAGCAGGAAGCCGTTCGCGCCCGCGCGCAGCGCCTCGTACACGTAGTCGTCGTTCTCGAAGGTGGTGATCACCAGGATCTTCGGCGGGTCCGGGACGGCGGCCAGCACCGCGCGGGTCGCCTCGATGCCGTCGAGCAGCGGCATCCGGACGTCCATCATCACCACGTCCGGGCGCCGTCGGCGGATCAGCGGGATGACCGCGGCGCCGTCGGCCGCCTCGCCGGTCACCTCGATGTCCGGCTGCGCCTGGAGGATCGCCCGGAGCCCGGCCCGGACCAGGGGCTCGTCGTCGACGAGAAGCACGGTCAGCGGCATGGCGTCACCCTACGGCGGCCGGCAGCCGGGCATGGACCCGCCAACTTCCCGCATCGGGGCCCGCTTCCGCCCGCCCACCCAGCAGCCGGGCCCGCTCCCGGATGCCGCGCAGCCCCCGGCCGCTGCCCGACACGGGACCGGCGTCGCCCAGCCGGTTGCGGATGTCCAGTTCGACGGTGCCGCCGTGCACGGCGATCCGGACGGTGACGGGGACCGGTCCGGCGTGCCGCACCACATTGGTCAGCGCCTCCTGGAGGATGCGGTACCCCTCCCGCGACACCGGGCCCGCGACGCTCTCCAGCGGGCCGGACACCTCGGCCGTCACCTCCGCCCCCGCGCCCCGGGCGGCGTCCAGCAGCCGCGCCGCATCGGTGAGCGCCGGACGGTCGCGGGGCTGCGGGGAGTCCTCGCGCAGCACCTCCAACACCCCCTCCAGCTCCTCCAGGGCGCGCCGCCCGGTCTCCTCGATGGCGGCCAGCGCCTGCCCGGTGAACGCGGCCGAACCCGCCGCCCGCGCCGCGCCCGCCTGCACCACCACGGCGGTGAGGGCGTGGCCGATCGAGTCATGGAGTTCGCGGGCGAGGCGGTTGTGCTCCATCAGCCGCTCGGTACGCTCCTCCAGCGCGGCGATGCGTTCGGCCGCCGAGGGCGCGAGCAGCCACCGCGCCGCGGCGGCGACGAGGGCTCCGGCGCCCACCACGACGGCCGCCAGCCCCAGCAGCGGGAGCGGCGCCAGCAGCGCGTATCCGTCGCCGCGGCCCGCCAGACGGACCGTCTGGAGGGGCAGCCACACCGAGGCGCTCAGGGTGAGCGCGCCCGTCTGCACCCGCAGCACCAGCCAGCAGACCGTACGGGCCAGATCGGCGGCGGAGGCCGACGGTGCCGCGGTGAGTTCGGCACGGCGGGCGTCCCGGTGGGGCGAGGGCCGCCCGGGGACGAGCATCAGCCGCGCCTGCAGCCCCTCGGCGAGCCGCACCACCGGCACCAGCCCGAGCAGGACGAGCGGCGGCACCGACAGCAGCGCGGCGCGGACCAGCTCCAGTGGCCCGTGCCCGCCCGGCTCCGGCCGGATGAAGAGGGCGACCACGGCGACCATGCCGCCGGTCACCAGGTGCAGCCAGCGGCTGCAGACGTTGGCGGGGGTCGGCGGACGGAACGGCCTGCGCATGGCCGCCATCCTGGCACCGCCGTACGCCGCCGGGCCTCCCCCGCGCGAGGGAGGCGGCGGCCCCGGGCGGGGGAAGCCCGGCCGGTCGGCGGGGCGCCAACATGGGACACGGCGCCGACCGGTCGCGGGCGGGCCGCGGCCCCGGTCCGGAACCACCACGGGGGTGTGGCTCCGGCCGGAGCCGCGTGTCCTCCGGGTCTCACACCGTCAGCTCCGCCCCGTCCTCCGGCACCTCCACCCCCGCGTCCCGTACCTCGGCCGCGGCGGCGGACGACGGGTCCAGCAGCGGATTGGTGTTGTTGAAGTGGGTGTAGAGGCGGCGCAGGTCCGGATGGCGGGCGAGGCGGGCGAGGGTGCCGCCGGGGCCGCTCACCGGCAGATGGCCCATCAGGGACTGCCCCGCGTCCGGCGACCGGACCGCCCGCCCCAACTCCTCGGCGCCGAAGAACGTCCCGTCGACGACGGCGCAGCTCACCGACGCGAGGAGGTCGTCGAACCCGTCAGGCCAGGTGGCCAGGCAGGGCGCGTAGAGCAGCGCCCCGCCGGTCGCCGGATCCTCGATCCGTACCGCGCTCACCCAGGGCACCCCGGCGGCGGGCTCCGTGACGTACTTCGGTGCCTTGGTGCCGACCGGGTGCAGGGTGGCGGTGAGCCCGCCGGTCAGGGCGAACGGGGCGGAGGCGGCCGTACGGTCGGCGGATCCGGACTCCTGCCACCGCCAGGGCGCGTAGCGGTCCAGCAGGCCCCGCAGCGGGAGCGCGGTGGAGAGCGCCTGGTGGACGGGGTGCGCGGCGTACACCGTCAGGTCCGCCCCGCCGCGCAGCACCGCCAGACCGAGGCTGTGGTCGACCTCCGCGTCGGTCAGCAGGACGCCGCGCACCGGGGTGTCGCGCGGCCCCGGGCCCGCTGCCAGGGCGGGTGCCGCCTCCACCTGGACGCGGATGTCCGGCGAGGCGTTCAGCAGCCACCAGTCCCGGCCGTTGCCGCTGACGGCGACGGAGTCCTGGAAGCGGGGCGGCAGCTCCCCGCGGCGGCACCGGGCGCAGAGCGCACACCCGCAGTTCCACTGCGGGAACCCGCCCCCCGCGGCGGTACCGAGCAACGTCACCCTCATCGCAAGCCTCCTCGACGCACGGACCGTGCAGGGTTCCGGGCGACGGTCGCGCGCCCGGAACGCCGGAGACCGCCGCGGGCGCGGCGGGCTCCTGTGATCGTCGGGGAATCTCCCCCGGAACGGCGGGGGCGAACACACCTGCCGAGGCGGGCAGTTGGCGGCACGGGCCGGGTCCCGGCCCGCCCTACCGGGTCGCCCGGCACGTCGCGGGCCACGGCGTGGCGACCGCGACCGTACGGGAGCTGTGCGGTCAGGCGGCGGAGCGGTACGGGCTGCACACCCTGCGGGCGGCCGTCTCCCACGGGAATGTCGCGTCCCGGAAGGTGCTGGTCAAGGCCGGTTTCCTGCCGGTCGACCCGGCGGACCCGGACGACCTCGGCGGCAGGCCGGGGCACCTGGTACCGGCGCGACCTCACCCGCCCGCGGCAGACCGGCCCGCCCGGCCTACCCGCCCACGCCCCGGTGGCGTACCGCCGATCCGGCCCGGTCCTTCACGACCTCCAGCTGGGCCGGGATGCGGCCCTTGAGGTCCGCGACATGGCTGACGATGCCGACGCTGCGGTCGCGTTCCCGCAGTCCGTCCAGGACGTCCAGCACCTCGTCCAGGCTCTGTTCGTCGAGGCTGCCGAAGCCCTCGTCGATGAAGAGGGTGTCGAGCCGGGTGCCGCCCGCCTCGTCGGTGACCACGTCGGCGAGGCCCAGCGCGAGGGCGAGCGAGGCGTAGAACGTCTCGCCGCCCGACAGGCTGGAGGTGTCCCGCTCGCGGCCCGTCCAGGCGTCGATCACCCGCAGCCCCAGTCCGGAGCGGCGCGCCCCGGCGCTGCGCGCGTCCGTGTGCACCAGGGTGTAGCGGCCACCGGACATCCGCTGCAGCCGCTCCCCCGCCACCACCGCGACCTGTTCCAGCCGGGCGGCCAGGACGTACGACTCCAGCCGCATCCGGCGCACGTTCTCGCCGGAGGTACCGGCGACGAGTGAGGCGACGCCGCCGACCACGCCGAACTCCGCGTAGCGCGGGGCGAGTTGGCGGGCCTCGGCGGTCGCCCGCTGCGAGAGGCGGTCCAGTGCGGCGCAGCGGTCCCGGGCCCCCGTGCGGGCCGCGACCGCCGCGCGCAGCCGCCGTCCGGCGTCCTCCAGGGCGCGGCGTGCGGCGGCCGGATCGGTCTCCGCGTCCGTCGCGACGGTGGCGGCCGCCGCCTCGGCGTCGGCCAGTTCGCGGGTGGCCGCGGCGGCTTCCGCCTCCCGGTGGGCGACCCGTTCGGCCAGCTCCCGCCGGGCCGCCTCGGGCAGCTGCGCGGCCACCGCCCCGGCGACGTCGGCGAATCCGGCCGCGGCAACGGCGTCGGCGCGCGCCGCCCCGGCCTCCGCCAGCCGCCGGTCCGCGGTACGGGCGGCGCCCGCCGCCTCCACGGCGGCGGCCAGCATCGCGGCCCGCCGCTCACCGCGCCGGGCCCGCTCCGCGACGCTCGCGCACTCCCCACGGGCCCGCGTCACCTCGTCGTGGAGCGCGGCCCGTTCGGCCTCCAGCGCCTCGCGGCGGGAGAGCCGGGCCGCGATCCGGCGCTCGGCGTCCTGCCGCTGCGTACGGCGCCGCTCGGCCTCCCGCTCCGCGACCGCCAGCGCCTCCCGTGCGGGCCGCACCCCGGCCGCCACCGCGCGCACCTCGGCGTATCCGGCGGCCAACTCCTCGGCGTGGGCGGCGCGTTCGGCGGCCGGGGCGTCCCCGGCCGTGGCGACGGCGGCGGACAGCTCACCGTGGACCTCGCGCACCCGGCCCTCCGCGGTGCGGTACGCCTCCTCGCGCTCGCGGTACGCGGTGAGCGCGGCCTCCTCCTCGGCGCGGCCGACGTGTCCCTCCCCCGGCTGCGCGGGCCCGGGGTGTTCCGTCGCGCCGCAGACCGCGCACGGGGCGCCGTCGCGGAGCGCGGCGGCCAGTTCGGCGGCGACGCCCCGCAGCCGCCGGTCCTTCAGCTCCAGCCACCGCTCGTGCGCCGCGGCGGACCGCTCCCGTGCGGCCAGGGCGGCGCCGCGCAGCCGCTCCAGGCGGTCCGTCAGCTCGTCCCGGCGCCGGGCCGCCGCGGCGTGCTCGCGCGCCGTGGCCACCGCCGCCTCCAGCGCCTGCGCGCGCCCCACGGCCTCCTGGGCGCGCTCCACCCGCTCCTGGAGGGCGCCGCGGCGCGCCTCCCAGCCGTCGAGCCACTCCGCGCACTCCGCCACCGCGTCCTCGTCGGCGGCGCCCTCCCGCTCCGACGCCTCGCGTTCGGCGGTCAGCGCGGCGACGCGCTCCTCGGCGCGGCGGGCCGCGGCCAGGGTGCCGAGTTGTTCCCGCTCCGCGTGCTCCCGCGCCGCGAGCCGGTCCGGCATCTCGTCCGCGAGGGAGGCGGGCAGTTCGGCGCGGCGGGCGCGCTCCGCGGCGCCCGCCGCCTCCGCCTCCCGCCGGGCCGTCGCGCACCACGCCAGCACCGGCGCCACCTCCGCGGCGCGGCCCGCCGCCGCCAGCCGCTCCCGGTCCCGGGCGTCCGCCGCGGCCGTCTCCGTCAGCCGCTCGGCGCGCGCCCGGGCCTCGGCGAGGCGGCGCCGCACCCGGTCGCGCTCCTGCGCCTCCTCCCACGCCCGGGCGGCGGCCCGCTCCGTCTCCTCGGCCGAGCGCTCCGCGCAGGCGGCCACGGTCAGCCGCTCCCGCGCCGCGGCCCGCGCCACCGCCAGCCGGACGAGGACGGACGCGGCGAACCCGGGCTCGCCCACACCCGGGGCGTCCGGGGCCGCCTGCGGTGCCGCCCGGCGGACCGCGCCGCCCGGCTTCCGCGCGGCCGGGACGGTGCCCGTCGCGGCGCCGGTCGGCAGTGCGGGCAGCGCCGCGAGGTCCGGGCAGCCCCCGGCGGCCTCGGCCGCGCGGTGGGCGAGCGCCAGCAGCCGTTCGTCGCCGCCGCGGACCTGCTCGGCGGCGGCCTTCCGCCGGGCGGCCAGCCGCTCCTCGACGGCGGCGAAGCGGCGGGTGTCGAAGAGGCGGCCCAGCAGCCGCGCCCGGGACTCCGCGTCGGCCCGCAGAAAGCGCGCGAAGTCGCCCTGCGGCAACAGCACGACCTGGCAGAACTGTTCCTTGTTCAGACCGAGCAGCCCGGCGATCTCCTCGCCGATCTCCTGGTGCGACCGGCTCAGCGCCTTCCACCGGCCGCCGTCGCCGGGCCCGGGCACGTACTCCCGCAACCGGCTCTGCGCCTTCTCCCGCGTGGTGCCCGTACCGCGCTTCTTCGGGCGGGTCTGCTCGGGCAGCCGGGTGATCTCCAACCGGCGTCCGGCGACGGTCAGTTCGAGGACCACCTCGGTCGGCGTCCACGGGTCGGCGAGATCGCTGCGCAGCGCCTGCCCGGCCTGCCGCACGCCGGGCACCGAGCCGTACAGCGCGAAGCACACCGCGTCCAGGACGGAGGTCTTGCCCGCGCCGGTGGGGCCGTGCAGCAGGAACAGACCGTCGCGGGAGAGCCGGTCGAAGTCGACGGTCTGGGCGCCGCCGAACGGTCCGAACGCCGTGACCGACAACCGGTGCAGCCTCACGGCGCCACCTCTTCCGCCGCCTCGTACACCCGGACCTCCTCGAACGCGGCGCGCAGCACCGCCCGCTCCCCGTCGTCCGCCGCCCGCCCCTCGCGCACATGCTCCACGAAGTCCTCGGCGACCTCCTGGTCCCCGCGCCCGCGCACCCGCTGGGCGTACGAGGCGAAGGTGGCGGCCGGGCCCTCGTCCGGGTCGAAGGCGAGGGCGAGGATGTGCGGGAAGCGCTCCGTCAGCCGCGCCATCGGCTCGGCCGGGCGCTCCGGGTCGGTGAGGGTCGCCTCCACCCAGTGCTCCGCGTGCCGCTCCGCTGCCGGGTCGGTCAGCAGCGTCTCCAGACGGCCGCGGAGCCGGGCCAGCGGGCGCGGGACGGGGGCGTCGACGCGCTCCGCCGTGACGGCGCCGTCCGCGCCGAGGTCGATCAGCCAGGACGATTTGCGGTGCGTCGCCTCGGAGAAGGAGTAGGCGAGCGGGGAGCCGGAGTAGCGGATCCGCTCCGTCAGCGTCTGGCAGCCGTGCAGATGGCCCAGCGCCACGTAGTCGACGCCGTCGAAGACCGCCGCGGGCACCGAGGCGACGCCGCCGACGGTCAGATCCCGCTCGCTGTCGCTCACCTCGCCGCCGGTGACGAAGGCGTGCGCCAGGACGACGGAGCGGGTACCGGCAGGCCGGGCGGCGAGGTCGGCGCGGACCCGGTCCATCGCGGCGCCCAGCACCTCGGTGTGGGCCGCGCGCCCGGCGCCGAGGCTGTCGCGGACCAGGGCCGGTTCGAGGTAGGGCAGGCCGTAGCAGGCGACCGGGCCGTCGGCGTCGTCGAGCAGGACCGGTTCGCCGCAGCGCTCCGGGTCGGTGCGCAGATGGACGCCGCCGCGCTCCATCAGCCCGGCGCCGACGCCGAGGCGGCGGGCCGAGTCGTGGTTGCCGGAGATCATGATGGTGGGGACGCCGAGCGCGGCGAGGCGGTGCAGCGCGGAGTCGAAGAGTTCGACGGCGGCGAGCGGCGGCACCGCCCGGTCGTAGACATCACCGGCGACGAGGACCGCGTCGACCTCCCGGGCGGTGACGGTCTCGACGAGATGGTCCAGGTAGGCGCGCTGCGCGGGGAGCAGGCTCACGCGGTGGAAGGAGCGCCCCAGGTGCCAGTCGGAGGTGTGCAGCAGCCTCACCACGCCGCTCCCGTCCGCATCGTCACTCCCTCACCGGCCGCCCCGAGGCGGCCACGCCGGTCCGCAGTCACCCGGACATCCTCCCAGGCTCCCGGGGTGCGCCCGGCCGCCCGGGTGGGTGCGGCCCCGCTCACGCCTCGCCGTACGCCTCGCCGCCCAGCTCCAGGACGGCGGTCCCGGCGGTGCTGTCCGCCAGCCAGGCGCCGAACGCCTCGACGTCCGCCTCGGGCAGCCCGACCTCGATCCGGACGTCGGCGCCGTAGGTGACCTCCCGTACGGTGCGCCCGGTGGCCCGCAGATCGTTCTCCAGCTTTCCGGCCCGCTGGTGGTCGACGGTGACGGTCACCAGGCGGTAGCGGCGGCGGACGACCGTGCCGAGGGTGTCCAGGGCCTCGCCGACGGCGCCGCCGTAGGCGCGGATCAGGCCCCCGGCGCCGAGCTTGATGCCGCCGAAGTAGCGGGTGACGACGGCGACGACGTAGCGCATCTCGCGGCGCAGCAGCATCTGGAGCATCGGAACACCGGCGGTGCCGCCCGGCTCCCCGTCGTCGCTGGCCTTCTGGACGCCGCCGTCGGCGCCGAGGACGTACGCGTAGCAGTGGTGGCGGGCGGTGGGGTGCTCCTTGCGGACGGCCGCGATGAAGTCCTGTGCCTCGGCCTCGGTCGCGACGGGCGCGAGGGCGCAGAGGAAGCGGGACTTGTTGATCTCGATCTCGTGCACCCCGGCGTGGGCGAGGGTCCGGTACTGCTCCTGCATCGCCCCAGCCTATGCGGCGGCACCGCGGGCCCGGTCACCGGCCGTCGTACGGAGGTGCGGGGCGGTTGTCCGCCGTCCGGGGGCCCACGGCACGTCCAGGCGGCGTATCCGGGCGGGTGTTGCGGTGCGTCGGACGGACGCGGGGGCCGCCCGTGGGCACTGTGGCCGGGGCGACGGCCTCGTGCGCGGGGCCCGCTCGTGCACCCAGAACCGTAGGGTCGGCGGAGGGCTTCATGGACGACAACACACACACGACGCTGGCGGCGGGCGTGCCCGTGACGGGCGAGGCGATGCCCGAACCGCCGCCGGAGGTGGTCGAGGCGGCCCGCGAGGCGCCGGACCACTGGCTGGCCATGGTCGACCTGACATGGACGGGCGAGGGCCCGCCGCCGCTCTGGTCGGTGATCGGGCAGTGGCGGTCGGGGCCGACCGGCGAGATCGAGGACTGGCGGGACAACCCGGAGTACCGGCCGTCCCCGCAGATGCTGGACTGGGCCGAGCCGACCGACCCGGTCGACCAGGCCGTACAGCTGGCGGCGACGGGGTACGGGCCGGTGCCCGAGGTGGCCCGGACGCTGGCGGACGCCGAGGTGTCGTACCTGGTGACCGCGGCGGGCGCACCGCTGCCCGCGGCGTCGCCGGAGGGCACACCGGTGGTGCCCGTCTACACCTCCGAGGACCATCTGGAGGCGGTCGGGCGGCTGCTGGTCGACCGGCGCCCGGTGGCGGAACTGCTGGAGCACCTGCCCGCCGGACACGCGCTGTACGTCAATCCGACGGGCGCGGTGAGCATGCTGGTGGAGCCGGACACGGTACGGGCGGCGGTCGCGGAGCGCGCGCCGGGCCGGATCGCGGTGGAGGCGGCGATCGGCCGTCCCGGTACGGGCGCGGGCGGCGCGGAGCCGGTGCGGGAGGGCGAGGCGGGTGAGCGCGGCGGCCTGCCGAAGCCGGCCCGGACCGCCGCCGTCCGGGCGGGCATGGCGAGCAGCGGGGCCCGCGGCGGCGCCGCCTGACGGCCCGCCCCACGAACCCGCCCCGCCCGTCTTCCCCTTCGGGCGGGGCGTTCGCCGTCCCGGTCCCGCGCGGACGGCGGACGCGGGCGGGAATCCCGGGCGGCCCCCGGCCGTTGTCGGTACGGACCCGGCCGTCCGCCCCGCCCCGGGGCGGCCACGGCACGACGGCACGGAATCGGGGAGGCGCACGTGTACGGCGATCCAGCGGTGATCCGCAGCCTGCTGACGGAGCGGGGCGACACCTGGGCGGTGGTCGGCCTGTCGAACAACACGTCCCGGGCGGCGTACGGCGTCGCCGCGGCGCTCCAGCGGTTCGGCAAGCGGATCGTGCCGGTGCATCCGCGGGCCGAGACGGTCCACGGCGAGCAGGGCTATCCGTCGCTGTCGGCGATCCCGTTCCCGGTCGATGTGGTGGACGTGTTCGTGGCCGCCGACCGGGCGGGCGCGGTGGCGGACGAGGCGGTGGCCATCGGCGCGAAGGGCGTGTGGTTCCAGCTCGGCGTGGTGGACGAGGAGGCGTGGCAGCGGGTGCGCGGCCAGGGGGTGGCGATGGTGATGGACCGCTGCCCGGCGATCGAGATCCCGCGCCTGGGCTGAGCCGCGCGGAGAGGTGGTGACGCCGCCCGGGGCGGGCGGTAGCGTCCGGGCATGATCACGCCACGTGTTGCCGTTCCCGAGGACGCCGCCGAGTTGGTCCGGCTGCGCCGTGCCATGTTCACCGCGATGACCGGCCGGGACGATCCCGGGCCCTGGGAGCACGACGCCGAGGTGGCGTCGCGGCGCCGTCTGGCGGAGCCCTCGGACTCGCTCGTGGCGTATGTGATCGACGGCCCGTCCGGGGCGCGGGCGCCGTATCTGGCGGCGTGCGCGATCGGCACGGTCGAGGAGCGGCTTCCGGCGCCCGGGCACCCCCTGGGCCGGTGCGGCTTCGTCTTCAGCGTCTGCACGGACGAGCGCCACCGGGGCCGCGGGTACGCGCGGGCGGTGATGGAGGCGCTGTTGGACCGGTTCGCGGAGCTGGGGGTGAGCCGGGTCGATCTGCACGCCACCGATGTCGCCGAACCGCTCTACCGCAGCCTGGGGTTCGGGCCGCACTCGACCGCGCTCTCGTTGGATCTGCGGTCGTGGCGGGCGGGCGGCTGAGCCGGGTCAGGCGGTCGCGAGGCCGTCGAGGACGGTGGCGTGCGGGAGTTCGGCCAGCGCCTTGCCGGGGACGATGAGCTTGCCGCGGCGGCTGCCGCTGCCGATCAGCGCGTAGGGCGTGTCGGCGACGGCGGCGTCGACGAGCAGCGGCCAGTGGGCGGGCAGCCCGATGGGGGTGATGCCGCCGTACTCCATCCCGCTGTCGCCGACGGCGGTGTCCATGGGCGCGAACGACGCCTTGCGGGCGCCGAGTTGGCGGCGGACGGCGCCGTTGACGTCGACGCGGGTGTGGGAGAGCACGAGGCAGGCGGCGAGGGTGGTCTCCCCGCCGCGCTTCCCGGCGACGACCACGCAGTTCGCCGACTGCTCCAGCAGCCACGCGCCGTGGTGGGCGACGAGGACGGCGGTGTCGGCGATGTCGGGGTCGGTGTCGACGTAGCGGATCTCCTCCACGGGCACCGAACCGCTCCAGGCGCGCAGGGCGGCGGCGACGGGGGCGGCGAGCAGGTCCAGGCGGTCGACGGCGGGCCGGACATCGGAGAAGGCATCCATGGGCACGGGCATGGCGCCAAGTTAACAGCCGGACACGGAGGTTCGGCCCCGCGTCTCACTGCGTGGGCGGGACGGGAGCCGGGGCGACGGGCGTTCCGCCGGAGACGGGCGCGGTGGGCGGTCCGGGTGCGGGAGCCCGTGCCGCCGGGTCCGCGGCGCGGCCCGCCGGAGAGCGGTTCCGGTCGGGAGCCGGGCGGGCGCGTCAATGCGTCGCGGGCGCCGTTCACCCGGTGGTCGGCGTGCCGCCCTCGGGCTCGGGCGGGGTCTCCAGGGCGGAGAGGGCCACGAGTTGTTCGGGGGTGACGCCCTCGGGCACGGGGACGGGCGCCGGGGTGCGCAGCGGCGGCTGCCAGCCGGAGGCCGCCTCCCAGCGGCGGACGACACGGGCCGGGGCCCCGGCGACGACGGCGTGGTCGGGGACCTCGCCGCGGACCACCGCGCCCGCCGCGACGACCGCGTTCCGGCCGAGCCGGGCGCCGGGCAGGATGACCGCGCCGGTGCCGATCCAGCTGCCCGGGCCGATGCTGACCGGTGCGCTGCGCGGCCACTGCTTGCCGACGGGCACCTCGGGGTCGTCGTAGCTGTGGTTGGTGGTGGTGAGGTAGACGCCCGGGCCGAAGAAGCAGTCGTCGCCGATGGTGAGCGGGACGTCGGCGATGACATGGCTGCCGCGCCCGAGGACGACGCCGTTGCCGAGGGTGAGGATCGGGTCGGGGCCCAGGTCGAGGTCGGGCATCATCCCGGCGGTGAGGGTGACGTCCTGGGCGATGATGCAGTGCTCGCCCATCGCTATCCAGGGATCGCCGAAGACCGTGCCCTGCGGGAAGGCGAGGCGGGTGCCGGGGCCGATGGCGCGGAAGCGGTACGGTCCGGGGCGCTCGGCGGTGACCGCGCCCGCCCGGCTCATCCACCGGGTCCCGCGGTGCACGGCGCGCGAAGCGGCCCGGCGCCGCCAGGCGGCGAGGGAGGAGAACACGTTCTTGTTCGACACCACTCGCACACCGTACTCAGCGCGCCGGGCGCCCGGTCGCGCCCGCCCCTGTGATCTTCACCCCAGACCGGCGGCGGTGCGGTCGGGGCCGTGGGTCAGTCGGTGAACGCGGCGGCGTGGGAATCCGCGAGGTCCTGGTAGACGGCGGCGTTCAGCCTGATGCCGTCGCGCTCCTCGTCGGTCAGCTCCCGCTTGACCTTGGCGGGGACCCCGGCGACCAGCGAACCGGGCGGGACGACCATGCCCTGGGGCACCAGCGCCTGCGCGGCGATCAGCGAACCGGCGCCGATGTGCGCGCCGTTGAGGACGGTGGCGCCCATGCCGATCAGGACGTCGTCCTCGACGGTGCAGCCGTGCAGTACGGCGTTGTGGCCGACGGAGACCCCGGCGCCGACGGTCACCGGGAAGCCGGGGTCGACGTGGACGGTGCAGTTGTCCTGGATGTTGCTGCCGGCGCCGACGGTGATCGGGCCGCAGTCGGCGCGCAGCACCGCCTGGTACCAGATGCTCGCCCGGGCGGCGAGGGCCACCTCCCCCAGCACGACCGAGGTCGGGGCGGTGAACGCCTCCGGGTCGACGACCGGTGCGGTGTTGCCCACGCCCGCGATGAGTGCGCCCTGCGCCATTACCGTTCTCCTTCGTCCGTGCGGATCGCGCCGGGTGCACAGTAGGCGACGGGACGGACGGCGCGTCAGGCGGCCTCGCCCGGCGGCGGACCCGGCGCGGCCACGGCGGGCGGATGTCCCGCGGGGCGGGTGGGCCCGCCGGGCGGCCGCCCCGGGTGCCGCCGCGGGGCTACCGGAAGCCCAGGCCCGGGTCGGTGCCGACCAGTTCGCTGCTGAGCGTCCAGAGGCGGTCGGCGGTGGCCGGGTCGGTCATGTGCGCGGGGACGGGCTCCCGCCGTGGGGCGCCCCGCAGCCCGAAGACCTTCGGGCCCCAGAGGTCCCCGCCCGCCACCTCCGGGTCGAGGACCGCGCGGACCACGGACCACGCCCCGGCCTCCTTGCCCTGCACCAGGAGTCCGGCGGGCAGGGCGCGCAGCCGTTCGCCAGGGGTGGTCACCCGGACCGCCGGGCGGGACGGGGTGAGTCCGTCCAGCGCGCCGCCGGGGTGGGCGACGACGCTGATCACCGTGCTGCCGACCGCGCGCAGCCGCCGGTCGAGGGCGAAGCCGAAGCACATCTGCGCCAGCTTCGACCGGCCGTAGGTGCGCTTGGGCCGGTAGTCCCGGTCCGACTGGAGATCGTCCAGGTCCAGCCGCTCGGACCGGGCGGCGAAGCTTCCGACGGTCACGACGCGGGCGGCCGGTGCCGCGGACAGCAGGGGCGCCAGCCACCGGGTGAGCGCGAAGTGGCCGAGGTGGTTGGTGGCGAACATCAGCTCCCGGCCGTCGGCGGTCTCCCGGCGCGGCGGGTCGTCGAGCGCGATCCCCGCGTTGTGGACCACCGCATCGAGACGGTCCAGCTCCAGCCTGTCCGCGGCGGTCTCCAGGGACTGCGGATCGGCGAGGTCCAGCGGAAGGTGGCGCAGCCGGGCGCCGGGGACCCGGGAGCGGATCGACGCGGTGGCGGCGTCGGCCTTGGCCCGGTCCCGGCTGCCGAGGACGACGACGGCGCCGGTGGCGGCGAGCTGTTCCGCGACGAAGTAGCCGATCCCGGCGTTGCCGCCGGTGACCAGGAAGGTGCTGTCCTCGGCCGACGGGAGCCGGTGCACGTCCCAGGGTCGGCTCCGGGATGCGGTGGACACGATGGCGGGCTCCTCGGCTCGGGACGGTGTGCTCGCGGGGAGCACCGGTCCCCTCAAGATCGCAGTCGGCACCGACACACTGCCGACAGCTCGCCCGCGCCGCCGACAGACGTCCGACCCCCGTCGGTGACGCCCCGGAGGGCGGGCGGGCCGTCCTCACGCACGGTCACCCGGCCCGTACCCCCGGCATGCGATCAAGAGGGGCGGCGGGCAGGCTGGGGCCATGCGACGCGCACCCGTCATCGTGCACCCGCCCTGCTCGGGCGGGCGGCGCGTCACGCTCCACGGGCAGGACGTCGGGCGGGCCCGGCGGCCGGGCGACATCGCCGCCATCCTGCGCCGCGCCGGGTTCCCGGCGGCCGATCTGATCTGGGACGACGCGGGGATCTGCGAGTGGCGCGAGGGCGGGCCGGAGATCTGGTTCACCCGCTGAACGCCACCGGCCCGGCGGCAGCAGCCACCGGGCCGGGAGAGACGAGGACGGGTCAGTCGGTCGAGGCGCCGACCGGCTTCTCCTCGGCCGCCTCGCGGGCGGCGGCGGCCTTCTTGGCGCGCTGCTTCATGAGGAGGAACGAGCCGACGCCGAAGAGCAGGGCGGCGACCAGGCCCAGCCAGGAGAAGCGCTGGAGCCATGCCTCGGCGACCACGCCGACGCTGTAGATGAGGGCGGTGGTGCCACCGGCCCAGACGATGCCGCCGAGGATATTGGCGATCAGAAACTTCCAGTACGGCATCTTCAGGACGCCCGACAGCGGACCGGCGAAGATCCGCAGCAGGGCGATGAAGCGGCCGATGAAGACCGCCCACATGCCCCACTTGTGGAACTTCTCCTCGGCCATCGCGACATGGTCGGGCCCGAAGTGCTTGGGGAACTTGCGGCCCGCCCAGTCCAGCAACGGCTGCCCGCCCTTGCGGCCGATGAGGTAGCCGATCGAGTCGCCGATGATCGCACCGGCCGACGCGCAGGCACCCAGTACGAAGGGGTCGATGTGGTCCTGGGTGGCGGCCAGGATCGCCGCGCTGACGAGGACGATCTCACCCGGCAGCGGAATGCCCAGGCTCTCCACCCCGATGACCACTCCGACCAGGAGGTACACGCTGATGGCCGGTACCGTCGCCAGCCACTCCTGGATGTGCAAAGCCGCTTCCTCCGCATGGTGTCGGGCCCCCGTGGGCCGCTGCCGGTGTCACCGAAGCCGGTGCATCCGATTCCCCCGGCGCGCCCGGATGGGCGCGCCTGGGAAGCGTACTCGACACCCCGGCGCGCGGGCGGGGTCGCGCACGCGCCGGGGAACGTCCGGAAGGAGAGGTGAAGGCGGGATCAGTTGTTCGGGCGGAGAGTCCAGACGATGGACATCTCACCGGTCACCGCGCCGTCCTCGCGGGTGAGTGTGACGTTCACGGGGAATTCGGGGCGCTGCCCGGCGTCGAGGTCGGCGATCACCTCGGCGACGGGGCGGCCCAGCTCCGCGGTGGCGGTGACGGGGCCCATCGCGAGCTTCTTGTAGCCGATCTCGGCGCCGACGGCGAGCGGGACGGCGCGGTGCAGCTCGGAGCCGAAGGCGCTCATCACGATGGCGCCGCTGGCGGACTCGGCGAGGGTGAACATCGCCCCGGCGTGCGGTCCGGCGACGTGGTTGTGGAAGGCGGGCTGATCGGGCAGCCGGACGACGGCGCGCTCGGGCGTGGTCTCGGTGAATTCGAGGTTGAGGGTGCGGACCATCGGCACGGAGGCCGCCATCATCGCGCCGATGGACGGCAGGGGCTCGGAAGACATGCGCGTCATGTTACCTACGAGTAGCTTGTCGGGGAAGGCCCCGCCCGGCGGCATCCGTGCGGCACTTATCGTTGACCCCCATGACGACCGCACCAGCGCCCGGGAGACCCGGCCCGCTCCCCCGCCCCGTACGCCCGGCCCTCGTGTCAGCGGTGCGGCGGTGAGGGCTCGGCCCACCTGGGCGGGGCGGAACTACACGATCCTCACGGCCGCCACGGTCGTCTCCGGGCTCGGCCACTCCGGCGCGCTGATCGCCGCCGCCTTCGCCGTCCTGGGGGCGGGCGGCTCCGCCACCGACGTCGGGCTGGTCGCCGCCGCCCGCACCGTGCCGCTGATCGCGCTGGTGCTGGTCGGCGGGGCGCTCGCCGACCGGCTGCCGCGGCACCGGGTGATGGTCGCGGCCAACGCCCTCAGCTGCGTCTCCCAGGGCGCCTTCGCGCTGCTGGTGCTGGCCGGGGAGCCGCGGCTGTGGCAGATGGCGGTGCTCGCGGCGCTGGGCGGCACCGGGCAGGCGTTCTTCGCGCCCGCCTCGGAGGGCATGGTCCTCGCCAGCGTCTCCGGGGAGCACTCGGCGCGGGCGTTCGCGGTGTTCCGGATGGGCATGAACGGCGCCAACATCGGCGGCGCCGCGCTCGGCGGCGCGCTGATCGCGGCCGTCGGACCGGGCTGGGTGCTCGCCGCCGACGCGGTGGCCTTCGCCTGCGCCGGGGCGCTGCGCGCCTTCCTCGATGTGAGCGGGGTGCCGCCGCGTACCGGCGACGTCGGCATGCTCCGGTCGCTGCGCGACGGCTGGCGCGAGGTGATCTCACGGCCCTGGCTGTGGTCGGTGGTGGTGCAGTTCGCCCTGGTCAACGCGGTGATCGCGGCGGCGGAGGCGGTCTACGGCCCGCTGGTCGCCGAGGCGCACCTGGGCGGCCCGGGGCCCTGGGGCGTGGCGCTCGGCGCGTTCGGCGCGGGCACCCTGGCCGGGGCGCTGCTGATGACCCGCTACCGCCCCCGGCGGCTGCTGCTCACCGGTTCGCTCTGCATCTTCCCGCTCGCCCTGCCCTCGGCGGCGCTGGCGGTGCCGCTCCCCGCCGGGTGGCTGACCGTGGTGATGGCGCTGACCGGCGTCTCCGTGGAGATCTTCTCGGTGACCTGGATGACGGCGCTGCACCAGGAGATCCCGGAGGAGAAGTTCTCCCGGGTCTCCTCCTACGACTGGCTGGGCTCGCTCGCCGGGATCCCGCTGGCCACCGCGCTCGCCGGTCCCGTACAGGAAGCCGTCGGTCTGCACACCGCGCTGTGGGGGTGCGCCGGTGTGGTCGTGCTGCTGACCGCGGCGGTGCTGTGCGTCCCGGACGTACGGCAACTGACCCGGCGGACCACGGTCGCGGCGGCGGGCGTGACGCCACCGGCGACGCCGCCCGCGGCGGAGGATCCGGTGGTCGGCTGAGGCGGCGGGCCGTCCGGCCGGTCAGCCGAGGCTGAACGCGCCCTGCGGCGGCTCGGGCGAGGCGACCGCGTCGGCGTCCGCCACCGGGACGGCGTCGCCGGTCAGCCGCCGCAGCGCGGCGCCGTGCGTCACCCGTGCCGGGAAGGCGTCACCGGCCGCGCGGCGGGTCAGCGCGGCCAGCGGCAGCGGGGCGTCGGAGGCGACGAGGACGGTGTTGCCGAAGCGGCGGCCACGGAGCACGGAGGGTTCGGCGATCAGCGCCACCTCGGGCCAGACCGCGGCGGCGCCCGCGAGCTGACCGCGCAGGAAGGTGAAGGGGGCGCCGTCGGCGAGGTTCGCCGCGTAGATCCCGCCGGGGCGCAGCACACGGGCCACGGCGCGGGCGTAGCTGACGGTGGTCAGATGCGCGGGGACCCGCGAGCCGCCGAAGACATCGCCGATGACGAGGTCGGCGGTGGCCGCGGGCGCCTCCTCCAGCGCCTGCCGGGCGTCGCCCGCGTGGACGGTGACGCCGCTCCCGGCGGGCAGCGGCAGTTCGTCGGCGACGAGGGCGAGCAGCCCCCGGTCGGCCTCGACGACCTGCTGGCGGGAGCCGGGGCGGGTGGCGGCGACGTAGCGGGGCAGGGTCATCGCGCCGCCGCCGAGGTGGAGCACGTCGAGCGGTTCCCCGGGTGGTGCCGCCTCGTCCAGGACGTGGGCGAGGCGGCGGACGTACTCGAACTCCAGGTGGTCGGGGGCGTCGAGGTCCACGTAGGACTGCGGGGCGCCGTCGACGGTCAGCAGCCGGGCCCGGGGCCGGTCGACGTCGGGCAGGAGTCGGGCGGTGCCGCCGTCCACGGCACGGATGACCGGTATCGGCTCGGAGGGTGCGTCCACTCCCCCATTGTGCCGGGCGGGCGCGGACGGGGCGGGGACGGGGCGCGGCGAGGGCGGCCGTGCGCGCCCGCGGCGCCACCCTGAGCGGCGCGCCTCACGGACCCCTGGTGGGCGGGTGCCGGTCGGTTACGCTCCCGACGTGTTCGAACCCGCCGCGCCCTCCGACGGTCCCGCCGCGCGCGCCGCGCGCCTGCTCCTCTCCCCCTGGTGCCGGCTGGCGCTGCTCGCGGTGGTGCTGGCCTGCGCGGCGGCGGCGATGGTGTGGTGGCAGCCGCAGCGGCTGCTGACCGGGGAGCTGCCGGAGCCGATGACGGGGCCCGGTGGGCTGGTCGTCTACGCCGTGGCGTACGGCGTGTGCACCACCGCGTTCGTACCGCGGCCGTTCCTGAACCTCGCGGCGGGCGCGGTGTTCGGCAGCAGTTCGGGGAGCGTCACCGCGCTCGCCGGGACGGTGCTGGGCGCCGGGTTCGCGTTCGGGCTCGGCCGGTGGCTGGGGCAGGACGCGCTGCGGCGGATGCTGCGGGCGCGGTGGCTGACCGCCGCCGACCGGCAGCTGAGCGAGCACGGTTTCCGCTCCATGCTGGTGGTCCGGCTGCTGCCGGGGCTGCCGTTCTGGGGGACCAACTACTGCGCCGCGGTCTCCCGGATGCGCTGGTCGTCGTTTCTGCTGGCCACCGCGGTGGGCAGCGTCCCCAACACCGTGGCGTACACGGTCGCGGGGGCGCGGGCGACCGCCCCCACCTCCCCGGCGTTCCTGCTCGCGATGGCGTTCATCGCGGTGAGCGGGCTGGTGGCGGCGGGGTTCGCCTGGCGTAAGCGGGCGGCGCTGCGCGGCGGCTGACCCGCGGTCACCCGGTGGCCGTCCGGGTGTGGTCCGCCGTACACCTTCCGTCGTTACGGTGCCCGGGCCGCCACATGATCGCCTCGCCGTCCGCCGTGCCGTGCCGCTTCCCCGACGCCCGGCGGCGCGCGGGGGCGGGCGGGGGCGGGTGGCCTCATCCCGGGATTGCCGCCCCATGAGCTGGTTCGCTTCCTTCGTCCTCGGACTCGTCCAAGGGCTGACCGAGTTCCTGCCCGTCTCCTCCAGCGCCCATCTGCGGCTGACCGCCGCGTTCGCGGGCTGGCACGATCCGGGCGCGGCGTTCACCGCCATCACCCAGATCGGTACCGAAGCCGCCGTGCTGCTGTACTTCCGCGCCGACATCGCGCGGATCGTCTCGGCGTGGGCGCGGTCGCTGTTCGACCGCCGGATGCGGAGCGATCAGGACGCGCGGACGGGCTGGCTGGTGATCGTGGGGTCGGTGCCGATCGGGGTGCTGGGGCTGACGCTGAAGGATGCGATCGAGGGGCCCTTCCGCGATCTGCGGCTGATCGCCACCACGTTGATCGTGCTGGGCCTCGTGCTGGGTTTCGCGGACCGGCGGGCGGCGCGGGCGGAGCACGGCGGACGCCACCGCGCGGCCGCCCGCCGCAAGGACCTCGGCGACCTGACCGTCCGCGACGGTCTGCTCTACGGCGTCTGCCAGGCGATGGCGCTGATCCCGGGCGTCTCCCGCTCCGGCGCCACGATCAGCGGCGGTCTGCTGATGGGCTACACCCGTGAGTCCGCCGCCCGTTACTCCTTCCTGCTCGCCGTCCCCGCCGTCCTCGCCTCCGGGCTCTACGAGTTGAAGGACGTGGGCGAGGGCCACGTCGCGTGGGGCCCGACGCTGCTCGCCACCGTCGTCGCGTTCGCCGTGGGGTACGCGGTGATCGCCTGGTTCATGAGGTTCATCAGCTCGAAGAGCTTCCTGCCGTTCGTGATCTACCGCATCGTGCTGGGCGTCGCGCTGTTCGCGCTCATCGGCGCCGGGGTGCTCGCCCCGCACGCGGCGGAGTCGGCGGGATGAGGCTCCCGGGCCCGGGGTGGTCGCTGAGCGTGTGGGAAGGGACACATGCAGCCAGCGAACCCTTGGGGAACGTTCCGCTGTTTGCGCTGGTCAGCCGGGAGTTGGGGGACGGACGAGGCTCATGGGTACGGCGCCGGGGGCCGGGCGGGGCCGTGCACGGGGTGCGGAAATGTCAGTGACTGCCCCTAGCATGTCTGCCATGTCCCCTCCTCCTTCCGCCCTTTCGGGCGTGCCCGCCCCTGCCGCCGAGGCCAACGAAGCGATCCGCCGTTTCGTCTGCGCCCGGCCCAGCTGGACGTGGACGGCGCAGGACATGACGGAGTACGCGACGCTGCTGGAGAACTGGACGCAGGCGGTGCGCGCGGAGGTCGTCGAGGCCGCGTGACCTACCGCGCCTGACGCACCGTCATACGTGCGCCACACCACGGACGTACGGCGGCCCCCGGTGCTCCGGGGGCCGCCGCTCCGCTCCTCCTCCGCGCTCAGCCCTCGTACTGCGCCACGATCTTGGTGTACGCGTAGGGCTCCTGGTCGACGCCGCTGCAGCTGTCGCCGTCGCTGCCGGAGCCGCAGGAGCGGTCGCGGTTGACCGCCCAGTAGGCGAAGCGGGCCAGATGGTGGGCGCGGGCGTAGTCGAGGATCTTCCGGAAGTCGTCGAGGGTGACGTTCTCGTCGTCCTCGTCGGTGTGGCCGTTCATGGAGGAGACGCCGATCCTCCGGTAGGCGTCGTCCTCGCTGTAGCCGTAGGCCGCCTTGACGTCGGCGGCGAGACCGTCGAGGGCGCTGACGGTGGCCTCGCCCATGGTGCCGGTGTGGCTGCCGAAGTCGAACGGCATGACCACCCAGCCGTCGTTGTCCAGCCCCGCCTTGGCGCCGCGGCGGATGAGGTCCTTGCCCTCGTCGGTCGGGCCCTCGGGGGTGGTGCCCATGGTGACGTAGGTGACGAGCCCCTGGTTGGCGTCCTTGACCTTCTTCAGGGCGTCGACGACCCGCTGCCGGACGGTGGCGTTGCTCATCTCGGTGTCCTCGATGTCGATGTCGAGGGCCTTGAGGTGGTACGCGTCGATGACCTTCTGGTACGCACCGGCCAGGGCATCGGCGCTGGTGCACTTCTCGCCGAGCTTGTTGCCGCTCCAGCCACCGGCGGAGATGACGACGTCCCCGCCGCCCGCGCGGATCGCGTCGATCGCCTTGGCGTCGCTGCCGCCGGTCAGCGGCCGTTCGCCGTCCCAGGCGGGGTTGCAGCCGCCGTCGGAGAGGATGAAGGCGAGGGTGAACCACTTGATGCCGGTCGCCTTCATCACGTCGGCGGGCGGCTGCGGGTCGCCCCAGCCGAGGTACTCGTAGGGCGCGGCGGCCATCGGCGGGGTGGCCTTCGGGGTGTGCGCGGGCGGCGCGGCGGCGGAGGGGCCGGCGGCACCGGCCGTGGCGGCGGTGGCCAGGAGCGTCGCGGCCACGGCGCCGACCAGGGCGCGGCGGCGGGTGGGGGAGGTGGCGCGATCCATCAGGGGTTCTCCACTCTGCGGGACGGGGACGGACGGCCGGGTCGCCGGGGGCGGCCCAGCGCGCGGGACGGTGGCGCGGGTGCGTCCACCAGGTCACGGATGACGGTGTGGTGCGGGGAGTGGCGGCACGCCGGGTCGGTGGCGGCGGCGTCCCCGGTGAGGGCGTACGCCTGGCAGCGGCAGCCACCGAAGTCCCGCTCGCGCAGCGCGCAGCTGCGGCAGGGCTCGCGCATCCAGTCGGTGCCGCGGTAGCGGGCGAAGGCCGGGGAGCGCTCCCAGATCCAGCGCAGCGGCCGGTCGCGGACGCCGGGCGGGTCGAGCCCGGGGAGGGCGGCGGCAGCCGGGCAGGGCAGGACGGTGCCGTCGGGGGTGACGGTGAGGGAGACGGCGCCCCAGCCGCCCATGCAGGGTTTGGCGGTGCCGTCGAAGTGGTCGGGGACGACCCAGATCACCTCGACCCGGCCGTCCAACTCCCGCCGCCGACGCCGTACGGTCTCCTCGGCCTCGGCCAACTGTGCCCGGGTGGGCAGCAGTTCGGCCTTGTTGAGCAGCGCCCAGCCGTAGAACTGCGTGTTGGCCAGCTCGATACGTCCGGCGCCCCAGGCAGGGGCGAGGTCGATCAGTGCGTCGAGGGCGGCGAGGTTGTGGCGGTGCAGCACGACGTTGAGGCCGAGCGGGAGTCCGGCGTCGGTGACGAGGGCCGCGGCGCGCTCCTTCTCGGTGTGGGCGCGGCGCCGCCCGGCGATCCGGTCGCCCGCCGCCGCGTCGGCGTGCTGGACGGAGAGCTGGACGCTGCGCAGTCCGGCGCCGGTGAGCGCGGCCAGCCGCTCGCGGGTCAGCCCGACGCCGCTGGTGATCAGCTGGGTGTGGATGCCCGCCCCGTCGGCCGCGGCGACGATCTCGGTGAGGTCGGCGCGGAGCAGCGGTTCGCCGCCGGAGAGATGGGCGCTGACGACGCCGAGGTCGGCGGCCTGACGGAAGGTGTCCTGCCATTCGGGGAGCGTCAGCTCGGTGCTGCGGGCGGCGAGTTCGAGGGGGTTGGAGCAGTAGGTGCAGTGCAGCGGGCAGGCGTGGGTCAGCTCGGCGAGCAGCGCCCAGGGCGGCGGAGGTGCCATGGCGCCGGGCGCGGGCCCGTCGTCGGGGGCGGGGTGCGGGGTCATCGCAGCCAGCCCTCCTTCCGTACGCGGTCGAGGAAGGCGGGGACCTCGTCGGCGATCGGCGCGTCGGGGTGGCGGGCGGTCAGTTCCCGGACGATCTGCGGGACGTCGCGGGTGCCGTCGCAGAGCCGCAGCACCTCGCCCGCCGAGCCCTCCAGCACCACGACGCGTTCGGGCAGGAGCAGCAGGTCGACGCCGCGGACCCGGTCGGCGCGGAGGAGGACGCCGGGGGCGGGGCCCGGGCGCCAGGTGGTCACGGGCGGGCTCCGGCCGGGTCGGCGGCGGGCGGGCGGCCACCGCGTTCGACCGCGTCGAGGAGCGACCAGAGGACGTCGCACTTGAAGGTGAGGGCGGCGACGGCGCGGTCCTGGTCCGCCTCGGTCCGGGCGCCGTCGAGGACGAGGGCGAGGGCTTCCTTGCTGTCCCGGCTGCCCTGCCCCTGCCGGTCGTGGAAGTAGGTCAGGCCGTCCCGCTCGATCCACGGGTAGTGGCGTTCGAAGGCGCCGATGCGGGTGCGCATGATGTCCGGGGCGGACAGTTCGGTGAGGGAGGCGGCGACCGCCTCCAGCGGGGAGCGCAGTCGGCAGAAGTTCACATAGCCCTCGACGGCGAGACGGACGCCGGGCAGCACCCCGGACTCGTCCAGCAGGACGGCGCGGTCGATCCCGGCGGCCTCCCCCAGCCGCAGCCAGCGCTCGATGCCGCCCTCGCCCTCGCGGTCGCCGTCGTGGTCACGGATCCGCCGCAGCCACATCCGGCGCAGTTCGGGCGTGCCGAGTTTCGCGGTGATCAGGGCGTCCTTGACGGGGATGTGGCGCTGGTAGTGGAACCGGTTACGGATCCAGCGGCGCAGCTCGTCCGGGGTCAACTCCCCCTCGTGCATCCGGACGTTGAAGGGATGACGGTCGTGGTAGTGCTCGCGTGCGACGGTGCGCAGGCGCTCCTCGAAGGAGGCCCGGGCCGCCGGAGGGACGCAGTGGTCGGGGGTCGGGTCTCCCTGCAGGCCGTTCATGGCGCGATCTCCATCCCTTCCGCCGCGGCACGCTCCCCCGTGGCGGACGCCCGGGTGGGCGCGCGCTCCGGGGTGCGCGGGCGGCGGTGCGCGGGGTTGGTGGGGGGTGAGAGGTGTGGGGGTGGCCGTTCCGGGGGCGCGTGCCCGGCCGTTGCGGGTGGGCACGCGCCGCGGCGCCGGCGTCCGCGGCCGTCGGCCCGGTCACCGGCGCGCCCGCCGACGGTGCGCGTCCGCGCAGGTCGGCGGCGGGTGCGGTCGGTGGGTCAGCGGTCGGCGAGGCGGTACGCGGTGACTTCGAGCGCGGTGTCGATCACGGTGTAGCCGGGGGTGGCCCAGGTGGTCGCGGGCCGGGCGGCGACGCCGTGCGGACGGGGTGCGGTCGCCGGAGTCCCGGCGGCCGGGGCGTCCGTGGTGTGCGGGGTGCGTACGGTCTGCAGGCTGGTCATGGGGGTTCCGCCCTTCGCTGATTGCAGGTGATGGGAACGGAGAGTTTCGGACACGGCCGTCACATGCCCCGGGCGCCACCCGCGCCGACCACGCCGTCGACGCCTTGGACGCCCTCAACCACCGTACGGAGCAGGTGTGTTGGACAGGCAAGGCATGCGGCACGGCACCGTCCCGGCCGACCGGGCATGCCCGGTGCACCTGCCGCGCCGTGACGCTCCGTACCGCACCGCAGAATCACCGCCGACGCGCGCCGGAGTCAATGGGGCGGCACCGCATTGGTCCGGTCCATTTCCCCACGGGACACCGGACCCGCACTCCGTCTCACGGGTAACGCGCCTGGTGGGACGGCCTGTTCGGGTGCGCTCACGGGACGCGGACGGTTTCCGACACGTCGGCGACATCTGCGGGGGCACATTCCGGATGCTGAACGGATGGACGGATGGGAGGTCCCGGGGTGGTGCCGTGCCGGAATGGAGCAACGCGGCGCGGATCGCGGCGCGTTGGGGCGTTCGGGGTGCGTCGCTTCGCGGGGAAACGGGCGACGGCAGCGGGAGGCTCGGAGGGCGCCGGGCGGGCGGAAGGGGCGCCGGGGGCGGGGAGTTCGCGCGGGGCGCGCTTGCCTCGGCGCCCGTTGCCCGCCGTGCGGCGAGTCGGCCTCGGCGCCGGGCCCTGCACCGGGCCGCCGAGCCGGGTCCCCGGCTGCCAACCCGGCTCACCCGCCCGGCGGTTCCGCAGGTGGTGACCGGTCCGGCGCTGTACTTCGCCACGGGCGGCGGACGTGGCGCGCGCCTCTCGCCGGGCGGCGGGCCGCGCGCCCGGCGGGGTGCCACCGGGTTCCGCGCCCCCGTCTGTGTGCCCTTCGCTCCTCCGTCGGGTCTCTTGACGGTGTGCGGGGCCCGCAGTAGGTTCCCGGCCAGTCAACAAACAGGAAACTTTCCTATCAGCTTTTGGCGGTCCGCCGTCGGCCCCGTGCCCGGACGGGGTGGGGCGTTCCGTGCCCGATCGCCGTGGCCGAGGACCGGTGTCCCGCCACGTACCGCCCGCGCCACCGCTCCCCCGGCTCTGTCCTGCCGCACCTTCCTGACCCGGAGGCCCCCATGCGCAAGCGCAGCCCCTTCGACACCCACCGCCTCTCGCTCCCCAGTCTCGGCGCGTCCGCCGTGGCCGCCGGGCTGCTGCTCGCCGCCGGTACGGCCGGACCGGCCACGGCGGGACCCACGCATCCGGCGGGCGCCCACGGCCCGGCAGCCGTGGCCGATTCCGCGCCCGGCAAACCGGTGACCGTTTCGGAGGGCTGGTCCATCCCCTGGGGCCTGAGCTGGCTCCCCGACGGGTCCGCGCTGCTGACGGAGCGGGACACCTTCAAGGTCTTCACCCTCACCCAGGACGGCAAGAAGAAGCAGGTCGGCAAGGTGCCCGAGGTGGTGACCACCGGCGGCGAGGGCGGGCTGCTGAGCATCGCGGTGTCGCCGAAGTGGAAGACCGACCACCATGTCTTCGTGATGCACACCGCCAAGGAGGGCAACCGCATCGCCCGCCTCACCTACCAGGACGGCAAGCTCAGCGACTACACCGTGCTGGTCAAGGGGATCAAGAAGAACACATACCACAACGGCGGACGCATCAAGTTCGGCCCCGACGGGCTGCTCTACGCCACCACGGGCGAGGCCCAGACCCCCGATCTGGCGCAGGACAAGAAGTCCCTCAACGGCAAGATCCTGCGGATGACACCCGACGGCAAACCGGCGCCGGGCAACCCGTTCGGCAACCTCGTCTACTCCATGGGCCACCGCAATCCGCAGGGCCTGACCTGGGACGCCCAGGGCCGCCTGTGGGAGGCGGAGTTCGGCAACGCCAAGTACGACGAGCTGAATCTCATCGAGGCGGGCAAGAACTACGGCTGGCCCATCTGCGAGGGCAACTGCTCGGAGAGCGGGATGACCAACCCGAAGCGCCAGTGGCCGGTCAAGGACGCCTCACCCAGCGCCGTCGCCTACGCGGACGGCGCGCTCTACATGGCGGCACTCCGCGGCCAGCGGCTCTGGCGCATCCCCGTCGACGGCACCGACGCCGGAACCCCCAAGGCGTACTACACCAAGGACTACGGGCGGCTGCGCACCGTCGAGAGCGTGCCCGGCAAGAAGGCGCTGTGGCTGACGACCACCAACGCCGACAACAACGGTGACGGCGGTGCCGGTTCGGACAAGGTGTTCCGGATCGACCTGAAGTGAGCACGGCGGGGACCCGCCCCGGGGCCGGGCCGTAGGTGCCCGGCCCCGGGTGAGCGACGGTCCCCCGGGCTCAAGCGCCCCCGGTCCGGCCCGACTCGTCGGACGACGGCTGGACCAGGTCCACGTCGAGCGTCCGGTGGCCGCCCGCGGTGAGGGATATCGGGGTGGCGCGGGGCGGATACCCGGACGCGGTGAGCGTCAGGTCGCCGCCGGTCAGCCCGTCGAAGGCGAAGGCGCCGTCCGGGCCGGTGACGGTGTGGCCCGCGACCGTGCCGTCCGTCAGGACCGTCACGGCAGCGTCGGCGAGCGGCGCCCCGCCGGGGCCCCGGACCGTGCCGCGTACCGAGGCCACCGGCAGCAGCCGTATCTCCTCGCAGCCGGTGGCCCCGGAGGTGTCCGCCAGATCGACGGTGCGGGCCTCGGGCCGGTGTCCGGGGGCGCTGAAGGCCACCGTGCAGAGAGTGCAGGGCAGTTCGCGGATCTCCCAGCGGCCGTCGGCGCCGGTGGTCGCCCGGCCCACCACCGCGCCCTCGGCATCGGTGACGACGACCCCGCCCCCGGCGAGCGCGGCGCCCCGCGCCCCGCCGGAGAGCGTGCCGGTGAGCCGCGCGGCGCCGGTCAGCGTGAGCAGGACGTCCACGGGGGCGCCGCCGCAGCTGAGCGCGAGGGCGTGCGGGGTGTGGCCGGGGGCGGCGCCGGTGAGGACATAGCTGCCCGCGCCCGGGTCCGGGAGGGCGAAGCGTCCCGCGGCGTCGGTGGTGGTGACACCGGCCTGGCGGCCCCGCCGGTCGATGAGGGTGACGCTGGCTCCCGCCACGGGCGCCCCCGCCGCGGTCCGGATCCCGCCCCGCACACCGGCCCGGGCGGCCGCGTCGGCCCGCTCCACGGTGAGTCCGGCGGTGCCCGCGCCCGCGGTCTCCGGCTCCCCTTCGGTGTTCCCGGCGACGAGGGTGGGGCGGGCGGCGCGGCGCTGCGCGGGCAGGAACGCGGCGAAGACGACGCCGAGGAGGACCGCGCCGGTGGCGATCACGAAGGAGGTCCGGAACCCGGCCATCGTCGGGTAGGTGACCGGGCCCCGGGTGGTGGACATATGGGCCAGCACCATGCCGATGACGGCGCTCGACACCGACGTCCCGATGGACCGCATCAGGGTGTTCAGACCGTTGGCGGCGCCGGTCTCGGACGGGTCGACGGCGCCGATGATCAGGGCGGGCAGCGAGGAGTACGCCAGACCGATACCGGCGCCCACGACCACCGCGATGATGACGGTCTGCCAGGGGGCGTTCATCAGGCCGATCCCGGCGCCGTAGCCGACGCCGATGATCAGCATGCCCAGGAGGAGGGTCACCTTCGGGCCGCGGCGGGCGGCGAGGCGGGCGTAGACCGGGGCGACCAGCATCATCGTCAGGCCGAGCGGCGCCACGCAGAGCCCGGCGATCACCATCGGCTGGCCGAGACCGTAGCCGGTGGAGGCCGGCAGCTGGAGCACCTGGGGCAGCACCAGGGAGATGGCGTAGAACGCGACGCCGACGGTGATGGACGCCAGGTTGGTGAGGAGGACTTCACGCCGGGCGCTGGTGCGCAGATCGACGAGGGGGTCGGCGAGGCGGAGCTCCATCACGCCCCACAGCACCAGGATGAGCAGGGCGAGGCCGAACAGCCCGAGGGTGGTGGGCGAACCCCAGCCCCAGTCGCTGCCCTTGGTGATCGGCAGGAGCAGCGCGATCAGTCCGGCGGAGAGGCCGAGGGCGCCGAGCAGGTCGAAGCGTCCGGGTGCCCGGACGGCGGTCTCCGGTACGACGAGCAGGGCCAGCAGCATCGACAGGACGCCGAGCCCGGCGGCGAGGAAGAACAGGGCGTGCCAGTCGGCGTGCTGGGCGACGAGGGCGGCGACGGGCAGGGCGAGGCCGCCGCCGACGCCGATGGACGAGCTCATCAGCGCCATCGCCGAACCGAGGCGCTCCTTGGGGAGTTCGTCACGCATGATGCCGATGCCGAGCGGTATCGCGCCCATGGCGAAGCCCTGGAGCGCCCGGCCGACGATCATGACGATCAGGTTGTCGGTGAAGCCGCAGATCAGCGAGCCGACGACCATGACGGCGAGGCTGGCGAGGAGCATCTTCCGCTTCCCCGAGAGGTCGCCGAGGCGCCCCATGATGGGTGTGGCGACGGCGCCGGAGAGCAGGGTGGCGGTCAGTACCCATGTGGCGTTGCTCGGTGCCGTGCCCAGCAGCGTCGGCAGGTCCTTGATGACCGGCACGAGCAGCGTCTGCATCACGGCGACGACGATGCCGCAGAAGGCGAGGACGGGGACGATGCCGCCGGATCTCCGCTCCTTGCCGGGGTCGGGCACCGGGAGCGCGGCGGTGGGCGGCGCGCTCCGGGGTGGCTGTTCCGTCGTCGTCTGGGTCATGCCTGCGGCCTCCGGGCGGAGAGTGGAGCGGATAGGGACACGGATACGGAACCGGTCCGTCCGGCATCGGTGTGCGGCCGGACGGTGCGGTGCGGTCTCGGTGCGGCGGTGGCGCCGCGGGGCAGCGGTCGACTCGTACGCGGCCGTGCCCGGTGGGCGGGGCGGTGTCAGCACGAGGTCCGGCGCACGGCGGGTCCGGGCCGGGCGGCCCGGGAACGGCTGCGCGCACCGGGATCGAGGTGGCGGGAGGTCGCCGCGTGGTGCGGTCAACCTGTGGGCGGAGAAGGGGTGTTGGCGCGGCGGTTTCTTCGGTGGGAAGGGGTCAAGGGGGCGGGGTGCCGCGCGGCGGGCCAGGTACGTGCATACCGAACGTTGTATGCCGTGGCCGTATTCCGGCGCGAACTCGTCCGTCCCGCGAGATGCGGGTGATCTGGGTCACCCCACCGCCCGCCGTCGGACGTCTCTCCGTCATCGCCCCTCCCCCGGTGCCGTTTTCGCTGCTGATCCGGCCGGACGGCCGACGGCGCGGCCGGACGCGCACCCGGCTCACGGGCGGCCGGGCGCCGTCCGGGCCGCGGCCGACCGCGGTCCGTCCGAGCACGCATACCAGTCAACAGCACACCACTGACAACGGGTTGGCGCGCGGGCGAAGCGGAAGCGTTCGGGGCGCGACGGAGAGGGTCGGGCTCCCTCGTCCCGCCGTCCCGGAGCGTTCCGGTCGGCGATGGACGGCCCGGTGTTCCTACGGTCGTTGCCGGGGCAGCGGTCGGAGCGTGGGCCACCGGGTGAGCATGGCGGAGCGGACGGCCGCGGCGAGCTGTCCGAGCCCGTCGAGGGCGCCGCCGCCGTCGGCGTCGGCGGTCATCCGGCTGACGGTGCCGAGGCGGTGGACGAGGCGCTGCCGGGCCGTCGCCGTGCCCCAGGTCCAGTCCCGGTCCGGGAGCGCGGCCAGGTGATCGACGGTGCCGCGTTCGGCGCGCGGGACCAGGGCGTCACCCCGGAGCAGCCAGGCGGCGCAGGCATCGGTGAGATCGGCGGGGACATCGGTGCCCGTGGCGGCGCGCCAGGTCGTGCGGTAGGCGGACTCCGCCGCGCGCAGCACGGCCGGGGGCGGGGCCGTGGCGCACCAGCAGGTCGGGAATCCGATGCGGAGGTAGGCGAGTTCCACCAGCCCGTCGCCCAGCGCGGCCTGTTCGAAGTCGATGAATCTGACCCCGGTGCGGGTGTGCAGATCGTTGCCGGGGCACGGGTCGCCGTGCAGCAGGGCGTGGCCCTCCGTGCCGGAGCGGCGGTCCGCGAGGGCGTCCAGCTCGGCGCGGACACCGGGCGGAGGTGCGACGCCGAGGGCCTGGGCGAGGGTGAGGAAGGAGTCGGCGTCGGCTTCGGTCGGGCCGGACCAGGCGGGGAGCGCGCCGGTGTCGTCCGCGCCGGTGGCCGCGTGGAGGCGGGCGAGTGCCGTGGCGTGGTCGATCACCCAGTCCTCGCGGGGCGGCTGCCCGTCCACGTACTCCAGGACCAGGACACGGGCGTCCGGGTCGGTGCCGAGGAGTCTCGGCACCACGGGCGGGTCGACCCGGGAGGCGAGCCGCAGCGCCGTGACCTCGCGGGCGTACCGCTCGGCCGCCTCCGGGGCGTCGACGAGCTGCTTGACGACCACGGGCGTGCCGGACAGCTCGGCCCGCCACACCCGGGACCGCGGGCTGCTCTCCAGTCGGCGGGCCCGGCGGGGTGTGCCGAGTCGGGACCGTAGCTCGTCCCCGAAGGGCGGTGCGGAGCACATCGGTTCATGCTCGCACGCACCCGGGCGGACACACCGCGGATTTCACGGCCGGACCGCCGTCCGATCCCTCACGCCTCGTGGAACACGATCCCGAGGCAGTGGCGGCGGCCGGAGCGGACCGTGCTGACGCCGTGGCGGATCTGCCCGGCCGACCAGCCGCGGGTGGAGCGCACCGGGCGGTCGCGGGTGGTGAAGACGAGGCCGCGGCCTTGCTCCAGGACGGTCGTCGTGCCGCGGGACTGGGCGCGCGGGCGCTGTTCGACGAGGAGGAATTCGCCGCCGGTGTAGTCGTCACCGGGGACGTCGAGGCCGATGACGACCTGGAGCGGGAAGACCAGATCGCCGAAGAGGTCGCGGTGCAGGGCGTTCCAGTCGCCGGGGCCGTAGCGCAGCAGGATCTGGGAGGACCTGTCCTGACCTGCGGCGTGGCACCGCTCCAGCCATGCGTCGAGGGTGTCGGGCCAGGGCGCGGGGCGGCCGAGCCGCTCGGCCCAGTCGCGGGCGACGGGCAGCAGCAACGGGTAGAGCGCGGCGCGCAGTTCCCGGACCGGGTCCGGCAGCGGGTCGGCGAAGTAGCGGTAGTTTCCGGAGCCGAAGCGGTGGCGGGCCATGTCCACCGTGGAGCGGAAGAGTTCGGGTCGGTCGTACAGGGCGATGAGGTCGCGGCACTGCGCGGGGGTGAGCAGCGGCGGGGTCATCGCGCAGCCCAGGGTGTCGAGTTCCGCGGCGAGGGCCCGCGGGTCCGTGGCGGCGACGCGGGCCGCGAGGCCGGAGCGGGCGGGGTGGCGGGCGGTGGTCGTGGGCATGCGGGGCTCCGGTGCGGGCGGGTCGGGTTCCGTGGCGCGCCCCGGTCGCGGCGGGGCGCGCCGGTGGTCAGGCGGTGCGGGGCAGCGCGTGTTCCAGGCGGAGCAGCTGCTCCTTGCTCTCGGGTCCGGCCGCGTAGCCGGAGAGGGAGCCGTCGGCGCCGATCACGCGGTGGCAGGGCCGGACGATGAGCACCGGGTTGGCGCCGATGGCGGTCCCGACGGCGCGGACGGCTCCGGAGGCGGCGCCGATCTCGGCGGTCAGCTTGGCGTAGCTGGTGGTGGCGCCGTACGGGATGGCTTCGAGGGCCTTCCAGACGCGGGTGCGGAACTCCGTTCCGGGGGTGGCGATTTCGAGGGTGAAGTCGGTGAGTTCGCCGTCGAAGTAGGCGCGGAGCTGGCGGATGACCTCGGTGAAGGCCGCCGGGTCGTGGGTCCAGCCGTCCTGGACGGTGGCGCCGCCCTTCTGACCGGGCAGGGACAGGGCGGTCAGTGCGGTGCCGCCGACGGCCGTCGCCGACACCTCGCCCACGAGGAGGAGTTCGCCCAGCGGGCTGTCGTACGTGGCGTAGTGGGTCATGGGACTGTCCGTTCCTGAGATTCTCGGCCGTACACGCTCCACTGTGCGGTACGGCCGGGGCTCTCGCTGGCGGGAATCGGACATGGTGTTCCGGTGGGGGCGGCGGCCACGGGGCGGGCGCCGGGCGGCTCCGGGGCGGGTGGCCGTCGCCGCCGTCCGGATGCCGGTCAGGCCGGTGGGATCGGCCAGTCGTCCAGGTCGCCGCCGCGCCATTCGACGAGGCGCGGGTCGTCGAGCGTGATGTCCTCGGCCGGTTCGCAGAGTCCGGCCCGGCGCAGGAACTCGGCGACATCGCCGCGGCCGTGGGCCAGACCCACGATCTGGCCGTGCACGGTGACGCGGCGGCCTCCGGTGGACGACGGCGGATGCACGATGACGGGCGGGTGCTCGGTCATGCCTCCAGACTGCGTCGGGGCCCGCGCCCTCGCATGTCGGCCCGGCCCGCGGCGGTCGGCGGCCCCGTGGGGAAAGCCCCGGCCGGACGGGGGGAGAGCCGGCCGGGGCGCCCGGGGTGCGGGCCCGGAGGCGGTCGCCCCTCGGCGAAAGGCACTGCGGGGCTTCAGCCGAACGATCATCCCCACAGGCGGAGGGTCAGGCCCGGGGACACTGTTCCTCCGGCACCCGCACTCAGGAGAACAGCGAACCGGAGAGCGGTGTTCCGGCCGGTACGGGGACGGCCGCGCCGCGCGCCCCGGGACGGCGGCCATCCGAAGGCCCCGGCGGGGACGGCTTTCCGAAACCGGGCTCCGCAACCGTCTCCGCCGGGGCGAACGCGCAGGTCAGACCTTCAGCGGCTTGATCGCCGTGGGGGCGTGGCCGGGCTCGGTGGCCAGCTCCTCCCACTCGTTGACCTTGTCGATCTCGGCACCGGCCATCGAGATGTTGGTGATCCGCTCCAGGATCGCCTCGACGACCACCGGGACGCGGTGCTCGGCGGCGAGCTTCTTCGCCTCCTCGAACGCGGGCAGCAGCTGCTCGGGCTCGGTCACCCGGATCGCCTTGCAGCCCAGCCCCTCGGCGACCTTGACGTGGTCGACACCGTAGACGCCCAGCTCGGGGGTGTTGATGTTCTCGAACTCCAGGTTGACCTGGAAGTCGATGTCGAAGTTGCGCTGCGCCTGACGGATCAGCCCCAGGTAGGCGTTGTTCACCAGGACGTGGACGTACGGGATGCGGTGCTGGGCGCCGACCGCCAGTTCCTCGATCATGAACTGGAAGTCGTAGTCGCCGGAGAGCGCGACCACCGGGGTGTCCGGGTCGGCGGTGGCGACTCCCAGGGCGGCGGGGATGGTCCAGCCGAGCGGTCCGGCCTGGCCGCAGTTGATCCAGTGGCGCGGCTTGTAGACGTGCAGCATCTGCGCACCGGCGATCTGCGAGAGGCCGATGGTGGTGACGTAGCGGGTGTCCGGTCCGAACGCCTTGTTCATCTCCTGGTAGACGCGCTGCGGCTTGATCGGGACGTTGTCGAAGTGGGTGCGCCGCTGGAGCCGGGCGCGGCGCTCCTGGGTGGCGGCGGCCCACTCGCCGCGGTCCGGCAGCGCGCCCGCGGCCCGCTGCTCCCGGGCGACCTCGACGAACAGCTCCAGCGCCGCCTTCGCGTCGGAGGCGATGCCGTAGTCCGGGGCGAAGATCTTGCCGATCTGGGTGGGTTCGATGTCGACGTGCACGAAGGTGCGGCCCTCGGTGTAGACGTCGAGCTTGCCGGTGTGGCGGTTGGCCCAGCGGTTGCCGATGCCGAGGACGAAGTCGGAGGCGAGGAGGGTGGCGTTGCCGTAGCGGTGGGAGGTCTGCAGGCCCACCATGCCCGCGTTCAGCTCGTGGTCGTCGGGGAGGATGCCCCAGCCCATCAGGGTGGGGACGACCGGGACGCCGGTCAGCTCGGCGAACTCGACCAGCAGCTCGCAGGCGTCGGCGTTGATGATGCCGCCACCGGCGACGATCAGCGGGCGCTCGGCCTCGTTGAGCAGCGCCAGCGCCTTCTCGATCTGGGCGCGGGTGGCGGCGGGCTTGAAGGCGGGCAGCGGCTCGTACGTCTCGGGGTCGAAGTCGATCTCGGTGAGCTGGACGTCGATCGGCAGGTCGACGAGGACGGGCCCGGGGCGTCCGGAGCGCATCAGGTGGAACGCCTGCTGGAAGACGCCGGGGACCTGCGCGGCCTCGGTGACGGTGGTCGCGGCTTTGGTGACGGGACCGGCGATGGCGGCGATGTCGACGGCCTGGAAGTCCTCCTTCTGCATCACCGCGACCGGTGCCTGGCCGGTGATGCAGAGGATCGGGATGGAGTCGCCGGTCGCGGAGTAGAGGCCGGTGATCATGTCGGTCCCGGCCGGGCCCGAGGTGCCGATGCAGACGCCGATGTTGCCGGGGTGGGTGCGGGTGTACCCCTCGGCCATGTGGGAGGCGCCCTCGACATGGCGGGCGAGCGTGTGGTCGATCCCACCGGCGGCCTTGAGCGCCGCGTAGAAGGGGTTGATCGCCGCGCCCGGGACTCCGAAGGCGTGGGAGATGCCCTCCCGCTTGAGGATCTCCACCGCGGCGCGGGCGGCTGTCATTCGAGGCATCGCGTACTCCTGCGTCGGCTCGTCAGGGGCGTGGTCCGGCGGCGGCCGGACCCCATTAATTCCGCATCATGGAATTTATGTTTTGCTTTATGGAAGGAAAAGTAGAGCGCGGTACGGGGCCCGTCAAGAGATCCGGTCGCGGCGGACGGACGGCGGCGCCCGGGCGGGCCACCCCGCATCCGCCAACTGACCTGCTCCATAAGGTAGTTCGGGTATCCCGCTCCCCCGCCGCAGGTCCGTCCCCGGTGGCCGGTACCGTCGCGTCCGGCCGCAGGACCGGCCGCCGGGCGCCGCGTCCGGGGCCCGCCGAGATCAGGAGTACCGCCCGTGCGCCATGCCGCCGTGACCCCCGCAGGCGACCGCATCCGCTGGATCGAGCACCCGGGCGACGGAACCGGGCGCCCGGCCCGCCTCCACCTCCACGGACTCGGCGCCTCCTCACCCGTCTACTGGAGCGCCACCGCGGCCCACCCCCTGCTCACCGGCCCCCGGGCGCTCCTGCTGGACCTGCTGGGCTTCGGTATCAGCGACCGGCCGACGGCGTTCCCGTACACGATGGCGGCGCACGCCGACGCGGTGGCGGTGGCGCTGGGGGCGGCGGGGGTGACGGGCGCGGAGGTGGTGGCGCACAGCATGGGCGGCACGGTCGCGGTGCTGCTCGCGGCGCGCCATCCGGAGCTGGTGGCGCGGCTGGTGCTGGTCGACGCCAATCTCGACGCGCTGGAGTCGGAGCGGGGCGCGGGCGGCAGCCGCGGGATCGCGGCGCGGACGGCCGAGGAGTTCCGCACCGGCGACGCGGAGACCGCCGCCGCGGCGGGCGACGCGTGGTGGGCCACGATGCGGCTGGCCGGGCGGGAGGCGGTGCACCGCAGCGCGGTCGACCTGGTGCGCGGGACCACGCCGTCCGTCCGGGAGGTGCTCTGCGGCCTGCCCATCCCCCGGACGTTCCTGTACCCGGCCGACGACGGGCCCTTCCCCGGCGCGGACGGGCTGACCGCGGCGGGCGTCACGGTGGTGGGGCTGCCCGGCTGCGGGCACAACATGATGCTGGACGCCCCGGAGGAGTTCGCCCGGGCGACGGCCGCGGCGCTGGCGTAGACCGCCCGGGCACAAGGAAAACCGCCGGTCCCCCGGACTTTCGGGGGCACCGGCGGTCGGATCCCGTACGGGGCGCGCGGCCACGGCGGCGCGCCCCGTACGGGTTCAGCGGATCGGCAGCCCGGAGAGGGTGCGGGCGATCACCAGGCGCTGGATCTCGCTGGTGCCCTCGAAGATCGTGTAGATCGCGGCGTCGCGGTGCATCCGCTCGACCGGGTACTCACGGGTGAAGCCGTTGCCGCCGAGGATCTGGATGGCCTGGGCGGTGACCTTCTTGGCGGTCTCGCTGGCGAAGAGCTTGGACTGCGAGCCCTCGGCAGCCGTGAACGGCTTGCCGTTGACCGCCATCCAGGAGGCCCGCCACACCAGCAGCCGCGCCGCGTCGATCGAGGTGCGCATATCGGCGAGCTGGAAGGCGACGCCCTGGTTGTCGATGATCGGACGGCCGAACTGCTCGCGGGTCTTCGCGTACTCCAGCGCCTCCTCGTACGCGGCGCGGGCGGTGCCGACGGCCATCGCACCGACGGCCGGACGGGACGCCTCGAAGGTGGCCATCGCGGCGTTCTTCACCCGCTCGCCACCGCTCCTGGCGCGCTCGCGGGCGCGGGCGAGCCGCTCGTCCAGCTTGTCCTTGCCGCCGAGCAGGCAGGAGCCGGGGATACGGACGTCCTCCAGGACGACCTCGGCGGTGTGCGAGGCGCGGATGCCGTGCTTCTGGAACTTCTGCCCCTGGGAGAGGCCGGGGGTGTGCGGCGGCACGATGAAGGAGGCGTGGCCCTTGGAGCCCAGCTCCGCGTCGACGGAGGCGACGACGACGTGGACGTTGGCGATACCGCCGTTGGTCGCCCAGGTCTTGGTGCCGTTGAGGACCCACTCGTCCTTGGCCTCGTCGTAGACGGCGCGGGTACGCAGGGAGGCGACGTCGGACCCGGCGTCCGGCTCGGAGGAGCAGAAGGCGGCGACCTTGACGTCGTCGGGGGTGCCGTACATCTGGGGTATCCAGGTGCCGATCTGCTCCTCGGTGCCGTTGGCGAGGACGCCGACGGCGGCGAGACCGGTGCCGACGATCGACAGGGCGATGCCCGCATCGCCCCAGAACAGCTCCTCCATCGCCATGGGGATGCCGAGGCCGGTGGGGTCGAAGTACTGCTGGGCGTAGAAGTCGAGCGAGTAGATGCCGATCTTGGCGGCCTCCTGGATGACCGGCCAGGGGGTCTCCTCCCGCTCGTCCCACTCGGCGGCCGCGGGACGCATGACATCCGCGGCGAAGCCGTGGATCCAGTCCCGGACCTCCTTCTGCTCGTCGTTCAGCTCCATGATGAACTCGGCCATGTCCCCTCCAGCGGTACGCGCCACATCAGGCGTTACTTACGGTTACAGGAGTCTGTTACTCGCGAGTAAGCGTGTCAACTCCCCCGCTGGCGGCAGGCACCGCGCGGCACGGGTGTTACGTTGCGCGAGCACCACGGATACACAAGGGCGGGGAGCTGGACGATGGAGAGCACCGAGCGGGACGGCAGGCGGCAGACGACCGCGGACCGGCGGCGGGAGCTGCTGGAGGCGGCCGAGCGGATCGTCCTGCGCGACGGCCCCGAGGCGTCGATGAACGCCATCGCCGCCGAGGCCGGGATCACCAAACCGATCCTCTACCGCCACTTCGGCGACAAGGGCGGCCTCTACCGCGCCCTCGCGGTACGCCACACCGACGGACTGCTGGCCGGACTGCGGGCGGCGCTGGCCTCCCCGGTGCCGCGCCGCGAGCGGGTCGAGGCCACCCTCGACACCTATCTCCTCGCCATCGAGACCCGCCCGCAGGTCTACCGCTTCCTGATGCACCCGGCCGACGAGGCGACGCCCGCCGAGTCCGGGTTCGACGTCGGACGGCACTCCGCCCCGCTGCTGCGCCGCCTCGGCGAGGAACTGGCGGAGGTGATCAGCGAACGCCTCGCCCTCGGCCCGGCCGGTGAGGAGAAGGCCCGCGTCTGGGGCCACGGCATCGTCGGCATGATGCACGCCGCCGGTGACTGGTGGCTGCGCGAACGCCCCTGCTCCCGCGAACAGTTGGTGACCCACCTGACGGATCTGCTGTGGGGCCAGCTCGCCGCGATCGAGGACCGGCCGGACGGCCCCGGCTTCTGAACCGCGGACTCCGGGAGACCGCCCCCGGGGTCAGCGGGCGCCCGCCGCCTCCTTCGCCCAGGGGGCGCGGGCCGCGGAGCGCAGCGCGCGGCGGCGGCGTAGACCGGTGAGCCGGTCCACGTAGAGACCGCCCTCCAGGTGATCGCACTCGTGCTGGAGGCAGCGGGCGAAGAACCCGGTGCCCGCGACGCGCACCGGCGCCCCGGTCCGGTCGACGCCCTCCACCGCGGCCTCGTCGTGGCGCGGGGTCCCCGCCTCGATGCCGGGCAGCGAGAGACAGCCCTCGGGGCCCCGGACGACCGGCCCGTCCGTGCCCGCCAGGTGCGGGTTGACGAGGTGGCCCAGGTGGCGGCGGTCCTCGTCGTCGGGGCAGTCGTAGACGAACACCCGCAGCGGGACGCCGATCTGATTGGCGGCGAGACCCACACCCCCGGCCGCGTACATCGTCGCGAACATGTCCTCGATCAGCCGGGACAGCTCGCCGTCGAACGACGTGACCTCCCGGCAGGGGGCCGAAAGGACCGGGTCTCCGAGGAGTCGGAGGGGGCGGGGCTGCCCGGTGCGGCCGGGAATGGTGCGGGACGGCATGGGCCCCAGCGTACGGTCCCGCGGGGCGGTGGATGACGTCGCAGGGGTGGCGGGGTTCGGGCACGGGCCCGGATCTCGATAGGCTGATCCCCGACCGAAGCCTCCGGACGGGCCCTCGGCCGCGGAGGAGGCGTTCCACCGGCAGCCCGGAGGGCAGGCGGGCGCCGGATGCAAGGAGGATCAAGGACGATGGCAGGCAACACGGAGCCGCTGTCGCCGCGGGCCAAGCTGGCCGTGACGGCGGGCAGAGCCGCGGCGGCGGTATCGCGCGCGGCGGGCCGCGGCAGCGGATCGGTGATCGGCGGCCGGGTGGCACTCAAGCTCGACCCCGACCTGCTGGCCCGGCTGGCACGTCATCTGGATGTCGTGCTCGTGTCCGCGACGAACGGCAAGACGACCACGACCCGGCTGATCGCCGAGGCGCTGCGGGCCGGTGGCCCGGTGGTCTCGAACGCGCTGGGCGCCAACATGCCCGCGGGGATCACCTCCGCGCTGGCGGGCGGCTCGGACGCCAAGTTCGGCGTCATCGAGGTCGACGAGAAGTACCTCGCCGGGGTGGCGCGGGACGTCACGCCCAAGGCCATAGCGCTGCTGAACCTCTCGCGTGACCAGCTCGACCGCGCCGCGGAGACCCGCATGCTGGCCGAGCACTGGCGCGAGGGCCTCTCCGGCTCCAAGGCGCTGATCATCGCCAACGCCGACGACCCGCTCATCGTGTGGGCGGCGTCCTCGTCGGCGAACGTGGTGTGGGTCGCCGCCGGTCAGGAGTGGAAGGACGACGCCTGGTCGTGCCCGTCGTGCGGCGGTGTGATGCAGCGCCCCGACGACGACTGGTTCTGCGGTGAGTGCGGCTTCCGCCGCCCCACGCCCAGCTGGGCCCTGTCGGGCGACTACGTCCTCGACCCGCACGGCAGCGCCTGGCCGATCAAGCTGCAGCTGCCCGGCCGCGCCAACAAGGCGAACGCGACGACGTCCGCCGCGGTGGCCGCCGCCTTCGGCGTGCCCCCGCAGGTGGCGCTGGAGCGGATGTACAGCGTGCAGGCGGTCGCGGGCCGGTACGACGTGGTGTCGTACATGGAGCGCGAGCTGCGGCTGCTGCTGGCGAAGAACCCGGCCGGCTGGCTGGAGACGTTCTCGCTGATCGACCCGCCGCCCACGCCGGTGATCATGTCCGTCAACGCCCGCGGCGCGGACGGCACCGACACCTCCTGGCTGTGGGACGTCGACTACACCCGCCTCGCCGGGCACCCGCTGTTCGTGCTGGGCGACCGGAAGCTGGACCTCGCGGTCCGCCTGGAGGTCGCGGGGCTCGACTTCGAGGTCTGCGACAACCTCGACCAGGCGGTTCAGATGGCGCCGCCCGGCCGGATCGAGGTCATCGCCAACTACACGGCCTTCCAGGACCTGCGTCGGCACGTGGGCAACTGACGGCGATGGAAAGACAAGGACGAGCGAGAATGAGCGACAACAGCCTGCGGCTGGTGTGGGTCTACCCGGACCTGCTGAGCACCTACGGCGACCAGGGCAACGCGCTGGTCGTGGAGCGCCGGGCCCGGCAGCGCGGCCTGGACGTGCAGCGCCTCGACGTACGGTCCGACCAGCCGATCCCCACCTCCGGTGACATCTACCTGATCGGTGGCGGTGAGGACCGGCCGCAGCGGCTGGCGGCCGAGCGGCTGCTGCGCGACGGCGGGCTGAACCGCGCCGTCTCCAACGGCGCGATCGTCTTCTCGGTCTGCGCCGGGTACCAGATCCTCGGTCACGAGTTCATCAACGACCAGGACAAGCAGCAGCAGGGTCTGGGCCTCCTCGACGTGGTGAGCACCCGCGGCGAGGCGGAGCGGTGCGTCGGTGACGTCCTCGCCGACATCGACCCGCAGCTCAACCTCCCGCCGCTGACCGGCTTCGAGAACCACCAGGGCGTCACGCACCTGGGTCCGACGGCCCGTCCGTTCGCGAAGGTCCGCTTCGGCAACGGCAACGGCGTCGGCGACGGCTTCGAGGGCGCCTGGCAGGAGACCGTCTTCGGCACCTACATGCACGGCCCGGTGATGGCGCGTAACCCGCACATCGCGGACCTGCTGCTGAAGCTGGCCCTGGACGTCAACGCCCTGCCGCCGGCCGACGACCGGTGGTACGAGGCGCTGCGGCAGGAGCGGATCGCCGCCGCGACCGCGACCAGCTGACGGCGCCCGCGCGGAGCACCTCCCGCGCGGCCCCGCCCCCTCCCGTACGCCCGCAGTCCCGCACTGCGGGCGTACGTGTGCGTGGGGGCGCCGCGCTTGTAGGGTGAGCGCCATCCCACCGGACGACGGGGTCCGGGCCCCCCGGTTGAGTTGCAGAGGGTTTCTGGCATGCGTATTGGTGTACTCACCTCCGGCGGCGACTGCCCCGGTCTGAACGCCGTCATCCGCTCCGTCGTCCATCGCGCCACGGCCGACCACGGCGACGAGGTCATCGGCTTCCACGACGGCTGGAAGGGCCTGCTGGAGTGCGATTACCGCAAGCTCGATCTGGACGCGGTCGGCGGCATCCTGGCGCTGGGCGGCACCATTCTCGGCTCGTCCCGGGTGCAACCGGCGCATCTGCGCGACGGCGTGGAGCGGGCCCGCGGGCACGTCGCCGACCTGGGGCTGGACGCGATCATCCCGATCGGCGGCGAGGGCACGCTGAAGGCGGCGCGGCTGCTGTCGGACGCCGGGCTGCCGATCGTCGGCGTACCGAAGACCATCGACAACGACATCGCGGTCACCGATGTGACGTTCGGCTTCGACACCGCGGTGGGGGTGGCGACGGAGGCGCTGGACCGGCTGAAGACGACCGCCGAGTCGCATCAGCGGGTGCTGATCGTCGAGGTGATGGGGCGGCACACCGGCTGGATCGCGCTGCACTCGGGGATGGCCGCGGGCGCGCACGCGATCGTGGTGCCGGAGCGGCCGTTCGACATCGAGGAGCTGGCCGAGCGGGTCGGCGAGCGGTTCGCGGCGGGCAAGAAGTTCGCGATCGTGGTGGCCGCCGAGGGCGCGAAGCCACGCGAGGGATCGATGCGGTTCGAGGTCGGCGACACCGACATGTACGGGCACGAGCGGTTCGCCGGGGTGGCGCGGCAGCTGGCCCGGGAGCTGGAGCACCGCCTCGGCAAGGAGGCCCGTCCGGTGATCCTCGGCCATGTGCAGCGCGGCGGGACGCCGACCGCGTACGACCGGGTGCTGGCGACCCGCTTCGGCTGGCACGCGGTGGAGGCGGCACACCGCGGGGAGTTCGGGATGATGACGGCACTGCGCGGGACGGACATCACGCTGGTGCCGCTGGCCGAGGCCGTCGAGACGCTGAAGACGGTGCCCGGCGACCGCTACGCCGAGGCCGAGTGCGTGCTGTGACCGTGCGGTGACCGGCGGCGCCCCCGGGCGCGCCGGGTGAACCGCCCCCGGCCGAGGCAGGCGCCGGGGGCGGTTCTAGTCTGGTCGCCGGAGTATCGGTACGAATCAGGAGCGAGCGGATGGATCACAGCGGGCACGGCATGACGATGGATCTGCCGCCGTTCACGCTGGGGCGGGGGATGGAGTTCGGCGGTGATCCGTTCTTTCTCGTGGGTTCCCTGCTGGCGCTGGCGCTGTACGGCTGGGCGGTGGTGCGGCTGCGGCGGCGCGGTGACGCCTGGCCGGTCGGACGGACGATCGCCTGGGTCATCGGTGTCCTGACCGTCGCGCTGGTGATGTGCACCAAGCTCAACGACTACGGCATGGTCATGTTCAGCGTGCACATGGTGCAGCACATGGTGATCTCCATGCTGTCGCCGATCCTGCTGCTGCTCGGAGCGCCGGTGACGCTGGCGCTGCGGGCCCTCCCGGCCGCCGGGCGGGGCCGCAAGGGGCCGCGGGAGCTGCTGGTGGCGTTCCTGCACAGCCGGTACGTACGGATCATCTCGCACCCGGCGTTCACCATCCCGCTGTTCATCGCGAGCCTCTACGCGCTCTACTTCTCGCCGCTCTTCGACTTCCTGATGGGGTCGCGGGTGGGGCACATCGCGATGATGGTGCACTTCCTGGCGGTGGGCCTGGTGTTCTTCTGGCCGATCATGGGCGTGGACCCGGGGCCGCACCGGCCCGGCTACGTGATGCGGATGCTGGAGCTGTTCGCGGGCATGCCGTTCCACGCGTTCTTCGGCATCGCGCTGATGATGGGCACCGAGCCGATGGTGAAGACCTATCTGAACCCGCCGGCCTCGCTGGGCATCGACGCGCTCTCCGACCAGTCGGCGGCCGGTGGTATCGCCTGGGCGTTCAGTGAGATCCCGTCGGTGGTGGTGCTGATCGCGCTGGTCTACCAGTGGTACCGCTCCGAGGCGCGGCAGTCGCAGCGGGCGGACCGGGCGGCGGACCGCAACGGCGATCAGGACCTGGCGGACTACAACGCGTATCTGGCGTCGCTGCACGCGCGCGGGCGCTGACACGGCGGACGGATGGCGGTGCGGGCCGCGGCCGGGGACGATGGGTCCCAGGCCGCGGCCCGCCGCCTTTGTGCCGCGGGCACCGTGAGGAGGTACGCCGATGAACGGATCCACGAGGACGATGACCGGGCTCACCGTCGGCGGGCTGGTGGTGGCGACCGCGTACAGCGTGGCGCTGGGCGGCAGTCCGTGGGTGTGGCTCAGCTGGGTGGTGGTGGCGCTGGTGACGGCGGCGATGGTGGTGACCACCCACGGGTGAGGCGCGGGGCGCCGGACGTTCAGAAGCGGAAGAGCGGCCCGGTGGCGGCGTCCATGGTGCAGGCGTTGGCGAAGGTGCGCTCCCAGTCGAGGTGGGCGCCCCGCCAGACGCCTTCGGCGGTGACCGTCACCGGGTCGTACTCCTTGGTGCAGGCGTGCGGTTCGCCGCGCAGGGCGTCGAGGTCGCCGCGGGCCCAGGTCAGCGCGGCGCAGGCGGCGTCGTGCCGCGGATGGTGGTCGCGGCCGTCGGGGCAGCGCAGCAGGACGCCGCGGATCCAGGTGTGGGCGGTGTCCGAGACGGTGAGGAAGACGCCCCGGTCCTCTTCGGGGGTGGCGGCGTCGGCGGGCGTGGCGGGGGCCACGGCCACCGCGGTGACGAGGGCGGCGGCGGTGACCGCGGCGGCGCGGGCCGCGCGGCGGCGTCGGCTGACGGGCATGGGCGTCTCCTGGGCGCTGGTGGGGGTGGGCGGCACCGGGCGCGCCCGGCCGACCGTGGTGGGCCGGGCGCGCCCGTATCCGCCTCAGCGCACCGTGCGCGGGGCCAGGCGGCAAGCGGGCTCGCCGTGCGGTCGCCCGGACGGCGCCCCGGGCGCGGGCGGCCCGTCAGGCGGTGTCGGCGAGCGGGCCGACGGGGGTGCGGCGGACCACGTCCACCAGTGACCGGTCGGTGATCTTCAGGCTCGGGGAGACGGCGAGCGTGAGGGTGGAGACGCTCATGAAGGGGTTGAGGTGGTCCCAGCCCCAGGCGTCGAGGGCGGCGCGGACCGCCCGGGAGCGGCGGACCGTCTCCTCGGCGGGCGCGGGCGACATCACGCCGCCGACCGGCAGCGGCAGGCTCGCCGCCACCGTGTCGCCGTGCGCGACGGCCACCCCGCCGCCGGAGGCGACGACGTCCTGTGCGGCGGCGGCCATCGCGGCGCGGGAGGTGCCGATGGTGACGAGGTTGTGGCTGTCGTGGGCGTACGTGGTGGCCAGCGCGCCGTCGGTGAGGGTGCGGCCCAGCAGCGGTGCGAAGACGCGTCCGGCGCGCCCGTAGCGGTTGCGGACCCGGACGACGGTGGCGCGGCCCTCCCACTCGACCTCGCCGTCGCGGACCGGCAGGTCGAGCGCGTCCTCCTCGGTGTAGGTGTCGCGGGGGTTGAGGCGCAGGGCGCGGAAGCGGTGGGTGCCGTCGGGGAGGTCGGTGTGCCAGCGGAAGCCGTCGGCGTCCTGCGGTTCGACGTGGACGGTGCCGGTGAGGGCGTCGGGCTCGGCGGCGGAAGCGGCGGGGACGGCCGTCTCCGGTACGGCGACGGCGTCGCGGGCGACGACCCGGCCGCCGGCGAGGACGACCGCCGGGTCGAAGGCGGCCAGTTCGCCGCGGAGGAGGACGAGGTCGGCGCGCTTGCCCGGGGCGACCACTCCCCGGTCGTACAGGCGCAGCCGTTGGGCCGGGTTCCAGGTCAGGGCGCGCAGCACCGCCTCGGCGGGGAGTCCGGCGCGGACGGCGACGCGGGCGATGTGGTCGAGGTGGCCGTGGGTCAGGATGTGGTCGGCCGCGAGGTCGTCGGTGACCAGGCAGAACGGCGGGAGCTGCGGGAGCGCCAGGAGCGCCTGGGCGACCTCGGGGAGCAGGCACTTCTCCTGGAGCATCATCAGCATGCCCAGGCGGGCCTTCTCCAGGATCACCTCGGTGCGGTTCTTGGTGTGGTCGGAGTCGACGCCGGTGGCGAGGTAGGCGCTGAGGTCGGCGCCGCTGAGGTTGGGGCAGTGGCCGTCGAGGATCATGCCGCGGCGGCGGGCGGCGCCGACCACATCGCGCATCCGGGGGTCGTCGCCGACGACGGCGCGGTAGTCCATGACCTCGCCGAGGGCGATGACGCCGGGCCAGCCGAGCATCTCGTCGACGGCGTCGGCGTCCAGGCTCGCCCCGGCGTGCTCCAGGCCCTCCAGGGCGGGGACGCAGGAGGGGACGCCCCACAGCTGGGTCTGGGCGGTGGTGGCGCCCGCGTCGATCATCCAGCGCATCGCGGCGGCACCGGCGACGTTGACGATCTCGTGCGGGTCGGCGAGGACGGTGGTGGTGCCGCGGGCCAGGGTGAGGGCGGCGAAGGTCTGCGGGGTGAGGAACGAGCTCTCGATGTGCATGTGCGCGTCGACGAAGCCGGGCGCGATCAGCAGTCCGGTGGCGTCCAGCCGGTCGCGGGCGTCGGCCGGGGTGCCGGGCGGCAGGACGCCGCTGATCAGCTCGTCGCGGATCAGCACGTCGGCGGCGAACCGCTCACCGGTGAAGCTGGACACCACCTGGCCGCCGCTGATCCTCAGGTCGTGCGGGCGGGGGGAGGTCATGGGCGTTTCTCCTCGTACGGGTGGGTCAGGCGGCGAGCGTGTAGAAGTAGTAGCCGAGCGGGATGAGGACGATCCACAGGCCCCACGGGATCTCGCGGAAGCGTCCGGAGACCGCCTTGACCAGGACGTGGGCGGTCAGGCCGACCGCGATGCCGGTGCCGAAGTTGCCGAAGAAGAGGGTGGTGGCGACGGTCAGGGCGGCCGGGACGGCGTCGGTCGGATCGGTGAAGTCGATCTTGCGCAGGGTGCCGAGCATGGTCAGACCGACGTACATCAGCACCGGTGCGGTGGCCGCCGACGGGATCAGCGTGGCGAACGGCGTGACGAGGAGCAGCGCGGCGAAGCCGAGCGCCGCCCAGACCGAGGCGAGGCCGGTACGGGCACCGCTGTCGGCGCCCGCCGAGGACTCCAGGTAGGCGGTCATGCTGGGCGCGCCGAGGGCCGCGCCGCCGATGACGGCGCCGGAGTCGACGTAGAAGGGCTTGCGCACACCGGGGAGGTTGCCGTCCGCGTCGGTGAGCCCGGCGCGGCCCGCGACGGCGAGCAGGGTGCCGGTCATCGAGAAGAACTCGGAGACGAAGAAGGCGAAGATGTACGGGAAGTACTCAGGCTTGAGGGCGCCGAGGACGTCGATGTGGAAGACCGCGGGTCCCGGGCTGTCCGGCAGGGCCAGCAGATGGTCGGGCAGGTGGGTGACGCCGAGCGGGATTCCGGCGACGGTGATCACGGCGATGGTGATCAGGAACGCGCCGGGGACCTTGCGGGTGGCGAGCGCGGTGAGCAGTACGAGTCCGGCGAGGGCCAGCAGTCCGGTCGGCGAGGCGAGGTCGCCGACGGTGAGGGCGGCGCTGTCCGGCCGCGCCTTGACGAGACCGCTGTCGCGGAAGCCGATCAGGGCGATGTAGAGGCCGAGGCCGCCGCTGATGGCGTACTTGAGGTGGAGCGGCATCATGCGGGTGACGAGGTCACGGATGCCGAGCGCGGTCAGCAGCAGGAAGGCGACGCCGGACCAGAGGACCATGCCGAGCGCGGCGTCCCAGGGGACCTTGTCCTGCCCGACGATGGTGACGGCGAGCAGCGCGACGCCGCCGAGCCCCGGGGCGACGACGAAGGGCAGGTTGGCGACGAGGCCCATGGCCAGCGTCGCCAGGACGATCGCGATGAGGACGGCGGTGGTGGCGGCGCCGTGCGGGACCCCGGCCTTGGCGAGCTGGCTGGGCACGACGACGACGGCGTAGGCGGCCGCCACGAACATCGACAGCCCCGCGAGCGCCTCGGTCCGCGGGGTGCTGCCGCGCTCCCGCACCCGGAAGAGCCGCTCCAGGAGTGCGGCGGGCGCCGGGGATTCCGGCGGTGCCGGGGCCGTCGGGTCGGCGGCGCGGGCGTCGGTACGGGGCATGAACACCTCGGAGGAGGACGGGGCGGACCCGGAAAGTGTGCCCCGGGTCGACCGCTGAGCGTCGTGCAACCGGTTGCAGAGACCGGTTGCAGACAGCATGCCATGCGGGGCGGCGTCAAGGGAAGATCCAGCCGGGAGCGGAGGGGGCGGGCGCCGCGATACGGGCTTCCGCCGCGGTCGGTGGGTACTGCCTTCCGTGGGCGGACAGGGGCACCGCGGGGCGCGCGGAGCCGCGATGTGGTTGCGGGCGGGGGAATGAGATGGAGGGGAGGGAGCCGGTGGATGCGGGTGTGCGCGCGGGAGCGTCGTACCGGCGGGGCGTCACGGTGCTCGTCAGCGCCGATGTCGGGCGGCCGACGGCGGGCGGGGGCGGCGGAGGCCGGGCGGGGACGGAGGCGGAGGGCCGACCGTCACAGGCCGCCGATGGCGCACCGCTGCCCGGGACTGTACCGGTGCGGGTTCGCACCGCCCCGGCGGAGCAAGGCCGCCCGCACGCCCCGCCTTCCGCGCCCCCGCGAGCCGGGCTTCACCGACCCCGTCCCCAGGTGAGCGCGGAAGCACCCCCGCACTTCCCCACCGGAAATCCACCACCGACAGCCCGAACGGGAGCCCCCATGACCGCCTGCCCGAATCCCGCGCCCGGTGCGAAGCGCCCCTGGCCCCGCACCACCCACGACTGGGACGCCACCGTGGACGCCGAGCATCTGGCGCTCATCCGCCGCGACCCCGCCGGGTTCGCCCCGGGCGGGCCGGTCCATCTCGTTCTGGAGGTGCTCGCCCACGCCGCGGACGAGGCGGCGAGCCGGGGTGGCGGGCGGTGTGTGGTCACCCTGTACCCCGACGGTTCCGTCGCGGTGGCGGACGACGGTCGGGGCACGGACACCCGGTTCGACGAGGACGGGCGGGCGGTGCAGAAGCCGGTCATGGCCACGAAGGACCTGCGCTTCTTCGACGCCCCGGGGGCGGAGCTGCTGCCGGACGGGCAGCCGCGCCGGGGCATGTCCACCGTCGCGGCGCTGAGCCGGTGGCTGCGGCACACCAACCGCCGCGCCAACGGCGCCTGGCGGCGGCGGTACGCACACGGCGTACCGGTGACCGGCCTGGAACCGATCCCGGCGGACGGCACCACGGGGACCCTGGTCCACTTCCTGCCGGACGAGACCCTCGGGGCCCCGGTGGACGCCGACCGGCGACGAGACGGCCCGGTGGCGCGCGCACTGGCCGGATCTGACCGTCCACCTCGACGACCGGCGCGCCCCGCGGCCCGGTCGGTGAACGCGGGGTACGGCCGCGGCGCCTCGCGGACGCCGCGGCCGTCCGCGGGGTCAGCTCTTGCTCAGAGCCGCGTCGAGCAGCGGCAGCAGCCGGTCCCAGTGGCGCTGGAAGGCGGCGGCGTCGAAGACGGCGGTGTCGGACATGGTGAAGCCGTGTGCGACGCCCGGGTAGACCTCGGTGGTGTACGGGACCCCCGCGGCGTCCAGCGCCCGGTTGAACTCCTCCCTCGCCTCGGGGGTCATGTCGCCCTCGGCGAGACCGATGTGGACCCGGGCGGTCAGCTCGGGCACCAGACGGTGCGGGCTGTCGGGGGCGTCGGTGACCAGCGCCGCGGGGTGGAACCCGGCGACGGCGGCCACCTGGTCGGGGTGGGCCGTCGCGGTACGCATCGCCAGGACGGCGCCCAGGCAGTAGCCGATCGTGGCGACGGGCCCGGGGGCGACCTCGGGCTGTGCGGTGAGGAACTGCAGATAGGCCGCGGCGTCCCGCAGAACGCGCTCGGTGGTGTGCTCCTGCATCAGCGGCATGATCTGCCCGAAGAGCGCGGGCCGCGACTCCTCGTCGATGTGCTCGGGAAGCTCGAACACCGGCGCCGGGCGGGTGCGGTAGTAGAGGTTGGGGACGAGGACGTAGTAACCGTGATCGGCCAGTTCCTGGGCCATCGTCCGCAGGACGGGCCGTACGCCGAACGCGTCCGGGTACATCAGCACTCCCGGGTGCCGCCCGCCGCCCTCGGGGAAGGCGGCGAAGCCGTCGGCCACGCCGTCCGGGGTGGGGATCCGCAGCGGGGTGAGAGGCATGGTGGCGTTCCTTCCTCGGGCTGGCGTCGGTGCGCAGCCCCGGTCAGGGATGAGGTGTCCAGGAGATCACCTCGGCGCGCGACCGGTCGGCGACCTCACGGGTGGAGCGACGAGAAGAACGGTGGCGGCCGGTCGGGCACGGCCGTGGTCCGTCCCGAGCGTACGGGCCGGAAGCCCGCCGCTCCGGAACGTCAGCCGCCGGACGGGCCCCGTTCACCGGGGTGGTGACGGGCCGTCCGCCGGGCGTTCAGCGGTCTCCCGGCGGCCCCGTGGAGGCGCGGACCTCCAGCCGGGGCGCGAGCCGGGTGGTGGTGCGGGTGCCCGTTCCGGCGCACAGGTCGAGGAGGCGGCGCACAGCCGTGGCGCCCGCCTCCTCGACGGGGAGGGCCAGCGCGGTGACCGGCGGGTCGGTGGCGGCGAAGGCGGTGAGGTCGTCGCCCGCCGCGACGCTCAGGTCGTCGGGGACCCGGCGGCCCGCGGCGCGCAGACCGTGCAGCAGACCGAGGGTGAGATAGCTGTTGTAGCCGAGCACCGCGGTGGCCTCGGCGGGGAGCCGGGAGGCGGCGGCGATGCCCGCGTCGAAGGTGGGCGGCAGCGGGCCCCGTACGTGCAGACGGGCTCCGGCGGCGGCGGTCCGTTCGGCGAGGGCCGCCCGGCGGTGGGTGTCCGACCAGGAGCCGGGCGGGCCGGAGATGTACGCGAGGTCGCGGTGGCCCAGCTCCAGGAGGTGGTCGGCGAGGCGGGTGGCGCCCTCCTCGGCGTCGAGGACGACGGCGGGCAACCGGCCGACGCGGCGGTCGACGAGGATCAGCGGGCGCTGCCGGGCGTGCTCGCGCAGCGCGGCGTCCGTGCCGACGGGCGCCACCATGACGACGCCGTCGGCCTGTTCGCCCAGGCGCGCGGCGAGCGCCGCCTCCCGGTCGGCGTCCGCCTCGGAGACGCTGATGAGCAGATGGGCGTCGGCCTCCTCGGCGGCGCGTTGCGCGCCGAGGACCAGCGGGGAGAAGAAGGGGTTGGCCAGCGTCGGCACGATCAGGCCGATCAGCCCGGTACGGCCGGTGGTCAGCGCGCGGGCGCTGCGGTTGGGCTGGAAGCCGAGGCTCGCCGCGGCGGCCCGTACCTTCGCGCGGGTCGCCTCCGTCACCATCTCCGGGCGGGTCAGCGCGCGCGAGGCGGTGGCCTTGGAGACCCCGGCCGCGCGTGCCACGTCCGCGAGTGTCGCCATCTGCTGCCTCCTTGCGGCCGGGCGTCGGCCGGACGTCGGCGCGGGTGCGCGGTCCGGGCGTCCGATGCTAGTGCAACCGCTCTCTGAAACCGGTTCCCCGGGCGTCCGGGGGCACCCGCCGGGGCCGCAACGCGCGGGCGCGGGCGCCCCGGAGAGGTCCGGGACGCCCGCGCCGTACGGCTGTGCCGGTCAGGGGATGGCGGGCAGGTCGCTCGCGCCCACGGCGGCGGCCTTGACGCTCTTCTTGGCGGGCTCGGGGGTGGCGTGCGGGGCGCACGTCACGTCCTTGGCGTCGGTCCTGCCCTCCAGGAGGTAGGCGTCGACCCGGTCGTTGATGCAGGGGTTGACCAGACCGGTGACGCCGTGCGAACCGGCGTCCTTCTCGGTGATCAGCCGCGAACCGGCGAACCGCTTGTGCAGCTCGACCGCGCCCTCGTACGGGGTGGCGGCGTCGCGGGTGCTCTGGACGAGCAGCACCGGCGGCAGGCCCTTGCCGCTCTTGACGTCGACGGGGCGCTGCTGCTTGGCGGACCAGGTCGCGCAGGGCAGGTTCATCCAGGCGTTCGCCCAGGTCATGAAGGGCGCCTGGGCGTGGACGCGGGTGTTGTCACGGTCCCAGGTGCGCCAGTTCGTGGGCCACTTGGTGTCGGTGCACTCGACGGCGGTGTAGACCGCGTTGCTGTTCTCGGCGGCGATGTTCCCGGCCGTGTCCTTGAGGTTCGGACCGGCGTTCTCGACCAGCGGCTTCTCGTCACCGGCGCGGTAGGCGCTCCACACCTCGGCGGCGGGTGCCCACATCGAGTCGTAGTAGGGCGCCTGCTGGAAGAAGCCGATCAGCTCGGCGGGACCGACGAGGCCGCCGATGGGCTTCTTCTTGGCGCCCGCGCGCAGCTTCTCCCACTCCGCCTGGACCTTCTCGGGGGTGTCACCGATGTGGTAGGTCGCGTCGTTCTTGGCGACCCACTTCTTCCAGTCGCCCCAGCGGGTCTCGAACGCGACGTCCTGGTCGAGGTTGGCCTGGTACCAGACCTTCTCGCGCGCGGGGTTGACGACGCTGTCGACGACCATCCGGCGGACGTGGTCCGGGAAGAGCGTGCCGTAGACGGCGCCGAGGTAGGTGCCGTAGGAGACGCCGAGGTAGTTCAGCTTCTTCTCGCCGAGCGCGGCGCGGATGACGTCCATGTCGCGGGCGGTGTTGGGCGTCGTGAGGTAGGGCAGCAGGTCGCCGCTGCGGGCGGCGCAGCCGTCGGCGTACTCCTTGGCGAGCTTGCGCTGGGCGCGCTTGTCCGCCTCGTTGCCGGGGACCGGGTCGGCCTTGGGGGCGCTGACGAACTCCTGCGGGTCGACGCAGGAGATGGCGGCGGAGTGGCCGACGCCGCGCGGGTCGAAGCCGACGAAGTCGTAGGCGGCGGAGGTCTTCTTCCACAGCGGGTTGTCGCCGGTGACGCGGGTGGGGAAGCGCATTCCGGAGCCGCCGGGGCCGCCGGGGTTGTAGATCAGGGCGCCCTGTCGCGCGTCCTTGCCGCCGGTGTTGCCGACCCGGTCCACGGCGATCTTGATGGTGCGGCCGTCGGGGCGGGCGTAGTCGACGGGGACGGTGACGTAGCCGCACTGGATCGGGGCCTTCAGGCCCCAGTCGGCGGGGCAGTCCTGCCAGTTGACGCCCGCGGCGGCGGCGCGGGCGGCGGCGGTCCGCACTCCGCGGTCCGCGGCGGAGGAGGCGGGGTGGCGCTCACCGGCGGTGGCGGGGGTGGCGGTGACGGCTCCGGCGAGGAGCGTCCCGGCCACCAGGGTTCCGGCGGCGCCGAGTGCTGCTGTTCTTCTCACGTGGTGGTTCCCCCTGCAGGGTGCGCCGCACATGGCGGCTGATCACGGCATGACTAGGGGGATCCTGCCGTCCCGCACCCCACCAGGAGAAGATTCGAACATCATTTCTTTATCAATCTGTAGGAATCGTGAGGGAGATGGGGGATGTGCACCCCCTCCCTTCCGCCCCACCCGCCACCTCCCGGACCTTCCTCCCCTGCCGTTACGGACAGTGGTGGCCGGGATGGTTCCAGCACGGCCGGAATCCGTCGTCGCCCCCGCGTTTCGCGGCGCTCCGGGGGCGTTTCCGGGGCGGCGCATGGGCAACCGGCCAGGGAGAACGGCCTGTTCGGCGTCTGATGCGCGGCGGGCACCGTCACGCTGGGTGCCCGCGGCGCCGCGCGACGGACCAGAACGCGTCAATCGTCCGTCATGTACGTTCCGCCTCTGTGCCGGAACGCGCACGGTGAGTAGCCTTCAAGCGGGCTCTCCTCCGTGCCAGCCGTGCGGGGAGAGCTGTCGGCGTTTCGCCTCCGTCCCGTGACCGAGAAGGAGTTCCGCGTGCCGGGTATCGATCAGGTGTTGTCCGAGGCGATGGGTATCCCCGGCGTTCTCGGCGCCGGGCTGATCGACTGGACCAGCGGGCTGTCCCTCGGCACCGCGGGCCGGGCGCCGGGGAACGACCACGACGCCGCGGCCGCGGACACCGCCGAGGTCGTCCAGGCGGTCCAGCGCAGCGCCACCTTCGACTCCGGCGCCGACGGGGCGCGACCGGGTCTGGAAGACCTGATCCTCACCGCCGCCGGGGGCTACCACCTCATCCGCTTCGTCCACACCGCCTTCGACAGTCAGACCTACCTGTACCTGTATCTGGACCGGGAGCGGGCCAATCTGGCCGTCGCACGCAGGCGGCTGCACGATCTGGCGGCCGGGCTCGTGCCGGGCTGACCGCGCGGGCTCTCCCGCGCCGCCGCGACACGCCTGGCGGCCCCTGGCACCCGACGGTGCGCGGGGCCGCTCCCGGCCCCGGTACCGCTCGACCGGACACGCTAGGGGAACGCCATGGGCCAGTCCGCCTCCACTCCCCCGACCGGACCGGACGGCCCGCTCGCGCGACTCGCCGCCGAACGGGCCACCGGCGCACTCCACTTCCCCGGCGGCCGCATCCGTCTGCGCGACGGTGCGGTCTCCTGGGTGGAGTGCGACGACCTGCCCGGATCCGCCGCACCCGCACCGCCCCGCGAGGGCGGACGACCACGCCGTCCGCGGCAGGGCCGGACGGCCCGCGGCGGGGCGGGCGGGCAGGCGCGGGCCACCGGGCCGGAGAGTCTGGTGCTCCGGCAGATCCGCCATCTGACGGTGCTGCTGGACGCGGCGTTCCTGGTGCTGCCGCTGCCCGCGGAGGGCACCTCATTCACGTCCGGGGCGGAGCACTGCCCGGCGGCCGTACGGCAGGTGGGCGTCGCCGCGCTGCTGCGGGCGGTCGCCGCCCGCCGGGCGCAGCTGGACGCCTGGCGGACCTGGGCGGCGGTGGACGGCGCGCCCGTCGTCCTGGCACCGGACACCCGCCGCGAGGACGGTCCCGGCTGGCGGGCCCGGCTGCTGCTGGGCGGCGCCGACGGGCGGCGCACCCCCGCCGGGCTCGCCCAGACGCTGGGCCACTCGGTGTTCTGGACGCTGGTGGAGGTCCGGCGGCTGGCGGCGGGCGGGCTGATCGTGCTGCCGGAGGGAACAGCCGCCGCCGACACGGCGACCGCGGGCGGCACGGGGACGACCGGCGGTACGGACCCGTCCGGCGGTGCGGAGACGGGCGGCGGGACGTCGGCCGCGGGACGTCCGGCGTCCTCCGCCGGCAAGGCGACCACCGGCGGCAGGAAGACGGGTGGCGGCCCGGCGGCGGGTGGCGGGAAGAGCACCGGCCGCGCGGCGAAGACCGGCGGCGCGGACGCGTCCGGCGCCCCGGAGGCGTCCGGCGGCAGGCCCGCGGGCCGCAGCGGTGGCGGGACCACACGGCCCGGTGGGTCCGGGCGGCCGCGCAGCGGCGGGGAGAAGCGTTCCGGCACGGCCGGGCGGGAGCGGAGCGGTCCGGACAAGCGGTCGGGCACCACACCGCCGCTGCCGACGCGTGGCGGCGCCGGTGGCCGCGATGGCGGGCTGCCGACCCGTACCCCGGCGGGCGGCCGGAGCGGCGGAGCGGCGCCGCGGGCCGCCGGGCGGGAGCGGGACACGGAGCGGCCGACGCACTCCGCCGCGGACGACGGCGGCGAGGCGCCGGGCACGCTGCCGCGGCGGCGGCCGGGGGTGTGCCTGGAGGAGGCGCGGGAGCGGGAGCCGCAGCCGGCCGCCGGGGTGCCGGGGCTGCCGTCCGGACTGCCGGAGACCGCCGACCCCGATGTCACCCTCCTCACCCGCCTGCGTACGGCACTGGAGGAGAACCTGTGAACCGTTGTGACGACCCGTGAGACGCGCCTTCGCACGGCGTGCCGAGAAGAGGAGACTGATGACGATACAGCCCAGGGTGCGGGACGAACTGCACGCGCTGCGCGACCAGGTGCGCCATCTCCGCGGCGGCATGGTGGCCAGTGCGGACGGCATGGTCATCGCCCACGATCTGCGGAACATCGAACCGGACGCCCTCGCCGCGCTCACCGCGGCGGCCATCGGCGTCGCCAAGCGGCTCACCGAGGCGACCGGTCAGGGCGGCTTCGAGGAGACCCTCACCCGCGGCACACACGGCTATGTCGCGGCGTACGCGGCGGGCGCGCGGGCGGTGCTGACGACGGTGGGTGGCCCGGACATCAACGTGGGGCGGCTCCACCTCCAGGCCCGGCAGGCGGCGGAGCGCATCGGCGCGCTGGTGGACGAGGCGCCCGCCCCGGACCCGTCCTGATCCCGCCGCCGCACCCGCCCCGTTCTCCCCGGTCGTCGCTCCCCCGGGGCCCGGTCCGGGCCCTGCTCCTCCCGCCCCGCCGCAACCCGTACCCAGAAAGGTGTGCACCGTTATGGCATCCATGGAAAACGCCCTCGCCGATGCGATGTCGACCATCGAAGGCGTCATCGGCATCGCCCTCGTCGATCACACCAGCGGGATGACGCTGGCGGCGCTCGGCGGCAGCAACTCACTGGATATGGAGGTCGCCGCGGCGGGCAACACCGATCTCGTCCGCGCGAAGCTGCGCACGATGGAGATGCTGGAACTCACCGGCTCCATCGAGGACATGCTGATCACGCTCACCTCCCAGTACCACCTGCTCCGGCCGGTGACCGGGCGCCACGGCGCCGGGCTCTTCCTGTACCTGGTGCTCGACCGCAAGCGCGCCAATCTCGCGCTCGCCCGGCACCGGCTCGCCCGGGTCGAGGAGGTGCTGGAGGTCTGAGCGGCCGGGGAGCACGTCCCGGTCTCCGTGGGCCGTGGCGCACGGAGACCGGAGAGCGGCGGCTCAGCCCGGCAGGTTCCGGGCCGCCTCGTCGAGGACGGTGCGCAGCCGCAGGGCGTCCGGGGCGACGGCGGTGGCGAGGACCGCGGGCCCGGTCAGCGGCGCCAGTACGCCCTGCCCGCCGCCCGTGTCCAGCCGCTCCGGCGCGGCCCCGCCCAGCAACCGCACCCGCTGCTCGGCGTCCTCGTACTCCGGCCCGACGACCAGGAGCTGGCCGATCGCGCGGTGGCCGCCGAGGACGGCGGAGGTGTCCCAGCCGGGTACGCCGGGGCCGTAGGCGGTCTCCTGGTCGAGCAGGGTGCGGCCGTCGCGGATGACCGTCAGTCGGCTGTGCAGCCTGCCGGTGCGTTCGTCGGTACGGCCCAGGACCTGTTCCTCGCGCAGGACGAGGCGGGCGGTGGGGGCCAGTTCGACGGTGGTGGTCATCCACAGGTCGCTGCCCTCGGCGCAGATCAGCGGCTCGGGCAGCCAGTCGAGGCGGGCGCCGTCGCCGATGGTCAGCCGGACGTCGTAGGTGGCGGCGTCGCCGGTGCGGCCGGGCAGGGCGACGGTGGCGGCGGCCGCGGTGAGATGGAGCTGCGCCCCGGCCTCGGCGGTGGCCTCGATCGCCAGCCGGTCACCGCCGAGCGGGGCGCTCATCGCGCCCACCATGCAGACGCGGGCCTGCGGCCCCGGGAAGCCGAGCCGACGCAGCGCGAACGGCCCGGAACCGTCCAGGACGGGCAGCCGGGTGACGCCCTGCGCGTCGGTGCGGGCGAGGATGCGGGCGGTGGCCCGCAGTCCGGCGGCGGAGAGGGTGTCGCCGGACGGCCGGGTGGTGGGCGCGGTGATCATGCGGCGCTCGTGGTCCAGTCGGCGAGGCGGTCGCGGACCCAGGCGGCGACGGGGGTGACGCCGCCCTCGGACTTGACGTTGGTGAACACCACGGGGAGTTCGCCGCGCTGCGCCTTGGCGTCGCGGGCCATGCCCTCCAGGTCGACGCCGACGTAGGGCGCGAGGTCGGTCTTGTTGACGATCAGCAGGTCGGCGGTGGTGACACCGGGGCCGCCCTTGCGGGGGATGTCGTCGCCGCCCGCCACGTCGATCACGAAGATCTGGGCGTCGACGAGTCCCTTGGAGAAGGTCGCGGTGAGGTTGTCGCCGCCGGACTCGACGAGGATCAGATCGAGCGGACCGACCTCGTCCTCCAGATCCTCGACGGCTTCGAGGTTGGCGGAGATGTCGTCGCGGATCGCGGTGTGCGGGCAGGCGCCGGTCTCCACCGCCTTGATCCGCTCACCCGGCAGGACCGCTTCGCGGAGCAGGAACTCGGCGTCCTCACGGGTGTAGATGTCGTTCGTGACGACCGCGAGGGAGAGTTCGTCGCGCAGCGCCCGGCACAGGGCCGCGACGGTGGCGGTCTTGCCGGTGCCGACCGGGCCGCCCAGCCCGATCCGCAGGGCGCGGCGGGTCCCGTCGGGGCGGGTGGGCGCCGCCGCGCTGTACGTGTGGCGGTGCGGGAAGATCTCGTCGAGTTCGTGGTCGAGGTGCATACAAACTCCGTAAGTCGTGCGGGCGCGCGAGGCGCCGGTGGGCCGCCGGGAGCAGGTGGCTCCCGGCGGCGGTGGGTCAGGAGGCGAAGAGGCGGACCGGCCAGGCGGCGTGCTGCTCGGCGGTGATGTCGAGCAGCGGCGCCGACGCGGCGGGCAGTATCCGCGGCCCCTCCGCCGGATAGCGGGCCCCGGCCGCCGCGGCGTCGGCCGCGAGCCGGTCGAGGTCGTCGGCGAGGCGGGCGAGGACGGCGGTGGCGTCGAACGGGTCCAGGCTCAGCAGCCGGACCACGGCCGTCGCCGGACCGCTGACGTTCTCGTACGCCACGGCGTACGCGGCATCCAGCGGCGTCAGCCCGGCGGCGCGGGCCGCGAGGCCCAGCACCACCGGCTGGTGGGCGCCGCGCGGCCGGGCCGCGGCCAGCGCGTCCAGCTCCGCCGACGGCCAGGCCGCCCGGGCCGCCCGCATCATCTGGCGGCCCAGCCGACGGGCGGCGGTGCGCAGCGCCGGGACCGGCGTACGGGCGTCCGCCGCGTCGTCGAGGGCCAGCGGGTCGCCGCCCGCCGCGGTGGCCGCGGCGAGCCCCGCCGCGACCAGCCCGGCGGTGTGCAACCGGCCGCGGCAGAAAGCCTCCAGCGAGGCGGCGTCCGTGATACGGCCGGCCGCCACCGCGGCCTCCGCCCCGCCGGAATGGGCGTGCCCTCCGGCGGGGAAGCGGCCGTCGGCGAGCACCATGAGGGCGGCGCGGTTCATCGCGGGCCTCCGGGGTGCGTGCCGTTCATGGATGAGGTCACCTGCGCCACGTCAGAAGAGGAAGTAGCGCTGGGCCATCGGGAGTTCGGCGGCGGGGGCGGGCTCGACCACCTCGTCGTCGATGGTCACCGTGAAGGTGTCCGGCTCCACGTGGACCCGCGGCAGGGCGTCGTTGTTGCGCATCGACGCCTTGGTGACGGACCGGGTGCTGCGGATCGGCTCGTACGCCTTGGCGAGCGGGAGCCGGTCGGCGATACCGTCCTCGACCGCCTGCGCGGAGACGAAGTTGACGGAGTTGCTGCCCGGGGCCTTGCCGATCGCGCCGAACATGGGGCGCGGCAGGATCGGCTGCGGGGTGGGGATGGAGGCGTTGGCGTCGCCGACCTGCGCGTAGGCGATCTGGCCGCCCTTGATGACGAGCAGCGGCTTGACGCCGAAGAACGCCGGGTCCCACAGCACCAGGTCGGCGAGCTTGCCGTCCTCGACGGAGCCGATGACGTGGTCGATGCCCTGGGCCGCGGCCGGGTTGATGGTGTACTTCGCGACGTAGCGGCGGGCGCGGGTGTTGTCGGCGACGGTGTCGCCGGTCAGCAGGCCGCGGCGCTTCTTCATCACGTGCGCGGTCTGCCAGGTGCGCATCACGACCTCGCCGATACGGCCCATGGCCTGGGCGTCCGAGGACATGATCGAGATGGCGCCGAGGTCGTGCAGGATGTCCTCGGCGGCGATGGTCGAGGGCCGGATGCGGGACTCGGCGAACGCGAGGTCCTCGGGGACCGCCGGGTTGAGGTGGTGGCAGACCATCAGCATGTCGAGGTGTTCCTCGACGGTGTTGACGGTGTGCGGCCGGGTCGGGTTGGTCGACGCGGGCAGCACGTTCGGCTCGGAGACCATGGCGATCATGTCGGGGGCGTGACCGCCGCCCGCGCCCTCGACGTGGAAGGCGTGGATGGAGCGCCCGGCGATGGCCGCGATGGTGTCGCCGAGGAAGCCCGCCTCGTTGAGGGTGTCGGTGTGGATCGCGAGCTGGGCGCCGCTCTCCTCACAGATGTTCAGGCAGGCGTCGAGGACGGCGGGGGTGGCGCCCCAGTCCTCGTGGATCTTGAAGCCGAGGACCCCGGCGCGCAGTTGGTCGCGCATCGAGTCGGCGGACATGGTGTTGCCCTTGCCCAGCAGACCGATGTTGACGGGCAGATTGTCCATCGACTCCAGGAGCCGGGAGATGTGCCAGGCGCCGGGGGTGATGGTGGTGGCCTTGCTGCCCTCGGCGGGGCCGGTGCCGCCGCCGACGAGGGTGGTGACGCCGGAGGCGAGGGCCTCGTCCACCTGCTGGGGGCAGATGAAGTGGACGTGGGTGTCGATGGCACCGGCGGTGAGGATCTTGCCGTTACCGGCGATGATCTCGGTCTCCGGGCCGATGACGAGGTCGGGGTGGACCCCGTCCATCGTCTCGGGGTTGCCCGCCTTGCCCAGCGCGGTGATCCGGCCGTCGCGGATGCCGACGTCCGCCTTGACGATGCCCCAGTGGTCGAGGACGACGACGCCGGTGATGACGGTGTCGGGGGCGCCCTCGGCGCGGGTGACGCGGGATTGGCCCATCGACTCGCGGATGACCTTGCCGCCGCCGAAGACGGCCTCGTCACCGGCGCGACCGGGACCGCCGCTGCGGTCCTCCTCGATCTCGATGACCAGGTCGGTGTCGGCGAGGCGTATCCGGTCGCCGGTCGTGGGGCCGAACAGGTCGGCGTAGTCCTGGCGGGAAAGCTCAGCCATCGAGGGTGCCTCCGGTCTCACCGCGCAGCCCGGCGACGATCCGCTTGCCCGCGAGGGGGACCAGCTCGACCTCGGTGGGAATGCCGGGCTCGAAGCGCACGGCGGAGCCCGCGGCGACGTTGAGCCGCAGGCCGTGCGCGGCCGCACGGTCGAATGCCAGGCCCGGGTTGGCCTCGGCGAAGTGGTAGTGGGAGCCGACCTGCACGGGGCGGTCGGCGGAGTTGAGGACGGTCATGCGCGTGAGGGGGCGGCCTTCGTTGAGGCGGACCGGCTCGTCGGCGTAGAGGATCTGTCCCGGGATCATGTTCTGCTCTCCCGCGGTCAGTTGATGGGTTCGTGAACGGTGACGAGCTTGGTGCCGTCGGGGAAGGTGGCCTCGACCTGCACGTCGTGAATCATTTCGGGGACGCCGTCCATGACGTCGTCGCGGCCGAGTACCTGGCGCCCGGAGGACATCAGCTCGGCGACCGTGCGGCCGTCGCGTGCCCCTTCGAGGATGTGGGCGGTCAGCAGCGCTATGGATTCCGGGTGGTTGAGCTTCAGCCCCCGTGCTCGTCGCTTTTCGGCCACGTCGGCTGCCACATGAATCATCAGGCGTTCCTGCTCATGCGGGGTCAGTTGCATACGTTCCACCTCACAGACTTCCTGCCCGGGTATGCGTTCGCCCAGGTCACAGGCGTGGACACGCCCGTATGGGTAGATGTATCACACAGCGACTAAAGGGAAAGCAAACCACCCCTCAGCAAGAGGTCATCAACACCCCACCGCACAGAGGCTAGTTCGGTCCCATTTCCGTGGCGTTACATGCCCGGCCACCTGCGGAACCCTTCTCAGCGCTGGAGAGTGGGCGCCTCCCTTACCGGGAGTTACCGAGTGGCAACCGAATTTCCCTTCCGGATTTCTCACGCCGGAAATTCCCGACAGCCGGAATACGGTGGCGAATTCCACATCCCGGAACACCCGCCGGACCGATCGGACACCCCATGCCGGGTGCGGCGAATTGGATGCTCCGGGCAATCCGGACCCGCCACCGCTCGACGAACACCACTGTCCGGTATCCGCTCTTGACGGGGCGGAGATCGCTCACGATCCTCATGTGCGCGTCAAACGCTCCGCACCACCCCCCACACCAGTATCGGAGCCACACCGTGACTCGCACCGCCCGTACCCGTCGCCTCACCCTCGCCACCGGCGCCTGCGCCGCCGTCGTCGGACTGCTCGGCGTCGCGGCCAGCGCCCAGGCGACCGCGCCGACCGCCGCACCCGACATCCCGGTGGCCGACGTCAAGGCCGACCTCGCCAAGCTCCAGTCCATAGCCGACGCCAACAACGGCACCCGCGCCCACGGCACCGCCGGGTACCAGCAGTCGCTCGACTACGTGAAGGGCAAGCTGGACGCCGCCGGGTTCACCACGAAGGTCCAGGAGTTCACCAGCGGCGGCGAGAAGGGGGCCAACCTCATCGCCGACTGGCCCGGCGGCGACGAGAGCAAGACCGTGATGTCCGGCGCCCACCTCGACTCCGTCCCCGCGGGCCCCGGCATCAACGACGACGGCTCCGGTTCGGCCGGGATCCTGGAGGTCGCGCTCGCGGTCGCCAAGGCGGACCTCAAGCCCACCAAGCACCTGCGGTTCGGCTGGTGGGGCGACGAGGAGGACGGCATGGTCGGCTCCTCGCACTACGTCGACTCGCTCGGCGCCGACACCGCGAAGTTCGACTCGTACCTGAACTTCGACATGATCGGCTCCCCCAACCCGGGCTACTTCGTCTACGACGACGACACCCGGCTGGAGAAGGTCTTCAAGGACTACTTCGCCTCCAAGAGCATCGCCACCGAGAAGGAGACCGAGGGCGACGGCCGCTCCGACCACGCGCCGTTCAAGGACGCCGGGGTCCCGGTCGGCGGGCTGTTCTCCGGCGCCGACTACATCAAGACCGACGCGCAGGCCAAGGCGTGGGGCGGCGAGGCGGGCAAGGCGTTCGACGCCTGCTACCACGAGGCCTGCGACACCGCGAAGAACATCGACGACAAGGCGCTGGAGAACCACACCAACGCCATCGCCCACGCGATCTGGGAGCTCAGCTCCTGACCTTCCGCGCCCCACGCACCACCGACCGGCCCCACCCGGCCGGCCGCGGCCCGGTCGCCCTCCCGGCGGCCGGGCCGCGGCCTGTCCCGGCGGCGGCCGGACACCGCACGCCACCGCCCCGGGGACGGCCGCGCCCGACGCCCCTCGCCCGACCGGGCTCGCCCGCACGGACCAGCCGGTTCCGGGCCTCCGCGGGGGCGTCGCGTTGCGGAACCCCGGTGCGAAGCGCACCGCGTGCGGACGCTTTCCCGCTGGTCCGGGGCGCGCGGCCGGATCCGGCGGCCACCACCGGACACCCCGAAAGTACCAATTGCCACATTTGTGACCAATGTCACACTCCGTCATTTCGGCGCGGAATCCGGCCGCCCGATGCGTGACGATCCCCTGGACGACAAGCCCCCGCCGCAGCGGCGGGGCGGTCCGGGCGGACGCCGAATCCTGCCGCCGTCCCGGACGTCAGGTCGACGCGGACGCACCGGCAGGAGCGGAGGACCCGAGCACGACGGGACCACGGCGCGGGGCACACGCCCCGCGCCGACGGGTCCCTTGGGGTGAAGCCGTACGCATGGCCGGGCACCTTCGCCTGCCCGAACCCGACAGGTCTTCCTTCGCAGGCGGCTGACGAAGGGTTTGCGCATGACTGTGCGCATGCATGTGCCGGCCGCGGTCGCCCGCGCCGGAACCATCTCCGCTCTCACACTCGCCACCGTCGGCGCGACCGTCGCGCTCCCCCCGGGCGCCGACGCCACCTCCGTCTCCGCCACGGCGGTCCGGATCGCCGCGTCCAAGAAGGGCGCGCCCTACCAGTACGGCGCCCGGGGGCCGCACCGCTTCGACTGCTCGGGGCTGACGCAGTACGCCTTCAAGCGCGCCGGACGGAGCCTGCCCCGCACCGCCGCCGCGCAGTACAACCGCACCCGGCACATCCGCGCCACCGCCCGCAAGGCCGGTGACCTGGTCTTCTTCCATGGCGGCGGGGGCGTCTACCACGTCGGGATCTACGCCGGTCACAGCCGCATCTGGCATGCGCCGCGCACCGGCACCGTCGTCCGGCTGGAGAAGATCTGGACCGGCTCGGTGTCGTACGGCCGGGTCGGCTGAGCGGTGTGGCCGCCCGTCACTCCCCGGCGGGCGGCCACGGCAGCCGCACCCGGACGGTCTTGCCGCCGCCCGGCTCCGCCACCGTCGCCACCTCTCCCCCGGACTCGGCGGCCAGCAGGCCGACGATGAGCAGCCCGCGGCCACCGTCCCGGCACAGATCGGCGGCGAGCCGCCGCGGCGGCCGGGGGTCACGGTCGGTGACCCCCGCGGTCAGCGTCTCGTCGCGGTCGAGCCGCAGGGCGACGGTGAAGTACGGGGAGGTGTCGCCGGTGTGCCGGACGGCGTTGGTGGCGAGTTCGGAGACGATCAGCCGGACCGCGTCGCCGAGCGGCGCGGCCCGGTCCAGACCCCAGGCGCCGAGCACCGCGGAAACGTGCCTGCGCGCGGCGGCGACCGACTCCGGTGTGCCGGGGAGGGTCAGGGTGGATTCCTGGTGATCTGCCATCGCGGTGCCGTCCTTCTTCCCAACGGGGGTCGGATCCGGCGCACGGGCGGGAGGCGGGACGCCGCTCGGTCACCGAGTCGGCCGCGCACGCCGGGGTGCGGACCGGCGGTCCATGCTGCCGGTACGCCCCGCCATCCACCACGAAATGCCCATATCTCTCGCCCGAAGCGGTGAATCCTCCGGTGCGGGCGCGGGTCGCAGGCCCGCGGCGGCCGCCCGGCGGCTAACGGCGGCTCCGGCGCATCCGCCGCCCGGGCGGGTCAGCCGCGCGGCGCGGTCTCCGCCAAGGTGCGTACCGCCGTACGCAGCTGGGCGTCCGTCAGGTCGGCGCGGGCCGTCAGGCGGACCCGGGAGATCCCGTCGGGGACGGACGGCGGGCGGAAGCAGCCGACGAGCAGTCCGGCGGCGCGGCAGTCGGCCGCCCAGCGGACGGCGGCGTCCGGCGAGGGCGCGCGGACCGCGACGACGGCGGCGTCCGGCCGGACCGCCGCCAGCCCGGCGGCGGTCAGCCGGTGGTGCAGCGCGGCGGCGACCTCGCGGGTGCGGGCCGCGCGCTCCGGTTCGCGGCGCAGCAGCCGCAGGGCGGCGAGGGCGGCGCCGACCGCCGCCGGGGCCAGCCCGGTGTCGAAGATGAACGTCCGCGCGGTGTTGACCAGATGCTCGATGACCCGCGCCGGGCCGAGGACCGCGCCGCCCTGGGAGCCGAGGGACTTCGACAGCGTCACGGTGGCGACGGTGTCCGGGGCACCGGCGAGCCCGGCGGCGGCGACGGCGCCGCGTCCGCCGTCGCCGAGCACCCCGAGCCCGTGGGCGTCGTCGACGAGGAGACCCGCGCGGTGGCGGCGGCAGGCGGCGGCGAGGGCGGGCAGCGGCGCGGCGTCGCCGTCGACGGAGAACACCGCGTCGGTGACGGCGAGCGCCCGGCCGCCGTGCGCGGAGAGCGCGGCGTCCACGGCGGCGGGGTCGGTGTGGGCGACGACGGCCGTACGGGCGCGGGAGAGGCGGCAGCCGTCGATGAGGGAGGCGTGGTTCGCGGCGTCGGAGACGACGAGGGTGCCGGTGCCGGTGAGGGCGGTGACGGCGGCGAGGTTGGCGGCGTACCCGGAGGAGAGCACCAGCGCCGCCTCGACGCCGCAGAACGCGGCGAGTTCGGCCTCCAGCGTGGTGTGGAGTTCGGTGGTGCCGGTGACCAGCCGGGAGCCGGTGGCACCGGCGCCCCAGCGGTGCGCGGCCTGCGCGGCGGCGCGGGTGACCAGCGGGTGGCGGGCGAGTCCGAGGTAGTCGTTGCTCGCCAGGTCCAGCAGTTCGCAGTGGGCGGAGCGGGGGCGCAGGGTGCGGCGCAGACCGGCACGGAGCCGTGCCGCGTGGGCCTCGTCGAGCCAGTCGAACGCCGCGCCGGGGTCCGGCGGGGCCGCGTCGGCGCGGGGGGCGTCGCGGGGTGGCGGCAGGGCGGGATCCGCTGGCATCGGCTTCCTTCGCTTCCCTTGCGGCCCCACCCGCGGGGGCCGTCGGCAGGGCGGGCGGGGTCGTTGGCGATTGTGGACTGCCGATAGACGTTAGCGGTCGTTCCACCGCCCCAGGGTGTGGTGATACACACACCCCGATCTGGGCGCGTTGTGGGAATCCTCCTTGGCCAGGGGTACCGGCGTACGCCAGGATCGTCGCCATGGAGCTGCTGAACACGTTGGTGGAGAAGGGGCTGCGGCGCGAGCTGCCGACCCGTGAAGAGGCGCTCGCCGTACTGGCGACGTCCGATGACGACCTGCTCGACGTCGTGGCCGCGGCCGGCCGGGTGCGCCGCAAATGGTTCGGCCGGCGGGTGAAGCTCAACTACCTCGTCAACCTCAAGTCCGGGCTCTGCCCCGAGGACTGCTCGTACTGCTCGCAGCGGCTCGGGTCGAAGGCGGAGATCCTCAAGTACACCTGGCTGAAGCCGGAGGAGGCGTCACGGGCGGCGGCCGCCGGGGTGGCCGGGGGCGCCAAGCGGGTGTGCCTGGTGGCCAGCGGGCGCGGGCCGACCGACCGGGACGTCGACCGGGTGTCGGAGACCATCTCCGCCATCAAGGAGCAGAACGAGGGCGTCGAGGTGTGCGCCTGCCTCGGGCTGCTGACGGACGGCCAGGCCGGACGGCTGCGGGAGGCCGGGGCGGACGCCTACAACCACAACCTCAACACCTCCGAGGCGACCTACGGCGACATCTGCACCACCCATGACTTCGGGGACCGGGTGGAGACCGTCAAGCAGGCGCAGGCGGCCGGGATGTCGGCGTGCTCCGGGCTGATCGCCGGGATGGGCGAGAGCGACGCGGACCTGGTCGACGTGGTGTTCGCGCTGCGGGAGCTGGACCCGGACTCGGTGCCGGTGAACTTCCTGATCCCGTTCGAGGGGACGCCGCTGGCGAAGGAGTGGAACCTCACCCCGCAGCGGGCGCTGCGGATCCTGGCGATGACCCGTTTCGTCTGCCCGGACGTCGAGGTGCGGCTGGCCGGTGGGCGCGAGGTGCATCTGCGGAGCATGCAGCCGCTGGCGCTGCACCTCGTCAACTCCCTCTTCCTGGGCGACTACCTGACCAGTGAGGGCCAGGCGGGCAAGGACGATCTGGCGATGATCGCGGACGCCGGTTTCGAGGTGGAGGGCACCGACACCACCACGCTGCCCGAGCACCGGGTCCCGGGCGGGACCTGCGGTGACGGCGGCTGCGGCGACGGCGGGGCGGGCGGCTGCCACGGCGCCGCCGAGGTCCCCGAGCAGGCCGCCGCCTCCGGTGACGCCCCCTCCGACGAGGTGCGGCGCGGTCTGGTGGCGGTACGCCGCCGGGGCGCGGGCACGGAGCTGCCGCCCAATGCCTGAGCCGCTCTCCCCGGCCGATCTGCTCGCCCTCGACCGGCAGCACGTCTGGCATCCGTACGGTCCGATGCCCGGGCGCGCCGAGCCGCTGGTGGTCGAGGAGGCGGCCGGGGTGCGGCTGCGGCTGGCCGAACCGGCGGGCGGGCACCGCGAGTTGGTCGACGGGATGGCGTCGTGGTGGTCGGCGGTGCACGGCTACCGCCACCCGGTGCTGGACGAGGCGGCGCGCGAGCAACTGGGGCGGATGAGCCATGTGATGTTCGGCGGGCTCACCCATGAGCCCGCCGTGCGGCTGGCCGAGCGGCTGGTCGCGATCACGCCGGAGCCGCTGCGCCATGTCTTCCTCGCCGACTCCGGTTCGGTGGCGGTCGAGGTCGCCGCCAAGATGTGTCTGCAGTACTGGCGGTCGGTGGGCCGCCCGCGCAAGCAGCGGCTGCTGACCTGGCGCGGCGGCTACCACGGCGACACCTGGCACCCGATGTCGGTCTGCGACCCCGAGGGCGGGATGCACGAGCTGTGGCGGGGCGTCCTGCCGCGGCAGATCTTCGCGGACGCGCCGCCGCCGGGCTTCGACGCCCCGGTCGACGCGGCGTACGCCACGCATCTGCGGGAGCTGATCGCCCGGCACGCCGACGAGTTGGCCGCGGTGATCGTGGAGCCGGTGGTGCAGGGCGCGGGCGGGATGGCGTTCCACAACCCGGGCTATCTGCGGGTGCTGCGCGAGGCGTGTGACGCCCACGGGGTGCTGCTGGTCTTCGACGAGATCGCCACCGGCTTCGGCCGCACCGGCTCGCTCTTCGCCGCCGGGCACGCCGGGGTCGCCCCGGATGTGATGTGTCTGGGCAAGGCGCTGACCGGCGGTTATCTGACGCTGGCGGCGACGCTCTGCACCGCGGAGGTGGCGGCGGGCATCTCCCGCGGCGAGGTGCCGGTGCTGGCGCACGGCCCGACGTTCATGGGCAATCCGCTGGCCACCGCGGTCGCGGGCGCCAGCGTCGATCTGCTGCTGTCGCAGGACTGGGCGGGCGAGGTGCGCCGTATCGGGTCCGGGCTGCGGACCGGGCTAGCGGCGGCCCGGGAGCTGCCCGGGGTGCGGGACGTCCGGGTGCTGGGCGCGATCGGAGTCGTCCAGCTCGATCACGAGGTCGACATGGCCGCGGCGACGGCGGCGGCGGTCCGGGAGGGCGTGTGGCTGCGCCCGTTCCGGGACCTCGTCTACACCATGCCGCCGTATGTCACCGGCGACGACGACGTGGCCCGGATCTGCGCCGCGGTGTGCGCGGCCGCCCGGGAGGGCTGACGGCGCGGGCGCCCCGCTCCCCCCGGGGCGCCCTCCCCTGCGGGGTTCCTCTGTACGACAAGCTGAAGGAGACACCATGACGGTGCTGTTCGTGACGGGTACCGGCACCGGGATCGGCAAGACCGTGACGACGGCGGCGCTCGCGGCGGCGGCGCTCGCGGACGGCCGTTCGGTGGCCGTGCTCAAGCCCGCGCAGACCGGCGTCGGGCCGGATGAGCCGGGTGACGCGGCGGAGGTGGCGCGGCTGGCCGGGGCGGTGACGACGGAGGAACTGGCGCGGTTCCCCGAGCCGTTGGCCCCGGCGACGGCGGCGGCGCGGGCGGGCCGGACGCCGGTCGGGCCGCAGCAGGTCGCCGACGCCGCGGAGAAGCTGGCTGCCTCGCACGACCTGGTGCTGGTGGAGGGCGCGGGCGGGCTGTTGGTGCGGTTCGACGCGGACGGCCGCACGCTGGCGGACGCGGCGCGGCTGGCGGGCGCGCCGGTGCTGGTGGTGACGGAGGCGGGGCTGGGCACGCTCAACGCGACCGCGCTGACCGCGCTGGCGCTGCGCACCCACGGTCTGCGCTGTGCGGGCGTGGTGATCGGCAGTTGGCCCGCCGCACCGGATCTGGCCTCCCGCTGCAACCTCGCCGACCTGCCCGAATCGGCCGACGCCCCGCTGCTCGGCCTGGTGCCGGAGGGCGCCGGTGGCCTGCCGCCGGGCGCGTTCCGCTCCGCGGCCCCGGGGTGGCTGGCCCCCGCGCTCGGCGGCTCGGGGACGTTCCGGCTGCCGGGGTGAGCGGGCGGGGCGGGCCCGGCCATCGGAAAGTGACTCGCCCGGCCGTCCCGCCCCCGGCACACTGACGACCATGACCGGCCGCGGCGACGCCGAACTCCTGGCGCACTGGTACGACGCCTGCAACCCCTGGGGCGTCTGTGACGACTTCTTCCTCGATCTGGTGATGCGGGCCGATGCCGTCCTCGATGTCGGCTGCGGCACCGGCACCCTGCTGCGCCGGGCCCGGGAGCGCGGCCACCGCGGGCGGCTGTGCGGGCTCGACCCGGATCCGGCGATGCTGGCCATCGCCCGCGCGGGCGCCCCCGACGGCCCGACCTGGATCGCGGCCGGTCTGGGCGCCACCACCGACCCGGCGGAGCTGGGCGGTGTCGGCGCGGCGCCGGAGTTCGATCTCGCCGTGATGACCGGCCACGCCTTCCAGGTGCTGTGCACGGACGCGGAGCTGCGGGCCGCGCTCACCGTCGTCCGCCGGGCGCTGGCCCCCGGCGGCCGGTTCGCGTTCGAGACGCGGAATCCGGCGGCGCGGGCGTGGCAGCGGTGGACCCCGGAGCATGCGGTGGCGGTGACCGGCCCGGACGGGGCGCGGGCCCGGATCGCGCACCGGGTGCACCGTCCCGTGGACGGCGGGCTGGTGCGGTTCACCACCACCCTCACCGGGCCCGGTCTGCCGCGTCCCGTACGGGGCGACAGCACCCTCCGCTTCCTCTCCGCGGACGCCCTCGACGGCTTTCTGGCCGGTGCGGGGCTCACCGTCGAGGAGCGCTACGGCGACTGGGACCGTTCGCCGTACGGTCCGGCGAGCCCCGAGATCATCACCGTCGCGGGGGTCAGTCCAGGGCCGCGCCCTTGCGTTCGGGGATGAGGAACATCGCGGCCATGTCGAGGACGTAGAGGACCGCGAGCAGGCCGATGGCCTTCTGGAAGCCGAAGCTCCCGGCGATCAGCGCGACGAGGAGCGGGGCGAAGCCGCCGACGCCGCGGCCCAGGTTGAACAGCACGTTCTGCGCGGTGGCGCGGGCGTGCGTCGGGTACAGCTCGGCGATGAGCGCGCCGTAGCCGCCGGTCATGCCGTTGACGAACGCGCCCATCACGGCGCCGCCGACGAGCAGTGCGACGGGTGTGGTGAGGGTGGCGTAGGCGAGGACGGTGACGACCGCGCCCGCCTGGAAGAGCCAGAAGGTGGGGCGGCGGCCGATGCGGTCGGCGAGGTGGCCGAAGGCGAGGATGCCGCAGGCCATGCCGAGGACGGTGACGGCGGTCCAGGCACCGGACTTGGTGAGGCTGTAGCCGAACTGCTGGGAGAGGTAGCTGGGCAGCCAGGTCATCAGGCCGTAGTAGCCGAAGTTCTGGACGGAGGTGAGGACGAGGACGCCGAGGGTGGCGCGGCGGGCGGCGGGGGTGTCGACGAGGCTGCGCAGCGGTGCGGTGGCCGGACGGGCGCGTTCGGCGGAGGCGGTGAAGGCGGTCGGCTCCCGCATGGTGCGGCGGAAGAGGAACGCGGCGAGGGCGGGCACCACGCCGAGCGCGAAGAGGGCGCGCCAGCCCCAGGCGTTGATGACGGGCGCGGAGACGAGGGCGGCGGCGAGGACGCCCGCCTGCCAGCCGAGGCCGACGTAGGAGGTGCCGCGGGCGCGTTTGCGGCGGGGGAACGCCTCGGCGGCGAGCGCCATGCCGATGCCGAACTCGCCGCCGATGCCCATCCCGGCGAGGAAGCGGAAGGTGGCGAGCTGCGGGAAGTCCTGGGCGAGGGCGGTGGCGCCGGTGAAGACGGCGAAGAGCACGATCGACCAGGACAGCACCCGGATCCGGCCGAGGCGGTCGGAGAGCATCCCGAAGAGCAGTCCGCCGACGACGCAGCCGATGAGGGTGAGGGTGGTCAGCGATCCCGCCTGGGTGGACGTCAGCTGGAGTCCGGCGGTGACGGCGGAGAGCGCGAAGCTGAGGATGAGGAGGTCGAAGCCTTCGAGACCGTAGCCGACGGCGGAGGCGACGACGGCCTTGCGGGCGTAGCGGTCCGCCGCGGGGTCGGGCGCCGCGGGATCCGCGGCCGTCGTCTCGGAGGGGGGCGTGGGTGCCGACGGCGCGGGGTACTGGGGCATGCGTCCTTCAGTGCTGCGTACGGAGGGACGGCCTGTTGACCTGCGGGTCAACGGCCGGGCCGAGGGCGGTCGGTGTCTCCCGTACGGGATGCCGCCGGTGCCGCGTGCCCACCGTGTCCGGCCGCGCGCGGGGCCGAAGGGCCATTCTAGGGGGCGTGGCGCGATCCGTTCGCACGGGCGTCCGATCGCGGGGCCGGTGGCGGCGTCAGACCGTCCAGCTGCGCAGTTCGTCGGCGATGGCGGAGAGTTCGGTGGTGTCGTCCTTGACGAGGCGGGCGAGGTCGCGGACGCGCTCGGGCGAGGTCGCGATCTTCAGCCCGCTGGCGACGAGGTAGCCGTAGGCCACGGCCGTCGCGAACATCGCGTTGGACCGCTCCAACGCCGGTACCCGCAGCAGGATCTGGAGGAGGGCCGCGGCGCGGTCCTGGGGGTCGGTGTAGACGGGGACGCCGATGATCTCCGCCTCGTGGCGGCTGACGGCGGCGACGAGGGCGCCCCAGTCGGTGACCGCGGGGTCGCCCGGGGTGTGCTGTTCGGCGACGAGGAGGAGCCAGGCGAGGTCGATGCGGAGCGTCACTTCTTGCCCGGGTGTCCTTCCCTGCCGCCGGCCGCGCCGCGCGCGGACCCCGCCGCGCCGCGGCCGAATTCCTCGGCGAAGACGCGCTCGTACTGCTTCATGAAGTCGGAGGCGGCCTCGACGAAGGTCTGACCGGCCTCCCCGGCGTCCCGGAGGACCAGCTCCTCGATATAGCGATTCACGCTCACTCCCCGCTGCAGGGCCCGCTCCCGGGCCGCCTCGGCGGTGGCTTCGTCCACGCGGACGTTCAACTGTGTTTTCGCCACGCCTTCACGCTAGCGCGCATCCGCTAGCACCGGCAAGCGGTCCACGGGACGGCAAGCGGAGCCGTACGCCCCGCACCGCCCCGCGGCGCACGCCCCGGCGCGGCTCAGCGGCCGCCCCCGGCGCCACCGGCCTCCTGGGCGAGCGGGACCGGCGGGGGGACGTCCGCCGGGACCGCCGCGGATGCGGCGCCCTCCTCGGCGGGCCCGTGGCCGAGGGCGTGCACACACAGTCCGGCGAGGATCAGCGCCAGCCCGATCCAGCCGATCGGTGCGGGCGCCGCGACGCCGAGCAGCAGCGCCTCGCCGAGCAGTGTGAACGGCACCTCGACCGCCTGGGTCGCCTCGACCGCGCCGAGCGCCGCGGGGCGGTCGCGGACGAGGTCGGTCGCGCGGAAGAAGAGGGTGGTGGCGAGGACGCCGGAGAAGAGCGCGACGATCACGCACTGGAGCACCTGCCCGCCGGACGGCGGCCCCGCGGTGGCGCCCGCGACGGCCGCCAGCACCAGCCACAGCGGCAGCGAACCGAGCGTCATCGCCAGGGTCCGCTGGACGCCGTCGAGCCCGTCCGTACCGAGCAGCATGCGGTTGCCGAGCGGATAGGCGACCGCCGCGATCACCACCGGGACCACCACCTTGAGCGCGGTGGCCGCGCCGGTGTCCCCGGTGTTTTCCAGCTGGGTCAGGACGACCCCGATGACGATCAGTAGGGAGACCAGGACGGTACGGAGCGGGACGCGGTTGCCGCCCAGCGCGCCGATGGCGATGCCCGCGACGATGACCAGCTGCCAGGTCGAGGCGACCAGCCACCCGGCGCCCACCTGGGAGGCCCAGGCGAGCGGCGCGTAGAAGAGGCCGAAGCCGATCGTGGACCAGAGGAGCCAGCGGGCGGGGCGGGCGCGCAGGCTGCGCAGCACCGCGGGCAGACCGCCGCGCACCGCGACCAGCGCGGCCATCGGCACCACCATGAAGAGGTAGCGCAGGCTCGCGGACCACAGCCACGAGCCACCGGACAGGCTCATCCCGCGGTTGAGCACGAAGCTCGTGGCGAATCCGGCGGCGGCGAGGACGCCGAGGGTCATGGGTACGGCGAGGGCCGGTATCCGGCGGGGGTGGCCGGGGCGGGTCCGCACAGTCGTCTCTCCGGTGCTTCCGGGCCGTCGCACCGGATGCATCGAGGCGGCGGACTTCCGACAGGTCAGTGGCCCGGTCACGGTACGGCACGGGGCGTACGCCCGTACGGGCGAGGCCACTTCGAGCGATACGGCTCACACAGAGCCGTGCCGCCCGTCGTCACGCGCCGGGGCGCCGGGCCGTCTCCGTCCAGGTGACCGGCAGGGCGTGGACGCCGTAGACGGTCATGTCGGTCCGCAGCGGCACCTCGGCGGCGGGGACGGCGAGGGCGAGGTCCGGGAAGCGGCGCAGCAGTCCGCCGAGTGCGGCACGCATCTCGATCCGGGCCAGTTGCTGCCCGAGGCACTGGTGGACGCCGTGCCCGAAGGCGAGGTGGCCGCGGGCGTTGCGGTGGAGGTCGAGGGTGTCGGGCTCCGCGAAGCGGCGGGGGTCGCGGTCGGCGGCGAGCAGGGAGACGACGACGGTCGAGCCCGCGGGGACGGTGACGCCGCCCAGCTCGATGTCCTCGGTGGCGTAGCGGTAGAAGAGGTCGGCGACGGAGAGGTACCGCAGCAGCTCCTCGACGGCGCCCGGCAGCAGCTCCGGGTCGGCGCGCACCGCGGCGAGCTGCCCGGGGTTCTCCAGGAGGGCGAATGTGCCCAGGCCCAGCATGTTGGCGGTGGTCTCGTGGCCCGCGAGCAGCAGCAGGAAGGCGACGCCGGTCAGCTCCTCGACGGTGAGGTCGCCGTCGCGGGCCAGATCGGAGAGGAGGTCGTCGCCCGGTGCGGCGCGTTTGCGGGTGACCAGTTCGGCGAGGTAGCCGGTGAGCGCGCCGTACGCGGCCATCTTCTCCTCCAGCGAGACCTCCTTGAGCATGAAACGGGCGGAGTTCGCCTGGAAGGTGCCGCGGTCCTCGTAGGGGACGCCGAGCAGTTCGCAGATGACCAGCGAGGGCACCGGCAGCGCGAACTCCGCGACCAGATCGACCGGCGGGGTCAGCCGCGCGAGGGCGTCCAGCTGCCGTTCGACGAGGTCGGCGAGGTGCGCTTCGAGGCTCCGCATCCGCCGTACGGTGAACGCGCCGGTCAGCTTGCGCCGCAGCCGGGTGTGGTCCGGCGGGTCCATGGCGATGAACAGGCCCGGCACCTGCGGCGACGGTGCGGTCGGTACGGGCATGCCCGGCGTCTCGTACGGGACGTGGAGGATGCCGAGGTCCTGGCGGGAGCTGAACCGGTTGTCGGCGAGCAGCCGCCGGGCCTCCTCGTGGCCGGTGACCAGCCAGCCCTCGTGCCCGTCGGGGAAGCGCAGCGGGCTGACCGGGCGCGCCTCGCGCATCCGGGATATCGCGCGCGGCGGGGCGAAGGGACCGGCGTCGCGCTCGGTGGGAAGGCCGGGGGTGGGTGCGGTGGCGGACATGGGGTGCCCTTTCGTGGCGGAACGGCACGGGGTGGCGGGGCGGCGCCGCACGGTGGTGTGGCGCCGCAGGGCGGAGTAGCGCTGGGACATGGGCATGACACGGATGGGCCCGTGCGGCGGAAGGTACATGCGAGAGTGCGGAACCTTTCCCCCGGCGGGGGCGGAAGGGACGGCCGGGCGGCGGCCCTCCGGTGGTCAGCGCCGGGCGCGGAGGATCTCGATGTTGCCGTGGCGGGTGCGGGCGTGGATCTCGACCGTGTCCTCGGCCCCGCCCGGGGTCTCCGCGGAGGTGAGCGCGTTACGCACCTGACCGGAGGCGGAGGAGGCGTCGATCCAGGCGGCGGTGCCCTCGCGGATGCCGACCTCGATGGAGCCGGAGGCGGTCTCCAACTGCACGCTGCCGCGGGCGACATCGGCGAGCCGCAGGGTGCCGTGGGCGGTGGTCGCGGTGACCGGCCCCTCGGCCCGGGCGATGTCGATGTCCCCGTGGGCGCCGCTGACCTTCAGCTCCCCCGTCACGGCGGCGACGGTCGTGGTGCCGTGCGAGTTCTTCAGGGTCGCCGGACCGTCGACGGTCCCCACGCGCAGACTGCCGGAGCTGGTGGCGATCTCCGCCGCGCCCGCGACCCGCCCGACGTTGACCGAGCCGTGCGCGGCGGTGAGCCGGAGCGGCCCGGTCGTATCGAGCCGGACGTCACCGGCGGAGGTCTTGACGCGGACCTCGCCGAGCCGCCCCTCGCCCAGCACCTGCACCCAGGCGCCGGTCATCTCGACGTCCGAGCCCGCGGGCAGTTCGACGGTCACATCGACGGTGCCGGTCCGCCCGAGGCGGTACCGCGGCTTGGGTGTCCTGACCGTCAGCACCCCGCCCGCGAAGGCGACTTCGGCCTGTTCGGCGGCGCGGACGTCCTGATCGCGCTTCGGGTCGCGGGGCCGGACGTCGACGACCGTGTCACGGCGCTCACCCGCCAGGAGCTGGAGGGATCCGGCGTCCAGATGAGCGGTGACCGCGATCGGCCCGGAGGTGTCGAAAGAAGGCATGGCTGAACCGTCCTCGTGAGTCCTGGGAACGTCCCCACCCGTGGGGGACGGTGTGAAGTGGTCCGGGTGCGGCGGTACTTCCGCGGGTGCGGCCGGGCCGCCTAGCGCACCCAGCCGGTGAAGCTCTGGCCGACCGTCCGGGAGCGCTGGGCGGCGGCCGGGCGGGGCCCGCCGTCCACCGCGGACGACACCGCCCGCACCAGCCAGGCGTTGACCGACAGCCCTTCGCGGCCCGCGGCCTCCTCGGCGCGCGCCTTGAGGGCGGCCGGCAGCCGGAGGTTGACGCGGGCGGTGCCGCCGTCGTCGCCCTCGGCGGGCGGCTGCGCCACGGGCGGTTCGACCGGCGCGGCGGTCTCCGTCGCGGGGGCGGCGGGCGGCGGGGTCACCACGAAGTCCGGGTCCAGCCCCCGCAACCGCACATCGACCGAGCCCGGCGCCAGCTCCCGGGTGATCTCGTCCATCGCGGCGGAGAGCACATGCAGCATCGCCAACCGGCTCGCCGACTCCAGCGGGGCGGTCAGCCGCTCCGCCATTTCGCGGGCCTCCTCCCCACCGGCCTCGGCGGCCACCGCAAGCTCACGGCGGAGGGTGTCGACATACGGGGTGAGATCCATGGCGCCATAGTGGCACCAGAATGGCGCCATGCGCAAGCTCCTCCGGTGACGCAAACGGGAGGAGTGTCGGATCACCCGGCTGACCTGCCATAACGTGGAAATTCCGGTAGTCGGCAAGGCGTCGGCGGGCACCCCTTCCCACCCGAAGTGGCACACGAGGGCACCGTATGGCGCCACGTGATGCCACATGGCGCCACCCCATGCCGCGCGACACCGCCGCGCACTCCCCGAAGACCGCCCCGCACCGGCGGCGCCCGTGGTTGCATAAGCGCGTCGGACGTATCCGAACACGCCCACGGGTACCGGGCCTTGGGTACCCGACGCCAAGGGGGTCCCATGTCCCGACCGTTCCGTTTCGGGCTCAACATCCTCACCCTCGACACCGGTGCCACCTGGCGCCGTACCTGCCGACGGGCCGAGGAGCTGGGCTACGACGTACTGCTCGTACCGGATCATCTCGGCCGCCCGGCGCCGTTCCCGGCGTTGATCACCGCCGCGGAGGTGACGTCCCGGCCACGGGTCGGCACCTTCGTCCTCAACGCGGGCTTCACCAACCCCGCGCTGCTCGCCCGCGAGGTGGCGACCACCGACGCCCTCACCGGCGGGCGACTGGAGCTGGGCCTGGGCACCGGCTACGTCCGCGCCGAGCACGAGAAGGCGGGGCTGCCCTGGGGCTCCGCCGGTGAGCGCGTCGACCGTCTGACCCGCACCGTCGAGGAGTTGGGCCGGCTGCTGGCCGATCCGGCCGTCGCCCCGCGACCGGCGCAGCAACCGGGTCCGCCGCTGCTGATCGGCGGCAACGGCCCGCGGATGCTGCGGCTGGCCGCCACCCACGCCGGGATCACCGCGTTCTCCGGCGTCCGGCAGGCCCCGGGGCGCCCCGAGGGCACGCTGGAGCTGCTCTCCGCCGAGGAGGTGGCGGAGTCGGTGGCCCGCTACGCGCGGTACGAGGAGGTCGCCGGGCGCACCGCACCGGCCGAGCGGAACATCCTCGCCCAGCGGGTGGTGGTGACCGATGACCGCCGGGGCGCGGCCCGGGAGCTGGCGGCGCAGGGTCTGGGGCTCGACGCGGAGCAGCTGCTGGAGGTGCCGACACTGCTCATCGGGACGCCCGCCGAGATCGCCGACCAACTCCGCGGGCACCGCGAGCGGTTCGGGTTCTCGTACATCACGGTGCTGGATCCGGTCATGGAGGAGTTCGCGCCGGTGATCGAGGAGGTGCGGCGCGGCTGACCGCCGGGGGCCGGTCGGGCGCCGCGGCGTCCGGCCGCCCGCATCGTGGAAAGGGTTCGACGTGCGGACGTGGCCGTTGATGGGATGGCGCCATGAGTGATCATCTCGGTATCCGCCACGCCCGCCTCTCCGACATCGACGCCGTACTCCACTTCTGGCGTACGGCGGCGGAGGGCACCAGCATCAGCGACGACCACGAGGGTATGACCCGCCTGCTCACCCGCGACCCCGAGTCCCTGCTGCTGGCCGAGCGGGACGGGGAGTTGGTGGGGACGGTCATCGCCGGGTTCGACGGCTGGCGGTGCTCGGCGTACCGGCTGGCGGTCGCCCCCGGACACCGGCGGCAGGGCGTCGCCTCCGCCCTCATGGGCGCGGCGCAGGAGCGGTTCCGGGCGCTGGGCGGGCGCCGGATCGATGCGATGGTCCTGGAGGCCAACGAACCGGCGCACCACACCTGGGCCGCCGCGGGCTACCACCGCGAGGACCACTGGCGCCGCTGGGTGAAGCCGCTCCCCGTGGAGGGCTGAGCGGCACACCGCACCCCGGAGGGCTTCCCGCCGGACCATCCGAGTCCGACGGGAAGCCCTCTTTTTTCTTTCACCGCCCCAACTCGCCTCGCACACAGTGGAGTTGATGGACCGCACTCCCCTATCCCCTCCGTATATACATCATGGGTATACACGCGTTATATAGTCGGCCCTCCCGTCGTCCGGCGGGGTGTTCGACTCGTTCTGGAGGACCACCGTGCTCAGGGGCACTTCGCTACTTCCCGCCCGGAAGGGGCGCCCGTCCGCGCCGGACCGGACGGAGGGGAGTTCCCTGCCCCAGGGCGGCGGGACGCGGCTGGCCGCCATCGACGGGCTGCGGCTGGTGGCCGCCGTCGCGGTCGCCGCGTACCACTTCCTGGGGACGACCACCCCGCACTTCTGGGGGAAGTACGACCTGCGGGAGACCGTTCCGGCGCTGCACGAGGTGAGCCGGTACGGCTGGCTCGGTGTGGAGTTCTTCTTCCTGATCAGCGGCTTCGTGATCTGTATGAGCTGCTGGGGACGGACCCCGGCGCAGTTCGTCGTCTCGCGGGTGTCCCGGCTCTTCCCCACGTACTGGTGCGCGGTGCTGCTGGTCGTCGCCCTGGTGGCGACCGCGCGGGTGGCGCATCTGGAGGCGGCGACGCCGATCGATCCCCGGACGGTGCTGGGCAATCTGACGATGGCGCCGGGCCCGATGGGGCTCACACTGATCGACGGGGTCGCCTGGACGCTGTGGGTGGAGGCGCGTTTCTACCTGCTGATGGCGCTGATGCTCTTCATCGGGCTGACCTACCGCCGCATGATCGCGTTCTGCGGCGCCTGGCTGACGCTGGCGCTGCTCGCCCGTGAGCTGCACTCCAAGGAGCTCGACGCGGTGGTGCTGAGCCAGTACGCGGGCCTGTTCGTCACCGGGATCGCGCTCTACCTGATGCACCGCTTCGGGCAGAACATCGTGCTGTGGCTGCTGGCCGGGTTCGCCTGGTGCTACGAGCTGACCGTGCTGCACGGACGGGTGGCCTCGCACACCGTGAAGCCCGCCGCGGGCGGCGCGCTCTCCTGGTCCGCGTGTGCCGCGCTGCTGACCTTCTTCCTCGTCGTGCTGGCGCTCGCGGCGTTCGGCCCGCTGGCCCGGATACGGTGGCGCGCCCTCGTGACGGCGGGCGCGCTCACCTATCCGTTCTATCTGGTGCACCAGAGCATCGGCGTTCCGGTGGCGAAGGGGCTCCTCCAGGTGGCCCCGGGGCTCGGGCTGCTGCCGTCGGTGGCGGCGGGGCTCGGCTTCGCACTGCTGCTCTCCTACGCCCTGTACCGCCTCGTCGACCGCCCCGCCGGGCGCGCGCTGCGGCGCCAACTCACCCGCGGGATGTACCCGGCGGACCGCGCGGACGGCGACGGCGCACCGCCGCGGCAGCCCTCGACCGGCGGCGCGGAGACGCCGCCGCGACCGGTGCCCAGCGGCGTGTGACGCGCCGGAGCACCCCGCGGGCAGCCGCGGAGCCACCACGAAGGGGCCGCCTCCCGGGAGGCGGCCCCTTCCGCGTGCCCATTAGCCCCACACCGCGCTCACCGCCCGCACTTTTGCCGACCCTTTACCATGGTGGGGTTCCTTCTCCTGTACGCAGGCGCATCCGGCGCCCGTACGACTCCCCCTGCGAAAGGTGTGTGAGCGTCCAGCCATGGGCGAACCTCCCAGTTGCCGAGCCCGCTCGCGACAGAGCGCGAACCTCCGGATCCTGTTCGATCATGGGACGGAGGTGACCCGATGACCGAGCTGCTCCTCCTGGCCGTGGCGCTTCTGCTGACGCTGGCCTGCGGCGTCTTCGTCGCCGCCGAATTCTCGTTGACCACCGTCGAGCGCAGCGATCTCGAACGCGCCGCGGAGCGCGGTGAGCGCGGTGCGGAGAGCGCGCTCAAGGCCGTCCGCCGTCTGACCTTCCAGCTCTCCGGCGCCCAGCTGGGCATCACCGTGACCGGCCTGGTCATCGGCATGCTCTCCAAGCCCGCGCTGGCCACCCTGCTCGCCGGACCGCTCGACGCGATCGGCCTGTCGCACACCGCCGCCCAGTCCGTGGCGCTGATCCTCGGCACCGCGGTCTCCACCGTCGTCCTGATGGTCGTCGGCGAGCTGGTCCCCAAGAACTGGGCGATCTCCAGCCCGCTGCCGGTCGCCAAGCGGGTCGCCGGGGTGCAGCGGACGTTCAGCGCCGCGTTCTCCCCGCTCATCGCCCACCTCAACGCCACCGCCAACCGCACGGTGCGCCGGATGGGGCTGGAGCCCGCCGAGGAGCTGGCGTCCGCCCGCGGGCCGCAGGAGCTGGTGGCGCTGGCCCGGCACTCCGCCAAGGAGGGCGCGCTGGAGCCGGACACCGCCGAGCTGTTCGTCCGCACCCTCAACCTCCCCGGTCTCACCGCCGAGAACGTCATGACCCCCCGCGTCCAGGTCACCGCCCTGGACCTGCAGGCCAACGCCGAGGACGTCGCCAACGCGACCCGGGCGACCGGACTGTCCCGCTTCCCCGTCTACCGCGGCAGCCTCGACGGAGTCGTCGGCGTCGCACACATCAAGGACGTACTGGCCATCCCGGCCCAGCTGCGCGCCCGCCGCCCGGTCTCCGACCTGCTGCGCGAACCGCTGCTGGTCCCGGCGACCCTCCCGGTCGACCAACTCCTCGACCGGCTCTCCGGCAAGCGGACCATGGCCGTGGTCATCGACGAGTACGGCGGCACCGCGGGCGTCGTCACCCTGGAGGACATCGTCGAGGAGGTCGTCGGCGAGGTCCGCGACGAACACGACCCGATGGAGACCCCCGACCTCGCCGCGGCGGGCAGCGACCCCGAGGGCCACGCCCTCTACCACGCGGACGGCGCCGCCCGCACCGACCAGCTCGCCCGCATCGGACTGCGGCTGCCCGAGGGCCCGTACGAAACGCTCGCCGGGGTGATCGCCGCCGGTCTGGGCCGCATCCCGACCGAGGGCGACACCCTGGAGGTGGCGGGCTGGACGATGGATGTGCTCGACGCGTCCGGGCGCCGCGCCGCGCGGGTGCTGCTCCGCGCACCGGCCGCGCAGCCGCCCGGTGAGGCGGGACGGGAGGCCGCCCGATGACCGTGCTGCAGATCTTCGTCGGGCTGCTCACCCTCGTCGTCAACGCGTTCTTCGTCGGCGCCGAGTTCGCGCTGATCTCGGTGCGCCGCAGCCAGATCGAACCGCACGCCGACGAGGGCGACCGCCGCGCACACCGTGTGCTGTGGGGGCTCCAGCACGTCTCGGCGCTGCTGGCCACCGCCCAGCTCGGCATCACGCTGTGCACGCTGGTGCTGGGCGCGGTCGCCGAACCGGCCATCGCCCATCTGCTGGAGCCGGTCTTCGACGCGGTGTCGGTGCCGGACGCGCTGGTCCACCCGGTCTCGTTCGTGATCGCGCTGGCGCTGGCGACCTATCTGCACATGCTCTTCGGCGAGATGGTGCCGAAGAACGTGGCGCTGGCCGAGCCGGTACGCACCGCGCTGCTGCTGGGCCCGCCGCTGGTGGCGCTGACCCGGGCGCTGCGCCCGGTGATCTTCGCGGTCAACAAGCTGGCCAACGGGGCGCTCCGGCTGCTGCGGGTCGAGGTGAAGGACGAGGTCGCGGCGACGTTCTCGGACGATCAGCTGGCCCGGATGGTCGACGACTCGCGCGCCGCGGGCCTGCTGGACGAGCGCGCCAAGGAGCGGCTGCGGGACGCCCTGGAGCTGGGCCGCCGACCGGTGCGCGATGTGGTGCTGCCGGTGGAGAAGGTCGTCTCGGCGGGCCTGGGGATCACTCCGGAGGGCCTGGAGCGGCTGGCCGCCGCGTCCGGCTTCTCGCGCTTCCCGGTCGTCGACGACACCCACCGGATCCTGGGATATCTGCACGTCAAGGACGCGCTGGACGCGATGCCGCGGGAGGTGCCGTTCCCGGTGTCGGCGATGCGGCCGATCGCCCGGGTGCGGGCGGCGACGCCGCTGGACGACGTGCTCACCGCGATGCGCGGCTCCCGGACGCATCTCGCCGCGGTCATCGGCGACGGCGGCACGCTCGACGGGCTGGTAACGATGGAGGACGTACTGCGCGAACTGGTCCTCCAGCAACCGGCGGCCTGACCCCGTCCCGGCCGCACGGCACCCCCGTACGGCCGGGACGCACCCCGCACTTCCCCCTGTCTGACCGATCGGTTAGTTTACTGACCGATCGGTCAGACGTGGTGCGCCGACGGTGCGCCGTACGCCCTGACCGGTCGCTCCGCCGTGGCCCGGGGCCGCGGCCGACACCGAGGGGGCACGGAGATGGCACGCACCACCTGCTGCATCGCGGGCGGCGGACCCGCCGGGATGATGCTCGGACTGCTGCTGGCCAGGGCGGGGCTGAAGGTCACCGTCCTGGAGAAGCACGCCGACTTCCTGCGGGACTTCCGCGGCGACACCGTCCATCCCTCGACGCTGCGCCTCCTGGACGAGTTGGGGCTCGGCGCGGAGTTCGCCGAGATCCCGTTCCCGCGGCTGACGGAGATGCGGGCCCGGATCGGCGACACCACCGTCGTGATGGCCGACATGCGGCACCTGCCCGGACGGCATCCGTACCTCGCGATGGTGCCGCAGTGGGACTTCCTCGATCTGCTCGCCCGCGCCGCGGCCGCCGAACCCTCCTTCGAGCTGCGGATGAGCACCGAGGTGACCGGGCTGCTGACCGAGGGCGGCCGGGTGCGCGGCGTCCGGCTGCGCGGGGCGGACGGCCGCGCCGACACCCTCACCGCCGACCTCACCGTCGCCTGCGACGGCCGCGGCTCGACCGTGGCGGCCGCCGCCGGGCTGCGCCAGGACCTTTTCGACGTACCGATGGACGTCTGGCAGGTCCGCGTCGACGCCCCGGCCGACGCGCACACCGGCGGCCGGGTCCTCGCGCGCTTCGGCGGCGGGCAGGCGGCCGTCACGATGGACCGCGGCGACTACTTCCAGACCTCGTACCTGATCGGCAAGGGGCGCGACGCCGAGCTGCGGCGCCGGGACATCCAGTGGCTGCGCGACCGGCTCGGCGCGCTCTTCGGCTGGGACGCGCAGGTGACCGGCACGATCGGCTCCTGGTACGAGGTCAAGCTGCTGGAGGTGACCTTCGGGCGGCTGCGCCGCTGGTACCGGCCGGGGCTGCTCTGCATCGGGGACGCGGCGCACACCATGTCGCCGGTGGGTGGCGTCGGCGTCAACCTCGCGCTCCAGGACGCCGTCGCCGCCGCCCGGATCCTCGCCGCTCCGCTGCGCGCGGGTACCGTCTCCGTCCGCGATCTGGCGCGCGTCCAACGCCGCCGCCGACTGCCGCTGGCCGTCGCCCAGAGGGCCCAGCACACCGAGCACGGGCTGATCACCGCCGCCCTCGACGGCACCCTCGATGCGAACCGGCTGCCGCCGATGCTCCGGCTGCTGCGCCGGGTGCCGCCGCTGCGGACGGTCACCGGCTATCTGGGCGCCCTCGGGATCCGCCCGGAACACGCCCCGCCGTTCGCCCGGCGGGGGTGAGCCGGTCCGGGGCGCGGGCGGTACGGGGGTCCGGCCGCGCCCCGGACCGGGACGTGCGGGCCGCGCGTCCGCTCAGTCCCGCGGCTCGATCGCGTACCGCGTGAACGCCTCCAGCTCGGCGGTGGCCGCGTCCAGATCGAGGTCGGGGTGGGCCAGCCAGTGCGCGATGACACCGTCGATGGCGCCGCCGATGGCGAGCGCGACGGTGCGGGTGTCGCAGCGCCGCAGCCGCCCGGCGTCCTGCCCCGCGGCGAGCAGCGCGGCCAGGAACTGCCAGCGGCCGTGGGTGTCGTGCGAGCCGGGCGTCTTGAGCCGGGTGCCGCCCCCGTCGTCGAGCAGCATCTCGGTGATCACCCGGACCTGGCTACGGTGCGCCCGCTGGTAGTCGACCATCGCCCGGACGTAGGCGAGCACCGCCTCGCGCGGATCGTCCTCCCGCGCCACCTGCTCGGTGACGTACGCGGCGAACGCCTCCAGGACCTGGGTGAGCGTGGCGCGGGTGAGGTTGTCCTTGGAGGAGAAGTGGTAGAGGACGGCCGCCTTGGACAGGCCCGCGCGCTCCGCGATGGCGGCGAGCGAGGTCGCCGGATAGCCGCGGGTGGCGATCAGCTCGATCGTGCAGTCGATCAGCTGCTGCCGTCGGGCGCTCTCCGTGAAGGTCGGCGTGGCACCGGCCGCGCCACGGCGAGGCGTCATCGCGGCCCCGTCCTCTCATTCGTTGTGCACACCGGTCGGTACGTGACCGTACACCGCGGGATAGGATCGCCGCGCCATGGAGATGAATGCCCGCTACACCAGTTTTGTCGCGGTCGGCGACAGCTTCACCGAGGGGATGTCGGACGGCCTGCCGGACGGCTCCTACCGCGGCTGGGCCGATCTGCTCGCGGCCCGCCTCGCCGCCCGGACACCCGGCTTCCGCTACGCCAACCTCGCCGTCCGCGGCAAGCTCATCGGCCAGATCGCCGACGACCAGGCCGGACCCGCGGCCGCGATGGGCGCCGATCTGGTGACGATGGTCGGCGGGCTCAACGACGTGCTGCGGCCCAAGTGCGAGGTGGCGCAGGTCTGCGAACGGTTCTCGGCCGCCGCGGCGGTCCTGGCCAGGGGCGGCGGACAGCTGGTGCTGATGCGCAGCCCCGGTCGGCAGGGCCCGGTCCTGGAGCGCTTCCGGCCGCGGATGGAGCAGCTGTACGCGCACATCGACGCGGTCGCCGCCCGGCACGGCGCGCTCGTCGTCGACCTCTACGCCTCCCGGGCGCTGGCCGATCCGCGGATGTGGGCCGACGACCGGCTGCACCTCACCGCCGAGGGGCACCGGCGGGTGGCGGAGGCCGTCTGGCAGACGCTGGGGTTCGCCGCGGAGAGCGACTGGGACGCCCCGCTGCCGCCCGCGATGCCGCCGGGCTGGCGGGCCCGGCGCTCGGCGGACGCGCGGTTCGCCCGGGAACATCTGGTGCCGTGGATCGGGCGGCGGCTGACCGGCCGCTCCTCCGGCGACGGCCGTCCCGCCAAGCGGCCCGCGCTGCTGCCGTACGACGGCTGAGCCGCCACCGGCCGCCGGGAGCGGTCCTGGAGGAACGTACAGCCGGGACCGGGGCGCTGGCCTGCGGAAAGCGACAGTAGACTCTGGCCATGTGACTGCTGTGACTGCGAAGCCCCGCATCCCCAATGTCCTGGCCGGCCGCTACGCCTCCACCGAGCTGGCCGTGCTGTGGTCCCCCGAGTACAAGGTCAAGCTGGAGCGGAAGCTGTGGCTCGCCGTCCTGCGCGCGCAGAAGGACCTGGGCGTGGAGGTCCCCGAGTCGGCCCTCGCGGACTACGAGCGGGTCCTCGACACCGTCGACCTCGCCTCCATCGCCGAGCGCGAGAAGGTCACCCGGCACGACGTCAAGGCCCGGATCGAGGAGTTCAACGCCCTCGCCGGTCATGAGCAGGTCCACAAGGGAATGACCTCCCGCGACCTGACCGAGAACGTCGAGCAGCTCCAGGTGCGGCTGTCGCTGGAGCTGATGCGCGACCGTACGGTCGCCGTGCTGGCCCGCCTCGGCTCGCTCGCCGCCCAGCACGCCGAGCTGGTCATGGCCGGGCGTTCGCACAACGTCGCGGCGCAGGCCACCACCCTCGGCAAGCGTTTCGCGACCGCGGCGGACGAGCTGCTGGTGGCGTACGGGCGGCTGGAGGAGCTGCTGGCGCGCTATCCGCTGCGCGGCATCAAGGGCCCGGTCGGCACCGCGCAGGACATGCTCGACCTGCTGGGCGGGGACGCCGCCAAGCTCGCCGAGCTGGAGCAGCGGATCGCCGCCCACCTGGGCTTCGGCCGCGCCTTCACCTCCGTCGGCCAGGTCTACCCGCGCTCCCTCGACTACGACGTCGTCACCTCGCTGGTGCAGCTGGCCGCGGCGCCGTCCTCGCTCGCCAAGACGATCCGGCTGATGGCCGGTCACGAGCTGGTGACCGAGGGCTTCAAGCCCGGCCAGGTCGGCTCGTCGGCGATGCCGCACAAGATGAACACCCGCTCCTGCGAGCGCGTCAACGGCCTGATGGTGATCCTGCGCGGCTACGCCTCGATGACCGGTGAGCTGTCGGGCGACCAGTGGAACGAGGGCGATGTGTCCTGCTCCGTGGTCCGCCGGGTGGCGCTGCCCGACGCGTTCTTCGCGCTGGACGGTCTGCTGGAGACGTTCTTGACGGTGCTCGACGAGTTCGGCGCGTTCCCCGCCGTCGTCGCCCGTGAACTCGACCGCTACCTGCCGTTCCTCGCCACCACGAAGGTGCTGATGGGCGCGGTGCGGGCCGGGGTGGGCCGCGAGGAGGCGCACGAGGCGATCAAGGAGAACGCGGTGGCGTCGGCGCTGGCCATGCGCGAGCAGGGCGTGGAGCGCAACGCACTCCTCGACAAGCTGGCCGCCGACTCCCGGATCCCGCTGGACCGGGCGCAGCTCGACGCACTGATGGCCGACAAGCTGTCGTTCACCGGTGCCGCAGCCGACCAGGTCGCGACCGTGGTGGAGCGGATCGGGAAGATCGCCGGGGAGCACCCGCAGGCCGCGGCGTACACGCCCGGCGCCATCCTCTGACCGTGGGTTTCACCCCCGAGGAGCTTCAGGCCGGGCGCGGCCGTCACGTCCCCGATGTGACGGCGCCCGGCCTGCGGGTCCTGTTCTGCGGCATCAACCCGTCCCTGATGACGGCGGTCACCGGGCACCACTTCGCCCGGCCCGGCAACCGCTTCTGGCCGGTGCTGCACGCCGCGGGCTTCACCCCACGGCTGCTGGCCCCCGCCGAGCAGGGTGAGCTGCCCTCGTTCGGGGTCGGCATCACCAACGTCGTGGCGCGGGCGACCGCCCGGGCCGACGAGCTGACCGCGGAGGAGTTCCGCGAGGGCGGCCGACTGCTGGCGGAGAAGGTGGCGCGGCTGCGCCCGCGCTGGCTGGCCGTCGCGGGCGTCACCGCGTACCGCACCGCCTTCGGCGACCGGCACGCGGCGATCGGCCCGCAGGAGCGCACCCTGGGCACCACCCGCATCTGGGCGCTGCCCAACCCCAGTGGCCTCAACGCCCGGTGGACGGTGGCGGCGATGGCCGAGGAGTACGGGCGGCTGCGCGCGGCGGCGTTCGACGAGGAGGCCGCGCCCACGGGCTGAGACGGCCCTCCGCGGCGGGCCGCCGGGGCTCGCCGGGACCGTGCTGACCGGCTACGATCCGCCACACATCGAGGCGAGGAGACGGACGTTGGGGCGGCTCACCGGCGGGGACCCCTCCCTGTTGCGACGGATCAACTCGGCGGTGGTGCTGCATGCGCTGCGCGCCGCCGACTCCCCCACGCTCACCGATCTCGTCCAGGTGACGGGGTTGTCCCGGCCGACGGTCGAGGGCGTGGTCGAAGGGCTCATCGAGACCGGGCTGGTGGCCGAGGCGGTCGCCGAGGAGGGTGAGGCGCGCCGTCAGGGGCGGCCCGCGCGCCGCTTCCGGTTCCGGGCCGAGGCCGGGCATCTGCTGGGCATCGAGATCGGCCCGCACCGCGTCTCCGTCCTCCTGTCCGACCTCGGCGGCCGTGTCGTGGACTCCACCCAGCGCACCGTCGACGAACGGGCCGGTGCGGACGAGCGGTTGGAGCGGGTGCGCACCGCCGTCGCCGAACTGCTGCGCCGCGCCGGGGTGCCGCGCCGCTCCCTGCGGGCCGTCGGCGTGGGCAGCCCCGGGATCGTCGAGGCGGACGGCACGGTCCGGCTGGGCACCGCGCTGCCCGGCTGGACGGGGCTGCCGCTCGGCGAACGGCTGCGGCGCTCGTTCCGCTGCCCGGTGCTGGTGGAGAACGACGCCAACGCGGCGGTGGTGGCCGAGCACTGGAAGGGCGCGGCGACCGGCAGCGACGACGTCGTCTTCGTCCTCGCGGGGCTCAGCCCGGGCGCCGGTGCGCTGATCGGCGGGCGGCTGCACCGCGGTTTCGGCGGCGCCGCCGGGGAGATCGGCGCGCTCCATCTGCTGGGCCGGGAGGCGACACCGGAGAAGCTGCTGTCGACGACCGGGAAGCCGCTGCATCCGCTCGACGAGGCGCAGGTCGCCGAGGTGTTCGCGCTGGCCCACGAGGGCGACGCCCTGGCCCAGGAGGCGATGGACCGCTTCCTGCAACGGCTGGTGCACCATGTGGCGGCGCTGGTGCTGGCGCTCGATCCGGAGCTGGTGGTGATCGGCGGCTGGGCGACCGGCCTCGCGGGCGTCCTCGGCCCGCTCCGCGACGAACTGGCCCGCTACTGCCTGCGCCCACCGCAGGTGGCCCTCTCCGAACTGGGCGAGACAGCGGTCGCCACCGGCGCGCTACGCCTCGCGCTCGACCATGTCGAGGGCGAACTCTTCGCGGTGGAGGGCACGGTGACGGGGCGTCGGTAGCGGCGCGGACGCGGACACACGGATGCGCCCCTGCCCGGCTCAGGCAGGGGCGCTGTGCCGCCTTGGTTCTCCGGACCTGTGACGCGGGGCCGCCGTATTCGACCACCCGGCCTTTCCCCATCGTTCGACGCCAGGAATACGGCGTCGCACGACGGGGCCGGGTGAATCCGGCGCCGACCGTTCGGCACTTACCGCCAGAACGTCTTTCCGGATTTCCGGGCGACCCGTGCACGTGGATTACCGGAATCCCGGTCACGCCGCGCAGGAATACGAACTTCTCTTCCTACGCCGCGGCGACCGGCATTTCCCTTCCCCCCCCCCGGTCGGTGTCGCACATCCAAGGCAGGTGCGGCTACTCGGTCGACACCGTGATGTTCTTGGAGGTGAGGTTCTTGACCGACAGTGTGACGCCGCCGAAGCCGCGCTTGAACTCGTTGTGCCCCTTCTTGACGTCGCTGGTCTCGGTCGGAGAACCCCCCGCCGTCATCTCGAACCGTCCGTCGGTCTCGCACTCGACCTTCACCGTGGTCTCCCGACCACCCGCCCACGTGGGGATGCCTCCCTTGACCTCGTTCGGTGCGACACCGTAAGGACCAGCCATGATCTTTCCCTCCCGTTTTTTCTGCATTTCCCCTTCGCACGATGGGGTACCCGGGCCCGCCTTTCGCCATTCGCAAAAAACTCCCCGACAAGGGGAATGGCGTGATCTTTGGCTTCGCACCCACTCCGACCAGGGCAGCATTCATTTCCGGCCCCGACCGGACATACGATATTCCTGGCGTCCTTATTTTCATTTCAAGGAAAGAACAATGGGTCCACCTTCCGATTCACCCATTCCGCATCCCCGAATGGCGTCGCTCCGCTACGGGAGCGGTGCGGGCCACCCCCTCGCCCCGTGGCGGCCCGCCCGGAAACGCCTCGGGCCCGTACCGCCGGGTGGCGGTACGGGCCCGAGGTCCGCGGCGGCGGGTCAGCCGGCGAGCAGGGAGACCGATGCGCTCTCGCCGAAGGTGAGGCGGCAGGTGTCGGCGCGGTAGGTGGAGACCGCGACGGCGGCGGGGCGGCCACCGGAGACGTAGCGGGTGGTGACGACGAGGACGGGCGCACCGGGCAGCCGGTCGAGCGCCTTGGCGTCCTCGGCGCTGGCCGAGCCCAGTTCGACGGTGCGGTCCTGGCCCTCCAGCTCACGGGCGGCCAGCGCGTCCAGCACGGCGCGGGCCCGGGCCGGGGCGCTGACCGCGGCGATCTCCGCGCAGCCGGGGACCACCACCGCCGGGATGTACAGCAGCTCGGCGGCGACCGGGCGGCCCGCGGTGACGCGGTTGCGGCGGACGACGTGCACGGGCGCGCCCGCCCCGGCCTCCAGCAGGCGGGCGACGGGTGCCGGGAGGGTGTCGGTGGTACCGGCGTCGACGGGCTCCCAGTCGTCCCCGGCGGCGCCCGGCCAGGTGTGGCGGGCCGGGTCGACGGCGACGCCGACGCGCGGCGGGGCGACGGTGGTGCCCACCCCGCGGCGGCGCTGGAGGCGGCCCTCCAGCTCCAGCTGCTCCAGCGCCTGCCGGAGCGTGGCCCGGGCGACGCCGAACCGGGCCGCCAGATCACGCTCGTTGGGCAGGATCTCGCCGACGGAGAACTCCGAGTCCAGCGCCTCGCTGAGTACGGTCTTGAGGTGCCAGTACTTCGGCTCCGGCACCGTTTCGAGCTGCGTGGTCCCCACCCTGTCCTCCGCCTCGGCCGTGCCCCGCAGGGCCGCGCTCCGCTCCCGCTGTCCATGGGCGGACCGGTTATGAGCGCTTCTTTATTAAAGGTTGTTGCAGTATCGCCGACGATAGGCCCGCCCCCACCCTTGGTCAAGACCAATGGGCCAGGAGTGGGGGAATCGTCGGGAGGGCACGGAGGCGCGGCAGTTCACCCGGCGGGGCCGAGTGCCCCGGTGGACGAGCGGTCGGCGCCGCCCCGAACCGTTGCCGCCGCCCGCCACGGGCGGCGGTCGCCGGGGAACCGCTGCATAGGATCGCGGTCATGGCACTGCGACCTGTTCAGGTGAACATCACGGCCCTCGACGCCCCGGCCGTCGGGGAGTTCTGGGCGGCGGCGCTCGGCTGGACCGCCCGCCCCTCCGGCACCGCGACCTCCGTCGCCCCCGAGGGCGCCGCCGCCCGGCCGGACCCGGCCGCCGTCCACCTCCGCGTCGTTCCCGTACCGGATGCCAGGACCGCGACGAAGAACCGGGTGCACCTCGATCTCGCGACCGCCTCCGCGACCCATCAGACGGAGCTGGTCGCGCGACTGACGGGACTCGGTGCGACCCCCGTCGACGTGGGTCAGGGCGAGGTGCCGTGGGCGATCCTCGCCGACCCCGAGGGCAACGAGCTCTGTGTGCTGGAGCCCCGGGAGGTCTACCGGGGCACCGGGCCGCTCGCCGCGGTGGTGGTCGACTGCGCGGACCCGCGGGCCATGGCCCGGTTCTGGGACGGGGCGCTGGACTGGACGGTGTGCGAAGTGACCGACGGGCGGGCGGCGTTGCGGGACGCCCGGGGCACCGGCCCGTACCTCGAATTCCTCCGGACGCCCGCCGCGGAGACCGTGCCGGACCGCGTCCGTCTCGGCCTGCTGCCGGACCCCGGTGACGACCCGGCGGCGGAGGTGGCCCGGCTGCGGGGGCTCGGTGCGACCGGCCGTGACGGCGGTCGGGGCGAGACGGCGGGGACATGGCTGGCCGACCCGGAGGGCCACGAGTTCTGCGTCTGTGCGCTGCCCTGACGGGGGCCGTGCGCCGGGGCGGGCGGCGCCGGGAGTCCGGACAGCGGTCGCGGCGTGCCGTGTAGCGGAGCCGTCAAGGTCCCTTCCGGTGGGTGGCCCCGACCGCGCGGGCTTGCCACCATGGGCCGGTGCGCGGTGGTGGCGGTCGGCCGGAGTTCACCGGGAGTTGGCCGATCCGGCACCGTGGCGCTGTACGAACGGGACGTCAGCTCATTTGTGCGACTTCACGGAGGTATCTGATGGCACCGGGATCCGGCGGCGGATTCGGACGGCGGACACTGCTGCGCGGCGCCGCGGTGGGCTCCGCCGCCCTGACGCTGCCCACCCTGTCCTGCGCCGCGCCCGCCCAGGCCCGCAGCGGACGTCCCGCGGCCCGGTGGGGCACCCAGGTCGGCGATGTGACGGCGACGTCGGGGCTGGTGTGGGTGCGCTCCGACCGTCCGGCCCGGATGATCGTCGAGACGGCGGCGACCGAGGCGTTCCGTGACGCGCGCACCTGGACCGGCCCGGTGGTCGGCGCCGGTACCGACTTCACCGGCGTCACCGCGGTGCACGGTCTGCCGCCCGGTCGGCAGATCCACTACCGGGTGCGGCTCGCCGACCCGGACGACCCGCGGCGCTCCGGTGAGCCGCTGACCGGCACCTTCCGGACAGCCCCGGCGCACCGCCGCGACGGTGTGCGGTTCCTGTGGTCGGGCGATCTGGCCGGGCAGGGCTGGGGCATCAACCCCGACCGGGGCGGCTACCGCATCTACGAGGACATGCGCCGCCGCGACCCGGACTTCTTCCTGTGCAGCGGCGACAACATCTACGCCGACAGCCCGATCGAGGCGCGGGTGACCCTGCCCGACGGCCGGATCTGGCGGAATGTGACGACCGAGGAGAAGGCGAAGGTCGCCGAGACGACCGACGAGTTCCGCGGGGCGTTCCGCTACAACCTCCAGGACCACCATCTGCGGGCGTTCAACGCCCAGGTCCCCACGATCACGCAGTGGGACGACCACGAGGTGCACAACAACTGGTACCCGGGCCAGCTGCTGGACGACGACCGGTACACCGTCAAGGACGCCGATGTGCTGGCGGCGCGGTCGCTGCGGGCGTTCGGCGAGTACTTCCCGATCCGTACGCTGCGGCCCGGCGGCGAGGGCCGGGTCTACCGCGTGGTGCGCCACGGTCCGCTGCTGGACGTGTTCGTGCTGGACATGCGCCGCTACCGCAACGCCAACTCGCCCGGGCGGCAGACCGACGACCCGCAGGGCATTCTCGGCGCGGAGCAGCTGCGCTGGCTCAAGCGGGAGCTGTCGCGTTCGCGTGCGGTGTGGAAGGTGATCGCGTCGGACATGCCGCTGGGGCTGGTCGTGCCGGACGGCAAGGAGAACTTCGAGGCGGTGGCGCAGGGTGATCCGGGCGCGCCGCTGGGCCGGGAGCTGCAGATCGCCGAGTTGCTGCGGCACATCAAGCACCGGAAGATCACCGGCACGGTGTGGCTGACGACGGATGTGCACTACACCTCGGCGCAGCACTACGCACCCGAGCGGGCGGCGTTCAAGGACTTCGCGCCGTTCTGGGAGTTCGTGTCGGGGCCGCTGCACGCGGGCGGTTTCCCGGCGGTGGCGCTGGACGGCACGTTCGGTCCGCGCCAGGCGTTCGTCCAGGCACCGGACCGCGCCAACACCTCCCCCGCGGAGTCGCCGCAGTACTTCGGTGAGATCGACATCGACGGCGGCAGCGGCGAGCTGACGGTCCGGCTGCGGCGGGACAGCGGTCCGGGTGACGGGCGGGAGGGCGACGAGGTGCTCTTCAGCCAGGTACTGCAGCCGGGACGAGTGGGACAGTAGGCCCCGATGTCACGAACGAACCCTTTGGGCAACTTACCCTTCTTGCGCCTCTTACCGGTTTTTACCCGTCGGACACAGGGCGTTGGCGGCCAGGCAACACCGGTCGGCGAGGCTGGCGCCATGACCGACACCACCTCCGACACCTCCACCCGGCGCGGCCACCGGCGCCGGGACGCCGTCGCCCTGACCGCGGCGGTCTCCGTCGCGGCCACGGCGACCGCCGCCGGGACCCTGCCGTACGGTCCGGCGGCGGCGCTGCTCTGCGCCGCCGGGCTCGCCGCCCGTCCGGCCGTGGCCGCGCTGCGCGCCCGGTGGTCACGCCGCCGGGATCCCGCGCCACCGCCGTCCGATACCGGCGCCGCGGCGCCGACCGACGCCCCGGGGGCTCCGGCGCCCGCGGCGCAGTCGGCGCTGTGGCGGATGCGTACCACCGTCCAGGACGCCCCGGGCAGCCTGGCCGCGCTGTGCACGGCGCTGGCCGCGCACCGGGTGGACATCCTCAGCCTGCAGACCCATCCGCTGTCGGCGGGCACCGCCGACGAGTTCCTGCTGCGCGCCCCGGGGACGCTGAGCCCGCAGGAGCTGACCGGTGCGGTGGCCGGGGCGGGCGGCCGGAGCACCTGGCTGGAGCGGGCCGACACCCACGATCTGGTGGACGCACCGGCCCGGATGCTGGGCCTGGCCACCCGTACGGCACTGGATTCCGCCGAACTGCCGCTGGCGCTGCGGCAGTTGCTGGGCCGGTGCACGATCCGTTCGGTACCGGCGCGTCCGCTGCGCGGACGGCCCGCCGAGCCGCTGCCCGCCGAGGGCGTACTGGAGGAGCACAGCATGAAGTTCCGGGACGCCTCCGGGGGTTCCCTGATCGTGGAGCGGCCGCAGTTGCCGTTCACGCCCACCGAGTTCGCGCGGGTGCACGCGCTGGTCGAGCTGGACCGGCGGTTGGGGCAGCGGGTGCCGCACCGCCGTGAGGTGCTGACGCTGCCCGAGGGCAACGATCTGACGATCCGCCGCGCCGGTCCGGACGATCTGGCGGCGGCGGTGGCGATGCACGGCCGCTGCTCGGCGGCGACGCTGGCCCGCCGCTACCACGGCCCGGTCGGCGACGCCGACGCCTATCTGCGGCATCTGCTCGGCCCGCACCACGGCCGCACCCTCGCGGTGGAGACCGCGTCCGGCCGTCTGGTGGCGCTCGGGCATCTGCTCTGGGACGGCGACGAGACCGAGGTGGCGCTCCTGATCGAGGACGCCTGGCAGCGCCGCGGCATCGGCGCCGATCTGCTGCGCCGCCTGGTGGCGATGGCCGACGAGGTGGGCTGCGGGAGCGTCTACGCGATCACCCAGGCGTCCAACACCGGGATGGTGGCGGCGATGCGGGGGTTGGGCCTGCCGCTCGACTACCAGATCGAGGACGGCACCTTGGTGATCACCACCCGGCCCCAGGGCGAACCGGCCACCCGCGCCACCCGCTCGGCGACCGCCTCCGGCGAGTCCCCCGGCCTCGGCTGACGGGACCGGGGCACGCCACGCCGGTGCGCGGAAAATGCGTCGACAGCGCCCCGCGCCATCCGGCAGGGTGACCGCCCATGACGAGCAGTGAGCTGTGGACCCGTGCCTCCGCCGACCGCTACGACGCCGAGGAACGCGCGATGTCCTCCGCCGCCGTGCTCGGCCCGACCCTCGACTTCCTCGCCGAACTGGCCGGGGACGGCCGGGCGCTGGAGTTCGCCATCGGCACCGGCCGGGTGGGCGTCCCGCTGCGGGAGCGCGGGGTGCCGGTCGTCGGCATCGAGCTGTCCCCGCACATGGCGGCGGTGCTGCGGCGCAAGACCGACGAGGAGACGCTCCCGGTGGTGATCGGGGACATGGCCACCACCACCGTCCCCGGCACCTTCACGCTGGTGTATCTCGTCTACAACACGATCACGAACCTGCTCTCGCAGGACGAGCAGGTGGCGTGCTTCCGTAACGCCGCGCGTCATCTGGCGCCCGGCGGCCGATTCGTCATCGAGCTGGGCGTCCCACCGCTGCGGTTCCTGCCGCCCGGCCAGGCGGCGGTGCCCTTCGACGTCTCCGAACGCCATCTCGGCTTCGACACCTTCGACCTGGCCGAGCAGATCCTCGTCTCGCACCACTTCACCCGCGACGACGACGGACGCTACCGCCGCGGGAACTCCCGGCACCGGTACGCCTGGCCGGCGGAGCTGGATCTGATGGCGCGGCTCGCCGGGCTCGAACGGGAGCGCCGCGTCGCGGACTGGGACGGGTCTCCGTTCACCCAGGACTCCACGGGACACGTCTCCGTGTGGCGCAAGCCGCTCTGAGGTCCGCTCACGCGGCGGGCTCCGGGACCGCGGGCTCCTTCAGGGGGCGCAGCAGGAGTCCGCCGAGGGCCGGGAGGGCGATCAGCGGGAGGAGTGCGGTGCGCAGGGAGGTGGCGTCGGCGAGGGTGCCGATCAGCGGGGTGGCGAGGCCGCCGACGCTGACGGCGAGCCCGAGCGTCACACCGCCCGCGGTGCCCACCCGGCCCGGCAGGTAGTCCTGGCCGAGCGTGACGTGCAGGGAGAACGGCACGTACAGCCCGGCCGAGGTGAGCGCCACACACGCGTACACCGCGGGTCCCGGGACGAGGAGGACGCCCGCGACGGCCGGGACGGTCAGCGCGTAGGACCAGCGGACCACCGGGAGGCGGCCGAAGCGGATGGCGAGGCGGCCGCCCGCGACGGTGCCGACGGCGCCGCCGAGGTAGAGGACGAAGAGCGCGGCGGCACCGGCGGCGGGGCCTCCCCCGGTGCGCTGGCGCACGTAGAGGGAGAGGAAGGCGCCGAGGCCGACGAAGACGATCGAGCGGCAGGCGACGGCGCCGGTCAGGCGGGCGAAGGAGGCCCAGTCGTCGCGGGCCGCGGGGCGGGCCGTCCGGGCGGGGCCGGAGGCGGGTGCCGGTGCGGCGAGGGCGCGCAGGGCGACGGCGCAGAGCACGGCGCCGAGGAGCGCGGGCACCGCCAGCAGCGGGGAGGCGCGCAGTCCGCCGGTGGCGACGACGGCGGCGACCAGGAGCGGGGCGGCGGCGAAGCCGAGGTTGCCGCCCAGCGAGAACCAGCCCATGCCGGTGTGGCTCCCCCGGCTCGCGAGGCGCGCGATGCGGGCGGCCTCGGGGTGGTACGCGGCGACGCCGATGCCGCCGACCGCGACCGCGGTGAGGGTGAGGGCGTATCCGCCGGTGAGTCCGGCGGCGGCCACGCCGACGCCCGCCAGCAGGGCGCTGACCGGCAGCAGCCAGGGCAGCGGCCGCCGGTCGGTGACGGCGCCGAACAGCGGCTGTACGACGGAGGAGAGCAGCGAGGCGGCGAGCACGATCCCGGAGGCGGCGGCGTAGGTGTAGTGCCGTTCGGCGACGAAGAACGGCACCAGGGCGGCGACCGCACCCTGGTACACGTCGACGCAGGCGTGGCCGAGCGAGAGCAGCGGCAGCGGGCCGAGGGCGCGCGGGGTGCGAGGCGCGGTCCGGGGCGGGGCGGCCGGTGCCGGTGGGCTGAGGGGTGACCTGGCGGTCCGTCGTGTCGTCACCCGGCCATCGTCATCGGTGCCCCGTCGGCGCGCTTCCGATAAATTGCCAAGGTATGCCGGAGATCCGCCACACCCCGCAGGCGCCCACCCGGGCCCGGACGCTGGCCCCGGGTGAGCGGATCGCCGCACACCGCCACGACGGCCACCAGATCGTCTACGCGGGCTCCGGTCTGGTGGCCGTCACCACCGACGCCGGGACGTGGTTCGCGCCCGGCAACCGCGCGCTGTGGGTGCCCGCCGGTTGTGTCCACGCCCACCGCGCCCACGGCCGTCTCGCCCTGCATCTGCTCGGACTGCCCGCCGCGGTCAACCCGCTGGGGCTGGATGCGCCGACGGTCCTCGCGGTCGATCCGCTGCTGCGGGAGCTGATCCTCGCCTACACCCGGGAGGACGGCGGGGACGGTCCCGAGCGGCGGCGGCTGCGGGCCGTGCTGCTCGACCGGTTGCGGGCCTCGCCGCAGCAACCGTTCCGGCTCCCGACGCCGACCGATCCCCGGCTCGTCGCGGTCTGCGGGCTGCTGCACCGCGCCCCGGCGGATCCCCGGACGCTGGCGGAGCTGGGCGCCGCGACCGGCAGCGGCGCCCGTACGCTGTCCCGCCTCTTCCGGCGGGAGCTGGGCATGACGTTCCCGCAGTGGCGGACGCAGCTGCGGCTCTACCACGCGCTGCGGCTGCTGGCCGAGGGCACGGCGGTGACCACCGTGGCGCACCGCTGCGGCTGGGCCTCCGCCAGCGCGTTCATCGATGTCTTCCGCCGCGCGTTCGGCCACACCCCGGGCAGCCACCACGGTCTGCCCTGATACGGGTCAGGGTCCGGGCGCGCCGGTGCGCAGGCCGTCCATGACGAGGTCGAGCAGCCGGGCCGCGCGGGTCTGCCAGTCGCCGTGCGGGTCGAGCTGCCAGAGTCCGGCGATGGCGAGGAGGAAGTCGTCGGGGGTGACGCCGGGGCGGATGGTCCCGGCGCGGGTGTTGGCGTCGAGGAGGAGCGCGACGGCGGCGGTGACCGGGGCGCGGCCGACGGCGGCGAGGCTGCCGGGGGCGCTGGCCTTGCGGATCGCCTCGGCCAGCCCCGCCTTCGCCATGGCGTGCCGGGCGAGCCGGTCCATCCATTCGCGGAGCGCCGCGTCGGGGGCGCGGGTGCGCAGCAACTGCTCGGCGACGGCGGCGACCTGGCCGACCTCGTGCCGGTAGACCTCCAGGACCAGGCACTCGCGGCTGGGGAAGTTGCGGTAGAAGGTCGCCTGGCCGACTCCGGCGCGCCGGGCGACGGCGCTGAGCGGGGCGCGGGCGTCGCGGGTGAGTTCGGTGAGTGCGGCGTCGAGGATGCGGGCGCGGTTGCGCCGGGCGTCCGAACGCAGTGCGGGTTCCTGCTCGTTGGGCACCCGTCCTCCTCCAGGAAGGCCCTTGCTGCGCGCACGGCCGTCCGCTAGGTTTCCCCGATGTGGACAACTGTCCGATCTGGTCCACCGTAGCGGCTGACGCGGGCGGTGGGGATGGGCAGATCCGCCGGTGCACCGGGCTTTTACGCCACCCGACGCCCCGTACCCGTCCTTTTCGCCCACGCCGATGCCCGTCCCCGCGGTGCGCGTTCCCCGTGGGCACCCTGCCGACGCGGGGCGGGAGAGCTCGACTTCCGGTCGACCACGCCGTTCCCCGGGCCTCCGGGGCCGGTCGCGGCCGTGCCTCACCCCATGTGAAAGAAGGCTGACTCATGCCCCCATCGACGCCCTCGGAGTCGTCGGCGCCGTCCCCCACGTCCAGCGGCATCTCCCTGCGCGTCAACGGGGAGACGTACGCCCTCCCCGTCGACCACCGCACCACGCTGCTCGACGCGCTGCGCGAGCGGCTCGATCTGACGGGTACCAAGAAGGGCTGCGACCACGGTCAGTGCGGTGCCTGCACGGTGCTGGTGGACGGGCGGCGGTCGCTGGCGTGTCTGCAGCTCGCGGTGGCCACCGAGGGCCGGGAGGTCACCACCATCGAGGGGGTGGCCGACGGTGACCAACTCCACCCGGTGCAGCAGGCGTTCCTCGACCTCGACGGCTACCAGTGCGGCTACTGCACGCCGGGGCAGATCTGTTCGGCGCTCGGCGTGATCGAGGAGCACGCGGCGGGGTGGCCCAGCGCGGTCACCGCCGACATCGCCCCGCAGGCCGCCCCGGCGCCGCTGGACGCGGCCGAGATCCGCGAGCGGATGAGCGGCAACCTCTGCCGCTGCGGTGCGTACGCCTCGATCGTCGAGGCGGTGGCGCGGGCCGCGGACGGTTCGTCGGCGGGCGTCCGCGGTACGGAGGTGACGGCATGAGGGAGTTCGCCTACGAGCGGGCGGCCGATGTGGCCGGTGCGGTCGCGCTGCTGGGCTCCGGCCCCGAGGCCCGGGCGCTGGGCGGCGGCACCAACCTCGTCGACCTGATGAAGGCCGGGGTGGAGCGGCCGCGGCTGCTCGTCGACGTACGGGGGCTGCCGCTCGACCGGATCGAGGAGGACGGGGACGGCGGGCTGCGGATCGGCGCGACCGTCACCAACAGCGAGCTGGCCGCCCACCCCGAGGTGCGGCGCCGGTATCCGGCGCTGGCGCAGGCGGTGCTGGCCGGGGCGTCCGGGCAGCTGCGCAACATGGCGACGGTCGGCGGGAACCTCCTCCAGCGCACCCGCTGCGGCTACTTCACCGACACCACCAAGGCGTGCAACCGCCGCTCCCCCGGCAGCGGTTGCCCGGCCGTCGCGGGCGAGCACCGCAACGGCGCGATCCTGGGCGCCTCGGAGCACTGTGTGGCGGTGCACCCGTCCGACATGGGCGTGGCGCTGGCCGCCTTCGACGCGGTGGTGGAGTACGAGACGGCGGACGGTCCGGGCACGCTGGCGCTGGACGCGCTGTACCCGCCGGTGGGCGAGGCGCCGCACCGGGAGACGGCGCTGCCGGACGGCGCGCTGATCACCGGTCTGACGCTGCCCGCCGCGCCGGTGGCGGCGCACTCGCGCTACCGCAAGGTCCGTGAACGCGCCTCGTACGCCTTCGCCATCGGTTCGCTGGCGGCGGCGCTCGACGTCCGGGACGGGGTGGTGCACGACGTGCGGCTGGCGTTCGGCGCGGTCGCCTCCCGGCCGTGGCGGGCACGGCGCGCCGAGGAGGCGCTGCGCGGCGAGGCGGCCGGTGCGGAGGCGTTCGCCGCCGCGGCGGACGCGGAGCTGGCCGCGGCGCGGGCGCTGCCCGACAACGGATACAAGCTGACGTTGATGCGCAACCTCGTCGTGGCCGTCCTCGGCGAGCTGACCGAGGAGGCGGGCCGATGACGGTCGCGACGGGCACCACGGCGGGCAACCGCGCGGCAGGCGGCGCGGTGGGCACCGCGCACACCCGGCTGGAGGGCCGGGCGAAGGTCACCGGCACGGCGCGGTACGCCGGGGAGGTGCCGTTCGCGGAGCTGGCCCACGGGCAGCTGGTGGTCTCCACCGTCGCGCGCGGGCGGATCACGGCGGTGGAGACGGACGCGGTGCTGGCGATGCCCGGCGTCCTCGATGTGCTGCACCACGGCAACGCGCCGCGGCTCAAGGGTGATTACACCAACCTGCTCGGGAAGGCCGACCCGCTGCTCCAGGTCTTCCAGCAGGACCGGGTGCCGCACGTCGGATGGCCGGTGGCGCTGGTCCTCGCCGAGACGCCGGAGCAGGCGCGGGAGGCGGCGGACGCGCTGGTGGTGCGGTACGCGACCGAGCCGCACGACGTGGCGTTCGCCGAGACGCATCCGGCCGGGTACGGCGCCGGTGCGCAGACCGGCGGCACCGCGGAGACCAAGAAGGCGCTCGACGCGTCCGAGGTCGTCGTGGACGCGCGGTACACCACGCCGGAGGAGCACCACCACCCGATGGAGCCCCATGCGGCGATGGCGCGCTGGGACGGCGGGCGGCTGGAGGTGGTGGACACCAACCAGGGCAGCGCCTTCGTCGCCGACGAGTTGGCGAGGCTGTTCTCGCTCGACGCGGAGTCGGTGCGGGTGCGGTCGGAGCACGTCGGCGGCGCGTTCGGCGCGAAGGCGACCCGGCCGCAGGTGGTGCTCGCCGCGATGGCCGCGACGGTGCTGCACCGGCCGGTACGCGTGGTGCTCACCCGCCGCCAGCTCTTCTCGCTGGTGGGGTACCGCAGCCCGACGGTGCAGCGGGTGCGGCTGGGCGCGGACGCCGACGGGCGGCTACGGGCCCTGGACCACCAGGCGTACAGCGCCACCTCGTCGTTCCGGGAGTTCATCGAGCGCAGCGCGGACTTCGGCCGGGTGATGTACGGGCCGGACGCCTACCGCTCGGAGAACCATGTGGTGCCGCTGGACGTGCCGACGCCGAGCTTCATGCGGGCGCCGGGCGAGGCGCCGGGGTCGTTCGCCCTGGAGTGTGCGATCGACGAGCTGGCCGAGAAGTGCGGCATCGACCCGATCACGCTGCGGGCGCGGAACGAGCCCGAGGTGGGGGTGGTCTCCGGGCTGCCGTTCAGCAGCCGGAACCTGCTCGCCTGCTTCGAGGAGGGCGCCCGGCGGTTCGGCTGGGCGGAGCGCGATCCCCGCCCGGGGGTGCGCCGTGAGGGCCGCTGGCTGCTGGGCACCGGGACGGCCGCGGCGCGGTTCCCGTCGGGGGTCGCGCCGTCGACCGCGGCGGTGACGGCGGAGGCGGACGGGACGTTCACGGTCCGGATCACCGCGGCGGACGTCGGGACGGGGGCGCGCACCGCGCTGGCCCTGGTCGCGGCGGACGCGCTGGAGGTGGCACCGGAGCGGATCCACATCCGGATCGCGGACAGCGACTTCGGTCCGGCGATGGTGGCCGGCGGTTCGATGGGGACGCGCTCCTGGGCGTGGGCGGTCATCGAGGCGGCGCGGGCGCTGCGCGAGAAGCTGGCGCTGGGCGGCACCGTCCCGCCGCAGGGTCTGACCGCCCGGGCGGACACCGGCGCGTCGATCGGCGCGCTGTCGCAGAAGGAACGGCACTCCTTCGGGGCGCAGTTCGCCGAGGTGGCGGTCGATGTGGCCACCGGTGAGGTGCGGGTGCGGCGGATGCTGGGGATGTTCGCCGCCGGGGAGATCGTCAACCCGCTGACGGCGCGCAGTCAGTTCCTCGGCGGGATGATCTGGGGCCTGTCGATGGCGCTCCACGAGGAGGCGGTACGGGACGGGGCGACCGGCGGGCACGTCGGCGCGGACCTCGCCGGATACCACATCGCGGCGCACGCCGACATCCCGCAGCTGGACGCCGGTTGGGTCGACGACGTGGACGAGGACGACCCGGTCGGCATCAAGGGCATCGGGGAGATCGGCATCGTGGGCGCCGCGGCAGCCGTCGCCAACGCGGTCTGGCACGCCACGGGCGTACGCCACCGGGACCTCCCGATCCGCCCGGACCGGGTGCTGACGGCGGGATCGACGGAGCAGGCGGGGGCCGCAGGCGCCTGAACCGGGCGGGCCGCGGGGCGGGCCCGTACAGCACAGGGCCGGGCGTCGGGCCCGTACGGCACGGTCCGGTGCATCGGGCCCGGGTGGTGACACCCGGGCCCGGCACCGGCTGGGCTCACCCCCGCCCGGCGGCCTCCCGGGCCACGCTCTCCAGACGGGCCCGGTACTCCTCCCACCACACCGCCTCGTCCGACGGCAGGTTGGTGTTGCCGACGCGCATCCCGGCGGCGCCGTCGATCAGTTCGCGGACGATGTCCGCATGACCGGCGTGCCGGTGGGCCTCGGCGATCACATGGATCAATATCTGATGCAGCGTCACCTCGCGGCGCTCCTGCGGCCACCACGGCACCTGACCGGTGGCGTCGAGCGGGAGCGCCTCGATGGTCGCGTCGGAGTGGCGCCAGGCCCGCCGGTACAGCTCCACGATCTGCTCGCGCGACTCGTCGGCGGTGGCCCACATGTCGTCGTTCGGGTCGGTGCCCTCCCCGATCCAGGGAAGCGGCTCGCCGGACGGGCGGGCGAACGTCTCGCCGAAATAGCCCAGTTCCACACTGGCGAGGTGCTTGACCAGGCCCAGCAGGTTGGTGCCGGTGGGGGTCAGGGGGCGGCGGAGGTCGTACTCGCCGAGCCCGTCGAGCTTCCAGAGCAGGGTGTCGCGGGCGGCCTGCAGATAGCACAGGAGGTCTGCTTTCGGCTTCGATGCATCCATGCCGGGAAGCATGCCACCCACCACTGACAACGGCCCGGAATTCCCCCGCCCACCGGGGCCGTTCAGGAGGCCCGGCAGATGCAGAACGGCTGGCCGGAGGGGTCGAGGAGGACGGTCCAACGGCCCTTGCCGGGCTGGTGGTCGGGGCGGGTGGCGCCGAGCGCGAGCAGTCGTTCCTCGGCCGCGGCGGGGTCCTCGAAGGCGAGGTCGAGGTGGAAGGGGAGTTCGTCCCGCGGCCAGTCGGGCGCGCGGAAGGCGCGGGCGGTGTAGAAGACGAGGGTCCTGACGCCGTCACCGATGAGGTGGGCGGCCGGGTTGCCGTCCTCGTCGTGGAAGGTGTGGCGGGTCTCCCAGCCGAGCGCCGCGGCGTAGAAGTCGGCGAGGGCGGCGCCGTCGGGGGCCCAGATGCCGGAACCCAGCAGGGTGCCGGTCGGGGTGGCCGGGGTGGTGGTGGCGGAGGTCGTCTGGGGCATGGCGCGGTCCTTCGGGGCGGCACGGTGGCGCGGGGACCTCGTACGGTGGCGGTCCCCGGCGCCCGGACACGTAGAGGATCGCTGCCCTTCAGGACAGTTTCCGTCCTGAAGGGCAGCGCGCGGACCGGCCGTCTGCCGCCCGGCCGCTACCGCACGTCCCCGTCCCGCAGGCGGCGGTTGTCGAGGACCGCGACGGCGCGGCGGATGCGGGTGGTCTCCGCCGCGTCGACGGCGGCGGTGACGGTGTCCGGTGCCGCGCCGAGGCGGGCGCGGACGGTGCCGTCGGGGGCGACGAGCATGCTGTGCCCGACGCCGGTGGGCGCCTTGGTGGGCTGCTCGGGGTCGGCCGCCGGGTCGGGGGCGGACTGGCCGACGGCGGCGAGCCAGACGGTGGCGTCCAGCGCCCGGGCGCGGACGAGGAGTTCCCACTGATCGCGCTTGCCGGGCCCGGCGCCCCAGGAGGCGGGGAGCACGCTGACGGTGGCCCCGGCGTCCGCGTGGGCCCGGAACAGTTCGGGGAACCGCAGGTCGTAGCAGGTGGCGAGGCCGACGCGGAGGTCGTCTACGTCGATGGTGACGACCCGGTCCCCGGCGGCGACGGTGTCGGACTCGCGGAAGCCGAAGGCGTCGTAGAGGTGGATCTTGTCGTAGGAGGTGTCGGTGCCGGGGCCGGTGGCCAGCAGGGTGTTGGCGACCCGGCCGCCGGGCGCGGGGGTGAACATCCCGGCGACGACGGTGATCCCGGCGGCCCGGGCGGCGGCGCGGACGCCGTCCGCCCACGGGCCGTCCAGCGGTTCGGCGACCGGCCCGAGCGGTACGCCGAAGCGGCACATGGCCGCCTCGGGCAGGACGGCCAGCCGGGCGCCGTCGGCGGCGGCGCGACGGACGTGCTCGGTGAGCAGGGCGAGGTTCTGCCGGGGGTCGTCCGTCGACGTCATCTGGCAGAGGGCGATACGCATGGGGCTCCGTTTCCTCGGGTCGGGTGCGGCGCGTCCGGGGCGCGCGGGGCGTGCCCGCAGGAGCATGGTGCCTCGCCGGGGCGGCGGCCCGCAGCGGGGTCCCGGCCCGCAGGGGCGCCGGGTCGGTGCGCGGGCCGTCAGGTCCGGGCGGACCGTCCCGTCACCAGCCCATGTGCGCGGCGATCTCCTCGACGCACTCCCGCAGCCGCGGCAGCTGGCCGTGGAGCTCGTCCGCCGAGGTCAGCGCGGTGACCGCGCCCAGCGAGATCGCCAGCCGCGGTGCGCCCGACCGGGCCGGGACCGCCATGGCGATCGAGCGGACGCCGACCTCGCCCTCCTCGTCGACCTCCGCCCAGCCCCGGGCCCGCACCCGCGCCAGCTCCTCGCGTACCGCCCCGGGGTCGGTCACCGTCCGGTCGGTCACCGCGGGCAGCTCCTTCTCCAGGAGGGCGTCGACGGTGGCCACGGGCTGCCCGCAGACCAGCGCCTTGCCGAGCGAGGTGGCGTGCCAGGCGTTACGGGTGCCCTCGGCGCTGCGCAGTTGGAGGTGCTGGGTGCCCTGGACGGCGAGGACCAGCAGGACGTCGCCGTCGTGGAGGATCCCGGCGATGGCGGGCAGCCCGGTGGCGGCGGCGAGGGTCCGCATGGGGGCGGCGGCCTCGGAGTAGCCCGCCGGGGAGCGGTGGAAGCCGCGCGAGAGTTCCAGGACGCGGACGCCCGGGGCGTAGCGGCGGGCGCGTTCGTCGTAGGAGGCGAACCGTTCGGCCACCAGGCGGCCCAGGATGCGGTGGGCGCTGCTGACGGGGAGTCCCGTCAGCCGGGCCGCCGCGCTGACGCCGAGGCCGCCGGGGTGGTCGGCGAGGACGGACAGCAGGCGCAGGCCCCGGCTGAGCTGGTCGTCGCCGGATGTCGTGGTCATGTGCGTCTCCTGTGTGCCGCGCCGGTGGCCCGGCCGTTCCTGGTGTCAGCGGGCCTCGGCGGGCTCCGGCTGCCCGGTCACCGTACCCAAGGGTTCGGTGGCGGTCCGGGGCTCGCGCACCGTGAGGGTCAGTCCGGCGGAGAGCAGGGCGCCGACGGCCATCATGGCGAAGGCGCCCGCGTCGCCGAGCGAGGTGCCGCGCACCCAGCCGACCAGGTAGGTCCCGGCGAACGAGCCGAGGGCGCCGAAGGAGTTGACCATCGCGACGGCCGCGCCGGAGATCCCGGCCGGGGCGAGCGAGGAGATCAGCGCGAAGAACGGGCCGTAGGGCGCGTAGAGGCAGGCACCGGCGACGACGAGCAGGGCGAAGGCGAGGACGAAGCGGTCGCCCGCCAGGTAGGAGCCGAAGAGGGCGACGCCGCCGGTGGCGAGCCAGGGCCAGACGGCGGCGCGGCGGTGGCCGCTGCGGTCCGAGAGGCGGGAGTTGAGCAGCATCGCGACGACGGCGAAGGCGTACGGGACGGCGGTGAGCAGTCCGGTGGTGCCGATGCCCTCACCGGTGCCGCTCCTGACGATCGAGGGCAGCCAGAAGACGAACCCGTACATCCCGAACGACCAGCAGAAGTACTGGGCGGACATCAGCAGCACGGGGCGGGAGCGGAGCACCGCGCGGTAGGAGCGGGCCAGGTCGCGGGTGGCGGCGGGGGCGGCCGGGGCGGTGGAGGGGTCGGCGCGGAGTGCGGCGAGTTCGGCGGCGGGGAGCCAGCTCGCCTCGTCGGGGCGGTCCTTGATCAGGCGGAGGCAGAGCAGGCCCCAGACGACCGAGGGGATGCCCTCGACGATGAACATCACGCGCCAGTCGGAGACGGAGATCAGCCAGCCGGAGAGGGCGGACAGCCACATCACGGTGACGGGGTTGCCGAGGATCAGCAGCGTGTTGGCGCGGCCGCGTTCGGCGTGGGTGAACCAGCGGCCCAGCAGCATCACCATCGACGGCAGCACGGCGCCCTCGACGACGCCGAGCGCGAAGCGGACCGCGATCAGCTGCGCCGGGTCGCTCAACAGCCCCTGGACGACGGCGAGCAGGCCCCACAGCACCGTCGACCAGGCGATGAGGCGGCGGGCGCTGCGCTGCTCGGCGTAGATGGTGCCGGGGATCTGGAAGATGAAGTAGCCGAGGAAGAAGGAGGCCGCGATCAGCGAGTCGAGGCCCGCCGAGAGGTGGAGTTCGTCGGCCATGCCGCCCGCCGAGGCGAGCGAGTAGTTCGACTTGTCCAGGTAGGCGAGCGAGTACGTGAGGAAGGCGACGGGCATCAGGTGCCGGGCGCGGCTGGAGGCCCACAGCGAGGGCGTGGGCTTCAGGGACGGTGACGGCGTTGTCATCGTTGACCCCCCGTTTTCCGTGAGATGGAAAGTGTTTCACTAGGCGGGAAGAACTTATGAGTAGCTTGCAGTTCCGGTCAATGGCTGGCCGGAATCTGTTCACCTGCTTCCCTGCTTCCCGCCGTCGAGGAGACGCACGATGACCGACGTCCTGATCCCCTGGCCGCAGCTCGACGAGCGGCACGGCCCCTGGCCCGACGGCACCCGCGTCCATGCGTGGGACGGCCGCACCCCGGTCGAGCGACTGTCCGCCGACGCGCTGGACGCGGTGGGCCTGTGGGTCATGCCGTACGCGGTCGCCGACGCGCACCGGCTGCTGGCGCGGCTGCCGCGGCTGCGCGCCGTGCAGTCGCTGAGCGCGGGCGTCGAGAAACTCCAGCCGCTGCTGCCGGACGGCGTGGCGCTGCACAACGGCCGCGGGCTGCACGACGCCTCCACCGCCGAACACGCCCTCGGGCTGATCCTCGCCGCACAGCGCGAACTCCCCCGCTGGGTCGCCGACCAGGGCGCGGGCCGCTGGGCGCCGCACTTCACCCGCTCGCTCGCGGACAGCCGGGTCGCGATCGTCGGGTACGGGTCGATCGGCGAGGCGCTGGAGCGGCGGCTGCTCGCCTGTGAGGCGGAGGTCGTCCGGGTCGCCCGGCGGGCCCGGCCCGAACACCACGTACACGCCGTCGAGGAGCTGCCGCGGCTGCTGCCGGAGGTCGACATCGCGGTGCTCACGCTGCCGGAGACCCCGGCCACCACCGGGCTGTTCGGGGCCCGGGAACTGGCCGCGCTGCCCGACGGCGCGCTCGTCGTCAACGTCGGACGGGGCCGCACCCTGGACACCGCGGCGCTGCTCGCGGAGGCCACCGCCGGACGGCTGCGCGCCGCCCTCGACGTCACCGACCCCGAACCGCTCCCCGCCGACCACCCGCTGCGCCGTGCGCCCGGCGTGCTGCTGACCCCGCACATCGGGGGCGGCGCCGCGTCGTTCCGGCCGCGCGCCGAGCGGCTGGTCGTGGAGCAGGTCCGCCGGTGGGCGGCGGGCGAGGAGTTGCTGAATCCGGTGCCCGCGCAGGGCTGACGGGAGCAGCCGCCCGGCGGCGCCCGGGCCGGGGCGCGGGCGCCGGGACCGTCAGGCGGCCACCGGGTCGCCCGGCGGAACCGCCGTGGCCGCCGCGCTCAACGCGTCGAGGACCGGCCGGAACAGCGGGTGGTCCTCGGCGCCGCGGCGGACGGCGGCGAAGACCCGGCGGGTCGCCGCGACCCCGTCGACCGGCCGCACCGCGACCTGGGTGAGATCGGTGTCGCGCAGCGCCGACCGCGGCACCAGCGCCACCCCGGCCCCCGCACCGGCGAGCGTGACCACGGCCCGGAAGTCGTCGGACGAATGCGCCAGCTCGGGCCGGAACCCGGCGTATTCGCAGGCCAGGACCATCACGTCATGGCAGGGGTTGCCCGGGTAAGGACCGATCCAGGGGTCCTCGGCGAGCGCCGCCACCGGCACCGCCGGGGCGTGGGCGAGCCGGTGGTCGCGCGGCAGCACCGCGTCGAACGGCTCGGCGTACAGCGGGACCCGCACCAACCGCCGGTCCGCGGCGCTCGGCGCGCCGCGGTACTCGACGGCCACGGCCACATCGGCGCGCCCGTCGAGCACCATCGGCAGACTCTCGTCGCCCTCCGCATCCCGCACCCGGACGACGATGCCGGGGGCGACGGCGCGCAGCGTGGTGATGGCCGGGGCCACCACCACGCCGATGCCGGTGGCGAACGCCGCGACGGTGACCTCCCCCGCCGCGCCGCTGGTGTACGCCGCGACCTCCGCCTCGGCGCGCTCCAGCTCCGCGAGGACCGCCCCGGCGTGCCGTAGCAGAATCGCGCCGACCGCGGTGAGGCGCGCGCCGCGGTGGTCACGGGCGAGGACCTTGTGGCCGGTCTCCTGCTCCAGCGCCGCGATCTGCTGGGAGACGGCGGAGGGCGTCAGATGGAGCGCCGCGGCCGCCGCGGTCACCGTACGGTGGTCGGCCACCGCCTGGAGGGTGCGCAGCCGTCGTGCATCGATCACGGCATCGATTCTGCCAGGCGGTTCACCCCGCCGAGGCGGCCAGGGCCGCGCGGGCGTCGACGAACGCGGCCACCGCGCGGTGCACGTCCTCGGTCGAGTGCGCGGCGGAGAGCTGGACGCGGATCCGGGCGGCGCCGTGCGGCACGACCGGGTACGAGAAGCCGATGACGTAGACGCCGCGCTCCAGGAGGAGTTCGGCCATCCGCGCCGCCTCCGCCGCGTCGCCGATCATGACCGGGGCGATCGGGTGGTCGCCCGGCAGCAGGTCGAAGCCCTCCTCGGTCATCCGCGAGCGGAACAGCGCGGTGTTCGCGGCGAGCTTCTCGCGCAGGTCACCGGCGGACTCCAGCAGGTCGAGGACCGTCAGCGAGGAGGCGGCGATGACCGGCGCCAGGCTGTTGGAGAAGAGGTAGGGCCGCGAGCGCTGGCGCAGCAGGGCGACGATCTCGGCGCGGGCGGCGACATAGCCGCCGGAGGCGCCGCCGAGGGCCTTGCCGAGGGTGCCGGTGAGGATGTCGACGCGGTCCATCACCCCGTGCAGCTCCGGGGTGCCCCGGCCGCCCGCGCCGACGAAGCCGACGGCGTGCGAGTCGTCGACCATCACCATCGCGTCGTAGCGCTCGGCGAGGTCGCAGATCTCCCGCAGCGGGGCGACATGGCCGTCCATGGAGAAGACGCCGTCGGTGACGACGAGTCGGCGGCGGGCGCCCGCGGCGTCCTTGAGCTGCGTCTCCAGGTCGGCGAGGTCGCGGTTGGCGTAGCGGAAGCGGCGGGCCTTCGACAGGCGGATGCCGTCGATGATGGAGGCGTGGTTGAGGGCGTCGGAGATGACCGCGTCCTCCGGGCCGAGCAGCGTCTCGAAGACGCCGCCGTTGGCGTCGAAGCAGGACGAGTAGAGGATCGTGTCCTCCTGGCCGAGGAAGGCCGAGAGGCGCGCCTCCAGCTCCTTGTGGACCTCCTGGGTGCCGCAGATGAAGCGGACGGAGGCCATGCCGTAGCCCCAGCGGTCGAGGGCGGCGTGACCGGCGGCGACGACCTCGGGGTGGTCGGCGAGCCCGAGGTAGTTGTTGGCGCAGAAGTTGAGCACGTCGCCGGGGCGCCCGCCCTCGGTGACCTGCACGCTCGCGGACTGCGGGGTGGAGATGACGCGCTCGGGCTTGTGCAGTCCGGCGCTGCGGATCTCGTCGAGGTCGGCGCGCAGGTCGTCGCGTACGGAGTCGAACATGTCCTGTCCTTCGGGTCGGGTGCCGGGGCACGGAGGGGACGGTGGGACGCGCCCGGCGGTCGGCCGGGCGCGCCGCGCAGGAGAACGGGAGGTCAGACGGTCCAGTCGAGGATGACCTTGCCGCCACGGCCGCTCGCCGCGTCGGCGAACGCCGCCTCGTGGTCGCGGTGCCCGTACCGGCCGGTGATCACCGGCGCGAGGTCGAGCCCGCCTTCGAGCAGCACCGACATCGCGTACCAGGTCTCGAACATCTCGCGGCCGTAGATGCCCTTGAGCGTGATCATCGAGGTGACGATGCGGGCCCAGTCGACGGGGAACTCGGCGGCGGGCAGGCCGAGCATGGCGATGCGGCCGCCGTGGGTCATGTTGGCGATCATGTCGCGCAGCGCCTCGGGGCGGCCGGACATCTCCAGACCGATGTCGAAGCCCTCGCGCAGCCCGATCTCCCGCTGGCCGTCGGCGATCGTCGCGCCCGACACATCGAGCGCGAGGCTGACGCCGATCTTCCGGGCCAGTTCCAGACGCTCCTCGCTGACGTCGGTGATCACGACGTTACGGGCCCCGGCGTGCCGGGCGACGGCCGCCGCCATCAGCCCGATCGGCCCGGCGCCGGTGATCAGCACGTCCTCGCCGACCAGCGGGAACGACAGCGCGGTGTGCACGGCGTTGCCGAACGGGTCGAAGATCGCGGCGACATCGAGGTCGACGGGGACCCGGTGCACCCAGACGTTGGAGGCGGGCAGCGCGACGTACTCGGCGAACGCGCCGTCCCGGCCGACGCCCAGCCCGACGGTGGCGCGGCACAGGTGGCGGCGCCCGGCCAGACAGTTGCGGCACTTGCCGCACACCAGGTGGCCCTCGCCGCTGACCCGGTCGCCGACGGCGATGTCGGCGACGTCCCGGCCGGTCTCCACGACCTCGCCGACGAACTCGTGGCCGACGATCAGCGGCGCGGAGACCGCCTGCTGCGCCCAGCCGTCCCAGTCACGGATGTGCAGATCGGTGCCGCAGATACCGGTGCGCAACACCTTGATCAGCACCTCGCCGGGCCCGATGACCGGCTCCGGGACGTCCCGCAGCCACAGCCCGGGCTCAGCCTTCTCCTTGACCAGCGCTTTCACCGAGGCGCCTCCTGTGCCGACGACGGGCCCGGGCGCGGCATGGGGCGGCGGATCCGGGCAGGAAAAATCGGCACACGGCGGCGGACGCGGAGACCGCGGCAGCCGTGGCCGGACGCCTCACAATCTGCCGTCCGGCGGGCGCCGCGTCCATCGATCATTTCTTAAGCCGGGCAACAGAAGCGCTTCATCCGTCCCGTCCGGCACACCGGTCACGTGTCAGCGGGGCCACTCCGGCGCGGGGTCCTCGTCGAGCAGCGGACGCAGCCCGCCCAGGACCGCGCCGATGCACACCTCACGCAGTTCGGTACGGGTGCAGGTCTCCTCGGTGAGCCAGTCGACGCAGAGCACCTGGACGAAGACCAGCCAGCTCTTGAGCACCCCCGAGACGGCCTCCCGCCGCCCCTCGGCGTACGGCAGCACGGCGAGCAACCGCTCGCGCAGCGCGTCGAGTTCATCGGCGATGATCGTCTGGATCAGCCGGTCCCCGGCGAGGACCCGGTTGGCCGCCAGCACGGTGTTGCGGTTCTCCGCGAAGTACGCGATATGGGCGTCCAGCCCCTCGGTCAGCTGCGCCACGAGGGTGTCGGCGGGATCGACCCGCGACCGGGCGAGCAGCTGCCCGGCGGCCTGCCGGTAGAGCGCCGCGAAGAGGTCACGCTTGCTGGGAAAGTGCTGGTAGAGCAGGGTGCGGGAGACACCCGCCCGCTCGGCGACGCCCTCCATCCGCACCTCGTCGTACGGCTGCGCGGCGAACATCCGGGCCGCGACGGCGAGGAGTTGGGCACGGCGTTCGGCGGGGCTGAGGCGTTGACGGGGCGGCATGACTCCAGCTTACTTGACACGCGTCTAGTAAGGCGTGACGCTGAGGGACAGGTATCTGCTCAGCGGCCCCGGTCGACCGGGACGGCGCTCCGCCACCGGGCGCCGGACGTGTGCACCGGTACCGCCTCGACGGAGGAGATGGTGGGACATGACCCGGGCGAAGGCACTCCGCCTGCTGGCCCTCGCGATGGGGTACGGCTGCGCGGCGATCGGCCTCTTCCACGTGCTGGGCGGGAACGCCGCGATCCCCGGCGCCTCCCGCGCGGGCGCGACGGTCGACAGCCTCGGCCGCTTCCTCGGCGCGATCTTCACCGGATACGGACTGGCCTGGATCCGGGCGACCCGGCAGAGCCCGATCCCGGCGTCCGCGGTCCGCCTGCTGACCGGCGTGTTCCTGCTGGGCGCGCTCGGCCGGGTGCTCTCGGTCGCCGTGGCCGGGTGGCCGCACTGGTTCCAGACCGCGCTCGGCTGCCTCGAACTGGCCCTCTCCCCCGTACTGTTCCGGCTCGCGGACGCGGACGAGAAGGCGGCGCGGCCCTCGGGGACGAGGACCGCCGAGGCAGAGGTGTGACGGGAGCGCCGCACGGGCGGTCGGCGGGTCGCGGGGTCCGGAGCGGGCCCGGTTGCCCGCGCCGGAAGAGGCCGGACCGGCGCCCTCCCGGGGAGCCGGTCCGGCGCGCGAGGCGCCTCCCGGGTCAGCCCGCCAGGGCCTCGTCGTCCTCCTCCGACGGCCGGGACGGCTCGCGATCGCTGCCGCGCCCCGGGGTCCGGCGGCCGTCCGTACCGTCCGGGTCGCGCCGGTGCCGTGCGCCGCTCGCGGCCACGTCCCGCAGGTCCGGGGCGGCACGGTCGTCGAGGACGATGGTGAGCGGCGTCCCGTCGGACGCGAGCGCGGTCAGGGCCTGTTCGACGCGGAGGTAGAGCGTCGTGGCGAGCGGCAGATCCCCGTCGCCGTCGTCATCGGCGGCCCGGATCCGGTGCAGGCTGATCAGGATCGCGATCAGCGAACGCCCCGACAGCGCGGCCGAGACCCGCCCCGCGCCCTCGTCGACGACCTCCGGCGGCATCCGGAAGTGACGGTGCCGCCCGGCGGTCGCGGACACGAACTCCCATACGTCGCGGTGGCAGACGAGCACGGTCGACGACACCCGCGCCGCCTGGAGCAGCAGGCGACGGTGGGCCGTCCCGTCGACGGAGGCGAGGGAGACGCCGTCAACGGGGGCGAGGGCGACCGGCTCCCCTTCGGCCGCCGGGGGTTCGCCCCCTTCCACGGCACCCTCGGGCGATGCCCCCTCCGCGCGGGCGGCGATGTCGACCACGACCTGCCGCAGGGATGCCACCTCGCTCGCCAACTCGCCGTACTTGCGGGCGAGTTCCCCGTCTCCCTGACGCTCCTCCCGCTCCTGCCGCGCCAGTTGTTCCTGCCGTTGCTGCCGCTCCTCACGCGCGCAGGCGAGTTCGTCCTGCAAGGGCGCCACCGCCTCCTTCAACGCCTCGGCGAGGGCGGCCCGTGGCGCAGGGATCAGGGAGGCTTCCTGAAGGATCGCCGCGACGGGCGGGGGCGCGGCGGGCGGGAGCGGGGCCGCCCCCGGGGCGGAGGGCTCCGGTGTCGCCGCGACCGTGGTCGCCTTCCCGGGAACGGCCTCGGGAACGGCTGCGGGGACCGCCCCGGGGACGGCCACCCGCTCACCGGGGCGATCGGCGCTCCCGCGACCGGCGTCCGGGTGCCCGGCGTCCGTGCCGGAACCGGCCCCGGCCCCGGCGGGACCAGCGCCTCCGCCATCTCCGCCATCTCCGGCAGCCCCGGCGCCCCCGGCGCACGGTTCGACGGCCTGCCCCACACCGCACTCCGGCGGACCGGCCCCCTCCGACCGTCGCGGCTCGCTCTCCCGCAGCTTCACCAACTCCTCGCGGAGTGCGCCGAGGAGTCCCGTCAGGCTCTGCACGTCCTCCCCCAACGAGCCGAGGGCGGCCGTCACCTCCCCCCGCACATCGGGCTGCGGGGACGGCTCCGCCCCCTCCTCGGCCTTCGTCTTCAGGGCGCCGAGGCTCCGCCCGACGGTGCGCAGTTCCTCGCGCACACCGGACAGCGCCTTCTGCGTGGCCTCCCCCTGTGCCACGCCGTCCAGCTTGGCCAGTACCTCCTGGTGCGCCAGCTCCCGTCCGTTCGCCAGGCGCTCCACCCCCTTGCCCAGGGTGTCCCGTACGTCGTTCCCGGTGTGCACGACCGTGGTGTGCAGCATGGTCAACGCCTGGGTGATGTCTCCGCCCCTCAAGGCCAAGCCCTCCTCGCCTTTTTACGTTGTGTACGCGGTCGATCTCCCTCCGTACTCTCCTGGACGGCCGCCCGGGGCGAGGGCGGATCCGGGTAACCGCGCTGGTCGACGACGTGATCGCGCCCCTCTTGGCGTGATCGGCACCGGCGCGGGGGCGCACACGGAGGGAGCGCGGAGGCGGACGGGCGCCGGAAGCGGACGGGCACGGCGGAGCGGGCGGGGCGGGCGCTGTCTCTTATACACATCTCCGAGCCCACGAGACTCCTGAGCATCTCGTATGCCGTCTT
>NZ_JODY01000005.1 GCF_000718015.1 Streptomyces catenulae | reverse complement strand
ACCGGGTCTCGTACGAACTGGATCTGACCGGTCCGTCCAGCGCCGTGGACACTCCCCCGCCGCCTCCGACCCCGCCCCGCCGCCCGCCGACGCGGTGGCGGTGATCGGGGTGGGTCTGCGTCTGCCGGGCGGCATCCACCGGCTGGACCAGCTCGGTCACGCCCTACGCGAAGGGCGCGACCTGGTCGGCACCATGCCCCCGGACCGCTTCGACATCGGCGCCCACCACACCCGCCGCCCGGGAAAGCCCGGCACGTTCCCCTCCACCGCGGGCGGATTCCTGCCCGAGGCGGACGTCACCGGCTTCGACACCTCGTACTTCGGCATCGCCCCCAAGGAGGCGTCCCGTATCGACCCGCAGCAACGGCTGCTGCTCGCCTGCGCGGTCGAGGCCCTCGACGACGCCGCCCTCGACATCGACGCCCTGGCCGGGAGCGAGACCGCCGTCGTCACCGGTGTCTCCACCCACGACTACGCCGACCTGCAGGCGCGCCGCCTGCGTTCGAGCAATCCGTACACCACGACCGGCGGCTTCCTGTCGATCACGGCCAACCGGGTCTCGTACGAACTGGATCTGACCGGTCCGTCCAGCGCCGTGGACACCGCCTGTTCCTCCGGCCTGACCGCGCTGCACCAGGCGTGTGAGCAGCTGCGCTCCGGCCGCAGCCCGCTCGCCCTGGCGGGCGCGGCGAACCTGATGCTGTCGCCGGGCCCCTTCATCGGCTTCGCGCAGGCCGGAGTGGTCTCGCCGACGGGGCGCTGCCATCCCTTCGGGGCCGCGGCCGACGGCTTCGTCCGGTCCGAGGGTGCCGTGATGCTGGTCCTGAAGCCCTTGGCCGCCGCGCTGGCCGACGGCGACCGGGTGCACGCCACCATCCTGGCCACCGCGCTCAACTCCGACGGCCGCACCGTGGGCCTCTCCGCGCCGAGTTCCCGCACCCAGGCCGCGCTGCTGCGCCGGGTGTACGCCACCGCCGGTGTCGACCCGCGCGATCTGTCCTACGTGGAGGCGCACGGCACCGGCACCCTGGTCGGCGACCCCGTCGAGTGCGCGGCGCTGGGAGAGGTGCTCGGCAGCCGACGCTCCGGCGCCCCGCTGCCGATCGGTTCGGTCAAGTCCAACCTCGGGCACCTGGAGGCGGCGGCCGGGATGGCGGGGGTGCTGAAGTCGTTGGTCGTGATCGCGTCCCGGTCCATACCGGGCACGCTGCACGCCGATCCCCCCAACCCGAAGATCGACTTCGACCGCCTCGGGCTGCAGCCGGTGCTCGCCGCCCGCCCCGTCACCGGCAGCGGGCCCATCGTGGTCGGCGTCAACTCCTTCGGTATCGGCGGCGCCAACGCGCACGCCGTCCTGGCCGCACCGCCTGCCCCGGCGGCGGCGCCGGACCGGGCCGCCACCGCCGCGCCGGGCATCGGCACCGCGGCGCGGCCGGTGCCGGTCGTCGTCTCCGCGCACACCCCCCAGGCGCTGACCGCCTCCCTGGAGTCCTGGGCGGAGCACTTCCGCGCCCTGGCCGCCGACCCCGCGCAGGGGCCCGGGGCGCTGTACGACGCCGCGTTCACCGCATGCCGCCGACGGACCCGGCGCCGCCACGCCACGGCCTTCTTCGCGACCGACCCCGCCGAGGCCGCCGATGTCCTCGCCCGGGCGGCACGCGGGCTGGACGCCGGTACCGCCACCGAGCGCCTGGCGGGCGGCGGCCGGATCGGCTTCGTCTTCTGCGGGAACGGCTCGCAGTGGACGGGCATGGGGGCCGAACTCCTCGACCGGGACCCCGCGTTCACCGCCGAGGTCGACGCCGTCAGCGAGGAGCTGGAGCCCCTGCTCGGTTGGCGCGTCCGCGACGATTTGGCCCGCCCCGACGCCTGCCGTGCGGACCGTACGGAAGTGGCGCAGCCGCTGCTCTTCGCCGTCCAGGCGGGGCTGGTCGCCGCCCTGTCCGCCCGGGGCGTCGATCCGCACGCCGTCATGGGGCACAGCGTCGGGGAGGTGGCCGCCGCCTACTGTGCCGGTGCCCTCACCCGGGCGCAGAGCTGCCGCGTCATCGCCGCCCGCAGCCTCGCCCAGGCCACCACCGCGGGTTCGGGAGGCATGGCCGCGGTGGGGCTGGGCGCGCACGCCGCCGCGGAGCGGCTCGTCGCGGCGGAGTTGGACGGCCGTGTGGAGATCGCCGCGATCAACTCCGACCAGGACGTCACCGTCGCGGGCCCGCACGAGGACCTCGCGGTCCTCGGCGCCGCGCTCGACGCCGACGGCGTCTTCTTCCGGGACCTGCGCCTCGACTACGCCTTCCACACGAAGGCCATGGATCCCGTGCGGGACCGACTGGCCGGTGCGCTGCGCTCGCTGGCTCCCGGGGCCTTCCGTATCCCGATGGTCTCCACGGTGACCGGCCGCGCCGGGACGGGGGACGCGCTGGACGCCGGGTACTGGTGGGACAACATCCGCCGCCCCGTCCGCTTCCACCAGGCGGCCACCGAACTGACGGCCGGGGACACCGCCTGCGACATCCTGGTCGAGATCGGCCCGCACCCCGTCCTGACCGCCTATCTGCGGCGTGCCACCGCCGGGACCTCCGCCTCCGGCACGATCGTTCCCACCCTGTCCCGGACGTTCGCCGGGGTGGACGCGGTGCAACAGACCGTTCTGCGCCTCCTCGCCGCCGGGGCGGCGGTGGACTGGGACCGCCACTTCCCCCGTCCCGGCGCGGTGGCCGACCTGCCGCCGGTGGCGTGGCAGCTCGAACGGCACTGGAACGGCGACGCATCCTGGTGGCGGGAGGACGCCTCCGGCGAGGAGACCACCGGGGCCCACCCCCTTCTCGGCTCCCGCCAGCCCGGGCCGGAGGCCACCTGGCTGCACCGTCCGGACACCGACCGGCTGTCGTGGCTGGAGGACCACCAGGTCGCCGACGCCGTCGTGTGGCCCGCCGCGGGCTTCGTGGAGATGGCGCTCGCCGCCGCGCGGAGCCGACACGACGCACCGGTCGAGATCACCGGTCTCTCCCTCGACCGGGCCCTGACCCTCGACCGGAGCACCGACCCGACGGACCCCACGGACGGCGACGACGTCCAACTCGCCACCCACCTCGCCCGGGACGGTCGGCTCACCATCCGGAGCCGCACGGGGGAAGGGGAGTGGACCGACCACGTCCGCGCCGGGGTGCGGAGTCTGCTGCGGCCACAGCGCCCCCGTCTCGACCTCGCCGCCCTCGAACGCCGTCTGCCGCACGAGCGTTCCGCCCCCGAGCACTACGCCGCCGCCCGACAGGCCGGTCTCGGCTACGGACCGGCGTTCCGGCCCCTCGACCGGCTGCGCACCGGGCCGGACGAGGCCGTGGCACGCTACGCGCTCCCCGCGCCGCTCCGGCCCGAACCAGGGATCACCGCCCACCCCGCGCTGGTGGACGGCGCCCTGCAGACCTGTCTGCCGCTGATGTTCACCGCGGAGCGGCCCGCGCCGTTCCTGCCCGCCCGGATCGCCACCGTCCGCAGCTGGCGGCCCCTGCCCTCCTCCGGCTTCACCCATGTCACCCGCACCACCGGCTCCGACACCCTGTGGGACATCGCGGTGTGCGACGACGGCGGCGAGGTGTGCATGGAACTGCTCGGCTGCGCGCTACGGCGCTTCGACACCGCGCCCGGCGACGCACAGGACCGCCTCACCGAGGTCCTGCGCGCGGCGCCGCTGCCCGGCGCCCCGGCGCCCGGCCGGAGCCCGCTGCCCGCCCCGCAGACGCTACCGGACCTGGTCGGCAAGGAGGACGACGCCTCCCTGGAGCGGCTGCACCGGATCAGCGACGCGCTCCTGCCGCGCCTCCTCGACGTCTGCGCCCACTTCACGGCCCAGGCGCTGCGCGACCTGCTCCCCGCCGCGAAGCACTCCGCGTTCGGTCTGGCCGACCTCTTCGCCGCGGGGGTCGAGACCCGGCACACCGAGCTTCTCGGCGTGCTGCTGCCCCAAGCCGCCGACCACGGTGTGCTCACCGCCACCGGGCCCGGCGCGTGGGGCCTGACGGCCGCGCCGCGCCCGGAGGAACTGTTCGGCCGCCTGCTCGCGGACTTCCCCGACCAGAGCGTCACCGCCCTCACCTACGGTGTGTGCGGGGGCCGCCTCGCCGATGTCCTCACCGGTGACGCCAACCCTCTGGAGCTGCTCTTCTCCGAGTCCGACCAGCTCGCCCAACGGTTCTACGAGGCCAGCACCTTCTTCGCCCCGCACACCCGTGCGCTCGTCGGCTGGATCCGCGGTGTCGTCGACGGCTGGCCCGCCGACCGGCCGCTGCGCATCCTGGAGGTCGGCGCGGGCACCGGCGCCACCACCGCGGCGCTCCTGCCCCATCTGCCGCCCGAGCGCGTCCACTACACCTTCACCGACGTCTCCCCCGCCTTCTTCCCCGCCGCCGAGAAACGTTTCCACGCCTACGACTTCCTCGACCACCGGGTGCTGGACGCCGGTGGTGACCCCGTGGCCCAGGGCTTCGAGCCAGGCGCCTACGACCTGGTCATCGCCGCGAACATCCTGCACGCCACGGGCGACATCTCCCGCGCCCTGCGCGGTATGGCGACGCTGCTCGCCGACGGCGGCCATCTGGTCGCCCTGGAGACCCACAGTGTGGAACTGCTGGCGCCGGTGTTCGGCCTGCTGGACTCCTTCTGGCTCTCCACCGACCACGGCGTCCGGCCCGACGGCCCGCTGGTGCCCTACGACCGGTGGCCCGGGCTCCTCGCCGACTGCGGCTTCACGGCCACGGGCCACTACGACGCCACCACCGCGGACCGGCCCTATGTCTCCCTCCTCGTCGCGGAGCGCGACGCCGCGGCCGTACCCGACGAGGCGGCGGACCGTACCGCCGGGCGACAGCCGGACGCCGCCACGGCGCCCGACGGCGCCACGCGGCGGTCCTGGCTGCTGAGCACGCCCACCGCCGACGCGCCCAGCCCGTTGCTGGACCGGCTGACCCGGGCGCTGCGCACCGCACACCCCGACGGCGGTGTCCACCACCTCGCGGCGGGGAGCGATGCCGACGCCTGGGCCCGCGCGCTGACCGGGGCGGCGGACGGCCCCGAGGCCGCGCGACCGGTCAGCGATGTGCTGCTGCTCGCCGAACCGGCCGCCGGAACCGGGCCGCAGCACCACACCGACCACGCCGTACGGCAGCTCGCCGCGCTGCGTGACCTCACCCTTGCCTGGACCCGGAGCCCGCAGCCGCACGGAGGGAGCCTGCGCGTCTGGATCGTCGACGCCGACGGTCAGCGACCCCCGACCCCGCCGCCCTCGCCCCATGGCGCCCCGCTGTGGGGCGCCGCGCGGAGCCTGGCGAACGAACACCCGTCGCTGGGCGTACGCCGGATCGCCCTGGCCGAACCCGGCGACGACGCCACGCTCCGGCACCTCCTGCACGAACTCCACCATCCGGAGGACGGCGCCGCCGCGGCGGGCGGCGCCGAGGAGTCCGTCGACGACGAGGTGGTCCTCACACCGCACGGGCGCTTCGCCACCCGTGTCACCCCGCTGCCCGCCACCGAGGCCACCTCCGGAACCGAGCCCTGCTACGCGCTCCACGTCGACGCACCCGGACGGCATCCCGTCGTCACCTGGCGCGCCACCCCCGCGCTCCGCCCGGCCGAGGGGGAGGTCCTCATCCGGACCGCCGCCGCGGCGCTGAACCATCAGGACCTGCTGACCGCGACCGGCGACGGCGCCCCGGCAGCGGCCCGGCGCCACGGCTTCCTCGGCCTCGGGCTGGACTGCGCGGGAACCGTCACCGCGGTCGGCCCCGGCGTCACCCGGTTCGCGCCGGGCGACCGTGTCGCGGCGATGGCCCACACCGCCCTGGCCTCCCACGTCCTCACATCCGCCGACCACGTCGTCCCGCTCCCCGCCACCATGGAGTTCACCGCGGCGGCCATCCTGCCCACCGCGTTCCTCACCGCCCACCACGCCCTGCGGCAGTGCGCCGACGTCACCGAGGACGACACCGTCCTCGTGCACGCCGCCGCCGGGGGCGTCGGGTTGGCCGCCCTGCGCCTCGCACAGCACGCCGGTGCGCGCGTCATCGCCACGGCGGGTACGCCCGCCAAGCGGAGTCTGCTGCGCCTGCTGGGCGTCGAGCACGTACTGGACTCGCGCACCCTGGACTTCGCCGAGCAGATCGCGGACCTGACCGGCGGGCGCGGTGTCGATGTCGTCCTCAGCGCCCTGCCCGGCGAGGCGCGCCTGCGCAGCCTGCGCCTGCTCGCCCCGCAGGGACGCTTCGTGGAGCTGGGCCGCGGCGACGCGGAGCGGGACCAACCGCTGCCCGTGGCCCGCAATGTCTCGCTCTTCGACGTGGACACCCTGGACCTGCACGAACGGCGGGCGCCCGTGGTGCGGCGCCACTTCGCGGCGCTGGCCGAAGCCGTCGCCACCGGCCGCTGGACGCCGGTGCCCCATCACACGTTCCCCGCGCACCGCTTCGGGGAGGCCCTCGCCCTGCTGCGCCACGCCCGGCACATCGGGAAGGTCGTCATCAGTTTCGACACCCCGCCGCCGGTGGTCGGCGCGGCACCCGCGGGCCCGCTCGACGCGGACGCCGCCTATGTCGTCACCGGTGGCCTGGCGGGCTTCGGCGCCGTCACCGCCCGCCACCTCGCCGCCCGCGGCGCCCGCCATCTCCATCTCGTCGGACGCCGCGGCACCCGCACGCCCGGCGCCCCGGAGCTGCTGGAGGCGCTGCGCGCCGCGGGCGCCGAGGTCACCGTGCACCGCGCCGACCTCACCCGGCCCGGCGCCCTCGACCCGGTGCGTACCGCGCTGCGGGGGCGGCGGTTGGGCGGTGTGGTGCACGCCGCCATGGTCCTCGCGGACGCGCCCCTGACCGATGTCACCGACGCCCAGTTGGAGACCGTCCTCGCCCCCAAGATCACCGGGCTCCATGCGCTCGCCGCGCTCGCCGCGGAGCACGCTCCCGACTTCTTCCTCGCCTACAGTTCCATCGCCGCCCTCGACGGCAACATCCAGCAGGCGCCCTATGTGGCCGCCAACGCGGCGATGGAAGCGCTGATCCGGGCCCGGCACCGGTCCGGCGATTCGGCCCTCGCCGTGCAGTGGGGTGTCATCGCCGACGCCGGATACGTGCACCGCAGCGGGCGCCTCGACGAGATGGCCTCGTACGGTATGGCCCCCGTCGGCGCCGCCGACGCGCTCGCCGCTCTCGACCGGCTGCTCGCCACCCGGACGGGGCCCGTCGTCGCGCTGGGCCGCTTCGACTGGGACAGCATCAGCCGCGCGCTGCCGCGGCTCAAGGCGCCCCGGACCGGCGCGCTCCTCCCGCCGCGGCATCTGAGCACCGACAGCCTCACCACCTTGCGCGGCAAGGTGGCCACGGTGAGCACGGACGAGGCCCTCGCGCTGATCGAGGACCGGATCGCCGAGTTGGCCGCCGCCGTCCTGCACACCCCCGTGGACCGCCTCGACCGCACCGCCCCGCTGAACCTGCTCGGCATCGACTCCCTGATGTTCCTCGAACTCTCCACGGCGCTGCGCCAACACCTCGGCTGCGACATCCCCACCCTGGAGCTGATGGGCGTCGCCCACCTCCCCGACCTCGCCGAACGGGCCCTGCACCGCATCCGGCAGCAGGACTCCCCCGACCCCACCCGGACGCCCGCCGTCCCGGAGCGGAGTGATCACGCATGAACGTCCACGGCTCGACGGCCGGTTCGGCCCGCGCCACCGGCGCCCTCGACGAACCGGACTTCGTCGCCCTCCGCCCGGCCACCGGCGCCCCCCACCGCCTGCGGCTGTACTGCATGCCGCCCGCGGGGATGAGCGCCCCCTACTTCCAGACCTTCGTGCCCCATCTGCCGACCGCGGTCGCCGTGCACGCCCTGCAACTGCCCGGACGCGGACGCGCCACCGGCACGCCGGTGCACACCGACCCGCACCGCCTCGGACAGCTCCTCGCCGCACGCATCCGCCGGGACGACGACGGCCACCCGTACGCCGTCTTCGGGCACAGTGTGGGGGCGCTCGTCGCCCAGGAGACCGTCCGGTGCCTCACCCGGCAGGGGCACCGCCCGCCCACCCTGCTCGCGCTGTCCGCCATGGCCGCCCCGCACCACCCCGACTTCACCGCGAAGGCTCCGGATGTCCTGCTCGGCGGGCGGACGGAGATCGAGAAGCTCTTCGGCCGCCTGCCGCACGGCCCCGGCGGCGATCCCCGGGGGCTGATCAACGCCTGGCTTCCGATGCTGGCCGATCTGCTCCTCGCCCTGCAGTTCCCGCCCCACCAGGGACCACCGCTCGACACCCAACTCGCCCTCTACGGAGGCGAGGACGACCCCGTCATCTCCCCGGAGTCGTTGGCCGGATGGAACGACCTCAGCAGCCAACCGGCCACCCCGCGGCTCTTCCCCGGCGCTCACACCTACCCCCTCGACAACGTCGAGGCCCTCGCCGCCCGGCTCACCGCCGACCTCGCCACCTCCCTGCGCGGGTGGGTGTGTCCGGACGACGGCCCCGGCTCCTCGGCCGGGGAGTGCCCGGTCGGCGCGCTGCGGAACGGGGTCCGCTCATGAGCCGCGGCCGGGTGCCGGTCCCGGGGCCGCTCCCGCCGTGAACCGGCCTCCTCCTCCCGCCTGCCCGGCCGTACGCGGCGGGAGCGGGAGGAGGGTGCGGGGCCGGTGCGGCGGCACGGAGTGCGCCGCTCACCGGCCCCCGGTCACATCAGCCGTGGTAGCGCGCCACCACCTTGGTGTACTCGTACGGCGCCTGCTTGACCCCGCTGCACGAGTCCGCGTCGAGGCCGCGGGTGCAGGAGCGGTCGCGGTTGACCGACCAGAAGGTGAACCGGGCGAGGTGGTGCCGCTGGGCGTAGCCGAGCATCGTCCGGAAGTTGCGGACGCTGATGCGCTGCCCCTTCATGTCCGTCTTGCCGTTCATCGTCGAGATGCCGATGTGGCGGTAGGCGGTGTCGGACTTCACCCGGTACGCGGCGGCGACGGCGTTCTTCACCCCGTCGGCCGTCTTCATGGTGGTGGTGCCCATGGTGTGCGGGGTGTCGAAGTTGAAGGCCATGACGTTCCACCCGGTCACCGGGAGGTGCGCCGCACCGGCCCGCTTGATGAGGTCGCGGATGGTGTGGACGGGGCCGTCGGCCCGGCCGCTGAAGGTGACGTAGATCCTCAGGGAGGGGTTGGCCGCCTTGACCTTCTTCAGCGCGTCGACGATGCGCTGGCGGACGACGGGCTTGTCGTCCTCCGTATGCTCGATGTTGACGTCTATCGCCTTGAGCCGGTAGGCGCTGATCACCTTCTGGTAGGCGTGGGCGAGTGCGGTGGGGGTGGTGCAGGAGATGCCGAGCTTGTTGCCGCTCCAGCCGCCGAAGGAGACGGCGACATCGCCGCCCGCCGCCCGGATGTTCTTGACGGCCTTCTCCTCCGCCCCTCCCTTCAGGGGACGGGAGCCGTCCCACTTCGGGTTGCACGTACCGCCGGAGGTGATGAACGACAGCGTGAACTGCTTGAGGCCCGTGGCCTTCATGACGCTCACGGGGTTCTGCGGGTGCCCCCAACCGAGGTACAGGTAGGGCGCGTTGATGCCGACGGGGAGGGCGGCGGCCTGGGCTGCCGGGGCGGCAACCGTGGACGAGGCACACAGCGCACCCGCCGCGCCGCACGCGACCAGCGCCCGTCGCATCAGAAATCGACTCATGAACAGACCTTTCCAGGGGAGTTGGGAACGATCAATGTACGCAGAGATACGGGCGGACCGCGTCGGCCCGAGGGTTGACAACGGGCCGGGCCGCGGGAAGCGGCCCCCGCGGCGCGCCTCCTGCCGAAATCCGGTGGTCACATCGGCCCGGGGCGAGAAGAATCCCTGCTCATGACTGTGCTGACACACTGGCCGCTCGCCGGCCTGCGGTTGACCACCCCGCGGCTGGAGCTGCGCTCGCCGGACCCGGACGATCTCGCCGCGCTGGCGTCGTCGGCCGCCGACGGGGTGCACGACCCGGCGGTACAGCCGTTCACCGTGGCATGGACCGATGCCGAGCCCGAGCAGCGCGCCCGGAACGTCCTGCAGTACCACTGGCGCTGCTGGGCCGAGTGGCGGCCGGAGGACTGGGAGCTGAACCTGGTCGCCGTACGCGACGGGACCGTCGTGGGGACGCAGGGCATCGGCGCGCGGGACTTCGCGGTCCGCCGTGAGGTGGGCACGGGTTCCTGGCTGGGCCGGGCCCACCACGGCCAGGGGCTGGGGACCGAGATGCGCGCGGCCGTCCTCCAACTGGCCTTCGCCGGACTCGGCGCCCAGCACGCCGTCTCCGGTGCCTACGCGGACAACGCGGCCTCGCTGGAGGTCTCGCGCAAGCTCGGCTACCGCGAGGACGGCATCGAACGCCACGCCGTCCGCGGTGCGCCCGTCGAGCTGCGCAGGCTCCGCCTCACCGCCGACCGGTGGCGGCGGTACCGGTCGGTTCCCGTGCAGGTGGCGGGGTTGCCGGAGTGCCTGCCGTGGTTCGGTCTGCCCGGCGGCGGCGCCGCGGGCGGGTCCTGACGGCCCGCCCGCGGGGTTCTCAGACGGCCGTGGCCCGGCCCGGTGCGCGGGCCGGGAGGCCGAGGACGTCGACGGGGTGGACGCCCCGGCCGATCGACGTCAGGCCGTCGCGGACCGCTCCGGAGGCGAGGGCCGTCGCCTCCAGGACCGCCTGTGACAGCGGGAGGCCGTGCGCGCGCAGGCCGGTGATCAGCGCGGAGTGGGCGCAGCCCGCACCGTGTTCGGCTCCGGTGCGGTGGGCCGGGCGGTCCAGGCGCAGCGCCGTCAGGCCGTCGGCGAACCAGTCCTCGCCGTCGCCGCCGGACGTCACGACGACGGCCGGGGCACCCAGACCGATCAGGCGCTGCGCCAACTCCCCCGGCCCGGACGTCTCGTCGCCGGTGAGGAGGCGGGCCTCCGCGACGTTGGGGGTCAGGACGTCGGCGAGCGGGAGGAGCGCCTCGATCAGCGCGGCGCGCGCGTCCCGGCCGCCCAGTGCGCCACCGGCCGCGCTGACCATGACCGGGTCCACGACGACGGGCACCGCGAGGTCGGCCAGCAGCTCCGCGATGGCGAGCAGGTGCGCCGCGCTCCAGGTGGTGCCGACCTTCACCGCCCGGATGTCGAAGTCGGCGCGGACCGCGTCGAACTGGGCGCGCAGGAAGTCGACGGGCACGGGGTGGCGGCTCAGCACGCCGGTGGTGTTCTGGGCGGTCAGACCGGCCAGGACCGTCGCGGTGAAACAGCCGACCGAGGCCAGGGCCTTGATGTCGCCCTGGATGCCCGCGCCGCCGCCGGAGTCGGAGGTGCCGATGGTGAGGCACACGGGAGGTGCTGCGTTGTCTGGCACGGTGGTTCGACCCCTTCCGTCCGCGAGGAGCGCTCGGCGGACGGTGTCGGGCTCCCGGGTGGGCGGGAGCGGTGTACGCGTGGGCTGCGGGTACGGGTACGGCGGCGCGCCTACCGTGCCGGTGACGTCAGCGAGCGGTGGATGCCCCAGCGGTTCTCGACGAGGCGGGCGAACAGCGGGTGGAGCACGTCGAGGAGGTCCCGGTCGACGGTGCCCTCGTGGCGCCAGCGGGCGTGCAGCGCGAAGAGGATCACCACATCGGTCCAGTACCTCCCCAGCCCGAGGCCGTCGGCGGCGGTCGCGTCCAGGGTCAGCCGCCGCTTCCGCAGCGCCTCCTCCAGGGCCAGGACCTCACGGATGGCGGGCCAGTTGTCCTGCGCCGGCATCGCGGGGAAGGGCTCGGCGCTGACCTGCTCCGTCCGTGCGGCGAGGACCTTGTCCGCGACGGTGTCGTCGTGCCGGTAGAGGTGGTACGAGCCGACGGTGTGGGTGTACGAGCCCAGGTCGAGGCCGAGTTGGGTGGCCAGTACCTCCTGGAGGAAGGTGAAGGAGAAGACGTCGCTCACGGTGCCGCGGTAGGCGTCGTTGGCGCGCATGAAGGACACGGCGTGCAGCGCGCCCTCGCGGATCATGTACTGGAGCCCGAGGGTGCAGGCGACGTCGATGTTGCCCGGCACGAGGAGTTCCTCGGGGGCGAAGATCTGCATCACGGCGCGCTTGGAGTCGGCGTCCTGCCGGAGGGTGCGCGCGACGCTGTCCCACTGGTTGATTCCGGCGCCGCCGAAGCCGAACAACCGCGGCCCGTAGGCGGTTCCGGCCAGTCGCTGTCCGTCCGCGGAGTACTTCTTCATGGACGGCGCGTAGAACGCGATGAAGTCCAGTGCGTTGCTGCCGGACAGGTACCACAGCGATTCGGCGAAGTTGAAGACCAGGTTCAGCTTCCGTTCGGGGATCCGGACGATCCTCTCCCGGGGATTCGCGATCCGGTAGGAGACGCCGAGGATCTCCCGGCTGTGGAAGCCTCTGGGGGCGTTGACGAATTCGGGCGCGTCCCGGGCCGCCAGGAGGTTCTCCAGATAGGCGGCTTCGAAGGTGGGGTAGCTCAGGTGGGTGTGCACGGGGGAACTCCTCGTGAACTGTCGTGGGCCGTCGGCACGGCGGGCGGGGTGCGGGGAGCGGTCGGCGGCCACCTCACCCGAGGTCCTCGGGGTCGCTCCGGCGGATCCGGTCGAGCCGCCCGGCCACCGCCAGCAGCAGGGCCTGCCGCACGAAGACCGCGCCGTCGGCCTGATCGAAGTAGAGGTTGTGCGGCGTGCCGTCCAGATCGGCCCCCAGTTCCGAGAGGCGCGCCAGGGGGTGCATCACCAGGGCGTCGGGCTTGAGCGGGGTGTCGCCGTCGATGCGGAAGGCCGAGTCGAAGACCTCGTACTCGGTGCCGACCAGGGTCAGCGAATTCTGGTAGACGATGTCGAAACGGCCCACGTGCTGCCGGAGATCGGCGGTGCACACCACCGGCAGGGAGGCGTCGGCCAGCGCCTTCGCCAGCTCGGCGTCGAGCGGCTGCGGGTCCTCGGACACCACCGTCACCTCCCGCAGGAGATGGGGGAAGTGCACCGCTCCCATCAGCAGGAAGCTGCGCAGCGCCCGCATCCTGCGGGGTGTCCCGATGACTCCCAGGGAGCGCCTGCGCCCGGGGCGCAGCGGTATCTCGGCGCCGTCGCGGTCCGCGCACCGCTTGTGCAGGGCGTACCAGTCGGCCATCGCCTGGGTGGGGTGTTCCGCGCAGCCGTTGCCGCCGTTGATGAGGGGAATGTTCAGCCGGGTGGCGCGGATATCGTCCAGGGCGGTTCCGGAAGGGTGGCGGAGCACCACGATATCGGCGTAGGAATTCAGCATGACGCCGGTGTCGGCGAGACTCTCCCCTTTGTGGACGCTGCTGACCCGGCCGTCCGGAACGCTGATGACGGAGGCGCCCGACCGGTGTGCCGCGCTTTCGAAGGAAAGGCGTGTGCGGGTACTGGGTTCGAAGAACGCGGTGAGGACGATGACGCCCTCCAGTGCCCGGGAAGCGGTGCGCCGACCGGTCTCCAGATCCGACGCCAGGGCGAAGAGGGAGAGGAGCTGTGTCTGCGTCAGCTCGTTTACCTGAAGGATGGACGCGCCTTCCAAGCCGTACAGAGGAAGGAACCCGCCATCGTGGTGGGGGACAACGGCCGACTCGGCAGGAAACGAGATATAGGCACGTCGCAGGGGATGAACCACGGAGATACCTCCGGATTATGCCGTCCAGGCGCCGAAGAATTCGATGAGACCGATGAGACCGACCACGCCGCTCACTCGCGAAGCGGATAAGGGTGGTCGCGGTCAACTGACGCCACACTTCCTGGAGTCATGTCGGTGAGCATATGGACGCGCCACGGGGCCAGCAAGCCATGCCGACGTGATCACGTCATTCATCCGGCGCTTTCCACGACCGTTCCGGCGGCCCTTACACCTCTTCCCCGGGCTCTGTGGAATTTCCCGCTCCGCAGAATACGACCCTTGTATTTCTGCTGTTTGGGCGGAACGGATGAGGTTTGAGGCAGGCGTGGGGCGAGGGGTCCGCACGGGTGGGAAGTGGCGGCTGCGGACCGGTGCCGGGGCCGGACGCAGAGTGGCCGTAACGCATGAGGCGCGCGCTCCGAACGCCCGGAATCCGCGGCGCGAAGTACCGGGTGGAAGCCGGAACGTCCTGCTCGCAGGGGGGACGGAGGGTGGACCGACGGTCGCCTCCGTCGGAGACAAGCCACACCGCGCGGCCGGTCCGCGACGCGCTCCGCCGCCGCGCCGACGGGGGCGCCGTCCGGCCTTCTCCCGCTCCCCCGCCCCGGAATCAGGCTTCACGGTGGCACCGTGGGGACCCGGAATCGTCATGCCTCCACCCGCTTCACGCGAGCAACTCATGTGTCTCTAATCGCCCTATGCCACCGTCATGGGCTCCGGTAGATTTTTCTCCGACGAGGAGCCGCGTTCATCGGCTCCGCGGTGGCCGCCCCTTTTCCCGGGGAATATGGCCATGCCTTCACCCGCCCTGGACGGCGTTTCCAGGGGTCTTTCCTGTCGCATTCCCGAAGAGCGCAGCCCGCGAAGGGGGCGTCCATCCTGATTGCGGAAAACCTGCCACCACACGACGGTTCACCCTGTGCCCTTGGCCGCGGTTGCGCGGTGGGCCGGGCCGTCCAGCCCTTTTGACCGACGGCATTCACGGCGCTCCCGGACGGGAGGCGCCGCCGCTCCGCCACACCGGTGCCGCGCCGCGGCCCGGGAGCCGTACCGCGCCTGCCCGACCGAACGGTGTCGGGCGTGCGGACACCGGATTCCAGGCACTTTCCGCAGGAGAATCACCTTGACGGGGAACATGAGAACGACCGATGTGCCAGAGACGCCGGCCTATGTCTACGACCTGGCTGCCGTACGGCATGCCCACGGACTCCTGCGGGATTCCCTGCCCGAATCGGCCGGGCTGTTCTACTCCCTCAAAGCCAACCCCCATCCGGCCGTGCTCCGGCAGTTGTCCGCGCTCGGCTGCCGCGCGGAGGTCAGTTCGCCCGGTGAGCTGACCGCCGCCCTGGAGGCCGGATTCCGGGCCGGGGACATCCTCTACACCGGTCCGGGCAGACGGGACGCCGATGTCGGCCTCGCGGTGGCGCGGGGGGTGCGCCACTTCTCGGTGGACTCCCCGCACGCGCTGGACCAGCTGGACCATGTGGGGCGGGTGCGGGGCGTCCCGCTCTCCGCCCTGCTGCGGATCAACCCGCCCGAGCCTCCGGCCGGGGTCGGGCTGGCGATGACGGGCGGGCCGTCGCAGTTCGGTGCCGACCTCGCCTGGGTGCTGGCCGAACCCCGGCTCTTCCACGGCCGGGAGCACGTCGCGACCACCGGCATCCACCTCTACATGGGCAGCAACCAGCACGACGGCGCCAAGCTGCTCGCCACCTTCGCGTACGGCCTGGACATCGTGGCGGAGGTGGAGGCGCGGCTCGGCTTCCGGCTGGCCACGGTGGACCTCGGCGGCGGATTCGGTGCGCCCTACGCGGTGGAGGGTGATCTGCCCCGGTTCCCCGCGCTCCGGGCGGAGCTGACCTCCCTTCTGGCGCAGCGACTGCCCGGCAGCCCGGCCGACGGGCGCACCGTGGTCTTCGAATCGGGCCGCTATCTCACCGCGGGGTGCGGCCGTCTGCTGACCCGGGTGCTCGATGTGAAGGTGTCGCAGGGGCGCCGGGTGGTGGTCCTCGACGCGGGCGTGAACCATCTCGCCGGGATGGCGGGGCTGGGCAAGGAGCCGTTCCTCGACCCCGACTTCCGGTTCCCCCGGGCGCCCGGCGGGCACCGGTCCGCGAAGGGGGGCGACGACATCGTCAGCGGTCCGCTCTGCCACCCCCTCGACCTGTGGACGCGCACCGGTTCCCTGCCGGAGCTGCGTATCGGGGATCTTCTGACGGTGCCGAACGTGGGCGCGTACGGCCTGCATTCGTCCCTGACGGGGTTCCACTGTCACCCCATGCCGCTGGAAGTGGTGGTGGACGGTGACCGTGAGGCCGGTCGCAGCCGTGAGCTGACGGTCCGGGAACGGGGGGCTTCCTGATGCGCGGCGTCAGTCGGCACCATACGGGCCCGGACCCCGCGGTGTCCGGGACGACGTTCCTCGATGTCCCCGCGTCCGGCACCTTCACCGTGATCATGCGCGACGACACCGCGTACTCCGTGCGGAAGCTGTACGACGCGCTCGCCCGGCGGCATCCGCTCGCCCGGGAGACGCTGGTCCCCGCCCTGACGCAGAGCTATTTCGACTTCCGGGAGGAGGTGCAGGAGGCGCTGCCGCGGATGTCGCGGCACGCGGACCACACGGCCCTCCATCTGGTGGACTCCCGGCAGTTGGCGGACGCGGTCCGGCGCCGTACCCGGTCCGAGCGGCTCATCAGCCTCGATCCGCTGTTCCGGCGGGGCGCGCATCCGCTGCGGGCCTCCCGTGGCTTCCTGCTCGGCGGCCGGGAATCCGTCGGCGTCGTCCCCGGTCCGGGCCGCCGCCCGCTCGGGGAGCAGGTGGCCGCGCTGGCCGCCACCGGTCATCCCTACACGCTCGTCGACGACGACATCGTCACCGGCACCACCCTCTCCGCGGTGCTCCGCTCGCTCCGGGAGGCGGGGGTGCGGGTGCGGCGTGTGGTGCCGGGTATCCGGGTGGCGGGGCCCGAGGACGCCGCCCTTCTGGGGGTCCCCGTGGAGCCGGTCCTCCAGTACCGGACCACGGGCACCGGTGGGCAGCGGGCCCTGGAGGTGGCCGACACCCGTAACTTCCTGCTGGGGGTGTCGGGGCTTGTGGTGCGGCTGCCGGACGGCGGGTGGGCCCGCGCCCCCTACTGGCTGCCGTTCGTCCGTACCTCGGAGCGCTCGGGCATCTCGCCCGCGTGCGACCAGGACTTCGCCATCTGCATGCTCGTCGCGAACCTGCGGTTCTTCCTCCGTATCGGCCAACTGCTCGACGGGCCCGTCCTGGTCGTGGATCTCCGTCCGGCGGTGCACCGGCTGCTGACGTCGCTGGGGATCGCCGACCTTCACGAACCGGTGACCGCCGTGCTGGAGCGACTGATGGGCTGGATGGACGACTGGACGGACCTGCTGCACCGGTGGGAGACGGACCGGCTGCCCGCGGCGACGGGATCGCTCGTATGACGGGGGCCGCGGACCACCGGATCGGAACGGTGCTGCTCGATGTGAACGGCACGCTGGTGCCCTCCGTGCCCCGCCGCGGTGCGCCCGCCCCCGAGACCTCCGGCGCGTTCCGTCATGCGGTACGGGAGGTGCGCGCGGCCGGGATCCGGGTCGGTCTGTGCTCGGACTCGCCCGTCGAGCAGCTCCGGGAGTTCGGGCGGGCCATCGGACTCGGCCCCCCGGCCACGTTCCCGGTTCTCGCGGAGAACGGGAACGTGGTGGCCGGGGAGAGGATCCGCGTACTGACCCCGTTCCCCGGCCGGGACGCGGTCCGCGCGCAGGTGGCGGAGTGCGCGGACCGTCACGGTCTGCGCCACGGCGGGGAGTTGCGGGCGCCCGAGTTCGGCGGGACGCCGCTGCCGCCGGGGGCGTGGGGGCTGGGCGCGAACCGCCGTGCCTCGCTGAGCGTCTTCGGCCCGGTCCCGTTCGTCGCCGCCGTGGAACGGCACCTCACCCGGTGGGCCGCGCGGAACTCCGTCACGCTCGCGGTGGAGCCGAGCCCGGCGCGGACGTACGCGGGGATACACCCGTACGCCCCGATCCGGCTGGGGAAACGCCGGGCGCTGGCGGGTCTGGCGGCGGAGGGGCTGCGGGACGTGCTGCTGGTCGGCGACTCCCCGGCCGACTGGATACCGGGTGTCCCGGGCGTCCGCAGCGCGTTCGTGGCGGGTGCCGCCCTCCCGGCGGAGGCCGAGGCGGGCGCCTGGCACCGCTCGCGGGAGCCGGAGCTCGCCGGTGTTCTCGACATCCTCCGGAGAGTGGCCGCGGCGGAGCGCGCGGCGCAGTGACCGGGCTGCCGCCCGATCGGTACGGACAGTTCATCGCGAAGGGAGAGACGTGCACCGGATCCGAGTAGGCGTCCTGGGCTGCGGCATGATCGCGCAGCTCATGCATCTGCCGTACCTGACCGCCCTGCGGGAGCGTTTCGACGTGACGGCGGTCTGCGACCGCTCCTTCGATCTGGCGGAGGCGGTGGCGCAGCGCTTCCGGGTCCCCCGGGTGTACGCGTCGTTGCCGGAGATGCTGGACGGCTCACCGGAGATCGACGCGGTCGCCGTCCTCAACGCGGACCATGTGGAGCCCGTTCTGCTGTCGCTGCGCCGCAGCAAACACGTCTTCACCGAGAAGCCGCTCGGCTACACCGTCGCGGAGACCGAGGAGGTGGCCGCCGCCGGGGACGCGGCCGGTGTCACCGTGATGGTGGGCTACATGAAGCGCTACGACAGCGGGGTGCGGCGCGGGCTCGCGGAGATCGCGCGGCTGACGCGTCCGCTGGCGGCGCGCCTGGAGATCGTCGTCGGTCCCGACTACGGGAACTGGATCATTCCCGAGCTGGCGCGGATCGTCCGCTCCCCGCAGCCGCCGCCCGGGAGCGACACCCGCCGCGAGCGGGTGCGGCAGGAGATCCCGGGCTCCCGCGACGCCGCGCTGGAGACCTATATGGACATGTTCGGGGTCTGGAGCCATGACATCAATCTCCTCCGTGCCGCCTTCCCCGCCTCCCCCGACTCGATCAAGGCGCACGCCTCGGAGGACGGCACGCTGCTGACCGCCTCCCTCCGCTGGGCCGACGGTCCGCAGTGCACCTTTCTCGGCGCCTCCACCGCGCTGCACCGCTTCGAGGAGAGCCTCACGGTGTGGGGCGAGGACCGCACGGTGCGGCTCGATGTCTCCAACCCCTTTCTGCGCGACGCCCCGTCGACCGTCCGGATCTGGCGGGACGAGCCCGCCGCCGGGCCGGGGGCGCCGCGGGGCGGTGCGGTCGAGGAGGTCGTCACGGGCGCGCACGACGAGGCGTTCCGGGCGCAGTGGGAGCACTTCCACGAGTGCGTCACCACCGGCCGCCGCCCGCTCACCGACGCCCGGGGCGCGGTGCTGGACACCCGGCTGATGCGCGACATCGTGCGCGCCACCGAGCACTGAACTTTCTTCCCCACCCCGCGCGCGGGCGCCCCGCGCCGCGCCGGGACACGCCAGCAGGTCACCGACTACGGAAGGCACCTCCCATGGCCACCAAGATCGAGACCGTCTTCGTCGCCGCGCCCTTCTGGGCCTATGTCGACAAGGAGACCGGCGAGTTCGACACCGAGGCGTTCGAGACGATCAACCGGATCCTCAAGCACTACGACAACCAGGGCTGCGTCGTGCACAACGCGCACCGCCGGGAGAAGTGGGGCCAGGCGTTCATGGAGCCCGAGCAGTTCACCGTGCTGGACTACGAGCAGATCTGCGCCTCCGACGTGATCATCGCGGCCCCCGGCAGCCCGGCGTCGCCCGGTACGCACATCGAGATCGGGTGGGCGTCGGCGAGCCGGGTGCCCATGGTGCTGCTCCTGGAGGCGGACAAGGAGTACGCCGGGCTCATCAAGGGGCTCGACGCGTTCGCCCCGGTGAAGACCGTCGAGTTCACGGGTCAGGTGGACCTCGATGTGCTCGACGCCGCGGTGGCCGAGGTGCTGGCGGCGGCTCCGCCCCGCCCCTCGGCCGCCTGACCGGCGCCCCCGCGACGTACTCCACGACCTGCCGTGACCACGAACAGAGGACTGGCGATGGGACCACTGACCGGCCTGTACCGGGAACTGGGCGCGCTGGAGCCCGCGCCCGACGCGCTCCGCAGCGCGGAGCGGCTGCTCGACGGGGTGAGCGAGAAGGCACCGTTCCCGGTCGGCGCACTCGACGACCTGGAGCGTGAACTCCACGACGCGGCACCGGAGTTCGGCGACCTCGACGCGGACGGCGTCCGGGTGGTCGCCGCCACCGCCGCCCGGCACCTGGCCCTCCTGGCCGACCGGGACGGTGTGTGGCTGGCGCCGTTCGCCCGGGTACCGCTGTGCCATCTGCCCACCGGCGCCCGCCTGGCCGAGCTGAGCCACGCGTACCGGTTCGGCCCCGGGCGGCAGGGGCGTCTGTCGGGGATGACCGGCGGGCTGCTGCGCGCGCTGGGGAAGCCGAGCGGTGACCCGGGCAGCGGCGCCTACCTGGAGTCGCTGCGGCTGACGGAGACGGCCTATCTGCTGCCCACCCTCCTCCTGGCGCTCGCCCAGGCACCCGGCTCCTGCACGCCCGAGCTGCTCGCCGCCGTCGAACCGACCCTGACCGGCACGTGGTACGACGTCCCGGAGTGGATCGCGGCGTGCGTCACGACGGTCGCGGAGGAGACCGAGGGCGTCGAGGTGGGGTGGCCGCCCGCCCAGCGGCCGGACGAGGTCGCCCCGGCCGTCGGCGCGGCGCTGCGGGAGTTCGCCGCGTCGGGTCTGGCCACGGACGGCGAGGAGCGGTTCGCCCGGTTCGCGCGGCTGCTCGGCGACACCGCGCGGCTCTTCCGGGCGGAGCTGACCCGGGCCTGTCTGAACGCGCTGCGGGCACCGGAGCACGCCGTCCGCGACCTCGTGGCGCGCAAGACGCCGTCGGCCCGCCACGCCCACGGGACGGCCACGGTGGACGGCACCCTGCTGGACCACTACTTCGACCGGTCCCCGGAGGCGGGCGGCGATCTGCTGCGGGCCCTCGCCGACTCGAAGTGGATCAAGCCCGGGGAGCCGGACCGCAGCCCGTTCCTCACGGTGCTCACCCCGCGGCACGCCCCGATGGGCAAGATCTTCAGCGCCGAGGACCTCGCGCTCGTCCGGCGCTGGATCACCGGGCTGACTGGGCCGGGCGACGGGCCGGTGATCGCCCCGCTCGCCGTGACCGTGCCCGTTACCGGGCCCGGCGGGTGCCCGGACGCGCCGGTCCCCGTCACGTTCGACGGCCCGCGTACACGGGAGCTGTTCCACGATCTCGTCGCCGGGCGCGACCGGGCCGGGGCGGTCCGCCGGGCCGCCGCCTTCGTCGAGCACTGGTTGGACGCGGCGGAGCGGATGGAGAAACCGGCGTTCACCTGGGAGCTGCCCGAACGCTACGACGCCGAGGAGTTCCCGGCGTGGATGCAGGCGACGTACGAGGCCATGGCGTCGGCGCCGGTCGCGCCGGTGACCGACGACGGCAAGGCCCACCACGACCGCAGCTTCCACGGCGCGGCGGACAACCTGGTCGACGGGGCGTGGCTCCAGGGGCTGACCCGCAGCACCGTGATGTCGGACAGTGAACGGCTGCTTTACGACATCTACTGGGACGAAATCGGCAACGGCAAACCGGGACAGAGCCACGGCGTGCTCTACGAGGATCTGCTCGTCGGGCTCGGCCACCGGCTGCCGAAGTTCTGGACGCGGGAGTTCGTCGAGGACGTCGACTTCCTCGACGAGGGCTTCTACGCCCCGGTGTTCCGGCTGGCCGTCGCGGAGTTCCCGCGGAGCAGATTCCCGGAGATCGTCGGGGTGAACATGGTCTGCGAGTTCCACGGACTGGGCTCCGCGGGCATCTCCAAGGCCGACGATCTGACGGAGTTGGGGTACGACACGAGCTTCACCCGGCTCCACATCGCCGACGACAACGTGGAGATGGGGCACTCGGCGAAGTCACGGGACGCGGTGGTGTTCCTCATGGCGCAGGCGGCCCGGCTCGGCGTCGCCGACCTGGTCTGGGAGCGGATCAGGCGTGGCGCAACGGCCATGCGCATGGCCTACGTTGTACTGATGCAGGGGCGCCTCAAGATCGCCCCCACCCAGGTGCCGAACCGTGCGCCGGACCGTACCCCTCATGCTCACAGCAGGTGATTTCCGCATGCCCACCCACCCCTCCGACTTCGTCAGCACCCTCCTGGAACGGGAGTTCCCGCAGATCCGTGTCGCCTCGGTCCACCCCCTCGACAAGGGCTACACGAGCAAGCAGTGGGTGGCCGACACCGATCAGGGCCGGCTCCTGGTCAAGGTGCCGCAGCGGGAACGCGACCCCGAGCACCTGCGGCGTCTGACGGCCGCCGCGCAGGTGGCGGCCGAACACGGCATCCCGGTGGTCCGCTACCGGCGGCTCGTCCCGCACGAGCCCGCCGTGGACGGTCCGCTGATCGTCCAGGAGTTCCAGGAGGGCGACGCCGCGGGGGACGTGTGGGCAGACCTCGGCCCGGAGGAGCAGCTGACGCTCGTCCGCGACCTCGGCGACGTCGTCGGACGGCTGCACGCCGTCAAGGGCCCCCACTACGGCGACGTGCTCGGCACCACCACCGCGGCGACGCTGCGGCAGGCGGTCGAGGCGGAGGTGGAGGCGCTGCTGCCGCAGTCCGATCTGACGCTGATCGGCGACGCCGATGTGCTGCGGACCGCCGTCGGCGACGCCCTGGCGCAGCTGGACGCCGCGGCGAACGTCCCGGCCCTGACCCACGGCGACCTGTGGCTGCCGAACTTCCTCGTCCGCGACGGGCGGATCAGCTGCGTCCTGGACTTCGAACACGCCCTGTACGCCGACCGGTTCCGCGACTTCGGCAAGCTCGACGAGCACCTCTTCGACGGCTTCGCGGAGGGCCGGGAGGTCTTCCTCGACGCGTACGCGGCGGCCTGTCCGCTGCCGGACGACCACCGCGAGCGCATCGAACTCGCCCATTTCCTGCACGCCCTGTCCATGCACGCCTACTTCCTGCGCTGGACCCCGCAGTGGGCCCCGCAGTACGCGGAGCAGGCGAAGGCGTGGCTGGTGCGTCACTCGTGAATCTGCCGCCGGGAAGACCTCCCGGACCGGGCAGCGGAGGAGACCATGCAGATCGATTCCGCACGCGCATATCTGCTGCGCATGCCGTTACAGGTGCCCTGGAAGACGTCCTTCGGCGCGCAGCCGGACATCGACACCGTGCTCGTCCGGCTGCGCAGCGGGGGGACGACCGCATGGGGTGAGGCGGCGCCGGGCACCTGGCCGCTGTTCTGCGGGGAGTGGGGCGGCGCCACGTACCGGCTGGTGCGTGACCGCCTGCTCCCCCGCCTGGCCGGGTCCCGGATCGACGAGATCGGCGAACTGACCGCTCCGCTCACGGAGATCCGGGAGAACACCTTCGCCAAGGCGGCCGTGGAGACGGCCTGGTGGGCGCTGCGCGGCGCCGTCGAGCAGCGCCCGCTCACCGCGTACACCGGCGGCACCCGCACCACGGTGCCGGTCGGTGCGGACTTCGACCTCCACGACGACACCGATGCGCTGCTCGCGAAGATCGCGGGGGTGATCGGCTCCGGGTGCCCGCGGATCAAGCTGAAGATGGGCCGTGGCACACGGATCGAGCAGCTCCGCGAGATCCGGCGGGCGTTCCCCGACGCCACCCTGCACGTCGACTGCAACGCGACGTTCACCGGCGACGACCTCGGCCGTCTGGAGCAGCTGGACCCGCTCGGCCTCGCCATGATCGAACAGCCCCTGGCGAAGGACGACTTCCTGGGGCACGCGGCCCTCCAGCGCCGGGTGGCGACCCCGGTGTGCCTCGACGAGTCGATCACCTCGCGCCACCATCTGGAACTCGCGCTGGAGCTGGGCAGTTGCCGGTTCGTCAACGTCAAGCCGGGGCGGGTGGGCGGTCTGGCCCCGGCTGTGGCGATCGGCGAGCTGGCGGCGCGCGCCGGGATCGGCGCGGTCGTCGGCAACATGCTGGAGAGTCCGGTCGGCGCCCACCTCTGCCTCGCGCTCGCCGCCTGCACCTGGGCGACGTACCCGGCGGACCTCTTCCGCTCCGAGCGGTTCTTCCCCACCCCGCTCACCGCACGCGATCTCGTCTCCCCGCCCGGCGGGGAGTGGGAGTTCACCGTGCCGACCACACCGGGAAATCCGGCGATTCCCTCCGACGACGTGCTGTCGCAATGGCTGGTTGCCGACAGCGGAGAGGTGACTTCGTGAGCGCCACCGACATCGACGCGCAGGACGCGACCCCCTTCACCGACCGGTGCCGCGAGGCGACGGCGGCCGGTTGGCGGGCGTACGAGGACCATCCCTGGCTGACCGATCTGGAACACGGGCGGATGACCGTCGAACGGTTCCTGGCCTTCCAGGTCGACGACGCCCCGTTCATCCCCTACATCCACCGCACGCTGGCGCTGGGGCTGACGAAGTCGCCCAGCGGTTCGGCGTGGTCGCGGACGACGGCGAACCTGCTGTCGGAGTACTTCGTCACCGCGGAGACGGATTTCAAGCGGTCGCTGGTCGAGAGCCTGGGGCAGCACACGGTGCGCTTCGACGCGGGGGCGCTGACCCCGGCGCGGGAGGCGTACGCCAACCACATGCTCACCACCGGTCTCGCCGGGGACATCGGGGAGATCGCCGCCGCGCTCTACCCGTGCGCGATGTTCACCCGGGTCGTCGGACAGCGCTTCCAGGGCGTCGACATCCAGGGCCCGGCGGCCTTCCGCGACTGGGCGGGGTACTACGCGAACAAGGCGGGCAGTGCGATGGCCGAGGCCCACGCCGCCCAGATGAACGCCTGCGCGACCACCCCGGAGCGGCGGGAGAAGATGCTGTTCGCCTACGCACGCAGCCTCCAGCACCAGATCCGGGTCTTCGACGCGGCGTACCACGGGCATCCCGGCTGGCCCGCCTCCGGCTGGGCGGCGGCGGACGCCACCCTCACCGGCGGGGGCGCGGCATGAGCGCCCGGGAGGCGACCCGGGTGGCGGCGCTGCCGGTGCGCGGCGGACGCGACGGCCGCCCGCTCCTCGGCGAGAGCCCGCTGCTGATCACGGACGTCGTGACCGGCTGGGCGTGCTACCGGGAGTGGGATCTGGCGTCGCTCACCCGGCGGTTGGGGCATCTGGAGGTCGCGCCGTTCGTGACGGACCGGGCGGCGGGCAACACCGTCCTCAAGCAGGTCAACGCCACCAGGACGATGTCCTTCGAGGACGCCGCCGCGCACCTCTTCGGGCGGCGGCGGGTCGTCGACGGCTCGCTCTACCTCCGGATCGGCGCCGGGTCCGACGGGTTCGACGAGCTGGCGCGGGACTTCCCCGTCCCCGACGTCGGTGCCGCGTACCGGCCGGAGGCGACCGGCGTGTGGTTCAGCCAGACGGGGAACGTCACCCCGGGGCACCACGACTGGTGGCACAGCTTCCTGATCCAGGTGCGCGGCACCAAGCGCTACACCCTCGTCCACCCGCTCGACACCGTGAACCTCCAGGTGGGGTGGGCGGACCGGGAGCGCTACGACGTGGCGCCCGCGCCGGGCCTCGGCCTCGCGGCGCGCCCCGACTGGTCCGGCGAGGTGCGGTACGAGGGGGTGCTGTCCGCGGGCGAGATCCTCTACATCCCGCCGTTCTGGGTCCATGAGGTCGAGACGCTGACCGACGGCAACATCTCCCTCCCGATGCGCTTCGCGACGACGCAGTCGGTCGCCTCGGATCTGCACCAGCTCAGCCAGAACGGCCTGCTCCGCGACGTCACCAACCGCCCCACCCGGGACGTCGGCGCCATCACCGAGCTGCTGTGGCGCAACCGTCAGGAGTTCCTCGCCCGGGAGCGGGACTTCGTCCGCGCCCTCGCCGCCGCCCGGGAACTCGATCTCGACGCCGACCGGTGGGCGGACGGTCTACGTCACGACGAAGGGGAGAGCCGATGACGACACTGGCCATCCGCGGCGGCACCGTGCTGACCGCGTCCGGTACCCACACCGTGGACCTGATGGTCCGTGACGGCCGGATCGACGCCTGGCGGGCGCCGGGCACGGCGGACGACGCGGACACCGTCATCGACGCCACCGGTCTGCACGTCGCCCCCGGCTTCGTCGATGTGCACACCCATCTGGAGACGGTGGTCGCGGGGGTGTCGACGGCGGACGACTTCGCCTCCGGCACCCGGGCGGCGGCGTTCGGCGGCACCACCACCGTGGTCGACTTCGTCCGGCAGGGCCCGGGCGAGGACCTGCTCGAACGGCTCGACGACGCGGGCGCGCGGGCCCGGGGGCGCTGCGCGATCGACTACGGGTTCCACCAGATCGTCGGTGACGTCCACGAGACGTCGCTCGGGCAGCTGCCGCAGCTGGTGGCGGCCGGTGTGCCGAGCATCAAGCTCTTCATGGCGTTCCCCGGCGATCTCTACAGCGACGACAGTCAGCTGCTGGGCGCGATGGAACGCGCCGCGGAGCTGGGCGTCACCGTGATGGTGCACGCCGAGAACGGGCTGGCCATGGAGTATCTGCGCACCCGGGCCCGGGAGCGCGGCGATGTGTCCCTGCCCTGGCACGCGAAAACAGCGACCCCGGCGATCGAGGCCGAGGCGACCCGCCGCGCCATCTTCCTCGCCGAACTGGCCGGGATGCCGACGCTCTACTTCGTCCATGTCTCCTCCGCCGAGGCGCTGGCGGCGATAGCCGACGCCCGCCGCCGCGGGCTCCCGGTCTTCGCCGAGACGTGCCCGCACTATCTGTATCTGGATGTCGCGGAGTTGGACCGGCCGTGGGAGGAGGGCGCCGACTACGTGTGCGCGCCGCCGCTGCGGACCCGGGAGCACCGCGACCGGCTGTGGTGGGCGCTGTCCGCGGGCGATCTGTCGGTCGTCTCGTCCGACCACTGTCCGTTCTGCCGGTCCACGCTGTTCCCGGCCGGGCAGCGCGACTTCACGAAGCTGCCCGGCGGCATCGCGGGCATCGAGTACCGCGTGCCCCTGCTGTACGACGCCGCTCTCCGAGGAAAGATCCCGTTGTCCCGATTCACCGACGTCACCTCGACCTCTCCCGCCCGGCTCTTCGGCATGCACCCCGACAAGGGGTCGCTGGCGCCCGGCGCGCACGCCGACATCACCCTTCTCGACCCCCGGGGCGCGACGCGCACCGGCGCCTCGGACCATCACATGCGCGTCGACCACTCGGCGTTCGAGGGCCTGCGGCTGCGCGGGAGCGTGCACACCGTGCTGCTGCGCGGGCGGACGCTGGTCGACCGGGGCCGGTGGACGGGGCCGGAGGACGGCGGCCGGTTCGTGCCCCGGCGGCCCGGCACCGACCTGTACGACCGGCGCGCGCTGCCGGACGGGGACGAGGGCGTGGTGGCCGGATGAGCCTCGTCGTCGCGCTGCCCCCGGGCCCGGAGGACCGCCCGGAGAGCCTGCGGAAACTGTTCGAGGAGCGGGGCCGCACGGTCGCGGTCGACACCGGGTGGTCCGCCGCCGAGGGCCCCGGACCGACCGTGGCGGCGCTGACCGCGCTGCTGCGGACGCTGCGGGACCACGACACCGTGGTGGTCCCGCTCGACGCCCCGCGCCGCTGGTCGGAGGCGTTGAACCGGCTGCTGGGCGCCGACTTCCGGCTGCTGGCGGACGCCGGTACGGCGGACGGCTCCCTCCTGTGGAGCGAGGCCGACTATGTGCTCGCCCCGGAGGGGGACGACGGCGGAGCCGGTCTGGAGCAGGCGGTGACGGCCCTGATCGGCGGCCCGGAGCGGCGGCCGAACCGGTACGAGCACGCGATGTTCCTCGCCGGGGGTCAGGCCAGCAGGTCCGCGGGGCTGCGCGGCGGCGTCGGCTGCGCCCTCCTCGACCCGGTGGGCGACGTCATCGCGCTGGGCACCAACGAGGTGCCGCGGGCGGGCGGCGGCCAGTACTGGGCGGACTCCCCCGACGACGCCCGCGACCGGCCGGGCGACACCGATCCGGCGTACACGTCGAAGGTCGCGCTGGTCCAGGAGGTGCTGCGGTTCGCCGCGGAGGGCCGGGGCGAACCGCCCGACGATCTGCGGGCGCGGGCCGGGCGCTTCGTCGACGCGCTCGACAGCGGGCCCGCCCACCACGGTGTCGTCCAGGTGCTGGAGAGTCTGGGCCGGGTGGTCCACGCGGAACTGGCGGCGCTGGCGTCGGCCGCCCGGCACGGCGCCGCCGTCGTCGGCGCGGAGGCGGTGGTCACCCGCCCGCCGTGCCGTCAGTGCCTGCGTCAGCTCATCGTCAGCGGCGTGGCGACGGTCCGCTTCCTCGGGCCCGCCGACGCCGCCCACCAGCCGTTCCACGCGGACGCCCTCAGCCGCGACGGCTCCGCGGCGGAGAAGGTGCGCCTCGCTCCGTTCAGCGGGGTCACCCCGCGCGGCTACGGCAAGATGTTCGGGCCCTCCGGCGGCCCGTCGGCGGCGGCGGTGCTCGCGCGGGCCGCGGGCGACGGCGCGGACGCCGCCGCGCTCCTGCGGGCGTTCCTGGGGGCGGTGTGAGGGCCCGGCCGCGCCTGGTGGCGCTCGACATCGACGGCACGCTCCCCTCCTGGACGGAGGTCGAGGAGGAGCGGGCCGAACCGCCCGGCAGCCGGATCCGGGCGGCGCTGCGGGCCGCGACGGACGCCGGTGCCCGCGTCGTCCTGTGCTCGGGCCGCTCACCGCTGGGGATGACGCGCGTCGCCGACCGGCTCGGTCTGCGCGGGCGGGACGGCGAACGGATGTGGCTGGTGGCGTCCAGCGGCACGGTGCTGTGCCGCTACGCGCCGCTGGAGACCGTGCACCGGGAGACGTTCGACGCGGGCCCGGCCGTCCGGGCGTTCCTCGACCGGTGGCCCTCGGCGCTGGTCGCGGTGGAGCGCCCGGGCGGCGGCTACCGCGTCACCGCGCCGTTCCCCGCGGGGGAACTGCCGGGCGAGACGGTGCCCGCCGGGCTGGACGACCTCCTCGCCCGGCCGGTCAGCCGGGTGATCGTCCGTGATCCGGCGGCCGCCCCCGAGGAGTTCGCGCGGCTGGCGGACACCCTCGATCTGCCGGGCGCGGACCATGTCGTCGGCTGGTCGGCGTGGCTGGACCTCACGCCCGTCGGCGTCTCCAAGGCGTCCGCGCTACGGCGTGTCTGCGCCGACCTCGGGCTGACGGAGGCGGAGGTGCTCGCCATCGGTGACGGGCACAACGACATCGAGATGCTGCGCCGGGCCGGGCACGGGGTGGCGGTGGCGCGGTCGCCGCAGGAGGTCCTGGACGCCGCGGACGCGGTCACGGAGGCGGCCGAGGACGACGGGGTGGCGCGCGAGTTGGAGCGGTGGTTCGGCTGACCGGCGCCGCCGGGCCGCCGGACGGCCGTACCGGTCCGCGGGCCGGAGCCGAACAAGGAGATCCAGCCCCGCCGGTCCCGGTACCGGCGGGTGGGAAGGGTGGTGCGCAGGTGGCAGGGGATACGACACGAGCGGGGCGGGACGGCCCGAGGAAGTGGCCGCTGCTGGTGGCGGTGGGGATCGACTCCCTGGGCACCGGCCTGTACCTTCCGCTGTCCCTGCTGTACTTCCTGCGCGTCACCGAGCTGGATCTGGGGACGATCGGGGTGCTCGTCAGCGTGGCCAGCGCGGCGGCGCTGCCGGTGCCGCTGCTCGTGGGGCGGGTGGTCGACCGGTTCGGGCCCCGGCTGGTGGTCGCCGGTGGGCAGGCGCTCCAGGGGCTGGGTTTCCTGCTCTATCTGACGGTGTCGGGGACGAGTTCCCTGCTGATCGCGGTCTTCGTGATGAAGGCCGGCACCCGCGTCTACTGGTCATCGGTCTTCACCCTCATCGCCGACCAGGCGGACGCCGAGGGGGCGGACGCGAAGGAGTCGTGGTTCGCCCGGACCGGCATGCTCCGCGAGACCGGAGCCGGTGGCGGGGCGTTGCTCGCCGGTCTGCTGCTCGCCGTCGACTCCTCGCGGGCGTACGACGGGCTGATCCTCGGCAGCGCGCTGGCGTTCCTGGTGGCCGCGGTGGTGGTCGTCCTGATGGTGCCGTCCACCTCGCACGTCCGCACCGCGCAGGCGCCGTCGCCCCAGGGCCGTTCCGGCCTCCCGGCGCTGCTGCGCGACCGGCCCTATCTGGTGCTGATCGCCACCTGCACCCTCTTCTCCCTGTGCAGCAACTTCCTGGCGCTGTCGCTGCCGACGTACGTCGTCAAGGGCCTGTCCGGGCCGGGCTGGGCCCCCGGTCCGCTGCTGGCTCTCAACACGCTGCTGCTGGCCACGTGCACCGCCGCGGTCAGCCGGTTCGTCCGCCGCCGCTGTTCCCGGGCGCGGGCCATGGCGTGGGCGGGGGGACTGTGGGTGGTGTGGTGCGCCGCGTCCGCCGCCGCCGCGCTGGTGCCGTCGGCGGCGCTGGTGCCGGTCCTGGTACCGGTGGTGGTGTGCTTCTCCCTGGCGGAGATGACGTACGGGCCCGCGTCCAACGCGCTCGCGGCGGCGTCGGCGCCGATCGAATCGCGGGGCACCTACCTCGCGGCGTTCCAGTACTCCTTCGCCGCCGCGAGCGTCATCTCCCCCAGCCTGTTCGGCCTCCTCTTCAGCCGGAACCACCAACTCCCCTGGCTCGCCATCGGCCTCCTCGCCGCACTGGGCACACTCCTGATGCTCCGCCTGGAACACCGCCTCCCCCACGACCCCGTCCCCCCGAACCCCACCCCCGACCTCCAGAACGCCAGGGCGGGCAGCACGGAGGGGGAGCCTTGAGGTGTCCGGCGGGGGGCGGGGCGGGCACCCGCCCCCCCGGCAACGCGGTCGTCCCCTGAGCCGGTGCACCGCGTCGGCGTACCGGCCGAGCAGGCGCCGCCACCAGAGCGGGTCGACCGCGAGGCCGCCCGCGCGCCCGGGGGGGCGCCGGTGCCGGAGAAGTGCCGCAGAGCGGCGAAGACGTCGTCGTGACCGGCGTGCAGCGCGTGGAGGTGCCCCGCGCCGGTCAGGCTCGTAGGCTCCGGACGAGGTACGTCATGTGCTGGATGTTGCCCATCCGGAGCCAGACCGCGAAGTTCCCGGTGCCTTCCGGGCCCCGGCCTCCCGCGCAGTCGCGCAGCCAGGTCTCGCCCGCACTGGCCGTCGCACCACGGAAATCCGGCAGCGCGAGCAGTTCCCGAGCGGCGTCCCGGATGACAGCGGCCCTGCCGTCGCCTTGTGTCGGAACCTTCGCGAGAACGAACGACTCGTCGGTGGTGTACCGCAGCACGCCCCAGGACGGTCCGCCGCTGCCGGAGGAGGGGCCCCGGGCGATGCCGTGCGGGGAGTCGATGCCGTAGTCACCGTAGGTGAGCCGGGGAAGGAACTCCCGTGTGGCGCTGGCCAGCTCACGCCAGGCGAGCCAATCCCAGCGAGGCTCCACGGCCGTGCCAAGTTCCACGAGTTCGGCGGTCACGCCGGGAAAGCCGCCGCTCAGGACGGCGGCCGTCCGCCAGGGCGCCAGTGGCATCAGGGCGTCGAGCGCCCGCAACGCCTCCTTCGCCGCATCGGGCCGGTCGGCGCGGACGGCGCCCAGGTCGAGCAGGAGGTCCGCCTCGACCGCGGGATCGACTCGGGCGACCAGACCGCGGACAGCGTGGCTGACGACGTCATCCCACTCACCGGGCACCCTGACCCGTATGGCCAGGCCGTTTCCCGCGCACCGCGCAGTCTCCAGCGTCGCGGCCTGATGCCCTGCGGGGCGCTCGGGCCCGGTGACCGGGCGCAACGGCCCCATCTCGGCGAGGTCGGCCAACACCTTTGCGAGAACCGACAGTTGCGCCTCGTCGGCGAACGGGGAGTCGACCCAGGCGGGATGGTGGCGCTGGGCCTTGCTCACGTCGAGTACGTCGCCCCGTACGCCGGAGATGAGTTCGTCCGGGCGGCGGCCCGGACGGGGAGGGAGATTCCACAGCGGCACGACGGCGCTCTGAACCTCCGGTATCAGCTTTCGGTACGCCTCTCGGGCGTGCGACTTCGCCGGCAGAACGGGAACATACAGCGGTCCGGACATGGCGCTCCCCCTCGGCTGGGCCCGCGTCCTCGTACCTCGCTCTTCTTCCTCGCCGTTTCAGGATCCATTGCCTCGGCTCGATGCGTAATGACGCCTTTTCAGCCCTCGTGGCCGGAACGTCAAGGAGGGGTGGCGGCGCCGCCCCACGGGGCACCCCTTCGTCTGGCCGGAAACGGGTCGCGTTCTGGTGCAGACCATTGACAGGTGGGGAGGCGGCGGCTGTCATATGACCCGGCGGGCTCCCGTACGTGTTTTCGGGTTGCCGCGCCTGGGGGATGGCAACGTTGCCATTCCGAACGTCCCCTCGCCGGCCGGCCGTTCCACCGTCCGCCACCGCTTCCCCGCCCACCGGACTCCTACCGCCCATGTACTGCCGCACGTGCCCGAGGCGCCCTTGTGGGCGGGGCCGCGGCAGGCCCGGGCCGCGACCGCCGCGTCGTACGCCGGGCACCGCACGCCGCGCCGACGCCCGCACCGTAGAGCCACCGGCGTGACCGGCGCGTCCTCGAATTCCCGCCTCCCACCCCACCTTCGACGGAGGAGTTGTGCGCAAGGTTTTGAGTGTGCTGGTGGCCACGGCAGCCGTGGTCGCCGCGTTACTGGTGCTGGTCCCGTCACACCCGGGCGCCTGGTCCCGGACGGAGACGGCCACGGGTTCGACGTTCGCCGCCGTGCCTGCCGCGGCCACCGCGGGCGCCCACACCGTGACGTTCGTCAACAGCACCGGAAAGAAAATCTGGGTCGGCAGCGCCGTCAACGCCGACGGTTCCCGGAATTTCGGGTCGCTGCCCGTCCTGGAGCCCGGGCAGTCGGCGACGGTCACCGTCCCGGAGGACGCGGACCCCGGCCACTGGCGCGGCAAGTTCTTCGCCCGTATGGGGTGCAGCGGCGAGTCCGGCAGCAGTTTCCACTGCGAGTTGGGCGACTGCGGCGTCTTCGCCGACCACTGTGCGCCGGACACCGGCGAACAGCCGGTCAGTCTCGCCGAGTTCAACTTCGACCGCGGCGACGGCCTGGCGCCCTGGTACAACGTGAGCTACGTCAACGCCTTCTCCGTCCCCATCACGATCACGCCGACCGAGGTGTCCGGCTCCGGTGGCGGCTGTGGCGAGGTGGGGTGCTCCGAGGATCTGCTGCCGAAGTGCCCCGCCGACAACCTGACGCGGTGGGACGACGGCACGCCGAAGTTGTGCACCAGCCCGAACCGTGACGCCAAGACCCCCTACAGCGACATGATCGCGACCAACTGCCCGAAGGCGTACGGCTGGTCGGGGCAGGACCAGGAGCCGGGCAACCAGGTCATGCAGCAGTGCAGCCGGTGCAGCGGCTTCACCGTCGAATTCCACCGCGGCGCCTGAACGGACGGGAACGCACCATGCGCAGAAGAAGCATCCTCACCGCCGCACTGGCGGCCCCCCTCGTCCTCTCGGCCGCCGGGAGCGCCACGGCGCTCCCGGCTCCGGACGACGCCCCGGCGACGGCCACCGGCCGGAGCGCCGTTCCAAAGGTCGCCGACGGGAAGAAGAAGGGCGTGAGCGCCTGGAACTTCGACGGCGACGCCTGGGCGCTCGCCGATTCCGGGGCCGGTTGGTTCTACACCTGGTCCTCGGGCCGGTCCGGGATCGCCGCGCCCGACGGCGTCGAGTTCGTCCCGATGATCTGGGGCCCGGGTTCGGTGACCGACGACGAGCTGAACCAGGCCAAGCAGCAGGGCACGACGCTGCTCGGCTTCAACGAGCCCGACCACCCGGGACAGGCCACCATGCCGGTGGAGCAGGCGCTCGACCTGTGGCCCCGGTTGCAGTCGACGGGCCTGCGGCTCGGCGCGCCCGCGGTCGCCACCGGCGCGGACACCGCCGGTGGCTGGCTCGACCGGTTCCTCCAGGGCGCCGCCGGTCGCGGCCTCACGGTCGATTTCGTGCCCGTCCACTGGTACGGCGGCGACTTCGACGCCGCCCGCGCCACCGACCAGCTGCGCGGCTACCTCCAGGCCACCTACGACCGTCACCACAAGCCGCTCTGGCTCACCGAGTACGCCTTGATCGACTTCTCGTCCGGTACCCCGCGCTACCCGTCGCAGGAGCAGCAGGCGGCGTTCGTACAGCAGTCGACGGCCATGCTCCAGGGCCTGCCGTTCGTCGAGCGGTACGCCTGGTTCACGCTCTCCACCAGCCGCGGCGACGGCACCGGACTGTACGACGGCACGACCGCCACGCAGGTGGGCGCCGCCTACCGCGCGGCGGGCTGAACCACAGAACTGCCCGACATTCCCGCCCCGGAGAAAGGCAGCAGTCATGGTCCGCGCACTCCCCCTCGCCCGGCTGGCCGTCGGTGTCAGCGCGCTCGCCGCGGTGGTCCTCGCGGCGCCGCCCAGCTCCGCCGCGCCCACCGCGCCGCGCGCCGACACCTGCTGGGCGACGCACTACGGCCCCATACCGCCCGGCGCCTACACCGCCAGCGGTGAACTCTTCGACAACAACGCGGACACCGCGGCGACCTCCCTCTCCCGCGATCCGCAGCTGCCCTTCAACACCCGGGTGAAGGTCACCAACACGGCGACCGGCGCGTCCCTCGTCGTCCGTATCAACGACCGCGGCACCTTCGCCCAGACCCCGCAGGAACCCAAGTGCCTCGACCTCACCGACGGCGCCTTCCAGCGCCTCGGCGGCGTCATCGACCCCGACCAGGGCCATATCGAGGTGACGGAGGAAGTGCTGCCGTAGCCACACCTCCGACACCGGCGCGCGCACCGCGCCCGCGCGCCCTCCGCGCGGGTGGCGGTGCGCGGCGGTCCCACCCTGCTCATGTGGCGGTTGTCGGCCCCCTGCCGGGAGCGGAACCCTCCTCGACAGGCACCGCACCGGCGGGCGCCCTGTTCAGTGCGCGAGGACGGGGGACGAGGAGCAACCGTGAAAGCAGCAATGTTCTACGGCAGGGAAGATCTGCGGATCGAGGACGTGCCGGAGCCCGTCGTCGGTCCCGGTCGGATAAAGATCCGCAACGGGTACGTCGGTATCTGCGGCGGCGATGTGCACACCTATTTCCACCCGGAGGCGTCCCCCGTCGATCTCTTCCGCCCGCATCCCGTGACCGGCGCACAGCTGCCGCAGCCCATGGGACACGAGTTCTCCGGGACGGTCGTCGAGGTCGGGGAAGGCGTCACCGGAGTCGAGGTGGGCGAGCGCGGCGCGGTCTTCCCCACCGCCTACAGCTGCGGGACGTGCACGGCGTGCCGCCACGGACGGCCCACCAGTTGCCGCCTCATGGCGGGGCTGGGGGCGAACGCCAACGGCGGCGGCATGGCGGAGTTCGTCTCGATCGACGCGCGGCAGTTCCACCGGCTGCCCGAGGACGTCGACCTGGCGCGAGGCGCCCTGGTCGAGCCGATGTCCGTCGCATGGCACGGTGCCGGTCGCAGCCGCTCCGGCCCCGGGGACGTCGTGCTCGTGGCGGGCGCCGGTCCGGTGGGCATCGGGGCGTGGTACGCGTTCCGGGCGCGTGGCGTCGCGCACATCCTGGTGTCCGAGCCGAACGGGGAGCGCCGCGGCAAGCTCGCGGCGCTCGGCGCGCACGTCATCGACCCGGTCACCGAGGACCTCGGAGCGGCGGTCGCGAGTCTGACGGGTGGCGACGGCGTCGATGTGTTCTACGACGCCGCGGGGGTCGGCGCGGCCCTGCGGACGGGGCTCGCCCACCTCGCCCCCGGGGGCCGGGTGATCCTCCAGTCGGGACATGAGAAGCCGTTCGAGATCCAGCCGAACGAGATCATGATGGGCGAGTACGAGCTGCTGGGTTCGCTGGGGTACCGCCCCGAGGAGTTCGACGGCGTCATCGGGCGGATGTCAGCGGGCGAGTACGACACCACCGGCTGGGTCGAGGAGATGGCGCTCGACGACGCCGTCGAGGCCATCCACAGGCTCCGCGCGGGAACCGGGACCAAGATCCTGCTGCGCGTCGGATGAGGACGGCGGAGCGCGGTGGACGGGCGGCCGCCCACCGAGCTCCGCCGCCTGGCCGCCGGGTGCCCGGGCCACGGTCGGCCGCGCGGGCGCACGTCGGAAACCCGGCGACGGCGGCGATCATCCCCGGAATACTGGTCGCCCATGGATGAGGTCGAAGTCGTCGTCGCCCACTCCGAGCGCGCGACCCTGCGCGTCGGCGACGTGTTCCTGAAGGTGGACGCCGATCGGGCGCGTCTGGAAGCCGAGGTCGAGGCGATGTCCCTGGCGCCGGTCCCGACCCCGCAGATCCGGTGGCACAGACCGCCCGTGCTCGCCCTCGCCGCGCTCCCGGGGACGACGCTCGGGCGTCTCGGCGGACCGTCGACCGGGTCCCCGGCGGCGTGGGCGGCGGCGGGCGCCGCCTTCCGTGAGCTGCACGAGGCACCGCCGCCGCCCCGTCCCGGCCAGGCCGGTCGGAGCGCCGCCGCGCTGAGGGCGCAGCTCGACGCCGAGTGCGAGCAGCTCGTGGCGGGCGGCGTCCCCCCCGCCGATCTGGTCACCCGCAACCGCCGGGTCGCCGAGGCCGCACTCCGGCCGTGGACCCCGGCGTTCACCCACGGTGACCTGCAGATCGCGCACGTCTTCGTCGACGGCGACGAGGTCACCGGCATCATCGACTGGTCCGAGGCGGGCCGGGGCGACGCCCTGTACGACCTCGCCACCTTCACGCTCGGCCACGAGGAGCGTCTCGACGACGTCCTCGCCGGTTACGGCGCCGAGGTCGATCGCGCCGTGATCCGCGGATGGTGGTCGCTGCGGAGCCTGTTGGTGGTCCGCTGGCTGGTCGAGCACGGCTTCGACCCGTTCGCACCGGGCTGTGAGGTCGATGTGTTGAGGTCGCGGGGGTGAGTCCGGAGGTGAGGCGGCGCGGAGCGGCGGCGTCTCACCTTCCGGGCGGTGTGTCGGTGAGGCGTTGCAGCAGTTCGGCGGCGATGTAGCGCATCTTGCCGACGTTCGTGCGCGGGTCGTAGCCGAGCGCCTCGACGAGTGCCTCGTGGCGCGCCTGGACGCTGGAGTGGTGCATACCGAGCGTGGCCGCCGCGGAGCGGATGCTGTCGGCCTCCACGAGCGTGCGGAGGACGTGCGCGGACCGCGCGTCGAGGCGGGCCAGGGCCCGGACGTCGTCGTGCGGCGCCCGCGGGTCGTGGGCCCGCAGCAGCATCAGCACGGCGCCCAGGTCCGAGGCGTCGACCACCGGGTCGTCGGCGTCCGTCAGCCGGAAGGCGATACAGGCTCCCTCCCAGGACTCCGGGGCCTGATCGGCGCGGGCCCAGGGGCCGATGCCCGTCGTACCCGTGGCGGCGAGACGGCCGGAGACGTCGAGGGTGGCGCGCAGGAGTCCGTAGCGGGTGGGCACGACCGCCGAGGGCGCGCCCAGTTCCGGTGCGTCCGCGGCGGTGGCGAGGATGCGTACGGGTGTGGACGGGTCGAGGCGGAACCGTGGGAGCCGCTTGACGCGTTCGGCGAGCGGCCGTGCGTCGTCGACGACGGCGTCGAAGCCCGTGGGGGCGCGGTGGGTCTCCAGGAGTTCGACGCCGAAGGCGAGACGGTCCACGATCATCTCGTCCAGGGCCGACCCCTCGCCGTCGCGCTCCAGCCAGACGGCCCAGTCGGTGCCGGACCGCTGCGGGGCGCGCGGGGCGTCGCGGTGTTCGGCCGGTTCCTTCCCCTCGGGGTCGCGGCGGCGGATGCGTCCGGAGATCTCGGCTCCGGCGGTGCAGCCCGCGAGGACCGCGGCGCCGCGCAGCAGTCCGGCGACCCCGGAGCCCCGGGCGAGGAGGACATCGAAGTACGCCACGATCCGGAGGCTGTCTCCGGCCTCCGGATCGCTGGTGCTCAGCCGACCGAGCAGATGGTGCATGTGCGTTCTCTCGTCGCGCTCACGGAAGTCGCCGGGCCGACCCACCGGGGTCCGGCCTGCTCAGGACTCCAGTATGCGCGCCACCCAGGCGTTGCGTGCGGCGACCGCCGCCTGCGCGACCGCGGTGTGCGGCGCGGTCATGTCGAACCCGTGGAACCCGCCGGGCCACACATGCAGCTCCGCCTCCCCGCCGTCGCGCCACAGGCCCGTCGCGAAGGCCACGTCCTCGTCCCGGAAGACCTCGGCGGAGCCGACGTCGATGAAGGTGGGCGGCAGTCCGGACAGATCCGTCGCGCGTGCGGGGGCGGCGTAGACGGAGACGTCCTCGGTGCCGCGGCGGTCGCCGAGAAGGGCGGTCCAGCCCATGAGGTTGCTCCCGCGGTCCCATACGCCGACGCCGTCGAACTGGTACGAGGACGTGGTCAGGTTCCGGTCGTCGAGCATCGGGCACATGAGGACCTGACCGGCCAGCTCGGGCCCCTTCCGGTCGCGGGCGAGGAGGGCGGTGCCCGCCGCGAGGCCGCCTCCCGCGCTGGGCCCGGCGATGATCAGCCGGGCCGGGTCGATCCCCAGCTCGGCCGCGTGCCCGGCCGTCCACAACAGCCCGGCGTAGCAGTCCTCGACCGGGTAGGGGTCCGGGTGCTCGGGGGCGAGCCGGTACTCGACGGTGACGAGGACGGCGTCGTGTTCGAGCACCCAGGGGACGCACTGGCCGAGGGCCGCGAACCGGTCTCCCGTGACCATCCCGCCGCCGTGCGTGTGGAATATCCCCGGTCCGGCGCCCCGGTGGTCGCGCCGGGCGATCACGGAGACCGTGATGGCGTCTCCCCCGTACCCCGGGATCGTGACATCGCGCCGGGTCAGATCGTCGGCGGCGAGCTGCTCGTCCGTCAGCGCCCGTACGTCGGAGGCGCGCAGCTGCGGGATCATCTCGGCCGTCATGCCGACGGGGAACTGGTCGGCCAGCGCCGCGAGCACGGCTTCCAGCTCCGGGTCGAACGGGGGACGGGGAGGCTTCACTGACATGGTGTTCTCTTTCTCCGGGGCCGGATGCGCGCAGCGGGAATCACGGGCGCGGCTCGGGTCGGGACGGGAGCTGAGGGGCTCGGCCGGAAGGTCAGCGGGCGGTTTCCGGCCGCAGCATCCGGTCCACCGGGTCGATGCCGCCCAGCATCAGCTGCGTCGACGGGTCGGGGCCGTGCCGGTCGTCGGTGTCCCGGAACGCCTGCTCGATCTCGCGGTGGAGTGCGGCGACGATCGGCTCGAAGTCGCCGTGGGTCGGGATCCAGAACCGCCCGGCCTCCAGCGCCTCGACGACCTGCTCGCCGACGCGGTCCGGGTCCGCGCCGGCCGGGTGCTCGCCGGTCGCGTCGGCCGCGACCATGCCGGTGGAGACGGTGCCCGGGCACAGCACGGAGACGGCGACGTCGGTGTCCCGCAGCTCCTCGCGCAGGGCCAGCGACAGGCCGACGCCGGCGAACTTCGAGGCGGAGTAGGCGCCCACCCCCGGGACGGGCATCAGACCGGCCATCGACGCGGTGTTGAGGAGGTGCGCCCGCCCGCCCCGCTCCAGGAAGCGGGGCAGGAAGGTGGACGTCCCGAGGAACTGGCCGTCGGCGTTGACCCTGAAGTGGCGGCGCCAGCTCTCCAGCGTCGTCCCGGTCATCGGTGCGCCGCTGATGACCCCGGCGTTGTTGACGAGGATCGAGACCGGGCCGAGGGCTGCCTCGACACGGTCGGCGGCGTCGGCCCAGCGGTCCGCCGCGCTGACGTCGAGTTCGACCGCGGCCACCGACCCGCCCGCCGCGGTGAGTTCCCCGACGGCCGCGGCGAGCTTGTGGGCGTCCAGATCGACGAGGGCGACCCGTGCGCCGCGGGCGACGAGGGCGCGTGCGATGCCCAGGCCGATCCCCGATGCCGCTCCGGTCACGAAGGCGGTCTCTCCACTGGGCCAGGTCATGGTTGCTCCCGATTGTGCGGGCGGATGGTGCGTGTACCGGGCCACGATCGCCTCCCGCGGCCGGGGCACGGGACCGCCGGTTGTGGCGGATTCCGCGCGCCGCGACCGCCGATCGCGCACCTGCCGGGAGCGAGGCAGGCGCGCCGACGCCCCCGGTCGGCCGCCCGGCCGGGGGCTTACGGTCAGTCCGTCGGCGGCGGGGTGATCAGGCTGAAGACGGCCCCCTGGTCGTCGGCGACGACGGCCATCCGGCCGTGCGGGGTGTCGAACGGCGGCTGCGCGACGGTGCCGCCGAGGCCGGGCACGCGGGCCACGTCGGCGTCGATGTCCGGGGTGCTGAAGTAGGTCATCCAGTGCGCCGGGATCTCCTGGGGCAGGCTCGCGGGCAGTTCGCCGATGCCGCCGACCGTGCCATGCGGCAGGTCGAGCGTCGCGTACTTGATCATGCCGTCGTCGATGTCGCCGTAGCGGTAGCCGAAGACCGAGCCGTAGAACTCGCGGTTGTGGGCGTAGTCGCGGCTCATGTTCTCGTTCCACACGACCGTGCCGTGCTCGTTGGCGATTCCGAAGCCGGTGTGGTCACCGGCTTTCCAGAGGCCGAAGACGCCGCCTGCCGGGTCCGCCGCGACGGCCATCCGGCCGAGCGTCATCACGTCCATGGGCGCCACGACGACGGTGCCTCCCGCGGCGGTGATCCTGGCGGCGGTGCGGTCGGTGTCCTCGGTCGCGAGGTAGGTGGTCCAGGCGGTCGGCACACCGGGCGACATCTTCGGGCCGATCCCGGCGACGTTGGCGCCCTCGTGCACGACCAGGCTGTAACCGCCGACCTCCGCGCCGCCTCGCTGTACGTTCCAGCCGAGCAGTCCGCCGTAGAAGGCGACGGCCCTGTCGATGTCGTCCACGGCGAGGTCGACCCAGCAGGGTGTTCCTTCGGGCCATGGGGTGTCCCGGGTGACCATACGTCCTCCAGTGTGGTGGGGGTCACGCTGTCAGCAGGGGCACCGTAATCGCGTCGGCCCGCCGAACCGGTCAATGACACCCGCCACGACCTGCGCGGCAGAGCCGCCGACCGGCCCTGCCGGGGGCGCCGTGTCCGGCGACGGCTGTGGGCGGGTGGTCTCAGCGCACGTAGGTGTCGAAGAACTCGGTGACGTAGTGGGTCGCGGCCCGGCGCTGTTCGGCGGGGGTGAGCTGCCGGGGGTTGCCGGATCCGTCGGTGCTGCGGCAGCGGCCGCCGGGCAGGTTCCGCTGCTCGACGGCGACGTCGTCGGTGGCGAAGCGGGGCCCGGTGCCGGGGGTCCAGACGGTGTTGAAGAAGTTGTGGTTGGCGCCGGTCACGGCGTGGTGCGAGGCGTGGGGGTTCCCGGCGGTCATGGTGAGGGCGATCTTGCTGTCGTCCCACATGGCGTCGCAGGTCCCGGCGACCACGGCGACGGGGACGCGGGTGATGCGCTCCTTCCCGGCGTCGATGCCGTTCAGGGCGGGCGCGAGCGCCACCGTGCCCCGGATCGTCACACCGGGCAGCGGCTTGTGGCTGTCCAGGGCCTGTTCGAGAACTCCTCCGCCGCCGCGCGAGTGCCCGAGGGTGCCGACCCGGTGGAGATCCACGTGGTCGGTGAACTGCCCGAGCTTTTGCAACGGGCCCTTTCCGTCGGCCAGTTGCCGCCACATCTCCAGATGCCTGTCCAGCAGGGCGCTGCGCGCCAGGTGTCCCTGGTCCTGTTCGTGTGCCTGGATGCCGTTGGCCGACGCCGACACCACGATGTATCCCTTCTCGGCCAGGGCCCGGCCGAGGTACGCGTAGCCCCGGTAGTTGTCGACCGGCCGGGCGCCCTTGCCGCACGGCCAGGCGTAGGGGCGGACGGGGTCGTCCCCGGCGGCGCAGGTGTCGGCCCAGCCGTGCACCATCATCACCAGGGGATGCTTCCCCTTGCCCAACTGGCGGGGGTAGGTGACGGCGGCCCTCAACTCCGTACGTCCGCCCGCCGGACCGGGCGGTGCGTAGGCGGTGTCCCCGAGGTCGTAGGTGAGCTGGGCCACCTGCTTCGTGCCCGCCTCGTCGGAGATCCGGGCCGGGCCGACGGCCTCGGGCCGGGGACCGCTACAGGCGGTCCCCACGGCGGCCACGGCGGCGGCTGCCACGGTGAGGATGGTGCGACGCAGGACACGGGCGCGTATAGGCATGGAGACGGAACCCTCCCGGGGCACGGTTGTCAGCGGTGTGCCGCTCGGGTCGGTGGGCGCCGCGACGGCATAGAAGAAACGTATGCGGCCTGTTTGTCAGCGAGGTATCGGAAAAGGCGCATCCGCCGCTCAAACGCCGCAGGGCCCGGGCGAGCCGGTCGGTCCGCGGCGACCGGACCGGCGGGGGCGGGGATCCGGCAGATCAGCTCTCCGCGCACCTCGGCCCGCTCGGCGTACTCGACGGTGTCGTACCGGTACGGGTAGAGGCGCGGCATCCATGCGTCGAGCCCGGACCACACGGCGGGCGGGTGCGTGGCGAGGCGCCGGGCGTAGGTCGTCTTGCCCGCGCCGTTGAGCCCGCGGAGCAGATGTACGACAGGCTCCGGCGTCTCGGCCCCTCAGGTGATGGGCGCCTCCGGCGGCGCCGGATCGGTCGTCGGCGGTGACCATGAACACATCATGCGTATCGCCTGCCGGTAGCCGTGTCCGTCAGCAGCCAGCGCCCCGTACACTCCTGATTTCTGCGATCTTCGCGGACAAGCAATTGCAAGCGCAATACCAGATGTGAGGAACACGTGAGCGGCGACACACCGATCTACGAGGACCTGATCAAGGAGCTCGGAGATGTTCCGAGGGATGTGAAGGCCACGGCGGAAGGGACGCTGACGGAGCTCCAGCGCGACTTCGGCTTCAACCCTGTGCTTGCGGTCGGGAAGGCGGCGCAGCCCGAAGGCTTCGCGCGCGGCCGTTTCCCCCGGGCCTTGTCCGCATGAGAGCAGGGCCGTGGGGCGGCTCTTCCGCGAGCGGCGCACGGTCGGCCTGAGCGCCGGGACGCGGCCGGTCCGCCCGGCTCGACGCCGGGCGGACCGGGCCCCGACGGGACCGCCGCCGTCCCGACCGCGCCGTCGCCCCCCCGGAGGCACCGCGGTACCGGCTCCCGGCCGTGCGGCTCCGGCCGCCTCACGGGTCAGCGGCTGCTCGGCGCGCTACCGCCCGGAGCCGACCGTCACGGCTGTTCCGGATCCGGGGACGCCATCCGCAGCAGATAGGTGTCCATGATCCACCCGTGCCGGGCCCGTGCCGCCGACCGCAACTCGGAGATCCGGCCGGAGACTTCCCGCAACGGGCCCGCCACGAGCAGTTCGTCCGGGGTGCCGAGATAGGCGCCCCAGTAGATCCACACGTCGTCGCCGTCGACCTGCGTGAACGACTCTCCGCCGTCGAGCATCACGACGATGTCCCCGTCGTCGTTCTGGCCCACCTCCGGCAGACGGCGCGCCGGAGTGATGTGTACGGGACGACCGACCTGGTTCAGCGGAATCCGGTGCCGTGCGCACAGCGAGGAGACGCTGCTGATGCCGGGGACGACCTCGATCGCGGCGGAGACCGTGCCCCGCGACTCGACGTCCGCGAGGATGGCGAGTGTGCTGTCGTACAGCGAGGGGTCGCCCCAGACGAGGAAGGCTCCGGTCTCTCCCGCGGTCATCTCGTCGCGCATCAGCCGCTCGAAGAGGTCCGCCCGCCGGGTGTGCCAGTCCCGGACCACCGCGGTGTAGTCGGAGCGGTCCATCGGGCGGCGGTCCCGGCTCGGGTCGTCGATCTCCACGACGCGGTACGGGGCCCGCGCATGCTCCTCGATCATGCTGTGCCGCAGATCCGTCAGGGCGGACTTGCCGGGCCCCTTGCCGACGATGAAGAAGACGTCCGCCCGGCTGATCGCTTTGACCGCGGCGAGCGTGAGGTGCTCCGGGTCGCCTGCTCCGATGCCGATGACGAGAATCGCGCGTTGTTCCGTGCTCATACGGGCCAGTCTCGCAGGGGCGGACCAGCGGCGCCGTGGCGGAGTCCGGCCACTGGTTCAAGCGCCGCAGCGGGGTCCCGGCGGACCGTCGACCACGTCAGGTGCGGGAGGGCCCGTCGGACGGTACGCCGTGGGGGCCGGTGGGCAGTACGGCGCGTGCCAGATTGCGTATCAGGGTGATCTCGGGGTGGTCGTGGTTCTGGGCGAACCATGTCAGTGCCATCGTGCACGGCGGCAGGTCGGCGACATCCCGGTAGCGGATACCGGGGCGCGGGTAGAAGGTGCGGACGGACGCGGGCAGGAAGCCGATGACCGTTCCCAGGGCGACCTGCGCCAACACCTCCTCCACGTCGACGGCCAGCGGGCCGAAGGAGATGGGGGTGCCGTCCGGGCGCGGATCGATGGCCCAGAAGTCCCGCCACACGCGCGGGGACGCGTCCGGCATCGTCACCATGGAGCGCGTGGCGAGGTCGTCCAGGACGATGCGTTCCTTGTCGACCAGCGGGTCGTCGACCGGGAGGCAGACGACCCGGGGCTCCTCGACCAGATGCTGGAGGCGGATACCGGGAGGGGCGGGCGGGCGCAGGAAGGCCACGTCCACCTCGCCGGTGGCGAGCGCCTCGTACTGGTTGGCGAAGTTGAGGCTGCGCATCTCGATGGTGAGGGCCGGATGGCGGGACCGCAGTCCGTCGATGATGGCCCGGGTCTGCGGCATCGAGGGCTCTGCGGTGAGGGTTCCGATGACGACCCGTCCCTCGACCTCGCGCGCACGGACCCGGGCGGTGCGGTGGAGTCCGTCCATGGCCTCCGTCACCGCGCGGGCTTCGGGAAGGAGCGCCTCTCCGGACGGGGTGAGCGTCACCGTGCGCGTCGTACGGCTGAGCAGTTGCAGACCGATGCGCTGTTCCAGGGCGCGTATCTGCTGGCTGAGGGCGGACTGTGTCATGAACAACCGGGCCGCCGCGCGCCGGAAGTGCAGTTCCTCCGAGAGCGTCACGAACAACCGCAACTGATGGACACTGGGTTCCGATCGACCGCACCGATCGCTTCCCACAGGCCAACACCCCCTGTATCACCGCCTGGTGGGCACCTGCCGCAACGCTCCGCGTCAGTGTTCCACACCCTGTCCCACCTGTCCCGCGCGTCCCACCGCCGGGAGCGGACGCCCGTCGTCACCTTCGTCCGCCGGGAGAAAAAGGCGGTCCGCACTCCGTGGGAACGGGGTGCGGACCGGTCGGGCGCTCGGGGCGGCTAGAGCCAGACGGGCGGGTCCCAGTAACTGGCGGGCTTGTTCCGGAAGATGCGTCGGATGGCGGCGATCATGTCTTCACCTCCCTTCAGGCGCGGGGTGGACGGGGGTCCTGGGGGCGCGCCGCAGGACGAAGGGGCGGGGGTGGACGGAGCCGGACACCAGGGGCCGGGCGTCTCCCCCGCCGATGGCCAGCTGGGCGTCCCGGCTCAGGGCGGTGACCGCCTCGGCGATCATCCGGTGGGCGACCGCCGCTCCGGCGCAGGTGAACGGGCCGGTGCTGAAGGGCAGGTAGGGGCCCTGCCCGTCCGGCTCGTCCCAGCGCTCGGGCCGGAACTGTTCGGGCCGGTCCCAGTGGCGCGCGTCGTGGTGGAGCAGATAGGGGCTGACCGACAGGATCGTGCCCGGCGCGAACGACAGGCCACCGCATACGAGCACGTGGGGAACGGGTCGGCCGACCATCCAGACGAACGGGCGGTGGCGTCCGGCCTCCCGCACCAGCGACTCCGTGGCCCAGGGCCACGGCGGGCCGGGCGGGTGGTGCAGACAGGCCAGCAGGAGCGACCACGCCACGGTGTAGCCGATGTTGCCCACGATCGACTGGAACAGCAGCACGTACAGGTCTGCCACGGTCCGGTCGGTGGTCTCCTCGGGGCAGGCTCCGAGGACCCCGTCCAGTACGTCCCGGGGCTCGCCCCTGCGGGAGCCCGCCGCCCGGCGGTCCCGCACCTCCGCGGTGATCGCGGCCAGCAGCCCGGGGCGGAGCAACTCCACCCGGGCCCGCTGCCACATGTACCGCTGGCGGGCGGCGAATCCGCCCGCCACGGCCCTCGCCATCAGATGGTGCAGCGCGGGTGGCGCGTCGGGGTGCAGCAATGCGTCCGCCGTGCACCGGTGGACCAGCGACGGTCCCGCATCGGGCCACCGGCTGACCGGGCCCAGTTCGGCCACCGCCTCGGCCAGACGCTCGCGGTAGCGGGGCAGATGCGCCCGCATCACGCTCCGGACGGCGCGGCCCAGGGCGATCTGGGCGGGCCGGGCGGGGAGCATGTCCCCGAAGAACGTGGAGACTCCGGTGTGGAAGACCGGGTCGTGCAGGACCGTGAGTGCCAGCTCGGTGTCCTTCACACACCAGGCGCCCCACGGAAGCCGGAACACCTCGCCCGTGCTCCGCCGAGCCCGGTCCTCGATGTACGCCAGCGGATCACGCCGGAAGCGGCGCATCTCCCACACGCTCACCGCACGCCTCCACAGAGCCGAAGGGCCATCAGCCGGGGCCACCGCCGCCGATGCTGCTGCGGCCTTTACCCCTCGACGGCCTCCCTCCACGCCGCTACGGGCGGAGCTTCACCCATATAGGTGAAGCCGCCCGAGAAGGGTGGAGGTCGGTTCCTCGGTGCGCCGTCGCGGGCTACGCCGTATCCGGCCTCCCGGAGGGGTTCTGCGGCGCCCCGGGGGCGCAAGCCGCGCCACCGGCTCGGATGGCCTGGGTGACGGCGTCCAGAACGGCGGCCATCTCGCCTTCGGGCATCGGCACCGGGCTGCCCTCCAGTTCGTACCACTCGTCGGCGCCGGTGTACCGGACGCGGACGGCGGCGGTGCCGTTGCCGGTGTCCGTGGTCGTGACCGTGAGATCGCCGGTGACGACGCCGACCTCCACGGTCATGGCGCCGCCGGGACCTGCGGTGACCTCGGCGGTCACCGCAGGCTGCCGAGGGGTGCCCGTCATGCGCAGGTGTCCAGCATCTCGCCCAGCTTGGCCTTCTCCGGTGCGGTGATGTCGAGGTGGTAGACGTGCTTGACGTCCACCCACGCCCGCGCGTAGGTGCACCAGTAGGCGTGCCGGGGCGGCGCCCACTGGTCGGGGCTCTGGTCGCCCTTCTGCCGGTTGCTGGCGGCGGAGACCGCGATCAGTTGGGAGTGGACGAGGTCGTTGGCGAAAGCCTTGCGGTCGGGGGTGGTCCACTCGTCGGCGCCGGAGCGCCAGGCGTTGGCGAGCGGGACGATGTGGTCGATGTCGAGCTGACCCGAGACCGTGAACTCCTTGGCGTCGTACTCGCTGAGCCAGGTCCCGGAGATCGCCCGGCACTTCTCGTCCTGTTTGACGTCCTTGCCGTCGCGGGCGAGGACGACTTCCCGGGTGTCGCACTCCCCGTGCTGCTTGATCCAGTGCGGGAACTTCGACCGGCTGTAGCCGTTCATCGAATGCGGCGTGTCCACGTGCAGCCCGGTCAGCTCCGCCCGGGCCACTTCGGCGGACGGCGGCTCGGGGAGCTGGAACGCGAGGCTGTGGGAGGGGGCGGCGGACGGCGAGGCGGCGGTTCCGGTGGACGCCGGAACCAGCAGCGCGGTGGCGGCGACCGCCACGGTGGCGGCGGTGCGCCACCAGGATTTCTTGGCCATGCGGAGTTCATGGCCACCAGAAATGTCTGACATGCGAGAAGTCACCCGAACGAGAAATCCAGCCATGGGAGCGCCGCACCGGGTCGGACGGCCCTGTTCGCCGTCCCGGGCGGTGGTGGGGGGCGGATGGCCGGGAGCGGAGAACGTCTGGCGGTTCACCGAGGCGCTGTGGGTGCAACAGCCGGAGCAGGTCGTCCTGTTGGTGTGCGCGGGCGCCGACCGGTACCGGCGGTTCCGGACCGAGGTGGCCGCCGTATGTGCCCGCAGGGCGGCGCACTTCCCCCACCGTGGCCCGGGGATGCGGCAGTACCCGCGGCTGCCTCCGTATCCCGCGCACGGGAGGCGGGCGGGCGCGTCCGAGTCGGCGGACGAGACACGGCTGGTGGCCGTCGTCCGCTTCACCGAGGGCCGGCAGACGGAGGTTGCGCGGCTTCGCTCCACCGGTCCGCCTCGTGGGCGCCGACGCCGCCCGGGAACGTCGGCGGATCCGGCGGGAGTTGCGGAGAGCGGAGGCGCGGTGAGCCTGGGTGTCCTGCGCGCCCGGTCAACCGGCCGGTGGGGCGGGGTGCGGGTGGCCGAGGTAGGGGAAGTCGGGGAGCAGGTCGGTGTGCGGGCCGATGCCGCGAGTGGTGATGCTGCCGCCGGAGAGCATCGCGAGCCGTGCGGAGGTCACGTCGTCGGTGAGGGTGCGGCCGTTGGGGTAGGCGGCGGGCTGCGCGCGGTCGTAGCGCAGGATGTCGGGCAGGACGGTGCGCAGCGCCTCCTCGGCCGCCCGCGGCGGGTATCCGCCGGTTCGGTGCAGGACCGCGGCCCACGGTTCGCGGTAGGTGTCCCAGTCGTCGGCGGGGTCGCCCGCGCGGTACGCGTCCGCCGCCCCCTCGGCGTGGAAGGCGGCGAGCAGGGGGTGCGCACCGCGGTCGACCTGGGTGAGCCGTCCGTGGCGGCGCACGCTCACCCGCCCCCACACGCCGATGACCGGGCCGGGGCCCAGTTCGGTGTGGGGCATCTCCAGCGCGATGCCGAGGACGTTCCGGTCCGCGCCCCGGTCCGTACCGGTCCACCGGAAGTCCCGGACGATGCCGTCGGGGTCGGCGGGGAAGGAGTCGCTGCGCAGCCCGGCGGAGAAGAGATACGGGCCGGAGGCGGCCACCGCCGGTTCGGTGCCGGAGGAGACGGGCTCGTCGGCGAAGATCCGCAGGCCGCCGATGTCCTGCTGCCGGGCGCGGGGACCTTCGGCGCGGTGGACGGTGGCGGTCTGCCGTCCGTTCTCCGGCCGCGAGAACACGAAGCTGAACGCGGTGTCGGCCCGGTGGTCGCCGTCGGTGTCGACGTCGATGCGGTAGACCGCGTCCGGGTGGAACGCGGCGCCGGTGGGGGCGGCCGGGTGGACGTTCATGATCAGGACGGCGCGGTCGCCGGGCACGGCGAAGGCGAACAGGTCGGTGATCTCCAGCCGGGCGTCCCCCACCGGGGAGCGCGGGTTCGGGCCGCTGAGGTGGGAGGACATGGTGCCAGCGTCTCCGGACCCGGCGCCGACGGACCGCAGGCGGTGCCGCGCCTGCGACCGCGTCACCTGATCACCCGGAGACGCCGCGGACGGGGACAGGGGGACGGGGAACCCCTCTCCAGCCGCTACGTCTGAGCCGCCGTCGGCGCGGTGAACGCCTGCCGGGCAGTGCTCCCGCGAGGGCACGGAGCGCCGCCCCGCCCGGTGGACGTACCGCTCGCCCCCGCGCCTACGCCGTCCAAGCGGCCGGGACGGCGGTGACCTCGCTCTGGCGGTGCGGGACGCCGTCGCGGAGGACCAGTGAGGTGCGGATGAGGGAGTCGAAGTCGGTGAAGGGATCGCCGTCGACAACCGTGAGGTCGGCGAGTTTGCCGGGTTCGACGGTCCCCAGGTCCCCGGCGAGTCCGAAGAGGCGGGCGGGGGTGACGGTGGCGGTGCGGAGCGTCTCGGCGGGGCTGAAGCCGTGGGCGTGCAGGGCCCGCAGCGCGAGGTGCAGATGGAGCCCGACGGGGACGAGCGGGGCGTCGGTCCCCAGCGCGATCACCGCCCCGGCGTCCAGCAGCCTGCGGTAGGCGCCCATCTCGGTGTCGAGGGCCCGTAGTTGGTCGGGGGTCGGCGGTTTCCGGGCGGCGGCGCGTACGGCGTCGGCGTCCCACGGCGGCATGAGGCGGGTCACGCGCGGATCGTCGGCGAGCGCGGGATCGGCGCCGAGCAGCGGACGGGCGGTGAAGGGCGTGGCGATCAACGCGAACTCCCCGTCCGCGTACTGCCGGACGAGATCCTGGTGGACACGGCCGAGCGGCGTGGTGGCGTGCCCGAACGGCAGCCGCTGGGTGGCCTGCAGATGGGTGGTGAGGCGCTGCCCGGCGGCGCGTCCCGGGAAGCAGAGGTGGCTGCCGGAGGGTACGCCGAGCCGGTCGGCGAGGTGGGCCGCGGCGGCCATCGTGGCGCCGGGCGCGCGGACGTAGGTCTTGACGAAGTCGACGTCGAGGGCGGCCGCGCGGCGCAGGGTGCGGGAGACGCCGTCGGGGGTGCGGTGGGCGCGGCCCATGGCGTAGGCGACGCGGGAGCCGTCGATGAGTTCGGCGCAGGACAGCAGCCGCGGGCCGGTGAGGTGCCCGCCGTCCAGGGACTCCCGCAGCAGCGTCCCCTCGTGCAGCGGGCCGCCCATGGAGGCGGTGGTGGTGATGCCGTACGCCAGGGCGAGGAGGTTCTGCCGGTTGCCGTAGGTGAAGGGGTACGGGTGGGTGTGGCTGTCGAACAGGCCCGGGATCACGGTCTGTCCGGAGGCGTCGATCGTGCGGTGCGCGGCGCGGCGCGGCCGGTGGGGTTCGACGGCGGTGATGCGGTGGCCGGTGAGGAGGATGTCGACGTCCCGGCGGGGGCGGTCGCCGGTGCCGTCCCAGAGTTGACCGGCGTGGATACTCACGGTGTCGCGGGGAGACGGCAGGGAACGGCGGGTGGTCAGCGCCACGGGGACGGTGCGGGCACGGGTACCGTTCCGGTCCACCAGGCGCAGTCGGCCCTCGCAGAGGTAGCAGAGCGTGCGGGAGTCACCGGACCAACTGGGGTGATCGGCGGGCTCGTCGGTGAGCCGCCGCGGCGGCCCCGTCGGTACGCCGTCGGGCGCGACCGGCAGCAGCCACAGGGCGGATTCGGCGACCAGCGCCATCCAGCGGCCGTCGGGTGACCAGACGGGCCCCGCGGCGAAGCGGTCGGAGAGCGACTGGTGCGCGGCGGGGAGGTGCCGGGTCTCCGTGCCGGTGGCGGTGTCCAGGACGCGGATGAGGTGGTAGCCCTCGCGGAAGCGCCGGTTGAGACGGGTGCGGTCGCAGAGGGCGAGGTAGCGGCCGTCGGGCGACCAGGTGGGGGCGCCGGGCGGTCCTCCCCCGCTCAGCGGTGCGGCCACGGTGCGCTCCGCTCCGGTGCGCAGCTCCCGCACGAGAAGGTTGCCCGCGGCGTCCTGGCAGGCCAGGCGGGTGCCGTCCGGGGAGAGCGCGGGGGTGAAGCGGCCGCCCGCGGCCAGCAGGGTGTCGCCGCCGTCGCGCAGATCGTGGCGGTGGACGGCGGTGGACCCGTCGCGGTCGGTGCAGTACAGCAGGGACCGGCCGTCCGGTGCCCAGGCGGGCATCTGGAGGTAGTGCTCCGGCCGCGACCGGACGATCCTGCGCGGCGGCGCACCGAGCCGCACCGTCCACAGGGCGTTGAGCGCGGTGAAGGCGACGTGCCGCCCGTCGGGGGAGAGTACGGGCCGGTGGATGCCGCGCACCGGCCGGGCGGCGGCGGAATCCAGGTCGCGGCGCTTGGCCCGGTGCCCGGGGCGGGGCACGCGGAGGCGGGCGGTGAACGGGATCTCCTCGACCGCGCCGGTGGCGAGGGTGCGCAGCCGGATGCGGCCGTCGGCCAGGTACAGCAGCCGGTCCTCGCCCCGCCACCAGGGCGGAGCCGCGGCCAGGTCCTGCCCGGTGACGACCGGTCGGCCGTCGATCAGCAGCGCGGCGCCCACGGCGGGCAGCGAGGCGGAGTCCGCGGAGTCGCGCAGATGCAGATAGGCGACGCGGCTCCCGCGGGAGATCGCGGGGCACAGCAGCCGCCCGTCCGGCACCGTACGCAGGACGGTCACCGCGCCGCCGCCGGTGGCGGGCGTACGGGCCAGTGTGCGGCCACCGTCGTTGCCGCCGTCGGGGCGGTGTGCGGCGCGGACGAAGACCACCGCGCGCCCGTCCGGCGTCCACGCGGGGTCGTAGTCCTCGAACGGGCCGTCCGTCAGCCGTGTCAGCCGTCCGGTGCGCAGCTCCAGCGTCCAGAGGTGGCAACCGCCGCCGCGTACCGGGTCCCCGCCCCGGTCGGAGGAGAACGCCAGCCGGTCGCCGTCCGGGGACCAGGCCACGCCGCGGTCGTCCCACGGCCCGTCGGTCAGCTGCCGCAGTCCGCCGCCGTCCGGCCGCATACGCCACAGGTGGAAGCCCCCGCCGCGGTAGGCGCTCATCGCCACCGCGGTGCCGTCCGGGGAGACGGCCGGGCGCGTGGGCTCCAGCGTCCAGTCCGTCAGCTGTGCCGCGCGACCGCCGTGCCGGGGGATGCGCCACAGCACCCCCTGGACCTCGGCGAGCCACCACCCGCCCGTCGGACACCCCGTCACCGAGCCGCCGGTCGCGGCGGTGTACGTCAGCACCTGCTCCCCGGTGCCCTCGGCTGCCGCCCCCTGGGCCGGGGCGGCGGGCGCCGCAGCCACCAGCCCGGCGGCGGAGGCCACCTGCAAGAACCCGCGTCGGCTCACTCCGTCCACGCTCATCCACATCCGCCTTCCGCTCGTGGCCGCCCGGACGCACTGAGCGTTCACCGCGGCGGCACCGGCGAAACAGCCGGTCCCTCCCCCGGCGCCCACGAGGCGACCGACCCACCGGAAAGCGCCGGGTTCCGGCCGCCTGTGGGACCCGACCGCGGCGGGCGGTGGGCGCCCCCGGGGTGTGTCCGGCAGGCGGATAGCCTGGGCCGTCGGTAAAGATCACGGAAGGGCTGAGCACATGGCAGACATCATGGAGACGGCGGCGCGCAAGGTCTTCGAGCGGTACGACATCGACGGGGACGGTCAGGTCACCGCGGAGGAATACCGCAAGGTCGTCGCGGAGTTGGAGGGCTCGGAGATCACCGCGTCGCAGGCGCAGGAGCTGATCGACTCCCTCGACACCGACGGCGACCGCACGATGTCCTTCGAGGAGTTCTGGGCAGCCATGAATGGCTGACGCGCTCGGGTCCGGCGCGTGAACGTGCCGGACCCGGTTCGCCGGTCCGACGCGGCCGGAAAGCCCGTCACGGCCGGGCGAGTTGGGCGGCCACGGCGTCGAGGACCCAGTCCAGGCCGGTGGCGAAGGAGGTCTCGGCGTCCACGTCCGTGCCGTCGTGGACCGCCTTGGCCAGCGCCGGGAAACGGCCGGTGGCCAGCATGCTCGTCACATGCGGTCCGGAGGCGCGCTGCCACTCCTGCTCGGACAGGCCCGTGGCGCGCTCGGCCCGCAGATCCGCGATCTCCCGCCGGATCGCGCCGGTGACATAGGCGCTGACGGTCTCCACGGCGCGCAGCGCGGTGTCGATGTCGGTGAGACCGTCGAGGGCGGCCAGCTTGGCCTCGGTCACGGCGAGGCCGTTCGGTCCCAGGGTCGGCCGACCGCCGAGCAGGTCGGCCAGCCATTCGTGGCGGAGGGCGGTCCGCCGGGTGCGGTGGGAGAGGACGCTCAGCGCCTCCCGCCAGTCATCGGGCCGTTCCTCGGGGAGGATCTCGCCCTGGACCTCGTCCACCAGGAGGTCGAACAACTCCTCCTTGGTGGAGAGGAATCCGTACAGCCGCATCGGCCCGGCGCCCAGCCGGGCGGCGACCTTGCGCAACGACACCGCCGCCAGCCCGCCCTCGTCGGCCAGCGCGACGGCGGCGGCGACGATCCGCTCCCGGTCGAGCGGCACAGGGCGGTGCGGCGGCTCCGGCCGGTCCCAGACAGTCATGATCACACCGTACCGTTGTGATACACCGTATCCGAGCAATACAGTGTATCGGTATGAGACATCGCATCGCTGTGGTCGGGAGCGGTCCGGCCGGCCTCACCTTCGCCCGGGTGCTGCACCGCCACGGCCACCCCGTCACCGTCTTCGAACGCGAGACCTCGCCCACGGCCCGTCCCCCGGGCGGCACGCTGGACCTCCACGAGGGGCTGGGGCAGCGGGCGTTGGACAAGGCGGGGCTGCTGGCGGAGTTCCGGGCGCTGTCCCGACCCGAGGGGCAGGCCCTGCGCATCCTCGCCCCGGACGGGAGCGTCCTGCGCGACTGGCAACCGGATCCGGACGACCGGGCCCACCCCGAGATCGACCGCGGACACCTCCGTGACCTGCTGCTCGGCCCGCTCGACGTGCGGTGGGGGCAGCCGGTGCGGCAGGTGGTGCCGGGGGGCGGGGACGGCGTACGGGTCCACCTCGCGGACGGGCGGCAGGAGACGTTCGACCTCGTGGTCGGCGCGGACGGCGCCTGGTCCCGGACCCGTTCCGCCGTCTCGCCGGTGACCCCGCACTACACCGGCGTCACCGCGGTCGAGACCTCCCTTGACGACGTGGACACCCGCCACCCGGACCTCGCCCACCTGATCGGCGACGGTTCCCTGGCGGTGTACGGCGTGAACCGCGCTCTCGTCGCCCAACGCAACAGCGGCGGCCACGTCAAGGTGTACGCACAGTTCCGTGCGCCGGTGGACTGGCACGCGGACCTGGACCCGGCCGATGCCGAGGCCCTGCGGTCGAGCCTGCTGGCGCTGTTCGACGGCTGGGCCGACCCCGTCCTCGCGCTCCTCCGCCACGGCGCCGCGTTCACCCACCGCCCGCTCCACGCCCTGCCGGTCGCCCACACCTGGGCGCACGTCCCCGGGGTGACGCTGCTGGGCGACGCCGCGCATCTGATGCCGCCGCTGGGGGCGGGCGCGAACCTCGCGATGCTGGAAGGCGCCGAACTCGCCGAGTCGCTCGCCGCCGACCCCGAGGACCTGGACGCGACCGTCCGCGCCTTCGAGGAGCAGATGTGGGCACGGGCGGGCAGATGGGCGGCGCTCACGACGGCAGGTCTGGAACGCCTGGTGAGCCCGGACCCCGCCGAAGCTGTCACCTTCTTCGACGAACACCAGCCGTCCTGAGCGGCGAGGGTGGGAGAGCACCGGCCGACGGTCGGCGCTCTCCCCCGGCGGGGTCTACCGCGGTGCGGCGGTCGCGAAGACGCCTTGTGCGGTCGTTCCGTTCGGCCAGGTCCACCCGGCGACGACGTGGGCGGAGGGCTGCTGCCCGGCGGTCGCCTCGCGGAGGACGCGGTGGAGGCGGACGCCGGACCCGCCGTCCGGGACGGTGCCGTGGACCGTGACGGACGGGTCGGGGGTGTCGCTCACGCTCTGCTGCTGCGGTTCCGCCTCACCGCGGAGCAGGGCGCCCAACTGGGCCAGCACCACCGGGTCGTGGCCGCCGTCGTAGAGCCACCGGGTGCCGAGCACCCCGTGCTCGGAGGTGCCGATCAGGGCCCCGCCCGGGGCGCCCTCCAGCGCCGTGGCGCGGTAGCCCATCGGCACCAGATACGCCACCGGCTCCCGGGCGCCGGTGTCCACGACGACCATGAACTCGATGCCGACCGCGCCCTCCGGGTCGTCCAGACGGAACCCACCGGCCCTGGACAGCTCCGGCGTGGCGGCACCGCCCACGTACCAGCTCTGCTTCGGCAGCCACTCGGTGAGCAGCTCCAGCTTGGTGGGCGTCATGGTGGTGCGGTGGATGAAGGCCATGCGGGCAAGCTCCCTCACGCGTAGGTCCGGCCCCGTCCTCGGACGGGATGTGTCGAACCTATAGGAACAACCGTGCCGCGCGAGGGGCGGCAAATGGCTCCGTGGGCCGCCTCGTCGTCCTGCCGCCCCGGTGTCCCCGGCAGCCGCCGCCCGACCGGCGGCGACCGTCACACCAGGGCGTTCTTCCGGAACGAGGCGATCCACTCGGAGGTGGCCTCCAGGCCGCCGAACGTATAGAAGTGGATCTTCACGGCGCCGTGGCGCGCCGGGTCGTGGCCCTCGGCCAGCGAGTGCAGGAATCGGTCGGGCCCGGCGGTGCCCATCAGGTTGGTGAGGGAGAGGCCGTACTTCTTGGCGATGGAGGCGCTGGTGCCCACGCCGAAGCGGGCCGCGTACCCCATCAGACGCCGTACCCCGGCGGGACCGGGGACGCCGATGCGTACGGGCAGGGTGATGCCCTCGTCGCGGACGCGGGCGAGCCAGGTCAGCACCGGCTCGGCGGCGAACCCGAACTGGGTGATGACACTGCCGCCCAGCCCCTGCTCGGCCAGGGCGGCGCTCTTGTCGCGCAACGCGCCCCACAGCGCCTCGGCGGCGATGGCCGGATGGCCTTCCGGATAGCCGCTGATGCCGATGTGCCGCACCCCGTACGAGGACAGCAGGCCGGACTCGATCAGGGAGAGCGAGTCCGGGTAGGGGCCCTGCGGGCTCGCCGGGTCGCCGCCCACGGCGAAGACCTCCGTCCCGGTGGCGTCCGCGCGCAGTCCGGCGAGGAACTGCTCGAAGTCGGCCCGGGAGCCCAGACGCCGGGCGGAGATGTGCGGGACCGGGCGGAACCCGAGGCGTTTCACGGCGCGGGCGGCGGCGAGCCGCATCCGCAGGTCCTCGTTGCCGAGGAAGGTCACATTGATCCGTGTCCCGGGCGGCACGAGCGGTGCGGCCGCCTCCAGGTTCGGTATGTCCTTACCGGTCATCTCCAGGGAGAAGTCGTCCAGCAACGACGCACTCACCGACGGCGAGGCCGGGCAGAGGGGGTTCATCGAGCTCCTCATGGGGCGGGGCGCGCAAATCAGGCGTCACGACGGTACTCGGTGCGCGCGTGCCGGTTGAACGGGGTGAGCTGGACCGTGGCGCGCAGGCGCGGGAACCCGAGGTCGGCCCCGGGGTCGGTGCCCGGTCCCGGGTGGTCGCCCCAGACGACGGTCACCTCGGTACCGGGCGCCGCGTGTGCCGCGTCGACCAGGCCCAGGGAGAGCAGGGTGCCGACCGGATCGATCGACGCGGTCTGCAGGGTGACGCCGACCGGGCCGGACGCGGTCTCCACCCGGTGACGGGCGTAGCTGAGCACATGGCCCGGGTCCGCGCCGTCGCCGAGCACCCGGCGTACGTCGTCGGGGTCGAGGACCAGGGTCACCTTCCGGCGTGGCTCCGGCTCCCGCGCAGCCCGGAGCAGCGCGTCACGGCCGAGGAAGTCGTGCCCGAAGTGGATCAACCTGCCGTAGCCCAGTTCGTACGGGGAGACGTAGTGGTCCTCGATGTGCGGCGAGAAGGAGCTGCCGTGCAGCGGGCGGCTGCCCTCGATGCCGTGGAGCGGGAGCCAGGAGCGGTACTCCGCCAGCTCCGGGTCGGTGTAGATGCCGGGGACCGGTGAGGGTATCCAGCCGCTCTCGATGTTGGGCGTCGCGTACGCGAGGGCGCCGACCCGCACCAGGCCGAGCGGCTCGCCCGCTCTGAGGAAGGCTTCGTGGACGTGGTCGGCGTGCTCCCACGGGCCGACGAACTCGTAACCCGCCTGTCCGGCCATGCCGTGCCGGAGCGCCTTGAAGGTGCGTCCGTCGAGGGTGACCGGGGTGGAGTGGAAGAACTTCGTGGCCGGTAGGGGAGCGCCGAAGACCTGCTCGACGAGGGCGAGGGCGAGCGGGCCCTGGAGCTGGTAGCGGAAGAGCCGCGGGGCGCCGCCGCCGGGGCGGAACGCCGAGGACGGGTCGGTCGTGAAGCCGACGTCGTAGCCGCCCTTCTCCGCGTGGAACCGGATCCAGTTCTGGGCCGCCGGGACGCCGCTGAGCAGATAGGAGTGCTCGGCCTCGCGGGAGAGGATCCCGTCGGTGACGAGGTGGCCGTGGCGGGTGACCGGGACGTACTGCTTGGCCTGGCCGACGGCGAAGCGTGTGAAGTCGTTGGCGCCGTGGTCCGCCAGGACCCTGGTGGCGTCGGGGCCTTCGATCCACAGGTCGGACATGTGGTGCGAGAGGTTGAGCAGGGCGACGCCCTCGTGCCAGGCGCGCTGCTCGGTGCGCCAGCCCGCGTACTCGCGGTCGACCACCTCGGGCGTCCACGGCTCCGCGCCCGGCTGCCAGAGCAGGGCGACGGGCGAACCGGCGCGGTCGATGCCGTCCTGGAGGCTGGGAGTGGTCATCTGCTTCCTCTCTTCGGGCGGGGCCGGACGTTCCGGCTCCGGGGGGCGCGGCGGCCGGGCGGATCAGCGGGGTGTGACGTAGGTGAGCGCCTTGACCTCGCGCAGCGTGGGCAGCGTCTCGATGGCCTGTACGCCGTCCATGGCGCCGACCCGGTCCGCGAGGTAGGCGAAGAGTTCCTCCGTGGTGCGGCACAGCACCGAGACCATGACGTTGGCCTGGCCGCTGGTGGCCGCCGCGAACCGCACCTCGCGGTGCCCGGCGAGCGTCCGGCCCACCGAGCGCAGCCGGGACGGCGCCACCTTCAGCCACAGCACCGCGACCGTGCCGTGGCCGAGCTGCTCGTGGTCGCACTCGATGTAGAAGACCAGGAGGCCCGAGGCGCGCAGCCGCCTCACCCGGCGTTTGACCGCGGACTCCGTCTGACCGGTGGCCGCCGCCAGCTCGGTGGCCGAGGCGCGGCCGTCGCGCCCCAGCACCTCCAACAGCGCCTCGTCCAGGGCGTCCGGGGCGACGGGACCGTCCACCGCCCCGGGCGGGTCCGGGCGCAGGGCCGCCTCCTGCTCCGGGGTGAGCGCGTCGATCTTGTTGAGCCAGCCGAGCGGTGCGCCGTAGAAGTGGGAGAGGACGCAGCAGGCGTCGATGGAGGTGACCCGGCGGGTGCGAGGGATGCGGTCCAGGAGCAGGTCGTCACGGTCCTGGCGGCTGCGCGGCTTCATCGTGCACATCACCTCGGTGCCGCCGGACATCAGCCCGATGTACGAGGTGTCCGGCCGCCGGGCGAGCGCGTCCGCCAGCGGTTCGGCGGCGTCCGGGGCGCACCGCAACCGGACGATCCAGTTGGTGCGCCCCAGCCTGCTCCGGTCGGCGACGCCCACCACCCTGAGCCGCGCCTCGCCGCGCAGCCTGCGGAAGCGGCGGGCGATCGTCTGGTCGGACACGCCGAGCACCTCCGCGATCCTGCGGAACGGCGCGCGGCCGTCCAGTTGCAGCGCCTGCAACAGGCACAGGTCGAGAGCGTCGGGCTCGTACACGTGGGCTGCCTTCCTCCGGGATGTCTCCGTGCAGCGGAGCGTCACACAGGGGTGCGGTCGGCCCGCTGCCCCGACACGCGTTCCGCCCCGGCTCCCGGACGGCCGGGGCCACCGGCGACCGGGACGCCGGACCGGGCGCCGCGCACGGGGCGCAGCAGCAGCGCCGCGACGCCCGCGCCGCACAGGACGACGACGCCCGACACCACCAGGCACAGGTGGAGTCCGTCGAGGAAGGAGCGCGAGAGCGCGTCGAGCGCGGGTCCGGTGGCGCGGCCGAGCGGCAGACCGGCGACGGCGCCGAGACCGTCGGCGTCGACGGCGTGCAGGACCTGGTCCCGGACGGCCGTCGGCACTCCGGCGGCCGCCATGTGGTCGGGCAGCGCGCCGACCACCTTGCCGGTCAGCAGGGCGCCGAGAATCGCGGGGCCCAGTGCGCCGCCGACCTGGCGGAAGGCGTTGTTGCCCGCCGCGGCCATTCCGGCCCGGTGCGGCGGGACGGACGACACGGCCGTCGCGGTGATGCACGGGAAGGCGAGCCCGAGTCCGAGCCCGACCAGGGCGAACCGCCAGGCCAGGGCGGCGAACGAGGTGTCGGCGCCGACGCCGGTCAGCGTGAACAGCCCCGCCGCCGTGAGGACGAGCCCCCCGGCGATCAGGGTGCGGGCGGACAGGAACCGCATCAGGCGGCCCACGGCCGTGCCCAGCACCATCGGCAGGACGCTGATCACCAGCATCCGCAGCCCCGCCTCCAGGGTGTTGAGCTGCTGCACCATGCCCAGGTACAGGCTCAGCACGAAGAAGAAGCCGATCAGCGCGAGGAAGCTGACCATGACGACCAGCGCGGACCCGGTGAACGCGGCGCTGCGGAAGAGGCTGAGGTCCAGCATCGGATCGGCGCTCCGCCGCTCGAACAGCGCGAACGCCGCACCGGAACAGACCGCCACCGCGAGCGCGACGATCACCTGGGGTTCGCCGAAGGAACCCGCGCCGCCTTCGATGACGCCGTACACCAGGGCGACGACGGCCAGTGCGGCGGTGATCTGCCCGGGCCAATCCAGCGCCCGCGCCACGGGGGACCTCGACTCCGACAGGACGAAGGCGGCCACCACCATCGTGCCGAGCGACAGCGGGACGGGGAGCAGATAGATCCAGCGCCAGGCGGCGTGCTGCACGATGACACCCGCCACGAGCGGGCCGACGGCCAGCGAGCCCATCATCGAGGTGGTCCACAGGCCGATGTACTTACCGCGTTCGCGCGGGTCGGGTACGACATGGCTGATGAGGGCCAGCGTCATCGGCAGAAGCGCCGCGGCGCCGACGCCCAGCAGCGCCTGCCCGATCCACACCTGGGCGATCGACTGCGCGCTGAGCGCCACCGCGGCGCCCACGGCGCAGAAGCCGAGGCCCGTCTGGAAGACCTTCTTGCGGCCGTGGACGTCACCGAAGACGCCCGCGGTGAGGATCAGCGCCGCCACCGGCAGGACGAACGCGTCCGACACCCAGGAAAGGTCGGAGGTCGACGCGTGCAGCGCCTGTTGGATGACGGGCAGACTCACCGAGACGGTGGTCACCGGGAGGTAGGCGACGAACACCCCCAGACAGGCCATGACCAGCGTTGCCGTCCGCCGGTCGGGGCGTTCTTCGACCACTGTTGCACTCACTCCGGGCTCCTTCACGACAGCGGGCGGATCCCGCTCGTCGACCCGATGACTCTGCGGTCGGACCGGCCCGCCCCACGAGCCACGGCGGCCCCGGCGGCCGAATCCGACACCGCGGGCCCGGGCGGCGCCGGAAAGTTCCACCGCGCGGGCCCCGCCCCACGTCGTACGGGTGCGCCCGGACCTGGTCGGGTCCGGGCGCACCCGCCGGACGGTCCTCCCCGGCGACGCGGCGAGGCCGCCGGGCTACGCCCCTGCCGGTGCCTTCGGGGCGCGGCGGGCGAAGGCGGGGGCGTGCTCCGGTCGTGGGCCCCAGGCGACCAGGCGGGAGGGGAGTTGGCGGAATCCGGGGAGGTGCCGGGCGGCCAGGACCATCGAGGTGGGCGGGCCGATCCGGCGGCCGGTGAGGACCGGGGCGAAGAAGCCGTTGTGCAGCATCTGCTGGACGCGCTGCATGATCACCGTGGGGCGCCACCGCCGCCGCTGGACCTTCGCCAGGTCGGCGGTGGTCAACCGGCCCGTACGCAGCGGTCCGGCGAGGAGGGTGGCCGCCGCGACCGCGTCCTGGATGGCGAGGTTGATGCCCACTCCCCCGGCCGGGGACATCGCATGGGCGGCGTCGCCGATGAAGAGCAGGCCGTCGGTGTACCAGCGCGGGAGCCGGTTGAGCCGGACGTCGAGCAGATGGACGTCGTCCATGCTCGCCAGCCGGTCGACGCGGTCCGCGTACTGCGGCATCAGCCCGGCGATCCGCGTCCGGAAGCGTTCGACGCCCTCGCCGCGCAGCCGGGCGTCGGATCCCTTCGCCGTGAAGTAGGCGATCTGGAAGTAGTCGTTCCTGGTCAGGCTCAGGGCGAACTCACCGGCCCGGAACGCGGGGATCAGCCGGGGCTCCTGGGACCGCTCCTCGGCGTGCCGGGGCAGCCGGAGCCACCAGGTGTCGAACGGGACCGGGAACTCCTGCGGCTCCAGCCCGGCTTCCCGGCGCAGCGCGGAGCTGCGGCCGTCGGCGGCGACGGTGAGGTCGGCGCGGATCTCGCCCTCCTCGCCGTCCCGGGTGCGGAAGCGGACGCCGACGACCTTGCCGCCCTCCCGGATCAGTCCGGTCGCCGCCGTGTCCATCCACAGGGTGAACGTCGGCTCCTGCCGGGCCTCCTCGGCCAGGAGGTTGAGCAGATCCCACTGCGGGATCATCGCGATGTAGTTGTACGGCGCGCGCAGGCCCTCGAAATCGGTCAGCCGTACCTCGCTGCCGTCCGCCGCGGGCACCTCCATGTTGCCCAGCCTGCTCTGCGGCAGGGCGGCGAGCTTCCGGCCCAGGCCCAGTTCGTCCATGAGCCGCACGGTGGAGGCGTGGACCGTGTCGCCACGGAAGTCGCGCAGGAAATCGCTGTGCTTCTCCAGCACGGTCACCTCGATTCCGGCCCGTGCCAGCAGCAGGCCAAGCATCATTCCGGCCGGTCCGCCTCCGGAGACGACGACGCTCATGGCCCTCTCCCCTCATTCCGATCACTCCGAATGAAACCCTTGTGAACAGAGTCTGTGGAACGGTCTCAGATGTCAAGTAGTACGATGTTCCATATGCGGGCACGAGGCGGGCGGGAACGGACCATCCAGGAGCGGGACATGCGGGAACAGCTGGCGGATCTGGTGGCGGTGGCCCTGGCGGCGGCGCGGGACCGGGACCGGGACGTCGCGGATGTCCCGCTGACGGCGATCGCGGCGAAGGCCGGAGTCTCCCGCAGCACTTTGCTGCGTCGGCTGGGCGGCTCCCGGGCGGCGCTGGACGAGGCGGTCCGGCGGGCCGGTGTCGATCCCGGCGGGCGGCGGCCGGTGCGCGAGCGGGCGATCGAGGCGACGGCGCAGCTCGTCGCCGAACGCGGCCTCGGCGCGGTGACCCTGGACGCCGTCGCGGAGCGGGCCGGGTGCTCGCTCCCCAGCCTGCACACGGTCTTCGACGGCCGGGACGGTCTGCTCGGCGCCGTCTACGAGCGCCACGGCCCGCTGCCCGACCTGGAGGCGCTGGCCGCGGACCCGCCGGAGCGGCTGGAGGACACCGTGCGGGAGCTGCACCGGGCCGTGCTCACGACGTTCCGGCGCGAGCCGCGGGTGCTCCCGGCGATCTTCGCGGACCTCTTCGCCCGCCCGGACGGGCCCGCCGCACGGGCGATGCAGGCTTATCTGCCCCGGCTGTTCGACAGCCTCTCCCGGCTGCTGCTGCCGCATGTGGAGGCGGGCCGGATCCGGCCGCTGCCGCTGCCGGTCCTGGTCCAGCTGCTGCTGGGGCCGATCGTCACCCACCTCCTGCTGCGGCCCGTCCTCGAACCCACGCTGGGCGCCGTCCTCCCCGGCGTGGACGAGAGCTGCGAGCTGTTCGCCGAGGCGTATCTGCGCGCGGTCGCACGGACCGACTGATCCCGGGTCCCGCCGCGGGCCGGATGCGCGGCGGCGCCGTCCGGTGCGGTCAGGGGATCCGTACGGCCTGTCCGGCGTAGGCCAGACCGGCGCCGTAGCCGACCAGTACGGCCCACCGGCCGCGGGGGATGCCGCCCGAGGTCACCAGGCGGTCCAGGGCGAGCGGCACCGATGCGGCGCTGGTGTTGCCGGTGAAGCGGCCGTCATCGGCGACCACGACGGAGTCGGGCACATCCAGCGCCCGGACCACCCGGCGGATCATCTTCCAGTTGGCCTGGTGCGGGATGAACGCCGCCACGTCGTCCCAGCCGATTCCGCCGGCCGCCAGGATCTCGCGCACCGCGGCGGGCACGGTGGCGCAGGCCCAGCGGGTGACCGCCAGCCCGTCCATGTGGAGCCGCGGATGCACCCGCGCGGCGATCTCCAACTCCAGCGGATGCGGGCGCACTTCCAGCGCCGCCGACCGCTGCCCGCACGACCCCCAGACCACCGGGCCCACCCCCGACTCACCCTCCGTGGCACGCAGGACCACCGCGCCCGCGCCGTCGGCGAACAGCGGGGCGGTGACCGGGTCGTCGGGGTCGATCATGTCCAGCATCCGGTCCGCGCCGATCACCAGAACGGTGTCGCAGCCCCCGGCGCCGATCAGCGAACGCGCCACGTGCAGGGCGTAGCAGAACCCCGCACAAGCGACGCTCAGGTCGAACGCGGCCACCTGCAGCCCGAGGGCCGCGGCCACCTGCGGGGCGACGGCCGGGCAGAGTTGGAGGTTGGACGAGGTGGCCACCAGGACGACATCGACCGCGTCGGCCGGTAACTCCGCCGCCGCCAGCGCCTCCCGCGCCGCGAGGGTGGCCATCGACATCACGGACTCGTCCGGGCCCGCCACGCACCGGGACTCCACGCCCGTCCGGGACAGCACCCATTCCCTTGTCACGCCCAACCGCTCCGCCACCTGCCCGGCGTCGACCGACGCCGGACGGTAGGAGCCCGTGGACACCATGCGGCACGGGCGTACGGCGTCGACGCTCACGAGGTGCCGCGCTCGGCCGCGGCCAGGAATTCCAGCACCGAGCGCGGGGTGGTCAGCTCACCGGCCTCGTCGTCGCCGATCTCGATCCGGTAGGTGTCGCTGATCACCGTCACCATCTCGGCCCTGGCCAGCGAATCCACATCGAGTTCTTCGAAATGCCGGTCGAGCGCCTCCTCGGGAAGCCTGATCGCTTTTTCGGGGCCTGCCTTGTCGCCGTGGACCACACTCGTCAGAATCTGCTCGAATTCCTCAAGCGTCACGACATCTCCATTCGGGGTGAGGGTCCGGGATTCCGGCACGCGTACAGCACGGAGGCGGCATCGAAGCGAGAAGGAAACGGAAAAGGAGCGGAAGGAAAAAGACGGCTCCACCGGAATTCCACCCTCGCGGTCGGCCACCTGCCCCGGAAGCATTGCACAGATATCTGCCCCTTCGTCACCGGGAAAGCGGGGGCGCGAGATGCGCGCAACGGGGCGCGACGCACCACGGGATCGCGCCGTACGACGACCGGCCCCCACGTGCCACCGTTCGCCCCCGGGGCGCGGATTACGCAACGGTGCGCCGTTTGAGGACGGAGGGAAGGGCTAGGCCCCGGCCTCCCCCCGCGGCCCGAGCACAACTCCGCGCCCGGCGTAGAAGCGGTCCAGGTCGGGCCATGGGATCCGGTGGAACCGTTGGGAGTGGTCGGGGAATCCGGAGGGGTTGTGGATCAGCAGGTGGTTCGGGGTGGTGCCGACGGCGAGGACCAGGTGGCCGCCCTTTTGCGGCGGTTCGGGGGCGAGGGTGCGGATGGTGGGGTGGACGGAGAGCATCACCAGGCGTCCCGCCGCCAGATGCCCGGGGAGGTCGTCGGCGGGCAGGTCGGGGTGGGCCTCGGCGGGGAGTCTCCAGCGGGTGCGGACGTAGTCGGCGAACGGGGCGTGGATCAGGCCGTCGAGACCGCCGTCGTCCCGCTCGACGTAGGCACCGGCGGCCAGGCACTCGGCGGCCAGCGCCATCGCGGTGGGTGCCCCGCCGTCCTCGGCCCCGTCGCGCCAGTGGTCGAGCGCCATCCGCAGACAGGCGATGCCGCAGAGCCGCCAGGACCACCAGGCGTACGTCTCCGGGCTGTCGGCGCCGTACGCGCGCCACAGCGGGTCCTCGGCGGCCGAGATCTCGCGCCCGATGATGGCGGGCACCAACGCGGCCGAGGCCCATTGGGAGTGGTACGGGACGGGGTGGATCACGGACGGGCCCGCGGTCGTGCGGCTCGGCGCGTTCAGGTCGTCCGGCGGATTCGGGGTGTGCGGCATAGCGGCCAGTCTTCCGGTCGGGACGCGTGGGCCGCACCCCTCCCCCGCCCCTGGGCGAGACGCCGCCCTTATGAGGCGATGCCCGAGTGCCGAGGTGCGCCTAGGGGTTGGGAGCCCGGGGCCCGTCGCTCGCCCTCCCCCCAGGCACTTTCCGTAATTGCGTACCGCGTACGACACCTACGGCACCGCGCCCGGGTTCTTGCGCTGGTTGGCGTGGAAGCGGGCTTTCTTCTCGCGGTTTCCGCAGGTGTTCATCTCGCACCATCTGCGGGTGCGGCTCCGGCTGGTGTCGAAGAAGGCGGCCCGGCAGGTCGGCGAGGCGCAGAGGGCCAACCGTCCGTCCCGTTCGCCCGCGAGGATGCCGATCGCGTCGGCGGCGATCACGCCCAGGGCGTCCACCACGCCGGAGGCCGGGCGGAGTCGCCAGTGCCGGGTGTTCTCGGGGGTCAGCACGGCCGCGGCACGGCCGTGCACGCTGCGGTCGTTGATGACGTGGACGGCGGACGCCGGAAGGGGTTCCCGGAGCGCGGCGGCGGTCAGGGCGGCGTGCAAGGATTCCCGCAGTTCCCGGGCGAGGTCGAGTTGGGCGGCGGTGCAGGACTCGACCACGAGGTCGTTCACGGCCAGCCAGTCGATGAGCCGTTGCGGCACGGGGATCCGTTCGACGGGATCGCCGCACCGCTCCGTCAGCGTCGCCGTGAAGCTGGTCGCCAGCACCTTGCCGAGCCGGAATTCGGGGAACCGCGCATCCATGGAACCACCTTAGCCGGTTGCGCGGCGGCGCCCACCGGGGCAGGCTGGAACCGTCTTAGCCGGTTCACCCGAGACCGAGCCGGCTCCGCGACGACCAGGAGGCCCCGTGCCGAGCGATCCCGTGCCCAGCGATGTGTACGCCTGGGAAACCCGCGCCACCGAAGCCGATCTCGACGATCTGCGCGCACGGCTGGCCGCGGCGCGGCTGCCGGAGGCCGAGACCGTCCACCCCGCCGCGCGCGGACGCCGCCGCTGGGCGCAGGGCGTGCCGCTCGCCGATCTCGTCGAGGTCGTGGAGCACTGGCGCACCGGCTACGACTGGCGGGCGTTCGAAGCGCGCCTCGACCGGATCGGTCAGTTCCGTACGACGATCGACGGTCTGGGAATCCACTTCCTGCACCGCCGCTCCGCGCGCGCGGATGCCACGCCGCTGATCCTCACGCACGGCTGGCCGGGCAGCGTCGCCGAGTTCGTCGACGTGGTGGACGAGTTGGCGGACCCGGCGCGTGCGGACGCCCCGGCGTTCCATGTCGTGGTCCCGTCGCTGCCGGGCTTCGGGTACAGCGAGCGACCGGCCACCACCGGGTGGGGGACGGAGAAGATCGCGGCTGCCTGGGTGGAACTGATGGCACGGCTCGGCTACGGCGCCTTCCTCGCCCACGGCGGCGACTGGGGCGGCAACATCACCACGGTGCTCGGCGGCCGGTTCCCGGAGCACGTTCTCGGTATCCACACGACGTTCGCGGAGGGGCTGCCCGGGGCCACGACGGACGGGCTGACGGCGGTCGAGCGCCGATGGGCCGAGGAGACCCGCGATTTCTGGCGCCACCGCGCGGCGTACGCGAAGCAGCAGGCGACCCGGCCGCAGACCATCGGCTACGCGCTCGTCGACTCACCGGTCGGGCTGCTCGCCTGGATTCTCGACAAGTTCGCCGAGTGGTCGGACACCGAGGACAGCCCGTTCGAGACGGTGTCCCGGGGCCGTGTCCTCGACAACGTCACCCTGTACTGGCTGACGCGGACAGGCGCCTCGGCGGCCCGTATCTACCACGAGAGCCACAATGCGCTGGACCCCGCGCTCCGGGTCGATGTCCCGTCGGCGATCACGATCTACCCCCGCGACATCGAGAAGTACCCGCGCCCCTGGTCACAGGAGCGGTACCGGCGGATCGTCCGCTGGAACGCGCCGGAGGCCGGGGGGCATTTCCCGTCGCTGGAGGTGCCCGGGTACTTCGTCCAGGATCTGCGGGACGGCCTCGCGGCGGTGCTGGCCGCCCGCCGGTGAACGTGGCCGGGCCCACCGCGCGCCGAGCCGGTTCAGGTGAGGGCGCGGCAGAGCAGCGCGGCGGGGCGGCCCTGCTGGGCGGACTTCCAGGTCATGGCGACCCCGGCGACGTACTCGGTGTCGGCGCACTGGCCCTTGTAGTCCTTCTCGGACCAGTCGCTGCCCCGGGCGCCGCCGGTGGCGGGGCGGTTGTCGCCGCGGTCGAACCAGACGCTGCGGCCCGCGGTGGGCAGCGGGGCGGCGGCGGGGGCGCAGAGCAGGGAGACGATGGCGGGGCCCTTCATGCTGTAGCCGACGGCGAAGCTGTCGACCGGGCACTGGCGCTTGTCGTAGCCGACGGCCCAGTCGCCCTGCTGTACGTAGCGCTCGTCGTCGACCCGCTGCCAGTCGCCCGCCGCCTTGCGCGGTTCGGCGGCGTCGGTGCACAGACCGCGGCCGTGGCCGTGGCCGAGTCCGATCAGCCGCTCGGTGTCGGGGCAGTTGCCCTTGGCGTTGCCCGGGCTCCAGTCGGCCCCGGCGAGCATGGTGCGGGAGAGGTTCCAGTCGCCGTGGTCGAGGTAGACGATGTTCCAGTGGTCGACGGGGGCGACGGGGCCGCTCCTGGACGGGGCGTTGACCAGCTTGTTCCAGTCGGTGGCCCGCCAGTCGCCGCCGTCCTCGACACCGGTCCGCCGACCGGCGGCGTCGTACGAGAGGAGCGCCCAGTTGTCGTTGGGGGTGCCCTGGTCGTCGCTCCAGCCCACCAGCGGCCACTGGGCGAAGTCGGTGTCGTTCTTCACCAGGATGTCGGTGAAGTTGGCGAACCAGGCTTTCTCCTTCGCGTCGGTGGAGCCGCGGCCACCGGCGCCGAACTCGCTGACCCAGACCGGCGCGGTGAAGTGCGTGCCCTCCTCGGTGACGAACAGCCCCTCGTCGCGTACGACCTCGGCGAGCTTCTCGGGGGTGAAGTCCTGGTAGCGCGGGTCGTCGGTGGAGCCCGGGCCGCTGCCCGCACCGCTGTTGGCCGGGCCGGTGTAGCCGTAGAAGTGCACCGAGTAGACGAGCTTGCCGGAGTCGATGAGGGTGTGGGAGAGGGTGCGGACCGGCTTGAGGTCCGGGCGCTGGTGCGGGAGGCCGTTGGCGGGGATGCCCTGCCAGTTGATGCCCTCCATGACGATCAGCAGGTCGGGGTCGGTCTGCAGGATCCTGTTGCCGGCCTGTTCGAAGGCGGTGTACTCGTCGTGGTCGTCGCCCATGCCCCAGTTGGCGTCGTCCCAGGTGTCGCGGCGTACCTCGTTGCGCAGGTCGGCGCCGACCACGCGCTTGTTGTCCCGGTAGCGCTCGGCCATGAACACCCAGTCGTCGATCCACTGCGCGGTCGACTGTCCGCTGTTCCAGCGCTCGTTGCCGTCCAGACCGCAGCAGAAGCGGTAGCCGGTGGTGTGGTTGTTGAGGATCACCGCGAAGCCGTCGGCGGTCAGCGCCGCGATGACGGCGTCGAAGACCTCCAGCGGGGTCTCCCCCTTGAGCTGCGGGTTGGCGGCGACCGCGGCGTCCGGCACCGGGGTCCTGTCGTGCACCAGGGCGTTGGCGAAGGGCAGCCGGACGCTGTTGATGCCGAGGCGGTGGAAGTCGGCGAGGATCCGGGCGAGCGGGGCGCGGTCCAGGCCGAGCGGGATGTTGTTCGACTTCTGGTGCGCCTGGTGGTTGGCCACGTCGTCGGCGTCGCCGCTGCCCGTGTACGTGCCCTGGGCGCCCGCCCAGTTGCCGGACCTGAGCTTGAAGCGGTTGCCGTCGGCGTCGACGATGTACCGGCCCCGGGTGCTGAGCGGGCCGGTCCACGAAGCCGCGAGGGCGTGGCCCGGCGCCGCGGCGGGAGCCGGGGCGGGCGCGGTGCCCGGCGCGGCGACGGCTCCGGGGACGGCCACGAGCAGCAGGACGACGGCGACGAGGAGCGCCGGTATGCCCTGTACGGCGGAGCGGGCGGTGCGCATGGAGCCCTCCGGTGGGGGTGCGGAGCACGGCGAGGGGCGTCCCACCACCCGTTGCCGGAGCGGCAGTTGGCGCCTCACCGTACACGCCGGTCCGGTCGGCCGCACCACCTGGACCGGACCTTTCCGCCGCCGCCCCGGGGCGCCCCGGCACCGTCAGCGGCGCAGCACGATGCGTTGCAGGTCCTCCCCCACCACGACGGGTCCGCGGTAGCCGTCGCGGGCCCAGGACTGCCACCGGTGGGGGTCCAGCCGGGGGCGGGTGAAGTCGGCGAGGTGGCTGAGGACCAGTTTCCGGGCGCCCGCGCGCTGCGCGATCCGTCCGACCTGCTGCACCTCGACATGGGACTGGAGCAGGTGGTCGTGGAGGGCGGGCGGCAGGGACGAGCCGCGGACGTTGACCGCCTCGTGGATCAGCAGGTCGGTCTCCTGGGCGAGGTCGACGAGGTTGTCGGTGTAGGTGGTGTCGCCGGAGAAGGTGACCGAACCGTAGGCGGTGTCGAAGCGGAAGGCGAACGAGGGGAAGACCGGTCCGTGCGGCACCAGGACGGCGGTGACGTGCACCCGGTCGTCGCTCATCACCGTGAACGGGCGCATCGCCGGTGCCGTGCGGGTGTGGTCGGCCGGGCAGGAGGCCGGGAGCTGGATCTCATGGACGTCCATGAGGGTGGTGACGTCCGGTTGGCCGGAGTCGCGGCGGAAGAGGTTGCTGGAGTAGGCGTGGGCGCGGTGGCAGTACTCGGTCATCGCGCGGGTGCCCGGGGTGGGGTCGGACGGGGAGATCACCGCGGCGGAGCCGGAGCCGAAGACGGGTGGCAGCCCGCCCGCGGGGCCCGGCCCGTACACGTCGACCGGGCCCCGGGAGCCCAGCGGTCCGCGGGCGTCGTCGCAGCCGCCGAGGACGAAGTAGTGGTAGTAGTCGGCGGTGTGGTCGATGTGCAGATGGGTCAGGAAGATCGCGCGGACGGCGTCGTACGTCAGCCCCGCGCGGGCGAACTGGCTGACCGAGGCGCGGCCGCAGTCCACCAGGTAGATGTGCCCGTCCACGATCAGGGCGGTGGAGATCCCGGCGCGGTCGGGCACCGGGGGCGGTCCGGCCCGGGTGCCCAGCAGGACGAGTTCCAGCCGGGCGGGCCGGTTGCCGGGCGCGGCGGGCGGCGTGGCCGGGGCGGCGGAGGCGGCCGGTGGGGTGCGGACCTCGCCCGCCAGGCCGAGCGCCAGTCCGGCGCCACCGGCCGCCAGCAGCTGTCGGCGGCCGGGCCGTGCCGCGCCCGGGGCGGGCCGGTCCGGGGGCGTTCCGGGGCCTTGGGGTGAACCGCACATGACACGTTCCCTTCGTCGTCGGACGGTGCCGGGCACGCCCGGCGGCGGAACGGACCGGCCGCCGCCGGGCGTGGTGGTGCGCGAGCGGACCGCTCAGAGGGCCACCGAGTCCAGCGGGATCGGCCGGAACATCTCCGGCTCCTCCTCGGGGGTCAGGGCCGTCGGACCGTAGATCCAGTCGATGAACGCGTAGTCGTGGATGTCGCGGTCGCGCAGGACGGCGTTGCGCCGCAGCCTCCGGTCGCCTTCGAGGTGCCAGAGTTCGCCCCAGGTGCGGGCGGTCTCGACGACCCGGCGGCAGTGCTCGGGCCGTACCGCCTCGTAGGCGGCGAGTGCCTTCTCCCAGTCGACGCCGGAGCCGTGCGCGGTGCGGCGGGCGTGCTGCGCGGCGACGTGTTCGCCGAGCACCCAGCCGTCCTCGATCGCCATGATCGCGCCCTGGGCCATGTACTGGAGCGGGGGGTGCGCCGCGTCGCCGAGCAGCGCGATCCGGCCGGACACCCAGGTCGTGATCGGCTCCCGGTCGTACATCCGCCACCAGCGGTCGCGCCACATCAGCTCCAGGCCCTGCCGGACCGGGGCGCAGGTCTCCGCGAAGGCGGCGTCCAGTTCGTCCGGGGTGCCCCAGTCCGCCTCACCGGCCAGGGCCTTGGGCGATTCGAAGACGGCGACCTGGTTGAACATCTCGCCGCCGCGCAGCGGGTACTGCACGAGGTGGCAGCGCGGACCGACGTGGACGACGACGTCCTTGCCGTGGATGTCGTTCCCGGCGACCGTCTCGAACGGGACGGCCGCGCGGTAGGCGACGTAGGCGGAGTTCACCGGCTCGTCGTCGATCAGTGCGGCGCGCGCCACGGAGTGCAGCCCGTCCGCGGCGACGACCAGCTCCGCCTCGTCGGTACGGCCGTCGCCGAACCGCACGCGGGCCCCGGTGTCCGTGTTCTCGTACGCCGTGCAGGGGGCGTCGGTGACGAGGTCGACGCCCGCGCGTGCGCAGGCGGCCAGCAGGATGGCGTGCAGGTCGCTGCGGTGGATCACCAGGTACGGGTAGCCGTAGCGGTCCTGGAGGTCGCTCAGGTCGAGGCGGGTCAGCTCCTCGGCGCTGACCGCGTCCTTCATGACGATGTTCTGCGGCAGCACACCGCGGGCCCGGGCCTCGTCGAGCAGCCCGTAGTGGTCGAGGATGCGGGTGCAGTTGGGGGCGAGTTGCAGGCCCGCGCCGACCTCGCCGAAGGCGGGCGCCTGCTCGTACACCCGCACGGCCAGGCCCTGGCGGGCGAGGGCGAGCGCGCCGGAGAGGCCGCCGATGCCTCCCCCGATGATGATCACGTCCATGGGTTCGGTCCTTGTCGTTGCAGCGTCTTCACAGCCACGGGGGCAGGTCGGCCGGGGGCCCGCCGTCGGCGGTGACCGGCCCGGACGGGGAGCGTCCGGCGAGGTAGGCGACGACATCGGCCCGCGCGCCCGCCACCTCCGGCACCGCGCCGGGGCCGCGCCGGGCGCGGATGTCGGCCTCCAGCTCCCGCAGGAAGTCCGCGGGCAGATCGGCGAAGGTGAGCCCGGTGGCGAGGTCGACGGCGTGGACCAGGACCTCCCGGGCGCGCAGATACGGGGTCTCCTCGGCCGGTACGGTGCGGCCCTGCGCGGTGACCACCTCGGCCCGCCACGCGGACTCGGACAGGGCGGCCATCGCGGCGGCCAGTTGCGCCGCCGAGTCCGTGAACCACCGGGTCAGCTCGGCGCCGCTGAGCCGCGGGCCCTGGGCGATGCCCTCCGCCCGTGCCTCGGGCGAGGCGTACATCGGGGTCGGCTCGCCGGTGTGCGCCCAGCGGACCAGGTTGCCGAGCGCCTCGGCGTTGGCCGCCAGATGGGCCACCAGGTGCTTACGGGTCCAGCCGGGCAGGGCCGAGGGGGATGCGTACTCCTCCTCGGAGAGTCCGGCGAGCGCCGTGGCGCAGAGCGCGGTTCCCCGGTCGGCCCAGGCGAGCGCGGCGGTGCGGTCGTGTCCCATCACGCGCCCTCCGCCACGACGCGGTTCTCCAGGCGGCCGATGCCCCGGATCTCGGTGACGACGGTCTCGCCGCCCTTGAGGAAGACGGCCGGTGTGCGGGCGTGGCCGACGCCGCCGGGGGTGCCGGTCGCGATGAGGTCGCCGGGGCGCAGCCGCACCATGGTCGAGACGTAGCGGACCAGTTCCACCGGGTCGAAGAGGAGGTCGCCGGTGTTGTCGGACTGCATGAGTCGGCCGTCGACCTCGCAGCGGATGTCGAGGGCGGGGCGGACGCCGGTCTCGTCGGCGGTCACCAGGAAGGGGCCGACCGGTGTGGAGGAGTCCCAGTTCTTGCCCTGGAGCCATTCGCGGGTGCGGAACTGCCAGTCGCGGCAGGTGATGTCGTTGAGGACGGTGAAGCCCGCGATGGCGGCGGCCGCCGTGTCCTCGTCGGCGCGGCGCACCTCCCGGCCGATGACGAGGGCGAGTTCGGCCTCCCAGTCGAATTGCTCGGTCTCGGCGGGGCGGCGGATGGCGTCGCCGTCGCCGATCAGGGTGTCGGCGAACTTCGAGAAGAGGGTGGGGTGTTCCGGCAGGTCGCGGCCCATCTCCTGGATGTGGTTGCGGTAGTTCAGGCCGACGCACACGACCTTGCCGGGGTGCGGGACGACGGGGGCGAAGTCGGCTCCGGCGAGCGGGTGGCGGGGGCCGTCCGCGGTCGCGGCGGCGGCGAGGCCGTCCGGGGCGGCCAGGACCGCGCCGACGTCGGGCCGTCCCAGTTCGACGAGGTGGTCACCGTCGGCGCGGACGGCGGCGGTGCGTCGGTCGGCCAGGCGGATGGTGGCGAGCTTCATCGGGGGTCCTTTTCGTCCTTCGGGCCGCTCTCGGTGCGGCTGCGGAACAGGTCGAGCTTGGTGAGGATGGGGGCGTCGCTGAACTGGAAGAGGTCGAGCGCCCCGGAGTCGGAGTCCGAGGCGGATGCCTCCGAGCGGACCGACAGCGGCTGCCAGGACGGCACGGTGAACAGGTCCCCGCGCGTCACCGACCAGCTCCGGTCGCCGACGGTGATGCGCCCGGAGCCGTCGAAGACCTGGTAGACCGAGGAGCCGGTCTCGCGGTACGGGGCGGTTTCGGTGCCCGGCGTGATCCGGTGGAACTGCGCCCGGAGGGTGGGCAGGACGTCCCCGCCACCGGCCGGGTCGGTGTAGCGGACCAGGGCGTGCCCGGGCTCGACCGTGCCCGCCCGGCCCGCGCGCTCCAGCTCCAGTTGGGCGGTGAGGGCGGCGTCGGTGTCGGCCCAGCGGTAGCAGAGCAGCGGGGTGCCCGCGTGGGGCCCGAGCTGCGAGACGGGGGCCAGCCCGGGGTGGCCCCACAGCCGTTGGGAGCGGGAGCGGTCCGGAGTGGTGCGCTCGGCGTCGCTGAGGGTGTCCCGGCCGAAGTCGAAGAACTGCGCGTCGATGGCGTACTGGAACGGGATGTCGAGCCCGTCGAGCCAGGCCATCGGTGCCGCGGCCGCGTTGTGGTGGGCGTGCCGGTGCATCCCGGGCTGGGGCAGGAAGTCGCCGCGGCGCATCGGGACCGGGTCGCGTTCGACGACCGTCCAGACGCCCTCGCCCTCGACGACGAAGCGGAACGCGTGCTGTGAGTGCCGGTGTTCGGGTGCGTCCTCCCCCGGCATCAGGTACTGGATCGCGGCCCAGAGCGTGGGGGTGGCGAAGGGGCGTCCGCCCAGCCCCGGGTTGGCCAGGGCGATCGCCCGGCGTTCCCCGCCGCGGCCGACCGGGACCAGATCACCGGCCCGTCCGGCCAGCTCCAGCAGTCTGCTCCACCGCCAGCGGTGGGCCCGGGCCGCGGGGTGCGGGTGCTCGGGCATCAGGTCGCCGATCTCGGTCCACAGCGGGACGAGCAGCTCCTGTTCGAAGCCGCGGTAGAGCGCGGTCAGTTCGGGGGTGACGGGGGGCTGGCCGGGCCGGTCCGTCGCGGTGAGGCGGACCGGTGACGGCGGGAGGTCCGTATCGGGCCGCGCCGCGGTCCTGGGGTCGGGCTTCGCGTCAGACATGGCCCGAATATCGACCCGGTTCGCGGATTCAGAACAGAGGATTCTGCTCCGCGGAACATTTCATGTCAGGATCGGTCCATGGCGAAGCCGATGAAAACCCCTCCCGCGTATGCGCCGAGCAGCGTCGATCACGCGCTCCGGCTGGCTCAGATCCTCCAGGTCGACGGGGCGGTCACCGTCTCCGCGGCCGCCGAACGTCTCGGGGTCGCGCGCTCCACGGCCCACCGGCTCCTCACCACGCTGGTGTTCCGCGATTTCGCGGTGCAGGACGAGGACCGCACCTACCGGGTGGGCCCCGTCCTCGCGCTCGCCGAGCGGGCCCGCTCGGACCTCGGTGCGCTCCGCGCGGCGGCCGTCGGGCCGATGCGCGCGCTGGCCGACCGGTTCGACGAGACGGTGAACCTCGGCATCCGCTCCGGGCGGACCGTCCGGATCATCGCCTCCGCCGAGTGCACCCGGACGCTGCGGGTGGGCAGCCGCGAGGGCACGGTCTTCCCCGCCCATCTGGCCACCGGCGGGCTGATCGAACTGGCGGCGCTGACCGACGAGGAGATCGCGGCGCTCTACGCGGACGACCGGCGGGCCCCGGGCGAGGAGCCCCCGGACCTGGCGGAGCTGCGGCGGGAGCTGTGGGCGGTGCGGCGCAGCGGGGTCGCGCTCAACATGGAGCGCACCGAGCGGGGTGTGGTGGCGGTGGGCTGCGCGGTCAAGGACCGGGCCGGTGCCACGATCGCGGCGCTGTCGGTGGCGATGCCCAGCGTCCGCTACACGCCCCGGATGCTCAAGCCGCTCACCGCCGCGCTGACCGCGGCGGCGGAGCGGATCACCGACGCGGTGTGAGGGGGCGTCCGGCGCGGTCCGCGGGCCGGTTCACCGGTCCCGCGGGCCGCGCCGGTTCAGCATGCTGCCCAGCCCGGCGGCCGCGGCCCGTACCTGGGTGACGTAGCGCTCGGGCCGGAAGCGGCCGGTGGGTCCGGCCACGCTGATCGCGGCGACCGCCGCGTTGTCGCCGCCCAGCACCGGCGCGGCCACGCACTGGATCCCGACGGTGGACTCCTCGCGCTCGAAGGCGACGCCGGTCTCGGTGATCTCCCGCAGCTGGCGGCGGAGGGCGCCCGGCGCGACGAGGGTGTGCGGGGTGCGCCGCTCCAGGGGACCGGTCAGCACCTCCTGCCGCAGCGCGTCGTCGGTGTGGGCGAGCAGCGCCTTGCCGATGGCGGTGCAGTGCAGCGGCATCCGGCCGCCGGTCCGCGAAGGGGCCCTGACCTGGCGGTGGCCGCCGATCTTGGCGACGTAGACGATGTCGTGCCCCTCGCGGACGCCGAGGTGGACGGTCTCGTGGGTGCGTTCGTACAGGTCCTGGAGGAACGGCACCGCCACCTCCAGCAGGCTGCGCTCGGGCGAGGCGAGCATGCCGAGTTCGAAGAGACCGCCGCTGGGGCGGTAGCCGCCGTCGACCCGGTCGAGCAGCCGGTTGGCGACCAGGGCGGCGGCCAGCCGGTGGACGGTGGCCTTGTGCAGGCCCGTACGCCGGACGAGTTCGGCGAGCGGCACGGCCCGGTCGTCGGGCCGGAACGCCCGCAGGATGGTGACCGCCTTGCCGAGCACGGTGTCGAGTCCGGCGGCTTCCGGGCGGGGGGCTTGCGTCATGCGTCCAGCCTAGGCGGCGCGTATCGCTGAGCGAGACGAAATGCTGGTCCGCGCCGGGCGACCGGATCCAAGGTGATGCCGTGACTGCGAATCCACCGCTCGCCTCCGCGAGCACCTCCGACATCGCCGCCGCGGCGGCGCGGCTCGCCGGCGCCGCCGCCTCCGGTGTGCCCTGTGCGCCGGTACGCGATCTGATCGGCCGGGACGACCTGGCCGCCGCGTACGCCGTACAGGCCGAACTGACCGCCCGGCGGCTGGCCCGGGGCGCCCGGATCACCGGCCGGAAGATCGGTCTGACCTCCGAGTCCGTGCAGCGGCAGCTCGGCGTCGACCGGCCCGACTTCGGCGTCCTCTTCGCCGACATGGCCCATCCGGACGGCGGCACGGTCCCCGCCGGGCGGGTGCTCCAGCCCCGGGTGGAGGCGGAGATCGCGTTCGTGCTCCGCGCCGATCTGGCCGACGGCCCCCTCGACACCGCGCAGGTCCGCGAGGCGATCGGCCACGGCGTCGCCGCGCTGGAGATCTGCGGCAGCCGGATCGACGGCTGGGACATCAGCCTCGGCGACACGGTGGCCGACAACGCCTCCTCCGGCGCCTACGTCCTCGGGGCGGACCGCCGCACCCTCGACGAGGCGGAGCCGGTGGATGCGGTGATGACGATGAGCGTGAACGGCACCGAGGTCTCCACCGGCACCGGCGCCGCCTGCCTGGGCGACCCGGTCGAGGCCCTCCGCTGGCTCGCCCGTACCGCCCGTGAACTGGGCGAACCGCTCCGCGCGGGCCAGGTCGTGCTGTCCGGGGCGCTCGGCCCGATGTACGCGGTGTCCCCCGGCGACACCGTCACCGCCCGGCTGACCGGCTTCAGCGGCGTCACGGTCCACTTCGGCGAGGGAGAACCGTCATGAGCAGGACGAAGGTGGCGATCATCGGGTCGGGCAACATCGGCACCGATCTGCTGATCAAGACGCTGCGCGGCGCGGAGCACCTGGAGGCCGCCGCGATGGTCGGGATCGACCCCGCCTCCGACGGGCTGGCCCGCGCCGCCCGGCTCGGCGTACCGGTCACCCACGAGGGCGTCGACGGGCTGCTCGCGCTGCCCGGCTCCGACGAGATCGAGATCGTCTTCGATGCGACCTCCGCCAAGGCGCACGAGGCGAACGCCGCGAAGCTCCTCCCGCTGGGCAAGCGTCTGATCGACCTCACCCCGGCCGCCATCGGGCCCTACGTCGTCCCCGCCGTCAACCTCGACGACCACCTCGACGCGCCCGACCTCAACATGGTGACCTGCGGCGGCCAGGCCACCATCCCGGTCGTCGCGGCGGTGAGCCGGGTCGTGCCGGTGGCGTACGCGGAGATCGTCGCGTCGATCGCCTCGAAGTCGGCGGGCCCCGGCACCCGCGCCAACATCGACGAGTTCACCGAGACCACCTCGGCCGCCATCGAGCGGGTCGGCGGTGCGCGCCGGGGCAAGGCGATCATCGTCCTCAACCCCGCCGAGCCGCCGCTGATGATGCGGGACACGGTCTTCTGCCTGGTCACGGCCCCGGATCCGGCCGTTCAGGAGGAGATCCGGCGGTCGGTCGAGAAGATGGCCGCCGAGGTCGCCGCGTACGTCCCCGGCTACCGCCTCAAGCAGCGGGTGCAGATCACCGAACTCCCCGGGAACCAGCCGGTCGGCACCTTGCTGGCCGACGGGAGCGGCGACCGGCCCACCCACCAGGTGTCGGTCTTCCTGGAGGTCGAGGGCGCCGCGCACTACCTCCCGGCCTACGCCGGGAACCTCGACATCATGACCTCCGCGGCGCTCCGGGTCGCGGAGCGCATCGCCGCAGGGAAGGCAGGCCGCTGATGGGCACCCCGATCTTCGTGCAGGACGTCACCCTCCGCGACGGTATGCACGCCGTACGCCACCGGATCACCCCGGACGACGTCAAGAGCATCGTCACCGCGCTCGACGCGGCGGGTGTGGACGCGATCGAGGTCGCGCACGGCGACGGTCTCGCCGGTGGGTCGGTCACCTACGGGCCCGGCTCGCACACCGACTGGGAGTGGCTCGAGGCCGCCGCCTCGGTCCTGGAACGCGCCCGCCTCACCACGCTGCTGCTGCCCGGCGTCGGCACCGTGCACGAGCTGAAGCGCGCCCACGACCTGGGGGTCCGCTCGGTCCGGGTCGCCACCCACTGCACCGAGGCCGACATCTCCGCGCAGCACATCGCCGCGGCGCGCGAACTCGGCATGGACGTCTCCGGGTTCCTGATGCTCTCCCACATGGCGCCGCCCGAGGAGCTGGCCCGGCAGGCGAAGCTGATGGAGTCCTACGGCGCGCACTGCGTCTACGTCACCGACTCCGGCGGGCGGCTCACCATGCCCGACGTGGTCGCCCGGGTGCGCGCCTACCGGGACGTGCTGGACGCCGGGACCGAGATCGGCATCCACGCCCACGAGAATCTGTCGCTGTCGGTCGCCAACTCGGTCGTCGCCGTCGAGCACGGCGTCCGGCGGGTGGACGCCTCGCTGGCCGGGCACGGCGCGGGCGCCGGCAACTGCCCGATCGAGGCGTTCATCGCGGTCGCCAATCTGTCGGAGTTCACCCACGGCTGCGATCTGTTCCGGCTCCAGGACGCCGCCGACGACCTCGTCCGGCCGCTCCAGGACCGCCCGGTGCGCGTCGACCGCGAGACGCTCACCCTCGGGTACGCCGGTGTCTACTCGTCGTTCCTCCGCCACGCCGAGGCGGCCTCGGCGCGGTACGGCGTGGACGTCCGCGACATCCTCATGGAGTGCGGGCGGCGGCGTCTGGTGGGCGGCCAGGAGGACATGATCGTCGACATCGCGCTCACCCTCGCGGACGGGGGCGCGGCGCAGCCCGCCTGACGTGGCGCGCCACCGGCCGGGTCCGGGCCCGGCCGGTGGTCAGGGGGTCCGGGCCAGCGCCTCGCCGAGCGCTGCCACGGAGTCGGTGAGTTCGCTCATGTACTCCCCTATCGGCTTGCCGTCCGCCGACTGGAGGGAGACGAAGGCGCCGTCGAACCCGGCCATGCCGAAGTGGGCCAGCGCGTCCGCGACCCGGTCCGCGACGGCCTCGCCCTCGCCGAGGAACGCCGAGCGGATCATGTGGCGCATGTAGGCGCGTCCCTCGTCGCGGATGGTGATCACGGTCCGCAGCGCCTCCGGTGCCTCGGCCGCCTCATGGCTCATCACCAGGACCAGCAGCAGCCGCAGGAAGTCCTCCCGGTGCTCCAGCACCTCCCCGGACCGTCGGAGGTACCAGCCGAGGCGCTCGCGGGGCGTACCGCCCTCCGGGGGCTCGCGGTGCGCCTCCCGCATGGCGTCGAAGTACTCGTGCGCGCCGCGTTCCATGACGGCGGAGAGGAGGCCCGCCTTGGAGTCGAAGTGGTGGTAGAAGGCGCTTTTCGGTAGGCCCGACTCCTTGGCCAGCGCCGACATCGAGGTGCCCGCGTACCCGCGGGCGGCCATCACGCGGGCGGTCGCGTCGAGGATCTCCTGCCGTGACCGTCGGCCGCGTCGGTTCACGGAGTGCGCCTGCCGCGCGGAATTCTGCATTCGCCGAAGTTTACGGGCTGTCCCCGCACGTGCCGGGGGCAGCCCGAAGTGCTGTGCGCGGCAACTGTTTTCGGCCTCCGGAATCCTCCCGTCATTCCGCGTACCAACCCTTGACACACCGCCGAAGCGCGCTGTTAGCCTCGCAACTAATGGACCGATCGATCCAACACTTCCGCAGTGCTGCGGACGGTATGACGGAGTCATCGCATGACCCACAGCTACGACGCGGATGTCGCCCTCGTCGGGTACGGCCCGACCGGAGTGATCGCCGCTCTCACCCTCGCCAGGAACGGCGTCTCCGCCATGGCCCTGGAGCGGGACAAGGACCTCTATCCCCGGGCCCGGGCCGTGACGGTCGACGACTGGACGATGCGGATCTTCCAGGACCTCGGCATCGACGAACGGGTCGAGAAGAAGATCGAACCCCAGCGCGCGCTGCGCTGGATCACCTACGACGGCACCCAGCTCATGCGCGTCGACCGCCCGCGGTCGGAGCTGGGCTGCAGCGCCCGCGCCTTCAACATCTACCAGCCGACCATGGAGGCGGAACTGCGCGCCGCGGCGCAGGAGTACGGCGACCGTCTCACCGTCCGCTACGGCGCGGAGGTCACCGAGCTCACCCAGGACGCCGACGGGGTCACGGTCACCACCGAGGACACCGCGACGGGCGAGCGCGGCACCGTCCGCGCCCGGTACGCGATCTGCGCCGACGGCGGCAGCAGCACCACCCGCGGCCGGGTCGGCTGCCGCCTCCTCGGCGACACCGGCGATGTCACCTGGGTGGTCATCGACTGCCGGGTCAAGCGCTGGTGGCCCGACCGCGACACGCTGACCTTCTGGTCCGACCGGGAACGCCCGGTCGTCGACATCCCGCTCTCGGCCGGCAACCACCGCTGGGAGATCCCGCTCCTCCCCCACGAGACCCCGGCCGACTACCCGACGAGCGCCGAGGTGTGGCCGCTGCTCGAAGCCCTCGGCGTCACCCCGGACGACGTCGAGATCCACCAGCACGCCTTCTACAAGCACCACGTCCGGATGGCCGACACCTGGCGCAGCGGCCGGGTCTTCCTCGCCGGGGACGCCGCCCATCTGATGCCGCCGTGGGCGGGCGCCGGAATGCAGACCGGTATCCGCGACGCCCACGACCTGGGCTGGAAGCTCGCCCGCGTCCTCAAGGGCGAACTGCCCGCGAGCTGGCTCGACACCTACGAGACCGAGCGCCGCCCGAGCGCCACGTTCTACACCGAACTCGCGGTGGCCCTCGGCCAGGTCATCAAGCAGGAGGTCACCGGCGTCGAGCCGCCGCTCAACGCCGATCCGCTGCTCCGCGACGGCTGGCTGCGCGGCCCGGTGGACGGGCACAGCATCGTCGGCCGGATGGTGCCGCAGCCGGTCGTCGGCAACACCGCGGGCCGGACGTCCCGTCTCGACACCCTGCTGGGCAGCGGCTTCGCCCTGCTCGGCGACGACACCGACCCCGCCGCCCTGCTCACCCCCGAGGAGAAGGCGGCCTGGGACGCGCTCGGCGCCCGCTACCTCGCGGTGCGCCCGAAGTCGGCCCGCACCCAGGGGCCCGACGAGCTCGTGGACCTCGACGAGGTCCTGCTGCCGTGGCTGCGCGGCTTCGGCGTCCGCGCCGTCGCGGTACGCCCCGACAAGTTCGTCGCCGCGGCCGACACCAGCGGCCTGGCCGTCCCCGCATGACACACACCGCCACGCCGACCGCAAGGGCAGGAACGACAAGGAGCAGCCATATGACCGGGGTGACAGAACTCGGCTACGTCGTCTACGAAGTCAGCAGCATCGCCGACTGGGAACACTTCGGCGTCGAACTGCTCGGTATGCAGCTCGGCGAGCGGACCCGGGACGGTCTGACGCTGCGCACCGATGAGAAGGCCCACCGCTGGATCCTCACCGAGGGCCCGGCCGACGATCTGGTGGCCAGCGGCTACGAGGTCGCGGACGCGGAGGCGCTCGACGCCCTGGTGCGGAAGGTCCGCGCGGCCGGGATCGAGGTCACCGAGGGCGACGCCGCACTGGCCACCGCCCGCAGGGTGGACCGGATCTTCCTCACCACCGATCCCCTGGGCAACCGCCTGGAGTTGGTCACCGGGCTGGCCGACGCCGCCACCCCGTTCGCCTCCGCGAAGCTGCTCGGCTCCTTCGTGACCGGCGCGGGCGGCGCGGGCCACCAGGTCCTGCTGGCACACGGGGTCTCCCGCGAGGAGTATCTGGCCTTCTACATGGACCTGCTCGGCTTCCGGATCAGCGACATCATCGTCGAGGAGCTGTCCCCGGGGATCGTCGCCGACCTGATCTTCCTGCACTGCAACGGCCGCCACCACACCGTCGCCTTCGGCGACATGCCGTCCCCGAAGGCCGTCCACCACTTCATGGTCGAGGTCACCGACATCCGCGACGTCGGCGCCGCCTACGACCGCTGCATGGACGCCGGGCAGCCCTTCGAGATGACGCTCGGCATGCACCCCAACGACCACATGTTCAGCTTCTACGTCTTCACGCCCTCGGGCTTCAGCATCGAGTACGGCTGGGGCGGGCTGATCATCGACGACGCGACGTGGGAGGTGCGGACGCTCGACAAGCTGCACAGCTGGGGCCACCGTTCCCCGGGCGCCGTCGCCGAACTGCTCGCCGCCGCCCCCGACCCCCTTGGAGAGAACCACCGATGACCCTCGACCCCCAGAGCATCGCCCGCACCGTCCAGGCGGGCGGCTGGAACTTGCGCTACTACGAGGCGGGGGCCGGACACCCCGTCGTCCTGCTGCACGGCAGCGGTCCCGGCGCCACCGGCTGGAGCAACTTCTCCGGCAACATCGAGGCGCTGGCCGAGCACTTCCATGTGTACGCCGTCGACATGCCCGGCTGGGGCCAGTCGGACGCCGCGACCGTCGAGCAGCTCGACCACGTCGAGACGGCGATCGCCTTCCTGGACGCCCTGGGCCTGGAGAAGGCCGCGTTCATCGGCAACTCGATGGGCGGCCAGACCTCCCTGCGGCTCGCCACCGAACACCCCGACCGGATCTCGCACCTGGTCACCATGGGGCCGCCGGTCGGCCGGATGGCGACGCTCTTCGGCCCCGGCGGCGGCCCCTCCGAGGGCCTGAAGGTCCTCATCGAGGCGTACCGCGATGCCGGTCCGGAGAACATGCGCCGCCTGGTCGAGATCATGGTCTACGACACCGAGCGGTTCGCCACCCCCGAGCTGTGCCAGGCCCGTTCGGACGCCGCGCTCGCCCGCCCGGAGCATCTGCGCAACTACGTCGACGGACTCCCCGAGGGCGCCCCGCTGCCGAAGTGGGTCGACCCCGATCTGCTCCCCGGTATCCAGGTGCCGACGCTGCTCATCCACGGGCGCGACGACCGCGTGGTCCCGTACGAGAGCTCGCTCTATCTGCTGGCGAACATCCCGCACAGCCGGTTGGTGCTGCTCAACCACTGCGGCCACTGGGCCATGATCGAGCACGCCGATGAGTTCAACCGGCTGGTCACCGACTTCATCGCGCACAACTGACCCGGCGCCGGTCGCCGCCGCCGTCCGCACGGTGCCCTGCGCGGACGGCGGCGCGGCCGGATCCGCCCGGCGCTCACCCGAAGTCGCACCCCGGGTTGGGGACGTCCTGTGCGTAGGGAGCCCCGTGCGGCAGTACGTACAGGACCTCCAGAACGACATCGGTGGTGCCGCGGTTCTCACCGATGTGCACATGGTCGGCGCCCGCCGGTTCGGTGATCTTGCTGCCCTTCGGGTACACGCCGTCCGAGGCGCAGGTGGCGTCGAAGTGGCTCAGCGTGCCCTGTTTGACATGGCCGTAGACGGTGCCGTCGTGGTAGTGCCATCCGGTGCCCTGGCCCGGCGGGATGGTGATCTCGCGCAGGATGTAGTCCCAGTCGCCGACGGTGGTCCGGGCGATGTCCTTGACGGTGATCCCGGGGCCGCCCGGGGTGGCCTGGGCCGGGCCGACGGAGAGCGAGAGGGCGACCAGCACGGCGCCGACCGTGGCCAGACGTGACAGATTCCGCATAAAAGCCCCTTCAGGGGATATCGGTTGCTGAACGGTAGCCCGGCCCCGGCCCGGAGTGAAGGGGCGGGAACCGGTTCGTGTCGCGCGCCCGGCACCCACCACGGGAGCCGGGGGCGCCGCCGCCCCGCACCACCGGCGAAGGCGGCTACCGATGGCAGGCGACGGCGCCGAAGGGTAGGTTACGGCCATCGCACACCTGACCTACCGTCAATTCGCTGCCGCCTGGGGGCTGTTATGCATCCGCGCCGCACCGCCGCGATCCTCGGCCTCGGCCTCGCCCTGCTCTGCGCCGTCCTCCCCACGGCGGGCCCGGCCGCCGCCGCACGGGCCCCCGACGGATCCGGTGCGGCGGCCGTCCACGGCACACCCGCCGCCGACCGGCCCCTCCCCACCGGCACCGTCACCACCCCCGACGGCCGGACGTACCTCACCGACCGGCACGGCCGGGCCCTGCGGCTGCGCGGCCTCAACCTCGGCAAGAACGAGAAGGTCACCGAGAAGGACCTCGCCCGGCTGGCGGACGACGGCTTCAACCTGCTACGGCTGACCATCCAGTGGGAGCGGGTCGAACCGCGCCGCGGCCACTACGACACCACCTATCTCTCCTCCCTCCGGCAGATCATGGGCTGGGCCGACCGGTACGGGGTGCTGGTCCTCGTCGACTGGCACCAGGACGTCTACGGCCCGGCCTTCGGCCACCACGGCATCCCCGCCTGGGCCACCCGCACCGACGGGCTGCCCTTCGAGCCCGATCCGGACGACTGGTTCGCGGAGTACTTCCAGCCCGCCGTCCAGGCAGCCTTCACCCATCTCTACGACGACCGCGACCTCCGCGCCGCCCAGGCAGCCGCCTACGCCGAGGTCGCGACCGCGCTCCGCGGCCACCGCTCCCTGCTCGGCTACGACCTGTTCAACGAGCCCTTCGGACCGGTCCCCGGCGACCCGACCGACCCCGCCGCCCGGATCCGCGCCTCCGCCACCCTGGAGCGCGGACGGCTGGCGGCGATGTACCGGCGGCTGATCGGCGCCGTCCGCACCGCCGACCCCGACGCCTGGCTCTTCGTCGAGCCCACCGTCCTGGTCGGCGAGGGCGTGCCCACCCGCCTGCCCGGCTTCACCGACCCCCGGCCGGGCGCGGACCGCCTCGGGTTCGCCCCGCACTACTACGACACGGCCGTCGAAGCGGGGGCCGACTGGGACCCCACGAGCCGCTTCGTCGAGAGGTACGAGGCCGCCGTCGGCGCCTACCCCGCCGCCCACCGGCTGCCGGTCCTGGTCGGCGAATGGGGCCCGCCGCAGGCCGTCACCCCCGGCAACGCGGAACTGTTCCGGCGTCAGGTGGCCTCGATGGACCGCTTCGCCGCGGGCTGGGCCCTGTGGTACGACTGCCGCGCCCGGGACGGCGGCGGCTACTGCGCCTACGACGCCGACGGCCGCCCCGCCCCCGGCAAGCGGCCCGCCTTCGCCCCGTACGCGCCCGCGGTGGCGGGCGTTCCGGGCAGCGAGTCGTACGCCCCGTCCACCCGGACGTACACCCTCACCCTGACCGCCGACCGCACCACCCGGCGCGCCTGGACGCTGCTCTCCCTCCCCGCGACCGCCTTCCCCGGCGGGGCGCGGGTCGCGGTGACCGGCGCGGGCCCGGCGGTGGTGGTCCACAGCGGACCCGGCGGTGCCCGGCTGCGGCTCCCGGCGGCCGCTCCGGGAGCCACGGTGCGGGTCACGGCGACCGCCCGCCCGGCCGCGCGGTAGCGGGCCGGGTCAGCCCGCGTACCGGACGCGGGTGAGCTTGTCCGGGTTGCGGATCAGCCGGATGGCGCTGACGGTGCCGTCCTCGTGGAAGTCGCAGCAGGCCACCGAGTCCGGGCGGGCGCCCGAGGTGAGGAGTGTGCCGGGCTCGCCGTTGACCAGGACGTCGTGGACGCGGGCGTCCGGTATCGGGGTGGCGAGGATGCCGAGGAGCCAGCGGGCGACCTTGTCGGCGCCGGTGATCGGGCGCAGCGCGGCGCGGATCTTCCCGCCGCCGTCGGTCCAGGCGGTCACCTCCGGGGCGAGCATCGCCAGCACCCGGTTGAGGTCCCCGCCGACGCAGGCGGCCAGGAACTCGTCGGTGGCCCGGCGCCGGACGGCGGCGGGCGCGTCGTAGCGGGGCCGCCGGTCGCGCACATGGCGGCGGGCCCGGCTGGCGACCTGCCGCACCGACGCCTCGGAGCGGTCCAGCATCCCGGCGATCTCGGGGTGCTGGAAGCCGAACACCTCCTTGAGGACGAACACCGCCCGCTCCAGCGGCGACAGCGTCTCCAGCACCACCAGCATCGCCAACGAGACCGCTTCCGCCCGCTCGACCTCGGCGCTGGAGTCCGGCGCGGTCACCAGCGGTTCCGGCAGCCACGGGCCCACGTACGACTCGCGGCGGACGGCGGCCGACTGTGCACGGTTGATCGCGAGGTGGGTGACGATCCGGCAGAGGTACGCACGGGGGTGGGCGACCGAAGCGGTGTCGACGGTGCTCCATCTGAGCCAGGTGTCCTGGACGATGTCCTCGGCGTCGGCGGCGCTGCTCAGCATCCGGTAGGCGAGGCCGAACAGCACCGGCCGGTGTTCCTCGAAGAGTTCCAACGCGCTCACGCCGGGGACGGTACCTCGCACCGGTCCGAGAAGCCCTGGCCGGTGAGGCCGAAGGCGCTGTTCATCCGGGAGCGCAGATTCTCCACGGCGATGATCGCGGTGAGTTCGACGAACGCGGGCTCGCCGAGCCGCCCGATCAGCCGCGCCGCCAGCTCATCGGTGACGGTCGGCCGTGTCTCGGTCATCGCCTCGGCGTACTCCAGGACGTCCTGCTCCAGCGCGGTGAACGCCTCGCGGTGGTGGCGCCAGTCCGGTACGGCGTGCAGCTTCTCGCGCGGCATGCCGTGGCGGTGCGCCTCCCAGTAGCCGAAGTCGGTGCACCAGGAGCAGCCGATGAGATGCGCACCGGCCATCACGGCGAGCAGCTTCAGCCGGGGGTCGAGCTTGTTCCATCGAGCGACGGACATCTCGAACCGCATGTCGGTCAGCATCACCTTGCGGTGGTGGGCCAGCGCACGCGCCGGTTCGAGGACCGCGCCGAAGCGGCGCCGGGAGTACCAGGCGCCGATCCGGTACAGCAGGGTGCGCGGCGGGTCGAGGGAAATGCGGGCCATCGGTCTCCTCCTAGGGGTGAATCCTTCTCATGGGAGAAGACCGGGTGGCCCGCCCGGGTGTGACATGGAATCCGTCTTTCTCTGTTCGCGCCCCGGCCCGTTCGCGGCTCGCGGCCTCCGGCGTCAACTCTGCGGCGTCGTCGGCCGCCGTACGCGAGTCGATTTTCGGACCAACTCCCTTGTGCCGTACGACAGTTCGTCGCTCAGGGCGGGTGAAGAAGCGGATTAGGGTAAGGCTTCTCATTTCTCTGAGCCGAAGGGGTTGGCGTCGTGGGGGACAGCCGACTGGGCCTGGTGATGGTCCACGGAATCATGTCCGGTCCGCAGGTGTGGGAGCCGTTGCGCAGGTTGATCACCGCGGATCGGGATCTCGGTTTCGTCGAGCCGCTGGCTTTCGAATATGCCACCGGATTGCTGCCGCTCCATCCGTTGCGGGTATTTCCGTCGCTCGACACCGTGGCCGACAGTCTGAAGGAATTTCTGGCCACCGAAGCCGGTGCATTCGACCACCTGGTATTGCTCACCCACAGTCAGGGAGGGCTGGTCGCCCAGCGTTATCTGGCCCGGATGCTCCAGGACGGCAGAGGCACGGAACTGGCGCGGATCCAGCGGCTGGTGATGATCGCCTGCCCGAGCAACGGTTCCGAGTTGCTGCTGTCGCTGCGTCGGCGGGCGCTGGGCCGCCGCCATCCGCAGGAGAAGGATCTGCGTCCGCTCAGCGATCAGGTCGGCGCGACGCTGCGGACGGTTCTCAACGATGTCGTGAAAGCCGCCGAGGTCACCGATCGGACCTGTCCCATCCCGGTGACGGTGTACGCCGGCGAGAGCGACGGGGTGGTGTCCCGCGCCTCGGCGCAGTCGGTCTTCCCCGACAGCTCCGCGCTGCCGGGCGACCACTCCAGCATCCTGAAGGCCGATTCCCCCCGGCACCGGACCTTCACCGCGGTGCGCCGCCTCCTCCTCGCCACGCCGCACGCCCCGTCCGGCTCCGACCCCGGGGCGCCGCGCCCGGTCCCGCCGCCGTGGACTCCCCCGGACCTGCCGCCGTCCGGCGGGGCGGCGCCCGACCGGAAGCGGCGGCGCCGGACGGTCACGGTCGCCGCGGTCGCCGCGGTGGCGGTCGCCGTGCCGGTCCTGCTCTTCGCCCCTCTGCCATGGAAGAGCACCGCCCACACCTCCGGCGCCGTCGCGCCCAGCGGTCTCAGCTCACCCGACCCCGTCGACCCGCCGGACGACCGGACGCCCGCCGCCGAGCGGACCGGGGCGAGCGCCCCGGACGCGAAGCCGGAGAAGTACGGCCTCACCCCGCCCCAGAGGTTCCCGGCCACGACCGCGTTCTGGCTGGTCGACCTCAACCAGGACGGCAAGGCGGATTACGTGACGGTCCGCAAGGACCAGACGTTCGCGTTCTGGTGGAACGGCGGACTCCGGGGCAAGGATCTGCGGTACGGCGAGAAGGGGCGCAATTCGTACGCCCCGGATCCCGGAGCGGACGGGGACGCCCTGCGGTTCGGTGACATCGACGGTGACACCTGGCCGGACTGTCTGGTGATCGACCGGACCGGCGGGGTGAGCGTCCGCACCTGGGTGGTCAAGGACGCTCCCGACGGCGCGAAGATGTGCATGAAGCGGAGCGACGCCGTCGCCGACGTCTTCACGGAAGGATCCACCGGAGACACGCTGGACATCGAGAAGACCACGAAGGTCCAGTTCGCCGATCTCAACGGGGACAAGAAGGCCGACTACCTGCTGGTGGACGAGGACGGCACGGTCCGGGTCTGGTGGAACCGCGGCTTCCGGACCGAGGACGGACGGACGTTCCTGGACTGGTCGCCGCCCCAGCAGATCGGCTGGCCGCTCCGGAGCCCGCACCCGTTGACCTTCGCCGACATCAACGGGGACGGCTACGCCGACCAGATCCTCATCACTCCCGGGGGCGGGGCGCGTGCCTGGCTCAACCGGGGCTACAAGGCGGGGCAACGCCCCTTCGACATGGGCCGGTTCATGAAGGACACCGGCGCCCCTGGGGAGCGGATCCAGTTCGTCGACATCAACGGGGACCACAAGGCCGATCTGGTGTACGTCGACAAGAAGGGCGGCGTCCATGTCGAGCTGAACACGGCGCAGGAGAAGGACTTCGCCACGTACCACGCCTGAGCGCGCGCACCGCCCGCGCCTCCGCGAGGCCGCCGCATAACCGCGCCCTATACCTGGTATTGGCAGATCGCCCGTTGTTCACGTGCCGTTCGCCGGGTGAGGGTGGCGGGGACGATCCCACCGGCTGCGAAGGAGCAGGGAATGGCTGTGGCACCGGGAGACACACGGTTCGAGGTGGCGGGGCATCTGACGGGGAACCACATCGGCGGGCGGTGGGTCGCGGCGCAGTCGGGACAGCGCCGCGCCGATGTGAACCCGGCCGACTTCTCCGACGTCCTGGGAGAGTTCGCGGAATCGGGCGGCGCCGATGTGGACCTCGCCGTCGAGGAGGCCCGGCGGGCGCTCGGCCACTGGAGCGGCATCGGTCCGGTCGAGCGCGCGGCCTTCCTGACGAGGGCGCTGCACCTCCTGGAGGAGCGTACGCAGGAGCTGGCCCGGGCGATCACACGCGAGCAGGGCAAGCTGCTGAAGGAGGCGGTCGGCGAGGTCCGGCGCGCCCGGGCGGTGCTGGAGTTCACGGCGGGGCAGGCGCGGCTGCTCGGTGGGGTCACCGCCCCGGCGGAGGAGCCGCGGACCTTCGCGTACACCTTCCGGCGGCCGATCGGCGTGGTCGGGCTGATCTCGCCGTGGAACTTCCCGCTGGCGATCCCGATGTGGAAGGTCGCCCCGGCGCTGCTCGCCGGGTGCACCGCGGTGCTGAAGCCGTCCCCGCTGACGCCGCTCACCTCGGCGTTGCTGGTGGACGTCTTCCAGCAGGCCGGGCTGCCGGACGGGGTGCTCAACCTCGTACAGGGCGATGCGGCGGCCGGTGAGGCGCTGGTCGCCAACCCGGCGGTGGCGGGCATCAGTTTCACCGGTTCGCTGCCGATCGGCACCGCGATCCACACCGGCGGGGCGCACCGGCTGCTCCGTACCCAGCTCGAACTGGGCGGTAAGAACGCGGTCGTCGTGTGTGACGACGCCGACCTCGACAAGGCGGTGGACGCGGTCGTGCACGGCGCGTTCGGCCAGGCCGGACAGCGGTGTTCGGCGACCAGCCGGGCGGTGGTGGACGTCCGGGTGCGGGAGGAGTTCCTGGCGCGGCTCGTCGCCCGGGTCGGGCGGCTGCGGGTCGGTCCCGGCTTCGACCCGGCGTCCGAGCTGTGCCCGGTCGTGGACACCGTCCGCCGGGACGCGGCGCTCGCGGCGATCGCGGGGGCGCAGCGCGACGGCGGGAAGGTGGTGTGCGGCGGTGGCCGGGCGGAGCGGGCGGATCTGCCGGACGGCTGCTATGTGCAGCCGACCGTGATCCGGGATGTGCCGTGGGATGCGGAGCTGGCGCAGGAGGAGGTGTTCGGGCCGGTGCTCGCGGTGGTGGACGCCGAGGACTTCGACGATGCGCTGCGGATCGCCAACTCGGTGAAATACGGGATGTCCGGGACCGTGTTCACCGCCTCGCAGAGCCGGGCGTTCGAGGCGATGGACCGCTTCGAGGCCGGGATGCTGCACGTCAACCGGCCGGGGGTGGGCGCGTACGCGCATCTGCCGCACGTCGGCGACAAGGCCAGCCAGTACGGCCCGCCGGAGTGCTCGCCGGAGGTCTTCGACTTCTACACGGCGTGGCACTCGGCCTGTATCGCGTACTGATCCCGCGCCGAAGGGCCGGTGCCTCCCGGGAGGTACCGGCCCTTCGGCGCGGGCGGGGCGGTCAGCGGGTGGCGAGGACCTCTTCGGCCAGGCCGAAGGAGAGCGTCATCCCGGCGCCGCCGACGCCGTTGACGACGGTGACACCGGGCTCGGGGTCGACGACCAGTTCGGTACGGCCGTCGCGCAGCGAGGGGTAGAAGCCGACCCAGCGTTCGGTGACCTCCGCCTCCGGCGGCAGCGCGGCGAAGGTGTCCAGGTACTCCAGGACGGCGTCGTCCACCGCACCGTCCGCGAACGGCCCGAGGGTGGGCCCGTAGACATGCGAGTCGCCGAGGGTGAGGCGTCCGTCGGCGGTCTGCGAGACGAGGACGTGGATGCCGTTCGTCCGGTGGAACGGCCGTTCCGTGCCCATCCGTTCGGCCAGTGCGGTCCGCGAGGGGCAGCCGTCGAAGGCCGCGTAGTGGAGCAGGGTGAGGCCGCCGCAGAGCATCGGGCCGAGCGCGCGGCCGTCGGCGAGCGGGGCGGTGCGCATCATCTGGAGCTTGCAGCGGGTCAGACCGCTGGCGGCGAAGACCTCCGGGTAGAGCGAGGCGAAGTCGTTGCCGGAACAGACGAAGACCTGGTCGCAGTCCCAGTCGCCCGCGGTGGTGGCGACGGTCGGCATCGCGATGTCGCGGACATGGGTGCCGAAGCGGAATTCGACGCCGTACTCGGCCGCCAGGTACTCGGCGACGGCGGGGATGGCGCGGCGTGGGTCGACGTTGACCTCGGTGGGGCTCCACATCGCGGCGTGCAGCCCGTCCCGGCGGACGAAGCCGGAGCGGTCGGCGGCCTCGTCGGCGGTGAGCAGCCGGGCACCCTGCTCCCGGGCCGCGTCGCTGAGCTGGAGGAACTCCTCCAGGACGGCGACCTCGTCGGGGTGGCGGGCCAGATGCAGCGAGCCGGTCCCGGCGGCCCACAGGCCACTCTTCGCGGCGATGTCCAGCCATATCTCGCGGCTGCGCAGCGCCCGCCCGTACACCGTGCCGCGCTGCTGGCCGACGGCCCAGATCATCCCGAAGTTGCGGATGGAGGCGCCGACGGCGTAGTCGTCGCGTTCGAAGACGACGACCTTGCGGCCGCGGCGGGCGGCGGCGAGGGCGTGTGCGAGACCGACGATGCCGGCGCCGACGACGGCGGTGTCCGTGTGCTGACGGTTCATGTCTGCCTGCCTTTCGGACGGAACACGTACGAACGGAGAAGGGAGATCACTGGGTGGCGGCCGTGCGCGGGCGGCGGTTCCAGTGCGGGATCATGACCGCGCCCGCCAGCGCGGCGGCGACGGAGAAGAGCAGGAACAGGGCGGAGCCGGGGAGGAAGCCGGGGAGCAGTCCGCCGAGGATCGCGCCGACCGAGCCGCAGCCGTTGACCAGGCCCGCGGCGGTGCCCGCGCCCTCCTCGGAGCCGAAGTCCACCGCGGCGACGCAGGAGATCATCGAGTCGGCGGCGTAGACGGCGAGTCCGATCACGGCGAGCAGCGCGACCATGACGCCGACGCTGTCGGTCGCGGTGAGCGGCATGAACAGCGCGAGGACGACGGTGAGCAGGGCCAGCGACAGGACGCAGGCGGGCACCCGCCGGGACTGGAAGAGCCGGTCCGACACCCAGCCCACGGCGATCGGCGCGATCACGCCCGCGGCGCCGAACGCCACCGGGATGACAGTCGCGGCGACCTTGTCGACCTGCGGCAGCCGCTGGCTGACCAGCACCGGACCCCACAGCAGAATCGCGTAACGGGCCGGTTTGAGCAGGAAGTAGGCGGCGCCGAGGGTGCGGACGGCGGGGTCGCTCAGGGTCTTGCGGTAGAGGGCGAGGCCGCCGCGCCGGGGCCGTTCGGCGGTGGCCTGCGCCCGCCGCGCCGTCTCCCCGTCCGCCGCGGGCGCGTCGCGCTGGAAGAGGACGAAGAGGACGAGGACGGCGGCGAGGGTCGCGGCGCCGCAGAAGAACGCGGCGTGCCAGCTGTCGAAGACGGAGTACGCCAGCCAGCCGAGGAACGGGGGCGCGGCCAGCCCGCCGAACGCGTAGTTGGTGGACCAGAAGCCGAGCACCCGGCCGCGGGCGGCGACCGGGAAGAACGCGCCCATGTTCTTGCAGAGCGGCGCCCACCCGGCCGACTGGGCGAGCCCCTGGACGATCATGGCGCCGCCGAAGACGAGCAGCGCGCTGGAGGCGCCCATCAGCAGCCCCGCGCCGATCGCGCCGACCATGCCGGTGAGGACGACGACGCGCGGGCCGAACCGGTCGGACCAGGCGCCCCAGACGAACTGCCCGACGGCGTAGGCCGCGAGGTAGACCGCGTCGATGACGCCGAGGACGCGTTCGGAGAGGGTGTGGGAGAGGACCGGGTCGTCCAGGATGCCGAGTTTGGCGACGGAGAACGCCTGGCGCACGAAGTAGAAGCCCGCGTAGGCGATCCAGGTGACGGCGAAGATCTGCCACCGGAGCCGGGGGCTCACCAGGTGCGGGTGGACGGTGCGCTGGGCCTGGCGGGTGGTGACGGGTGGTTCGGTGTCGGCCATGGGTACTCCCATCCTCGACGGAGCGGAAGAGGCTGAACCGGTGGGCCGTCGGGGTGGGGGCGCCCGCGGATCCGGGAACGGCACGGCCCCGGCGCGCACCTCGGCGGCGCGCCGGGGCCGGGACTGGCCCGCCCCGGTGTCACCGTGCTCACGCCGGGGCGGCTGACTGGCCTTGATCGGAAAAGAGGGGGCGGGCTCCGCTCAGCCGGTGAGCGACTCCCCCGCCGCCGCGTGGCAGCCGATCCAGTAGGCGTCGAAGTTGCGCAGCCGGTGACCGGCGGGGAGTTCGACGGGCCGGTTGACCAGGACCGGCACCCGCTGTTCGGTCAGCCCGCCGTGCGAGCGCAGCGGCTCCTTGAAGCCGGAGATGTCGTGCCGGGCGGCGGTCGTGCCGAGGACGGTGTTGCGCTCGGCGATGACGACGAGGTCGCCGATCCGGTCGCCGGGCAGCTCGAACCGGGCGCACGCCTCCTCGCGGGTGAGGACCGTGTCGACGCCGTCGAGCGCGGCGAGCCGGTGGCGCAGCGCCTCCCGGTCCGCGCCGTCCGGCAGATGCACGGTCGCGTACGAGCCGAGCGCGCCGTGGTGGACGGTGTACGGGTCGGTGATCGGCAGGACGACCCGGCTGGTGCCCGCGCCGGTCGCGGTGTCGAACCAGTCGGAGAGGAAGACGACCTGCGCCTCGCCGTCCGCGTCGGACTTGGCGTTCATGCCGTGGTCGGCGGTGACGACGAGGACCGCGCCGAGGGCGTCGAGCCGCTCGAAGTAGCGGTCCAGCATGGCGTAGAAGCGGTTGGCGACCGGGGAGCCCGGGGCGTGCTTGTGCTGGATGTAGTCGGTCAGGGACAGGTACATCAGGTCGGGCCGGTCGCGTTCGAGGACGTCGCATCCGGCGGCCATCACCAGTTCGCTCAGCTCCGCGCTGTAGACGGAGGGCAGGTCGAAGCCGGTGGACTCCAGCACCTTCTCGATGCCGTTCTCGTCCAGGGTGACCTGGTCGGCCTTCTCGGCGGAGAAGCAGATGCCGCCCTCGGCGAGTCCGCTGCCGAGCAGGCGGCGGAGCTTGTCCTTGGCGGTGATGACGGCGACCTTGGCGCCGGTCTGTGAGAACGCCGCGAAGAGGGTGGGCGCCCGCAGCAGTTCGGGCGCGTTCATCATGACTTCTTCGTCGGCGTCGGCGTCGTAGAAGTAGTTGCCGCAGATGCCGTGGACGGCGGGCGGGACGCCGGTGGCGATGGAGAGGTTGTTGGGGTTGGTGAAGGACGGCATCGTGCAGGCGCCGCGCAGATCGCTGCCGCGGGCCAGCATGCCCTCCGTGAACGGCATCAGGCCGTCCGCGATGGCGCGTTCGTGGTAGGCGTCCTCGCTGCCGTCGATGCAGACGACCACGACCGGACGGCCGGGGCGCGGATAGCCGCGGCCGTTGACGGTGAGCCGGCCGTCGGCGGAGGTCTGCCATGTGGTGCCGGCGACAGGATTCATGTACGTCCACCCCTGTGGGTCGTAGGTGCGGGAGCCGTGGGGCGCCCTCGATTCCATGGGTATCACCGGCGTTCGGGGGCGCAGAACCACGAAGTTCGTTATGGCGGCCATAGCCGGACGGGGGCGGACCGGGGTATTCCGCGGGGCTGTCCGGGCGGTCGGTACTGGGCTACGCTCGCGCTCCTATGGAGCTCAACCTGCACCGTCTCTGGATCTTCCTCAAGGTCGTGGAGCACCAGGGGTTCTCGGCCGCCGCGCACGAGCTGTACATGAGCCAGCCCTCGGTCTCCAACCAGGTGCGCCGCCTGGAGCAGTCGCTGAAGGTGACGCTGGTGGACCGCTCGGGGGCGCGGACCCGGCCGACCGCCGAGGGCGAGGTGCTCGCGGAGTACGCCAAGCGCGTCTTCCTGCTGGCCGACGAGGCGGTGGCCGCGGTGCAGCAGGTGTCGTCGCTGGAGCACGGGCGGTTGCTGGTGGGCGGTTCGACGACGGTCGGCACCTATCTGCTCCCGGCGCTGCTGGCCCGGTTCCGGGCGCGGTATCCGGGGGTGCAGTGCGATGTGTTCGTCGGCAACAACCGGGCCGTCGCCGAGCGTCTCCAGGGCGGGGACATCGGGATCGCGGTGGTGGCCGGGGGACCGGCCGCGACGGGTCCGCTGCTGGTCGAACCGGTGCTGCGGGAGCGCCTCGTCCTGGTCGCCCGCAGCGGCCACCCGCTCGCCGCGCGCGGCGGGCCGCTCGCTCCCCGGCTGCTCGCGGGCGAGTGCTTCCTGATGCGGGAGCCCGGCTCGCACACCCGGGCCGAGCAGGAACGGGTCCTGGACTCCTGGGGTCTCACGGAGTCCGTCACCCGGTCCGACGTGTGGGGACCGGAGGCGGTCAAGCAGTGCGTGGGCGCCGGGCTTGGTGTCGCGCTCATCTCCGAACACGCGGTGGTGGACGATGTGGAGCGCTCCGGCACCCTGACGATCCTGCCCGTGAGCCCCGAGCCGAGCCCCCGCCCCGTCTCGCTGGTCCGCCGCCGCGACCGGCTGCTCTCCCCCGCCGAACGCGCCTTCGTGGAGCTGCTCCGCTCCCCCGACGGCATCCGGCGGGCGCTCGGCGACGGCGTACCGGAGCTTGCCGAGCAACCGGCGGCGGGCGGGAGCGCGGCGGAGCAGCCGGTGGGCGGCTGACCTCAGCCGTCCGTGGCCGGGCCGCCCGGTGGGTGGCAGCCGTCGAGCAGTTCCAGGACCTGGCGGACGGCGGCGTCGGGGCCGTCCGCGCGGTGCACGGCGGCGATCGTGGTCTCCAGATAGGGGGACGCGCCGTGCAGGGGGCGGTGCACCACGCCGGGGATGCCCAGGGTGCGTACCTGCTCGGGGGCGAGCGCCAGGCAGAGACCGGCGGCGACATGGCTGAGCAGCCCCGGCAGGTCGTCCGCCCGGCCGACCGGCCGCGGGGTGAATCCGGCCTGGGCGCAGGCGAGCGCGATCTGTTCGGAGAGTCCGGGCAGTGCGCCCGGCTTGGGTAGCGCGAACGGTTCCCCGGCGAGTTCCGGCAGGTCGAGGCGGGGTGCGGCGGTGAGCGGATGGTCTTCGGGGAGGGCCACCACCAGCCGTTCCACGCCGATCCGCCGGACGGTCAGCTGCTCGGTGCCGGTGACGGGGAGTCGCACCAGCGCGAGGTCGAGGGTCCCGGCGCGGAGCCGGTCGATCAGCTCCACGGAGGGGTGTTGCCCCAGGTGCAGCCGGAGACCGGGGAGTGCGGCGTGGGTGCGGCGGAGCAGGCGCGGCAGGAAGTCGTAGCCGAGGCTGCTGATGAAGCCGAGGCGGAGTTCGCCCTCGTCCCCGGCGGCGATCCGGCGGGCCCGGTCCACGGCCGCCGTCTGTGCCTCCAGGAGTCGCCGGGCGTCCTCGGCGAACGCGCGCCCGGCGGGGGTGAGCCGGACCCCGCGCGGCAGCCGTTCGAAGAGGCTGACCCGGAGGCCGCGTTCCAGGCGCTGGATCGCCTGGCTGAGCGGTGGCTGCCGGATGGCGAGCCGTTCGGCGGCGCGGCCGAAGTGCTGTTCCTCGGCGAGCACGACGACCTGCTCAAGGAGGCGCTGGGTCAATTCCATAGGTCACAGCATATGGAAGGTGCCGGTAGGAAGTATTGGACGCTATGGGACGCCGAGGAATTGACTGGACGTCAACGGCCCGGCGTACGAAGCCGGTCCCGGTGGAGAGCGGAGACGTGCCATGGCAACAGGGTGGGAAGCGGACGGCGGGGTCGGCCCGCTGCACGGGGTGCGGGTGGTCGAACTGGCCGGAGTGATCATGGGCCCGTACGCGGGCCGGCAGCTCGGCGATCTCGGCGCGGACGTCATCAAGGTCGAACCGCCGGACGGTGATCTGACCCGCCACTACCCGCCGACCCGCAGCCCCGGTATGGGGGTGATGACCCTCAACCTCAACCGCAACAAGCGCAGCGTCGCTCTCGACCTCAAGGCCCCCGGTGGCCGCGAAGCGCTCCTCGCCCTCCTGGCGACCGCGGACGTCTTCCTCACCAACGTCCGCCCGCAGGCGCTGCGCCGCCTCGGCCTGACCTACGAGGACGTCGCGGCCACCGCCCCCGGGCTGGTCTACCTCAACGCCCAGGGCTTCCGCAGCGATTCCGCCCTCGGCGGCCATCCGGCCTACGACGACGTGGTCCAGGCGGCCTCCGGTCTGGTGTGGCTGAACGAGCAGGTCAGCGGCGTCCCCTACTACGTCCCCACGGTGCTCGCCGACAAGATCTGCGGGCTGGTGATCGTGCAGTCGGTGCTCGCCGCGCTCCACCACCGCGACCGCACCGGCCAGGGGCAGCACATCGAGGTGCCGATGGCCGACACCATGCTGGCCTTCACCCTCGTCGAGCACCTCGCGGCGGCGACCCTCACCCCGCCCGAAGGGCCGATCGGCTACCCGCGGGCGCTCAGCTCCCGCCGCACCGCCTCGCGCACCGCGGACGGCTGGATGTGCCTCCTCCCCTACAGCGACCGCAACTGGCGGGACTTCTTCGCCCACGTCGGCCGCCCGGAACTGGCCGACGACCCGCGCTTCGCCTCGTACGCCGCGCGCGCCCGCAACGCCGACGACCTCTACGTCCTGCTCGGCGAGTTGACGGAGCGGCACACCTCCGCGGAATGGCAGGAGTTCTGCGATGCGGCCGGGATTCCCGCCGCGCCGGTGCTGAGTCTGGAGGAGGCCGCGACCAGCGCCTACGCCGTCGAGGGCGGACTGCTCCGGGACGCCGAGCACCCCACCGAGGGCGGCTACCGCCTCATCGGCCAGCCCGTGCGCTTCGGGGCCACCCCGGCGGGGCTGCACCGGCACTGCCCGCACCTGGGCGAGCACACCGACGAGGTCCTCGCCGAGATCGGCCACCGGCCGACCGCCTGAGCGCCGCCCCCTCTCCCCCACCTACGGAACGGATCGAGGTCCCGTGAACGAGCAACCCTCCCCGGACGCCCACGGCACATCCGACGAGCAGGAGCCGCTGCGTATCGAGCGCCGACCGAACGGCGTCGCGGTGCTCACCTTCGACAACCCCGCCAAACGCAACCCGATGAGCGCCCGGCTGACCGCACGGTGGCAGGACGCCATGCGGTCCCTGCGCCGGGACGACGCGCTGCGCGCCGTCGTGGTCACCGGCACCGGCCCCGCCTTCTGCTCCGGCGCCGACCTGGCGGAACTCGCCGACCGGCACGGCCGGGGCCTCACCGACGCCCGGGAGCGGCTGGCGGACTTCTACCGGACCTGGCTGGCCGTCCGCGACCTGCCCGTCCCCACCGTCGCGGCGGTCAACGGCCATGCGGTGGGCGCCGGGCTGGCCCTGGCCCTCGCCTGCGATCTGCGGTACGCCGCCGCCGACGCGAGGCTCGGCGCACCGTTCGTCCGCCTCGGTCTGCACCCGGGCATGGCGACCACCGCGCTGCTCGCCGAGGCCGTCGGCCCGGCGCGGACCCGGGAGTTGCTGCTGACCGGGCGGCTGATCAGCGGCGCCCGGGCCGCCGCCCTCGGCATGGTGCACGAGGCGCTCCCCGCCGCTCAGGTGCTCCACGCCGCGCTGGAGGTGGCCGACGAGATCGCCGCGGCGGCCCCGCTGGCGGTCCGGCTGACCAGGAGCGGTCTGGCCCAGGGGCAGCCCACCGTCGAACAGGCGCTGGCCTGGGAGGGCCTCGCCCAGGCCGTGACGACCACCACCGGCGACTTCCGCGAGGGCGTCCGGGCCCGCCAGGAGCGCCGCCGCCCGCGTTTCACGGGCGCCTGACCACCACAGTTCTCTCCAAGGAGCACCCATGTCCTTCTCCGCCCTCGATTTCAGGGCCGTCCATCTCCCGCCGAGCGTCGGCCAGTTGCGTCAGGAGGTCCGCGCCTTCCTCGCCGCGGAGCGCGCCGCCGGTACCGTCCTCGGGCGGCCCGATTCCTGGCTGACCGGCTGGGATCCGGAGTTCAGCCGCCGTCTGGCCCAGCGCGGCTGGGTCGGGATGACGCTGCCGCGGGCGTACGGCGGTGGCGGGCGCAGCACCCTCGAACGCCATGTCGTCCTGGAGGAGTTGCTGGCCGCCGGTGCGCCGGTCTCGGCGCACTGGGTCGCCGACCGGCAGGCCGGGCCGACGATCCTGCGCCACGGCACCGAGGCGCAGCGGAACCGCTTCCTGCCACGGATCGCCGCCGGTACCTGTTTCTTCTCGATCGGGATGAGCGAGAAGGAGAGCGGTTCGGATCTGGCCTCGGTCCGGACGCGGGCGGAGCGGACCGCCGACGGCTGGCGGTTGACCGGCACCAAGATGTGGACGGGCGGTGCGCACGTCAACGACCATGCGATCGTGCTCGCCCGGACCGAGGATGCGGCGGACCGTCATGCCGGGCTGAGCCAGTTCCTCGTCGATCTGCGCGATCCGCGGGTCCACGTCGAGCCGATCCGGCTGCTCAGCGGCGAGCACACCTTCAACTCCTGCCGTCTGGACGGTGTCGAACTCGCCGACGACGCGCTGCTCGGGCGCCCCGGCGAGGGCTGGCAGCAGGTCACCGGCGAACTGGCCCTGGAGCGCGGCGGGCCCGAACGGTTCCTGTCCACGCTGCCGCTGCTGACCGCCCTGGTGGCGGAGGTGCGGCGGGCCGGTGGGGGCGGCCCCGAGCAGGAGGCCCGGGTGGGCCGTCTCACCGCGCGTCTGGCGTCGCTGCGGCAGCTGTCGTTGGGGGTGGCCGCGGCGTCGGCGGCCGGTCGCCCGGCCGATGTGCAGGCGGCGCTGGTGAAGGATCTCGGGACCCGCTTCGAGGGCGACCTCGTCAACGAGGTCCGCGAGATCCTGCCGACCGCCGCCCGCTCCGACGCCACCCCCGGCAGCTTCCCCGAGCTGCTGGCCACCGCGATTCTGCACGCGCCGGGCTACACGCTGCGCGGTGGCACCAACGAGATTCTGCGCGGCATCATCACCCGAGGTCTGGAGCTGTCCCGATGAGCACCGATTCCCCCACCACCGATTTCCCCGCCGCGGACGCCGCCGCCCTGCCGCCGCTCGACACGGCCCCGGCCACCCTGGTGGCCCTGGCGCGGGACGCCGGGTACCGCGGCGCCCCGGGGCCGCTGGCCGAGACGCTGCTCGTCGCCCGCCCGCTGCTGGCCGCGGCGGGGCTCGCCGTGCCGGACGGTCCGCTGACGGTGGCGAGCGGTCCGCTGGAGGTGCGGTTCGCCCATGTGGACACCGGCAGCCGGGTCGGGCCGCGGGGGGCGGCGGGCACCGATGACGCCCTGCGGGTCAGTGGCACGCTGCGCCGGGTGCCGTGGGCCCGGTCCGCCGACGCCGCGGCCGTACTGACCGAGGGGCCGCACGGCGGGCCGGTGCTCCTCGTCCTCGAAGCCGCCGAGTGGCGGCAGACGCCGGGTGCGAATCTGGCGGGCGAGCCCCGCGACGCTCTCGTGCTGCTCGATGTGGCCGTCCCCGCGGAGCGGGTCCGCCGCGTTCCGGCCGGGCTGGTCCGGGAGGCCGCCTGGCGCTCGGGGCTGGCGCGGGCCGCCCTGATCGCCGGAGCGGCCCGCCGCTGTGTCGAGTTGACGGTCGCGCACACCGCCTCCCGTCGGCAGTTCGGCCGTCCGCTGAGCGGTTTCCAGGCCGTCAAGCAGGAGGAGGCGAAGCTCGTCGAGGAGGCGGCCCTGGTCGCTGCGTCCGTCGAGGCGGCCGCGTCCGCGCTGGCCACGCCGGAGTCCGCGGAGTTCCCGGCGTGGATCGCCGCCGCGCAGGCCACCGCCTCGGTCGCCGAGATCACCCGCATCGCCCACCAACTGCACGGCGCGATCGGCTTCACCGAACTCAGCCCGCTCCACCTGGCCACCACCCGCATGTGGTCCTGGCGCGACGAGGACGGCGGCGAACGGTCCTGGCAGCAGCGGATCGGCCGGTACGTGCTCGACGGCGACGGCGACCGGCTCTGGCCCTCGGTGACCGGCGGCTGACCTGCGCTGACCGGCGTCGCCGCCGGACGGACCGCGGGCCTTCGCGTACCGGCCCCGGTCACCCGCCGATCACGGGCGCCCCACCGCCGCCCGTGATCGGCTACGTCGGCTTCTGGCCGTCGCCGCCGGATGAGCGGACGCACAGTACAGCACCGCGCCGGAGCCCGCCGGGAACATACGTTCACCTGTACGAAGACATACGAAAATGTCGACCCGGACCTTTCCCGTCACCCCTGGAAGTCACCCATGACTTACCGGTAATGCCCGCCCGCGAGCACACCCCGACTTTTGAAGCTGGCCGAAAGGTAAGCTGCGTGGCCTCCTGTGAGGGCTGAGACTGAAGAGACACGACATCGCACTGCGGTGATGCCTGCCCCACGGGTTTCTCCTTCCTCCCCGGTGGATTTGCATCGCCCGACGGAGGTAGGCGCTGTGAGTGACGGGTCCGGATTACCAGCGGAAGGCAGACCGGCAAGAGATGCCGTACACAAGCGGCGTCCCGCGGGCGGAAGTCCGCGGTCGGCGGCATTCTTCGATGTTGACGAAACGCTCATCACCGCAAAGAGCATGTTTGCATTCCTGCGTCACTGGCTGGCGCGGAACGGCGACGACGGCACGCGGTACCGGCGCCGAGCCGACGAACTGCGGGCGATGGCCGCGCGGATGCCCCGCGAGGAGGGCAACCGCGTCTACTACACCCACTTCGCGGGCGTCCCCGCCGCGGAGCTCATGGCCGCCGGACGGGAGTGGTACGCGGAGTACCGCGAGGGGCCGGACGCCTTCGTCACGGCGACCGTCCGCGCACTCGCCCGCCACCGGGCCGCGGGCGACCGCATCGTCCTGGTCTCGGGCGGCTTCGCGGCCTGTCTGGGGCCGCTCGGCGAGGACTTCGGGGTGGATCTGACGCTCTGCTCGGACCCGCTGATCGGCGAGGACGGCGCGTTCACCGGCGAGATCGGCACGGCGATGATCGGCAAGGCCAAGGCGGTCGCCGTCGACCGGACGATCGCCGCGTACGGCCTCCCGGCGGCGGACTGCTGGGCGTACGGGGACCACTCCAGCGATCTCGACATGCTGTCCTCGGTGGGGCACCCGGTGGCCGTCGGCGACGACCCGGTGCTCTGCGCCCATGTGCGACGCCACGGCGGGAGCGTCCTGCCGAGTACGGGCGGACGCCGGGACGAGCCCGGGAGAACGGTCCCCTGACACCCCCCGCTCCCCCGCACGGCCCCCTGACACCCCACTCCCCCTCACGGCCCCCTGACACCCCCACTCCCCCTCACGGACCCCGACACTTCCCCCTCGCGAATATCCCCTTTCCGGAAAGGGGAGAGCAGCCCGATCACCACGTGCCTCTCGTGCACGGCCTCCTGGAGCCCACCCCTTTCCCGCTCCTGACATCCCGTCGACTGCGGTGGAAATTCTCTCCCGTCGGTGCCGTCGGAGCGTCTTCCGTCGGCCTCTTCCGGAATTCAGTGGCGTACACCGTGCGACGGCGCACGGGCGCTGACGCCTGCCGGTCATGTGATGAATGGAATTCACGCATGTCAGAAAGTGAAACGACCCCGCTCTTCATCGTCGGCGACCGTTACGAAGCCTTTGCCGACCAGACATCCGCCGTTACCGTCTCCCGGTTCATCGACCAATTACGGGCCGGTGCCCACCGCAACGCGGACGGCGACCGCACCCTGCTCCTCGCCGAGGGGCAGGGCGTCACCGCCTACGACTGGGACCGGATCGAGGAGGAGTTGCGGCGCGGCGACGCCCCCGGGCGCACCGTGATCGAACGCAGCCCGCGCGGGCGGCTGGGCAACCACACCGAGACGCACAAGCACCGCGAGAGCAATGTCCTCATCGCGGGGCTGACCCGCCGCTCCGAGACCGCCTTCCGCTCCTCGCTGCGGCTCCACAACGACCAGGAGCTGCAACTCGATCACCAGGCGAGCCATGTCCAGGGCATGGTCGTCCTGGAGGCCGCGCGGCAGATGTATGTCGCGGTCTGCGAGCGCTACTACACCTGCCACCGGCCGGAACACCGCTACAGCCATGTCTTCGCCCGCCTGGAGACCAGCTTCCGCAACTTCCTCTTCCCGCTGGACGCCACCCTCGACTGCGAGGTGCTCCAGGCGGATCTGAGCGACCCCGAGCTGCTGCTCTTCGACATCGAGGTCACCTTCCGGCAGGCGGCCCTGCACGTCGCCTCCGTACGGATGACGGGGACGGCGCTGCCCGCCACGGTGATGGCGCGCAAGGAGCGCCGCGGTGCCGAACGGGCCGTGCGGTACGCGCTCAAGCGGCTGCCCGCGCCGCCCGAACTCGCGGTCGCCGAGTGAAACGACCGGTGTGACCAGCGATCCATCGCCATGAGAAACCATGAAAGGGAACGCCTGCGATGACATCCCCCCTGCTTCTGGTGACAGAGGTGCCCGTCGCGCAAGAGACCGCACAGGAGGCGCTCGCCGTCTGGCAGGACCACCACCGCGCCGCCGGGGACCGCGGCAGCGTGCTCTACCGGAGCACGGAGACCCCGACCGTCCTGGAGCTGACCCCGCTGACCGGGCTCGCCGACCTCGCCGCCCGCGCCGACCGCTGGGGTGAACTGCGTACCGCGCTGGCGCCGCTGGCCACGGGCGATGTCCGCCGCCAGGTGCTGGAGTTCGTGGGGGCGCCGAAGCCCACTGCCGGGGAGCTGCCGGAGACGCCGTACATCCAGCTGCGCCATGTCGAGGTCAAGCCGCCGGTGCACGAGGAGTATCTGTCCTGGCGGGAGGGGACCATCTTCGCCGAGGTCCGCAAGTCCGAGCGGATCGAGGCGTTCCTCGCCTACCACTCCCTGCTGAGCACGGAGCCCGGCGTGATGTTCGTCGCCGGGTTCTCCTGCCCGCCGCAGGAGTATCTGCCGACGTTCGCCTCGGCGCGCTACGCGGAGATCGCCCGGCAGGCGCACCCCCGTTTCGTCACCGACGAGGGGCTCTACACCCGGATCTACCGCCGGGTGTCCGATACGGAGGCCCGCCGATGACGCGCTCCCGGACGTACGAGCTGAGCATGACGACACAGGGCCCGCTCTATCCGCCGAGCGAGGTGATGAACGCCGACGGGCACTTCGTGGTCATCGGCGGGATCAACCGGGCCCGGCCCAACGGTGAGGTGACGACCGGATGGGGCCGCGCGCTCGTCGCCGCGGACAGCGTCCTCCCGCCCTTCGGCGCCAACGCGCCGTACCGGATCATCCGGGAGCTGCCGCCGGAACTCTCCGCGGCGGACGAGGAGATGGTGCTCTGCACTCTGCCGCTGCCGCTGCCGTGCTCGAACTACACGGCGGTGATGGCACCGGAGCAGCAGCCCGACCCGTTCGGCGTGGTGCGGCCGAGCTACCCGTTCCACCAGGTGCCCATCCCGGATCTGCAACCGGAGGACGGGCCGAAGGTGACCGCGCCGGTGACGCTGGGCCAGTGGGTCAAGGCGCGCGGCAGCCTGACCGTGACACTGGTCGAGCAGGACACCGCGGCGGACTTCCGCGGGGAGTTCCAGGGGCTCATCCCGAACAGTCTCTACACCGTGATGGCCATCCGGCGCCGCGATCTCGACCCGGACGGCCCCTCGCACCCCAGCCCGTTCGGCGTCCCCAACGTCTTCATCGCGGACGAGGAGGGCAACGGCAGCTACCACGCCCGGCTCCCCGACCCCTTTCCGGCGCCCGACTCCCCCACCGCGGGCAACCGGATCGTCAACTTCGTCGTCCTCTGGATGAGTTACCAGATGAATTACGGCGGCGCCGTGGGCCACCACGGTCTGGGCTCGGACATCCACGCCCAACTGCGGCTGCCCGGCCCCGGTTTCACCGAATTCATCACCCACGCCTGACCGGGGCCGGTCACACCCCGAAAAGGGATTCCCTCCTCCTTCTGCATTCCCTTCCCCCTCTCCTGCGCCCCGGCGCGGATTTGTCGCTCCCGTACGGCGGCCCGGGCATTCCGGCGGCCGTACGGGAGCGGCGGGTCCGCGGCCCTGGCCCACCCCGCCCGACGCCCGCACGGCGGCGAATCCCCCGTACACCGCCGCGGCCACCGGAATGTGCGTCGGAATTCCCCTGTCTGCCGCCAGGGAAAGACGGCCTTCCGCCGCCCTGCCCCCCCTTTCTGATCGGAGTGCTCCATGCCGCACGGCCTGATTCCGACGCCCCGGGAAATACCCCGGGAAGAAGCCACCCCCCGGCCGCGCAATGCCGCCGCCGGACTCAGACGCCCCGTCGGAATCCGTTCGACCGGGCTCTACGTACCGCCCCGGGTGGTGACCAACGAGGAGCTGACCCGGACCCTCGACACCTCCGACGCCTGGATCACCTCCCGTACCGGCATCAAGGAGCGGCGTTTCCTCGAACCCGGCATGGCCACCTCGGACATGAGCGTCGCGGCGGCCCGGCAGGCACTGGCCGGTGGCGGCGTCGACCCGTCCGAGCTGGACGCCATCGTGCTGACGACGTTCACCCCGGACCAGCCGCTGCCCTCCACCGCGCTGATGGTCAAACAGGCGCTGGGCGCCCACCGCGCCATCCCGCTGGACCTCACCCAGGCGGCCTGCTCCGGCGGGATCTACGCCCTGCTCGTCGCCGCCCATCTGCTGCAGAACGACTCCTACTCCCGCGTCCTGGTGATCGGCGCCGACGCCGGATCGCGCGCCACGGACCCGCAGGACCGCGGCACCCGCGTCTTCCTCGGCGACGCCGCCGGGGCGGTGCTGCTCGGCCCGGGCGCCCCCGGCTTCGGACTGCTGTCCTGGGACACCGGCGACGAACTCTCCTACGACGTGGAGATCCCCGCGGGCGGCTCCCGCCGCCCCACCAGCCAGGAGACCGCCGACGGCCGCGGCCAGTATCTGAAGATGCTGGGCAAGTCCGTGTGGAACATGGCCACCGGGAAGCTGCCGGACAGCATCCGGACGACGGCGCTGCGCGCCGGGGTGGAACTGGACGAGGTGCGGTACTTCCTGCTGCACCAGGCGAACCTCAACATCATCCACGAGGCGATGCAGAGCCTCGGGGTGCCCGCCGACCGCGCGCCCACGACCGTCGGCCGGTTCGGCAACACCGCCGCGGCCAGCATGTTCACCGTGCTGCACGAGACCATGACGCGCGGCGTCCGGCACGGCGACCTCCTCATGATGTCCGGGATCGGCGCCGGATTCCTGTGGGGTTCGGCCTGCTTCCGCCACGACGGGCGGGGCTGAGCGTGCTCGCCGTGTCGGCCGTACGGGCCGACGCCCGGGACCCGCTCGGCTGCCTGACGGTCGCCGAGCGGGACGAGCCCGTGCCCGCCGCGGGCTGGACGACCGTGACGGTCCGCGCCGCCGCGCTGAACCGGCACGACCTGTGGACCCTCCGCGGCGTCGGCCCGGCCTTCCAACGCCTCCCGATCGTGCTCGGCTCCGACGCCGCCGGGGTGGACCAGGAGGGCAACCCCGTCCTCGTCCACTCGGTCGTCACGGAGGACACCCGCGGCGGCGAGGGGTCCGCCCCGCGGTGGTCGGTGCTCGGTGAGCGGTACGACGGAACGTTCGCGGAGCGGGTGGCCGTCCCCCGGGAGAACCTGGTGCCCAAGCCCGCGGGCATGTCGTTCGAGGACGCCGCCTGCCTGCCCGGGGCCTGGCTGACGGCCTACCGCATGCTCTTCGACCGGGCGGCGCTGGAGCCCGGCGCCACCGTCCTGGTGCAGGGCGCGGGCGGCGGCGTCGCGACCGCCCTGATCGTGCTGGGGTCGGCCGCCGGGTACCGGGTCTGGGTGACCGGCCGCAGCGCGGAGCGCCGTAAGCAGGCCGAGGCGCTCGGCGCGGAGGCGGCCTTCCCGCCGGGCGCGCGGTTGCCGTCCCGGGTCGACGCGGTGATGGAGACGGTGGGCGAGGCCACCTGGGAGCACTCGCTGCGCAGCGTCCGCGACGGCGGTCGCGTCGTGGTCAGCGGCGCGACCACCGGGGCGCTGCCGCCCGCGGAGCTGACCCATGTCTTCTTCCGGGAACTGACCATCACCGGCTGCACCCTCGGCAGCCGCGACCAGTTGGCGCGGCTCGCCCGCTTCTGCACCCAGAACCGGCTCGCCCCGGTGATCGACCGGGTGCTGCCGCTCTCCTGGGCCCGCGAGGGCTTCCGGGCGATGTCCGACGGAACGGTCTTCGGGAAAGTCGTCTTCACCCCGTGAGGGACAGCCCCCGGAGAATCCGCTGAAAGGAGCCCGGCCCACCCGTCGCCCATTGTGCGCGACACCCCCATCCAACGCCTTTTGCGCCTACCGCGCTTCCCTTTTCCTTTTCCTTTCCGGAACGGGTGGTTCGGCATGCGGTGAATGCCCATGCCATGGGCTTCGGACAGGTCTTGACGCTCAATTCTTCACCGGTATAGCTTCCCGTTCGCACGCCGTACCGGTCATCGAATCCCTCCTCAAGGAGCGTGACTTCTCATGGCAGTTCCCTCTCGCACCAAGGAATCCGTCGAAGGATTCGTCCTCGATGTGCTGGAGAAACTCGGTATCGAACGGGACCAGATCACCCTCGACGCCTCGTTCGACGACTTAGGGGTGGACTCGCTCCATGTGACGGAGCTGGGTCAGGCGGTCAACAGGGAATTCGGGATCGAGGTGCACGCCGCGGATCTGGAGGAGTCCCAGAGCCTGCGGCAGGCGCTGAACGCCATTTACGCGAAGGCCGGTCTCTAGGACAGGGAAGCCATGACCGTCACACTTGCCGGTGCCGGAGCGGCACTGCCCGAACGGGTCCTGAGCAACCACGACTTCGTCCATCTCGACACCTCCGACGAGTGGATCGTCCAGCGCACCGGCATCCGGGAACGCCGTCGGCTCGCCGCGGACGCGAGCCTCGCGGAGCTGGCCACGGACGCCTGTGGCCGGGCGCTGGCGGACTCCGGGGTCGCCCCACGCGACATCCACCAGGTGGTCGTGGCCACCTCCACCGCCGACCGGATCAGCCCGGGCATGGCCGTCGAGATCGCCACCCGGCTGGGGATCGACCGGCCCGCCGCCTTCGACGTCAGCGCGGGCTGCTCCGGGTTCCTGTACGCGCTGGACCACGCGATCGCGGCGATCGAGTCGGGACGCGCCGACCATGTCCTGGTCTGCGGCGCCGAGGCGCTCTCCCGGATCACCGACCACACCGACCGGAACACCGCGGTGCTGCTCGGGGACGGTGCGGGCGCGGTCGTCGTGTCGAGGGCGGAGGGCGGGCTGCGGCCGTCGTTCGTGCTCGGCTCCGACGGCACGCGGATCGATCTGCTCCATGTGCAGCAGGACAAGCTGCTCCGGATGCGCGGGCGGGAGATCTTCGAGAGCGCCGTGGATCTGATGGCCGGCCACACCGAGCTGGTGCTCGAACGGGCCGGTCTGGGTGCGGAGGCGCTGGACCTCTTCGTCGCCCACCAGGCCAACGCCCGGATCATCCATGCGGTCCGGCGGCGGCTCGGCGTCCCCGCCGAGCGGGTCTTCCTCAACGTCGACAAGGTCGCCAACACCTCCTCCGCCTCCATCCCGCTGGCCCTCGCCCACGCGGGGGAACAGCAACTTCTGCACCCCGGCGCCGTGTTGGGGCTCGCCGCCTTCGGCGCGGGCCTCTCCTGGGGCGCCGGTGTCATCACCTGGCGGAGCCCGGACGCCGTACGGCCGGACGGAGAACTCTCCGCCGGCCGGGGCGTGCGGTGAACATCGCGGGCGGGGTCGCGCTGATCACCGGCGGCACCTCCGGTCTCGGGCTGGCCACCGCGGAACGGTTCCTGCGGGCCGGTGCCCGTGTCGTCCTGGTGAGTCCGTCGCGGGACAAGGGCCGGGCCGTCGCCGAACGGCTCGGCGACGGCGCCGTCTTCGTCGCCGCCGATGTCAGCAGCGAGACGGAGGTCGGCGCCGCGCTCGACGCCGCCCAGGAGCTGGGTCCCCTACGTACCGTCGTGAACTGCGCCGGTGTCAGCAACGCCGTCAAGACCGTGGGCAGCCGCGGGGCGTTCCCGCTGACGGAGTTCACCGATGTCATCCGGGTCAATCTGATCGGCACGTTCAACGTCATCCGGCTCTTCGCCGCGCGCGTGAGCGGGGCCGAGGAGGTCGACGGTGAGCGCGGCGTCGTGATCAACACCGCCTCCGTCTCCGCCTTCGACGGGATGACGGGCCAGGCCGCCTACGCCGCGTCCAAGGGCGGCGTCGTCGGCCTGACGCTGCCGGTCGCCCGTGATCTCGCCGCCCTGAAGATCCGTGTGGTCACCATCGCCCCCGGGCTCTTCGACACCCCGATGTTCGCGGCCGTACCGGAGACGGCCCGCGCCGCACTCGGCTCCCGCACCCCGCATCCGGCCCGGCTCGGCGACCCGGCCGAGTACGCGGAACTGGCGCTGCACATCGTCGCCAACCCCATGGTGAACGGCGAGACCATCCGGCTCGACGGAGCCCTCCGCATGGCCCCGTGACGGAGCACCGCCCCTGAGCACCCCACTGCCCCCCAACACCCCAGAAAGGCACGGTCCCCATGCCCGGGAAAGACGGCATTCTGTCCGGCAAGGTGAGCCTGATCACCGGCTCCAGCAGCGGCATCGGCGCTGCCGCGGCGCGGGTCTTCGCACGCGAGGGCTCCGCCGTCGTCCTGATCGCCCGCCGCGAGGAGCGCCTGGCGGCCCTGGTCAAGGAGTTACAGCAGACCGGCGCGGAGGCGGAGTACGTGGTGGCGGACGTGAGCCGCTCCGCCGATATGCGGCGCGCCGTGGACTTCACCGTGGAGCGCTTCGGCCGCCTCGACACCGCGTTCAACAACGCGGGGTACGCCTGTGGCCGCACCCCGCTGCACCTGATGGCGGACGAGGAGTACGACCCCGTCATGGACACCAACGTCCGGGGGCTCTTCAACTGTCTGCGCCCCGAGATCACGGCGATGCTGGCGGCCGGGAACGGCGGCGCGATCGTCAACACCAGCAGCGTCGGCGGGCTGGTCGCCTCGCCGGTGGCGGCCCCGTACGTCGCCTCCAAGCACGCGGTGATCGGGCTGACCAAGGCAGCCGCCGCGGAGTACGGCGGCGAGGGGATCCGGGTGAACGCCATCGCCCCCGGCACCACCCGGAGCGAGCTGGTGGAGGCGTGGTACGCGCAGAACCCCGGCATCGAGCAGGAGTTGCACCGGACGACGCCCCAGCCGCGGACGGCCGATCCCGAGGAGACCGCTCAGGCGGCGGCGTGGCTGTGCAGCGAGCGGAGTTCCTACGTCACCGGTGTGACCCTGCCGGTCGACGGCGGCTTCACCGCGCTGTAGCGGGCCGCGCCCTCCGGGCTCTCCTCATCACCTTCCCGTCGTGACACAAAGGAGGATGTCGTGGTCGGTCGCCTCGAAGGAAGGGTGGCGGTGGTCACCGGCGGCGGTTCCGGTATCGGCCGGGCCGTCGCCGAGCGGTTCGCGGCGGAGGGCGCCGCGGTCGCTGTCTGGGATCTGGACGCCGGGGACGCCGCCGTCACGGTCGACGCGCTGCGGGAGCGTGGCGCGCGCGCCGCGGCGTACGCGGTCGATGTCGCCGACAGCGCCTCGGTCGGCCGCGCCGCCGCACGCGCGCTGGCCGCGTTCGGGCAGGTGGACGTCCTGGTGAACAACGCGGGCGTCTTCGACCACTACGCGCCGGTGCTCGACACCGACGAGGAGCAGTGGGACCGCGTCCTGGACATCAACCTCAAGGGGATGTTCCTGGTCACCAAGGCACTGCTGCCCGCGCTCCTCGACGGCGGCGGCACGGTCGTCAACACCTCCTCGATCTCCGGGACGGTGGCGGGCGGCGGCGGGATCGCCTACACCTCGTCCAAGCACGGTGTGCTCGGGTTCACCCGGCAACTCGCCGCCGACTACGGCAAGCAGGGGGTGCGGGCCAACGCGATCCTGCCCGGTGCCGTGGAGACGCCGATGACGCGGCCGATCCTGGAGCAGGGGGACGCCGCGATCCTCGAAACCGTCCGGAGCGTGCCCGCCGGGCGCCATGCGCAGCCGGAGGAGATCGCCCACCTCGTGCTGTTCCTGGCGAGCGACGAGTCCTCGTTCGTCCACGGCTCGGGCTATGTCATCGACGGGGGCTGGACCGCCCTCTGACCCCGTGACACCGGCGGCTCCGGAGGCCGTGCGCGCCGCACCGTCGACAAATGGACAGGTAGCCTGAAGAGATATACTGTGCAGGCTACCTGTTCACTTGGCGAAGTGGTGATGACGGACCGATGGATCTGGCAGCGTTGGCCATGGACCTGGATTTCGCGATGCGCCTGCTGCGCGGCCGTATCCGGGCGGAGTCGGGCGTGGAAGCCGAAGGGCTGTCCCGTCCCCAACTGACGGCGCTCTACCGCGTGGTGCGCGAGGGGCCGATCACCACCAGCGAACTGGCCGCCCTGGAGTACATGCGCCCCCAGTCGATGGCGCAGACCCTGACGGGCCTGGAGGAAGCCGGTCTGATACGGCGCACCCCCGACGAGCACGACGGCCGCCGCATCCTGCTCTCCGGTACGGAGCGCGGCAGCGAGCTGGTGACCGATCTGCTGGGGCTGCACGCCCGGTGGCTCAGTGCGGCGATCGCGGACGAGCTCTCCCCCGACGAGCAGGAGCAGCTGGCGTCGGCCGTGAAGCTGATGGGCCGCCTCGTCGACAGCACCGTCGGCCCCGTCGTCAGCATGCGGCGCAGGGGTGTCCACGGGGGTGCGCGGTGAGCGGTGAGTTAACCCGCGACAAGACCGCGGCGACCGACGATCCGGTCCGCACCCCGGGGTGGCGTCTGGTCGCGCCGCTGCTGGTGGGCTCGGCGCTCAACCCCATCAACAGCTCCATTCTCGCGACCGCGTTGGTGCCCATCGCCCGGTCGCTCCACGTCACCATCGCGGCGACCGCGGTGCTGGTGTCCTCGCTCTACCTCGCCAGCGCCATCGCCCAGCCCACCATGGGACGGCTGGCCGAACGGTTCGGTCCGCGGCGGGTGTTCCTCGCCGGGCTCTGTCTGGTCGGCGTGGGCGGCGTCCTGGGCACCCTGGCCCCGAATCTGGCGACGCTGACCGTGGCGCGGGTGCTGCTCGGCATCGGTACGGCCGGTGGCTATCCCACGGCGATGATGATCGTGCGGCGGTTCGCCGCACGCCATCCGGAGGTGAAGGTCGGCGGCACGCTGGGCGCGCTGTCGGCCGCCGGACTGGTGACCGCGGCCGTGGGGCTGCCGATCGGCGGCGCGCTGGTGGCGGTGGCCGACTGGCGGGCGACCTTCCTCGTCAACGTACCGATGGCGCTGCTCGGCATCGTGATGACCCTCTGCTGGGTCCCGGCGGACGCCGGTTCCGGTACCCGTGCCGCGGCGTCGCTGCTCAGCGAGCTGGACCCGCCGGGCATGCTGCTGTTCGCCGCCATGGTCACCTGCATGCTGCTGTTCTGCGGCGATCTGGCCCATCCCAACTGGCTGATGCTGACCGCGACGCTCCTCCTGGCGGTCGCGCTGGTGCTCTGGGAGCGCCGGGCCCGGCTGCCCTTCATCGACGTCCGGATGCTCGCCCGGAACCGGCCGCTGAGCATGACCTATCTCCGCGTCGGCGCCACCTTGCTGGTGCCGTACTGCATCCTCTACGGCCTCTCCCAGTGGCTGGCGGAGAGCCGGGGGATGTCGGCCATCACCGTCAGTCTCCTGCTGCTGCCGATGTCGTTCCTCGCCTCGGTGGTCACCATCCCCTTCTCCCGGCGGCAGCTCGTCCGCGGCCCGCTGATCGCCGCGGCGGCCGCGGCGCTGGTCGGCTCGCTGGCGATGGTGACGTTCAGCCCGCACACCCCGCTCGTCCTGATCGCGGCGGTGACGCTGACGTTCGGCGTGACGACCGGCCTCGGCTCCGTGGGCAATCAGACCGTGCTCTACGCGCAGTCCCCGGCCGAACAGGTCGGGGTGGCCTCGGGACTGCTGCGGACCTCCACCAATCTCGGGGCCATCATGTCCGCCAGCCTGGTGAGCCTGGCGCTCGGCAACACCGCCGGTGACGCGGGGCTGCACGTCCTGGGACTGGCCCTGGCCGGGCTCGCCACCGTGCTGTTGCTGGCCACCGTGCTCGACAGACTTCCGGCACACACCCGTTGACCCGGGTGCGGGTCACCGCCCGCGCCCCGGCTCCGCCCGGCGGGCCGTTTCTGTCGGGCCCGCGCCCGACGCCGGGACTGTGGCACATCCGTAAGAGTGATCGAAAGGAACGACCACGATGACTGACACCCTCACCATTACGCCGCACCGCACGGCGCTGCTGCTCATGGATCTGCAGGCGGGCATCCTCGGCCTCCTCTCCGACCCTTCCGATCTGGTGCAGCGGGCCAAGCAGGCCCGGGAGGCGGCCGTGGCCGCCGGTATCCAGGTCGTCTATGTACGGGTGGCGTTCACCGAGGAGGACTACAAGGGCATCTCGGAGAACAACAAGACCTTCGCCCCGGCGGCCGAACACCACCTCTTCGCGGAGGGTTCCCCCGAGACCGTCATCGCCCCCGAGGTCCAGCCCGGGCCGCAGGACAAGATCGTCACCAAGACCCGGACCGGCGCGTTCAGCACGACGCACCTCGATGACATCCTGCGGGAGCGCGGCATCGACACCGTGGTGCTGGCCGGTGTCAGCACCACGGGCGTCATACTGTCCACCGTCCGTGACGCGGCCGACCGCGACTACCGGGTGATCGTGCTCTCGGACGTCTGCGCCGACCCCGACACCACCGCCCACCACACGCTGCTGGAGTCGGTCTTCCCGTCGCAGGCCGACCTCCTGGACGGCAAGTCCTTCGCCGACCTCCTGATCGCGCGCCCCGCGGACGGAGTCGGCCCGGCACTGTGACCGGCCCGCGTCCCCGGCCCGTGGCCGCCCGGCCCGCAGCTCGGCACCGTACGAGCGACGGGCGTACGCGTCCGCCACCGGCCGCGGGGCGCGGTCGATACCCGTGACGTCGGCCGGGGGTCTCACGGCCCCCGGTCGGCGCCCCTCCGTCGGACGCCGTCGCGCCACCCGCTCCACCGGGATCGCTCTCGCCACCGCCGGCCCGGGAACGGCCCGCCCGGGGACCGGTCCGAGCATGCGCGGCACGGCGCCGTCGGGCAGGGCACCCAACTACCGTGGAGGCGCCGCATGGCGATCCGGATCAGGATCGGTGATTACGAGCGGGTGACCGGCGACCCGCTGAACCGGCACTCGATCGGCTACTTCCCCCGGATGACCGAGCGCGAGGCGTGGGAGGCCGGTCGCGGGGTGTGGCGTCTGGACCTGCGGATGGTCCGGCGCGAGCGGTACGCCCTCATCGTCGGCGAGGGCCGGGTGCGGGCCATCGCCGAGATCACCGATGTGACCGTCCACGGGACCGACCGCGGCCGGAAGAAGGCGCTGTGGGGCACGCTCCTGACCGCCGGGCACCCGATCTACGACCATTACGCCGAGCAGGCCGACCCGCTGCACAACGACTCGCGCAACAGCGTCACCTACGGCGAACTGCCCGAGGAGGTGCGGTTGCGGGCCCGGTTCTGCGCCTGCGGCTGCGGGCAGCCCGCGGAACAGAACTTCGTCCCCGGCCATGCGCTCCGGGCCATCCAGGCGCGGATCCGGGAGCACTTCGGCGGCTCGGCGCTCTCCTTCCTCGCCTGGCTGGACAACGAACTTCCGGCCGAGGAGCACTCCTCCCGGCCGTGACCGGCGCCCGCCCCCGGCGCCGACGGCCGCCGCCCCGCACGCCGCGCCCGCACGCCGCCGACACGGTGCCCCTCGGCGTCCGGCCAGGTGACCCGGTGGGCGGGGCTCGGCTCCCGCCGTGGCCGCGGCGGTGATGATCGCCGCAGTCGGGCCGGTATCGGTGCGGGTCCGGCGGTCGGGAGGTAGCGGTGCACATCCTGCTGATCGCGAGCGCGGTCAACAGCCTCACCCAGCGGGTCTTCGCGGAGCTGGGCGAGGAAGGCCACACGGTGGCGGTGGAGTTGGCGTTGGGTGAGGAGTTCCTGCGGGACGCCGTGCGGCGGCACGCGCCGGAGGTGGTCGTCGCGCCGATGCTCACCACCGCGATCCCGCGGGACGTCTGGTCCGCCTGTCCCTGTCTCGTCGTCCACCCGGGCCCGGTGGGTGACCGGGGCCCGTCGTCGCTGGACTGGGCGATCCACGAGGGCGCCCACGAGTGGGGCGTGACGGTGTTGCAGGCCGATGCGGAGATGGACGCCGGGGACGTGTGGGCCTCCGTGCCCTGTGCGCTGCCGCCGGTCGGCAAGAGCGATCTGTACCGGGGCGAGATCGGCGACGCCGCCGTGCAGGCGGTGCTGCTCGCGGTCCGGCGGTTCGCCTCGGGCACGTACCGGCCCCGGCGCCAGGACGGTGCCGGACACGTACGGCCCTACTTCGACCAGGGGCTGCGGCGTATCGACTGGGCGGCGGACCCGACCGGCACCGTGCTGCGCAAGCTGCGGACGGCGGACTCGCAGCCGGGGGTGCTGGACACGTTCGCGGGCGCGGAATGGTATCTGCACGGCGGGTGCGCCGAGGACACGCTGCGGGGCCACCCGGGCGAGATCCTGGCCACCCGGGCGGGCGCGATCTGCCGGGCGACGGTGGACGGCGCGGTGTGGATCCCCGAACTGCGGCTCCGTCGGCTCCCGGGCGGCCCGGCCACCTTCAAACTCCCGGCCACCCTCGCGCTCGGCAGGCGGCTGCCGCCGGTGCCGGAGATCCCCGCCCCGCTCCAACTCCCCGACGACCGGCGGACCTGGACGGACATCCGCTACCGGGAGGAGGGCCCGGTCGGCTTCCTGCGGTTCTCCTTCCCGGGCGGCGCGATGAGCACCGACCGGTGCGAGCGGCTGCTCGCCGCGTACCGCTTCGCCTGCTCCCGGCCGACCCGGGTCCTGGTGCTCGGCGGCGGCCGGGACTTCTTCTCCAACGGCATCCATCTGCATGTGATCGAGGCCGCCGCCGACCCGGCCGCGGAGTCGTGGGCGAACATCACCGCCATGGATGACCTGGTGGAGGCGGTCTTGACCACCACCGACCGGCTGGTCGTCGCCGCGCTCGGCGGCAACGCCGCGGCGGGCGGCGCGATGCTGGCGCTGGCGGCGGACGAGGTCTGGTGCCGCGGCGGCGCGCTGCTCAACCCGCACTACCGGCTGATGGGGCTGTACGGCTCCGAGTACTGGACGTACACGCTCCCCCGCCGGGTCGGCCCCGGGCAGGCGGCGCGGCTGATGCGGCGCGCGCTGCCGGTGACGGCGGCCAAGGCGCTCGGCCTCGGTCTGGTGGACCGCATCGTCCGCTGCGCACCGCAGGAGTTCGACGCCGAGGTCACCCGCCTCGCCGCGCGGATCGCCACCTCGTCGCCGGTCCAGCGGCGCATCGAGGCGAAGAAGGCGGTACGGGAGCGGGACGAGGCCGTCAAACCGCTCTCCGCCTACCGCACGGAGGAGCTGACGCAGATGCGCCGCACCTTCTTCGACCCCGCCGCGCCGTACCACGCCCTGCGCGGCGACTTCGTCCGCAAGCGGCGCCCGCGGAGCACCCCGGAGCAGCTGCGGGACGCCGCGCTCCGGGGCGGCGGGCGCGGGACCGCGTCCGAGCGGCCGGTGGCCGAGACCGGCGCGCCGCCCGGGGGCGGCCGGTAGCCGGGCGGCGTCCCCGTCCGCGAACACCTGTCCGGGCCCGCTGTGAGCACGTGCCGACCGCCTCGCTATCGTCAGGGCCCGGCGGCGGGAGCGCGCGCCCAGGTGACATAGCGTCATGCGATGACGTGGACGGGGAAGGGCGGCGAGGCGCCGTGGTGACGGAGAGGCGGGCCGGTGGCGGGATGAGCGAGCAGCGGCGGGCGCGGCTGCGGCTGGAGATTTCCCGGGAGGCGGCCCGTCTGTTCTGGGAGCAGGGCGTCGCGGCCACCAGCGGGGACCAGATCGCCGAGGCGGTCGGCCTGTCGACGCGGACGATCTGGCGGCACTTCCGCAGCAAGGAGAGCTGTGCCGAACCGATCGTGCTCCAGGGCACCGGCACGCTGATCGGCGTGTTGCGCGGCTGGCCCCCGGAGCGCTCCCTGGAGGAACACCTCGGCGCCGAACTGGCCCGGATCCGGAGCGAGGGGGCGCCCGTCGGCCCGTCGGACGAGCTGCTGGGGAGGAAGATGATCCGGCTCGCCGACACCGAACCGGCGCTGCGGACCGCGTGGTTGATGGCCTGCGATCAGCTGGAGCGGCAGTGGGCGGCGGTCGTGGCCGGTCGTCTGGAGCGCCCGGCCGAGGACCTGGAGGTGCGCAGGCACGCCGCTGCCGCCGCCGCGGTGGTGCGGGTGCTGGACGAGCACACCGGTGCCGCCCTCCTCACCGGCGCCGACACCGAGGCGTTCGAGGACACCGCGGCCGTCTCCCGGCGCTACGCCCAGGCCATCCGGGAGGCGACCGGCGGCGCCATCGGCGACCCGGTGGCCTGAACCGCCCGCGACGGTCCGGCCTGCCGCGCCCGGGCGGTGCGTCAGATGCGCTGGGTGTCGCCCTCCCCGGCGGGCTCCGGTGCGGGTGCCGGGCGGACGAGTTGGTTCTCGCCGGTGGCCACGGCGCGCCGGATGCGGCGGAGATAGACGGCCGCCAACACCCCTTCGTACAGGGCGTAGACGGCCCAGATCACCGGCACGGTGCCGGAGTCGCCGCGGTGGGTGAGGGCGACGGCGAGGATGCTGGGGACGCTCAGCGCCCAGACGACGCCGATCCGGGTGAGCAGGACGAAGCGGGTCAGGCCGAAGCTCTCCAGGACGGCGCCGCCGACCATCGAGCAGAGGAACGCCACCGCGTACATCCACACCACCCGCGCCGCCCCGACCGCGGTGCCGGTCGTCGCGGCGTCGGCGCCGTCGAGGCCGAACGGGGCGAGCAGCAGCGTCGGCAGGAAGATCTGGCAGCAGGCGATGACCAGGACGTATGCCCCGCCGATGGCGAAGGTGGCGCGCAGCAGGGCCGGGACGCGGGCGTGGCGGTGGTCGCCGACGGCGTTGCCGGTCAGGACGGAGCAGCCGATGCCCAGGCCGACGAGCGGGATGACCGCCACGTAGTTGAGGGACAGGACGACGTTGTTGGCGGCGAGGGCGACGGGCCCGAGGAGGCCGGTGATCCAGACGAAGGAGGTGTGGCCCAGCTCCTCCAGCCCGCCGGAGCCACCGGCCGGGGCGCCCTTGCGCAGCCGCCGCCCGAGCAGCACGGTCAGCTTCCGGGCGCCGCCCGCCGTGAGCCGGGCGAAGGCCGCGAAGTAGGCGCGGGGCAGGCACACCAGGTACCCGGCGAGCATCACGGTGACGGCGAGGAAGGTGGCGATGCCCGAGCCGCGCATACCGAGTTCGGGCAGGCCGAAGGCGCCGAAGACCAGGCCGATGTCGAGCACCACCCCGGCGGCCTGTCCGACGAGACCGACGGCCATCGGGACGCGGGTGCGGCGGGTGCCGTTGAAGTACGAGGCGAGCGCGGCGTTGACCGTCATCACCGCCCCGAACCGCACTGACCAGGCCAGGAAGACCGATTCCAGCGCGGTGCTCGCGGCCGGACGGTCGCTCAGCTGCGGGATACGGACGATCAGCGGGGTGGTGAGCAGCAGCGCCGCGGCCAGTCCGAGGGCGAGGAGGAGGCCCGCGGCGCCCTCGTCGGCGGCCCCGTCGCGGTCGCCGCGGCCGTGGGCCTGGGCGACGTAGGAGCGGGTGATCCCGGCGATGCCGGTGACGCACATGATGAGCGTCATGCCGGTGAAGACGGCGGGCCCCGAGGCCATCAGGGTGGCGGCGGAGTAGCGGGCCAGCGCGATGCGGTCGACCAGCATCATCACCAGGTTGCCCGCCATGCCGAACATCAACGGCAGCGACACCTGGACCACTTCACGGACGAGGGACGGGTCGATCCGGGCCCGCGCCCCCCTCACGCCGCGGCGTCCGGGCGCGGTGCCTCCACGGTGACTGCGGTGTGCTGCATGGCCGGACGTCCCTGGGGTGCGGGTGCGGGGCGCCCCGCCGGTCGGCCCGGGCGCGGTCGTACGCGCCGTAGCGTAGAGGCAGCGGTGGGTGCGGCGGGCGGGGACGGCCGGAAAGGCGGGGTGGCCGCGCCCGGTCCGGCACCCGGTGTCGCGGGCGGTGCCGTGGCCGGTGGGGTTATGCGAAGCGGGCCGGGTCGCCCGCGCCGTGGCGGACGATCTCCGGGGTGCCGCCGGAGAAGTCGATGACGGTGGTGGGTTCGGTGCCGCAGTCACCGGAGTCGACGACCGCGTCGACGACGTGGTCGAGGCGCTCCTTGATCTCCCAGCCCTGGGTCAGCGGCTCCTCCTCGTCGGGCAGCAGCAGGGTGCTGGAGAGGATCGGCTCGCCCAACTCGGCCAGGAGCGCCTGGGCGACGGTGTGGTCGGGGATGCGGACGCCGACCGTCTTCTTCTTCGGGTGCTGGAGCTGGCGCGGGACCTCGCGGGTGGCCGGGAGGATGAAGGTGTAGCTGCCGGGGGTGGCCGCCTTGAGTGCGCGGAAGACGTCGTTGTCGATCTGGACGAGCTGGCCCAGCTGCGCGAAGTCGCGGCAGACGAGGGTGAAGTGGTGCCGGTCGTCGAGCTGACGGATCGACCGGATCCTGGCGACACCGTCCCGGCTGCCGATCCGGCAGCCCAGCGCGAAGCAGGAGTCCGTCGGGTACGCGACGAGGCCGTCGGAGCGGATCAGCTCGGCGACGGTGCCGAGGGTGCGGCGCTGCGGGTTGTCGGGGTGCACATCGAAATACTTCGCCATCCGGCGAGTGTAGGTGCTCCCGGCGGGGCACCGGGGCGCGCCGACCGGCCGGATCCGGCGGGCGTGGCGGGGCCGGTTCGCGCCCCCGCGGCGGGCCCCGGTGCGAACGCCGTGGCGCTCACCGTCCCAGCGCCCGCCGCAGTTCGTCCTTGTTCATCGCCGAGCGGCCCTCGACATTCTTCCGCCGGGCCTCCTCGTAGAGCTGGTCCTTGGTGGGGCCCTGGGCGCCGCGGTGGGAGCGTTCGCCGCCGCGCTCGGGGGCGGACTTCGGGTCGCGCAGCGAGACCCGGCCGGGTGCGGCGGCCTCGCCCGACCGGGCGCGTTCCTTGTTGACGGTCCGGGCGGCGATCTCCTTCGCGCGGCGGGTGGACTCCCCGCGCTGTTCGGCGCCCTCCTTGATGTGCTCGTACTGGCGCTCCCGCTTGCGGCTGGAACCTGCCGGCATGGTGGCCTCCCTCGGGTGGTGCGGTGCGGTGGGCGGCGGGTCGCGCGCCCGGTTCCGTCTTCCAGTGCACGCCGGATGACGGCGCGCCGCGAGGCGGGCGGCGGTCCTACGGTGAGGGGATGGACGAGGCGGAGGCGGGGTTCCCGGCGTACCGGGCGGCGCGCTGTACGAGCGTGGCGGAGCTGGACGGGGCGGTGACCGGGTGCCGGGCCTGTCCGCGGCTGGTGGCGTGGCGCGAGGAGGTCGCGGTGGTGCGGCGGGCGGCGTTCCGCGACGAGGAGTACTGGGCGCGGCCGGTGCCGGGGTTCGGTCCGGCGGACGCGCCGCTGGCGGTGGTGGGGCTGGCTCCGGCGGCGCACGGCGGGAACCGTACGGGGCGGATGTTCACCGGGGACGACGCCGGGGACTTCCTGTTCGCCGCGTTGTACGCCGCGGGGCTCGCCTCGCAACCGACGGCGACGGGCCGCGGGGACGGGCTGGAGCTGTACGGCGTGCGGATCACGGCGCCGGTGCACTGCGCGCCGCCGGAGAACCGGCCGACCCCGGCCGAGCGTGACACCTGCCGTCCGTGGCTGGCGGCGGAGCTGGCGCTGCTGGCGCCGGGGCTGCGGGCGGTGGTGGTGCTGGGGGCGTTCGGGTGGCAGGCGCTGTGGCCGGTGCTGGCGGCGGCGGGGTGGCGGCTGCCGCGGCCCCGTCCGGCGTTCCGGCACGGCGGGCTGGTGACGCTGCCCGGCGGGGACGGCCGGGGCCCGCTGCACGTCCTGGGGTGCTACCACCCGAGCCGCCGCAACACCTTCACCGGGCGGCTGACCGCGCCGATGCTCACCGAGGTGCTGGAGCGGGGCGCCCGGCTGGCCCGGGGTGCGGGGTGAGCGGCCGGTGCGCGACTCGGGCGCGGTGTGCGCCGTCCACATGCGGAGCGCTCCGGTCCCCCTGATCCTGAAGCAGGGGCCGCCGTCCGGCGTGTGCGCGCCCGCGGTGGCCGGTAACGGATCCGACAGGCAGCATGTCGCGGCACCGTGACAGCGGAACGGACACAGATGAGCGACGGATTCATGGGCCCGGAGGGCTTCGAACCGGACCCGTTCGGCGACTTCCTGGGACGCGTCTTCGGCCGTTCGGGCGGCTCCAGCCGGGTGCCGATGCAGGCGGACATCGCCCGGCTGATGAGCGCCGGGGCCCGCGATCTGGTGACCTCCGCGGCGACCTACGCCGCCGATCACGGCAGCACGGAGCTGGGCACCGAGCATCTGCTGCGGGCCGCGCTGACCGCGGAGCCCACCCGCAGCCTGGTACGGCAGTCCGGCGCGGACCCCGACGCGCTCGCCGCGGACATCGACCGCAGCGCGGGGACCGGTCCGCAGCAGTCGCGGGTGGCGGTGACCCCGGCGGTCAAGCGGGCGTTGCTGGGCGCGCACGACATGGCGCTGGGCAGCGGCGCCTCGTACATCGGGCCGGAGCATGTGCTGGAGGCGCTGGCGGCCAATCCGGACTCGGCGGCGGGGCGGATCCTGAACGTCTTCCGCATCGAGGCGCAGCACGCCGCCGAGCGGGGCGCGTCGCCGGGCCATCCGCCGCCCCCGCCGGAGCCGGGCGCCGCGCCGCGGCCGGAGACGCCGACGCTGGACAAGTACAGCCGCGATCTGACGGACATGGCGCGGGCCGGGCGGATCGATCCGGTGATCGGGCGCGCGGCGGAGATCGAGCAGACCGTCGAGGTGCTGTCGCGGCGCGGCAAGAACAATCCGGTGCTGGTCGGCGACGCGGGGGTGGGTAAGACCGCGATCGTGGAGGGGCTGGCGCAGCGGATGGCCGACGGCGACGTGCCGGAGACGCTGGCGGGGCGGCGGGTGGTGTCGCTGGACATGACGGGCGTGGTCGCCGGGACCCGCTACCGCGGCGATTTCGAGGAGCGGCTGAACGCCATCATCGAGGAGGTGCGGGCGCACTCCGATGCGTTGATCGTCTTCATCGATGAGCTGCACACCGTGGTGGGGGCGGGCGGCAGCGGTTCGGACGGCGGCAGCCTGGAGGCGAGCAACATGCTCAAACCGGCGCTGGCCCGCGGTGAGCTGCACGTCATCGGCGCCACCACGCTGGAGGAGTACCGGCGGTACATCGAGAAGGACGCCGCGCTGGCCCGCCGCTTCCAGCCGCTGCTGGTGCCGGAGCCGGATGTGGCGGACGCGGTGGAGATCCTGCGGGGGCTCCAGGACCGTTACGAGGCGCACCACCAGGTGCGGTACACCGACGAGGCGCTGCTGGCGGCGGTGGAGCTGTCCGACCGGTATCTCACCGACCGGTTCCTGCCGGACAAGGCGATCGATCTGATCGACCAGGCGGGCGCCCGGGTCCGGCTGCGGTCGGGCACCAAGGCGGCGGGGGTGCGGGGGATGGAGCGGGAGGTCGAGCAGCTGACGCGGGACAAGGACCAGGCGGTGGCGGCGGAGCAGTACGAGCGCGCCACCGAGCTGCGGGACCGGATCGCGGCGCTCACCGAGCAGATCGGGGCGGGCACCTCCCCCGCGCCGGGCGACGGCCGGATCGTGGAGGTCACCGCGGCGGACATCGCGGAGATCATCTCGCGGCAGACCGGCATCCCGGTCAGCAATCTCACCGAGGAGGAGCGCGAGCGGCTGCTGGGTCTGGAGGAGCGGCTGCACGCGCGGGTGATCGGGCAGGACGACGCGGTGTCCGCGGTGGCGGAGGCGGTGCTGCGCTCGCGGGCGGGGCTCGCCGATCCGCGGCGGCCGATCGGCAGTTTCCTGTTCCTGGGGCCGACGGGCGTGGGCAAGACGGAGCTGGCGCGGGCGCTGGCGGAGGCGCTGTTCGGCAGCGAGGACCGGATGGTGCGGCTCGACATGAGCGAGTACCAGGAGCGGCACACGGTGAGCCGGCTGGTCGGGGCGCCGCCCGGGTACGTCGGTCACGAGGACGCGGGGCAGCTGACGGAGGCGGTGCGCCGCCATCCGTACGCGCTGGTGCTGCTGGACGAGGTGGAGAAGGCGCACCCCGATGTCTTCAACATGCTGCTGCAGGTGCTGGACGACGGGCATCTGACCGACGCGCAGGGCCGGACCGTCGACTTCAAGAACACCGTCGTCGTGATGACCAGCAATCTGGGGTCGGAGGCGCTGAGCGGCGGTCGGGGCGCGCTCGGTTTCGGTCCGTCGGGCGGGGACGGCGGCGACGGGGCGCGGGAGCGGGCGATGGCGGCGCTGCGCACCCACTTCCGGCCGGAGTTCCTGAACCGGCTCGACGAGATCATCGTGTTCCGGCAGCTCACCGACGCGCAGCTGCGGGAGATCACCGCGCTGCTGCTGGACGCGACGAGCCGCCGGATGCGGGCGCAGGACATGACCATCGAGTTCTCCCCGGAGGCGGTCGACTGGCTGACCCGGCGCGGGCACCGGCCGGAGTACGGGGCGCGTCCGCTGCGGCGGACCATCCAGCGGGAGATCGACAACGCGCTGTCGCGGCTGGTGCTCGACGGGGCGCTCTCCCCCGGCGACCGGATCCGGGTGGAGATCGAGAACGACCACCCGGCGTTCCGCACCACACGGGGCGGGGACACCGCGGCGGCCCCGGGCGGGGATGCCGCACCGGACGCGGCGGCGCCGGGCGGCGGTGCCACGGCGGACGGGAGCGCCGGGGCGCCGCCCGCGGGGTGAGGGCCCGGTGGCCGGAGCGCCGGTGGCCGGGCGCCGCGTGAGCCCCGGCCACCTTGCCCATTTCTCCCGCTTCACCCTCGTTTGTCGATATTGCGGTCGGGTACTTGTCAGGCACGGGGCACGGCCCGGTACGAGCGCCGGGAGGTCGTCGTGAGCGTTCTCGGTCTGACCCTTCTGGTGCTCGGTCTGGTGACCGGCATCACGGCGCTGTGGGCCGTCGGCGCCGGTCTGTCCGTCGTCGGCGCCGCCCTGCACCTCGCCGAGATCCGGCGACGGGCCGTCGGCAAGCCGCGGCGCCACTACTGGTAGGCGACGGCTGGGCGCCCGGGAGGCACGCGGAACGCAGCATCGGAGCACCTCATGTTCGTCATCCTCGGACTCGTCCTTCTGATCGCCGCGATCGTCGTCGGCGTCGCCGCGGTGGTCGGCAACGTCGGCGCCGGGCACGAACTGCTCATGGCGTTCAAAGTGTTCGGCTACCACCTGACGGGCTCCGCGGGTGCGCTCTTCCTCTTCGGGGTGATCGTCGGCGGGGTGGCCGTGCTCGGCCTCGGGCTGCTGGTGGCCGGGGCGGGCCGCTCCTCGCGGCGGGCGCGGATCGAGCACCACGACCGCCCGGCGGCGGGTGCGCCGCGCCACCGCCACCACCTCTTCGGCCACCGCACCGCGCCGCACTGACCGGCGCGGGACGCCGCCGACCACGCCAGGACCGGGGCCCGGCGGCCCGCCCGCGGAAGGGCGCCCGCGCCGCAACTCCCGTGCCGCGGGCGGGTTTTGGCCATCGCTCGCGGAGAGCGCCGCGGCCCGCGGGTGACCGCGGCGCCGGTCCGGGCCGTCCCGGCGCGCCGCGCGGCCGAAGGTCCGCAGCTCGGCGGGGTGGCCGGGCCGGACGGCGGCGGGCTGCGGCATTGTGCCCGCCATGGCCGGGATGGGCTTGATTGTGCCAAGTTCCTTTGACATGACCGCGATGGCGGTACTTTTCTGTGGCAGTCCGCGCCGCAGCCGGGCGGGGCCGGGACCAGTCGGCCGCCGCCGGTCGTGCTGCGGCCGCGCGGGCGGGAGGGGCCGCGCCGCCCGGCGGGTGGCCCGATTTTCGAGGGGGCTCGACTTTCATGCGTACAGCTCGGATGAAGAGACTTTCGGCCATGGGCGCGGTGTCCGTGGTGGTGGGGGTGGTGGGCGCCGCGCTCCCGGCGTCCGCGGCGTCCGCCGCCGACCGGGAGGGACACGACAGCCGAGGGGTCGGCTGGCATCTGCGGACCGGCAAGCACACCGCGATGTGGACCGGCACCCGCATCCTGGACGACGGCAGTCACGCCCTCTGCCTGGACCTGGCGCTCTACGGCCCGAACGGCACGGACAACGGCTACACCCGCACCGGTGCGCCCAAGCAGCTGTCCGAGGACACCAAGGCGCGGCTGGCGGAGCTGGCCTCGCGCTACGGCAAGCTGCCGGACACCGTCGAGGGCCGTAACGCCTCGGCCGCCGCCGCGCTGGTCACCTGGGCACTCGCCGCCCACGACGGCATCGACGAGAACGGCTACAACGGCGAGAAGATCCCCTGGCAGCGGTGGCTGGACAAGGGCATGCCGAAGGGCGCGGTGGCGGGCTACGGCGGCGACGCCAAGGTGGACACGGCGCCGGTCGTCGACCAGTTCAACCGGCTCCGCAAGGAGATCCTGACGGTCGACTCGGCGCCGTACACGCTGAGCGTCGAGGGGTCCGGCAAGACCTTCCCCTACGAGCGCACCCCGCAGGAGAAGGAGCTGACCGTCAAGGTCGCCCAGGGCAAGAAGCCCGCCGAGGGCGTCGCGGTCAACACCACGGAGCTGACCAACGTCGCGCGCCCGGCGCAGCCCGGCGCGGTGGGCACCACCGACCCGCAGGGCCGGGCGGTCTTCCGCTTCACGCCGGACAAGCCGGGTACGGTCACGGGCGCGGCGTTCGGCGCCGAGGTGTCGGTGAACTCGCCGACGTTCTGGCACACCGACCGCACCGTGCACGGCAAGCCGATGCAGCGGCTGGTGTACTTCGTGGCCGAGCGCAAGCCGCTCAAGGCGTCCGGCGAGATCCGCTTCCAGCCGCCCGCGGTGGTCATCACGGAGAAGAAGGACCGCGCCACGGGCGAGGCGGTCACCTCCCCGGCGACGTACGAGATCCGGGCGGACGACAAGGGCGCGCCGGGCGCGGTGGTCACCACCGTCACCACCGGGAAGGACGGCCGCTCCGAGGCGGTCGACCTGCCCGCCGGGACGTACTGGGTCGTCGAGACCAAGGCGCCCGAGGGGTACCAGCTCGACAAGGAGCCGCAGAAGATCGAGGCGGTGTCCGGGGAGCGGCAGACCGTGACGGTGTGGGACAACGCGGTGCCCAGCCCGTCGCCGTCCCCGTCGGTGCCCACCACCCCGGCGACGCCGCAGCAGCCGACGCCCAACCACCCGGCGCCCGCGGGCGTCACCGGCGGGTCACTGGCGCACACCGGTGCCGACGGCACGCCGTATCTCGCGGCGGGCGCGGCGACGCTGGTCGTGGCGGGCGCCGGAGCGGTGGCGTACGCCCGTCGTCGGCGGTCGGCGGACAGCCGCTGACCTGCGGGAACGGTTGATACGAGCCCTCCGGCGGTGGGGCGTGGTCCACGGGGCCGCGCCCCACCGCCGCGTGTGGGTACGCCCGCCCCGGACGGGCTCCCGCCGCCCCGCGACCGGCCGTGCCCGGACGGAGCAGCGGGTCACCCGACCGGGCGATCATCCGGGCGGTGGGCGGCGGGCCGGGTGGCGCGGGGGGCCGGAGGCTGATGACGATCGTGCGACGTCCCGTTCCACTCCGGCGGGGCGCGACCGCCGAACGCCGGGGAGACGCCGACATGAGCGCACCGCCTCGCACGCCCAAGCTGGCCCATGAACTCTTCGCGGAGTTCCTCGGCACGATGGTGCTCATCCTCTTCGGCTGCGGTGTGGTCGCCCAGGTCAACGCCGGTGGCGCGCTGACCGACCCCAAGGGCGGGCTCGGGGATCACGACAGCATCGCCTGGGCCTGGGGGCTGGGCGTCACGCTCGGCGCGTATGTGGCGGCGCGGATGACCGGCGCCCACCTCAATCCGGCGGTGACGGTGGCGCTCGCCGCGTTCAAGGGCTTCTCGTGGGCGAAGGTGGTGCCGTACGCGCTGGCCCAGACGGTGGGCGCGTTCTGCGCCGCGCTGCTGGTGCGGTGGAACTACACCGAGGTCATCGCGCGGGCCGACCCGACGCACAGCATCAAGACGCAGACGATCTTCTCCACGCTGCCGGGGAACGGCTCGACGGCGGCGGGGATCCACGAGTGGGGCGCGTTCCGGGACCAGATCATCGGCACCGCCGTCCTGCTGATCCTGATCTTCGCCCTGACCGATCTGCTGAACACGCCGCCCGGCGCGAACCTGGCGCCGTTCATCATCGGCCTGGTGGTCGTCGCGATCGGGATGTCGTTCGGCACGGACGCCGGGTACGCCATCAACCCGGCCCGTGACTTCGGTCCGCGGCTGGCGAGCTTCCTCACCGGGTACCGCGGGGCGTGGCGGGACCAGTGGGGGAACTTCTACTTCTGGGTGCCGATCGTCGCGCCGCTCTGCGGCGGTCTGCTCGGCGGGGCGGTCTACAAGTTCCTCATCGGCAACTTCCTGCGCCGGATCGCCGCCGAACCGGAGCCGCCCGGCCGTATCCCCACGACCGACGAGACCTGAGCGCGCGGGGTGCGGCGGCCGGTCGGCGCCGGTCAGAGCGCGGCGCGGATGGCGCGTTCGAACCCCTCGACATGGGCCGCGGCGAGCGCCGCCGCCTTCTCCGCGTCACCGGCGACCACCGCGCGCAGCAGCGGTCCGTGCTCCCCGATGTGTCCGGCCATCCCCGGCAGCCGGTCGACGAAGAGGCACCACACGCGGGTGGCGAGGTTGTCGTAGTGGACCAGGGTGTCCTCAAGGTACGGGTTGCGGGTGGCGGCGTAGACCGCGCGGTGGGCCCGGAGGTCGAGGTGCATCAGCGCGCCGGGGGTGCGGGGCGCGGCCGGGGCGCCCTCCAGGTCGTCCATGAGGGCGGTGAGCGCGGTGCGGTGGGCGTCGGTGGCGCGGCGGGCCGCCTGCCCGGCGGCCATCGGCTCCAACTCCCGCCGCACCTCGGAGATATGGGCGAGGTCGGTGATGTTGACCTCGGTGGCGAAGGTGCCGCGCCGGGGGTAGACGGCGATCAGCCGCTCGTACTGGAGGCGTTTGAGGGCCTCGCGGACGGGGGTGCGGCCGACGCCGAGGGACTGGGCGAGCTGCTCCTCGCTGATGGGGGCGCCGGGGCGGATCTCCAGCATGATCAGCCGGTCGCGGAGGGCGCGGTAGGCGCGTTCGGCGAGCGAGGGCTCGCCCGCGTCGAGGGGTGACTCCGCCACCCGGTGCTGCTCCATCCGGCCCCCTTGACTGGCTCCCGATCGGTCCCCTACGTTACCGCAAGCTACTGATATATCAGTTGGTCGTCAGCTGAATTTCAGGAAGGTGCGCAGGTCAGAGGGGCCCGATCGGGCAGCGCGGGTGCGCGGCACGGCAGGAGCCCGGCCCTGTGGCGCCGCCGCCCGCCCCGCGAATCGAAGGGAACCGCCGGATGAGCACCCCCCTTCCGGAACACCCCGCGCACCTGTGGCGCACCCCCGAGCCCCGCTCCTCGTACGACGTCGTGATCGTCGGCGGCGGCGGGCACGGGCTGGCCACCGCGCACTACCTCGCGTCCGTGCACGGCATCACGAATGTCGCCGTCCTGGAGAAGGGCTGGCTGGGCGGCGGCAACATGGCCCGCAACACCACGATCATCCGGTCCAACTACCTCTGGGACGAGACGACCGCCCTCTACGAGTACGCGCTGAAGCTCTGGGAGACGCTCCCCGCCGAGCTGGACTACGACGTGATGTTCAGCCAACGCGGTGTGCTCAACCTCGCGCACACCCTCCAGGACGTCCGCGACTCCGTCCGCCGGGTGGGCGCCAACCGGCTCAACGGCGTCGACTCGCACTGGCTGGAGCCCGACGGGATCGCCGAGGTCTGCCCGATCCTCAACACCTCACCGCGCAGCCGGTACCCCGTCCTCGGCGCCACCTACCAGCCGCACGCCGGGATCGCCAAGCACGACCACGTCGCCTGGGCGCTGGCCCGCAGCGCGGACGCGTACGGCATCGATCTGATCCAGGGGTGCGAGGTGACCGGCTTCGTCACCGACGGCGGGCGGGTCACCGGAGTGGAGACCAGCCGCGGCCGGATCCTGGCCGGGCGGGTGGGGCTGACCGTCGCCGGGCACAGCAGCGTCCTCGCCGAACGGGCCGGGTTCCGCCTGCCGGTCCAGTCCCATCCGCTCCAGGCGCTCGTCTCCGAACTCCACGAGCCGGTCCACCCCACCGTCGTGATGTCCAACCATGTGCACGTCTACGTCTCCCAGGCGCACAAGGGCGAACTGGTGCTGGGCGCCGGGGTCGACGGGTACAACGGCTACGGGCAGCGCGGCGCGTTCCACATCATCGAGCGGCAGATGGCCGCCGCCGTCGAGCTGTTCCCGGTCTTCGCCCGCGCGCATGTGCTGCGCACCTGGGGCGGGATCGTGGACGTCACCCCCGACGCCTCCCCCGTCATCGGCGCCACCCCGCTGGAGAACCTCTTCGTCAACTGCGGCTGGGGCACCGGCGGTTTCAAGGCCACCCCCGCCGCGGGGTGGACCTTCGCCCACACGCTGGCGACCGGTGCGCCGCATCCGCTGAACGCGCCGTTCTCCCTCGACCGGTTCACCACCGGCGCCCTCATCGACGAACACGGCGCCGCCGCCGTGGCCCACTGAGAGGAGACCCCGTGCTCCAGCTGACCTGCCCGTGGTGCGGGCCGCGCGACGAGACCGAGTTCCACCACGGCGGCCAGGCCCATGTGGCGCGGCCCGCCGACCCGGCGGCGCTCGACGACGCGGCGTGGGCCGCGTACCTCTTCTTCCGCGACAACCCCGCGGGGCCGTTCGCCGAGCGGTGGGTGCACAGTCTCGGCTGCCGCCGCTGGTTCCACGCGGTACGGGACACCGTCACCTACGCGGTGCTCGCCACCTACCGCCCCGACGCACCCCGGCCCGGCCTCGCCGTGGCCCGACCGGACGGAGAGACCCGATGACCGACCGGCCCGCCCGGCTGCCGCACGGCGGCCGGATCGACCGCACCACCACCCTCCGCTTCACCCTCGACGGACGGGAGCTGACCGGTCATCCGGGCGACACGGTGGCCTCCGCGCTCCTCGCCCACGGCCCCACCGCCACCGCGCCCTCCCTCCACCGCGGACGGCCGCGCGGCATCGTGGGCGCCGGCGTCGAGGACCCCGGCACCCTCCTGCGGATCGAGGGTCCCTGCGCGGAGAGCATGCTGCCCGCCACCACCGTCGAGCTGTACGACGGGCTGCGCGCCACCACCCTCACGGGGCGCGGTCGCCTCGACCCCACGCCGGACCCGGCGGTGTACGACAAGAAGTACGTGCACACCGATGTGCTGGTCGTCGGCGCGGGCCCGGCCGGACTCGCCGCCGCTGCCGCCGCGGGCCGGGCCGGGGCGCGGGTGCTGCTGATCGAGGACCGCCCGGACACCGGCGGCGCCCTGCTCGCCACCGCACCCGGCGACGGCCCGGAGGCGGCCGCCCTGACCTGGGCCACCGCCACCCGCGCGGCGCTGGACGCGGAGCCGGAGGTCCGGGTGCTGACCCGCACCTGCGCCTTCGGCGCCTACGACGGCAACTATGTGCTGGCGCTCCAGCGGCGTACCGACCACCTCGGGGCGGCGGCGCCCGCCGGGGTCTCCCGGCAGCGGCTGTGGCACATCCGGGCGCGCCAGGTGGTCCTGGCGACCGGTGCGCACGAACGTCCGCTGGTCTTCGCCGACAACGACCGCCCGGGCGTGATGCTCGCCCACGCGGTCCGCGCCTACCTCCACCGGTACGGGGTGCTGCCCGGTCGCCGGGCGGTGGTCGCGACCACCGGCGACAGCGCGTACGCCACCGCCGCCGACCTGGTCGCGGCGGGCTGCACGGTCGCCGCGGTCGCCGACTCCCGGCCCGAACTCACCGCCACGGCGCGGGAGTTCCACGACGGTACCGGGGTGCCGGTCCTCACCGGCAGCGCGGTGACCGGCACCTCGGGGACCGACCGGCTCGACGGGGTCACCGTCCGCCCGCTGGACGCGGCGGGCCGCCCCACCGGCCCCGGCACCGCGCTGACCTGCGATCTGCTGGCCGTATCGGGCGGCTGGAGCCCGGTGGTGCATCTGCACAGCCAGCGCCGGGGCGCACTGCGCTGGGACGCCGACCTCGCCGCGTTCGTCCCCGGGGCGGCGGTGGACGGGCAGCACCTGGCCGGGGCGGTGCGCGGCACGTACGACACCGCCGGTTGCCTGGCGGAGGGGGCCCGGGCCGGGGCGCTGGCGGCGTCCGCCGCGGGATGTGCGGCCACCGTCCCGCCGCCGCACCGGCCGCAGGCCCCGGCGCCCGTCCGGCCGCTGTGGCTGATCCCCGGCGACGGCGACGACCCGGCCGCCTGGGACACCCACTTCGTCGACCTCCAGCGGGACGTGACCGTCGCCGATCTGCACCGCGCGGCGGGCACCGGGATGCGCGGCGCCGAGCACATCAAGCGGTACACCACGCTGGGCACCGGCCACGACCAGGGCCGCACCTCCGGCGTCAACGCGCTCGGCGTCCTCGCCACGCTCCAGGGCGCGGACTCGCCGGGGGCGCTGGGCACCACCACCTACCGGGCGCCGTACACCCCGGTCGCGTTCGCCGCGCTGGCCGGGCGGGAGACCGGCGCGCTGTACGACCCGGTGCGCCGCACCGCCCTGCACCAGGGGCATATGGCGCGCGGCGCGGTCTTCGAGGACGTCGGGCAGTGGAAGCGGCCGCATTTCTATCCGCGGCCCGGTGAGGACATGGACGCGGCGGTGGCGCGGGAGTGCCGGGCGGCGCGGGAGGGCGTCGCCTTCATGGACGCCTCCACACTCGGCAAGATCGAGATCCGTGGTGCGGACGCCGGGGAGTTCCTCAACCGCGTCTACACCAACGGCTTCAAGAAGCTCCGGCCCGGTCTCGCGCGCTACGGCGTGATGTGCGGCGAGGACGGCATGATCGTCGACGACGGTGTCACCCTCCGCCTCGCCGACGACCGGTACTTCATGACGACGACCACCGGCAACGCCGCCGCCGTCCTCGACCGGCTGGAGGAGTGGCTCCAGACCGAGTGGCCGGAGCTGGACGTCACCTGCACCTCCGTCACCGAACAGTGGGCGACCGTCGCCGTCGTCGGCCCCCGCTCCCGCGCTGTCGTCGCCCGCCTCGCGCCCGCGCTCGACATCGGCCGGGAGGCGTTCCCCTTCATGGCGGTCCGCGAGACCGTTCTCGCCTCCGGCGTCCCCGCCCGGATCTGCCGGATCTCCTTCTCCGGCGAACTCGCCTACGAGATCAATGTGTCCGCCTGGTACGGGCAGGCCGTCTGGGACCAGGTCGAGGCGGCGGGCCGCCCCGAGGGCATCACCCCGTACGGCACCGAGGCGATGCATGTGCTCCGCGCCGAGAAGGGGTTCCTCATCGTCGGCCAGGACACCGACGGCACCGTCACGCCGCTGGACGCCGGGATGGACTGGGTGGTCTCCCGCCACAAGGACTTCATCGGCAAGCGGTCGCTCTCCCGCCCCGACACCGTCCGCCCGGACCGCCACCACCTCGTCGCCCTGATCCCCGCCGACCGCCGCACCCCGCTGCCGGAGGGCACCCAGATCGTCGACCGGGGCACCCCGCTCACCCCGCAGGACGGGCCGGTGCCGATGCTCGGCCACATCACGTCGGGCTACCGCAGCCCGGCGCTCGGCCACCCCTTCGCACTGGCGCTGCTCGCCGGTGGCCGCGACCGGATCGGCGACCAGGTCGTCGCCGTCGTCGGCGACACCCCGGTGCCCGTGGTCGTCTCCTCCCCCGTCCTCTACGACCCCGAAGGGACCAGGCGTGATGGCTGATCCGACCGCACCGGGCCCCGCCGCACTGCGCCGCGGCCCGCTGGACCACCTCTCCGGCGCGCTGCGCGCCGCCACCGTCACCGGACCGCGCGCGGTGGCCCTGACCGCGCTCCCCTGCCGCACGACGACCGCGTTGCGCGCCGCCCCGGACGGCCCGGTCGGCGCCCGGCTGGCGAAGGTGCTGGGCGCGCCGCTGCCCACCCGGTGCGGGGAGACGGCCCGCACCGACCACGGCACCGCGCTCTGGCTGGGGCCCGACGAATGGCTGCTGGTCGCCGAGGACGCCGCACCGGCACCGCTCACCGCCCTGGACGAGGCGCTGGGCGACGCCCCGGGCCAGATCGTGGACGTCTCCGCGCAGCGCACCGTCCTGGAGCTGCGCGGCCCCGCGGCCCGCGACGTCCTGGAGAAGGGGTGCGCACCGGACCTCCATCCGCGCGCCTTCCCGCCGGGACGGGCCGTCACCACCGCCGTCGGCCAGGTCCCGCTGATCCTGTGGCACTCCGCCGCCGACACCTACCGCCTGCTGCCCCGCTCCTCGTTCGCCGAGCATCTGGCGCACTGGCTGACGGACGCGATGGGCGAGTACGGACTGCCGGAGGTGGACTGAGGAACGGCGCAGGCGGGGCTACCCCACGTCCCCCGGCACGGCCCGGACCGGCGGTGGCTGGTCCGGCCAGGCGACGGCGTACGTGGGGTCGCCCCCTCGCCGTATCCGCACAGAGCGGAGCAGCTCCCGTACGATCCCGGCGCTGCCCTGTCCCCAGCCGGTGCGCGGTTCCAGGAGCGCCGGGGTGGCCCGGTGGTCGAGGTGGGACCAGCGTGCGCCGTCGGGGTCACGGGTCGCCCGGGCGAGGAGGTCCGCGACGAGGCGCCGGGCGAAGCCGGGGCGGTCGCCCCGCCCGACGAGGCGGTCGGTGGCCGACGCCAGCACACCGGCCGTACCGCAGCACCGCCCGCTGTTGTCCCAGAACCCGGGCCGCAGCCGCCGCGGCAGACCGGACCGGGTCACGGTGTACCAGCAGCGGTCGGCGAGCGCGTACCACCGGGGTTCGCCGAGGACGTCACCGAGCAGCCGGAAGGTCTGGGCGTCGCCGGACGGTCCGTGGCACCAGCCGTAGCTGTGACGCGGGGTGAGATCCGGATGGTCCTGCGGGTCGGAGTGCGGGACGAGGAAACCGGCCGCACCGGCCTCGTTCCGCGCCACGACATCCTCGGCACCGGCCCGCGCCAGCTCCACCAGATCCTCCCGCCCGACGGCGGCGCCGACGCGGGCCAGCCCGTGGACGATCCCGAGCGTGCCGTGCGCGAGATGGTGGAACCGGGCGGCCCGGCCCCGTTCCGCCTCCCAGTGCACGCCCGCCGCCGTCCGCTCCGCCGTGCGCAGAAAAGGCTCCACCGCGAGCACCGCCAACTCCTCCTCCCCCAGCGCCAGCGCCCCGAGGGCGATCCCGGCGTTGCCGCCCACCAGATCGCACCAGTCGCCCCAGCCCGTGCCGTCGAACCGGGCGCGGACCAGATCCAGGGCCCGCGCCGCGCCACCGTCCGGGGCACCGAGTGCGTCGTGGACCGCCCGCAGGACCAGCGCCATACCGGTCAGTCCGGCGTACAGGGAGCTGTTCTCCTCATGCGCGACCGCGGCGGAGATGCTGCGGGCGGCGCGCACGGCGGCGTCGCCGTACCGGTCGTCGCCGAAGTGCCGCCAGGCCTCCAGGAGTGCGGCGACGACGCCCGCCGTGCCGGAGTAGAAGGTGGGGTCGGTCGCTGCCGCGGAAGGCGTCGCGGCCCAGGCCAGGGCGTGGTCCCCGGTCTCCCGCGCGCAGCCGAGCAACCAGCGCACCGCGTCCGCCGCCACCGCCTCGGCCTCGTCCCACCCCGGCACCTCGGCCTCGTCCGCCGCTTCCGTCACCGTCATGGCGCCCCACTGTGGCAGACGGTGCGGGCGCGCGCCCAGAGGGCTGCCGCGGGCGATGCACGGGACGCCCGTCGGCCCCGCGCACCGCCCGCCGCGTCACTGGGTGAAGCGGATCTCCGTCTCCGGGGCGAGGCCCCACTCCGGTCCGGTGCGCGGGACCGGGACGGTGAGCAGGATGTTGTAGTGGTTGGGGAAGTGGCAGGCGTCGAAGCCGAGGACGGTGCCGATGCGGCGGCCGTCGGCCCAGACCGTGTCGCCGCGGTCGAGGACCCCGCCGCACTCCAGCTCCACGAAGCCCAGGAACCCCACCCGGTCCACCGGCCCCTCGGCGGCGGTCCCGGTGTGGTCGGTGGTGACCAGCTCATGGACCTCGCCCGCCCGCACACAGCGGGAGGCGAACGGTTCCAGGGTCATCCCGCGGTCGTCGCGGCGGTGCGTGAGGACCTTCACCAGCCGTCCGTGCACCGCCCGCTTGCCGCCGTCCTCCGCCGGATTCATGAACGGGCCTCCTGCCGGGCGCCGCGGGCGTAGGCGTCGGCGACGAGTTCCGCCGTGGCCAGCCCGTCCGGCGCCGTCGGGCCGCCGCTCACCCCGGCGCGGACGGACCGGGTGAACTCCCGCAGCACACCCTCGTACTCGTGCCAGAGCGAGCCCTTGAATTCCGGGTGCCCGGCGAGCATGTCGGCATGATCGGTGCGGCCGTCCGCGAACCGCGCCTCGACGGTCTTCCGCTCCCCCGGGTACGACCAGTCCAGCACGATCCGGACGGCGGTCCCGGCGGGCGTCTCCAGCAGGATCCGCGCCGAGCGGTCCACACCGTGGGCGTCGAAGCGCAGATCGGCGCCGGTGACACGGACGTCGCCGAGGAGGAGGCGGGCCACGTCGAGGGCGTTGGGCCCGTTGTCGGCGAGGCAGCCGCCGCCGCAGCGCGCCGGGTCGAGATACCAGCGGTCCCGCCCGGCGTGCTCCTCGATCAGCTCCTCGTACCGCACGGTCAGCTCGGTGACGGGCACCTCGCGGGGCAACCGGTCGCGGAGCGCGAGGACTTCGGCGTTGTAGCGGCGGTGGAAGGAGGTGAAGAGCACCGCGCCGTGCTCCCGCGCCAGGGCGACCAGCCGCCGGGCGTCCTCGACGCCGGTGGCGAGCGGCTTCTCCACACAGACGGAACGCCCGGCGGCGAGCGCATCCCGGCAGACGGGGAAGTGCAGATCGTTGGGGACGTTGACGACGACGGCGTCCACGTCGGCGGTGGCCAGCAGCTGCCGGTGGTCGGTGTGGCGGGCGACGTGCGGCGGCAGACCGCGGTGGGTGACGGTGTCCGGGTCACAGACCGCGACGAGCTCCGCCTCCGGGGAACGGTCGAGGGCGGCGAGGTAGAAGCGGGAGATGACACCGAGTCCGATGATGCCGATACGCAGCGGTGTCATACGGCGCCTCCGGCGGGCACGGCGGCGGGGAACGCCAGACCGGCGGCGACCGCGACGGCGCGGAGTTCGTCGTGGAGCGCGGGCGTCAACGGGACGCCGTGGGCGGTCCGTTCGCGGCTGCGGCGCTGTTCGTGCCAGCCCGGGTAGCGGACGGGGTCGCCGGGGTCGTGCGGCGGGCAGGCCAGCAGGGCGCCGAAGAGTCCGGTGGCGGCGGTGGCGACATCGGCCGGGGAGCGCAGCGTGGCCGGGGCGACGGCGAGCAGGAAGTAGCCGACGTCGTCGTCGGGCCGGGCGGTCGGCACCGTCCCGGCGGCGGGCTGCGGGCCCACCCCGGAACCGGAGACCAGCGCGGAGAACACCTCGACCAACAGCCCGAGCCCGAAGCCCTTGTGGACGCCGTGCTCCGGGTCGCCGCCCAGCCACCGCAGCTGGGCCTCGCCGCGGTCGTACGCCGCCGGATCGGTGACGGGCGCGCCGTCGGCGTCGGCGAGCCAGCCCGGCGGGATCGTTTCACCGGCCCGGGCGGCCGCACGGATCCGGCCGGTGGGGACCACGGTGGTGCTCATGTCGAGGGTGAACGGCGGGTGGTCACCGGCCGGGGCGGCGAGGGCGAGCGGGTTGGTGCCGAGCATCGGGGCGGCGCCGCCGGGCGGCGGGACGAGGCGCTGGTGGCCGCAGTTGGCGGTGGCCAGGCCGATCATGCCGTGTTCGACGGCGCGCAGCGCGTGGAATCCCGCGCAGCCGAAGTGGGTGCCGCCGCGGACCGACACCATGCCGACGCCGTGGGTGCGGGCCCGCTCGACGGCGAGGTCCATCGCCTCGGCGGCGGCCCACAGCCCGAGTCCGCGGCGCGCGTCGAGCAGGACGGCGGCGCCGGTGTCGGTCACGGTCTCCGGTTCGGCGTGCGGGTCGCAGCGCCCGGAGTCGAGGAGCGGGAGGTAGAGCCGGGCGAGGTTGGTCAGGCCGTGGGTGGTGAAGCCGGTGAGGTCGCCGTGGCAGAGGGCCCGGGCGGCGGTGGCGGCGCGCCCGTCGGGCAGTCCGCGGCCGCGCAGTACGTCGGTGGCGAAGGTGAGCAGCGGACCGTACGGGACGCGGACCTCGGCGGTGGTGTCCGGGGCGCGGCCGGTGGCCGGTGCGGCGGGGGTCGGGGGCATCGGGTGGGGTTCCTCTCGGTGCGGGCGGGACGGTCAGCGGGGCGCGCTGGGGTGGGCGCGCCGCCGGGCGGCGAAGGCGGTCAGGACACGGGCGACCTCCTCGGCGTAGCGGTCGAGATCGGCGAGGTCGGCGAACTCCCCGTCGGCGTGGGCGCGGTTGGCGCCGAGGTCGCCGGGGCCGAGGACGGCGGCGTAGGTGTCGGGGAGGTCGGCCATCCAGATGGCGTCGCAGGTGAAGGCCGGTTCGGTGTCCGGCCAGCGGGTGAGTCCGGCGTCCCCGGTCAGCAGGTCGTCGGCCCAGCCGGCGCGGCTGTCCAGGGCCGGGAGTCCGCGTTTGTGCCAGCGGACGGAGGTGAGCTGTGCGGCGTCCTCGACGGTGCGGGCGAGGGTGGGTTCGGCGGCGGCCGAGGCCCGGAAGGCGTCGATCCCCTCCCGTACGGCCGTGTGCAGTGCCGCCTCGGCGGCGCGGGCGGTGGCGCGGCTGCCGTAGGAGAGGTTCAGCAGCAGACGGCCGGAGCCGTAGACCTTGTTGTGGCGGTCGCCGGTGTGGAGTCCGGCGACGCAGACGCCCGCGCCGGGCACCCGGCCGGGCAGCACGGTGGCGAGGTGGTGGGCGAGGTGGCCGAGGAGTGCGGTGGCGTTGTGTCCGGCGGCCGGGCAGTCGTCGACCGCGTCGACGCCGTCGACCTGGATGCAGGCGGTCATCGCGGCGGTGGCGCGCGGCAGACAGCGGTGCCGGGTCGGTTCGCAGAAGAGGTTGAGGGCGCCGATCAGCCCCTCGCGGACGAGCGGCCGGGTGCCGTAGGTGCCCATGGCGCCGCCCTCCTCGCCCGCGACCGCCTGGACGAGCACGGCGACGTCGGTGCCGACGGCCGGGTCGCGGGCGGTCGCCGCGCGGATCCCGGCGAGCAGGGCGACGGCCGGGCCCTTGGCGTCGATGGCGCCGCGGCCGTGGAAGCGGGCGCCGTCGAAGGTGGCGGGCCACCAGCCGCCGACGGTGTCGAGGTGGACGTTGAACATCACGGTGTCCGCCCGCGGCAGCCGCGGCCCCAGCCGTAGGACGAGCGAGGGCTGGCAGGCGAGGAAGTCGGGGCGCCCGGCGGCGGCCTCGCGGACCGTCAACGGCACGTCGTCCAGGTCGAGTTCGACCGGGTCGGGGGCGGCGTGGCGGACGGTGGCCAGGCCGAGCGGGGCGGCGGCCGCGGCGTAGGCGCGTCCGGCGTCCCACAGGCGGACGCCGGTGGTGTCGCCGCCGTTCTCCAGCGGTCCGGCGGTGGGCGTGTCGAGGAGGCGGAGCAGCAGCTCGCGGTCGGCGGGGCCGAGGCGGGCCGGATGGGGCGCGGTCACGGGCGGCCGCCGTGTTCCGCCGGGACCGCCGCGGGGCGGACCTCGCGCTCCACCAGGCGTTCCAGGGCCCGGCCGTACGCGGTGAACGCGGCGATGCCGTCCAGCTCGCGGTGGTCCGTGCCGTCGTGCGGGCGCAGCCGGGTGTGCGGTTCGATCGACCAGGTGCCCTGCCAGCCGCGGCGGGCCAGGGCGGTGAGGCAGTCGGCGACGCCGGACTGGCCGTGGCCGGGGAGGGTGTAGACGATGTCGCCGTCCGGTCCGGCGGCGGCGTCCTTGACGTGGACGTGGGCGACGTGGTCGATGACGGCGTCGAGCAGCGCGGGGGCGTCGTAGCCGTGCGGGACGCCGTTGCCGATGTCGAACAGCAGCCGTAGCGCGGGGCTGTCGACCCGGTCGAGGAGGGTGAGCATCCGGTCGGCGCGGGTCCCGGCCCAGCCGTGGCAGTTCTCGTGCAGCAGGACGAGACCGTGGTCCTCGGCGAGGCGGGTGAGGGCGGTCATCCGGTCGAGGACCCGGCCGCGCCACTCGTCCTCGGGGAGCCCGCCGTCGGGGTAGGACATCACGCGGACGTGGCGGGTGCCGAGGGTGGCGCAGCGGGCGGCGAGGGTACGCAGTTCGGCGAGGTCCTGGGCGAACGGATCGGTGGCCGGGCGGCTCCAGTTGGCGATCCGGGAGTCGACGCAGACGACATCGGTGCGGGTGGCGGCGAGGCGTGCGGCGAGGGCGTCGAAGGCGCCGGGGGTGAGGTCGGCGAGGGCGACGCCGTCGACGGAGCGGAGTTCGACGGCGCTCCAGCCGAGGCCGTGGACGGCGGCGAGTTGGCCCTCGGCGTCGGCTGCCGCCTCGTCGCCGATGCCCGCGTAGCGGATGCCGGGCGCGGCCCATCCGGTGCCCGGGCCCGGCTGCGGGTGGGGGGCGTGTCGCACGGACTCAGCCGGCATGACCGGCCACCTCTTTCCGGTCGGTGGTACGGGGGTGGAGCGGCGGGACGGTGGCGGCCAGCCGCCGGGCGTCGTCGAGGAGTTCGACGGTGCGGATGTGCAGCCCGAGATCGCCCGGCCCGCCGGGGAGCGCCCGGTCATCCGCGGCGGTGCGGCCCGCGGCGTGGCGGTAGGCGCGGACCAGGCAGCGGGTGAGGGCGTCGTCGGGGAGGAGTTCCCGGGTGACGGTCGTGGGGCCGCCGCCGGGGCGGCGTTCGATGAGGAGTTGGGCGACGTCGTCGTCCTCGCTGACCGGGTAGTCGCCGGTCAGACGGGCGCGGTCGGTCTCGATGACGATACGGCGGCGGCGGACGGGCGAGGTGAGGTCGGAGTACACCTCGCTGTGGCCGCCGGTGGCGTGGGCCAGCCGCAGCCGGGCGGTGCCCAGGCGGGGGGCGACGGCGTCGCCGAGCCGGACGTCGCTCCAGGAGGCGTCGGCGGTACGGGCGTCGCCGAGCAGCCGCAGCAGCACCCCGACGGCGTGCGGGACCTCGACCTCGAAGGCGCTGGTGTGGCCGGGTGCGGTCAGGGAGCGGCGGAAGCGGGGTTTGTGCTGGGTGACGCCGATGTGCCGGACGGCGCCGAGCGAGCCGTCGCCGAGCAGTGCGGCGAGGCGGTCGGTCAGCGCGCTGTGCAGCCAGGGCGCGACGACGGTGACGTCCAGTCGGTGACGGTCGACGGCGGCGCGCACCCGGTGGAGCGCGGCGCGGTCGGCGGCGAGGGGTTTCTCCACGACGAGGCGGCGGAAGCCGAGGGCCGCGACCTCCTCCAGCACGCCGTCGCGGACGGCGGGCGGGGTGCAGAGGTGGACGACGGTGGTGTCCGGGTCGAGGAGGCGGCGGGCGTCGCGGAGGTCGGCGGCGACGGTGAGGCCGTCGGGGGCGGCGGCCAGCGTCCGGCCCGGGTCCACGCCCACGACCGGCCCGGCGGCGAAGAGCCCGGGTTCGGCTCCGCGGGCGCGCAGCAGGACCGGCAGATGGAGCCCCGTTCCGGACCTGCCGAGCCCGATGAGCAGGGTGCGCAGCACGGTGGTGTGCCTCCTTCGTGTGTTCCGGGCGCCCCGGACCGGGGGCCGTTCCCTTTTCCGGCGGGCGCCGTTCTCCTGGTGTGCCCGGCCCGCCGTCGGCTTTTCCGGCGGAATTGCCGCCGGGATCCGAACGGTGCGGGCATCCGACAGGAAGGCGGGTGGCACGTATCCGACGCCGAATCATCCGACGGAAAGGAAAACGTGTTGTCACCCCATGACGAGCCGTCACGCTACCTCTCGGTCACGTTCTCCCTCCCCCTCGGGAAAACAATTGATCACATTCGACAGAGCGCGATCATTCATGCCGGACGACGATCATCGTCAGCCGATTCACGAGTGACCGCGAGCGAGACCGATCACTTTCACCAATCTGGGTGAACCCTCTCCCACTGCCCCCTTCGAGCGATTCCGCTCATTTAAAGTTGAGCCGAAAATCGGGGGATCGTACGGCAATCCGTACGGAAATCGCAGCGTGAGGAGAGATGGTGGAAAGACTGGCCGTGATCGGTCTCGGTTACACGGGGCTCCCGCTGGCGCGCGAGGCGTGCGCCGCGGGAATGCGGGTCACCGGGATGGACACGAATCCGGCCGTGACGGCGACGCTGGAAGCCGGCCGCTCACCGCTGCCGGACGTCACGGAAGCCGAGGTCACGGCCATGCGCGCCGCCGGTTTCCACGCCACCACCGACCCCGGCGTCCTGGCCGAGGCAGCCGTCGCCGTCCTCTGCGTCCCGACGCCGCTGGACGAGGCGGGCGGACCGGATCTCACCCATGTGAAGGACGCGGCGCGGGCGCTCGGCACCCATCTGAAGCCGGGCACACTCGTCATTCTGGAATCCACCTCCTTTCCCGGCACCACGGACGGACCGGTCCGCGCGATTCTCGAAGAATCCTCCGGTCTCACCGCCGGTCCGGATTTCTCCCTCGCCTTCTCACCGGAGCGCATCGACCCCGGAAATGGCACTTTCGGCGTCCGGAACACCCCGCGCGTGGTCGGCGGTTACACCCCCGCCTGTACGGATGCCGCGCTCGCTTTCTTCCGGCGCTTGTGCGACCGCGTGGTACGGGCCCGTTCCGCGCGGGAGGCGGAGCTGTCCAAATTGCTGGAGAACGTCTACCGCAGCGTGAATATCGCCCTGGTCAACGAAATCGCGGTGACCGCCCGCGCCTGGGGAATCGATGTCGCCAATGTCATCGACTGCGCCGGAAGCAAGCCCTTCGGATTCCAGGAATTCCGCCCCGGTCCCGGCGTGGGCGGCCACTGCATTCCCGTCGACCCGGCCTATCTGACGCACTGGGCACGCGAGATCGGCTCCCCGCTGCCCCTCGTCGAGCTGGCCCAGCGGATCAATTCCGCCATGCCCTCCCATGTCGTCCGCCGCGCCGGGCAGCTCCTGACCGGCGTCGGCAAGGAGTTGGCGGGCTCCCGCGTCCTGCTCGTCGGTGTGACGTACAAGCGCGACAGCCGCGATCTGCGGTCCACGCCCGCCGCGCCGCTCGCCCGGCTGCTGGACGAGGCGGGGGCCCGGGTGACGTACCACGATCCGCTCGCCGACGGCTGGTCCCCCGGCGGCACGGCCGTTCCCGCCGAACCGGATCTGCACCGGGCCGCGACCGCGGCGGATCTGACCATCCTGCTCCAGGACCACCGGGTGATCCCGGTCGACGAACTGCCCGGCTGGTCACCGCTGCTGCTCGACACCCGGGACCGGCTCCGCGGCACCACCGCCCAACCGCTCTGAGCCGACCACGCGGCCCGCGGCCGGACCAGACGGCGCAGTTCCAGACGGCGCACCTTGCCGGTCTCGGTGCGCGGGACCTCGTCCCACTCCCGGACCAGCGGCTCCGCCATCGCGGGCAGATCGCGTACCGCCACGGACCACGCCTCCGGATCGAGCGTGCCGTCCGCGGTCACCAGCACCGGCAGCAACTCCGGGCCCGGCACGCCGAGGACGGTGCATTCGACGACCTCCGAGAGCCGGTCCTCGATCACATCCTCCAGCTCCACACAGCTCGCGCCGGGGACGGTGTCCACCTCCCGGTCGGTGAGGATCAGGCTGCCGGAGCGGGTGAGCACCCCGATGTCACCGGTGTTCCACCACCGCCCGTCGGCCTTCGCCGCCCAGCGGTCCCGCTCGCCGACGTACCCCACACACCGCGCCTTGGTCCGCGCCAGCACCAGCCCGGGCCGGCCCCGGCCCACCGGGCGCAGCGTCTGCGGGTCGACCACCCGCAGCCGGGTCCGTCCGGGCACCGGCCGCCCCAGGTCACGGGTGGTGGGGTGGCGCTCCCCGGTGTGCTCCAGGGACTTACGGGTCAGCATCCGGAACGTCAGCGGCCCGGTCTCGGTCTGGCCCCAGCCCTGGAGCCAGCGCGGCTGCCGGTGCCGGGAGGCCGCCAGGAAACCGCGGACGGTCGGCGGGTGGACGGCGTCGAAGGTGGAGACGTAGAGCCGGACGTCCTGGAGCGCGGCGCTGCGGCGGGCCGCCAGATCGCGCCAGGTGACGAAGGTGGCCGGGGACGCCTCCAGCGTGGTGGGCGGGGTGCGCAGCAGGGTCTGTTCCGCCGTCCGCGGGTCGTGGTCGGCAAGGAGGACGACCGCGCGCGGCTCCAGGTGCAGCACGCTGATCGTCCAGGGCACCGCCCGGCCGTGGGTGAACGGGTCGGCGGTGGCCACCGTGTCGGAGCGGCGGCTGGAGAGCACCGGCACCCGGTTGCACTCGAAGTGGGCGAGGCGGTGGACGATCGTCCGGGTCGAGTGCTCCACGAGCTTGGGCAGCCCGGTCGTCCCGGAGGTGTGGTGGATGACCACGGTGTCGTCGATCGCCCGCGAGACCACCGGCGGGACGCCGTGCCCGTCGACGTCCTCGGGCATCAGGATCTCCCCGGCGGCGGGCCCGTCGTACGGGACGCCGCCGACGACGAGGGTCCGCGCGGCGTGTGCGGTGAGGTCGGTGCCGGGGCGGGCGGTGAGGGTGCTGGCCGAGGTCACCAGCAGCGCCGGGTCGAGCCGTCGCAGCAGGTCGCGCAGGGCGTCGCCGCGCAGCCGCGGGGAGAGCAGCGCCGGGACGGCGCCGAGGCGGGAGGCGGCGCAGGCCAGCAGGACGGTGTCCCAGTGGTTGGGTTTGACGACGGCCACCCGGTCACCGGCCCGGACGCCGGAGGCGGCCAGCCGCGCGGCGGTCCGCCGCACCAGGTCGGCGATCTGCTCGATGCCGTACTCCGTCGGGCCGTCCGGCGCCAGGTCGAAGGGGCGGCTCAGATGCACGGCGGTGCGGCTGCCGCGGTCGGCCAGCAGGTCGAAGAGGGTGCCGAGGGCGGGAGGTTTCACGGTGCCGTACGCACCTTTCCGAGGGGATCGGAGGCGGGCCGCCGTCCGTGGACGGTGACCATCACCTGGGAGAGCCAGCAGTGGGCGGGGTCGGTCAGCTCCACCTGGGCGCGGGCGAGGCGTTCCTCGGTGACCGCGCCGCGGGCGAGCATCGCGGGTGCCAGGTGCTCCAGCCAGAGCGCGAACCAGCGCGCCGCGTCCCCGCCGCCGCGCACCACCGCGGAGCGCCCTTCCGCGACGATGTCCACCAACCCGGCGTCGGTGGCGAGTTGGACGTCGAGCAGTCCGCAGCGCGGGTGGTAGCCGGAGGCGCACATCACGTCGTAGGCGGCGCGTTTGACGTCGCTCAGGAAGTCGTCCTGGGCGGGGTGGCTGAAGAGGGAGGCGGTGTCGGTGTCCTCCAGGACGAGGTGGCCGCCGGGCTTGAGGGCGCGGTGGAGGCGGTCCACGGCCCGCTGCCGGTCACCGACGTGCTGGAGGACGAGGCGGGCGTGGATGAGGTCGAAGTGCGCCTCGGGGAGGTCGTCGGCGACGACGTCGTGGCGGTGGACGGTCACCCCGTGGCCGGTCAGCCACTTCAGTCGCTCGGTGTCGAGGTCGGCGGCGACCACCTCGCCGGTCGGGCCGACCCGGTCGGCGAGCCAGGCGGCGACGGAGCCGCGCCCGGCGCCGATCTCCAGACAGGACCAGCCGGGCCCGACGCCGGTGGCGGCGAGCCGCTCCCGGGTGCCCGGGTCCCAGAGCGCCTCCCCCAGGGCCAGACGTTCCTCCTCGCGGGCGAAGGCGGTGGCGAAGACATAGCGGTCGTGGGTGGGCGTCATCGGCGGGCCCCTTCCGTGGCGAAGGCACAGACGGCGTCGGCGACATGCTCGACCTGCGCGTCCGTCAGATGTGGGTATACGGGCAGCGCGAGTTGCCGGGCCGCGGCGCGCTCGGCGTGCGGCCAGCTCCGCCCGGCCGGGGCGTACGGGGCGAAGGCGGGCTGCCGGGGCAGCGCCTGCGGGTAGTAGACGTGCGAGGCCACGCCGTGCTCGGCGAGGTGGTCACGGAGGGCGTCGCGCCGGTCGGCGAGGAGCGAGTAGACGTAGTAGCAGCGGCCGTTGCGGCCGGGCGGCGGCGGCAGGATCCCGGCGTCGCGCAGCGGGGTGAACCGCTCGGTGTAGTACGCGGCGATCCGGGCCCGGCGTTCGAGGCGGGCGGCGAGTCCGGGCAGCCGGTGGAGCTGGAAGGCGGCGAGGATCTCGTCGAAGCGGCTGTTGAGGCCCAGGCGTTGGTGGACGAAGCGCGGGCCTTCCTGACCGTGGTTGCGCAGCGCCCGTACGGTGCGGCCGAGCGCCGGGTCCGCGGTGAGCACCGCGCCGCCCTCCCCCGCCGTGCCGAACGTCTTGACCTGGACGAACGAGAAGACCCCGGCGTCGCCCCAGGTGCCCGCGGGACGGCCGTCGAGGACGCCGCCCTGGGCGACGGCGGAGTCCTCGACGAGGCGGACCCCGCGGTCGTCGGCGATCTTGCGCAGCGTCGGCATGTCGGCCATCACGGAGAACATGTGGGCGGGCATCAGCGCCTTGGTGCGGGCGGTGACCGCGTCGTCCATCGCCCGGGGGTCGGCCACCATCGTCCAGGGGTCGATGTCGGCGAAGACCGGGGTGGCGCCGAGCCCGGCGACGGTGTTGGCGAGCGGGGCACAGCCGTAGGCGGGGACGACGACCTCGTCGCCGGGGCCGATCTCCATGGCCCGCAGGACGAGGGTGAGGGCGGAGGTGCCGCTGGAGCAGGCGATGGCGTCGCCCGCGCCGTACAGGGTGCGCAGGGCGTCCTCGAATGCGGCGGTGCGGGTGCCGAGGATGAACTTCTGGTCGGGCGTGGTGCCGATCTCGTGGACCAGGTCGATGAGGACCTCGCGGTCCTGCTCGAAGAGGTCCGGCGGGAAGAAGGGGATCAACGGGCGGCCCTCCCGGTGGCGAAGCGGCGGATGAGGTCACAGACCCGGTCGACGTCGTCGGTGCCCAGGTCCGGGTAGAGGGGCAGCGCGACGGTCCGTTCGCAGGCCCGTTCCGCGTGCGGGAACTGCCCCCGGCGGTACCCGAGGTGGGCGAAGCAGGGCTGGAGGTGGAGCGGGACGGGGTAGTACGTCTCGGTGCCGACGCCGTGCTCGGCGAGGTGGGCGACGAGCGCGTCGCGGCGCTCCACCTCGATCAGATAGACGTAGAAGACCGGCTCGGTGGGGATCTCGTGCGCCACGAGGGTGGGCAGGCGGAGGACGCCGGGGACGTCGCGGAGCCGTTCGGTGTAGGCGGCGGCGAGGGCGGCGCGGCGGCGGATGTCCTCGGCGAGGGCCGGGAGTTTGCCGAGGAGGACGGCGGCCTGGAGGTCGTCCATCTTGCTGTTGACGCCGAGGAGGTCGGTGGGGCGGTTGATGCCCGGGAAGTGGCCGAGGGTGCGGCCGTGGCGTCCGTGGTGGCGCAACGCCGCGACGGTCTCGGCGAGTTGCGGGTCGTCGGTGAGGAAGGCACCGGCGTCGCCGAGCGCGCCGAGGGTCTTGGTGGGGAAGAAGGAGAGCACCCCTCCGGCGCCCAGGAGTCCGGCGTGGACGCCGCCCCAGCGCATCCCGATGGCCTCGGCGCTGTCCTCCAGGACGGTCAGGCCGTGGCGTTCGGCGACCCGGGTCAGGCCCCCCATGTCCGCCATCTGGCAGAAGAGGTGCACCGGCATCAGCGTCCGGGTGCGCGCGGTGACGGCGGCGTCCGCGGCGGCGGGGTCGAGGCCGTAGCCGACGGGGTCGATGTCGGCGAAGACGGGCGTTCCACCGGCGAGGGCGACGGAGGAGGCGGTGGCCATGAAGCTGAAGGCGGGGACGACGACCTCGTCGCCGGGGCGCAGTCCCATGGCGCGCAGGGCGAGGACGAGGGCGTCGGTGCCGCTGTTGACGCCGACGGCGAAGCGGGCGCCGGTCCAGGCGGCCAACGCCTGCTCGAAGCGGCCCACTTGGCTGCCGTGGGAGAACTTGCCGTCGTCGGCCACCTCGGTGAGGCGGTCGCGGATGGCGGGCCAGCGCTCCTCGAAGGAGCGGGCGTGGGTGAAGAAGGGCACCGGGCGGGGCGGGGCCCCGGTGCGGCCGGTTGCGGTGTGGTGGTCCATGGGTCCTCGGGGTCGGTACCGGCGGGGCGGGCCGGTGACGGGAAAGGGCCGGGCCCCGCACCCGTCGGCGGGGGTGCGGGGCCCGGGGCGGATCACAGCAGGGCGACGTCGAGCTCACCCGCGTGGTACTTGTGCACGGCCTGGACGAGTTCCTCGACGGTCAGCTTGCCGTCGCTGTCGGCGTCGATGGCCGCGAAGGCGGTCTCCGCGGTCTCCTCGGGGCTGCCGATCGCACGGATCCAGGAGCGGAACTCCTTGGGGTCGACCTGGCCGTCGCCGTCGGTGTCGCAGAGCCCGACGATGGAGCTGATGGTGGGGCGCAGCACCTCGTCAAAGCCCTGCGGGCCGCGGTCGAGGAGCTGACGGCCGGCCAGCTCACGGAACTGGTCGAGGCCGAGCGAGCCGCCCTCCTCGATCCCGGCGTGACCGGCGAGGTAGTCCCACATGCCGAGGTAGGCGGTCAGGACGGCCGCACCGCGGTCGGAGGACGGGGCGGTGTCGAAGGCGCGGAGGATGCGCTGGGCCTCCTCGTCCCAGTCACTGCGGTCGATCCGGCCGTCGCCGTCCCGGTCCCACAGCTCGAACCGGCGCTGGAGTCGCTCCGCCTGGATGTCGGTGGTCATGAGGGTTCCTTACTCAAGAGAGGGTCATGGGTAGGTCGCGGGGGCGCGTACGGCGGTGCCGGGGCCGCCCCCGCCGCGGGCCGCGGCCCACAGGAGGTAGAGCGCGACGACGACGGGCAGCACCAGCGTGATCAGCTGGGCGACGACGTCGGCGGGCGAGAACATCGCCAGATGGTGCAGATGGAAAAGAAGGTGCGGCACGGAGAAGACGAGCTGTGCCAGTGCGGCGGCCCGGACGAGGGGCGGCCGCGGCGCGCGGGCGGCGCAGAGCAGCACCGCCGCCAGCGCCACCACGAGCGAGCCGAAGTCCCGTACCAGGTGCTCGTTGTACGGGGCGAACACGGCGACCCAGCGGCGGCCCGGCAGCGGGAAGTTCCGGAAGAAGCTGTGGGGCAGGAAGAGCGCCCACCCGCCCGGAACGCCCTGGGCCAGGGCCGACAGGACCAGCGCCGCCCGCATCCGTGCCGTCCGTGGGCCGGTCCGGCCCACGCGCAGTGCGGGCCGGAAGGACCGGACCGCACCGCGGGCTGGAAACACCAGGGTCAGGCGCCGAGCAGCGGGGCGTCCAGCTCACCGGCGTGGTAGCGGCCGACCGCGTGGACGATCTCCTGGACGGAGAGCTGACCGTCGCCGTTGGCGTCGACGGCCTGGAAGGCGGCGCCGGCGTCGGTTTCGGCGTTGATCGCCTTCAGCCACTTCTCGAACTCGGGCGGGCTGATCTGGCCGTCGCCGTCGGTGTCGGCGAGGTGCACCATGGCGTGGATGCTGGGCTGCAGGACGCGCGCGAACCCGGCGGGGCCGTCGGCGAGCACCTGCTCCTCGGCGACCTGGAGGAACTGGTCCTTCGTCAGCGTGTCACCGGCGCCGACCTTCTCGCTGAGGTAGTCGAAGAGCAGCGGGTAGGCGTGCAGCAGCAGCTGGGCGCGGGGCGAGTCGGTCGGCTCACCGAACGCCTCGACGATGCGCTGCGCCTCCTTCTCCAGGTCCGCGCGGCTGATCTGGCCGTCGTTGTCCGTGTCGTACAGGGCGAAGCGCTGCTGGAGGCGTGACTGCTGCAGGTCCTTGTTGGACATGACACTCCTTGAGGAATGAATGACGGGCGAAATGCGCGACGAAGGACGTCGGAAATGCGGCCGCGGAAGAATGACGCGGACCACTTGCGCCGCAGACGTGACGGACGCAAGGAACGGAGTCGTGGATATGCACGACCCCTCTGGGAAACCCACCGCTCTCACGGCGCTTCGTGCAATCCAAGAATGTCCCAGCCCGGCCGACGTATGCACCGGATGGAGCAAGGACGATCCGTACGAGTGACATCGGCGCCCGATTCCCGCCACCGGCACATTCCTGGGCAGATGGGTTGGAGAAACGTTCTGAGCTGGTGGCAGGGAATCTCCTGACGCACCGGTCGGCCATCCGGGCAGCGCAGCCCGTTCGAAGCCGCGCCTTGAAAACGATCACCTGATCTGATGAACATGCACAACTGGCCCCTCAGTGGGTTCGGGGCGTCTCATACCGTCACTCCCGATTGATATTCGGCAGGCCGATTTCGAGGTCTGCCGTGACCACGGAGAGTTCTGTGACCCACGATTCCCATGGCGCCGTAGCGATTGCGCCACCCGTCTCCTCGGGGAAATTCGCTGCCTATTGCAGACTGGCCAAGCTCGACATTTTCGACTACTACCTCAGCCTCGCCGTCGCCTGGAGTCTGCTGGCCGCGCCGCTGCGCGCGGACTCCACCACCCTGGCGGTGCTCGCCCTCTTCGGCCTCGGCATGCTCTGCCTCGTCGCCGCGATGACCACGTTCGACGATGTGACCGGGTTGCGCGACGGCAGCGACGCGGCCAACTACGGCCCCGACGCACCGCTGCGCAAGATCCGCCGCAAGCCCCTGCTGGCCGGGACGCTCACCGAGCGGGAGGCCATCCGCTTCGGCTGGGCCACGGCCGCCGGGTGTGTGCTGCTGTGGGGCGCGGCCGTCGCCGTCGCCCCGCACGCCCCCTGGTGGGCGGTGGCGACCGCAGCGCTCTGCCTGGTCACCTCGGTGCAGTACTCCTACGGCGTGAAGCTCAGCTACCACGGCTGGCAGGAGATCTTCATGGTCGCCCTGGGCCTCGGCCTGGTGGTGGCGCCGTACGGGCTGCTCGCCGGGGAGGTCACCGGTTTCGCGCTGGTCCAGGGCACGCTGTTCGGTCTGGGGCCGCTGCTGTTCGGCGTCTACTCCAACACCAACGACCGGGCCGGTGACGCCGCGGTGGGCCGTCCGACGGTGGCCGTGCTGACCACCGAGCGGGGCAACAAGGTCTTCATCGGCGCGGTCTCCGCCGTGGAGAGCGTGCTGATCGCGGCGGCGACCCTCACCGGGCAGGCCCCGTGGTGGTTCCCGCTGGCGATGCTCCCGGTCGTCGCGCTGCGCGTCATCCAGTTCGTGACGGGCGTGGTCCGCGGCCGGATCCTGACGGCCCGCAAGCTCGGCACGTACACCCACCGGGTCTCGGTCGTGGCGCTGGTCGTCACCAATGTGCTGCTCGCCGCGGCGACCGGCGGTGGGGTGTGAGCACCGCCCACGACGTGGTGGTCGTCGGTGCGGGGATATCGGGGCTGGCGGCCGCGGACACGCTGCGGCGGGCGGGCCGTTCGGTCACCGTGCTGGAGGCGGCCGACTCCGTCGGCGGGCGGATGCGCACCCACCGGGCGGACGGCTATGTCATGGACACCGGCGCCGAGGTGCTGTCCGTCGCCGGATACGACGCGACCTGGCGGCTCATCCGCCGTACGGGGCTGGGCCCGGCGGAGACGACGCGGATCCCGCACCCCGTCGCCACCTGGCGCGACGGCCGGGTGCACGGCCATGTCGGCGCCCCGCGCGCCCTGCTCAGCGGCGGCGGGCTCTCGCTCCGCGGCCGCGCCTCGCTCGCCCGTTTCATGGCGACGGAGGGCCGCCGCCGGGCCGCCTACGATCCGGATCTGCCCGAGCGCACCCCGCTGGGCACCCTGACGCTGGCGGAGTACGCCCGCGGCTACCGCCCCGAGCTGCACGACTTCCTGTTCCAGCCGATCGCCGGTTGCTTCTTCGGCTGGGACACCGCCCGCTCGGCCGCCGCCCCCTTCGTCACCAACATGCTGGCCTGCGGCTCCACCGCCCGCTGGCGCAGCTACACCGACGGTATGGACACCCTCGCCCGCCATCTGGCGCGCACGGTGGACGTCACCACCGGCTGCGCCGTCCGCGAGGTGCTCACGGCCGCGGGTCACGCCCGGGTCGTCACGGACACCGGCACGCTCACCGCCCGGGCGGTGCTGCTCTGCGTCCCCGCCCCGGTGGCGCTGCGGCTGCACGTCAACGCGCCCGAGGCGGCGGTGCCGTACCTCGCCGCCTGCGGCTACGTCCCGCGGCTGAAGGTCAGTTACACGCTCGACCGGCCGCTGGCGCCGCGCGGCGGTGAGTCGGCGTACGCCGTGCTGCTGCCCGCGGCGGCGGAGCCGGATCTGTCCGGTCTGATGCTGGAGCACAACAAGGGCTGCGGCCGGGCCCCGGAGGGCCGGGGTCTGGTGTCGCTGATGGCGGGGCCCGAGGCGGCCCGGGAGCTGGTCGACGCGCCGGAGGGCGAGATCCTGGCCCGGGTCGGGGACGCCGCCGCCCGCTATCTGCCGGAGCTGCGCGCGGCCACCCTCCGTACGTTCGTCCACCGCTGGCCGCACGGCATCCCGGAGGCCACCCCGCGGGCGCTGGCGCACCGCGACGCCTTCCTCGCCCGCGACGCCGCGCCCGTCGAGTACGCCGGCGACTGGCTGATGCTCCGCCCCAGCAGTGAGGGCGCGGTGCGCTCCGCGGAGTTGGCGGCGGCGCGTGTCCTGTCGCGGCTGCCGCGCACGGCGCCGTCCCTGCCGGGCCGCTCCCGCTGACCCGCCGTGCGCCCGCCGCTCCGGCCCGGGGCGGGCGGACGGCGCACCCCACCGGGCCGCGACCTCACCGTCCGCCGTACGGCACCGCCACGCCGGACACCCTCGTCACCACCCTGCAAAGGACCCTCATGACCAGCACCGTCGAAGAGAACATCGGCGAAGACAACCCGGTCGTCCGCAACGCCTACGAGCAGCAGCTCCAGGGGTACTGGGACACCAAGACCACCGACGACATCAATCTCCTCCTCGGCGCCGAAGACGGGCTGTACCACCACCACTACGGCATCGGCGCCTACGACCCGGCCGTGCTCGCGGCGCCGCCCGAGCGGCGGGAGGCGCTGATCCTGCGGGAGATGCACCGTATGGAGAACGCCGAGACGGAGCTGATCCTCGACGCGCTCGGCGACATCCCGGCCGGGGCCCGCGGGATGGACGCCGGATCGGGCCGCGGCGGCACCTCGTTCATGGTCGCCGAGCGGTTCGGCTGCCGGATGGACGGCGTGAACTTCTGCGCCCACCACATCGCCTTCGCGGAGCGCATCGCCAAGGAGCGCGGCTGGGACGACCGGGTGCGGTTCCACTTCGCGAACATGCTCCAGACGCCGTTCACGGACGGGTCATTCGACTTCATCGTGAGCAACGAGACGACGATGTACGTCGATCTGCACGATCTCTTCGCGGAGTTCGCGCGGCTGCTGCGGCCGGGTGGCCGGTACGTCTGCGTCACCTGGTGCCGTAACGAGACGGTCGCGGACCGCTCGGACGCCTCCCGCCGGATCGACGAGCACTATGTGAGCCGGATGCACCGGCGCGGTACGTATTTCGACGCGATGGCGGCCAACGGGCTGGTGCCGTTCCACGTCGGGCGGCACACCGCCGAGGCCATCCCCTACTGGGAGCTGCGGGACCACTCGGAGCGGCGGACCGGTGTGGAGAAGCCGTTCCTGGAGGGCTACCGCGAGGGCAGCATGGACTATCTGGTGATCGGGTGCGAGCGGGTGCGCTGACCCGCGCCCCGGCCGGTGGGCCGGGCCCGTTCCGACCGGCGTCGTCGCCCTGTGCGGCGGCGCCGGTCGGCGTGGTGGCGGGGTCGGCGCGAGGGCGGTCGCGTTGACAGGGGGCGGGTGTCTGCCCGTTAATGAGGCCCGGTGGCGCGTGGCACCGGCCACAGAGCAGTGGGCCGGCCGGTGACCGGGCGTGCACCCCGATCGTGAGGGGCCTGCCGTGAGCATGTACACCACGCCCTGTCCGTGACGTAGTTCCGCCGCCGGTCGGCGCCGTTGTCCATGGCGCCCCCGTGCGGCCGTCGCGTCGAGCCGTTCTCCTTCCCTGCCGCGACGCGGCCGTGCGGGCCGTGCCCGTGCCGCCGCGCCGCGCCCCGGCCGGTCCGTCCCGTGTTTCCCCCGGGTCGCCGGTCTCCGTCACCGCGGCGCCGAAGCCGCCCGTACACCCGGAGTCGTATCCGTATGTCCTCGTCCTTCCAGCGCTCCGTCATCGAGGAGTTCCGCGCCCACGGCGGACGCGTCGGTGGCCCCTTCGAGGGTGCCGATCTGCTGTTGTTGACCACCACCGGCGCCCGCTCGGGGCTGCCCCGGACGACGCCGCTGGGCTACGTCCGGCACGGCGGTGCGCTCCTGGTCGTCGCCTCGAACCTCGGTGCGCCGCACCATCCGGCCTGGTACCACAATCTGCTCGCCCGTCCGGTCGTCCGCGTGGAGGTCGGCACCGGGGCGTTCGAGGCGCTGGCGGTGCCCGCCGAGGGGGCGCGGCGGGCGGAGCTGTTCCGGGAGGTGGTGCGGGTGGCGCCCGGGTACGGCGCTTATCAGGCGGCCACCGCGCGGGAGTTGCCGGTGGTGGAGCTGGCGACGGCGGAGCCCGAGGGGTGGGCGGGGCCGCGGGAGGTCCGCACGCTGGCCGACAAGATCCTTGAGGTGCACGCCTGGCTGCGCGGGCAGCTGCGGCAGGTGGCGGCGGAGACCGAGGCGCATTTCGCGGCGCGGGAGGCGCAGCCGGGGGCGCTGGTGCCGGGTCTCGGGTTGCAGATCCGGCAGCGGTGCCTGGCGTTCTGTCAGACGCTGCGGTTCCACCACGACGGTGAGGACGGCCATGTCCTCCCGGTCATGGCCGTCCACCATCCGGAGCTGGCGGAGGTGTTCGCGCGGCTGGGCAAGGAGCACCGGGTGATCGCCGGGATCCAGGAGCGGCTGGCGGCGCTGCTGACCGGGGTCGGGGTGGCCGAGCCGGAGCGGTTCCGTGGCGAACTGCGGCGGATGTCGGCGGAGTTGCTGGCGCATCTCGCGTACGAGGAGGAGACGGTCGTGCCGCTGCTCACGGAGGTGCCGTGGCCGCCCGCGCCCGGTGGACGAGGGTGACGGGCCCGGCGGGAAGGGGTGGCCGCGCCCGGGCCGCTGTGTGCGGTGGGCGCCGGTTTCCGGTCATTGCCGGGCGCTGTGGACTGGTCGGGGGTGGCGGAGGGTACGTCGGTTCTTCAAGCAGGCGACGCGAAATCGCTGGGCAGCTGGCGCATCTGCACATATCATGCACATCATGTGCTCAACTTCTGCACCTGGGGCGTTTCACGCCCGGTCCCTGACCGAGGTGAACGCCGCCATAAGGGCGTTCATGACGGCACGGGCCGGGCGGTCACTGGGGCCCGAGGAGCAGGCCGAGTACGAGCAGCTGCTCGCGGCCTGGTCGGCCGCGGTTGCCCGGACGCCGGACGCCTCCCGTTCGGAGCGCCCGGCGTCCGCGCCGCTCACGCCGTAACGCCCGGGGGCCGCAGGCGGGTCGCCGCAGTGCCCAGCCCCGTGGGTCCGCCGAGGCGTCGGCCGTGGGCGGCGACCGGGCGGCGCAGCTCCGCCTCGTCGTAGCGGCGGCAGCCCTCGTGCCAGATCAGTATCCCGGCGAGCCAGTGCTTCAGCTCCTCCGCGTAGCCGGTGAGCGTGGCACGGGCCGCCGCGTCGAGCCCGAACTCGTCGAAGAGCGCGGGCAGCTCGACGGCGAGCAGGTGCTCGAACTCCCGCATCCGGGAGGTCATCAGATCGTTGACGATCTCCAGCGCCTGCCGCGTTCCGCAGTCGAAGAAGTTCTCCACGACGAGGACGGCGTTGTGCACCTCGCCCTCGAACTGGATCTCCTTCTGGTACGAGAACAGGTCGTTGAGGAGTCCCGCGTAGTCCGCGGCGGCGTTCTCCATCGCCTGGACGGGGCGGGTGCGGTAGATCTCGGGCGGGACGGTGCGGCCGTGGCCGAGCCGGGAGAGGCTCATGGTGAGGTCGGCGCCGAAGGTCCGGCGGCGCATCTCGATGTAGTCGACCGGGTCCGGGACGCGGTTCGCCCCGTGATTGTCGAGCTCCCACAGCCAGCTTCCGGTCATGTCCTCGACGGTGCGGCGGAAGGTGGGGCGGGCGGCGGGCGTCATGGGGGCGGCGGTGCGTCGCCACAGATCGGCCAGTCCGCGCTCCAGCGCGTTCCGCGGTTCGGGGAGCCGCGCGCCGGACTCGACGGGCATGAAGGCGGCCAGCCGGTCGGTGCAGGCGCGGGCGCCGACCGTGTCGCGGCTGCGGCCGAAGACCACCGGGTAGTAGTCGTCGCCGTAGGTGCCCCAGGTCAGCCAGCCGGTGGTGAGGTCGAGGCCCTCGGGGGTGGCATCCGGGTGGATACCGGCGGAGCAGAGGGCGAAGTCGAAGGCGCGGAGCTTGTGCTCGTCCCAGATGACGGGCGGCGCGGCGCCGCCGCCGGGCAGCTCGGGCGGCTGTTCCAGCATGCCCATCCGGCGCGCCCAGCCGACGATCCGTTCCCGGGAGCCGGACAGATGCGGGGAGAGCCGGGTGGTGTACGGCAGGTACACCTCCGGCAGCTGCACCTTTCCGACGGTGCGGAACGGCACATGGGTGTGTCGCCGGACGCGGGCCGGGAGGGTGGCCGCGAGGGAGGTGGCGATGCGGGCGGCGGAGGTGCCGAGGCCGGTGGGTCCGCCGAGGACGGGCGGGAGGGCGTGCGGCGTCCTGTCCGCGGCGGCGTTCATGTAGCGGCTGGAGCGCAGATGCCACTCGTGGCCGCCGGACTGCCAGTCCTGGAGCCCCTTGACGTACGCGGCGATGTCGGCGCAGGCGGCGGGGGACAGACCGTGTTCGGCGCAGAGGACGGGCACCTCGGTGAGCGCGGTGTGTTCGAACTGGTGGAGGCGGGAGGTGAGGAGGTCGTTGACGGCGTCGGCGGCCTGCTGGGTGGTGCAGCCGAGGAACGTTTCGAAGACCAGGACGCCGTTGGAGAGTTCGCCCTCCTCCTCGATCTCCCGCTGGTACGAGAAGAGGTCGTTCCGCAGGTGGACGGCGTCGGAGAAGGTGTCCTTGAGGACCCGCAGCGGACGGGTGGCGGCGACCGCCGCGGGGATCTCGGCGCCCGCCGCGTACTCGACGAGCCCGGCGGACCAGGGGGCGCCGCCGACCTTGCGGCGCATCTCGATGTACTCGACGGGGTTGGCGATGTGGCCGGTGCTGATGTTGGCCAGCTCCCACAGCGACTCCTCCAGGAGATGCTGGGTGTACTCCGCGAAGCGGCGGCGCCAGTCGCGGGACATCGCCGGGACGGTCCGCCGCCACAGGTCAGCGAGGCCCTTCTCCACGGCGTTGACCGGTTCGGGCGGCGGGCCCGCCGGGTCCACCGGCATGAAGGCGGGCAGCCGGTCGAGGTAGGTCTTGGCACCCGCCATGTCCTGGCCGCGTTTGAAGCTCTCCAGGAAGTGGTCGTCGAAGAAGAAGACCCAGACGTACCAGTCGGTGACGGTGGCCAGCTCCGCGGCCGCCGCGTCGGGGTGGGTGTAGGCGCAGAGCAGGGCGTAGTCGTGGGCGTCGAAGTCCCGCTCGTCCCAGATGCCCGACCCTTCGATCATCTCCATCTCGCGGGCCCACGCCTTGGAGTGGTCGCGGACCGCCTCCAGGTGCGGGTTGAGCCGCGCGGGATACGGCTCGTAGAACTCCGGAAGTACGAAGGGCTGTGTCATCTGCGCCTCACCTCGTGTCGTCGTGTCCGCCTCGGCGCCCGGTCAGTCCCGGCGGCCGATCTCGACGTTCTCCAGCACGCCGAGGGCGTCCGGGACCAGTACGGCGGCGGAGTAGTAGGTGGAGACCAGGTAGGAGATGATCGCCTGCTCGTTGATGCCCATGAAGCGGACGGAGAGCCCGGGCTCGTACTCGTCGGGCAGTCCGGTCTGGTGGAGCCCGACGACGCCCTGGTTGTCCTCGCCGGTACGGAGCGCCAGGATCGAGCTGGTGCGCTCCTTGGTGACGGGGATCTTGTTGCAGGGCAGGATCGGGACGCCGCGCCAGGCGGGGGCCTGCTGGCCGTTGAGGTCGACGTGGTCGGGGTAGAGCCCGCGGGAGTTCATCTCGCGGCCGATGGCGGCGATGGTGCGGGGGTGGGCGAGGAGGAACTTCGTCCCCCGGCGGCGGCTGATCAGTTCGTCGAGGTCGTCCGGGGTGGGCGGGCCGGAGTGGGTCTGGAGGCGCTGGCGGTAGTCGGCGTTGTGCAGCAGACCGAACTCGGGGTTGTTGACCAGTTCGTGTTCCTGGCGCTCGCGCAGCGCCTCGATGGTGAGCCGGAGCTGGTGCTCGGTCTGGTCCATCGGCTCGTTGTAGAGGTCGGCGACGCGGGTGTGGACGCGCAGCACGGTCTGGGCGACGCTCAGTTCGTACTCGCGGGGCCGGAGTTCGTAGTCGGCGAAGGTGGTGGGGAGGGTGGGCTCGCCGGTGTGTCCGGCGGCGAGGGCGATCTCCGCCTCGCCGTGCTTGTTCTGGGCCTGCTGCGGCAGGGCGGCGAACTCCGCCAGGTGGCCGCGGAGCGCGGGCGCGGTGTCCAGGAGGGCGGCGAAGTCGCGGCGGGCGAGGACGAGGACGGTACCGGCGGTCTCGGCCCTGGCGGTGTACTCCCAGACGGCGTCGGGGTCGGTGAGGCCCTGGGCGCCGAAGTGGTCGCCGTCGGCGAGGACGCCGAGGCCGGCGGCCTGTCCGTAGCGGCCGTCGGCGGTGCGGGCGATGCGGCCGTGGGCGAGCAGGAAGACCTGGTCGACGGGGTTGCCCTGCTCGGCGAGGACCTCACCGGCGGTGACCTCGCGCTGGGCGAAGCGGTCGGCGAGGGCGGTGAGGACGCCGGTGTCGCCGAAGCCGCGCAGCGGGGCGAGTTCGCCCAGTTCCCGGGGGATGACGGCGACGCGGGAGCCGGTCTGGTCGAAGTCGATACGGCCGTCGCCGACGGTGTAGGTCAGGCGGCGGTTGACGCGGTAGGCGCCGCCCTTCGTCTCGACCCAGGGGAGCATCTTCAGCAGCCAGCGGGAGGTGATGCCCTGCATCTGGGGGGCGGACTTGGTGGTGCTGGCGAGGTTCCGCGCGGCGGCGGTGCCCAGGCTCTGCTGTGCGGCGCGGGTTTCGTCGGTACCGGCGGGGATCGTCATCCGGCGCTCCTCATCGTGGTGGACGCCCGGTCCGCGCGGTCGCCGGGCATGCGGCAACCCGGCGCCGGAGGGCGGGAGTTGGGTGGGGGTGGTGGTCCCGGGCCGGTCGGGCGGACGGTGGCCGGGCCGCTCGGGGAATCCGTTGATCACACTAAGGCCGTGCCGCGGAGGCAAAAGCCGATTCCGGTGCCCCGCCGACCGGGTACGCCCGTACGAGTGACACGCCGTCCACGAAACGTGAGACACACCTCGGGTGGCGAGTTCTCACCCCTCACCCGAGGCCGTCTCCTTACCGCTCTCGCCGACCGGGGAGTACGAGGCGTCTCCCGCCGCGCCCGCGCCTTCCCTTTCTGGCTTGTTCTCGCGTCTTGGAGGCGGCGGGAAGCGGGCGGAGTGTGTGGCTCCGCCGTGATGTGTGGGCGTGCGGGCCCCTTTCCCTCGCCGGGGACAAAAGGTGCATCGCCCATGTTTACGGATGTGGGGCTCCGGGCGGCGCTGTGACCCCGGCCATAGGTCGTCCGTCACGTACGACGCCGGGTAGTGGACGTGGCGGCGCCGTGGGCCTCATGGGTGCGGCGGTTTCCCGGGTGCGGGGCGGGGTGTCTACGCGGCGGGGTAGTACGGGACGTCGTTGCCCGTGGGGCGGCGTCCGCCCAGGATGGTCGGGTCCCGGGCGCGGACCTGGTTCGTCCCCCGGGCCGCCGACCCGCGCACGGAGCGCGTCGGCGGGGCGGGCGGAGCGCCGGACGGCACCCCCGCACGCCAGGGCGCCGGGCCCGTGCGGGCCCCCGGCCGGTGCGGCGCGGGCCGACCGCGGCCGGACGCCCGGGCCATCGACAACGCACGCCGGGCGCAGCCGTGCCCGGGCGGGCGGAGGACGGAGTGCAGATGCCGCAGGACAGCGGGAACAACGGGCCGTATCCGGCGGACATCCCGGCGGACGGGGCCGGGCCCCGGCCGCCGCGGCGGCGCCGCAGGGGGCTGCGGATCGCCGCGTGGACCGCGCTGGGTGTGGTGGCCGTGGGCGGCGCCGGGACCGCGTACCTCTGGTCGCATCTGAACGGCAATCTCCAGGGCGTCGACATCGACGCGGCGCTCGGCAAGGACCGGCCCGGCGCCTCCGAGGACGGCGCCATGAACATCCTGCTGCTGGGCTCCGACTCGCGGGCCGGTACGGGCGGCGAGTACGGGAAGAACATCGGCGGCGCCCGGTCGGACACCACGATGGTGCTGCATGTCGACAAGGACCACCGCACGGCGAGCGTGGTGAGCATTCCGCGCGACACGATGGTGGACCGGCCCGCGTGCCCGAAGCCGGGCGGCGGCGCGGCGCCCGCCGCGCACCAGGTGATGTTCAACGAGTCGTACCAGGTGGGCGGCCCGGGGTGCACGGTGAAGACGGTCGAGGCGCTGTCCGGGGTGCGGATGGACCACTATCTGGAGGTCGACTTCACCGGCTTCAAGAAGATGATCGACGAGTTGGGCGGCGTGGACATCACCACCAAGCAGGCGGTGAAGGACGTCCACAGCAAGCTCGACCTCCCGGCCGGGAAGCACACCCTCAAGGGTGAGCAGGCGCTGAGCCTGGTCCGTACCCGGCACGGCGTCGGGGACGGCAGCGACCTGGGGCGGATCCAGTTGCAGCAGGCGTTCGTCAAGGCGCTCACGCACCGGATCGACGATGTCGGGCTGAGCAACCCGGCGAAGCTGTACGCGCTGGCGGACACCGCGATGCGGACCGTGCGCGCCGACACCCGGCTCGCCTCCACCGGCAAGCTGCTGGGCCTGGCGCAGGAGCTGAAGGGCATCGGCCCGCAGCACATGAAGATGGTGACGATGCCGGTCACCTACGACCCGCAGAACCCGGACCGGGTGGTGGCGCTGCCCGCGGCGTCCGCGAAGGTGTGGCAGGCGCTCCGGGACGACCGGCCGATACCGGCGTCCGCGGTACGCGACTCGGTGGGCGACAAGGGCGCCTCCCCGGTGGTGGCGCAGTCCTGAGCGGGGCGGTGTGTCAGCGCCGTCCGGGCGGGCCGGAGCCCTCCTCCCGGCGGGCGGCGACCGGCGCCCCGGCGCGGGCGGAGGCGGCCGAGGCGCCGCGGCGTTGCAGCCGCAGGGCGCGGGCGCGGATCTGCGGCAGGCGGGCGTAGAGGGCGGAGCCGGGGCAGTGGGTGAGGCAGCCGTCCCGGTGGCCGGAGATCGTGGCGAAGACGCAGCGGGTGCCCGCGGGGAAGCGGCTGCCGTCGTTCGAGGAGTACAGCACGGCGTGGCCGTCGGCCGGGACGCCGTAGAGGCCGAGTTTCCAGGCGGCGAGCCGGGCCACGGCGTTCAGCAGCGGTGCGGGGACGTCGGTGCCGTCGCCGAAGTGTCCGATGGCGGCGATGCCGACGGTGTCGAGGTTGAACCCCTCGGTGTGGGCGCCGACTTCGGGTCCGGCGATGCTTCCGGTGCGGCCCTCGTAGAGGGTGCCGGTGCGGTCGACGAGGAAGTTGTAGCCGATGTCGTCCCAGTGCCGGTCCGTGACATGGGCGTCGTGGACGGCGCGGATCAGGTCGGGGACGTCGGCGCGGGTGTAGTCGTTGGCGTTGCCCGTGTGGTGGAGGAAGACCGCCTTGACGGCTCCGGCGCCCGGCGCGGCCGGGTCCCGGGGCGCCTGTGCGCCGGTCTGCCAGGCGGTGCGCGGGACGATCGGGGGTCGCGGGACGGCGAGGCGTCGGGCACCGGGGCGGGTGGGGGCGGTGGGGGCGCCGGCCGGGCCCGCGCAGCCGCCGGCCGCGAGTGCGGATCCGGCGGCGCCCAGCGCCGCGGCCCGGCCCGTGCCCCGTAGCAGGGTGCGCCGGTCGATGGCCATGGCGAGAGCGTAGGGCGGCGCTTGCGGGGGCGCATCCGCAGGTCATGGGGGTGCGGGCGGGGTGCGCAAGCGGGCGGGGGCCGTTCGGGTGCGCCCGCGCACTCCCTTTTTCCGTTTCCGTCACCTTCGATGACGGTCCGTCAGTGCCGGGGGCGGGTATCAGCCGGGGGTACCGGTGGCATTCCTCTTCGCGTCTCCCGGAGCCGCAGATGATTCAAGCCAGTCCGCAACCCGGCGACATAGGTCTGACCCAAATATCCGGCACCGTGGGCCGGTTGATCCGGTTCGGCCAGTGGCTGAACGGCAACGGCTTCGCCGACTACCAGCACGCGTTCCTGGTCCTGCCCGGCGACCGGCTGATCGAGGCCGAACCTGGCGGGGCGCGGATCGCCTCCCTCGACTCGTACGCGGGCTCCGACGTGGTGTACGTCTGCCCGCCCGGTCTGACCGACGCGGACCGCGACCGGATCTGCACGGCGTCCTCGGTGTACGAGGGCGTGCCGTACAGCTTCCTCGACTATCTGGCCATCGCCACGCACCGGCTGAAGCTGCCGGTGCCGGGGCTGCGCCGCTATGTGGCGGCGACGGGCCACATGATCTGCTCCCAGCTCGTCGACCAGTGCTACCAGGACGGCGGGGTGCATCTCTTCGACGACGGGCGGTGGCCGGGGTATGTGACGCCGCTGGCGCTGTACGACCAGCTGGCCCACTGAGGCGGGGCCCGCCGGGCGGAGGGTCGACGGTGCCCGGCGGGCCTCCTACTGTGGCCGCCATGATCATCAGACGTACGGACCGACGTCCCGGGCCCCTCGTGGCGGCCGTGGTGTTCGCCATCGGTATGGCGGGCACCACCCTGCCGACCCCGCTGTACGGGCTCTACCGGCAGGAGCTGGGCCTGTCGCAGCTGATGGTGACCGTGATCTTCGCGGCGTACGCGCTGGGGGTGATCGCGGTGCTGCTGCTCGCCGGGAACGTCTCGGACGAGGTGGGGCGGCGGCCGGTGCTGCTGGTGGCGCTGGGGCTGTCGGCGGCGAGCGCGCTCTGTTTCGTGGACGAGGGTGGGCTGCCGCTGCTGTTGCTGGGGCGGGTGCTGTCCGGGTTCGCGGCGGGGCTGTTCAGCGGGGCGGCGACGGCGGCGGTGCTGGAGCTGGCGCGGCCCGGCGGTGAGGCGTGGGCCGGGTTCGCGGCGACGGCGGCGAACATGGGCGGGCTCGGCTGCGGTCCGCTGCTGGCCGGGGTGCTGGCGCAGTACGCGCCGTGGCCGCTGAAGCTGCCGTTCCTGGTCCATCTGGTGTTGCTGGCGGTGGCGGCGGTGCTGGTGATCCGGGTGCTGCCGGAGACGGTGGCGGAGCCGGGGCGGCCGTCGCCGCCGCGCCCCCGGCGGTTGGTGCCGCCGCCGGAGGTGCGGGGCGTGTTCGTGCCGTCGGCGGTCGCGGCGTTCGCCGGGTTCTCGCTGCTGGGGCTGTTCACGGCGGTGGCGCCGAGCTTCGTCGGCCAGACGCTGGGCGTGCACAACCTCGCGGTCTCGGGCGCGGTGGTCTTCACAGTCTTCCTCGGCTCGACGACCGGGCAGGCGCTGTCCGGTCGGCTGGGGGTGCGGCGGGCGCTGCCCGGCGGGTGCCTGGTGCTCGTCGCCGGGTTGCTGCTGGTGGGCGCGTCGCTGGCGGTGCGGTCGCTGCCGCTGCTGGTGGCCGGGGCGCTGTGCGGCGGGTTCGGGCAGGGGCTCGCGTTCCGCGCCGGGCTGACGGCGGTGGGCGCGGCGGCTCCGCCCACCCACCGGGGCGGCACCATCTCGGCGTTCTTCCTCGCCGCGTACGTGGGCATCTCGCTGCCGGTGGTGGGCGTCGGGGCGCTCACCCTTCCCCTGGGGCTGCGCGGCGCGGGGCTGACGTTCGCCGGGTGCGTGATCGTCGTCGCGGTGCTGGTGGGGGTGTATGTGCTGCGGCGACCGCCGAGCGAGGGGTGAGGGCGGGGCGCGGAGGTACCGCCGCGCCCCCGGGGCGGCCCGCTCCGTGGCGGTCGTCCCTCCCTCCCAGGGTGCCGCGGACGCCCGGCGCGGTTCCAATGGAAGGAGAACGGCCGTAACGCCCGCGCCGCTGCGGGGGCGGGCACCCGCCTACGGCGAGGAGGGCACCGGAGATGACCACCGCGACGCGGCTGCTGACCGCGCTTCCGACCGCGTACCGTGACCGGCTGATGACGCTGGCGCGCGAGGTGTCGTTCGAGCAGGACACCCGGATCTTCGAGGAGCGGGGCCGCGCGGACCGGTTCTGGGTGTTGCGCTCGGGATCGGTGACGCTCGACCTGCGTGTCCCGGGCCGCCGCCGGGTCACGGTGGCCACCCTCGGCCCCGGGGATCTGCTGGGCTGGTCCTGGCTGTTCCCGCCGCACGAGTGGGACTTCGGCGCCGAGGCGTTCAGCCCGGTGCGCGCCCATGAGTTCGACGCCCGCAGCGTCCGCGCGCTCTGCGACGCCGATCCGGCGCTGGGGCTGACGCTGGTCAGCACCATCACCCAGGTCCTGGCGCACCGGCTGGAGGCGACCCGGACGAAGCTGATCGACCAGTACGCGGTCCCGCACGCGGTCACCACCTGACCGCCGGGGACGCCTCCCGGACCGGGGAGACGCCCCGCCGACCGTGGCCGTCCGGCTCAGCTCCGGGCGGCCGCGAGGGTGCCCTGTGCCCGCTCGACGAGGGCCTGGAGGCGGGCGTGGTGGGCGCCGCGCCAGTAGACGCGGTCGCACTCCGTGCAGCGGGCGAAGATGCCGTAGGTGCGGCGGGTGCCGTGGTGGAGCCGTTCGACGACGGTGTCCTTCCCGGCGTCGGTGAGCGGGCCGTTGCAGGCGGTGCAGCGGGTCCAGGGCGCGGCCTCGGGCACGAACCGGCCGAGGATGTCGGTGAGTTGGTCGTCGGGGCGGTCGCTGTAGACATAGGCACCGGCCCACAGTTCGCGGCGGTGGAGCAGACCGCGGTCGCGGGTGAGCAGGACCCGCCGCTCGGCCGCCGACCGGGCCGCCAGCGCCGCGTCGCCCGGGTCCTTCGCGGTGTACGCGGCGTCGATGCCCAGCAGCCGCATCCGGCGGGCCAGGGTGCCGAGGTGGACGTCGAGCAGGAAGCGGAGCGGGGCGCCGGGGACGGTCTGCGGGCGGGCGACGGCACCCACCGTGACGCTCTCCCCGGCGTGCGGCACATGCGCCGGGGCGACCGGCTCGCCGTCCACCTGCAACTCCCCCACCTCGGTGAGCGGCACCCCCAGCGATTCGACGACATGGCCGAGCGAGGCGGCGCCGTCGGTGACCGCGCGGGTGTGGTCGCCGGAGCGTCCCGCCGGGAGGAAGAGGTGGAGCGCGGGCGCGAAGCTGAGGGAGATCTCGGGTCCGTTCACCCCTCCAGCATGGCACCGGCCGCACCCCGCCTGCCAGGGAATTTCCCCTGGTGGGAGCGGGTGCGGCCGGGTCGCCGATCGGCTCAGAGCGCGTCGGCCAGTTCTCCGAGCCGGTCGGCGAGGCAGGGGTCGGGGTGCGGTACGCGGCCGAACTCGTCGTCCTCGTCGACGGTGAGCAGACCGATCACGGCGCGCAGCGCGGCGCGGGGCTGTCTGGCGCCGGGGGGCGGTGCGGGGTCCGTACGGCTGAGGACGGTCGGGCCACCCGCGAGTGCGGCCGCCTGGTCCGCCCAGTGCTCGGCGTCGCGGAGTTCGCCGCGGCCGAGATGGAGCAGGTGCAGGCAGTGCGCGGCCGCGGCGCTGCCCGCCCCGGCGGCGAACTGCCACCAGAACTGGGCGCCTTCGGTGCATCCGGCGAGGTGCAGGAGGCTGCCGAAGTGGAGGGCGCCGTCGGGGTCGATACGGCGGCTGTTGGCGAGTTTGGCGAGGAGTTCGGCGGCGTCGCCGCGGTGCAGCGCCTGCGCGCACAGGGCGCGCAGATCTGCACCGGCCCGGTCGTGGGCCGTGCGCAGCACCAGCGCCGGGCGGCGGCCGGGGGCGGGGCGCAGAGCGGCGGCGTCCCGGCGCACCGCGTCGGCGGCGGCGAGGTCGTACGCCATGTGCCGCTTGGAGGCGGCGAGGTCGAAGTCGGCGAAGACGTCGGGGACCGTGGCGTCGTCGAGGACTTCGTGGATGCTGCGCGAGGACCGCACGGTCACTCCTCTTCCTTCTCGTCACCGGTCGCCGCGGTGAGCGGCAGCCCGAGCTTTCTGGCGATCCGGCGCCGGGCGAGGCACCGGTGGGAGCGGACGGTGTCGCGGGTGACGCCCATGATGTCGGCGACCCGGTCCGAGGGGTAGCCGAGGACGTGGAGCAGCACGATCACGTCGTACTGCCGCTCGGGGAGGGAGGCGATGGCGGTGTAGAGGCCGAGGGAGGTCTCCATCACCTCGAACTGGCAGCGGACCGATTCGAGGGTGGCGCGCGCGGCGCGCTGGAAGGCCGCGGTCTCCACCATGCGCGAGGGCGCTCCGGTGAGCCGCAGATGGGTGTCGACGCGGACCTTCAGCAGCGCCCAGGCGTACGCCTCGGGGCTCTCCTCCTGGATGACGTGCGCCCAGTTGAGGGCGAGGTGGGAGAAGCAGCGGCGGACCACGGCCTGGGCCGCGTCCTTGTCGCCGAGCATGGTGTGGGCGTAGTTCAGGTACGCCTTGACGTACAGGTCGTGGAAGGCTTCCAGGGCCGTCGGCAGGGTGTACTGCACCGGCGGTAGGTCGGAGTTCACGGGGAGACCTCCTCGTCCTGGGCGGCAGATACGTGCCCGGCCTGCCAGGCGGGGGCGGGCGGGCGTTCCTCGACCAGTGCCGCCGCGCCCACCCGGACGCCCGCCCGCAGCAGACGCCGCGTCAGGTGGCGCAGGTCCGGGGCGAAGACACGCACCGTGGTGAGCAGCACCAGCGGGGCGAGCGCATCGTTGAGAGTCACGTCTGTGTCCTCCTTCCGGCCCGGCGCCCGCCGTGGTGGGCGGGCGCCGGAGGTTTCGCTGTCCTCTCCGCAAGATTTCCGAAGCGGGTGGGCAAACGTGCAACGCGGTGCGGAAGGAAATACGGAAAGCGATCATCCGGTGACGCGGAGCGGTCTCCTCCGCGCCGCCCGGCGCCCGCTCCCCCGCCGTACCAGGAAGGACGGCCACCACCCCGCCGACCTGGGGTGGCCTTTCAACTACCGTTTGCTGGGCGGCCGTTGACTACGCGCCGGGCAAATGACAAGGACATCTACCCGTCGAACCCCGTGTGAGGCAGATCACTGATCGTCGCGGCATGATTCCGGCGGGTGTCGGAATACGGGGCCGCCCGCTACCGCCGGCACCGCCCGTGACGCGGCGCTCGGCGGGCCGCGGTCGGGGGTCCGGTATCCGGCGGTGCGCCCGCCGCCGACGGGCGCGGAGCTTCCGGCCGGGAACGCGTCCCCCGGGCAGGGTGGCCGACCCGGGCGGTCACCGCTCCCGCTTCCGTCTGCGGGGCGCCGTGGCGCCCGGTGGCCAGCGGTGGGCGGCCTCGCCGGGGGCGAGGCGGTCGACGACCTCGGCCAGTTCCCGGCAGGCGTCCTCGATCTTCTCCCGGACGGCGTTCTGCTCGGCGACGAGCGCGGCGAGCAGCAGCGCGGTGAGCGCCGCCGCGCCGTTCAGGGCCTGAAGGTTGACCATCACCAGCAGAAAGCTGTGCCCGGCGAACGGGCCCGCCCGGTCGTTGGCCGCCGCGATGGCCAGCACGGAGACGATCAGCGCGACGGGCGCGGCACCGACCAGCTGGAACCGTACCGCCGCCCACACGATCAGCGGGAAGACCAGGAACAGCAGCGACAGCGAGCTGCGGGTGCACAGCAGCGCGACGCCGACGGCGGCGAGCAGCAGCGCCGCCGCCTCCACGGCGCGCGCCGGGCGGATCGCCCGCGGCAGGCGGGCGTGCCAGGCCACCAGCAGCAGCGGGGTGACGATCAGGACGCCCATCGCGTCCCCCGCCCACCAGGCGGCCCACGCGGGCCAGAACTGCGCGGCCGGGAGATGGCCGATCAGCACCTGGTTCCCGGCCCCGAACGTCGCGCTGACCAGCATCCCGGCCAGCGCGCCGAGCACCACCAGCGCCACCCCGTCGCGCAGCCGGTCCAGCTCGGTACGGAACCCGGCCCGGCGCAGCAGCAGCGCGGCGCAGACCGGGGCGAGGGTGTTGCCCGCGAGGTTGCCGAGGATCCCGGCGTCCACCGGGCCGATGCCCGCGATGACGAAGAAGGTGCCGAGCAGGATGCCCGGCCAGGTGCGCAGCCCGAAGACGAGCAGGCAGCTCAGCGCGATGCCGGTGGGCGGCCACATCGGTGTGACCACCGTCCCGTCGATCACCACCTGCTCCAGCAGACCGATCCGGGCGCCCGCGAAGTAGGCGACGGCCAGGGCGAGGATCTTCAGGGCGTCGGCAGCGAGAGGGGGCACTTTCCCGGTGCGCATCCCCCCAGCATCGGGCAACGGCCCGGGACCCGCGCGGCCACCACCACGGACGGCGGCACCGCGTTCACCCGTTGTCGCGGTCCGCCCGGTCGTAGCAGAGGACGACGACCGCGGCGTCGTCGGTGTGGCCGGTGAACTCCGCGACGTCCATCACCGCCGCGGCGACATCCGCCGGGTCGCCGGTCGGGGCGCGGTCCCGCACCCGCTTCGCCGCCTCCGCCAGCCCCGCCTCGATCGGGAACGACGGCCCCTCGACCACGCCGTCGGTCAGCAGCGCGAACGCGCCGCGCGGGGCGAGCCGCCAGTACGTGACCGGGTACGTCTCGCCGGGCAGCACGCCCAGCGGCGCGCCGCCGTTCTCCTCGGCGATACCGCACCGGCCGTCGGCGGTGGCCCACACGCCCGGCGGATGCCCGGCGCGGGCGGCGACCACCTCCCAGGCGACCGGGTCGAAGGTGAGGAAGGTGCAGGTGGCGAAGAGCGGGCTGTCCACGGAGAGCAGCAGTTCGTTGGCGCGGGCGAGGACCACGCCCGGGTCGGCGCCGCCGCCCGCCACGGCACGCAGCCCCATCCGGATCTGCCCCATGAACGCCGCCGCCTCGACATCGTGGCCCTGGACGTCCCCGATGCAGAACGCCAGCCGCCCGCCGGGCAGCGGGAACCCGTCGTACCAGTCGCCGCCGATGTCGAGGCCGTTACGGGCCGGGGCGTACGCGGCGGCGGCCCGGACGCCGGGGACGCCGGGCAGGGCGGCGGGGAGCATCTCCCGCTGGAGCGCCTCGGCCAGTTCGACGCGGGCGCGTTGGAGTTCGGCGCCGGCCCGGGCCTGGGCGGTGAGCCGGCCGAGCGTCGTCAGCAGATCGTCGGCGCTCAACTCCCGCGCGGGACGCCGCCGGAACATGGACGCCTCCGTGGTGCGGTTGGTGTCCGCCGCGGGAGGCGCGCGCGGCGTGTGGTGGCCGCCTCCTGGTGCCGTCGCCGACCGGACGGGCCGACGCACAGGCTTCCGCCAGGATAGGCCGGTGCGGGCGACGCCGCCCGGTGAGCGGGGTGGGCCCGGCCCCCGGGCCCGGCCCTCACTCCGCCGCCACCGGAGCCGGGGCCGGGACCACCTTCAGGTACCGGGTTCCGGACCGTACCGCCCAGAAGAACAGCGCCAGGGCCAGCGCGGCGACGGTGAGGGAGTCGTACGGGGCGGGCAGCAAGCCGGTGCCGCCGAAGGAGCCGAGCTGCGAGAGGACGGTCAGCGCGGCGAGGTAGCACACCAGCCAGGCGCCGGTGCGCAGTTCGGCGGCGAGCGGGCGGCGGGGCGGCTCGCCCGGGGCGGGGGTGGTGCCGGGGCGCCGCATGAGGAGGAAGAGCAGCAGCCCGCCGAGGACCATCGGCAGCGCCAGCCGCAGCACCGCCCAGCCCGACCAGTACACGAACTCGCTCGCCACCACGAAGCTCAGCGGTGTCAGCCAGCGCAGCCCCGGGATCCACCCGGCGGTGGTGGTGGCGGGGTCGGCGCGGAAGACGGCGGCGGCCACCGCCGACGCCGCGTAGATCAACAGGTACATGTCGCCCATCACGCTGACGATCTGCTGCCAGCCGCCGATCGGCAGGAGGAAGAGGACGATCACGGCGAGGTTGACGACCAGGGCCCGGCGGGGCACACCGGAGCGGGCGTCGACCTTCATGAAGTAGCGCGGAAGGGTGCCGTTCTTGGCGAGGGCGTAGGTGTGGCGGGCGTCGAGGGCGACGCCGACGTACGCGGAGCCGCCGGGTGAGAGGACGGCGTCGGCGTAGAGCAGGCTGGAGAGCCAGTGCAGATTGAGGATGAGGGCGAGCTGACCGAAGGGCGATTCGAAGGAGACGCCGTGCCAGCCGCCGCCGAGCAGCGACTCGGGGACGGTGAAGAGGAACGCCACCTGGAGCGCGAGGTACATCAGCACCGCCAGCCCGATCCCGGCGAGGACGGCGGCGGGCAGGGTGCGGCGCGGGTTGCGGGTCTCGCCGGAGAAGTCCAGCGGCGCCTGGAAGCCGTTGACGGAGTAGACGATGCCGCCCCCGGCGAGGGCGGTCAGGCAGGCGGCGTAGCCGTACGGGGCGAAGCCGCCGTGGTCGGTGAGGCGGCCGGAGTGCCAGCCGGAGGCGATGAGGGCGGCCACGGTGAGCACCGGCACCACGATCTTGAAGATCGAGATGAGGTTGTTGAGCCGGGCGAACATCCGCACCGCGAACCAGTTCAGGGCGGTCAGCACCACGCTGAGCCCGGCGGCGAGCGCGACGCCGGAGGCGGAGAGCGTCCGGCCGTTGTAGAGGTCGGGCAGATAGTGCGCGGCGTACTGCATGATGGCGCTGATCTCGGCCGCGGTGCCGCCGACGGAGAGCAGCACCGACCAGCCGACGAGGGTGCCGACGAGCGGGCCGCCGGAGTGCAGCGGCCAGCGGACGGTGCCGCCGCCCTCGGGCCGGGAGGCGCCCAGTTCGATCATGACGAGGGCGACCAGCGCGCAGAGCAGCCCGGCGCCGAGCCAGGAGAGCAGGGAGGCCGGTCCCGCGGTCTGCGCGGCGTAGAGGGCGGCGAAGAGCCAGCCGGAGCCGACGATGTTGGAGAAGCCGATCGCGGTCAGGGCCCAGAACCCCAGGTCCTTGCGGAGCCGCCGCTCCTGCGCCACCGCCGCCGGTGTCCCCGGCCCCCCGCCCGTCACCTGATGCTCCGCCACGCTCCGGCCTCCCGCTCCGCTTCCGGCTGTACGGCGCCGCGCTCACGGGGCCCGGTGGGGATTCTGCCGGTCACCGGCCGGAATGCACCGGGTGCCGGGCGAACGGGATGCCGGGCGCGGCGGGTTCGTCAGCGGATGCGGCGTTTCTTCCGGGGCGGCGGGTCAGCCGCAGCACCAGCAGCCGGACCAGCAGGCGGAGCGCGGCGGGTGCCGGTGGAACTCGGAGTCGTCCGGGGGCACCACCCAGTCGGTGCCGTCGGCGGTGACGGCGACGGCGAGGCGGGCGTAGAGGAGGACGGTGATCGCCGCCAGCTCCTCCGGTTCGGCCACCCCGCCCTCGATGCGCAGGCCGATGTCGCGCGGTGTGTCCGGCGGGGCGGTCACGGCCGCGCCCCGCGGGTACGGGGCCCCGGCCGGGCGGCCCGGGACGGGCGGTTCGGCGGGGCCTGGGCTCCGGTGCTGGTCGGCGCGGTCACACGGCCGACACTAGGAGCGGCGGTGGGGGCTGTCGCGTCCGTGCGGACCGATCGGGCGAGGCGTACGGAAGGACGCGGCGCGGGCCGCGGGGGCGGTCAGCCGTCGGCCGTGCGCGGCGTGCCCCCGGCGCCCAGCAGCGCCTCGGCGGCCGGGGTACGGCGGTAGAGGACCGAGGCCCCGGCCCGGCGGCGGGTCACCAGCCCGGCGTCGAGCAGGACCTTCAGATGGCCGCCGACGGAGCCCAGCCCCAGCCCGGTCAGGGCGGCGAGGTGGCTGGTGCTCCTGGGCGCGTCGAGGAGGGTGAGGAGGGCGGCGCGGTTGCTGCCGAGGAGGCGGGCGAGCGGGTCCGGGGCGGATGGCGGCGCGGCGGGGCCCGGTCCGTCCGTGAGGGCGGTGCCGGACGCCGGGTAGATCATCGCGTAGCGGTCGGGCAGCTCCCACGCGACCCAGCCGTTCGGCCCGCCGACGGGGACGAAGAGGAGGTCGGCGCCGGTGAGGTCGCGGGCGGGGCGGTCGGCGCCGTTGACGCGGAGGCGGCCGTTGCCGAGCCAGCGGGTGCGCGGGCCGAGGTCGGCGACGGCGGCGGCCCAGCCGTGGCGGCTCAGCCGGTGCACCCGCCCGACGACATCGGCCTCCAGCACCCGGCTGCGGCGCGGCCAGTCGGGGCGGACGACGCCCTGCCACACCCGGTCGAGCAGATCGGCGGCGCGGCCCGCCGGGTCCGGGACGTCCAGCGCGCGGGGCAGCCGTCCGCCGCAGGCCGTGGCGAGATCGGCGCGGGCCTCGGGTGCGGGGGTGGCGCGGACCCGGGCCAGTTCCCCGGCGAAGGTGGGGGTGGCGTGGCGCGGCGGCCGGGAGAGGAAGTCGGGCGTCCAGCGCACCCCTACCCCGGCCGCCGCCCAGGCGCGGACGAACGGATCGGCGGTCAGCCGCGCGCGGAACGCCGCCGCGGGCGACGGGCGCCCGTCGCGCCGGGCGGGGGCCGGGGACGCGGTCAGCAGCCGCAGTGTGGCGACCGTCTCGATCAGCGGCGAGAGCACGAACCGGCTCCGCGCCAACACCTCGGCATCGACCAGCCACTCCCCCATGCGGGCCCCTCTTCCCTTGCCGCCGCCCGGGCGGGGCCGCGTGCCGATCTGCGCCCCGGCCCGCCGTCCGCGCAGGTCACCGCCGTACCGGAGACCGCGCCCGCCCGCGCACCTTTCGTACCGGGACGAAACAGTAGGACGCCGGGGGCGGGGCGCTCCACCCTGTCCGCCATGCCGCCTTCCGAGAGCCTTCCGCACCAGTTCCTGCGCACCCGCCGCTTCGCGCTGGGCGCCCCCGACCGGTTCACCGTCTCCCCCGACGGCGCCACCGTCCTGTTCCTGCGCAGTGCCTCGGGCGACGCCCCGGTGCACCGCCTGTGGGCGCTGGACACCGCCTCGGGCCGCGAACGGCTCCTCCTCGACCCGGCCGATCCGGCGTCCGGCGCCGACCCGGGCGGCGACGGCGTCACCGGGTACGCCACCGACGCCGCGGGCACCCTCGCCGCCTGTCTGTGCGGCGGGGCGCTGTGGGCGGTGGAGGTGGCGACGGGCCGGGTGCGCGCGCTGCCGGTCACCGGGCGCCCGGCCGATCCGCGGCCCGATCCGACGGGCCGCCGCGTCGCCTACCGCACGGACGGCGCGCTGCGGGCGATCGGCGCGGACGGCACCGGGGACCGCGAGATCGCCGCGCCGGACGGGCCCGACGTCCGCTTCGGCGCGGCCGAGTACGCGGCGACCGCCTCGATGGGGCGCGCCCGCGGCTACTGGTGGGCGCCGGACGGCTCCCGTCTCCTGGTGGCGCGGGTCGACGAGAGCGCCGTCGCCCGCTGGTACCTCGCCGATCCGGCGCATCCCGCGACGCCGCCGCGCACGGTGCGCTACCCGGCGGCGGGCACCGCCAACGCGGGGGTGACGCTGTGGCTGGTACCGGCCGACGGCGGCGCCCGTACCGAAGTGGCCTGGGACCGGGCCCGGTTCCCGTATCTGACGGCGGCGGGCTGGGACGCCCACGGCCCGTTCGCCGCGGTGCAGAGCCGGGACCAGCGGCGGGTGCGGACGTACGCGGTCGATCCGGCCGACGGACGGCCGACGCTCCTGGCCGAGCGGCGCGACCGGTGCTGGGTGACGCTGGTGCCGGGCACCCCGGCGCGCACCGCGTCCGGCGCGTGGGTGGCGCACCGGGACACCGGGGGCGCCGACGGCACCCGGCGGCTGACGGTCGGCGGCACGCCCGTCACCCCCGAGGGGCTCCAGTTGCGGGAGGTGCTCGGGGTCGACGGCGAGGAGGTGCTGTTCACGGCGTCCGCGGACGTGGTCGGGCAGGCGCTGTGGTCCTGGCGTCCGGAGAGCGGCGCCCGGCCGCTGACCACCGGCCCGGGCGTGCACACCGGGGTGCGCGGCGGCCCCACGCTGGTCCGGTTCGGCCGGGCGCCGGACCGGCCCGGCGCCACGGCGGTGGTGACGCGCCCCGGGCGCCCGGACCTGACGGTGGCCTCGTACGCCGAGCGGCCGGTGCTGGCGCTGTGCGAGCGGCGGCTGACGGTGACGGAGCGGGCGCTGCACAGCCGGTTGCTGCTGCCGTCGTGGCACCGGCCGGGCGGCGGACGGCTGCCGGTGCTGGTCGATCCGTACGCGGGCCCGGCGCTCCAGCGGGTGACCGACGCGCAGCCGCCGATGATGTTCGTCTCGCAGTGGTTCGCCGAGCAGGGCTTCGCGGTGCTGGTGACCGACGGCCGCGGCACGCCGGGCCGCTCCCCGCAGTGGGAGCGCACGGTCCACGGCGATGTCGTCTCGGCGGCGCTGGAGGATCAGGCGGCGGCGGTGACGGAGGTGCTGGGGCGGTTCCCTGAGCTGGATCCGGGCCGGGTCGCGGTCCGCGGCTGGTCGTTCTCCGGGATGCTCGCCGTGGCGGCGGTGGTGCGCCGCCCCGACCTCTTCCACGCGGCGGTCGCGGGCGCGGGCCCCTACGACCCGCGCCTCTACGACACCCACTGGCGGGAGCGGTTCCTCGGCCGTCCGGACACGCACCCCGAGCGGTACGACGCCTGCTCCCTGACGCGGGAGGCGTCCGGGCTGACCCGGCCGCTGCTGCTGATGCACGGGCTGGCGGACGGCAACGTCCACGCCGCCCACACCCTGCGGCTCTCCGCCGCGCTGCTGGCCGCCGGACGCCCGCACGAGGTGCTGCCGCTGCCCGGCACCGGCCACACCCCGACCGACCCGGCGCTCTTCACCAATCTGCTGCGGCATCAGGTGGAGTTCCTGTGGCGGCACCTGGGGCGGGAGGACAGCGGGGTGTGACGGTGCGCGCGGGGGCGGGCGTCGGCGCCGCCCGCCCCGGCGTCTCACTCGATGACCAACTCGACGTCGATGTTGCCGCGGGTGGCCTTGGAGTACGGGCAGAAGCGGTGGGTGGCCTCGACCAGTTCCCGACCGCGCTCGCCCGCGAGGGCGTCCGGCAGCTCGACGCGCATCACGACGGCGAGGCCGAAGCCGGTGTCGTCCTTGCCGAGGGAGACCTCGGCGGTGACCGACACCTCCGCGGTGTCGATCTTCAGCCCCCGGCCGACCTGCGCCATCGCGCTGGCGAAGCAGGCGGCGTACCCGGCGGCGAAGAGCTGCTCGGGGTTGGTGCCCGCGCCGCTGCCGCCGAGCGCGGGCGGCATGGCTAGCGCGAGGTCGAGCCGGCCGTCGGAGCTGACGGCGCGGCCGTCCCGGCCGTTGGCGGTGGCGGCGGCGGTGTAGAGCGCGTCCATGGAAGTCCCTCCGGTTCCGGTGGCCGCGTCCCGGCCACCGGAAAGAACGATGACACACAACTAAGTTGCACACAACTCATTGCCGCGCCATTGAATGCCGCGGCGACTAACCTGGGGGCATGGCCGACTCCCCCAGCCCCTCCGGCTCCCCCGACTCGCCGCTCGCCGACGCCGACCTGCTCCGCCTCGACCACCAGGTCTGCTTCTCGCTGCACGCCGCCTCGCGCGCCTTCGGCGCGGTCTACCGGGACGCCCTCAAGGACCTCGGGCTGACCTATCCGCAGTACCTGGTGATGCTCGTGCTGTGGGAGGACGGCCCGCTCCCCGTCAAGTCCATCGGCGAGCGGCTGCGCCTCGACTCCGGCACCCTCTCCCCGCTCCTCAAGCGCCTGGAGGCGGCGGGTCTGGTGCGCCGGGTGCGCAGCGCGGAGGACGAGCGGTCGGTCGGCGTCCACCTCACCGACGCGGGCGCCGCGCTGCGCGAGCGGGCGCTGCCGGTACCCCGCCGGATGCTCGCCGCCACCGGCCTGGAGCTGTCGGAACTGCGCACGCTGCGCGCCCTGTTGAGCCGGGTGACCCGGACCCTCGACGAGGCGTGACCCGTCCGGCCCGGCCGCCGCACACCTCCCGATCCGGCCACGCCCCGTACCCTCCCGTCGCCCCGCGCCGTTAGACGGGGCGAGTGCCTTCCGCGCCGTGCGGGCAGGGGCGCGCACCGCGCGTGCGCCCCCTGCGTCACCCCTCACCCCATCGAGCGAACGGCGTTGGGGAGTCTTCCGGACGAAGACGTATAAAGGGTGCCGCCGAATCAGCCGGAGCCTCCGGCGAGCCCCGCCAGAACGCGGTGGGCAACAGCGCCTACGAAAGCGGAGGAGTGCCACGTGAACGCGGCAGAAGTCGTCAACACCCTGCTGGTCCAGCGATTCGGGGTCGATCCGGTCGACGTCAGCGCCGAGACCTCGCTACAGCATCTGCGGATGGACTCGCTCGCCCTGGAGGAGTTGCGGCTGCTCATCGAGGACCGCCTCGACGTCGATCTCGACGAGGTCGCGCTCACCTCCCGGGACACCGTGGGAGCGCTGGTGGCGGCCGTCGACGGCAAAGTCGCCGCGTGACGGCCCGCACGCCGTTCGCCGCGGCCGTGACGGGCGTGGGGCTGATCACCGCCGCGGGCGTCGGGGCCAAGGCCACCTGGCACACCGTCACCGGCGAGACCACCCCCGTCGGCGTCCGCCACCGCCCCGAACTCACCGATCTGCCCTGCGACTTCACCTACGGCGTCGACGAGCTGGACACCACCGAGGTGCTGGGCGTCGCCACCCAGCGGCTGATGGACCGCTTCGCCCAACTCGCGGTGATCGCCGCCCGGGAAGCGATGGCCGACGCCGGTCTCGACCCGGAGAGCTGGGACGGCAGCCGCGTCGCCGTCGTCATCGGCTCGGCCCACGGCGGGCTGCCGTTCTACGACGAGCAGCACACCGCGCTGCTGGAGCGCGGCGCCCGCCGGGTCTCCCCCAAGCTCGCCCCGCTCGCCGTCGTCAACAGCGCGGCCAGCAGCGTCGCGATGGACCTCGGCGCACAGGGCCCCAGCCTGGGCGTGGCCACCGCCTGCTCGTCGGGCACCGTCGCGCTGGGCACCGCCCATCAGCTGCTCCGCTCGGGCGCCTGCGACATCGCCGTCGCGGGCGGCGCCGAATCGGTCTGCTCCCGGCTGCTGATCGCCAGCGCCTGCCAGATGAAGGCCGTCTCCACCCGCCGCGACGACCCGGCGGCCGCCTGCCGCCCGTTCGACGCCGACCGGGACGGATTCGTCATCGGCGAGGGCGCCGGACTCCTCGTCCTGGAGCGCCCCGAGCACGCCCGGGCCCGCGGCGCGGCGGTCCGTGCCCGCATCGCGGGGTACGGCGCCTCCAGCGACGCCTACGCCGCGGTCGCCCCCGACCCCGAGGGCCGCGGCATCGAACGCGCCCTGCGCACCGCGCTCGCGGACGCCGGGATCGGCCCGCGCGACATCGGCCATGTCAACGCGCACGGCACCTCCACCGTCGTCAACGACCGGATCGAGGCGGCGATGCTCCGCCGGGTCCTGGGCGAGGACGCGCTGGTCACCTCCACCAAGGCGATGACCGGGCACACCCTGGGGGCGGCGGGAGGTATCGAGACCGCGCTCACCGTCCTCGCGCTGGAGTCCCAGCTGGTCCCGCCGACCGCCAATCTCGACACGCCCGATCCCCGGATCCCCCTGGAGATCGTGCGCGGCGCGGCCCGGTCCGCGCCCTTCGACTGGGCGGCGAAGACGTCGCTCGGCTTCGGCGGCCACAACGCCGCACTCGTCCTGACCCGCGCCTGACGCGCCCCGCCCCCGCGGATCTCCCCCGAGAAGGAACCGTCATGTCCGAGGAAACGATCCGCTCCCTGTCGGTGGGCGGGGTGTCCTACGCGTACCGGCTGCTGCGCCATCCGGACGGCGTCACCGAACCCGTCCTGGTGCTGGGCGGTGCCCTGCAGGGCATGTTCGGGTGGCCGCAGATGGAGGAGCGGCTCCGGCCCGTGGCCGATGTGATCACCGCCGACCTGCCCGGTATGGGCACCGCCGAACCGCTGCCGCCGGGACCCAGCACCGAGCTGCTGTGCCGGGCGATCGAGCACATCCTCGACGACCTCGGTGTGGCGCGGATCAACCTCTTCGGCTTCTCCTACGGCGCCGGTCTCGCCTTCGGCTGCGCCCGGCGCTTCCCCGCCCGGATCGCACGGCTGGCGCTCGGCGGGGTCCCGTCCCACATCAGCGACGAGCAGTGCGCCCACTGGGAGCGGGCCGCCGAGGAGCTGCGGCGGGGCGCGGTGGACAGCTTCGCGACGCTCGCCACGGACGGTCTGCTCTGTCTGGACGAGGGCCGGTACGTGACCCGGCGGCGGCTGGCCTACCGCTATGTACGCCGGTCGATGCTGCAGGCGGCCCGTACCTCCCCGCATGCGCTCGACTCGCTGGTGCGGGCGGTGACCGACCGGCCGGACTTCTCCGGCGGGCTGAGCGGCGTGCCGACCCTGGTGTTCAGCGGCGCCCACGACACCGTGACCGCTCCGGCCCGGCAGCGGCGCTTCGCCGCCACCGTCGACGGCAGCCGGTTCCTGGTGATCCCGGACGCCGACCACTGGGTCGTCCTGGAGCGCCCGCAGGCCGTCGCCGACCTCGCCGCCCGCTTCTTCACCGACCGTCCGCTCTCCTCCGCCCCGGCACTGGCACCGGTCACCCGCGACGACGAGCCGACGGACGGCGCGGTGGCGTACGTCTGAGCCGGTGCGGGACCGGCGGCGGGCAAATTCGGCCGAACGCGCCCGCCGCCGGTCCCGCGCCCGGTAGGAAGAAGCCCATGGCTTCTCCCCCGGAGTACGGACCCGAAGGCCCGATCCGCGCGGTGGCGGCGCAGCCGCCGGTCCCGGTGGCCGGGGTGCTCTTCGACTTCTCCGGGACGCTCTTCCAGATCGCGCCGTACGCCGACCGCATCCGGGCGGCCGTCCCCTTCGCCGTCGACGACACCACGATGGACGCCTGGCTGACCGCGCTGGCCACGGGGCTGACCGCCCCCGGGGTGCGTGCCGCCCAGCACGCCCGCGACACCTCCGCCCGGGCCCACCGGCACGCCTTCACCACCCGGTACGCGTCGGTGCCCGCGCTCGCGCCGTACGCGGCGGCGCTGTACGAGCAGCTGCGGACGCCGGAGCACTGGTTGCCGTACGCGGACAGCGCGCGGACCCTCGCGGCGCTGGCGGAGCGCGGGATCGCGGTCGGGGTGGTGAGCGATGTGGGCTGGGATCTGCGGCCGACCTTCGCCCACCACGGGCTCGCGGAGCATGTCGGGGCCTGGGTGCACTCCTTCGAGCACCGCACCGAGAAGCCCGGTCCGGCCCTCTTCCGCCACGCCTGCGCGCTGCTGGGGCTGGCTCCCGCGCAGGCGCTGATGGTCGGCGACCACCCCGCCAAGGACGGCGGCGGCGCACTCGCCGGGCTGCGCTCCTACGTTCTGCCGAGCGGTGCGGCGCCGGGCGGTGTCCGCGGGCTGGACGCGGTGCTGCGCCTGGTGGCGCCGGACCCGGCCGTCTGAGCCGCGCCGCCCTCTCCTTCCCCTGTGGCGCAGGCCACTTCGGCGCCGCTCCGCACCCCGTTCTTCGGCCGCCGCGGAGTGAGGGCAGGCACAGGGCGTACGTCACGTACGAGGGCGCTTAGTCGCGCGGGAACCCGTAGGGGCACCGGAAAACGCGGATGATTCCGGACATTTAGCGGCATCTCCCTATCGACGGTAGTACGTCACATCATTGCCACCGATTCGGGGCCGCGCTAACCATGGATCCAGCAAGCACCGAGAACGTGCCGGTGAGCTCCTCGCCCTGCTGAGTGAGCGCGGCCTGACCCTCGGTTCCCCGCGCCGCCGAAGGCCGTATCCCGCACCAGCCCCTGAGAAGAGGTCACCACCGCATGTCCCGTTTCGCCCTGCTCCGTAACGCCCGCATCACCCGCACCCAGAAGGTCGCCACCGCCGTGCTGGCCGCTGCCGGTGCCACCACCGCCCTGGCCGTGACGGCCGCCCCGAGCCAGGCGGCGCCCACCGCCTCGGCGCACGCCCCGGCCGCGGTCAAGCCCGTGAGCGCCAACGGTCTGCCCCAGACCGGTGCCGCGAAGAGCGCCGAGGCCAACTCCGCCACGGTGTCCGCCGCGGGCCACCTGAAGGTCACCGCGGTCGAGAAGCAGGGCCACGCCGCCAAGCAGGCCGCCAACCGCTCCGCCGAGCGCCAGGCCCCGAAGTCGTATGCGAACAACCTGGACGGCTGGATCCGTCAGTCGCTCGACATCATGAAGAACAAGGGCATACCCGGCTCCTACGAGGGCCTGCAC
>NZ_JODY01000004.1 GCF_000718015.1 Streptomyces catenulae | reverse complement strand
CACCGCACCTCACCGTGGCCTCGCCCCAGCCCCACAACCCCCCGTCCGGCCCCACCCAGCGCAGCCCCGCGACCCAGGCGATTCCGTCGCTCTCGACCGTGCTCGTTCTCGCTTTTCCCACTCCAGCAGATTTCGGCGCCGGGCGTCGGCGGCTGTCCACAGAGGGCCGTTCCGGTAGTACCGGTGCCGGGTCCCCTGTGGACGGTTTTGGGGTGTCCGGCGGTGGACCTGGCAGCATGGCGGGGTGACTGCAGCATCGGATTCCTCTCTTTTCCCGCAGGTCCCGGACTCGGCCGATGCGGTGCTCGACGGGCTCGACCCGGAGCAGCGCGAGGTGGCGACGGCGCTGCGGGGTCCGGTGTGTGTGCTGGCGGGTGCGGGCACGGGCAAGACCCGGGCGATCACGCACCGGATCGCGTACGGCGTGCGGTCGGGGGTGATGCAGCCGGCGAGTGTGCTGGCGGTGACGTTCACGGCGCGGGCGGCGGGGGAGATGCGGGGCCGGTTGCGGCAGCTCGGTGCGGGTGGGGTGCAGGCGCGGACGTTCCACTCGGCGGCGTTGCGGCAGTTGCAGTTCTTCTGGCCGAAGGCGGTGGGCGGTGAGGTGCCGCGGCTGCTGGAGCGGAAGGTGCAGGTGGTCGCGGAGGCGGCGGCGCGTTGCCGGGTGCGGTTGGACCGTGCGGAGCTGCGGGAGGTCACGGGCGAGATCGAGTGGTCGAAGGTGACGCAGACGGTTCCGGCGGATTATCCGGCGGCGTTGGTGAAGGCGGGCCGGGCGGCGCCTCGTGATGCGGCCGAGGTCGGGCAGATCTACACGATGTACGAGCAGCTGAAGCGGGAGCGGGGCGTCATCGATTTCGAGGACGTGCTGTTGCTGACGGTGGGGGTGCTGCAGGACCGGCATGACATCGCGGAGCAGGTCAGGGCGCAGTATCAGCATTTCGTCGTCGACGAGTACCAGGACGTCAGCCCGTTGCAGCAGCGTCTTCTGGAGCTGTGGCTGGGGGAGCGGGAATCCCTGTGCGTGGTGGGTGACCCGGGGCAGACGATTTACAGCTTCACCGGCGCGACCCCTGATCATCTGCTGAATTTCCGTACCCGTCATCCGGGGGCGACGGTCGTGAAGCTGGTGCGGGACTACCGTTCGTCGCCGCAGGTGGTGCATCTCGCGAACGGTGTGCTGGCGCAGGCGAGCGGCCGGGCGGCGGAGCACCGCCTGGAGCTGGTGTCGCAGCGCGCGCCGGGCCCGGAGCCGCTGTTCGTGGAGTATTCCGACGAGCCCGCGGAGGCGGAGGGCGTGGCCCGGCGGGTCCGGGAGCTGATCGCGTCGGGTGTGTCGGCGGGTGAGATAGCGGTGCTGTTCCGTATCAACGCGCAGTCCGAGGTGTACGAGCAGGCGCTGGCGGATGCGGGTGTGCCGTATCTGCTGCGGGGCGCGGAGCGGTTCTTCGAGCGGCCGGAGGTGCGGGAGGCGGGCGTGGCGCTGCGCAGTGCTGCCCGTTTCGGGGGGAACGATGCGCTGCTGGACGATGCGGTGGATGTGCCGTCGCAGGTGCGGGCGGTGCTGAGTACGAAGGGCTGGACGGGGCAGCCGCCCGCGGGTTCGGGGGCGGTGCGGGACCGCTGGGAGTCGTTGGCGGCGTTGATGCGGTTGGCGGAGGATTTCGCGCGGGCGCGTCCGGAGGCGTCGTTGGCGGATCTGGTGGCGGAGCTGGACGAGCGGGCGCGGGCGCAGCACGCGCCGACGGTCGAGGGGGTGACGCTGGCGTCGCTACATGCCGCGAAGGGCCTGGAGTGGGACGCGGTGTTCCTGGTGGGGCTGACCGAGGGCATGATGCCGATCTCGCATGCGACGTCCGACGCGGAGGTCGAGGAGGAGCGGCGGCTGCTGTATGTGGGGGTGACGCGGGCGCGGGAGCATCTGGGGCTGTCGTGGTCGCTGGCGCGGTCGCCGGGCGGCCGGGCGTCGCGGCGCCCCAGCCGGTTCCTGAACGGTCTGCGGCCCGGCGGCGGTGTGGCGCGCCGTGCGGCGGGTGCGGCCGTGGGCGGTGTGGAGCGAGGCGCGGGCGGGCTGTCCGGTGGTCTGCGGCGCCGGGACCGTAGGCCGGCGCGGTGCCGGGTGTGCGGGCGGACGCTGACGGACGCGGGCGAGATGAAGCTGATGCGGTGTGAGGACTGTCCGTCGGAGTTGGACGAGGGACTGTACGAGCGGCTGCGCGACTGGCGGGCGGCGCAGGCGGCGCAGATGTCGCAGCCGGCGTATTGCGTGTTCACCGACAAGACATTGATGGCGATTGCGGAAGCGGTGCCGGGTTCGGCGGGGGAGCTGGCACAGATTTCCGGTGTGGGGCGGCGGAAGCTGGACCGTTTCGGGACCGAGGTGCTGGCGTTGTGCGCAGGTCAGGAGCTTGGCGACGGCGTGACGGAGGCTCTTGGGGAAGTTGCTGACGAGGACGGCGGGGAGGCCACGGAAAACTCGTCGGAAAAATAGTTTGCGCGCGCGGACGGCATCCCCATAGCCTGCGGGAGCACGGTGATGACGGGCTTCCGGGTCCGGAAGTATCCGTGTTGTACTTGAACATGTTTGGAACGGGATTCCCGGTCCACCGAGACGCCGAGAGGAGGCGACCCCCAATGATCAGCTTCATCGAGATGAACAAAATGACCGATCGTTCGGTCGTCGCCACGTGCTCCCTCGGCTCTTCGTTCCTTGGCACCGGTATGTCCGGCGTCGAGGTCAAGCGTCCCGAGTTCCTTCTGTCCCTCGTGGCGGAGGAGCGCAGTGCGCGACCGGCGCAGGCACCTGCGGTAGCGGCAGTGGCAGCAATGGCGAATGCCTTTGCTCCCGCGGCAGCCAATGGTGCCGGATCCCAGCAGCAGTACCGCCAGCACGAAACGTGGGCCTACCGCGGCCTTGAACCCTGGAGAGATCCAGCCTGATCGGCATGATCAGGTCGGCGCCTTCCAGGGCCGCGGAACCCCCACCGGGATCCGCGGCCCTTTTGTTTGCCCAGCGCCCGGCCACCGCCGGGCCACACAGACGAGGAACACACACCGTGCAACTGCAGACGCACACCCCGTCCGTTGCGACCGACCTGATCCCCCCGCCTGATCCCCAGGAGAACTCCTTGCTTCCCCTCACCGAGCTGGACAACGAAATCGACCGTCTGGGCGCCGCGGTGCCGTGCCGCACCTACGACCCCGAGGTCTTCTTTGCCGAGTCCCCGGCGGACGTCGAGTACGCCAAGTCGCTGTGCCGCACCTGCCCCGTCCGTGAGGCGTGCCTGGCGGGTGCCAAGGACCGCCGTGAGCCGTGGGGCGTCTGGGGCGGTGAGCTGTTCGTCCAGGGGGTCGTCGTGGCGCGGAAGCGTCCGCGAGGCCGTCCGCGCAAGAATCCGGTCGCGGCATGAACACCGGCACAGGAACGATCGACCGTCCCGGTACGCGGGACCCCCGGAAGCAGGACCCAGCGATGAACCCCACCGTCACCGAAATGCCCGCACCCGTGAACTCCGGTGCGATCGAGTCTCGTCAGAACAGGAACCTCGAAATGCAACTCATCCCAGAAGCTCTGGCCCGTGCCCATATGCACGAACGCCTGCACCAAGCCGAGTCCGAACGCAGGGGCCATCGGCTCGCTGCCGCGCGGCGGATGCAGCGGCGCGCGGAACGCGCGTCGCTCCGCGCCCGCCGCGCCCTGGCCATGGCCGTGATGCAGTGACGCGGTAACAGATACGGGGGGCGCCGCGCCGTCCTGCCGGGCCGATCGGCCTGTGGCGGAGGCGATGCGGCGGCGCGCTCCGTGCACCGTGGGCCCGGGGCCCGTCCGGTCGGGCGGGCCCCGGCCGCGTGTTTCCGTCGTGGCGGGGGCTGCGGGGATATCGTCGTACGGTGGACCGCACGACGCATGGCACGGCGCAGCAGCCGACGGCCGGGACCGACGCCGGGGACCGCCCCGGTACGAGCACGGGCCGCCGGGACGGCGACGCCCCCGGTATCTCCTGCGCCCGCTGCGGCGCGGCCGCCGAGGGGAGCCCGCCGTTGTGGGCCTGCTCGGTGGAGAACGGCGTCCGCCGCTACTTCTGCGACGGCTGCGCGCGGGAGAACCTCCGCTCCATCGAAGGACGCCTGGACTCCGGCAACTGGTGACCGTGCCGCGCGGCTGAGGCCGCGACGCCCGGCCTCAGCCGATGGGCTCCTCCTCCGCCACCCGGCCGTCCGGCTCCGCTTCCTCCTCGTCCGGCTCGTCGGCGGGCGTGTCCGGGGAGACGAAGCCCGGTAGCCAGTCGGTGAGTTCGTCGCGCAGCCTGACCGCCGCCCCCAGCTGGCACAGCACTCCGATGGTGCTCAGCGTCACCCGGTGTATCAGCAGGTAGGACGGGGGAAGGTTGAGCTGTTTGCCCAGTTGGTGGGCGGGGGAGCGGGGGTCGCCGATCCGGGTGGCCTGACGCCGCATCCAATCCCGGGTGAAGGTGAACTCCTCGACCTGCGCCGGTTCGATGATCGGCAGTAGATACTCCAGCACCTCCTGTGGATCCAGGTCGATGGAGTCCTTCACGAACCCTTCGTCGCACAGTTGCTGATGGACCACCTCGGCCTGGCCCTCCAGCGTCATCCGCAGCGCCGTGCCGATCGTCGGCGGGAGACCCTCGGGCAGCCGGTCCACCGTCCCGAAGTCCAGGACACCGAGCCGCCAGCCGCTCACCGGCCCGTCGTCGGCCAGCAGCCGGAAGTTGCCCGGATGCGGGTCGGCGTGGAGCAGCCCGGTACGCGCCGGGCCGGAGAACAGGAACCGTGCCAGCAACTGCCCCGCACGGTCCCGCTGCTCCGGGGTGCCGTCGGCGATGACCTCCGCCAGCGGTATGCCGTCCAGCCACTCGGTGACCAGGATCTGCTCGCTCTGGTGCACCACGGCGGGGACCCGGACGTCCTCGTCGCCGTCGAACTCCGCCGCGTGCGCCTCCTGCGCCTCCGCCTCCAGCGCGTAGTCCAGCTCCTCCGCCACCCGGTCCCGCAACTCGCCGATCAGCGGTTTGACGTCCATGCCGGGGATCAGCGGGCCCAGCAGGCGGGCGAAGCGGCTCAGTTGGGCGAGGTCGGACAGCAGCGCCGCACCGGCGCCCGGATACTGCACCTTCACCGCCACGGGACGGCCGTCGTGCCACACGGCCCGGTGCACCTGACCGATCGACGCGGCGGCCGACGGCTTGTCCTCGAACTCCTGGAACAGCTCCCGCCACTCCTCGCCCAGCCGCTCGGCGAGAACGGTGTGCACCGTGCTCGTCGGCATCGGCGGGGCCGCCTCCTGGAGCTTGGTCAGCGCCGCGCGGTAGGGACCGGCCACCTCCTCCGGCAGTGCCGACTCGAAGACGGACAGCGCCTGCCCGAACTTCATGGCCCCGCCCTTCAACTCGCCCAAAACCTTGAAAAGCTGCTCGGCGGTGCGTTGCTGCAGTTCGCGGCCGACGATCTCGGCCGACCGGCCGCCGATCCGCTTGCCCAGCCCCCAGGTGGCCCGACCGGCGAACCCCAGGGGCAGCGCGGCCAGCTTGGCGGTACGGGTGACCGCCTTGCGGGGAAGATCAGACATGCGCCCCTCCAACTCACACTGTCCCCAAGTGGGGTTACTCCGTCATTGTGGCGTGCCGCCGCCGCGGATCCGAGGTCTCCTCGGACGCCGCCGACCGCGCGGCCCCGCACCCGCACTCCGGATGCGGCGCGATCGATGAGGTGCGCATGCCCGCACCCGGTAGGGCGAACTCCCACCGGGCGCCCGTGCACGGTGGCAACGTCCCGTCGAGGAACGTCAACGCCTGCGCCGCCGCCTGCCCCGCGACCATCGTCGCCAGCGACGCGTCACACGCCGGGACCGCGGCGGAGCCCCGGGCCGACCGCCACTGGGCCAGCAGCCTCGGCCACGCCGGCTCCGCCTCCGTACGCCGCAGCTCATCGCAGCCCGCGCACGCGGACAGTCCCGGCACCACCAGCGGCCCCACCACACCCGTGCCCTCGACCACCCCCGCGTACAGATGGGGGACACCGGCCGTCAGCAGCGGCTCGGACAGCAGCGGATCGGGGGTGTACGCGCCCAGGCCGTCCCGCGGGGTGAGGACCACCAGCGACAGGCCCGGCTCACCCGACTCGCTCACCGGGACCACCGGCCGCGGGACGCGCCCCCACGGCGACGCCTCCCGCACCAGCCGCCGCGCGGCCACGTCCCGCCGCTCACCGATCTGATCCGCGCGGAACCCGCCGGGCAGCACGTCCCACGGCTCGACCTTCCCGCCGTCCAGCACCTCCACCCGGCCGATGCCCGACGCGGACAGCAACGCCGCGACGGCCGCCCCCACCCGCCCCGTGCCCCGCACCCGCGCGCGGACCGCCCGCCGCGCCCCCATCCGCCCCCACGCGCCGGTGGCCTCCGGATACCGCACCGACAGCGACGCCAGATCCGGCCGGAGCCGGGCACAGGCCGCGCCGTCCGCCCGGACCGCATCGGCCCCGGGACCGCCGCCGGACGCCACCTCCAGCAGCCCCGCGGCGCCCAGCCGCTCCACCACACGCCGGGCGCGGGCGGGCGGCAGGTCCAGCGCAGGGGCCTGGGCGAGCAGCTCGTCCATGGTGCGGGTGCCGTCGATCATGTCGAGGAAGTAGCCCGTCGCGATGTCGACGGGCCCCACCACCACCGCATGCGCCGGAGCCACGCCGTACTGCACCTTCTCCCTGTCCCGCCAGCCGCGCCGCAGCGACGGCTTGATCATCGGACGCATCGCATCCGCCCCCGTTCCCCGGTCCGTCCGCGGTTCTCCGCGGTGTGGGGACCAGCATGCGCCGACGGCCGCCACACCCCCCGAGTTGTCCACAGGCCCGGACCCCGCAGTCGTACGAATGCGGCGGGCTGTGGACAGGCCGGGGCCGGATGTCGGTGGCCGCGAGTAGCCTCGGGCGCGGCCCACCGGCCCCGCCCACCCGTCCACCGCGGAGAAGGAGCACCCCCTGCGACCCGCCACCCCCGCCACCCGCGGCTCCACCCCCGCCACCGCGCCCAGCCCCGTCGAGGTGCGGCGCAGCGCGCGTCGGCGCACCACCGTCTCCGCCCGCCGGGAGGGCGACCGCACCGTCGTCCTCATACCGGACCGGATGTCCCGCGCGGAGGAGGAGCGCTGGGTCGCCGTGATGCTGGAGCGGCTCGCCGCGAAGGACGGCAGGCGGCGCCCCGGCGACGCCGAGCTGACCGAGCGGGCCGCCGAACTGTCGGCCCGGTACCTCGGCGGCGAGGCGCGGCCCGCGTCGGTGCGCTGGGTCACCAACCAGAACAGCCGCTGGGGCTCGTGCACCCCCGCCGAGGGCACCATCCGCCTCTCCCACCGCCTCCGGGGCATGCCCGAATACGTCGTCGACTACGTCCTGCTGCACGAACTCGCCCACCTCCTGGTGCCCGGGCACGGCCCGCGGTTCTGGCAGCTGCTCGACGCCTACCCGCGCACCGAACGGGCCCGGGGCTACCTCGAAGGCGTCGCCGCAGCCGAGCGGCTGCCGCACCCGTCCGAACCGGCCGACTGACCCCGGCCGACGCAGCTCACGCCCCGGCAGCACGCGCTGTCGGTGGCAGCGGATAGCCTGACGAGCGGTACCAACTCACAGCCGGAGCGGGGGACAGGCGTTACCTATGGCCAGGGAATTCCAGCGGGGCCACAAGGCCAGGATCGGCGACCTGACGGCAGGGACCGACCTGTATGTCGGAGTGCAGATCGGCGGCCCGGGGCTCACCTTCGACATCAGCTGTTTCGGCCTGGACGCCGACGAACGGCTCGCCGACGACCGGTACTTCGTCTTCTTCAACCAGCCCGCCTCGCCCGAGCAGGCCATCCAGCAACTCGGCGAACAGGCCGGTGACACCCAGTCGTTCCGGGTCACGCTCGACCGCATCCCGTCACACATCCGGAAGCTGTCCTTCACCGCCGCCCTCGACGGCGCCGGTCAGGTCTCCCGGATCGGCCCCGGCTACCTCCGCATCGTCGCCGGTGGCGAAGAAGTCGCCCGCTACTCCTTCAACGGCTCCGAGTTCAGCACCGAACGCGCTGTGATGCTCGGTGACTTCTACCTCAAGGACGTCCCCCCCCCCCCCCCCGCCCCCCCCCCCCCCCCCCCCCCCTGCCGCACCCGCCGCCCCGCAGGCCCCGGCGCCCGCCCCGCAGCAGCCCGCGCCCCCGCAGCAGCCCGACCCCGGCTTCGGCTCGCCCCAGCAGCCGCAGCCCGCCGCGGCCCAGATCCACAGCGCACCCACCATGGCCGCGCCCCTCGTCCCGCCCGGCACCCCGATGACCCCGCCCGCGGCCCCCGTACCGCCGCCCTCCGCCCCCGGCATCCCCGGCGGCGGACACCCGGCCCCGTACGGACACCCGGCGCCCGGCCACGCCCCCTACGGCGCCCCGGGCCAGGCCCCCTACGGCGGCGCGCCCGGCCACGGCGTACCCCAGGGACCGCCGCCCGGGCAGTTCCCGCCGCAGGCCGCGCCGTACGGGCAGGCCCCCGGAATGCCCCACCCCGGTCAGGCGCCGGTCGTGCCCCAGGACGGCGGGCCCGGGCTCGGCGTCGTGCTGGAGAAGTACAAGGAAGCCCCCACCGGGCAGCGGTGGACGCTCCAGAACAGCAAACTGGTCCGCGTCGACCTCGGCATCGACGGCCAACCGGTCCTCGCCCGCCAGGGCAGCATGGTGCTCTACCAGGGCAAGGTCGACTTCAACTACAAGGGCGCGGGCCTCCGTGGCCGCCTCGTCGGCAACGCCACCGGCCAGGAGATGCAGCTGATGCGCTGCACCGGCCAGGGCCAGGTCTTCTTCGCCGAGGACAGCACCCACATCCACCCCGTCGAGCTCCAGGGCGACGCGCTGTGCGTCTCCGCCGACAGCGTCCTCGCCTTCGACGAGTCGCTCCAGCACGAGGTCCGCCGCGTCGAAGGCCACGGCATACCCGGGGGCGCCCTGTTCACCCTGCAGTTCCAGGGCACCGGCACCGTCGTCATCAAGACCCACGGCACGCCCGTCGTGTTGCCCGTCACCCCCACCACCTTCGCCGACGCCAACGCCGTCGTGGCCTGGTCCGCCGCCGCGCAGGTGATCGTCTCCAGCCAGGTGAGCATGCGCCGCCACGCCTACCCCGGCCACTCCGGCGAGTCCGTGAACCTCCAGTTCCGCGGCGCGCCCGGCAACTTCATCGTCGTCCAGCCCTACGAGGTCTGAGGGAGCCCGCCACCATGACCCAGCAGCAGCTGTCGGGCTACGCCCCGACCCCACCCGCCGCCCGCATGGAGAACCACGGCAGCGCCATGGTCAAGATCGCCATGCAGAGCGGCCACGACATCTTCGCCCGCACCGGATCGATGATCGCCTACGAGGGCTTCATCCAGTACGAGCCCAATCCGCCCGCCGTCCGCCAGATGGCCTCCCAGTGGATCACCGGCGAGGGCGCCCCGCTGATGAAGTGCAGCGGCGACGGCGTCCTCTACCTCGCCGACTACGGCGCCGACGTCGTCTGCATCCACCTCGACGGCGAGGCGCTGTCCGTCAGCGGCACCAACCTCCTCGCCCTCGACGCCCAGCTCCAGTGGGGCGTCCAACGCGTCAAGGGCATGGCCAAGTTCGCCGGTCAGGGACTGTTCAACGTCGGCATATCCGGCACCGGCTGGGTCGCCCTCACCTCCCGCGGCACCCCCATCGTCGTCGACTGCGGACGCGGTGAGGACGAGACATACGTCGACCCCGACGCCCTCGTCGCCTGGTCGACCAACCTGAAGATGAAGGGCAGGCGCAGCTTCAAGGCGTCCTCGATGATCGGACGCGGCAGCGGCGAGGCGTACCAACTCGGCTTCTCCGGCCAGGGCTTCGTCGTCGTCCAGCCCAGCGAGGACAGCACCGACCGGCTCCGGGCCCGGGGCTGAAGGGGGACCGAGGAACATGCAGAGCCCGCTTTTCGCCCACACCGAGACACAGACCCAGGACCGCTACGCCCTGCAGAACTCCCAACTGCTGCGCGTCACCCTCGACGGACACGAGGACCTCCTCGCCCGCAAGGGCTCCATGGTCGCCTACCAAGGACTCCTCGAATTCGAGGGGGACTACCAGACCCAGGGCCAGCACTACGCCCGCGCCGTCACCGGCGAGGGCCTGGACCTGATGCGCATCTCCGGCCAGGGCACCGTCTACCTCGCCAACCTCGCCCAGTACGTCCACATCCTGGACGTCGACCACCAGGGCCTCACCGTCGACAGCAGCTACGTCCTGGCGCTCGACTCCGGGCTCCACTGGGACGCCGTCTCCGTCGACAGCCGGTACGGCATCTCCGGCACCGGCAAGTACCAGCTCAACATCGCAGGTCAGGGCAGGGTCGTCCTGATGACCTCCGGCCAGCCGCTGATGCTGCCGGTCACCCCCGAGACCTACGTCAACGCCGACGCCGACGCGGTCGTCGCCTGGTCCGCGTCGCTGCGCGTCCAGATGCAGGCCCAGACGCACTCCTCCGGCGTCTGGCGGCGCCGCGGCCACACCGGCGAGGGCTGGGAGCTGAGCTTCCTCGGCCAGGGATACGCCCTGGTCCAGCCCAGCGAACTGCTCCCGCCGCAGAACGCCGACATCGGCTCCGGCCTCGCCGCACAGTTCGGCATGGGCCAGCAGGGCGCCCGCGGCTACAACCAGGGCAACATCTTCACCAACTGACGGCGCGGGGCCGGGCCCGGGCGGAGAACCACCCGGACCCGGCCCCGCCGCCGACGGCTACACCAGCGCCCGTGCGCCCTCGACCAGCCGCACCACCGACTCGTCGGCCACGGAGGCGACCTCGTCGTACCGGAACCACCGCAGATCCAGCGACTCGTCGCTGATCCGCGCCACCGCGTCCTCCGGCGCCACGGCCGCGAACTGCACATCCAGGTGCCAGGCGCACGGCGTGTGATGGCGATCCAGCCGCACCGGACCGCCGGGCAGCAGCTCCAGCCCCCGCGCGATACCGGACTCCTCACGCGCTTCACGCAGCGCCGCGTCCGCCGGCGTGGCGTCCTCCGGCTCGCAGTGGCCGCCCATCTGCAGCCACATCTCCAGCTTGCGGTGGAGCGTCAACAGCACCCGCCCGCCCACCGGATCGATCACCAGCGCACTCGCCGTGAGATGGCCCGCGGCGCAGGGCTTCCACATGCCGTCGGGATGCGCGGCCAGATGCTCCAGATACGAGAGCCGCAGCTCTTCCTGGGCAGGCGACGGCGCGGGCCACTCCTTGAGCGCCCGCGCCGCCTCGTCGTGCAGGCTCACCGGCCGCCTTCGCCCTTCGCGTCGTCCTCGCCGTCCGCACCGGAACCGCCGTCCGTCTGCGGCTTCTGCGGGCCCTTGCCGCCGCTCGCCGCATCGCCCAGCATCTTGTCCAGCTCGGAGAAGTCCATCTGCTCGTGGTGCACGAAGCCGTCCGGATCGTCGAGATCGGCGGCGGTCGGCAGCATGTCCGGGTGCGCCCAGAGACCGTCGCGGCCCTCCAGACCCCGCGCGTCCGTCAGCGACGCCCACAGCCGGGAGGCGTCCCGCAGCCGCCGCGGCCGCAGCTGCAACCCGATCAGCGTGGAGAACGTCTGCTCCGCCGGGCCACCGGTCGCCCGGCGCCGCCGCAGCGTCTCCCGCAGCGCGTCCGCCGACGGCAGATGCGGCGCCGCGGCGGCGTGCACGACCGCGTCCACCCAGCCCTCGACCAGCGCCAACGCCGTCTCCAGCCGCGCCAGCGCGGCCTTCTGCTCCGGAGTGTCCTCCGGCTGGAACATGCCGGACTGCAGCGCGTTCTGCAGCTCCTCGGGGTGCTGCGGGTCGATCTGGCCGACGACGTCCTCCAGCTTCGAGGTGTCGACCTTGATCCCGCGGGCGTACCCCTCCACGGCGCCGAACAGATGCGAGCGCAGCCACGGCACATGCGCGAACAGCCGCTGGTGGGCGGCCTCCCGCAGCGCCAGGTAGAGCCGCACCTCCTCCTCGGGCACGCCCAGACCGGAGCCGAACGTCGCGATGTTCTTCGGCAGCAGCGCCGCCTTCCCGGCCGGGCCCAGCGGCAGACCCACGTCCGTCGAACCGACGACCTCGCCCGCCAGGACGCCCAGCGCCTGCCCGATCTGGGTGCCGAACATCGCGCCGCCCATGGAGCGCATCATGCCGAGCAGCGGACCGGCCATCGCCTGCATCTCACCGGGCAGCACATCGCCCATCGCCGACCCGACGCGCTCCGCGAGCGGATTCACCAGGTCCTTCCAGACCGGCAGGGTCTCCTCGACCCACTCCGCCCGACTCCACGCCACGACCGTCCCGGCACCCGACGGCAGCGACGTCACGCCGTCCAGCCACAGGTCGGCCAGGCGGACCGCCTCCTCGACCGCGGTGCGCTCACCGGGCGAGACGGACTCGTCCTTGCCACCGGCCTCGGTGCCCTGCGCGACCGTCTGCCGCGCGATGTCCTTGGCCATCTCCCAGTTCACCGGCCCGCCCTCGTACGAGAGCATCTGGCCCAGCTTCTGGAAGGCGGCGCCGAGGTCGCCGGGGCTCATCTGGCCCTCCGGGCCGCCCATGCCGCCGAAGAGCGCCGCGAACGGGTTGTCCGCGCCACCGCTCCCGCTGCCGAACCCGAACGGGTCCGCGGGGCCCTGGCTACCTCCCTGGCCGCCCTTCTTCTTGCCGTTGTCGCCGTCCTCCGGCTCCTCCGGCGGAAGGCCGAATCCGAATGGGGTGTCACTCACGGGTTTCCTCGGCTCGTAGGGCCGCCGGCCCTCGGCCGACGGCGGCTGCCCGACATCACCCTCCAGCGTAGACACCCTCCGAGCATCGGGGCTCGGTGCTCCGCTGTCGGGACGCCTGCGGCAGGATGGACGCCACCTGTACGTACGCGCCGGTACGCATACGTACTGAAGACAACCGCTGGAGACGCCCGGTGAGTTCCCCAGATCCGACCGTTCGCGCAGCGCGAAACGCTGACGCCCCGACCCCGCAGACCGGACGCGGTACCGAAGAACCGGCCCCGCGGCCCGGCCGCCGCCCCGTCATCGCCGTCACCGGAGCCGCCACCGGCGTCGGCGCGCTGCTGACCCGCGCCCTCGCCGCATCCGACGAGGTCAAGCGGGTCATCGCCATCGACGAGCGGCGCGGCGACGTCCCCGAGGCGCACTGGCACGTCCTGGACATCCGGGACCCGGCCATCGCCGAGAAACTGCACGGCGCCGACGTCGTCGTCCACCTCGCGCTCGACCTCGACCTGGAGTCCGACGACGCCGCCCGCACCGCCTACAACGTCCGCGGCACCCAGACCGTCCTCACCGCCGCGGCCGCCGCGGGGGTGCACCGCGTCGTGCTCTGCACCTCCGCGATGGTCTACGGCGCGCTGCCCGACAACGACATCCCGCTCGCCGAGGACGCCGAGCTACGGGCCACCGCCGACGCCACCGGGGTCGGCGACCTCCTGGAGATCGAACGCCTCGCCCAGCGGGCGCCCCGCGCCCACCCCGGCCTGAACTGCACGGTCGTCCGGCCCGCCGTCCTCGTGGGCGGCACCGACACCGCGCTCACCCGGTACTTCGAGTCGCCGCGCCTCCTGGTCGTCGCGGGCTCCCGCCCCGCCTGGCAGTTCTGCCACGTCGAGGACCTGGTCAGCGCCCTGGAGTACGCCGCCCTGGAGAAGGTCGAGGGCGAGCTGGCGGTCGGCTGCGACGGCTGGCTGGACCAGGAAGAGGTCGAGGAGCTGTCCGGTATCCGGCGCATGGAGCTGCCGTCCTCCGTCGCCCTGGGCGCCGCGGCCCGGCTGCACCGCATCGGACTGACCCCCTCACCCGCCGGGGACCTCGCCTACACCATGCACCCCTGGGTGGTCAGCGGCAGCCGGTTGCACGAGGCGGGCTGGCGGCCCCGGTGGAGCAACGAGGAGGTCCTCGCCGAACTGCTGGAGGAGGTCGCCGGACGGCACACCGTCGCCGGACGCCGCCTGGGCCGCAAGGACGCCACCGCCGCGGGCGCGGCCGGTGCGACCGTCGCCCTCCTGGGCACCGCCGCCCTGGTCCGCCGCGCCCGCAAGGCCCGCCGCCGCATCTGACGCGGACCACCGGGCGCGGCGGGCGGGGCCGCGCCCGGAGGAATCTCCAGGCGGGGCGCCCCGCGCCCGGGGGAAACGGCCATTCCCCTTCCGGGGTGCGGTGGGGCACGATGGCGGCATGTCTGGCACGCACGTCACTCCGACCCCAGGCCGTGACCACCCCGGAGAGCGGGGCGCGGCCGACCCCGTCCGGCTGCTGGCGGTCCGCGAGACGCCGCTCTCCGTCGACGAGGTGTTCGCGGCCGTCGGCGACGCCGCGGCGGGCGGCACCGCGCTGTTCGTCGGCACGGTCCGCTCGCACGACGGCGGCACCGACGTCGACGGGCTGGGCTACTCCGCGCACCCGACGGCCGAGGCGGAGCTGCGGCAGGTCGCCGAGAAGGTCGCCGCCGACTTCCCGGTCCGCGCGCTGGCCGCCGTCCACCGCGTCGGCGATCTGGTCGTCGGCGACCTCGCCGTGGTCGTGGCGGTCTCCTGTCCGCACCGCGCCGAGGCGTTCGCCGCCTGCCGTCGGCTGATCGACGACCTCAAGGCGACCGTCCCGATCTGGAAGCACCAGACCTTCTCCGACGGCACCGAGGAGTGGGTCGGCGCCTGACGACACGCCGTCCGCTCACCCGCCCGGTCCCGCCGCGCCGCCCGGTCGGCCCCCGGCCACGGAGCCAACCGGGTGGGTGGGTTCCGGTTGCGTAACCTGCCCCCGGGCATGAGCGTTGACGTGGCAGATGGTTAATCTGCTTATTCGTCGATAGCGGTGGGACACTTTCGGGAGGCCACTATGGGTGCGCTCCTCTGGCTGTTGATTCCGGTCCTCGCCGCGCTCGCCGCCATGCTGTGGAGCACCTGGGCACAACGCAACCGCAGAGGCGGCGGCGACATCGCGGAGCTCGCCGGATACGAACGTTTCCGGACCGCGATGGAGCGCGAGCACTCCGGATCCGATCTGGTCTGACCCGGCGTCCGCCCGCCGAACCGGAACACACCGGGCGGCGGGCGGACGCCGGACCGGCCGATCGCCTCGTACGGACGGCCCCGCGAGCCGGTTGTCATACCCGTCCCGTACTGTCGTTCCATGCCACGCCGCACCGCGACGCTGCTCGCCTCGACACTGATGCTGATCGCGCTGCTCTGCGCCGGGGTACTCCTTCCCGTGCCGTACTCCGAGATGTCACCGGGCCCCACCGTGAACACCCTCGGCGAGCACGAGGGCAAGCCGGTGCTGCAGATCTCCGGCCGCAAGACGTATCCGACCGACGGTCACCTCAACATGACCACCGTCCGCGTCACCGGCCCCGACTACTCCATGAATCTCCTGGAGGCGGTCTACGGCTGGCTCGACCCCGACAGCGCCGTCGTCCCGCACAAGACGCTCTACCCCGAGGGACAGACCGCCGAGCAGGCCGACCAGGAGAACGCCGAGGAGTTCTCCCAGTCCCAGGAGAGCGCCAAGGTCGCGGCACTCGAACAGCTCCACATCCCCGTCGCCACGCAGACCGTCGTCGCCTCCGTGCTCAAGGGCAAGCCGGCCGACGGACTGCTGCACGCCGGCGATGTGATCAAGGCGGTGGACGGCACACCGGTGAAGGCGAAGGACGACGTCACCAAGCTTGTCACCCGTCACAAGCCGGGGGAGAAGGTCGTCTTCACCGTCATCCCCGCCAAGAACGCGGCGGCGGCCGAGAAGAAGGGGCAGCGGCCCGAGAGCGGCCGCAAGGACGTCACGGTGCCCACGGTGAAGGCCGACGGCGGCCGCGCGCTGGTCGGTATCCAGGCGGGCGTCGACCACATCTTCCCGTTCACCATCGATGTGAAGCTCGCCGACGTCGGCGGTCCCAGCGCCGGGCTGATGTTCGCCCTCGGCATCGTCGACAAGCTCAGCCCGCACAGCCTCACCGGCGGCAAGTTCATCGCCGGTACCGGCACCATCGACGACCAGGGCAAGGTCGGCCCGATCGGCGGCATCTCGATGAAGACGGTCGGCGCCCGGGCCAAGGGCGCCCGGTACTTCCTCACGCCGAAGGACAACTGCGCCTCCGCGGCGAAGGACACCCCCGAGGGCCTCACCCTCGTGAAGGTCGACACCATAGGCGACGCCGTCCAGGCGCTGAAGAAGATCAGCAGCGGGCACACCGAGGGCCTGCCCAGCTGCTCCATATCCCACTAGCGCGGCGCCGGTCCGGCCACCGTGGGGCGCCGACGCCCCCGGGGCCGCGTCCGGCGTACGGGGAGCCGCCCCGTACGCCGCCCGCCGCCGGTCACGCCTCGAACGTCGCCGCCAGCGCGTCCGCCAGGCCCGGCACCAGCGAGGCGCCCGTGAGCACCTCGGACGTCGCGTCCTTCTCACGCAGCCGCAGCGCCGACTCGCGGGAGCCGTCCCGCAGCACCGCCACGGTCATCCGGACCTCCTGACGGTCCGGGTGCTCGGCCACCCACGCGGCGAGCTGCTTCTCGTCCAGCCCGTCGGGCACCGAGTCCTCGGCCGACGGCGGGAGCATCAGCCGCTCCACGGTCAGCGCGCACCCGGCGACCGCGTCGGGCCAGGCGATGGTGGCGAGGAATTCGTCGAGCGCGGTCCCGGCGGGGATCTCGTCCTGCTCGACGGGGGTCAGCGACGCGGCCGCGTCGTCGTCGATGCCCAGCTGGGCGGCGAGTGCGGGCTCCTGTTCCCGCAGCTTGGCGGAGTCCACGAGGGCGAAGAGTCGGGCGGGCTGGTCCCAGCCCAGTCCGGCGCTGTACTCGTCGATCTCGAGTACCGCGCGGGTCAGCGGAGAGGCGGCGAGCGGGGTGCCGTCCACGGGGTTGTTCGTCATGTTTCACATCGTGCCCTGTGAACCCCGGAAATCGGGAACCGGGTAAAGCCTTCGTAAGTTGGTGGAGTGGGTCCTACTATCTCCCGGGCCTGTTCCACACGACAGCGATCTTCGAGGTGCGCACCTTGGCTTTCCAGATGCCGGACCGCGGCGGAGGCCCCTCCGGGCCACGGATGAGAGTCGGCCGGCCGTCGCGGCGGGCCCGGACCCTTTTCATGACGGTGGGCGTACTGGCCGTCCTGGCCATGCTCTTTGTGATGTTCTCCGGGTTCTGGACCGACTGGCTCTGGTACCGCTCGGTGAAGTACGCCTCCGTCTTCACCACCACACTGTGGACGAAGATCGGCCTCTTCGCCGTCTTCGGCGCCCTGATGGCCGTGGTCGTCGGCGTGAACATCTGGCTGGCCCACCGCCTGCGGCCACCGCTCAGCGCGATGTCCATGGAGCAGCAGAGCCTGGACCGCTACCGCATGAGCCTGGCGCCCTTCAAGAAGTGGGTGCTGCTGGCGATCTCCACGGTCGTCGGGCTGGTCGCCGGAGCCTCCGCGTCCGGTGAGTGGCGCACCTGGCTCCAGTGGATCAACGGCGTGCCGTTCGGCCAGAAGGACCCGCAGTTCGGCAAGGACGTCGCGTTCTACGCCTTCGACCTGCCCTGGTACCGCTTCCTGCTGAGCTTCGGCTTCGCCGCCGCGGTGCTCTGCCTGGTCGCCGCCGCGCTCACCCACTACCTCTACGGCGGGCTGCGGCTCACCAGCCCCGGCTCGCGGGCGACCGCCGCGGCCACCGGCCATCTGTCGGTGCTGCTCGGCATCTTCGTCTCGCTCAAGGCCATCGCGTACTGGCTCGACCGCTACGGTCTCGCCGTGAAGTCGAGCGGGCTGCGCTCCGCCGACGGCTGGACGGGCCTGCGGTACGTCGACGCCAATGCCTACCTCCCGGCGAAAACGATCCTGTTCTTCATCGCGGCGATCTGCGCGGTGCTGTTCTTCGCGACCCTGTGGCGCCGCACCTGGCAGCTGCCGGTCATCGGCTTCGGCCTGATGGTCCTCTCGGCGGTGCTGATCGGCGGGCTCTACCCGGCGATCGTGCAGAAGTTCCAGGTCCAGCCGAACGAGCAGGCCAAGGAAGCGCCGTACATCAAGCAGAACATCAAGGCGACGCGGGACGCGTACGACATCCAGGACTCGAAGGTCACCGGCTACAAGGGCGACTACCAGCCCGGCAGCAAGGCCGAGAGCCAGAAGCTCCGGGACAACGCCGACACCACCGCCAGCATGCGGCTGCTCGACCCGAACGTCGTCTCCCCGGCGTTCCAGCAACAGCAGCAGGTGCGCGGCTACTACCAGTTCCCCTCCACCCTGGATGTGGACCGCTACAAGGACAAGGACGGCGTCGAGCAGGACACCGTCATCGGTCTGCGTGAGCTGAACATCGCCGGTATCCCCGAGCGCAACTGGATCAACGACCACTTCAAGTACACCCACGGCTACGGCGCGGTGGCGGCGAAGGGCACCGAGACCACGGAGGGCGGCGGCCCGAAGTACACCGAGTCCGACCTGCCGTCCAAGGGGAAGCTGCCCAAGTACGAGCAGCGGATCTACTACGGCGAGAAGACCACGCAGTACTCCATCGTCGGCGGTCCGCAGAAGGAGCTGGACTACTCCGACGACAGCGGCGAGAAGAGCTACACCTACCAGGGCAAGAGCGGTGTCAGCCTCGCCAACCCGATCAACCGCGCCGCCTACGCGGTGGCGTTCGGCGAGCCGCAGATCCTCTACTCCGGGGCGATCGGCGACGGTTCGAAGATCCTCTACAACCGCACGCCCAAGGAGCGCGTCGAGGCGGTCGCGCCGTGGCTGACCATCGACGGCGACGCCTACCCGGCAGTCATCAACGGCCGCGTCCAGTGGATCGTCGACGCGTACACCACGAGCAACGGCTATCCGTACGCCTCGCGGACCACGCTCGGTGACACCACCGCCGACTCGCTCACCAACGGACAGCGGGCGGTGATGGCCCAGCAGAACCAGGTCAACTACATCCGCAACTCCGTGAAGGCGACGGTCGACGCGTACGACGGCAGCGTCAAGCTCTACCAGTGGGACAAGGCGGACCCGGTCCTCAAGACCTGGATGAAGTCCTTCCCCGGCACGGTCGAGCCGCGCGACAGCATCAGCCCGCAGCTGATGGAGCACCTGCGCTACCCGCAGGACCTCTTCAAGGTCCAGCGGCAGCTGCTGACGACCTACCACGTCACGGACCCGGGCACCTTCTACACCGGCTCCGAGCGCTGGCAGATCCCCAACGATCCGACCAACAAATCGGGCAACTCCGTGCCGCCGTACTACCTGAGCATGAAGATGCCGGACCAGAAGGATCAGACGTTCTCGCTGACGACGACGTTCACGCCCAACAAGAGGGACAACCTCGGGGCGTTCATGGCCGTCGACGCGAACGCCACCAGCGGTGACTACGGCAAGATCAGAATCCTGAAGCTGCCGTCGGAGACACCGGTGCCGGGTCCGCAGCTGGTGCAGTCGAAGTTCAACTCCGATCCGCAGATCGCCAACGAACTGAACATCCTCAAGAAGTTCGGTGACTCGGAGATCGAGTACGGCAACCTGCTGACCGTGCCGCTCGACGGCGGTCTGCTCTACGTCGAGCCGGTCTATCTGCGCGGCGCCAACACCAACTACCCGCTCCTGAAGAAGGTGCTGGTGAGCTACGGCGACAACAAGCCCGTCCTGGAGAACTCCCTCAAGGACGCGCTGGACGTCGTCTTCGGCAAGAAGGCACCGAGCGGTACGACACCGGGCGAGGAACCGCCGACCGGCGGGGAGACGACCCAGCCGCCGTCGGACCAGTCGGTCCAGGAGGCGCTGAACGACGCACAGAAGGCGTACGAGGCGGGCGAGAAGGCCCGGGTCGACGGCGACTGGAGTGCGTACGGCGACGCCCAGAAGAAGCTCAAGGAGGCGCTGGACCGCGCCGCCGCCGCCGAGAAGAAGGCGGACAAGAAGGGCGGCGGCTCGGGCGGCTGACCGCCCGGACCGCCCGCGGTGGCCGCCGGACTCCCCGGCGGCCACCGGGCACCGTGAGCCGGGGCGGGGCGGGGCCCGCACGGACCCCGCCCCGCGCCGTGGTAGGTTGAGGACACAACGACGCGGGGTGGAGCAGCTCGGTAGCTCGCTGGGCTCATAACCCAGAGGTCGCAGGTTCAAATCCTGTCCCCGCTACTGACGACGAGGGCCCGGATTCTTCGAGAATCCGGGCCTTCGTCATGAGCGCGTCCATACCGGGTACCCGACCGGTCGGTCGCGTTCTTCCTGCGTACAGCCACGTCGAACAGCCGATGTGGGGAACCTGTGTGCTTGAGTTTGGCAAGTCGTTGTGTCGGGAAGTCGACAAACCGCTGAAGTGACCTCGCCGGGTGCTGTATACCAGGTGTACGAGGGTTACGGGTGGTGCGACGATGGCTCTTATGGGGGACAAGGCAAGGTTGTTGGAGACGGACCGGTTTGTGCATGCGCCCGACGAAGGGCGCACATCCGAGTTGCCGATGGACGAAATGGACGCCGCGGAGGCGGCCGAGGCGTCGGAGGCGGTGACCGAATCCGGTCACCGCCGCGCCGCGGAGGCCGGCGACACCGCGGCCATGAGCGCACTGGGCGCACTGCTGCTGCGCCGCGGGGATCTCGACGGCGCCGAGCCGTACCTGCGCTCCGCGACCGTCGCGGGTGACCGCGCGGCGGCGAACAATCTCGGCGTACTGCTGCATCAGCGGGGCTATGTGGACGAGGCGGCGGGCTGGTGGCGGATCGCCGCGGTCGCCGGGTCCGCCGCCGCCGCACACGCCCTCGGGCGCCACCACCGCGAGCGCGGGGACGAGCCCGCCGCCGAGTACTGGCTGCGCCAGTCCGCGGAATCGGGCCACTGCCTGGGCGCGTACGCCCTCGCCGACCTGCTCGAACACCGGGGGGACATCGGTGCCGAGCGGTGGTTCCGCACCGCGGCCGAGCGCGGGCACCGGGAGGCGGCCTACCGCCTCGCCCGGCTCATCGAGGAGGGGCGCGGCGCCGACCGCCGCACGGCGCCCGCCTACGGCGAGCTGAGCCGGGAGGCCGAGGCCGAGCAGTGGTACCGCCAGGCCGCCGCGCGCGGCCACCGGCGCGCCGCGCTCCAGCTCGGCACGTTGCTGGAGGAGCGCGGCGACGTCCAGGAGGCGGGGCGCTGGTACCTCTCCGCCGCCAAGGACAGCGAGCCGAAGGCCGCCTGCGCGCTGGCCTTCCTGCTGCGCGACGCCGGGGACACCGAGAGCGCCGCCGAGTGGTGGCGGCGCGCCGCCCAGGAGGGCGACGGCAACGCCGCCAACGCGCTGGGCGCGCTCCACGCCGACCGCGGGGAACTGCAGACCGCGGAGCGCTGGTACCGCGCGGCGCTCGACGCGGGCGATGTCAACGGCGCCTACAACCTCGGCCTGCTCTGCGCCGAGCAGGGCCGGGCCGGGCGCGGTGAGCAGTGGTACCGCCGCGCCGCGTACGCCGGGCACCGGGAGGCCGCCAACGCGCTGGCCATCCTGCTGCTCCAGCGCGGCGACGCGGCCGGTGCCGAGCCGTGGTTCTCCAAGGCGGCCGAGGCCGGCAGCGTGGACGCGGCGTTCAACCTCGGCATCCTGTTCGCCGGACGGGGCAGCGAGCGCGCCGCCCGGATCTGGTACGAGCGGGCGGCGGCGGCCGGGCACACCGAGGCGGCGCTCCAGGTCGCCATCGCCCAGCAGCGCGAGGGCGCGGACGAGGAGGCGGAGCCGCATCTGCGCTGCGCGGCGGAGGGCGGCAGCGCGGAGGCGGCGTTCCGCCTCGCCGATCTGCTGGACCGCCGCTCCGCGGAGGTCACGAAGGCCGACGACCCCTGGCCCACGGGTCAGGCGCGGAAGCCGGACGCCGAGTCCACCCGCTGGTACGAGAAGGCGGCCGCCCAGGGGCACCGCCGGGCGCAGGTCCGGGTCGGGATGTTCGCGGCGGCCCGGGGCGAGACGGTCGAGGCGGCCCGCTGGTACCGCGCGGCCGCCGAGGCCGGGAGCCGTAACGGCGCCTTCAACCTCGGGCTGCTCCTGGCCCGCGAGGGCAGCCTGCCCGAGGCCGCCCTGTGGTGGCAGCGGGCGGCCCGGGACGGTCACGGCCGGGCCGCGCTCCGGCTGGCGCTGCTGGCCGCGCGGCGCGGTGCCCTGGCGGAGGCCGGGTCGTGGTGCGCGCGTGCGGTGGAGCTGGGTCCGCCGGAGGTCGCCGAGCGGGCGGCCCGGTTGCAGGAGGCGCTCCAGGAGGAGCTGAGCGCCTGACGGCGTGTCCCCGGGAGCGGTCCGGTACCGCTCCCGGGGAACGGATTTGCGCTGGTCGTCGGCGTGGGTCTAAAGTAAACAGCACAACGGCGCGGGGTGGAGCAGCTCGGTAGCTCGCTGGGCTCATAACCCAGAGGTCGCAGGTTCAAATCCTGTCCCCGCTACTGAAGACGAAGGCCCGGATTCTTTCGAGAATCCGGGCCTTCGTCGTATGCGCGGACACTGCTGGGGGCCGGACGCGGGCGCGGCAACGGGCCCGCACCCGGTGGGGTGCGAGCCGATCAAGGTGGCGGGGCGGCCCGGACGGGGGCGCGCCCGCGGCTTCAGGAGGTGGCGGCGCAGGTGGGGCACAGGCCCCGGTAGGTCACCGTCACCTCGGAGACCTGGAAGCCGAACCGCTCGGGCTCGGGGAGTGCGGAGAGCGGGTCGCCGTGGAGGTGGACGTCCCGGATGGTGCCGCAGCGCGAGCACACCAGGTGCTGGTGGTCGTGGTGGGCGTTGGGGTCGTAGCGCTTGGCGCGGCCGTCCGTGCTGACCTCCAGCACCTCGCCGAGCGAGACCAGCTCGCCGAGGGTGTTGTAGACGGTGGCGCGGGAGATCTCGGGGAGCCGTTCGGTCGCGCGGGCGTGCACCTCGTCGGCGGTGTAGTGGACGTGGTCGCCGTCCAGCACCTCGGCGACCACGCGCCGCTGTGCGGTCAGTCGCCAGCCGCGTTCCCGAAGCCGTTCCAGCAGGTCACTCATGCCATTCACCTATCAGTCAGATACGCCCAGGGTAACAGTGCGCCGTCCATCACCGGATCAGGTACGACTTTCGGGGTCTTCTTGACTTAGACAATGTCCAATGTAGGATCGGCAGCGGCGCAAGCCAAGGGCAGGTAGCAGACTTCAGGAGGCGCACGTGTCGGTAGAGAGCACCACGGGACCGCTGACGACGGAGTCCGGAGCTCCGGTTGCGGACAACCAGAACAGCGAGACGGCCGGCCTGGGCGGACCCGGACTGATCCAGGACCAGCTCCTGATCGAGAAGCTCGCCCACTTCAACCGCGAGCGGATCCCGGAGCGCATCGTCCACGCCCGGGGCGCCGGTGCGTACGGCACCTTCACCGTCACCGCGGATGTCACCGAGTACACCCGCGCCAAGTTCCTCTCCGAGGTCGGTAAGCAGACCGAGACGTTCCTGCGCTTCTCGACCGTCGCGGGCAACCTCGGTGCGGCCGATGCGGTGCGTGACCCGCGCGGCTTCGCGCTGAAGTTCTACACCGAGGACGGCAACTACGACCTCGTCGGGAACAACACCCCGGTGTTCTTCATCAAGGACGCCATCAAGTTCCCCGACTTCATCCACACCCAGAAGCGCGACCCGTACACCGGCTCGCAGGAGGCGGACAACGTCTGGGACTTCTGGGGTCTGTCGCCCGAGGCGACGCACCAGGTGACCTGGCTCTTCGGTGACCGCGGCATCCCCGCGTCCTACCGCCACATGGACGGCTTCGGCTCGCACACCTTCCAGTGGAGCAACGAGGCGGGCGAGGTCTTCTGGGTCAAGTACCACTTCAAGACCGACCAGGGGATCAAGAACCTCACCAGCGAGGAGGCCGCCAAGGTCGCCGGTGAGGACCCCGACAGCCACCAGCGTGACCTGCGGGAGTCCATCGAGCGCGGCGACTTCCCGAGCTGGACGGTCGGCGTGCAGATCATGCCCGCCGCCGAGGCCGCGAACTACCGCTTCAACCCGTTCGACCTCACCAAGATCTGGCCGCACGCGGACTACCCGGTCATCGAGATCGGCAAGCTGGAGCTGAACCGCAACCCGCAGAACATCTTCGCCGAGGTCGAGCAGTCGGTCTTCTCCCCGCACCACTTCGTGCCGGGCATCGGCCCCTCGCCCGACAAGATGCTCCAGGGCCGCCTCTTCGCGTACGGCGACGCCCACCGCTACCGCGTCGGCATCAACGCCGACCACCTGCCGGTCAACCGCCCGCACGCCACCGAGGCGCGCACCCACGGCCGGGACGGCGTCATGTACGACGGCCGTCACGCGGGGGCGAAGAACTACGAGCCGAACAGCTTCGGCGGTCCCGTCCAGACCGGCCGGGCGCTGTGGGAGCCCTTCCAGCTCTCCGGCGCCACCGGGGAGAGCGCGGCCCCCTCGCATGCCGAGGACGACGACTTCGTCCAGGCGGGCAACCTCTACCGCCTGATGTCGGAGGACGAGAAGGAGCGGCTGGTGAACAACCTCGCGGGCTTCATCGCCAAGGTGTCCCGCGACGACATCGCCCAGCGCGCGATCGACAACTTCCGCAAGGCGGACGCGGACTACGGCAAGCGGCTCGACGCCGCGGTCCAGGCCCTGCGCGGCTGACCGGCCACCCCGCGCACCGGACCGTCTCCCCCGGAGCGGCCCGGTGGGCGGGCGGCCACCCGCTTGCCGTACCAGCCGAAGAGGCCGGATGCCATGGGGCTCCGGCCTCTTCGCGCGGGGTGCGGCGGGTGCGGTGTCAGCTGCGGGCGTCGCCCACGTACGACAGCAGATCGTCGTGGAGCAGACCGTTGGAGGCCGCGGCGTTGCCGCCGTGCGGGCCCGGGACGCCGTCGAGAGAGGTGAAGCGGCCACCGGCCTCCTGCACCACGACGGCGCACGCCGCCATGTCCCACAGCGACAGCTCCGGCTCCGCGCAGATGTCCACCGCGCCCTCGGCGACCATCATGTACGGCCAGAAGTCGCCGTAGGCGCGCGTCCGCCAGCAGTCGCGGCTCAGGTCGAGGAAGCCGGGGAGCTTGTCGCGCTCCTCCCAGCCGGTCAGCGAGGAGTACGCGAACGAGGCGTCCCGGATGCTGCCGACCTCGGAGACCCGCAGTCGGCTGGCGGAGGTCAGGCTGCGGCCGGTGAAGGCGCCCAGCCCCTCGGCCGCCCACCAGCGGCGGCCCAGCGCCGGGGCGGAGACGATGCCGACGACCGGGCGGTCGCCGCCCTCGCCCCGCTCCATCAGCGCGATCAGGGTGGCCCAGACCGGGACGCCGCGGACGTAGTTCTTGGTGCCGTCGATCGGGTCGATGATCCAGCGGCGCGGGCCGGTGCCCTCGGTGGAGCCGAACTCCTCGCCGAGGACGGAGTCGCGCGGCCGGGCCCGCTGGAGATGACCGCGGATCAACTCCTCGGCGGCCTTGTCCGCCTCGCTGACCGGCGTCATATCCGGTTTGGTCTCCACCTTGAGGTCGAGCGCCTTGAACCGCTCCATGGTGGCGGCGTCCGCGGCGTCCGCGAGGACGTGTCCGAGACGGAGATCATCGTGATAGTCGGGCATGTACGAACAGTATCTACTGGTATGCACGGACAGCCACATGATCGGGCCCCGCCGGGCGGATAGGCCCCGGACGGCGGCACGCGGCGCCCCTTGACAGTCCCTGGCGGCGCCTCAATTCTGTGCGCACACCGGTCATATGGGACCGGTCAGGCGGGAGGCGACGATGCCGACAGCGCGGGAAGCCCTGCTCGACGCCGCCTACGCGGCGCTCGCGGATCACCCCTGGTCGGCGGTCCGGATGGTCGATGTGGCGGCCGCCGCCCGGGTCTCCCGGCAGACCCTCTACAACGAGTTCGGCAGCAAGTCCGGGCTGGCCCGCGCGCTGGTGCGCCGGGAGGTGGACGCCTATCTGGCGGGCGTCGAACGGGCGCTGACCGGGCGTCAGGGGGAGCCGGGCGGGCCACCCGTACGGGCCGGGGCGCCGCCCGGCCGGTCCGGGGCTCCGCCCGCCCCGGCCGGTGACGCGGCGGCGCGGGTCGCCGCGGCCGCCGCCTGGACATTGCGCGCCGCCCGGGCCAATCCGCTGGTCAGGGCCGCGTTGACGGGGTGCTGGGGCGAGCGGCTGCCACCCCGGTGGGCGGCCGGACCGCCGCCACGGCCGCGCGGCGTCCGGCGGTCCGTCCCGGCGCAGCGGCAGGGCGCGGGGGAGGGGCCGCCGCCCGGGCCCGCCGATCTTGTCGGCCGGTTCCGGGAGCGCGCGGTGGCCGCGCTGGCGCCGCACTGGCCGGACGAGGAACTGCCCGCGCTGGACACCGCGTGTGAGGCGGCCGCCCGGCTCACCCTCTCCTGTGTGGTCGCGCCCGACCGACCGGAGCCGCCCGGGGCCGGTGCCCGTACGGGTGCGGCGGGCCGGGACGCGGAGAGCGAGGCGGTGGCGCGGCTGGTGCGCGGGGCGTTCGCCCGGGTGCCGGGGCGGAGCGGGCGGCCGGGGTACCCGGAGACGGGCGGCTGACCTGCGTGGACGGCCGGGGAGGGGGTGCGCCGTGGGTCAGTGCACCGAGCCGGAGAGCTGGAGGCCGATGACACCAGCGATGACCAGACCGATGGAGACGATCTTCAGCGTGGAGGTCAGATCGCCGAGGAAGACCATGCCGTAGATGGCGGTACCGGCGGCGCCGATGCCCGTCCACACCGCGTACGCCGGGCCGACGTCCAGCTTCCGCAGCGACAGCGTCAGCAGACCGAAGCTGCCGAGCGCGAACGCGGCGAACGCGATCGTCGGCCAGAGGCGGGTGAAGCCGTGCGACAGCTTGAGGCAGACCGCGAAGCCGGTCTCCAGCAGTCCCGCCACCACGACGAGCAGCCAAGCCATGTCCCATGCCTCCGTCTGTCGGTGACCGCTACGTCCGCCCGGGTGTGATTATGCAGTTCCCCCGGACGGTGGGCAGGGCATTTGCCTCCGCTCAGTCGCCCTCGCGTCGCTCACGGGTCGCGAGCAACCGGCGCAGTGAGTAGAGCCGCGCGGGATCGGCGTGGCCCTCGGCGACCCACTCGTCCAGCGCGCAGTCCGGCTCGTCGTGGCTGCAGGCGCGCGGACAGCCCTCGGTGCCCGGCACCAGATCGGGGAAGGCCAGCACCACCCGCGCGGGATCGACGTGGTGCAGTCCGAACGAGCGCACGCCCGGCGTGTCGATCACCCAGCCGGTGTCGCCGGGCAGCGGCAGCGCCAGCGCCGAGGTGGTGGTGTGACGGCCGCGTCCGGTGTGCGCGTTGACATGGCCGGTGGCCCGGCGACGCTCCGGCACCAGGGCGTTGACCAGCGTCGTCTTGCCGACACCGGAGTGACCGACGAAGGCGGTCATCCGCCCGGCCAGCCGCTCGCGGACCCGGTCGGCGGCGGAACCGTCGGCCAGCTCGTCGCGGTTGGTGACGAGATAGGGGACGCCGAGCGCGCCGTACGACGCGAGGAGGGTGTCGGCCGGGGCGAGGTCGGACTTGGTGAGCACCAGCAGCGGATCGAGCCCGGCGTCGTACGCCGCCACCAGGCAGCGGTCGATCAGCCGGGGGCGCGGCTCCGGGTCGGCGAGGGCGGTGACGATGGCGAGCTGATCGGCGTTGGCGACGACGACGCGCTCGTACGGGTCGTCGTCGTCGGCCGTCCGGCGCAGCGTGGAGGTGCGCGGCTCGACGCGCACGATGCGGGCCAGGGTGTCCTTGGCGCCGCTGAGGTCGCCGACCACCGCGACCCGGTCGCCGACGACGGCGCTCTTCCGCCCCAGCTCACGGGCCTTCATCGCGGTGATCGTGCGGTCGTCGATGAGGACCGTCAGCCGCCCCCGGTCGACGGTCAGGACCAGGCCCTCGCTGGCGTCCTCGTGCTTGGGGCGGATGTTGGTACGCGGGCGGTTGCCCTTGCGGTTGGGGCGGACCCGGACGTCGTCCTCATCGGGGTTCTTGCCGTAGCGGCGCATGGCGGTGGAACCCTCAGCCTCTCCGGGCGGCCGGTGCGGCCGGGTCGAGCATGGCGTTCCACAGGGCGGGGAAGTCCGGGAGGGTCTTCGCGGTCGTCGCGACGTTCTCCACCTCCACCCCCTCGACGACGAGGCCGATGAGGGCCGCGGCGGTCGCCAGGCGGTGGTCCTCGTAGGTGTGGAAGACGCCGCCGTGCAGCGGGCGCGGGCGGATGTGCAGGCCGTCGGCGGTCTCGGTGACGTCACCGCCGAGGTTGTTCAGCTCCTTGGTGAGCGCGGCCAGCCGGTCCGTCTCGTGGAGCCGCAGATGGGCGACGCCGCGGAGCGTGGACGGGGAGTCGGCGAGGGCCGCGACGGCGGCGATGCCGGGGGTCAGCTCGCCGACCTCGCCGAGATCGACGTCGATGCCGTGGATCGCGCCGCCGCCGGTGAACGTCAGGCCCGCCTCGGTCAGCTCGCAGGAGCCGCCCATCGCGGTGAAGATCTCGCGCAGCGCGTCACCGGGCTGTGTGGTGTGGGTCGGCCAGTCCGGGACGGTGACACGGCCGCCGGTGACCAGCGCCGCGGCCAGGAACGGCTGGGCGTTGGAGAGATCCGGCTCGACGACGAGATCCCGGCCCAGCAGGGCGCCCGGGGTGACCCGCCAGACGTTCGGCTCGCCGCCCGCCTCCGGGGTGTCGACCTGGGCACCGGCGGCGCGCAGCATGTCGACCGTCATCCGGATGTGCGGCATGGACGGCAGCGCGGCGCCGGTGTGCCGCACCTCCACGCCCTGGTTGAAGCGGGGCGCGGAGAGCAGCAGCGCGCTGACGAACTGGGACGAGGAGGAGGCGTCGATGGCGACCGGGCCGCCGTCGAGGGTGCCGGTGCCGTGCACCGTCATGGGGAGCGCGCCGCGGCCGTCGTCGTCGATCCGGGCGCCGAGGGCGCGCAGCGCCTCGATGACGCCGCCCAGCGGACGCTCGTACGAGCGCGGGTCGCCGTCGAAGCGGACCGGGCCGTCGGCGAGCGCGGCGACCGGCGGCAGGAAGCGCATGACCGTACCGGCGTTGCCGACGTCGACGGTGGCCGGGCCGCGCAGACCGGCCGGGATGATGCGCCACGCCTCGCCGCCGCCGGGCTCGGCGGAGCTGGAGGAGGCGGTCTCCTCGATGCCGACGCCCAGGGTGCGCAGCGCCTCGGCCATCAGGAGGGTGTCGCGGGAGCGGAGCGGGCGGCGCAGCCAGCCGGGCTCGGCGGCGAGCGAGGCGAGCACCAGACCGCGGTTGGTGACCGATTTCGAGCCGGGCACGGTGACGGTCGCATCGACCGCCCCCGAAGCGACGGGGGCGGGCCAGAGTGCGGGGAGTGCGGTGCTCTCGGTCATGCCCTCACTTTAATCGCTGGGCAAGGGTGCCCATCCTGATCAAAAACGGTGCGACTGTGACGTACCTGCGTCGCACACCGCGCTGATCAGGCAACCGACCCGCCGCGCCGCCGCCCGCGGCGTCCGCGATGCGCACGATCGAGGGATACGCACCCGGGGAGGGCCGGTTTCCGCGGCCGTCCGGGCCGGACGGCCGCGTCCGCGGCGGGTCAGAGGCCGAGCATCCAGCGGCCGCCGCCGAACAGCGAGCAGAGCGTCACCACGTGGAACAGCCCGATCCAGACGAACGCCGGGGCGTGGGTGAGCCGGGCCAGCTGGTCGGGGTCGGAGTCCGGCGCGCCGCCGGGCGAGCCCGGGCGCAGCACCGGGCCGCGGCGGCGCTTGCGCTGCAGCTCGAAGACCGGCCGGACGCCGCCGAGCAGCAGGAACCACACCGCCGCGTACGCGAAACCCGCCTGGACGTCGGCGGGCGTCAGCCAGGAGACGAGGAGGAAGGCGGCGCCGGTCAGGACGACGGTGAGCACCCCGTAGGCGTTGCGGATCATCACCAGCATGACGAGGAGGAGCAGCGTCGCGCCCCACAGCAGCGCCGTGATGTGACCGGCCGCCAGCAGCGCGGCGCCCGCAAGACCCAGCAGGGACGGGGTGATGTACCCGGCGGCCGCGGTCAGGATCATGCCGAGACCGGTCGGTTTGCCGCGCGAGACGGTCAGACCCGAGGTGTCGGAGTGCAGCCGGATGCCCTCCAGGCGGCGGCCGGTGAGCAGCGCCAGCAGGCCGTGGCCGCCCTCGTGGGCGATGGTCACCGCGTTCCGGGACAGCCGCCAGGCCGGGTGCGGCAGGACGGCCGCGAGCGCCAGCACCCCCGTCGCGACCACCAGCCAGACCGGCGGGTCGGGCTGGGTCCCGAAGACGCGGCTGCCTATGTCGGTGAGGCGATCGGTGTCCATGGTGTCCCTGTCGTCCCTTCGTATGGCCTGGCAGTGTGGCACGGCTGCCCGACGGTACGCGGCGGGCCGTGCGCCCCGGGGTGCGGAGGGGGAGCGGGGGCGCGTCCGGCGGGGCGTGCGCCGGGCCCCGCCGACCGGGGCCCCGGTGTCCGGCGGAGCCGCCTACCCTGGTGGGTCAGCAGGTCAAAGGGGTGGATTGCCGTGTGTGGCAGGTATGCAGCGAGTCGTGGGCCCGAGGAGCTGACGGAGACCTTCGGGATCGGGCACCTGGTGCCCGAGGAAACGCTCGCCCCGGACTACAACATCGCCCCGACCGTCCCCGTGCAGGCGGTCCTGGAGCGCCCTCTCAAGGGCGCCGCGGCGCAGGCGTTCCCCCCGGGGGTGCCGGTGCGGCAGCTGCGGACGCTGACCTGGGGGCTGGTGCCGTCGTGGTCGAACTCGCCGGACGGCGCCGCGCGGATGATCAACGCACGGGCCGAGACGGTCCACGAGAAGCCCTCGTTCCGCCAGGCGTTCGCCGCCCGCCGCTGTCTGCTCCCCGGGGACGGCTATTACGAGTGGGTGACCGCCCCCGAGGAACGGGAGCTGGAGGAGCGCGGGGTGAAGAAGCGCCCCCGGAAGCAGCCGTACTTCGTGACGCCCGCCGACGGGTCCGTGATGGCGATGGCCGGGCTGTACGAGTTCTGGCGCGATGCCACGCTCCCCGCCGACCATCCGCGGGCCTGGTGGGTGACGTGCACGGTCCTCACCACGGAGGCGGAGACGACGCCGCTGGCCGGGGCGGACGGCGGTGAGGGGCCGCAGGCGCTGGCCGACATCCACCCCCGGATGCCGCTGGTGATGACGCCCGACCGCTGGGACGCCTGGCTCGACCCGTCCCACACCGACCCCGAAGGGCTGCAGACCCTGCTCGCCCCGCCCCCGGCCGGGCTGATGCGCGCCTACCCGGTGCCGACGGCCGTCAGCAACGTCCGCAACAACGGCCCCGAACTGCTCACCGAACTCGACGGGCCCGAGGTCGGCACCCTGTTCTGAGGTGCGCGCCCCGGGGGCGGCCGGGCGCCGCTCCCGGGGCGGGCCGTGCGGCCGGGGCGTCCGCGGGGCGGCAGGATGGGCGTATGACTTCCGGTGTGCACGAGAGCGAGACGGTCGCCACGCCCGCGGGCGAGGCGCGGATCACCTGGTTCCGGGCGCCGGTACCGGCCCGGGCGGTGCTGGCGGTCGGCCATGGCGCCGGGGGCGGCATCGAGGCGCGTGACCTGCGGGCGCTGGCCGCCGCGCTGCCCGGCCGCGGCTACACCGTCGCGCTCGTGGAGCAGCCGTGGCGGGTCGCCGGGAAGAAGGTGGCGCCCGCCCCCAAGTCCCTGGACGCCGGGTGGACGGCGCTGTGGCCCGCCCTGGAGAAGCCCGGTCTGCCGGTCGTCGCGGGCGGCCGGAGCGCGGGGGCGCGGGTGGCCTGCCGCACCGCGCGCGAACTGGGCGCGCACGCCGTCCTCGCCCTCAGCTTCCCGCTGCACCCGCCGGGCCGCCCGGAGAAGTCCCGCGCCGAGGAGCTGACCGGCGCCGGGGTGCCGACCCTCGTCGTCCAGGGCGACCGGGACCCCTTCGGGCGCCCCGAGGAGTTCCCGACCGGTACGGAGCTGCGCGAGGTGCCCCACGGGGACCACGGTTTCGCGGTGCCCAAGCGGGCCGCGGTCACCGAGGAGGGGACGATGACGGCGCTGGCGGACGCGGTGGCGGAGTGGCTCGACGGGCTCTTCGGCTGACCCGGGGCGCGCGGACCCGCGGCCCCTTGGGAGCCCGGCCCGCCGCGCCCCCGGCGCGCCGTCTCACTCCGTGCGCCCCCGGGGCCGGGCGCGGACATGCATCCGTTCGCCCTGGCGGCCGAAGAGGCTGAGCAGCTCCACCGGCTTGTCGTCCGCGGGTCCGAACCAGTGCGGCAACCGGGTGTCGAACTCCGCCGCCTCGCCCGCCCTCAGCTCCACATCCCGGTCGGCGAGCAGCAGCCGCAGCCGTCCCGACAGGACGTACAGCCACTCGTAGCCCTCGTGTGTGCGCTGCTCGGGCGGGCCCGGGACCGGGTCGACGACGAGCTTGAACGCCTGGAGGGCGCCCGGCTGCCGGGTCAGCGGTACGAACGTCATGTGCGCCCGGCGCTGCGGCACCGCCCGCACCCGGGGGTCGCCCACCTCGGGGGCGCCGACCAGTTCGTCCAGCGGGACCTGGTGGGCGCGGGCCAGCGGGAGCAGCAGCTCCAGGGTGGCGCGGCGGCGCCCGGACTCCAGGCGGGAGAGGGTGCTGACCGAGATGCCGGTCACCTCCGAGAGGGCGGCGAGGGTCACCGAGCGCTCCTGCCGCAGCCGCCGCAGCCGCGGCCCGACCTCGCCGAGCACCCGTTCGTACGCGTCATCCGTCATGCCCCTATTGCCGAAGCGGCAACGTGTTTTGTCAACCGTGCCGTCGGGCGGGCCGCCGCGAACTGGTGCCGGGGGCCGGGAATGCGCCGCGGGGCACCGCTGTTGACCATGCCGTAGGACGTCCGTACACCGCTCGCGCAGCACGAGGAATGGGAGCCCGCCGCATGGGAATCGCCTGCCCCGCCCGTCCCGCCGCCGACCTGCGATGGCCCCAGACGCAGGCACCGCAGGCCGCTCCCGCTGGAGCGGCGGCGGTCCGGGATCGTCGTCTATTCTCCGAATCGAGTGGATCCGCATCCGGGTCCGTCACGGTGTTGGAGGAGGTGGGTCCGGTCACCGGTACCGACGCAGGGACCGACGGCGCGGCACAGGAGCACTCCGCGGACCGGAAGGAGAGCCCCGCCGAGCGCAACGCACGCTTCGAGCGCGACGCCCTCACCTTCCTGGACCAGATGTACTCCGCCGCGCTGCGCATGACGCGCAATCCGGCCGACGCGGAGGACCTGGTGCAGGAGACGTATGCCAAGGCGTACGCGTCCTTCCATCAGTTCCGGGAAGGCACCAACCTCAAGGCGTGGCTCTACCGCATCCTGACCAACACCTTCATCAACTCCTACCGCAAGAAGCAGCGTGAGCCGCAGCGCAGCGCGGCGGAGGAGATCGAGGACTGGCAGCTGGCGCGCGCCGAGTCGCACATGTCCACCGGACTGCGCTCCGCCGAGTCGCAGGCGCTCGACCACCTCCCCGACTCCGATGTGAAGGCCGCACTCCAGGCCATTCCGGAGGAATTCCGCATCGCGGTCTATCTCGCGGACGTGGAGGGCTTTGCGTACAAGGAGATCGCGGACATCATGGGGACACCCATCGGCACGGTGATGTCCCGTCTGCACCGCGGCCGGCGCCAACTGCGCGGCATGCTGGAGGACTACGCCCGGGAGCGCGGGCTGGTCCCGGCCGGGGCAGGGGCTGCCACGCAGGCACCGCAGCCGCACGACCGGAAAGGCTCGGGATCATGAGCTGCGGAGAGCCGCACGACAAGGAATGCTCCGAGGTGCTCGACCACCTCTACGAGTATCTCGACCGTGAGATGCCGGAGGGGGAGTGCGAGAAGTTCCAGGTGCACATCGACGAGTGCTCGCCGTGCCTGGAGAAGTACGGCCTGGAGCAGGCCGTCAAGAAGCTCGTCAAGCGCTGCTGCGGCCATGACGACGTCCCCAGCGATCTGCGCTCCAAGGTCATGGGCCGGATCGATCTGATCCGGGCCGGGGAGACCGTCCCCGAGGTCAGCGTGCTCGACCAGGCCCGTCACGACGCGGCCCGGAACGACGACTCCACCGGCGCCCGGGACGCGGACGGCACCGACGCCGCCGCGTCCCCCGCCGAAGCGGCGGAATCCGCCGATGCACGTACCGAGGCCGCGCGCGCCGACTAACGCCGCGTATCACCCGAAGGGATGAGTGGCGGGGCTTTTCTCCGCCCTCGGCCCCTGATGCGCCGACGTGTCCGCCCGGCCCCCTCTATCCTCGCCGCACCCCCCACACCGCGTACGACGCTGCGCGGAGCCGGGCCGTGGATTCGGGGAGGAGGGCGCGATGCGGGCACTGCCACCGGCCGCGCGCGGCTGCATCACAGGGACCGTCCTGGCCGCGGTGGTCTGCGCCGCCCCGGCCGCCCGGCTCGGACCCGGCGCCCCCTGGGCGGATGCCGCCGCCCTCGCCGTCCTCCACGCGGGCTGCGAGACCGTGCGCCACCGCCCGCTGCCGGGCATCCGGGTCCCGCCCGGCACCGCACCGTTCCTCACCGCACTGCCCGTCCTGCTCGCCGGGGTGTTCCTGCTGCCGCCGCCGCTGGCCGCGCTGACCGCCGTCCCGGGCGCGCTGCTCGCCCCGGCCGAGGAGCCCGCGCGCACCGCCCGCCGCCTCTGGCACGCCGCCGGACTCGCCCTCGCCTGCTGGGCCGCCGCCCTCCTCTTCGACACCGCCGCCGGGCCCCGGCCGCTGACCGCCCCGCACCTGCCCTGGGTGCTGCTGCCCGCCCTCGCCGCCGCGACCCTCCTCTGCGCCGTTCTCGCCGCCCTCGACGGCGCGGTGCGGGTCACCGCCGAGGGCGCGCCGCCGCGCACCGCCTGGCGCGGTCTGCTGCGCGGCTCCCTCGGCCCGTATCTGGTGCACGGCCCGGCCGGACTGATGACGGCGGTGCTCTGGCGCAGCGCGTACGGCCCGTCGGCGGCGCTGCTGGTGCTGCCGCCGATGTACCTCTCGTGCTGGGTCTTCGCCCAGTACCACCGGGAGCGCGCCGCCCACCGGGCCACCGTCCGCGCGCTGGTCCAGGCCGTCGACCTCAAGGACCGCTACACCCGCGGCCACGGCGAACGCGTCGGCCGCGCCTCGATGATGATCGCCCGGGAGCTGGGGCTGCCCGAGGACCGTACGGAGGTGCTGCGGATCGCCGGGACCCTGCACGACGTCGGCAAGCTCGGCGTCCCCACCCGGCTGCTCCGCAAGGAGGGCCCGCTCACCCCTCAGGAACGCTCCCTGATCGAACTCCACCCCGAGTACGGCCACGAGATCGTCCGCGGCATCGGCTTCCTCGGGGAGGCGCGGGACGCGATCCTCCACCACCACGAGCGGCTCGACGGCCGCGGCTACCCGCACGGCCTCAAGGGCGCGCAGATCCCCGAGTGCGCCCGGGTGGTGGCCGTCGCCGACGCCTTCGACGCGATGACCTCCACCCGCTCCTACCGCCGCGCCCGCCCCGTTCCGGCCGCAGTCGCCGAGCTGCGCAAATGCGCCGGGAAGCAGTTCGACCCGCAGATGGTGCGGGCGCTGGCCGCCGCCCTGGAACGGCACGGCTGGCACCCGGAACCGACCCCGCCGCCCGGGACCGCCCCCGATCTGCCGTGCCCCTCGGGCGGCCCGCCCCCGGGCCCGCAACTGCCCGCGCCCGGTGCGCGCCGCGGCGGTCCGGGCGCCCCGCGCGGCCGTCACGCCGCACCGCGCGGCGGCCGCGCCCGGCACCACTCCGCCCGGCCCGGTGACGTGTGAGCGGCCCGGCGGCCGGTCCGGACACCCTGCCGTCCCCGGGGGAGGCACACCCCGAGGACACCCCGGGGCGAACGGACCGGCCCGCCCCGGGCGCAGCCCTCGCCGTGGCGATCCGGGGTGCGGCGGGTGCCCTGGCCCTGTGGGCGCTCGTCCACACCCTGCGGTCCGGGATCGCACAGCCCGGGGTCGCGCTGGCCTTCGGGACGCTGATCGCCGTGGGGGAGCTGGCCCGGCAGCGGCCCGCCGGGGCGCCCGGGGAGCACGACCGCGCGCCCCTGGCGGCGGCGGGCGCGCTGGCGTACGCCCTGCTCGGCGAGGTCGCCGGGGTGCCCGCCCCGCACGGCCCGGCGCAGACCGTCGTGGTGGTCGGCGTCGCGGGCCTGGTGGGGACGGTGTCGGGGCCGGGCCGTGGACCGGCCGCCGATCGGCTGGCGCGGCACCTGCTGACCTGCGGCTGCGCCGCGCTCTGCGTCCAGCCCCTGTACGCCGCCGGGCCGCTCGCCTCCTGGGCGGGCCGGGGCCACGTACCGCTCCTGGTACTGCTCGGGCTGCTGGCGCTCACCGCGCTGGGCGACGCGGCCCTCACCGCCGCGTTCGACCGGGCCCGCACCGGACGCCCGTACGGGACGCTGCTCCGCCGTGAGGTGCGGGCGTCCGGCGGGATCGGGGCGGCGGTCGGCGCCACCGGCGTGGTCACCGCGCTGGCCACGGCGGTCGCCGGGCTGTGGGCGCTGCCGGTGTTCGCGCTGCCGCTGCTGCTGACCCAGTGCGCGCTGCGCCGCTTCGCCGCGGTCCGGGCCACCCGCCGCCAGACCATCGCCTCCCTGGCCCGCGCCACCGAGATCGCCGGGTACACCCCGCCCGGCCACGCCCGCCGGGTCGCCGCCCTCAGCCGGGCGGTCGGCGGGGAGCTGGGGCTGCGCGAGCCGGAGCTGGACCTCCTGGAGTACGCGGCGCTGATGCACGACATCGGGCAGCTCTCGCTCGTCGACCCGGTGCCGTCGGGCGCGACCGCGCCGTTGCCGCCCGCCGAGCAGCGCCGGATCGCCCGGCTCGGCGGCGCCGTCGTCCGGCAGACCGGCGTCCCCGCCGAGGTCGCCGTGATCGTCGAGCGGCAGGCCGACCCGTACCGTGAACAGCCGGTCACCGCGCGCATCGTGCGGACCGTCAACGCCTACGACGACTGGGCGGGGCGGGCGGGCGTCCCGGGCGGGGCGCCGTGGGTGCTGGAGCGGCTGGCGGGCGGGCGGGAGTTCGCGCCGGAGGTCGTGGCGGCGCTGGCGCGGGTCCTGGCCCGCGGTGGCCGCACCGGGTGAGGCCCGCGCCCCAGCCTTCCCCAGAGTTCCGCCCCTGGTGAACGCAGGGGGGAACCCATGGGTAATGAGCGCCCGCCGAGATGGGCATGGTTGGATGCGAAGGAAGCCCCGTCGAGGGGATTCAGGGGGAGCACGCAGAGCAAGGGAGCCGCAGGGGCCCCGGCACCTCCGCTGAGGCGGACGGCGTTCCGTGGCAGGTTGCCAGTGGGCCCCCGGGTGGCACCGGGCGCCGCTCGGGACACCACCTCCAGCGTCATCGAGCAACCAGCAGGCGGGAATCGTGAGGATCTTCGGCAAGGTACGGCACCGGCCCTCCGCCTCGTGGCGGCAGGCGACCGACCGGGCTTTCACGCTGATCGGCGACGGCCGTTACGACGACGCGGGCGCGCTCCTGACGCGCGCCGCCGACATGGAGCCCTGGCTCTCGGAGTCCTGGTTCAACCTCGCCCTGCTGCACAAATTCCGGCACGACTGGGAGCAGGCCAGGGCCGCGGGGCTGCGCGCGGTGGCCCTGCTCGACCGCTCTCCGGGCGCGCCCGACTGGTGGAACGTCGGCATCGCCGCCACCGCCCTCCAGGACTGGCCGCTGGCCCGCCGCGCCTGGCAGGCGTACGGCCTGAAGGTCCCCGGCAGCGGCGCCACCCAGAGCGAGCCGTCCGGGATGGCGCTGGGCAGCGCCGCCGTGCGGCTGTCGCCCGAGGGGGAGGCGGAGGTCGTTTGGGGCCGTCGGCTCGACCCGGCGCGGATCGAGGTGCTCTCCATCCCGCTGCCGTCCTCCGGGCGGCGCTGGGGCGAGGTGGTGTTGCACGACGGCGTCCCGCACGGCGAGCGGACCACCGCCGCCGGGCCCTCGTACCCGGTCTTCGACGAGATCGAGCTGTGGGCGCCCTCGCCGGTGCCCACCTGGGTGGTGCTGCTGGAGGCGGCCACCGAGGCGGACCGGGACGCGCTGGAGCGGCTGGCGGCGGACGCCGGGTTCGCCGCCGAGGACTGGTCGTCGTCGGTGCGGCTGCTGTGCCGTACGTGCTCGGAGTCGAGCATGCCCAGCGACGAGGGCGACGGTGAGCACCTCGATCCGCACGACCACAGCGAGCCCGGCCACCCCGGGCCGCTCGGCCACCGCACCGCGGGCTCCGGATCGCTCTGGGTGCCCGAGCGGGAGTGCGGCATAGCGGCGCCCGCCGCCCTGGTGCGCGGGCTGCTGGACGGCTGGGTCGCGGACAGCCCGGACACCCGTGAGTGGCGCGATCTGGAAGAGGTCTGCTGACCGCCGTGTGACCCCGCGGAGCCCGGGCGGTCGGCCCGCCGCGGTGCGTTGGGCGGCCTCAGTGTGAGGCGGCGGTCCCGGTCGGCTGCTGGACGAAGGGGAGCAGCAGGTCCGCCGTGGCCTCGGCGTGGACCGTGAACTGCGCGCGGGCCAGCGCCGGATCACCGCCCTCGATCGCCGCCGCGAGGGCGCGGTGCAGCTGGTCGGGCATGCTCCGGGCCCCGGTGCCGCCGGGGTGCCCGGCCAACAGCCGGGTCAGTTCGTGCTGGATGCCCTGCTCGGCCTCGAGCAGCCTGCGGGAGCCGGAGAGTTCGGCGATGTGGAGGTGGAGCCCGGCGTCCGCCGTGCGGTACTCCTCCGGTTCGGCGACCGCCGCGTCGGCGGCGGACTCCAGCTCGCGCATCCTGGCCAGCCCCGCCTCGGAGGCCCGGTCGGCGGCTCGGGCGGACGCCTCGCCGGACACCGCGATCCGCCAGGCCGTCAACTCCTCGACGTCGGCGAGGGTGTACGGATGCAGGGCGGTCAGCTCGCCGATCCGGGAGAGGACGTCGGCGACGACGTAGGTGCCGGCCCCGCGGCCGCGCCGGGTCTCGATCAGGCCGTCCTCCCGGAGCACCGCCACCGAGTGACGGACGGTCATGACGGCGACCCCGAACAGCTCGGCGAGGCGCTTCTCCGGGGGCAGGCGGTCGCCGCCGACGAGGATCCGGGCGCCGATCAGCTCGCCGAGCCGACGGGCGATGGCCTCCGCGGCTCCGGCCGACCGCACCGGCGAGATGTGATGCGTCCAACCCTTGTCATCCATGAAATCTATCTTCTAGATTTCGCATCTCATCCGCAAGCCGCGATGGCAGGAGAAAACATGAGCCCCACCCCGCACCCGGCACCCCGCATCGGGATACCCGTCCGTCTCAGCGATGCCGGTGCGCCGGGCGCGGACCACCGCATCGGTGAGGCGAACCGTATCTTCGACGATGTCGTCGACCTGATCCGGGCGGCCGGGGCCGAACCCGTCCTGCTGCGGCCGGACTCCGACGGCGGCGCACCGGAGGCACCGCTCGCCGACTGCCGCGGCTTCGTGGTCCCCGGCGGCGGCGACGTCGACCCGGCCCTGTACGGTGCCGATCCGGCCCACCCGGCGCTGTACGACGTCAACCCCGCACAGGACCGGCTGGACGCCTCCGTCCTCCGGTACGCCCTGGCGCAGGGTCGGCCGCTGCTCGGCATCTGCCGCGGTATGCAGCTGCTCAACATCCTGTGCGGCGGAACCCTCCACCTCGACCTGCCGAGGACCGCCGTCGCACACGACGCGGCGCCCGGCGAGGAGTGGGGCGTCCACGAGGTCGCGCTCTCCGCGGACGGCGCGCTGGCCGAGGTGTTCGGACGCGATCGGATACCGGTGGCGTCCGGTCACCACCAGGCGGTGGACCGGGTGGGCGACGGGCTGCGGGTGACCGCCCGCGCCGACGACGGATGCGTCGAAGCCGTCGAGTCGCCCGCCGGTGCGGCCTGGACCGTCGGCGTCCAGTGGCACCCCGAGGCGTTCGTCCCCGCCGACGAGCTGCGGTTGCCGCTGTTCCGCGCGCTGCTGGACCGGGTGCACGCCGAGCGGGAAGCCGGGTCGCGGCCGTGAGCGGCACCGACACGAGAGCGGGGAACGGCACCCCGCGGGGCGGCGGGGACGCGGCCGGTCCGGTCGCGGACGCGGACCCCGCGGCGGGCGAGCCGACCGCGCGGCTGGCACAGGGCCTCCTCAGCCGCCATATGACCATGATCAGCATCGGCGGCGCAGTGGGCGCGGGCCTCTTCGTCGGCTCGGGGGTGAGCATCCGGCAGGCCGGACCGGGCGTGCTGATCGCGTACGCCCTCACGGCCGGGATCGTCATCCTCATCATGCGGATGCTCGCCGAGATGTCCGTGACCCGCCCCGACACCGGCGCCTTCGCCGTCTACGGCCGGTTGGCCTTCGGCCGCTGGGCCGGGTTCACGAGCGGCTGGATCTACTGGGTCGGCTGGCCCCTGGGGCTGTGCATCGACGCCATCGCCGCCGCGCAGGTCGTGCACGGCTGGCTCCCGGCGCTCCCGGTCTGGCCGGTGGCCCTGGTGCTGGTCGGCGTGGTGGTCGCGGTCAACCTCGCCTCCGTACGCGCCTACGGCGAGATGGAGTTCTGGGTCGTGTGGGTCAAGGTCGCGGTGATCGCGCTCTTCATCGGCGTCGGCATCGTCGCGGTCGCCGGGCTGCTGCCGGGCACCCCCGCGCCCGGTACCGGGAACCTCCTGGGCCACGGCGGTCTCCTGCCCATGGGGCTCGGCGGTGTCGTCATCGCCACGTCGAGCGCCATGTTCTCCTTCTCCGGCACCGAGATCGTCACCATCGCCGCCGGTGAGGCCCAGGACGCCGCCGCCGCGATCCGCAAGAGCACCCGCACCATCCTGTGGCGGGTCACCGTCTTCTACCTCGGCTCGCTGGCCGTGGTCGTCCTGCTCCTGCCCTGGGACGACGCGGCCGTGGGGCAGAGCCCGTTCGCCGCCACCCTCACCCACCTCGGACTGCACCACGCGTCCACCGTGCTGAACATCGTGCTCTTCGCCGCGATGCTCTCCACCATGAACTCCCAGGTCTACGCCAGCTCCCGGATGCTCTTCGCGCTGGCCAGGGACCGCGACGCCCCGTCCCTCTTCGCCCGTATCTCCCGGCGCGGCGCCCCGCACACCGCCATCCTGTTCACCGCCTCGCTCGCCGCGCTCTGCCTGCTCCTCCAGGTCTTCCACCCCACGACCGCCTTCGGCCGGCTCGTCGACGTCACCGGCGACACCGTCTACGTCACCTGGATCGGCATCGCCGCGGCACATCTGGTCCTCGGCCGCCACGACCGCGCCGAGGGGCGCCGCCCGCTCCCCGGCACCGCCGTCTGGCTCTTCCCGGCGCTCACCTGGGCGACGCTCCTCGCCCTCCTCGCGCTGTACGCGGTGATGATCGTCCTGCCGGAATCCCGTACCGACGCCGTGCTGGCGCTGGCGCTCACCGTGGCCGTGGCCCTCGCCGGTCTGTGGCGGCAGCGGAGGCACCCGGACGGCCACGGCGCCCGGATCCCGCTGTCGGCGGATTAGGCTGGAGGCCGACTAATCAGGGTTCCAAGGAAGGCGTACGGCGGAGATGGCCCAGCAGCCTGTGTTTGATCAAGACGGTGAGCAGCGCGTGGACGAGTTCGTCGACGACACGACGGACGCGGCGGAGCGGGAGCGCGCCCACCGTGAGCGGGGCACGTCCCGGCCGATCACGGTTGTCGGCAACCCCGTGCTCCACAAGGAGTGCCAGGACGTCACGGAGTTCGGCGACGAACTGGCGCAGCTGATCGACGACATGTTCGCCAGCCAGCGCACCGCCGAGGGCGTGGGCCTGGCCGCCAACCAGATCGGTGTGGACCTCAAGGTCTTCGTCTACGACTGCCCGGACGACAACGGCGTCCGCCACGTCGGCGCGGTCTGCAACCCCGTCCTCGACGAACTCCCGGCCGCCCGCCGGGTGCTGGACGACTCCAACGAGGGCTGCCTGTCGGTGCCCGGCGCCTACGCCGAGCTGGCCCGCCCCGACTACGCCGTCGTCCGCGGCCGGGACGCGCAGGGCAACCCGATCTCCGTCGAGGGCACCGGCTACTTCGCGCGCTGCCTCCAGCACGAGACCGACCACCTCTACGGCTACCTCTACATCGACCGCCTCTCCAAGCGGGAGCGGAAGGGCGCGCTGAAGCAGATGGCCGAGCAGGAGCCGCGCTACCCCGTCGTCGCCAACGACTGACGGGCGCACCGCCCCCGTACGACGAGCGGCCCGTGGACGGAAATCCCCGTCCACGGGCCGCTCGCCGTATATCCGCTACCGGATCAGAAGTCGTCGTCGAACGAGACCGAACCCTCGACGGCGACCTGGTAGGCCGACGCCCGGCGCTCGAAGAAGTTCGTCAGCTCCTGGACGTTCTGCAGCTCCATGAAGGAGAACGGATTCTCCGAGCCGAAGACCGGGGCGAAGCCCAGCCGCTGGAGGCGCTGGTCGGCGACGCACTGGAGGTACTCGCGCATCGACGCGGTGTTCATGCCCGGCAGGCCGTCACCGCACAGGTCGTGCGCGAACTGCAGCTCGGCCTCGACGGCCTCCTTCAGCATCGCGGTGACCTGCTGCTCCAGCTCCGCGTCGAAGAGCTCCGGCTCCTCGTTGCGGACGGTGTCGACGACCGAGAACGCGAAGTCCATGTGCATCGTCTCGTCGCGGAACACCCAGTTGGTGCCGGTCGCCAGGCCGTGCAGCAGGCCGCGGGAGCGGAACCAGTACACGTAGGCGAACGCGCCGTAGAAGAACAGGCCCTCGATGCAGGCGGCGAAGCAGATGAGGTTGAGGAGGAACCGGCGGCGGTCGGCCTTGGTCTCCAGGCGGTCGATGGACTCGACGGAGTCCATCCACTTGAAGCAGAACTCCGCCTTCTCCCGGATGGACGGGATGTTCTCGACGGCGGCGAACGCGGCGGCGCGGTCGTCCGGGTCGGGCAGGTAGGTGTCGAGCAGCGTCAGATAGAACTGGACGTGCACGGCCTCCTCGAAGAGCTGACGGCTCAGGTAGAGCCGCGCCTCGGGGGAGTTGATGTGCTTGTAGAGCGTCAGCACCAGGTTGTTGGCGACGATCGAGTCACCGGTGGCGAAGAACGCCACCAGACGGCCGATCAGGTGCTGCTCACCCGGGGACATCTTGGCGAGGTCGGCGACGTCCGAGTGGAGGTCGACCTCCTCGACGGTCCAGGTGTTCTTGATCGCGTCGCGGTAGCGGTCGTAGAAGTCCGGGTACCGCATGGGCCGCAGGGTCAGCTCGAAGCCCGGGTCGAGGAGGTTCTTCGCGCCGGTGGTGGCGGTGTGGGCCGCGGCGGCGTTGGTTTCGGGGACGGTGGACATTACTGGCAGGCCTCGCAGGACTCGGGGTTTTCCAGGGAGCAGGCGACCGCTTCGGAGTCGGCCACCGGCAGCTGCGCGGGGACGGCCGCGCGGGCGGACTGCGCGATCCGGGTCGCCGGACGCGAGCGCAGGTAGTACGTGGTCTTGATGCCGCGCTTCCAGGCGTAGGCGTACATCGAGCTGAGCTTGCCGATGGTCGGCGACGCCATGAAGAGGTTCAGCGACTGGCTCTGGTCGAGGTAGGGCGTACGGGCCGCGGCCATGTCGATCAGCGAACGCTGCGGAATCTCCCAGGCGGTGCGGTACAGCGCACGGGTCTCCTCGGGGATCCACGCGACGTCCTGGATGGAGCCGTTGGCCTCGCGCAGCGCGTCACGGGTGCGGGCGTCCCACAGCCCCAGCTCCTTCAACTCCTCGATCAGGTACGCGTTGACCTGGAGGAACTCGCCCGAGAGGGTCTCGCGCTTGAAGAGGTTGGAGACCTGCGGCTCGATGCATTCGTAGACGCCCGCGATGGAGGCGATCGTCGCGGTCGGGGCGATCGCCAGCAGCAGCGAGTTGCGCATACCGGTCTCGGCGACACGGGCGCGCAGCGCGGCCCAGCGGTCCGCCCACCGCGGCTCGGCGTCCGGGTAGTGGTCGGGGTGGAGCACCCCGCGGGCGGTACGGGTCGCCGACCACGCCTGGTGCGGGCCGTGCCGCTCGGCGAGGTCCGCGGACGCCTCGTACGCGGCGAGCATGATCCGCTCGGAGATCCGGGTGGAGAGCGCGCGCGCCTCGGGCGAGTCGAACGGCAGCCGCAGCCGGAAGAAGACGTCCTGGAGACCCATCAGGCCCAGGCCCACCGGGCGCCAGCGGGAGTTGGAGGCCGCCGCCTGCTCGGTCGGGTAGAAGTTGATGTCCACCACGCGGTCGAGGAAGGTGACGGCGGTGCGCACGGTGGCGTCCAGCCGCTCCCAGTCCATCGCGTCCTCCCAGCCGGTGGCGGTGTCGCCGAGGTGGGCCGCGAGGTTGACCGAACCGAGGTTGCAGACCGCGGTCTCGCCGTCGTCGGTGACCTCCAGGATCTCCGTGCAGAGGTTGGAGGAGTGGACGACCTTGCCGGGCTCGGCGGTCTGGTTGGCGGTGCGGTTGGCGTGGTCCTTGAAGGTCATCCAGCCGTTGCCGGTCTGCGCCAGCGTCCGCATCATCCGGGAGTACAGCACCCGCGCCGGGACCTGCTTGACGGCCCGGCCCTCGGCCTCCGCCTTGCGGTACGCGGCGTCGAACTCGTCGCCCCACAGGTCGACCAGCTGCGGCGCGTCCGCGGGGGAGAACAGCGACCAGTCGGCGTCCGCCTCGACGCGGCGCATGAACTCGTCGGGGATCCAGTGCGCGATGTTCAGGTTGTGGGTACGCCGCGCCTCCTCGCCGGTGTTGTCGCGCAGCTCCAGGAACTCCTCGATGTCCGCGTGCCAGGTCTCCAGGTAGACACAGGCGGCGCCCTTGCGCCGACCGCCCTGGTTGACCGCGGCGACGGAGGCGTCCAGCGTCCGCAGGAACGGCACGATGCCGTTGGAGTGCCCGTTGGTGCCGCGGATCAGCGAACCGCGGGCCCGGATACGGGAGTACGAGAGGCCGATGCCACCGGCGTGCTTGGAGAGCCGGGCGACCTGGTGGTAGCGGTCGTAGATCGAGTCCAGCTCGTCCAGCGGCGAGTCCAGCAGATAGCAGGAGGACATCTGCGGGTGGCGGGTGCCGGAGTTGAAGAGCGTGGGGGAGGAGGGCAGGTACGACAGCGAGCTGGTCAGGCGGTACAGCTCGGCGACGTCGGCCAGCGCCCGCGCCGAGTCGTCCTCGGCCAGACCGCAGGCGACCCGGAGCAGGAAGTGCTGCGGGGTCTCGATGACCTGCCGGGTGGTGGGGTGGCGCAGCAGGTAGCGGGAGTGCACGGTGCGCAGCCCGAAGTAGCCGAACCGGTCGTCGGCGCCGTCGGCCAGCGCCCGGGTGACGAGGGCGTCCAGCTCCGCGGCGTGGGTGGCGACGAACGCGGCGGTGGAGTCGGCGATCAGGCCCTCGCGGTGACCGGTGGCGACCGACGCGGAGAACGATGTGGCGCCCTCGCCCGCGGCCTCCTCGGCGATGGCGAGGGTGAGCAGCCGGGCGGCGAGCTTGGAGTACTGCGGCTCGTCGCCGATCAGACCGGCGGCGGCGTCGATCGCCAGCTCCCGCAGCCCGGCCTCGTCGGAGCCGGGGTGGCGGCCGCGGAGCGCGGCGGCGGCGACCTTGCCCGGGTCGGTGGCGGTCAGGTCGGCGGTCAGCTCGGTCAGGGTGCGCAGCAGGGCGGTGCCGGGCGGGTCCTGGCCGGGGACGCCGGCGGGGAACGTGGCCGTCTCAAGCGCTGCGGCCTCGGCGTCGGTCGCGGACTGCGGTGGCGCGGTGGTCACGTGGTGCTCTCCCTCACTCGGCGGGGGCCGGAGGGAGGCGCGACGGACGCGGCGGCGGGCGGCGGCGCCCGGCGGCACAGGGCGCTCGGGCGCGCGGCGGCCCGCGCGGCGTCCACCGACCCATCCCTCGGGGCCCGGACATCTCGACGTCCGGACCAGGGCGGCGCGGACGTACCATCGGCAGGTCTTCGGACTCACGAGGCGCACGCCGGTCAGGCGATATCTGTGGATATCTGCGCCCTCGTACACCGTTGCGGGACAGTTCCGGACTCACACCGGATTCCCCTGCGGCGACAGCGAGGACGAGCATACATGTGGTGGTGGGCTCTCGCGTGCACCCCCATATCTAGTGCGGCGTGGTGAGCGGTCGGTGGCTGTCAGTGGTCTCGGATATCGTCGGTATCGCAGTCCCCGCAGGGCTTGGCGACGCACGAGGAGGTTCCCGTGACCGCGCTCATCGACCGGCCGCACGGCACGCTCACCGACTACTTCGAGGAAGCCGCCCGGATAATCGACAGGGCGGAAGAAGGCGCACGGCTGGAACTCATCAGCGGGAAGATCAGGAGCAAGGCCGTGCCGGATGGGGACCACGGACGGATCATCCAGTGGCTGACACGCATCTGCATGCAGCATCGGCCGGAGCTGTGGCTCAACCCGGATCAGGGCCTGAAGGTGGAGACGTACCGCAGCGGGCGCGCCCGCCCGGACGGTTCCCTCGCAGCCAGCGAGGCGTTCGTGGGACAGGGCGAGTGGGCCGACCCCGAGTCCGTGCTGATGGTCGTCGAGGTCACCTCCCACGACTCCGACACCGACCGCCGTGACCGGGTGGAGAAGCCCCGGGCCTATGCCGAGTCCGGTATCCCCCTCTGCCTGCTGATCGACCGCGAGACCTGCGAGGTGACCCTCTTCAGCGAGCCGGACGGCTCCCGCTACGAAGACGTTCACACCGTCCCGTTCGGTAAGGCGCTCCGGCTGCCGGATCCGGTGAACATCACGCTGGAGACCGAGCCGCTCAAGGACTGGGTGAGCTGACCCGGCCTGCCTCGAACCGACGGGCCGCCGCCTCCCTCGTGGGAAGCGGCGGCCTGTCGGGGGCCGGGCGTGTCCGGGGGGTCAGTGGCCCGCCGGGACGTCCGCCGTGGCGGGCGGCAGATCCGGTGTGACGCCCTTGTCGCCGACGTCCGCGGTGTAGTCGCCGGGGCTGGTCTCGTCGGCGCCCTCGGGGGCCTTCAGGGCGCGCAGGGCGACGGTGAGGACGAGCGTCACCACGACGTTCAGCACGAACGCGGTCAGGCCGATGTAGCCGATCTGGCCGATGCCGGGGATCTCCGCGTTGGAGCCGCCGAAGTGGGCCTGCGTCGGGCTCGCCACGCCGTAGGCGGCGAGCGTGCCGTAGATCATGCCGACCGCCCAGCCGGCCAGCAGCGCCCAGCGGTGGAACCAGCGGGTGAACAGGCCGCCGACCAGCGCGGGCATGGTCTGCAGGATCCAGATGCCGCCGAGCAGCTGGAAGTTGATCGCCACGGTCTTGTCCATGGTGAGGACGAAGACCAGCGCGCCGACCTTCACCAGCAGCGACACCAGCTTGGCGACCTTGTGCTCCTGCTCGGGCGTGGCGGCGGGCTTCAGGAAGTCCTTGTAGACGTTGCGGGTGAAGAGGTTGGCCGCGGCGATGGACATGATCGCGGCGGGCACCAGCGCGCCGATGCCGATGGCGGCGAACGCCACGCCCGAGAACCAGCTCGGGAACATGTCCTCGAAGAGCTGCGGGATGGCGAGTTGGGCGTTGCCGTGGGTCTCCGTGCCCGCCTTGATCGCCATGAAGCCGAGCAGCGCGAGGAAGCCCAGCATCAGCGAGTACAGCGGCAGGATGGTGGTGTTGCGGCGGATCACGTTGCGGCTGCGGGAGGAGAGCGTCGCGGTGATCGAGTGCGGATACATGAACAGCGCCAGCGCCGAGCCGAGCGCCAAGGTGGCGTACGCCCACTGGTTGGTGGGGCCGCTGGCCAGCTCACCGCGGGGTTTGCCGGTCGGGCCCGGTTCGGCGAACGCCTTGCCCGCCTCGTGGAAGATCGCGTCGAACCCGCCGAGCTTGATCGGGATGTAGATGATCGCGACGGCGATGACCAGGTAGATCAGCCCGTCCTTGACGAACGCGATCAGCGCCGGGGCGCGCAGCCCCGAGGAGTAGGTGTACGCGGCGAGCACCGCGAACGCGATCAGCAGCGGCAGGTCCTTGACGAACCAGTTGGTGTTCTCGCCGCCGCCGACACCCATCACGTCCAGAACCGCCTGGATACCGACGAGTTGCAGGGCGATGTACGGCATCGTCGCCAGGATGCCGGTCAGCGCGACGGCCAGCGACAGACCCTTCGAGCCGAACCGTCCGCGCACGAAGTCCGAGGTGGTGACGTAGCCGTGTCTGTGCGAGACGGACCACAGGCGGGGCAGGAAGGTGAAGATCAGCGGGTAGACGAGGATCGTGTACGGCACCGCGAAGAAGCCGGAGGCGCCCGCCGCGTAGATCGCCGCGGGGACGGCCACGAAGGTGTACGCGGTGTAGAGGTCGCCGCCGAGCAGGAACCATGTCACCCAGGTGCCGAAGCTGCGGCCGCCCAGCCCCCATTCGTCGAGGTTGGCCGACTGTTCGGCCTTGCGCCAGCGGGCCGCGAGGAAGCCCATGACGGTGACGGCGACGAAGAAGAGGATGAAGACCGTGAGGGCGACGCCGTTGACACCGTCGGTGCCGGACGCGGCGAGCGCCGAGGAGGGGAGCGTCACTTGGCCGCACCGCCCTCACGGGCGCGGTTCTCCCGCTGGACCAGCTTGTACGCGATCATCGTCAGCGCCGTGGAGATCAGCACCCACAGCATCTGGTACCAGTAGAAGAACGGGATGCCGATGAGCGTCGGCTCGATCTTCGCGTACGAGCCCACCCAGAGCATCGCCACGAACGGGGCGATCAGGCAGAGTCCGGCCACCACGCGCGTCGGTGTGACGACCTGTCTGGAAGGGGGTGTTCCGTCGTGCTCCGGCATGGCCGCTCCGTCCCTGGCGATCTCCTGCGATGGGCTGGAAATCTATGGCAGGGCCGCGTCAGCCGTCACTAGGTGTCCGCATATCGGTACGGCAACGGCGGCCACCGGCACACCCCTCGGGGGCGTGCGGGAGACCGCCGTGCGCCGGTGCGTCACACCGCGGGCGTCACTCCACCGGACGGCTCAACCGGGCCACGAACTTGTAGCGGTCACCCCGGTAGACCGAGCGGACCCACTCCACCGGACGGCCCTGCGCATCGCGCGAATGGCGGGAGAGCATCAGCATGGGCAGACCGACGTCCGCGCCCAGCAGCCCCGCCTCGCGCGGGGTGGCCAGCGAGGTCTCGATGGTCTCCTCCGCCTCGGCCGGCCGCACGTCGTACACCTCGGCCAACGCGGTGTAGAGCGAGGTGTACTTGACGAGGTTGCGGCGCAGCGCGGGGAAGCGCTTGGCGGAGAGGTGGGTGATCTCGATGGCCATCGGCTCGCCGCTGGCCAGCCGCAGCCGCTCGATGCGCAGCACCCGGCCCCCGGCGACGATGTCCAGCAGCCCGGCCAGTCGGTCGTCGGCGGTGACGTACCCGATGTCCAGCAGCTGCGAGGTGGGCTCCAGCCCCTGGGCGCGCATGTCCTCGGTGTACGAGGTCAGTTGCAGCGCCTGGGAGACCTTCGGCTTGGCGACGAAGGTGCCCTTGCCCTGGATGCGCTCCAGCCGCCCCTCGACCACCAGCTCCTGGAGCGCCTGGCGGACCGTGGTGCGGGAGGTGTCGAACTCCGCGGCGAGCGCCCGCTCCGGCGGTACCGGGGTGCCCGGCGGGAGGGTTTCGGTGATCTCCAGCAAGTGCCTTTTGAGACGGTAATACTTGGGTACGCGGGCGCTGCGTGTGGCCGTGGTGCCGTTCTCCGCGCTGCCCCCGTCGGTCTGCATGACCCGCCTTTCCGCCCTCTGTCGTGCTGCCGTCACCGGCACCTCCGTACCTTGCGCCTCACATCGTGGCACGGGCGTGGTCGCCGGGCCCTTCCGCGGGCCCGCACCCGGCAGATGTCGGTCCGGTAACGGAGCCGACAGCGACTCTTATACACCCTTGACACCCCAAAAGGTCTAGGCCAAGCTGCGGGCACTGGTCTAAACCATTAAAGACCACACCCGGCCTCTAGGGGAGAGCGCAATGAAGCGTGGACTCATAGCAGCGACCGCGGTCGCGGGAATGCTGATGAGTGTCGCTGCCTGTGGGTCCAGCGACGGCAGCGGTAACGGTGCGGACGGCTTCAAGGGCCAGAAGCTGACCGTGTGGGTGATGTCGGGGTCCAACCCGTCACAGTGGACGGCCCAGGTCTCCAAGGAATTCCACCAGAAGACCGGCGCCACCGTCGACTTCAAGGTCCAGCAGTGGGACGGCATCCAGCAGAAGCTGACCACCGCGCTGTCCGAGGACAGCCCGCCCGACGTCGTCGAGATCGGCAACACCCAGACCGCCGCCTACGCCAAGGCCGGCGCCCTGCTCGACCTCGGTGACCTCAAGAAGCAGATCGGCGCCGACTGGAGCGACTCCTTCAACAAGGCGGCGATGGCCGACGGGAAGCAGTACGCGCTCCCGTGGTACGCCGGTAACCGCGTCGTGATGTACAACAAGAAGATCTGGGCGAAGGCCGGGATCAAGGATCTGCCGAAGACGCGCACCGAGCTGTTCAAGGCGTTCGACACGATCAAGAAGAAGACCGACGCCGAACCGCTCTATCTGCCCGGCCAGAACTGGTACTTCTTCGACGGTCTGACCATCGGCACCGGCGCGGACCTGGTCAAGAAGAGCGGCGGCAAGTGGGTCTCCAACCTCGCCGACCCCAAGGTCGCCAAGGCGATGGACATCTACAAGACCTACCAGTCCTTCAGCGACGCCCCCAAGAACAAGGACGAGGCGACGCCGCAGCAGGCCGAGGTCTTCGCCAAGGGCAAGACCGGCGCCATCATCGCCATGGGCTACGAGGCGGCCACCGCCGTCAAGGCCAACCCGGACATCAAGAACGACATCGGCTTCTTCACCATCCCCGGTGAGACCGCCGACAAGCCCGAGGGCGTCTTCCTCGGCGGCTCCAACTTCGCGGTCGCCGGCGGCAGCACCAAGCAGGACCTCGCCAAGGAGTTCCTCAAGGTCGCGCTGTCGAAGAAGAACGACGCGCAGATGGTCAAGGAGGTCGGCTGGAGCCCCAAGTCCCCCGACCTGGCGAGCGCCACCAAGGGCAACCCGGCGGCCGAGGCGGCGGCCCCCGCGGCCGCGAAGTCCGGCGGCACCACCCCGCTCATCCCGGAGTGGGCGGCCGTCGAGAACGTCCCGAACCCGATCAAGAACTACATGACCGCCGTGCTGAGCGGTAAGACCGCCGACGACGCCGCCAAGGCCGTCGAGCCGGAGATCAACAAGCGGCTCGCCCAGAAGTAGGGCACCGGCCGCCGGAGGGGCGCCGCCCGGCAGGGGGCGCCCCTTCGTTGACGGCACACCCGGTCCCGCCGTACGGCCCGGCCGCCCGGCCCGTACGCAGGCACCGCAACGCGCGTGAATCGGTACGAAGGGGAGCGAACGGCCATGGCAGTGCAGCTCGACGACGCGGTGGACAAGAGGGCGCCGCGCATCGGCAAAGGCGGTGCGCCGCCGTCCGGCCGCGCCACCGGCACCCGGCGGACCCGTACCGGCAGAGCCACGCCCTACCTGCTGCTGCTCCCCGCGCTGCTGGCCACCGCCGTCTTCCTCGGCTGGCCGATGGTCCGCAACATCCTGCTCTCCTTCCAGACCCTGAACATGAAGGAGCTGATCCAGCACCTGACGGTCTGGAACGGCACCGGCAACTTCGGGGAGATCCTGGGCGGCGAGGAGTTCTGGCGGGTCACCCTCCGCACCCTCGTCTTCACCGCCGTCAACGTCACCCTGATCATGACGCTGGGCGTCCTGATCGGCCTGCTCCTCGCCCGCCTCGGCAAGAAGATGCGGCTGGCGCTCTCCGTCGCGCTGGTGCTGGCCTGGGCGATGCCCGTCATCGCCGCCACCACCGTCTTCCAGTGGCTCTTCGACTCCCGCTACGGCGTCGTCAACTGGGTCCTGGACCAGCTCGGCTGGCACTCCATGGCCCACTACGACTGGGTCGGCACCCAGCTCTCCACCTTCTTCGTCATCACCCTGCTGATCGTCTGGCAGTCCCTGCCGTTCGTGGCGCTCAACCTCTACGCCGCGACCACGACCATCCCCAAGGAGCTGTACGAGGCGGCCCGGATGGACGGCGCCGGGACCTGGAAGGTCTTCACCACCGTGACCTTCCCCTTCCTCAAGCCGTTCTTCCTCGCCACGACGTTCCTGGAGGTCATCTGGGTCTTCAAGGCGTTCCCGCAGATCTTCGCCATCAACAAGGGCGGCCCGGACCGGCTCACCGAGACCCTGCCGATCTACGCGTTCACCGAGGGCGTCGGCAACCTCCACTTCGGCATGGGCGCCGCGATCTCCCTGCTCACCATCGCCGTGCTGCTCGCCGTGACCGCGTACTACCTGCGACTGACGCTCAAGCAAGAGGAGGACGAGCTGTGAAGCGCTCGCTCGCCGGCCGGATCTGGCCCAACGCGACGGCGATCGTCCTCGCCATCGGCTTCGTCTTCCCCGTCTACTGGATGTTCAACACGGCGTTCAAGCCGACCGGCGACATCATCAGCGACGTCCCCGTGTGGTTCCCGCTGCACGGCACCCTCCAGCACTTCGCGACCGCGGTCGGCGCCCCCGACTTCTGGACGCTGGCGGGCAACTCCGTGCTCGTCACTGCCGTCGCCGTCGGTCTCTCGCTGCTCATCGCGCTCTGCGGCGCCTTCGCGCTGACCCGGATGCGGTTCAAGGGCCGCAAGGCGACGCTGCTGGTCTTCATGGTCGCGCAGATGGCGCCCTGGGAGGTCATGGTCATCTCGATCTACATGATCGTCCGCGACGCCGACATGCTGAACAGCCTCGTCCCGCTGACCGCCTTCTACATGCTGATGGTGCTGCCCTTCACCCTCCTCACGCTCCGCGGCTACGTCGCCGCCGTGCCCAAGGAGCTGGAGGAGTCCGCGATGGTCGACGGCTGCTCGCGCCGCCAGGCGTTCACCAAGGTCGTCTTCCCGCTGCTCGCCCCCGGTCTGATGGCCACCTCGCTCTTCGGCTTCATCACCGCCTGGAACGAGTTCCCGCTCGTCCTGGTGCTCAACAAGGAACCGGCCAAGGGGACCCTGCCGCTGTGGCTGTCGCAGTTCCAGAGCCAGTTCGGCGACGACTGGGGCGCCACCATGGCCGCCGCGTCGATCTTCGCCGTACCGATCCTGGTCCTCTTCCTCTTCCTCCAGCGCAAGGCCGTCGGCGGGCTCACCTCCGGCGCCGTGAAGGGATGACCCGGACCCCATGAGCACCACCCGCACCCGCCCGGCCACCGACGCCCTCACCCGCGACGCGCTCGCCGTCCTCCAGCCCGGCTTCCGCGGCACCACCGCCCCCGACTGGGTGCTGCGCCGCCTCGACGAGGGCCTCGCCGCCGTCGCCGTCTTCGGCCGCAACGTCGTAAGCCCGGAGCAACTCGCCGCCCTCACCGCACAGTTGCGCGCCGTACGCGGCGACGTCCTGGTCGCCGTGGACGAGGAGGGCGGCGACGTCACCCGCCTGGAGGTCCGCACCGGCTCCTCCTACCCGGGCAACCTCGCGCTCGGCGCCGTCGACGACCCGGACCTCACCCGCGCCGTCGCCCACGACCTGGGCGGTCGCCTCGCCGCCTGCGGCATCAACCTCAACTGGGCGCCCTGCGCGGACGTCAACTCCGACCCGGGCAACCCGGTCATCGGCGTCCGCTCCTTCGGCGCCACCCCGGCGCTGGTCGCCCGGCACACCGCCGCCTGGATCGACGGCCTCCAGTCCGCCGGGGTCGCCGCCTGCACCAAGCACTTCCCCGGCCACGGCGACACCGCCGTCGACTCCCACCACGACCTGCCCCGCGTCGGCGTGGACCTCACGACGCTGCGCGAGCGCGAACTGGTGCCGTTCCGCGCCGCCGTCGCCGCGGGCACCCGGGCCGTCATGAGCGCCCACATCCTGCTGCCCGCCCTGGACCCGGAACGCCCGGCCACCCTCAGCCCGGCCGCCCTGCACGGACTGCTGCGCGCCCCCGCGTCCGAGGGCGGCCTCGGCTTCGACGGGCTGATCGTCACCGACGGCATCGAGATGCGCGCCATCTCCGCCGCCTACGGCATCGAACGCGGCAGCGTCCTGGCGCTCGCCGCCGGTGCCGACGCGCTCTGCGTGGGCGGCGGACTCTCCGACGAGGCCACCGTGCTCCGGCTGCGCGACGCCCTGGTCCGCGCGGTCCACGACGGCGACCTCCCCGAGGAGCGGCTGGCGGACGCCGCCGCCCGGGTCCGCGCACTGGCGGAGTGGGCCCGCGGCGCGGCGGCCCCGCCCGCACCGGCTCCGGGTGCGGGCGCGGCGGAGGGGGCCGCACCCGCACCCGGGCTGCGCGCCGCCCGCCGCGCCCTGCGCCGCACCGCCCGGGAGCCGTTCACCCCGCTCGACGGACCGGTGCACGTCGCCGCGTTCACGCCGGTCGCCAACATCGCGGTCGGCGACGAGACCCCCTGGGGCGTCGCCGCCGAACTGACCCGGCTGCTGCCCGGCACCACCACGACCGCGTACGGCGCCGAGCGGGCCACCGCCGAGGGCACCGACCGGCTGGCCGCCGCGGTGCTCACCGAGGCCGGACGGCGCCGCGTGGTCGCCGTGGTCCGCGACGCGCACCGTCACCCCTGGATGGCCGGGGCGCTCACCGCACTGGTCGCGGCCCGCCCCGACACCGTCGTCGTCGAGATGGGCGTCCCGCAGGCGGAGCCGTGCGGCGCGCTCCACCTCGCCACCCACGGCGCCGCCCGGGTCTGCGCCCGCGCCGCCGCCGAGGCACTGACGGGCACGGCCGACGGCTGACCGCGCCCCCACAGACCGGCGGCCGGGACGCTCCCGCGTGGGGGGAGCGCCCCGGCCGTCGCCGTGTCCGCGCCGCTTACAGGCCCTGCCACTCCGGCTTCGCCGCGTACGTCGCCCGGAAGTAGTCCGCGAGCTTCAGCTCCGACGCGGCGGCCTCGTCGACGACGACCGTGGCGTGCGGGTGCAGCTGGAGCGCCGAGGCGGGCACCACCGCGGCGACCGGGCCCTCGACCGCCTGCGCCACGGCGCGCGCCTTGCCCGCGCCGGTCGCCAGCAGCACCAGGTGCCGGGCCTCCAGGATCGTGCCGATGCCCTGCGTGATGACGTGGTGCGGCACCTCGTCGAGGCTGTCGAAGAACCGCGCGTTGTCCTCACGGGTCTGCTGCGTCAGCGTCTTGATACGGGTGCGCGAGGCGAGCGAGGAGCACGGTTCGTTGAAACCGATGTGACCGTCCGTGCCGATCCCGAGGATCTGGAGGTCCACCCCACCGGCCGCCCGCAGCGCCTCGTCGTACGCCGCACAGGCCGCCGGGATGTCCTCGGCCGCGCCGTCGGGCCCCAGGAAGGACCCCTTGTCGATGCCGAGCGGCTCGACGACCTGGCGCAGCACCACCGAACGGTACGACTCGGGGTGCCCGGCGGGCAGTCCGACGTACTCGTCGAGCTGACAGACGCGGACCCGCGAGGCGTCCACCGCGCCGGACGCGACCTGCGCGGCGAGCGCTTCGTAGATGGGCAGCGGGGTCGAGCCGGTGGCGACGCCGAGCAGCGCGTCGGGCTTGCGGCGCACCAGCGCGGCGAGGGCGTCGGCGATGAGCCTGCCGCCTGCGGGGGCGTCCGGAACGATGACAACTTCCACGCGTGGCCTGCCGTTCTGAAGAATGGGAGTCTGGTGGTATAGACCAATCTATCAGAGTGGACGTCCCCCGGCCCGGTTCCCGGAAGCCGTCTTCCCACCCGGATTCGGCCCCGAATTCCCACCCGCCCCCGCATTTCCACTCTCCGTGCCGAATCTTCCACGCTCCGTTTGTCCGCCGTTCGGCCCCGGGTGCCCGGAATTCCGTAATTCCCTTACGGGGAAAGGGAAATGGGGGAGCGGCGGCCGGTGCCGGAAAAAGGGGCGCGGGGAATGCGCGGACCCGGAAAAGGGGCGCGCCGCCGGACCCTGCCCGACGGGGAACGGGCCGGCCCGGCGACGCACCCGGGCGGCCGCCCGGGGGGAAGCGGACGGGCGGCCGAGCGGGGAGGTCGGTGGCGCGCTTCCAGCATGGGCGCGCGGAATCAACTGGCCGTCAACGGGCCATCAACGCAAGATCCGGCCCGGCCCGCGAACAACGCATCGGCCCCGGAAACACCCGCGGGCCGCGGCGCCGGGACAGGACCCTCAACCTGTCCGGCACCGCAGCCCGGAGCTACATCGGCCGGTTCCGCGGGGCGGTCGGGCACCCCGAGTGCGGTAGGGGTGGCGCCCGCCGGGGAGCCGGTCGATCGGAGACCGCCGCGTAGTCAGGGCAGAGAACGCGCCGGCCTCGATCCGCCCTCCTGTGCGGGGAGAGCGGAAGTCGGTAACGGAAAACATTGTGGACTAGACCATTCTGATCTGTCCATGCCCATGCAGGGCAAAAGATCCGCGCCGCGCCGCCCACGGTACGGCCGCCCCACGGGACGGCCTCCGTACGGAGAACACGGGAAGAACAGGGACACCGTACGCCGGTAGGCTCGCTGACGTGCCCTCCATGAACGATCTCGTACGCCAGCACACCGCTCTGAGCGACTCCGACCTCGAGTGGCTGCACCTGCTCGTCTCGGAATGGCAGCTGCTGTCCGATCTGTCCTTCGCCGATCTGGTGCTCTGGGTGCCCACCCTCGACGGCACCCGCTATGTGTCGGTGGCCCAGATGCGGCCGAACACCGGGCCCACCTCCTACCAGGACGACATGGTCGGCCACCTCGTCCCCCGGGGCCGCCGCCCGATGCTCGACTCCGCGCTGGACGAGGGCCGGATCGTCCGCGAGGGCGACCCGGAGTGGCGCGAGGAGGTGCCGGTCCGCGTCGAGTCCATCCCGGTACGCCGCGAGGGCCGGGTGCTGGGCGTGATCGCCCGCAACACCAACCTCCTCACCGTCCGCACCCCCAGCCGCCTGGAGCTGACCTACCTCCAGAGCGCCTCCGACCTCGCCCAGATGATCGCCGCCGGAACGTTTCCGTTCCCGGCCCAGCAGGTCGACATGGACGCCTCGCCGCGCGCCGGTGACGGTCTGATCAGGCTCGACGCGGACGGCGTCGTCCAGTACGCCAGCCCCAACGCCCTCTCCGCCTACCACCGCCTCGGCCTCGCCGCCGACCTGGTGGGCCACCACCTCGGCCGCACCACCGCCGAACTGGCACCCGCCCGCGGCCCGGTCGACGAGGCGCTGGTCAAGCTGGCCAGCGGCTGGGCGCCCAGGGAGTTCGAGGTGGAGGGCGAGGAGGGGGTGATCCAGCTCCGGGCGATCCCGCTCAAGCCCAAGGGCACCCACAGCGGTTCGCTGGTGCTGCTCCGCGACGTCACCGAACTCCGCCGCCGTGAACGGGAATTGATCACCAAGGACGCCACCATCCGGGAGATCCACCACCGGGTGAAGAACAACCTCCAGACCGTCGCCGCGCTGCTGCGCCTCCAGTCCCGCCGGATGGACTCCGCCAAGGGCCGCGAGGCACTGGACGAGGCGGTGCGCCGGGTCGGCTCGATCGCCATCGTCCACGAGACGCTCTCGCAGAACCTCGACGAACGCGTCCAGTTCGACGAGATCGCCGACCGGGTCCTCGCGATGGTCGCCGAGATCTCCCCCGGCAAGGTCACCACCCGCCGCACCGGCCGTTTCGGCATCCTCGACGCCGAGGTCGCCACCCCGCTGTCGATGGTGCTGACCGAGATCCTCCAGAACGCCCTGGAACACGCCTTCGACGAGGGCGAACAGGGCACGGTCGAGGTCGGCGCGGTCCGCGGCGGCAGCCGCACGGAGCCGCGGCTGCTGGTCACCGTCCAGGACAACGGTCGCGGGCTGCCCGAGGGCTTCGACCCGCACAGCGCCGGAAATCTGGGGCTCCAGATCGTACGGACCCTGGTGGAGGGGGAGTTGGGCGGCGCGTTCGACATGGTGCGCGGCGCCGAGGGCGGTACGCGGGTGCTCCTCGACGTACCGGTGCGGCCCGAGAAGAGCTGAGCCGGGCGGGCGCCGCGGCCACCGGGGGAGTGGCGCGGCGGTGGTCCGCACAGCACTGAGCCCCGGACCATCGGATGGTCCGGGGCTCAAAGCTCACGTTCTTCTGCGCATCGGGGGTACTGCGCGCTGCGGCTCGGGGGCCACGGGGAGTCTGTGTCAGGCGCTGGCGTTGCGCGCCCGGTTGCGAGCTGCACGGCGCTTCATTGCGCGGCGCTCGTCCTCACTCAGACCACCCCAGACGCCGGAGTCCTGGCCGGACTCGAGCGCCCACTGCAGGCACTGCTCCATGACGGGGCAGCGGCGGCAGACGGCCTTGGCTTCCTCGATCTGCAGGAGCGCAGGACCGGTGTTGCCGATGGGGAAGAAGAGCTCGGGGTCTTCTTCGCGGCAAACGGCGCGGTGACGCCAGTCCATGGCTGCTCCATCTCCTCGTATAACGGGAACGTTGCTTGTGAATGTGAACGCTTTCACGAATCCCTCCGCAGGGGAAGGGCCGAATGCCAGTCGACAAACTGGTGCGGTCCTGTGGAATGAGGAGGGGATTCGGGCTCTCAAGGGGGCCGGTGAAGTGGCCGTCCCGATCGCCATGAAGAGACTCGCAAACCTCGGCGACGGATACAACCCCTACCGGAAACTTTTTTTTGATTCCTTGGTGTCGCCTAGGTCACAGCCGTACTTCTAGGGGGTGGAAGTCAGCCTAAACGTTCGAGTGAAAGGACTTTAGGCTCTACTGCTCACACAATCACACGCAGTGCACGGCGTACGCCTGTGAACGTCACACTCGTACGCAGTCCGAGGTGGTCTCCGTCCATCTGAAAGGGCAGTGGCGCCTGTGAATGCAAGGTGAAGGCCGTCAGGTCATGGAGTGACAGTGCGTGCTTGCCGTGGGGTCCGCGCTCGGGCGTCGAGGTCAGCAACTGGGTCGCGTAACGCGTCACCGCGGCGGGGGAGAGGCGGCTCAGTGCGAAGACGTCCAGCGCGGTGTCGAAGGAGGCGTCCGGGAGCGGGTAGAGCGGGCGATTGCCCAGGTAGCTCCAGGGAGAGGTGTTGCAGATTATCGACATCACCAGCCCCTCGGTGACCTCCGGTGCGCCGCCGTCGGGGGCCGGGCGCTCCAGTGTGATGGTGCCCTCCCGGCGGTTCTGGTCGCCCAGGAACTGCCGGACGACCTGCCGGACGTAGAGGCTGTGCGTCGAACGCTTACCGCGCTCGCGCTGCTGTTCGACGCGGCCGACCACCCCGGCGTCGAAGCCGAACCCGGCGCAGAAGGTGAACCAGCGCCCCGGGACGCCCTCGTCCTCGCTGCCCCGGGTGCCCGCCGCGTGCCCCAGACCGACCGTGCGCTCACTGCCGTCCCGCAGCGCGTCCAACAGGGCGCCGGTGGCCTCCACGACGTCGTTCGGCAGGCCGAGGGCGCGGGCGAAGACGTTGGTGGAGCCGCCGGGCACCACGGCCAGCCGGGGGTGGGACTCCGGATCGGGTCCGTGCGTCAGCAGACCGTTGACGACCTCGTTGACCGTGCCGTCGCCGCCGAGCGCCACCACCAGCTCGGTCCGGCCGTCCTCGGCCGCCTGCCGGGCGAGATCGCGGGCGTGGCCGCGGTACCGGGTCTCGGCGACCGTCAGATCGAGGTCGCTGGCGAGCGCGTGGGCCAGTACGTCACGGGTGCGGGCACTGGTGGTGGTGGCAGCGGGATTGACCACGAGAAGCGCGCGCATGACCGCCAGCGTACCTACCTGCTGGTACCGGCCCTGCGACGCACCTCCCCGGACGGCGCCCCGGCGCCCGGGGCGCGGCGCCGGTCCCGTACGGCGGCCCGGGGGCGGCCGGTGGACGGCGGGGCGGCGCTACCCTGCTGGGGTGAGCAGTAAGCAGCAGAAGAAGTCCGCACGCCAGGCCGCCGCCGCGCCCGCGGCCCCCGAGCGGCCCGGACCGCGCCCGGCCCGGCTGAGCGCCGCCGCGGTGCTCACCGCCGTCGAGGGCGTCGCGCTGGCGGCCCTCGGCATCTCCCTGTTGATCGAGGGCCTCACCGGCTCGCCCGACAGCCCGCAACAGGCCGTGACGGGCGCGGTGACCGTGCTCGCGCTGGCGGCGTTGCCGCTGGCCGCCGCCCGCGGGCTGTGGCTGCTCCGCCGCTGGAGCCGCGGCCCCTCGATGATCACCCAGATCGTGGCGCTGCCGGTCGCCTGGACGCTGATCAGCTCCGGTGGCGCGCTGATCGCCGCGGGCGTCGCGCTGGCGGTCGCCGCCTTCGCGGTCCTCGCGTTGCTGGTCAACCCGACGGCCACGGTGGCGCTCGGCATCGGGCCGCGGGAGTAGCGGACCGGAACGGCGCAAGGGGCGGGATCCACGCGGATCCCGCCCCTTGCGCCGTCACGGCCGGACGCTCACTCCTCGACGCTCACTCCTCGACGCTCACTCCTCCACGAGGAGACGGTCGCGGAGCTGGGCCAGGGTGCGGGCCAGCAGCCGGGAGACGTGCATCTGGGAGATGCCGACCTCCTGGGCGATCTGCGACTGGGTCATGTTGCCGAAGAACCGCAGCAGCAGGATCTTCTTCTCGCGCGGCGGCAGATCCTCCAGCAGCGGCTTGAGCGACTCGCGGTACTCCACGCCCTCCAGCGCCTCGTCCTCCGCGCCGAGCGTGTCGGCCACCGCGGGGGACTCGTCGTCGGTGTCCGGGACGTCGAGGGAGAGGGTGGAGTAGGCGTTCGCCGACTCCAGGCCCTCCAGGACCTCCTCCTCGGAGAGCGACAGATGCTCCGCCAACTCGTGGACCGTCGGCGCCCGGCCGTGCCGCTGGGACAGCTCTGCGGTCGCCGTCGTCAGCGACAGCCGCAGCTCCTGGAGGCGGCGCGGCACCCGGACCGCCCAGCCCTTGTCCCGGAAGTGCCGCTTGATCTCGCCGACGACGGTGGGCGTCGCGTACGTGGAGAACTCCACGCCGCGGTCCGGGTCGAAGCGGTCGACCGACTTGATCAGACCGATGGTCGCGACCTGGGTGAGGTCGTCCAGGGGCTCGCCGCGGTTGCGGAATCTGCGGGCCAGGTGCTCGACCAGCGGGAGGTGCATCCGCACCAGGGTGTTGCGCAGCTCCGCGCGCTCCGGGGAGCCGTCGGGGAGCTTGCGCAGCTCGTAGAACATCGCCCGGGCGCCGCTGCGGTCGTGCGGATCGTGGGCGTGCGCCGGTTCGTGGGCGTGCGGGGGCTCCGGAGCGCCCTGGGGCTCCTCCGGGGTCTCCTGGGACGGGCGCGGCGTGTGCTGCGCCCGCGCGCCCTGCTGCTCGCTGTCGTCCATGTGGTCCGCCCGCTCTGCCTGCTCCGCTGCGTCCGGCCGGCCGCCGGGGTCGTCCGCGCCCGTCGGGTGCGGCCGGGCCTGCTGGTCCGGGATGGTCGCACCCGGCGCGATCCCCGCGCCGCGTTCGAGATCTTTCACGGGGCCCCCTGTTCGGTCATGACGGTCCGGGACCGGCGCCGCGCTCCTTGTAGAGGCTGATGGTGACCGTACGGTCCTCGGCGACGGTGGAGTCGACCTTGCCGGCCAGTGCGGAGAGCACCGTCCAGGCGAAGGTGTCGCGCTCGGGTGCGCGGCCGTCGGTGGTCGGCGCCGAGACGGTCACCTGCAGCGCGTCGTCGATGAGACGGAAGACGCAGCTCAGCACGGAGCCGGGGACGGCCTGCTGGAGCAGGATCGCGCACGCCTCGTCCACCGCGATGCGCAGGTCCTCGATCTCGTCGAGGGTGAAGTCCAAGCGGGCTGCGAGTCCGGCGGTGGCCGTACGCAGCACGGAAAGGTAGGCACCCGCAGCGGGCAGCCGGACTTCCACGAAGTCCTGGGTCCCGGGCTCGCCTGCGATCTGGGACACCCTCACCTCCAAGGTGGCACAAGCTGGATTGAGCTGATACGTGTTGAGCTGATGTGCGGGCCGCTGCGCCGCTCCGGGCGTCCCGCCGGTCGCTCCCGAGGGGAGCGGCGGTGGCACGGCGCAGCACAGGGTTCGGCTGTGACGCTACCGCGATCCGCGGGCCGGTGTCGCCCGGACGGAGCACGGCCGTCGTCCGGAATGCGAACGGCTCCAGGGGCTTCCGGAACCGCTGTCGTCACTGATTGTAAACACATGAGTACGCACAGTGGCTAGGGGGTGGGGGCGTCAAATCCTCGACGGTGACGCTCCGTTGACCCGCGTGGTGTCCGCGAGGGCGTGCAGTTCCTTTCCAGTGAGCCGGAAGACCGTCCATCCGTCCATGGGCTGCGCGCCGATCGACCGGTAAAAGCCGATGGACGGTTCATTCCAATCCAGGACGGACCACTCGAAACGCTCGTAGCCACGGGCCACACAGATCTCCGCGAGCGCCGCCAGCAGCGCCTTGCCGTGGCCGCCGCCGCGCGCCTCGGGGCGGACGTAGAGGTCCTCCAGATAGACACCGTGCGTGCCCGTCCACGTCGAGAAGTTGCGGAACCACAGGGCGAAGCCCACCGGCTCGCCGTCCTCCTCGGCCATCAGCGCGAAGGCGGCGGGCTGCGGCCCGAAGAGCGCCTCGGTGAGCTGCGCCTCGGTCGCCCGCGCCGATTCCAGGGCACGTTCGTACTCGGCGAGTTCGCGGATCATGGCCAGGATGGCGGGGACGTCGGCGGCGGCTGCTTCGCGGATCATGGCGCCAGGCTAAACCGCGCCGGTCACGGACCGGCGGGGCGGTCCCCGGGCCCCGGCGCCCTCAGACCAGGAGCTGGTCGACGAAGCACCACCGCCAGGACTCGCCCGGCTCGAAGGAGCGCATCACCGGATGGCCGGTCCGCTCGTAGTGCCCGGTGGCGTGGCGGAACGGCGACGAGTCGCAGCAGCCGACATGGCCGCAGACCAGGCAGAGCCGCAGCTGGACGGGGTGGCTGCCTGCCTCCAGGCACTCCGGGCAGGTGTCGCTCAGCGGGGCGGGTTCGGCGCGTGGCAGATCACGGACGTGCACACACTCGCTCATGATGGCCAGGTTACGACCCGGGGGCCGTGGTCCTCAGGTCGTGGCCGGGCGGTGCCGCACCCGGACCGCGCCGGAGGGTACGGACGGGACGGGCCGATGGACGTCATGCCGCTGCTGTTGCTGATCGCCGGGAGCGCCGCGGTGGCCGCGCTCGCCCGGCGGACGCCCGTCCCGGCGCCGCTGCTGCTGGTCGCCGCCGGGCTCGTCGCCGCGTACGTCCCCGGGGTGCCGGACTACACCCTCGACCCGCACATCGTGCTGCCGCTGGTGCTGCCGCCGCTGCTGCACACCGCGGCGCTGGAGAGCTCCTACCTGGACCTGCGGGCCAACTGGCGGCCGGTGGCGCTGCTCTCCGTCGGGTACGTCCTCTTCGCCACGCTCGCCGTCGGCTTCCTCGCCCAGCTGGCGATCCCGGACCTGCCGCTGACCGCCGCGCTGGTCCTGGGTGCCGTCGTCGCGCCGCCGGACGCCGTCGCGGCCACCGCCATCGCCCGCCGTCTGGGGCTGCCCGGCCGGATCACCACGATCCTCCAGGGCGAGTCCCTGGTGAACGACGCGACCGCCATCACCGCCTACAAGGTGGCGGTGGCCGCGGCGGTCGGCGCGGGCGCCACCTGGGCCGGCGGCGCCGAGGAGTTCGCCGTCGCCGCCCTGGGCGGCATCGGCGTCGGACTCGTCCTGATGGTGCCGCTGCACTGGCTGCGGCTCCGGCTGCGGACGTCGCCGCTGCTGGAGAACACCCTCTCGCTGCTCATCCCGTTCGTCGCGTACGCCGCCGCCGAGCAGTTCGGGGCGTCCGGGGTGCTCGCCGTGGTCGTCGTCGGCCTCCACCTGGGGCACCGCTCCTGGCAGGTCGACTTCGAGACCCGGCTCCAGGAGGCGGCCGTGTGGCGGATGGTGTCGTTCCTGCTGGAGTCCGCGGTCTTCGCGCTGATCGGGCTCCAGCTGCCGGTGGTGCTCCGCGGGCTGGGGGAGTTCAGCGGCGCGCAGGCCGCCGGGTACGCCGGGCTGGTCTTCGTGGCGGTGGTGGTGGCGCGGTTCGTGTGGGTCTTCCCGGCGACGTATCTGCCGCGCCTGTCGGCCCGGATCCGGGAGCGGGAGCCGGACGTCACGGTCGCGGCGCCGCTGGTCGTCGGCTGGGCCGGGATGCGGGGCGTGGTGTCGCTGGCCATCGCCTTCTCCGTCCCGGCGACGGTGCACGACGGCGGGCCGTTCCCCGCCCGCAACCTGGTGCTCTTCCTGACGTTCACCACCGTCATCGCCACCCTCGTCGTCCAGGGCCTGACGCTGCCGCCGCTGATCCACGCCCTCAAGCTGACCGGCCGCGACGCGCGCGCCCAGACGCTCGCCGAGGCGCAGGCGCAGAACGAGGCCTCGCGCGCCGCCGAGGAGCGCCTCGACGCCCTCCTCGCCGACGACCGCAACACCCTGCCGGGCCCCCTGGAGGACCGGCTGCGCACCGTGATGGAGCACCGCCGCAACGCCGTCTGGGAACGGCTGGGCACGGTCAACGAGGTGACCGGCGAATCCGCCGACGAGACGTACCGGCGTCTGGCCGGCGAGATGATCGACGCCGAACGCCGCGTCTTCGTCCGCCTCCGCGACACCCGCCGCATCGACGACGAGATGCTGCGCACCCTGCTCCGCCGCCTCGACCTGGAGGAGGCGGCGGCCTACCGGGAGGAACAGGGGTGAGGGGCCCGGGCGCCCCTACGACCGCAGGAACGCGTCCCCGTGGTCCCGGATGTGGGATTCCAGTGCGGTCAGTGCGTTCCGGGTCGCCTCCGGGGTGCCGCTGCCGCTGTGTTCGGCGTAGTAGGCGGCGCCGAGCTTTTTGAGGAGGTCGTTGCCCGCGCGCTGCTGCTGGACCTCGTCCACCTTCTGTTTGCCCTGCTCAAGGGCGTTCTGGGCCTGCTCCTTGGCGCGGTCGAGAAACCCTGCCATCACTGCCTCCTGTGCACGATCGGTCTCAAGGGGTCAACGGCCCGTCCGGCCGCCGGGTTCCCCGCCTCAGGCTCGGCCACCCGGGCGGAGGACGCGAGGCGGGCGGGCCGTTGGGCGGGTCGGGGGCGGAAAGCCGGGCCCCGGCGCGGGCCGCGGGAGCGGTCGGGTTAGCGTGTCCGATATGGACTACCAGGCCGTTCTTGATGAGGTAGCGGCCTATGCGCGGCCGTATGTGAGGCAGGGCGAGGTCGCCGACTACATACCGGCGCTCGAACGCGTCAGCCCGGACCGTTTCGGTATCGCGCTGGTCGACATCGACGGCTCGGTGTACGGGGCGGGCGACTGGAAGACGCCGTTCTCGGTGCAGTCGATCTCGAAGACCTTCTCGCTGGCGCTGGTGATGGCGCACGCGCACGACGACGAGATCTGGTCCCGGGTGGGCCGGGAGCCGTCGGGTACGCCGTTCAACTCCCTGGTGCAGCTGGAGTGGGAGAACGGCATTCCGCGCAATCCGTTCATCAACGCGGGCGCGCTCGTCGTCACCGACCGCCTCCAGACCCTCACCGGTGACGCCAGTACGACGATGCTGCACTTCCTGCGGGAGGAGAGCGGCAACGAGGAGCTGGCGTTCGACCAGGCGGTCGCCGGTTCGGAGGCCGACCACGGGGACCGTAACGCCGCGCTCGCGCACTTCATGGCGTCGTTCGGCAATCTGGAGAACCCGGTCCCCAGCGTCATCGAGCACTACTTCTGGCAGTGCTCGATCGAGATGAGCTGCCGGGACCTGGCCACCGCGGGCGGCTTCCTCGCCCGGCACGGGCTGCGCACCGACGGCACCCGGCTGCTGGAGGCGCGGGAGGCCAAGCGGATCAACGCGGTGATGCTGACCTGCGGCACCTATGACGCGGCGGGGGAGTTCGCCTACCGGGTGGGGCTGCCCGCCAAGAGCGGCGTCGGCGGCGGGATACTCGCCGTCGTACCGGGCCGCTGCACGCTGTGCGTCTGGAGCCCGGGTCTCGACCGGCGGGGCAATTCCGTCGCCGGTGCCGCGGCGCTCGACCACTTCACGACGCTCACCGGCTGGTCGGTGTTCTGAGCCGCCCGGGGCGGGCGCCCGCCCGGCTCCGGTCGCGTTGTGGCGGCGATCTTCCTGGCGCATCGTGGGCGTAGGAGGTGCACCGCCATGGAGCACGAGATGCGCGCGGAGTACGTGGACGGCGTGACGCCGGGACCGGACGCCCCGGTCAAGATCTGGCACATGGTCCGCCTCGAAGGGATCAAGGCGATGTGCGGCCGGATGCTGAGCGAGTCCGCCGCCACCCAGTCGGCCGCCCTCTGGGGGACACCCGAGGGCGAGCCGTTCTGCCATTCCTGCGGTGCGATGTACCTGCGCGAGGTGCCCTGAGCGGCGGCGCCTCCGGCGTGCCGCCCGGTCAGGGGCAGCGGATGATCTGGCCCGCGTAGGAGAGGTTGCCGCCGAAGGCGAAGAGGAGGACGGGGGCACCGGCGGCGATCTCGCGGCGTTCGACCAGCTTCGACAGGGCCAGCGGCACCGATGCCGCCGAGGTGTTCCCGGAGTCCACGACGTCCCGGGCGACGACGGCGTCGACCGCGCCGATCTTCCGGGCGATCGGCTCGATGATCCGCAGGTTGGCCTGGTGCAGGACGATCCCGGCGAGGTCGGCGGGGGCGATGCCGGAGCGGGCGCAGACCTCGCGGGCGATGGCCGGGAGCTGGGTGGTGGCCCAGCGGTAGACGGTCTGGCCCTCCTGGGCGAAGCGGGCCGGTTCGCCCTCGATACGGACCGCGTGGCCCATGTCGGGGACCGAACCCCACAGCACCGGGCCGATCATCGGCTCCTCGGACGCGGTGACCACGGCGGCGCCCGCGCCGTCGCCGACCAGGACGCACGTCGTACGGTCCGTCCAGTCGGTCACGGCGCTGAACTTCTCGGCGCCGATCACCAGCGCCGACCGGGCGGAACCGGCGCGGATGGCGTGGTCGGCGGTGGCCAGGGCGTGGGTGAAGCCGGAGCAGACGACGTTGATGTCCATCGTCGCGGGGGCGGCGAGACCGAGGGCGGCGGCGACGCGGGCCGCGGTGTTGGGGCTGCGGTCGGTCGCGGTGCAGGTGGCGACGAGGACGAGGTCGATCTCCTCGGCGGGGACGCCGCTGGTGGCGAGCGCCTTCGCCGCCGCCTGGGTCGCCATCGAGTCGACGGTCTCCTCGGGTCCGGCGATGTGCCGGGTGCGGATGCCGACGCGGCTGCGGATCCAGGCGTCGTCGGTCTCCACCATCGACGCGAGATCGTCGTTGGTGAGCACGCCCGGCGGTTGATGGTGGCCGACCGCGAGAACGCGTGAACCTGGCATGTCATCCCCTCCGGACCTGCGGTGTCGTGCGACCAGTGTGACCCGCGGCGGGCGAGTGCCCCTTTTCGAGAACCGCCAATCTTCCGCCGTCTTCTCTGGAGAGATCCCACGCCACCCGGACGGGGCCCGGTCGGCGTGCCGGGGGCGTGCGGGTACTTCTGCGCGCCCCCGGCCCGGGCGTGTCCGGTACGCCCGCCCGGCGCATTCCGTACGCCGTTCCGTACGTCGTTCCGTACGCCGCCGGGTACGACGGAGGCGGGGCCCCGGCCTCCCGGCCCGGGCTCCGCCTCCGTACCGCCTGCCGCCTCCCGTCACTCCGCCGTCGCGCGAAAGCGGCGCAGCCGGAGGCTGTTGCCGACGACGAAGACCGAGGAGAAGGCCATCGCGGCGCCCGCGATCATCGGGTTGAGCAGGCCAGCGGCGGCCAGCGGCAGGGCGGCGACGTTGTAGCCGAAGGCCCAGAAGAGGTTGGTGCGGATGGTGCCGAGGGTGGCGCGGGCCAGCCGGATGGCGTCGGCCGCGGCCCGCAGATCGCCGCGGACCAGGGTGAGGTCCCCGGCCTCGATGGCGGCGTCGGTGCCGGTGCCCATCGCCAGGCCCAGATCGGCGGTGGCCAGCGCCGCCGCGTCGTTGACGCCGTCGCCGACCATGGCGACCGTCCGGCCCTCGGCGCGCAGCCGCTCCACCACGGCGACCTTGTCCTGCGGCAGCACCTCGGCGATGACCTCGTCGATGCCGACCTCGGCGGCGACCGCCTCGGCGACCGCGCGGTTGTCACCGGTCAGCAGCACCGGCGTCAGGCCCAGCGCCCGCAGTCGGCGGACCGCCTCGGCGCTGGTCTCCTTGACCGCGTCGGCGATCACCAGCACCGCGCGGGCCGCGCCGTCCCAGGCGACCGCGACGGCGGTGGCGCCCGCCTCCTCGGCCCGCCGCTTCGCCGCCGCCAGCGGCTCCGGCAGCGTCAGCCCGGCGTCCGCCAGCAGCCGCTCCCGGCCGACCAGCACGGTGTGGCCGTCGACCTCGCCGCGGACGCCGAGCCCGGGGACGTTCTCGAAGTTCCGGGGCGCCGGGAGCGCACCGGAGGCCGCCTCCTGGGCCGCGGTGGCGACGGCGCGGGCGATCGGGTGCTCCGAGGCGTGCTCCAGCGCACCGGCCAGCCGCAGCGCGGTCGCACGGTCCTCGCCGTCGGCGAGATGGACACCGGTCAGCGTCATCACACCGGTGGTGACCGTGCCGGTCTTGTCCAGGACGACGGTGTCGACGGCGCGGGTGGACTCCAGCACCTCCGGGCCCTTGAGCAGGATGCCCAGCTGGGCGCCGCGGCCCGTACCGACCATCAGGGCGGTCGGGGTGGCCAGGCCCAGGGCGCACGGGCAGGCGATGATCAGCACCGCGACGGCTGCGGTGAAGGCGGCGGTGGCCCCGGCGCCCGTCCCGAGCCAGTAGCCGAGGGTGCCGACCGCCAGCGCGATGACCACCGGGACGAAGACCGCGGAGATCCGGTCGGCCAGCCGCTGCGCCGCGGCCTTGCCGTTCTGCGCCTCCTCCACCATCCGCGCCATCCGGGCGAGCTGGGTGTCGGCGCCGACCCGGGTCGCCTCGACGACCAGTCGGCCCCCGGCGTTGACGGTGGCGCCGGTGACGGTGTCGCCGGGCCCGACCTCGACCGGTACGGACTCGCCGGTCAGCAGGGCGGCGTCCACCGCGGACGAGCCCTCGGTGACCCGGCCGTCGGTGGCGATCTTCTCGCCGGGGCGGACCACGAAGCGGTCGCCGACGGCCAGCTCGGCGGTGGGGACGCGGACCTCGCGGCCGTCGCGCAGCACCGCGACGTCCTTGGCGCCCAGCTCCATCAGGGCCCGCAGCGCGGCCCCGGCCTTCCGCTTCGCCCGGGCCTCGAAGTAGCGGCCCGCCAGGATGAACGTGGTGACCCCGGCCGCGGCCTCCAGATAGATCGAGCCGCCGCCTTCCCCGCGGGTGAGGGTCAGCTCGAAGGGGTGACGCATCCCGGGCATCCCGGCCGTACCGAAGAACAGCGCCCACAGGGACCAGCCGAACGCGGCGAGCGTCCCCATGGAGATCAGGGTGTCCATGGTGGCCGCGCCGTGCCGCAGATTGGTCCAGGCGGCGCGGTGGAACGGCCACGCGGCGTAGCCGACCACCGGGGCGGCGAGGGTCAGCGAGAGCCACTGCCAGTTGGTGAACTGCAGCGCCGGGACCATCGCCATGAGGATCACCGGGACGGAGAGGACCAGCGCGGTCAGCAGCCGCTGCCGCAGCGCGGTGAGGCCGTCGTCCGCGGCGGCCGCCCCGTCCGTGCCGTCCGCGGGCTCCGGCACCGGCGGCGCGGGCACCGCGGCGGTGTAGCCGGTCTTCTCGACGGTGGCGATGAGGTCGGCGGTCTCCAGCGCGCTGCCCTCCTCCAGGGAGACGCGCGCCTTCTCGGTGGCGTAGTTGACCGTGGCGGTGACGCCGTCCATGCGGTTGAGCTTCTTCTCGACGCGCGCCGCACACGAGGCGCAGGTCATCCCGCCGATCTCCAGCTCGATGTACTGCTCTCCGGGCACGGTGATCACGACTGCTCCTCGTGGTGTGCGTACGGGTGGGGGGTATGCGGGGCGCTGTGCGGCGGGGACGGCGCGGGCGGCGCCGGGGCGCCCGTGGCGCGGCCGATGCCGAACCCGGCGGCGAGCACGACCAGCAGGATCAGTGCGTAGCCGCCGAGCAGGACCGGGGTGGTCGGTGCCTTCATGCCGTACTCCTCACAGGGATACCGGAACCGGGGACCGCGGGCGTTCCCGGGGGTGGGGACGCGGCCTCCACCGGCGTCCCGCTCTCTTCAACTGTATACCCCCCAGGGGTATTCCGTCACGGTGCCGTGCCCCTTCCGGCGGCCTCCGCGGGCCGCCGTCCCGCGTGCCGGGTCCCTGCCGTCCGGCGGGCCGGGACGCCATACTGTGCCGGTGTCGATGATCCGTAGCCTCCGCCGCGCCGTCCGGCTGCCGCAGCCGCGCACCCGCGGGGTCGACCTCAGCCACCCCGCCCGCTCGCCGCTCGGCACCGCCGTCGTCAACTGCGCGGTGTACGAGAACGGCGTACGGCAGCCCGGCGACCACCCCGCCGACGAGGCGCTGCGCCGGGTGCGCCGCTCCGGCGCCGGATTCGTGTGGATCGGGATGCACGAGCCGACGGAGACGGAGTTCGCGGACATCGTCGAGCTGTTCGGACTGCACCCGCTCGCCGTCGAGGACGCCGTCCTCGCCCATCAGCGCCCGAAGATCGAGCTGTACGACGGCTCGCTCTTCACCGTCCTCCGGACCGTCCGCTACGTCGAGCACGAGCAGCTCACCGACACCAGCGAGGTCGTCGAGACCGGTGAACTCATGGTCTTCACCGGCCCGGACTTCGTGATCACCGTCCGGCACGGCGGCCACGGCTCCCTCGGCCCGCTCCGCGAGCAGCTGGAGCGCGACCCCGAGCAGCTGGCCATCGGCCCGTCGGCGGTCCTGCACGCCATCGCCGACCTCGTGGTGGACGACTACCTCGATGTCGCCGCCGAGATCCAGAACGACATCGATGACGTGGAGAGCGAGGTCTTCTCGGTCCGCGGCAGCGGCGGCGCCGGACGGATCTACCAGCTCAAACGCGAGGTGCTGGAGCTGAAGCACGCCGTCGCCCCGCTCGATCGGCCGCTGCAGAAGCTGGTGACCGGGCCGATGCCGTACGTCGACTCCCGGCTGCGGACGTACTTCCGGGACGTCACCGACCACCTGGAACGGGTCGTCGAACAGATCACGTCCTTCGACGAACTCCTCAACTCGATACTCCAGGCCCACCTCGCGCAGGTCACCGTCGCGCAGAACGAGGGCATGCGCCGGATCAGCGCCTGGGTCGCGATCCTCGCCGTCCCGACCATGGTCTGCGGCGTCTACGGCATGAACTTCACGTACATGCCGGAGAAGGACTGGACGTACGGATATCCGCTGATCGTGGCCCTCACGCTGGGCCTGTGCCGGCTGATCCACCGCGGATTCAAGCGGAACGGGTGGCTGTGAGGCCGACAGCTTTCAGGGAGGGTTCCTGAGAGTTCCCGGAGGAAGACCGAAGACCCGGGGCCCGGTTGTCTTCAGGAAGCCTTCCTGAGAACAACCGGGCCCCGGGCCCCCGTCGGCATCTTTCAGGCTCCTCTCCTTCAGGCTCCTTCCCTGAAAGAGAGGCCCCCGCGCCCCGGCGCTACTCCCGTCCCCCGACGTGCAGCGGCCGTCCCGCGCCGAAGCCCGCGACGATCTGGGGCACCAGCAGCACCAGCAGCACCGTGATCGGCACCGTCCAGCCGCCCGTCGCGTCGTGCACCGCGCCCAGCACCGCCGGGCCGGTCGCCGCCAGGATGTAGCCGAAGCACTGCGCCATGCTGGAGAGCTGCGCGGTGTGCCGGGCGTCCGGGGCCCGCTCCACGATGAAGAGCAGCGCCAGGCTGATCGCCCCGCCCTGCCCCAGACCGAGCAGCGTCATCCAGGCGTACGCCCCGCCCACCGGCGCGGCCAGCAGCCCCGCGAACCCCGCCGCGCACAGCAGCGCGCTCACCGCGGCGAGCGTCCCCGCGCGCAGCCGCCGCCCCACGATCACCGGGGCGAGGAACGACCCCGCGATGCCCAGCAGCGAGGAGTACGACAGCATCCACCCGGCGTCGCCCGCCGACATCCCGGCGTCCTTCAACACCGTCGGCAGCCAGGCGGCGGCCGCGTAGTAGCTCAGCGACTGGAGCCCCATGTAGCCGGTGACCTGCCAGGCCAGCGGGGAGCGCCACAGGCCGCGCACCGGGTGGGCCGCCGCGCCCGCCGCCCCGGCGGAGACCCGGCTGCGGGCACCCGTCTGCGGCAGCCAGCACACCAGCGCCACCACCGCGAGGCCGCCCCAGCACGCCAGTGTCGCCTGCCAGCTCAGCCCGGCGGCCCGCTGCACCGGGACGGTCACCCCGGCGGCCAGCGCCGCGCCGCCGAACAGCGACATCGAGTACAGGCCGGTCATCAGCCCGGCGCGGTCCGGGAAGTCCCGCTTGATCAGGCCGGGCAGCAGCACATTGGCGACCGCGATCCCGGCGCCGATCACGACCGTCCCGGCGAACAGCGCCACCACCGAGTCCACCAGCCGCAGCGCGGTCCCGGCGCCGATCAGCGCCATGGTGCCGAGCAGCGACCGCTCCATCCCCAATCGGCGGCCCAGCCGCGGCGCGACCGGGGCCAGCAGTCCGAAGCAGAGCAGCGGCAGCGCGGTCAGCAGACTCGTCGCCGCCGCCGACATCCCGCTGTCGTCCCGGATGGTCCCGGCCAGCGGCGACACCGCGACCAGCGCGGGCCGCAGGTTCAGCGCCAGCAGGACGACGCCCAGGCCCAGGTAGAGCGCCCGGCGCCCGGTGGGTACGGTCGCGGGCGGCTCGGCGGTGGGGCGTGGCGGTGCGGTGGATATCGGGCCGTCGGCGACGGCGGATCCGGGATCAGGCACGGTGTTCTCCGGTGGTGTACGGACGCCCGCCGACCCGGGCACCGTCGCCCGTGGCGTCGCGCAGGGCGTCCCTCGCTTCGGTCAGATGCGCCAGCACGGCGCGTTCGGCGGCGTCGGCGTCGCCCGCCTCGATGGCGTCGACGACCGCGGTGTGGCCGTCGAGTTGGTGGTGCACCGCGTCCGGCACGTGCGCGGCGAGCACCGCGTGCAGCGTGGCGCGCAGCGCGTCGCTGAGATGTGCGTACAGATCCGCCAGCACCCCGTTGTGCGCGGCCTGTGCGATCAGCTGGTGGAAGCGGACGTCGGCGGTCACGAACGCCTCGGTGTCCCCGGACTCCCAGGCCCGCACCCGCTCGGCCAGCGACTCCCGCAGCGCCGCCAGGTCCGCGGGCGTGCGCCGCGCCGCCGCGTGGCGCGCCGCGTCCCGCTCCAGCGCGGCCCGGACCTCGTACGCCTCCAGGTTCTCCGCGCGGCGCAGCCGTCGCTGGACGGCGGCGCCGAAGTCGCTGCGGGCGCGGACGTAGGTGCCGTCGCCCTGCCGGGCCTCCAGCAGCCCGGTGTGGACGAGCGCGCGGACCGCCTCGCGGACGGTGTTGCGCCCCACGTCCAACTGCTCGACGAGGGCGGGCTCCGGCGGGATCTTCGTCCCGACCGGCCACTCGCCGTCCGCGATCAGCGCCTCCAGCTGCTCGATGACGAGGTCGACCAGGCTGGTACGGGCGGTACTGCGCAGCGGCATCGGCGCGGCGTCCTCTCCTCGGACCGGGACGGCGGGCCGTCCGTCGGACCACCGCATTCTTCCGGTCATGTGAACATCCCATGTTTGTGCCTGTCAAAAGAGGCCGGGCCCCGCACACACCTGCGGCGGAGTCCGCGAAGGACTCCGCCGCAGGGCCGCGTACGGGGAAGACGGGCACGAGGCGGCCGTACGCGGGGCCGCCCGGTGGTCCGGGCAGAGGACCGCCGCCGGGTCCGGACACCGTCCGCCGGTGGCCCGCGCCGGTGGGGGCGCGGGCGGCCGGGGCGAGGGGGGCCGGACGCGGCAGACGGGTGGGGAACCCCTGCCGGAAGAGGCGCGGCGCCGGTGGGCCGCCGCGCGGGGGTGCCGTACCGGGGGCGCGTCCCGACGGGGCGTCAGGAGGGCGCGCCCACCGGTGCGGCGGGCGGACGGGTCAGGACGCCTTGTGGAGGAGCCCCGCCAGACCGTTCGCCCACAACTGGTTGACCTGCGCACGCTCGTTGGCGTCCGGCTGGGTGTTCTGGCAGGACGGGCCGGGGCCGCCGCCGGACATCAGCTCGCTGCACGGGCCCTCGTAGTGGTCCGGCAGACCCAGCACATGGCCGGTCTCGTGGGCCACCACGCGGGTGGAGTTGTACTGCTGGTTCTGCGCGTAGTCCAGGAAGACGTAGCCGCTGCCGTGGCCGTCGGTGCTGGCGTACGAACCGCGCGGGTCGTTGCCCTCGCGGTACTGGAAGTCGCCGCCGCTGCCTTCCGCGAGCTTGACGTTGGAGACCGCGCTGTTCCAGATCTGCGCGGCCTGGGATATCTGGCTCGCGAACGTCGGGGCGGCGCTCGCGTCGTAGGTCACCGTGACCGACTGGAGGTGCGGGTTGGCCTTCAGCTTCTTCGCCGCGGACTTCACCACGGCGTCGAAGAAGGCCTTGGTGTCGGCCTTCTGGGCGGCCGAACCGGTGTACGCCGCCACCGAGGCGGGGGTGGAGCGGTGGGAGGCGGGGGAGGAAGGCGTCGCGGACGCCGGGACCGCCGCGGTCAGTGCGGCGGCGAGGCCCAGGCCGAGCGCCGCCGACAGCGCCGTCTTGGGAGATCTCATGTGGGGGCTCCTTAATTTCCGAGGGCTACGGCCGCCGTGTGGGGCGGCGGCCGGGGCCCCGGATTTCTTGGTGCCGCCGAGTCTGGACGCAGTTCACCCGGCAGACGGAGATGCCAGGAGGCGATAGGACGGCTCAATACCCCGGGTGAAAGGGGCAGTTCATGGGGGTTCAGGAGTCTGGTGTGACGCCTTCACGCATGGCTATGCTCCCCGCGTGGAGCTAGAGGTGAGGCATCTTCGAGCCCTGTGCGCCATCGCCGACTCCGGCAGCGTACGGAAGGCGGCCCGTCAGCTGGGCATGACCCAGCCGTCGCTGACCACGCAGCTCCACCGCATCGAGAAGGCCCTCGGCGGCCAGCTCTTCTTCCGCGCCGCCACCGGCAGCCGCCCCACCCCGCTCGGCCACGTCGTCCTCTCCCGCGCCCGCCCCATCGTCGCCGACATGCGCGCCCTGGTCGACGAGATCACCGCCGTCTCCGTCCGCGAACAGGGCGCCCGGCTGCGCATCGGCAGCACCAGCAGCCGCGCCGTCGCCGGTTGGCTGCGCCGCCTGCGCGCCCGCCTGCCCGGCACCGATCCCGCCCTGCGCATCGACGTCTCCGCCAACGCGCTGCTCCAGATGGTCTCCTCCGGCCAGCTCGACGCCGCCTTCGTCCACGAGGTCGAGGGCGCGCCGCTCCGGGTGCCGCCCAGCCTCGTCCAGTACGAACTCATCGCCCGCGAACCGCAGTTCATCGCCCTCCCGGCCACCCATCCGGCCACCGCCAAGGAGGTCGTCGACCTCGCCGACCTGGCGGGCGACCCGTGGATGGTCGACCCGACCGTGGACGGCGAATGGGCCGGGCTGCGCCGCATCTGGGCCGCCGCCGGGGTCAACCCGCGGGTGGTGCACGGCGATTACCTCACCGCCGCCGACCTCGTCGCCGCCGGTGAGGTGGTCACCCCCTGCCAGCCCACCTCCCGCCCCCGCCACGGCATGGACATCCGCCCGCTGCGCGGCGACCCCCTCGCCGTCCGCCTCTTCATGGCCTGCCGCTCCGACACCACCCTCGCCGCCCCACCCGAGGCCCTCTTCGCCGACCTCACCGCCTCATACACGGAAATCGCCTGGTCGAGCACCGCGTACCGGGCCTGGCTGGTCCGGAAGGGCGACGGAAAGCTGCCACGGAGACTGGCTTCGGCGTAGGGGGCTGCCCGGCGGACCCGGGCCCGGAGGGGGCGGAACGGTACCTGTGACATGGGTGGGGCCGAGTGCCCGGTCGACGGTCGCGATGATGGCCGCGCTGCTGGTCAGCACGGTCGGCGACGAGGTCGCCACGGTCGCGCTGTCGCTGCGCGCGGCCGACCGCACCGGGCTGCCCGCGGTGGTGTCGGCACAGATGATCGCCGGACTGCTGCCCGGCATCGTCCTCGGCGGGCTGATCGGCCGGACCGTGGACCGGTACCGGACCGCACACGTCCTGGCGGTGACGCTGGCGCTGGAGGCGGTCACCGCTTTCGGCGCCGCCGGGTTCGCCGACGGACCGGCGCGGCTCATCGCCGCGGTGCTGCTGCTCGGCTCGCTCGGCGCGGTGGCCCAGAGCTGCGTGCTGGCGCTGGTGCCGCGGCTCTTCCCCGGGGCGGGCGCCCAGTTGCGGGCGAACGCGGTCATGGAGTCGACCAGGAACGCCGGTTACCTCGCGGGCCCGGCGCTGGTGGGCCTGCTCACCGGATACGGCGGCACCGGCCTCGCCCTGGCGGCCGACGGCGCGACCTTCGGCTTCGCGCTCCTCGCCGTCCCGGTGATCGCCCGCCGGTCCACCCACGGGGCCCGGCCGGATGCGGACGGCACGGCCCCGGACGGGCCGACGGCCCCGGCGGCCCGCGGACTGCGCGCGGGGCTGGCCGCGCTCTGGAACGGCGGGCAGCGCCGGGCGACGCTCGGCGTCATCGTGGTGACCGTCGCCGCCACCTCGGCCCTCAACGTCGTCATGCCGTTCTTCGCGCACCGGATCCCGGGCGGCGTCACCGCCTACGGCGCCCTGCTCACCACCTGGAGCATCGGCCTGGTCCTCGGGCCCGTACTGGTCCGCGGCCGGACGGCGGCCCCGCCGCCGCAGGTGTTCGCCGTCGCCGCGGCCACCGTCATCGGCCTCGCCTATCTGCTCGCCGGTGCGGTGCTGTGGCTACCGCTGATGCTGGCCGCCTTCCTGTGCGGCGGCATGGCCAACGCGCTGCAGAACGTCATGCTGCGGACGTATGTGATGGCCGACTGCCCACCCGCCCGACGCGGCCAGATCGGCGCCGCCTACGGCGCGACCCTCCAGACCGCGGTGGCCTGCGGCTTCGCCGCGGCGGCCGTGCTGCCTGCCGACTGGTCGCGGTGGGGCATCGTCACCGGCGGCGGCATCGCGGCACTGGCCGGGGTGGCGGGAACGGTACGGGTGTCGCTCCTGGCGCGGTCGGCTCCGGCCGGGACGTGACGGCGGCCTTCCGGAACCTCCGGGGCGTCACCCCGACCCCTGCGGCGCCCTGCGCCCCGGCGCGGCCCCCATACACACCGAAGGGGCCCGGCGGATATTTCCGCCGGGCCCCTTCAGGGCGACACCGGTCTGCGGAGGTGCACCACCCGCAGGGCGTCGTGGGCCGATCCGGGGATCAGGCCTTCTTGGTCTCCCAGAAGATCTTGTCGACCTGGGCGATCAGGTCGAGGGCCTTCTGGCCGGTGGCCGGGTCGTTCGAGCCCTTGGCGGCCGAGAGGGCCTTGAGGGTGTCGTTGACCAGCTGGTGCAGCTCCGGGTACTTCTCGAAGTGCGGGGGCTTGAAGTAGTCGCTCCACAGCACCGAGATGTGGTGCTTGGCCAGCTCGGCGCGCTGCTCCTTGATCAGAACGGCGCGGGTGCGGAAGTCCGCGTCCTCGTTGGCCTGGTACTTCTCCTGGACGGCCTTGACCGACTCGGCCTCGATGCGGGCCTGGGCCGGGTCGTACACACCGCAGGGCAGGTCGCAGTGGGCGCTGACCTTCACCTTGGGGGCGAACAGGCGCGAGAGCATGTTCAGTCCTTCCTCGTGATCGTCTTCTCACGGGCGAGATTACTCGGTGCCGGAACCCTTTTCTCGGGCGGCCCGTGGGTCTTAGGGCAAAAGTCCGGCACCCCGCGGGACCGGAGACGGGCCCACGGCCGGGACTGATGGAGGATGGACCGGTGAGCTGGAGGAATGGTCCGGTGGATGCCGGGCCGGACCGGACCGGGAGGTGGGCTGGATGCCCGAGCGGGTGGACGGGCGCGGGCCGGAGGGCGGCGGACCCGAGAGCGGCGGACCCGAGGGCGGGGCGCGGCGTGCGGGGCCGGTGTTCGGGCTGGCCGAGGTGTACAACCCGTCGATGCTGCCGACGCTCCGGCCCGGCGACCGGCTGCTGCTCCACTACGGCGCGACCGTCCGGCCGGGTGACGTGGTGGTGGTCCGGCACCCGTTCCGGCAGGACCTGCTGATCGTCAAACGGGCCGTGGAGCGGCAGGGCGGCGGCTGGTGGGTGCGGGGCGACAACCCGCGGGTGGTCAACGACAGCCGGGAGTTCGGGGCGGTGCCGGACGAACTGGTGGTGGCGCGGGCCCGGGTGCGGCTGCGGCCGCTGGGGGCTCAGCGCTCGCCGCTGGCGGTGGCGTCCTGGGTGCTGTCGGCGGTGCGTCCGCTGCGGGCGGCGCGCTCGCTCTCCAGCCTCTTGCGGGCGCGGTAGGCGGCGACGTTGGCGCGGGTCGCGCAGCGGTCGGAGCAGTAGCGCCGCGAGCGGTTGGTGGAGGTGTCGAGGTAGACGTTCCGGCACGGACGGGCCTCGCAGACACCCAACCGGTCCACGCCCAGTTCGGTGAGGTGGAAGGCGAGGCCCATACAGGCGGTGGCGGTGTAACCGGCGGTGGCGTTGGCGGCGTGGTCGGCGATGTGCATGTGCCAGTCGGGGCGCCCGTCCGCATCCCGGTACTCGTGCCCGGAGATCTGCGGGCTGACCGGGAACTCCATCATCAGCGCGTTGAGCAGGTCGACGGCGCGGACCTCGTCCCCGTCGGCCGCCGCCTCGAAGACCGTCCGCAGCCGTCCGCGGACCGCGCGCAGCCGGGTCACATCGCTCTCGGTGGCGCGCCGGGCGATCTGCTGCGCCGGTCCGAAGAGCGCCCGGACCGCTTCGACGGAGGTCAGGCTGTCGCCGCCGCGCTCGGGCTCCTCGGTGTTGACGAGCCGCACGGCATAGTCCGAGTAATAGGCCAGTTCCACTTGTAGTCCTTACGGGGGCGGGCTATCGTTCCGGGCAGGTAGCCGTAATGGGTGTTGTGGCTACGAGGGTATTACACGCGGAAGGGGTTCGTGATGACGGAGACCGTGGCCGGGGCCGACTGGCAGGCGTGGCAGGACAGTTGGGACCGGCAGCAGGAGTGGTACATGCCGGACCGCGAGGAGCGGTTCCGGGTGATGCTCGACATGGTCGAGGCGCTGGTGGGCACCGCGCCCCGGGTGCTCGACCTGGCATGCGGCACCGGCTCGATCTCCGACCGGCTGCTCAAGCGCTTCCCGGAGGCCGAGAGCGTCGGCGTCGATCTGGATCCCGCGCTGCTGGCCATCGCCGAAGGGTACTTCGCCGGGGACGCGCGGGTGCGGTTCGTTCGCGCCGATCTCAAGGACCCGTCCTGGACCGCGCAGTTGCCGCACACCTCGTACGACGCGGTGCTCACCGCCACCGCGCTGCACTGGCTGCACACCGAGGACCTGCGCGGGCTCTACGGGCAGCTCGGCACCGTGGTGCGCGACGGCGGCGTCTTCATGAACGCCGACCACATGCCGGAGGAGTCCACCCCGCGGATCGACGCCGCCGACCGCGCGCAGCGCCATGCCCGGATGGACCGGGCCAAGGCCGCGGGCGCGGTCGACTGGGCCGACTGGTGGAAGCTGGCCGCCGCCGACCCGCTGCTGGCCGGGCCGACCGCCGAACGGTTCGAGATCTACGGGGAGCACGCCGACGGCGACACCCCCTCCGACCGGTGGCACGCCCAGGTCCTGCGGGACTCCGGGTTCGCCGAGGCGCGGACGGTGTGGCGGTCGCCGAGCGATGCGCTGGTGCTCGGGCTGAAGTGAGCCGGGGGTGAGGCACGGGGCGGGCCCGGCGGGCCCGCCCCGCCGTCGTGGGGGGCGCCCCGGTGTCCGCGGGCCGGGACGCCCCGCCGCCGCGCACCGGGCGCCGCCTATGGTGCGGGCATGACATCGCAGACGCCGCAGAGCTATCTCGCCGGACTCTTCTCGCTGGAGGGGCTGAACGCCGTGGTGACCGGCGGCAGTTCCGGTATCGGGCGGGCGATCGCGGGGGCGCTCGCGCGGGCCGGGGCGCGCGTGGTGGTCGTCGCGCGCCGGGAGGCGGAGCTGGCCGACACCGTTGCCGAACTGACCGCCGACGGCTGCCGGGTCGCCGCGGTCCGCTGCGATCTGGGCAGCCGGGAGGGGGTGCGCGCCGGGGCGGAGGAGGCGGCCGCGGTCTTCGGCGAGCCCGACATCCTGGTCAACAGCGCCGGGATCAACCTGCGGCCGCCCATGGGGGAGACGACCGACGAGGTCTGGGACGCCACGATGGCGGTCAACCTGGAGGCGCCCCATCTGCTCGGGCGGCGGTTCGGCCCCGGGATGGCCGAGCGGGGCTTCGGCCGGATCATCCACGTCAGCTCGCAGCAGGCGCACCGGGCGTTCGTCCGGAGCGGCGTCTACGGGGTCTCCAAGGGGGCGCTGGAGTCGCTGGCCCGCTCGCAGGCGGAGGCGTGGTCGCCGCACGGCGTCACCTGCAACACGCTGGTGCCGGGCTTCGTGATGACGCCGCTCAACGCGCGGCTCTCGTCCGACCCGGAGCGGGTGGCGGCGCTGGCCGCCCGCACCCTGACCGGCCGCAACGGCGTCGCCGAGGACTTCGCGGGCGCCGCCGTGTTCCTGGCGAGCCGGGCCTCGGGCTATGTCACCGGGCAGTCCGTCTGCGTCGACGGCGGCTTCTCGGTGCACTGAGGACGGCCGCGCCCGACGCCCGGCCGCCGCCCCGTCCCGACGCGCCGGAGGCGGTACGCGCCCCAAGGGCCCGTACCGCCTCCGCCGGTCCGGCCGGTCCGGCCTCACAACACCTTGGACAGGAACGACTTGGTGCGGTCGTGCTGCGGGTTGCCGAGGACGTCGCGCGGGTGGCCGGATTCGACGACCACGCCGTCGTCCATGAAGACCAGCGAGTCGCCGACCTCGCGGGCGAAGCCCATCTCGTGGGTGACCACGACCATCGTCATACCGTCCGCGGCCAGGTCCTTCATCACGTCGAGGACGTCGCCGACCAGCTCCGGGTCGAGCGCCGAGGTCGGCTCGTCGAAGAGCATCAGCTTCGGTTCCATCGCCAGGGCGCGGGCGATGGCGACGCGCTGCTGCTGGCCGCCGGAGAGCTGCGAGGGGTAGTTCCCGGCCTTGTCCTTGAGACCGACGCGGTCCAGCAGCTTGCCGGCGCGCTCCCGGGCGGACGCCTTCGACTCGCCCTTGACCTGGACCGGCGCCTCCATGATGTTCTCCACCGCGGTCATGTGCGGGAAGAGGTTGAAGCGCTGGAAGACCATGCCGATGTCGCGGCGGCGGGCGGCCACCTCGCGGTCGCGCAGCTCGTAGAGCTTGCCGTTCTGCTCGCGGTAGCCGACGAGTTCCCCGTCGACCGAGAGCCGACCGGCGTTGATCTTCTCCAGGTGGTTGATACAGCGCAGGAACGTCGACTTGCCGGAGCCGGACGGGCCGATCAGGCAGAAGACCTCCTGGGGCGCCACCTCCAGGTCGATGCCCTTGAGGATGTGGGCCGCGCCGAAGGACTTGTGGACGCCCTCGGCCTTCACCATGGGGACGCCGGAGCCCTTGGCGGGGGCGGACTTGCTGGTCATGCGGTACCTCCGGCGCGGTTGAGGCCCGCCAGCTTCGCCTTGGCGCGCTGGAGCGGGGTGGGCGGCAGCTGGCGGCTGGCGCCGCGGGCGTAGTACCGCTCCAGGTAGTACTGGCCGATGCTGAGCACCGTCGTGGCGATCAGGTACCAGGCGGCGGCGAGGATCAGCATCTCCACCACCACACCGGAGTCCCGGCCGACGTTCTGCGCGGCCTGCAACAGGTCGTAGTACTGGACGGCGATGACCAGCGAGGAGGTCTTCAGCATGTTGATGACCTCGTTGCCGGTCGGCGGGACGATCACCCGCATCGCCTGCGGTACGACGATCCGGCGCAGCGTCTTGGCGTGGCTCATGCCGAGCGCGTGCGCCGCCTCGGTCTGGCCCTCGTCGACGGCGTTGAGGCCCGCCCGGCAGATCTCCGCCATGTACGCCGCCTCGTTGAGCCCGAGGCCCAGCAGCGCGCACAGGAACGGCGTCATGAAGTCCGACCACTCGTCCTTGTAGATCGGCATGATGTCGATGTACTGGAAGACGAGGCCGAGGTTGAACCAGAGGAAGAGCTGGACGTAGACCGGCGTGCCGCGGAAGAACCAGATGTAGAACCACGAGACGGACGAGGTCACCCAGTTCTTCGACTGGCGCATCACCGCGAGGATCACACCGAGCACGACGCCGATGACCATCGACAACACGGTGATCAGCAGGGTGTTGCGCAGACCCTTGAGGATGTCCGCGTTGAAGAGGTATTCGGGGATGGCGCCCCAGTTGACGTTCCCGGAGGCGAAGGCCCGTACGAGCGCCGCGATCACTCCGAGGACGACCAGCGCCGCCACCCAGCGGCCGTAGTGGCGGACGGGGATGGCCTTGATGGGCTCGGGCGGGGACGGGGTGCCGGCCGGGGACCGGTCCGACTTCTCGACGTCGACTGACACGGATGCTGCCTTTCGGAGGTTCAGCGGATCGGCGGGAGGGCGCGGAGGAGGGCGTCGCGGCGGTCAGGAACCGCCGTTGAGCTTCGCCTCCTCGACCGCCGCTTCCTTGACGTCCCACTTGTCGAGGACCTTGGCGTAGGCGCCGGACCCGATGGCGCGCTCCAGCGCCGCCTTGAGCGCGTCGCGCAGCTTCTCGCTGCCCTTGGGTACGGCGATGCCGTACGGCGCGGCCTTCACGGGCGCGCCGCCGACCATCTGGAAGTCATTGCCGTGGCCGGAGACCTTCACGGCGTACGCGGCGACCGGATAGTCGCTGGAGACCGCGTCCACGCCGCCGGTGCGCAGCCGGGTCTGGGCCTCGGAGTCGTTGTCGAACGCCTCCATGGCGATCGGCTGCGCGCCGTTCTTCTCGCACTTCTTCGACTGGGTCTTGGCCAGGTCGTGCGAGACGGTGCCGCGCTGCACCGCGATCTTCTTGCCGCAGAGGGCGTCCCAGCTGTCGATGCCCTTCGTCTTGCCCTTCTGGGTGTAGATCGAGACGCCGACGTTGAGGTAGTCGATGAAGTCGACGCCCTCACCGATCTTCTTGCCGGTGCCGGAGTCGATGCCCTGCTGGCGCTCCCTGGTGTCCGTCATCGCGGACATCGCGATGTCGTACCGCTTGGACTTCATGCCGCCCATGAGCGTGTCGAAGGTGGCGTTGTTGAAGTTCAGCTTGACGCCCAACTCCTTGCCGAGCACGGCCGCCAGATCGGGGTCGATGCCCTCGATCGCGCCGTCGCTGCGGAACTCCACCGGCTTGTAGGTGATGTCCGAGCCGACCTGGATGAGCGCCTTCTCCTGGATGTCCTTGGGGAGCAGCTTGAAGAGCGGGGCGCTGGTGTCACGATTCTTCGCCGCCTCACGGCGGGCGACGGCGGCGTCGGTCTGGTCCCCGCAGGACGTCAGCAGCAGCGCGGCAGCTACCGCGGTCGCCCCGGCAACGGCTGTCCGAGACCTGCCGGAGGCCGTGCGACGGGTGGGACGTGCGGTCATGCTGATCCTCCTGCGGGTGGGGAAAAGCCGGCGGGCCACGGCCGGGCAGGGGGACGCTGAGCTCCCCCGACCTCGATCGATGGACGGAATCCTGCCATCAGCGATCCGGTAATCGGACTGCCGTTCAGGTCAAAATCGGATAACGGACGAGGGGTGTTCAGCTCGGTCTGCTCCACTGCCCGGCAGGGACCGGGGCCGGTGGCTCCGGCTCGCTCCGGGCCACCCCGGACGGACGTCTCGGCATGTGGACGAAGACCCCTAACCCTTCCGGGGATTCGTCCTGTTGGTCTTGATTGCCGGATCTGTCGGGGCCGGGGTGACGGATCTGGCTCGTCGCTCGCCACGCCCGTCCGGTAGAAAGGGGCGTTACACCCCTCATCCGGGGCTCAGGGCGCGTGTGCGGCGCGCCCGGCGTCCGTACCTCCCCCCGCGCACCGGGCATCCGGCGCGCAGGGCACGGACGCGGTGCCCGCCCACCTCCCAACCAGGGGTGGCCACCCTCAACATTTTACGAACAAAGGGGTTCAACAAAGTGGCAGCGGAGATCGTCAATCCTCGCAGCGACAGCACCGAGGGGGCCGACGGCGTCGGCGCCTCCTTCGACCCGGCCTTCGCGCTGCACCGTGGCGGCAAGATGGCCATCCAGGCGACCGTCCCCGTCCGCGACCGGGACGACCTGTCCCTCGCGTACACGCCGGGCGTCGCCAAGGTCTGCAGCGCCATCGCCGAGCAGCCCGAGCTGGTGCACGACTACACCTGGAAGTCCCAGGTCGTCGCGGTCGTCACGGACGGCACCGCGGTGCTGGGCCTGGGCGACATCGGCCCGGAGGCGTCCCTCCCGGTGATGGAGGGCAAGGCCATCCTCTTCAAGCAGTTCGGCGGCGTGGACGCGGTGCCGCTCGCGCTGGCGACCACCGACGCCGACGAGATCGTCGAGACCGTCGTCCGGCTGGCGCCCTCCTTCGGCGGCGTCAACCTGGAGGACATCTCCGCGCCCCGGTGCTTCGAGATCGAGCGCAAGCTCCAGGAGCGGCTGGACATCCCGGTCTTCCACGACGACCAGCACGGCACCGCCGTCGTCACGCTCGCGGCGCTGCGCAACGCCGCCAAGCTGACCGACCGGACGCTGGGCCAGCTGCGCGCCGTCATCTCGGGTGCGGGCGCCGCCGGTGTGGCCATCGCCAAGATCCTCATCGAGGCGGGCATCGGCGACGTCGCGGTCTGCGACCGCAAGGGCATCGTCTCCGCCGACCGCGGCGACCTCACCGAGGTCAAGCGCGAGCTGGCCGGTTTCACCAACAAGGGCGGGCTGACCGGCTCGCTGGAGGACGCCCTCGACGGCGCGGACGTCTTCATCGGTGTCTCCGGCGGTACGGTCCCCGAGTCCGCGGTGGCCACCATGGCGAAGAACTCCCTGGTCTTCGCGATGGCCAACCCGAACCCGGAGATCCACCCGGACGTCGCCCACAAGTACGCGGCGGTCGTCGCCACCGGTCGCAGCGACTACCCGAACCAGATCAACAACGTGCTCGCCTTCCCGGGCATCTTCGCCGGTGCGATGCAGGTGCGGGCCTCGCGCATCACCGAGGGCATGAAGCTCGCCGCCGCCGAGGCGCTCGCCTCCGTCGTCGCCGACGAGCTGAGCGCCGAGTGCGTGATCCCCTCGCCGTTCGACGAGCGCGTCGCCCCGGCGGTCACCGCCGCGGTCGCCGCCGCCGCGCGCGCCGAGGGCGTGGCACGCGCCTGACGCCACACCGACGGGCCGGGCCCGCGCCTCCTCACGGGGGTGCGGGCCCGGCCCGTCGTGCGTGCGGGAGCGGCGGTCCCCGGCGCCCCGTCCCGGGCGTCCCGCCGCCGTCCGCCCGGCCGCCCACGCGGCGCGCGTCACAGCTTTGCCCCGTACCGTGACGGCCGTCCGCGCCCTAGGTTGGCCTCATGTTTGCTGCCTATGCCGCGCGCATCGACCGCGACCAGCCGCTCAACGGCCTCGAACTGGGCGAACGCCCCGCTCCAAAGAGCCGCCCCGGCTGGACCACCGTGAACGTCAAGGCCGCCTCCCTCAACCACCACGACCTGTGGACGCTGCGCGGGGTCGGCATCACCGAGGACGCGCTGCCGATGATCCTCGGCTGCGACGCCGCCGGGACGGACGCCGACGGCAACGACGTCGTCCTGCACTCCGTCATCGGCCAGACCGGCCACGGCGTCGGCCCCGGCGAGCCCCGCTCCCTCCTCACCGAGCGCTACCAGGGCACCTTCGCCGAGCAGGTCACCGTCCCCCGCTGGAACGTCCTGCCCAAGCCGCCGGAGCTGAGCTGGGCGGAGGCCGCCTGTCTGCCCACCGCCTGGCTCACCGCGTACCGGATGCTCTTCACCAACGCCGGGGTGCGGCCCGGCGACAGTGTGCTCGTCCAGGGTGCGGGCGGCGGCGTGGCGACCGCCGCGATCGTGCTGGGCGCCGCCGCCGGGCTGCGGGTCTTCGCCACCAGCCGGGACGAGGGCAAGCGGCGCCGCGCCGTGGAACTGGGCGCGGAGGCGGCGTTCGGCAGCGGGGAGCGGCTGCCGCACCGGGTGGACGCGGTCATCGAGACGGTCGGCGCCGCCACCTGGTCCCACTCGGTCGCCTCGCTGCGCCCCGGCGGCACCCTCGTCATCTCGGGCGCCACCAGCGGTTTCCACCCCGAACGCACCGCGCTCAACCGGATCTTCTTCCTGGAGCTGAAGATCGTCGGCTCGACGATGGGCAGCAAGGAGGAGCTGACGTCGCTGCTCAGCTTCTGCGCCGCCAAGGGCGTACGCCCCGTCATCGACTCCACCCTCCCGCTGGACCGGGCGTACGAGGGCTTCGCGAAGATGGCGAAGGGCGACCTGTTCGGCAAGATCGTCCTGACGGTTTGAGGGTTTGAGGGGTTGAGGGGTTAACGGTCTGAGGGGCTGACGGTTTGAGGCTTCGGCCGTCTGACGGTTGGCGGTCCGGTGGCCTGGCGGTCCGGCCTTCCGGCGGGTGGCCGGTCCGGAGTTCGGCGGGGGATGAGGGAGACGAGGGAGCAGATGGGTGAGGGAGTGCGGGTGTTGCGGGCGGCGGAGCGGACCGCCGCGCCGTGGAGCAACGGCGGCGGGGTGACGCGCGAGATCGCCGCCCACCCCGACGGCGCGGGCTGGGACACCTTCGACTGGCGGATCAGCCTCGCCGACGTCACCCGCGACGGCTCGTACTCCCCGCTGCCCGGCATCCGCCGCATCCTCACCGTCGCCGACGGCGCCGGACTCCGGCTGACCGTCGACGGCACCGCCCACCCGCCGCTGCCCCGCCACACCCCCTTCGCCTTCCCCGGCGCCGCCGCCACCGACTCCCGTCTGGTGGCCGGACCGGTCGTCAACCTCAACGTCATGACCCGGGAGGGCCGGGCGGGCGCCGACGTCAGGATCGTCCGGGGCACCTGCGACCTGGCGGCCACCCCCGGCCGCACGATGGTGGTCGCCCTGCCGGACGGTACGGGGGACGGGCCGGGCGGTACGGAGGCGCTTCCGGGCGGGGCGGTCGTCACCTCGGGCGGCGCGGTCGTCACCGCGGACGGTGCGACCGCCGAACTCGGTTGCTACGACGCGGTGCTGCTGCCCGGCGGGGTGACCGCACGGCTCCGTACGGACGGGGTCGCCGCGGTGATCACGCTGGTGGGGGAGGGGCTGGGGGAACCGGAGCGCTGACGGGGCGCGGAGCGGACCGCGACGGGGCGGGCTGCGACGTGGCGCCCCTCCGGGCGGCGCCTCCCGGCACGGGAGTCAGGTTGGCGGTGCTGCGTGGGCCACTGCGGTCAGGTCGGCGGTGCCACGTTGACCAGGCTGCCGTGCAGACGGTAGCGGTGGACGCCGTCCGGACCGCCGGATTCCGGGGTGACGCCGTCCAGCGCCCCGATCCGCGCCGCGATCCGCCTCGGCACCGGCCCGTCGGCGAACGCCTGCCACGCCGCGAGATCCGCCCACTCCGCGTGGTTGCGCACCGAGGAACCGTCCAGGCTCCGGTGCAGATGTGCACCGATCAACCCCGGCACCCGCGCCGCGTCCAGCGCGTCGAGCACGGTGTCGGTCAGCGCCCGCTGGGCCGCCGGACCCGACGTCCTGAAGACCGGCGTGACCAGCAGCCCCGGCGGACGGCCCGCCGCCCGGTCCGGCACATGGCTGCGGTCGAGCCGGTAACGCACCAGCCCGGGCCGCCGGATACCGGGAAGCGCCGCGTCCACGGGCGCGAGCGCGGCGGACCGGTGCGCCCGCGCCCACTCCCGGTGCGCCTCGTCGCCCGTCCACTGCGCATGGTGCAGCACCTCCGTACCGTCCAGGCTGCGGAACACCGAGAGCGACAGCATCGCGGCGGGCCGCTCCTGCGCCTCCCATACGTCGAGCACGGCATCGGCCACCGCGACCTGAACCGCCGGATCCGGCACGATCCACCGGCTGATCAACACCGTCCCCGCATCGGCCCGCCGCACCTCGGGAAAGACGGAAGTCCTGGTCATCGCATACTCCGTTCGTCCTGGCATCCGTACGACGGCCGGACCGGTCGCAGGGACCGCGCCCCGCCGTCTCGCCGTCTGGCCGTCTCGCCCGGAGTCTGCTTCCTCAGGCGCACTTGAGGTCAAGGGGGGGGGCGGGCGTGGCGTGGAGCGGCTCTTCCGTTGCGCCCCTCCGTCGTGCCCCTCCGTAGGGCGTACGGGTACGGGGTCCGGCGCGGCTGAGGCGTCGGGCCGGGCGCACGGCTTGGGCGTACGCGCCGGGGTCGGGCCTCGGGTGCGGGGCCAGGTTCCGCGCCGGGGTCGGGCTCCGCGCCGGGGTCGGGGCCAGCTCCGGGGCCCGGCTCCGCGCCGCTGCCGGGGCCCCGGGGCGCAGGCTCGCGCCCGGGCACAGGGCCGAACCACAGGCCCAGGCCCAGGCCCCGGCCTACGGCATGCGCCCAGGCGCCGCCAGCGCCGCCACCACCGGCGCGGACGCGTCGGCCGACCGCTCCGGCGGAGGCGGTGCCGAGGACGCCGAGGACCCCGAGGATGGCGGGGGCAGCGGCGACGAAGGCGACGGCGGCAACCCGGAGAACCGCGGCGCGGCCGCGCGCGGCGCCGCCATCGCGACCTGCACGGGATCCGCGCCGCCCAGAGCCCCCACGGCGCCCCGACCCGGCGTCACCTCCCGCCGGGAGCCCGGCGGTACCGGCGGCGCGGACCCCGTGCCCGCCTCCGGCGGCCGGAGGCCCGCGGAGCGCAGGGCGTGGTTGAGCGGGCGCAGCAGCAGATGGAGGCGTTCGGCGCCCGTCCGGCCCAGCGCCCGCCAGGGACCGGCCGCCAACTGGTCCGTCATCCGCTCGATCGCCTCCCGCTCCCGGAGCCCCGCCGCGGTGGCGCTGCCGTCCGGCGCGAGCCAACCGCGCGCCGCCAACCGGTCGTGGGCGTCGCTCCACTCCTGGGCGCTCCACCCACGGGCCGCGGCGGACGCCGGGGCGGCCCAGCCGTGACGCCCCGGCCCGCCACCCGCCGCGGCATGGGACACCAACGCCTCACACGGGTCCAACCCCCAGGTCAGCAGGGTCGCGAGATGGCCGTCACCACGGTGCTCCCGGAGCACCGCCGCGGCCTGCCACAGCACCAGATGCGGCGGCCCGGGCCACGGCAGATCACGGTTGGCGGCGGCGAGCGGACGCGCCACGGCCTGGGCGTTCTCCGCGGCGCGGCGCGCCAGCCGGGCGGCCTCCGCGACCTCCGGCCCGGCCAACCGGTCGCCCAGCAACCGGCGCAGCGCACGGTCGACGGACCGCAGCCGTGCGTCCAGCACCGCGCCCGGCCGGGCCACCGCCCAGACCCGCGGGACGGACTGGGCGACCAGCCGCGGCGCGAAGGTGTAGTACGTCGCCGTCACCAGCTCCGGACCCACGGCCCCCAACGGAGCCGTGCGCCAGGCGAAGTAGCCGGGACGCCACGACGTGGTGTCGTAACCGAGCCCCGCCGCGACCCGCTGGGCCTCGGGGGTGGAGTAGGCGGTGGCGTGCAGCGGTTCGAGCTGCTGCCACATTCGGCGGGCGACCGAAAGGTAGTCCGACATCGCTGTACCTCATGGCCTTCACGATGCGTGGGTGCGGAGATGCGTGCGTACAGAGCGGTTGGGGCCGTTGGCGCGCGCCGCGAGAGCCAGGGGTCCACGCCTCGGGCGCGTCCGCGGACCGTGTGGTGCCGGTACGGGGCGGCGGATGCCGTACGGAACTCGCGCCCCGCACGGACGGCGGGCCGCACGGTGCGCCCCGCTCCGCACACGGTCGCCGCCCGGACGCCGATCCGGGAACCCACACCGGCACCGGACGAAAAACCGTGCGACAGATGACGTTCCCCGATTACGTGCCGTAAATCCTGGCCGCGATGACTAACTCTCCGTGACGAGGGGGGTGGAGGGGAAACGAGGGGCGGAGCGGACCACGAAGCACCGGAAGGGGACACGGCGACGGGGGAGGGACGGGACTCTTCCCCCAGCACCGAACTCCCGCTGTCCTGACGCCCGTTACCCCGAGTCCCGACTCGGGGTCCCTGCGTCCTGCCGTGCTCCTGCCCGCTGCCACGTCCTCGCCCCCGTGCCCTCCGCGCTACTTCTCCGGTCCCCGCTCCGCCGACTCCCGCAGCAGGCCGCCGATTTCGCTGGAGGTCTCCGCGAGGCGGTACCGGGCCCGGCGTACCTGCTCGGGGGTGATGCCGTGATCGCGGGCGGCGTCCCGGAGGTCGTCGCGGAAGCGGTCCAGCAGGCGGTCGAAGTCGCGGGCCGGATCGGGACCCGGCGGCTCCTCCGCCCACTCCGGCAGCGGCCGTTCCCCGACCGGAGCCCGCCCGGCCGCCGCACGGCCCGCACCTGGCCCCGACCGGTCGCCGACGTCCCTGTCGGCCCCCGCGCCACCCGGCCCGGACCCCGCCGCGGGACCGTCGTGCCCCTGCCCGTCGGATATACGGGCATCGGGCGCACCGGCACCGGACGCGTGCTCCCCGTGCGGGCGCTCCCCGCGCGGGCGGGCGCCGTCCTCCGACGGGCGCGAGGCGCCCTCCCGCCCCGTGTGGTCGTCGGTCTGCGGGGCGCCCGTGAAGCGGCCGACCTCGCGGGAGACCTCGGAGAGCGCCTCACGGACCGCGCCCGCCCAGTCGCCGGACCGGACCCGCTCCTGCGCCTGCTCCTGAACCCGCCGCAGCGCCTGCTGCACCTCCTCGCGGGCGAACGCCTGGGCCGCCCGCGCCTGTTCGCGGGCGCGGCGGGCCTCCTGCTCGGCGCGGCGGCGCTCGTCCTTCGCCCGGCGCGCCTGCTCCTTCCACTCCTCCTTGGCCCGGCGGAACTCCTCCTTCGCCTGCCGCCACCCCTCGTTGTCCCCGAACGCGCCCTCGGCGGACGGCTCCGGACCTCCGGCGGCGGCGTCCGGGCGGCGGCCCTGCGCCCGCGCCTGCTGGGCGGCCTCGCGTATCTCGCGCCGCAGATCGCTGGCCGAACCGCTCACATCCGCCCGGATGTCGGAGGCCAGCGCGGCCACCGAGTCACGTATCTCCAGCTCCAGCTCGGCCAGTTCGCCGCCGCGTCCGGCCAGCTCGGCGCGGCCCGCGTCGGTGAGGGAGTAGACCTTGCGACCGCCCTCGGTGGCGTGTGTGACCAGGCCCTCGGCCTCCAGCTTCGCCAGCCGCGGATAGACCGTGCCGGCCGACGGTGCGTACAGCCCCTGGAAGCGCTCCTCCAGCAGACGGATGACCTCGTAGCCGTGGCGCGGGTGCTCGTCGAGGAGCTTGAGGAGATAGAGGCGCAGACGGCCGTGGGCGAAGACGGGAGGCATGGTCAGAGCACCTTCTTCTCAAGGGACGGGGTGGCCGGGCCGTCGCCCGGGTGGCCGCCGTCCGCGGTCTCGAAGACCGGGCGGCGCAGCAGCGCGAGACCACCGGAGACGGTGGTGACCTTCAGACGGCCCGAACCCGAGCCGAGCGTGCCGCTGAGGTGCTTGGCGCCCCAACCGCCGCCGACCCGCAGGGTGTCGAAGGCGTTGGAGAGGGTGCCGCTGGTGGTGCCCGCCTCCACCCGGGTGTCGCCCGGCTCCGGCAGCCGGATCGCCACCTCGCCGGAGACGCTGGTCAGCTGGATGTCCGCACCGCGGTCCGATGGATCGAGGTCGAGGACCATGTCACCGCTGACGGAGTCCGCCTGCACCGTGGCCGCGCCGCCGTCCAGGACCGTCAGATCGCCCGAGACGGAGTGGAACCGCAGACCACCGGTGACGCCCTGCGCCTCGACCCGGCCCGAGACGGTGTCCGTGCGCACCTCGCCGGTCAGCCCGACGAGTGTGCTGTCGCCCGAGACGGTCTGGACCCGGGTGGGGCCCGCGACGCCCGTCACGACCACCGAGGAGCCGACCGAGGCGACGTCGACGCGGGTGGCGGCCGGGACGGTCACCGACACCTCCGCGCGGTGGTCGCGCCACCCCCTGCCCCGGAGGAAGGTGAACAGGCTCTTCCAGGGGCCCTTCCACGGCGGGCTGTCGTAGCCGACGCAGAGGGTGCCGTCCTCGTGGGAGACGGTCAGCGGATGGCCCCTGACCTCACCGATCTCCACCCGGGCCGGGCCCTCCTCGGCCGACCCCACCACATTGACCGCGCCGCCGCAGACCCGGATCTCCAGTGCCTCGACGGGCTCGTCGATCTCCAGGGTGCGCGGCCCGTCCACGCGGAGCGGGAAGCGCGGGTGTGCTCCGTCGTCGGGCCCCGGCGTACCGGACCCGGATGCGGAAGAACTCGACGTACCGAAACTCGACTCGCTGTGGGACATGCCGACCCCCCGGTTGGCTGACGGAAACGCAACGCAACATATCGCGTCTTCGCTACACACGATATATCGCGCTCCGGCGAAGTCAAGGGAGAAGTCGAACGCCTACGCGACGGGGCCGGTGGCCAGGGGAAGTCCCCCGGCCACCGGCCCCGGTTCCGCCGCCCCGCCGGGCGCGCGTCAGCTGCGACTACTCGTCGTCGTCCTCGTCGTCCAGCCGCGCCAGCCAGGTCGCCAGCCGCTCCACCGGCACCTCGAAGTCCGGGTTCAGATCGACGAACGTACGCAGCTGATCGGCCACCCAGCCGAGGGTGACCTCCTCCTCGCCGCGTCGGCTCTCCAGCTCTTCGATGCCGCGGTCAGTGAAATACACGGGCTCTCCACCAAGGGGTCAGTAGGACGTTCCCGGCCAGGATAGGCAGGCCGGACAGGGGGCCGTGCGGCCGCCCGCCCCGGTGGACGCGGCCGCACAACGGCGGAGGGCCCGCCCCCACACGGGGACGGGCCCTCCGGAGTCCCGGGTCACCGGGGCGGACGACTCACGCGTCGAACGCCTCGGCGATCAGCTGGGCCTGCTCCGCCTGGTGACGCTTGGCGGAACCGACCGCGGGCGACGAGGAGTGCGGCCGCGAGATGCGGCGCAGACGCTCACCGTGCGGGATGTCGGCACCGACCGCCAGGTCCAGGTGGTCGATGAGGTTGAGCGCGATGAACGGCCACGCACCCTGGTTGGCCGGCTCCTCCTGCACCCACAGGTACTTACCGGCGTTCGGGTACTTGGCGATCTCGTCCTGGATCTCCTTGCCGGGCAGCGGGTACAGCCGCTCCAGCCGGATGATCGCGACATCGTCGGCACCGCGCTTGTCCCGCTCGGCGGCCAGGTCGTAGTAGACCTTGCCGGAGCAGAGCAGCACCTTGCTGACCTTCTGCGGGTCGGCCTTCTCGTCGCCGATCACCGGACGGAAACCGCCGGTGGTGAACTCCTCCGCCTTCGACGCCGCGGCCTTCAGACGCAGCATCGACTTCGGGGTGAAGACGACCAGCGGCTTGTGGTGCGGGTTGTGGACCTGCCAGCGCAGCAGGTGGAAGTAGTTCGACGGCAGCGTCGGCATGGCGACCGTCATGTTGTTCTGCGCGCACAGCTGGAGGAAGCGCTCGATCCGGGCCGAGGAGTGGTCCGGGCCCTGGCCCTCGTAGCCGTGCGGCAGCAGCAGCGTGACGCCGGAGGTCTGGCCCCACTTCTGCTCGGCGGCGGTGATGTACTCGTCGACGACGGTCTGCGCGCCGTTGACGAAGTCACCGAACTGCGCCTCCCACATGACCAGCGCCTCGGGGCGGGCCAGGGAGTAGCCGTACTCGAAGCCCATGACCGCGTACTCCGAGAGCAGCGAGTCGTAGACGTTGTAACGCGCCTGGTCGTCCGAGAGGTAGAGCAGCGGGGTGTAGTCCTCGCCGGTCTCCCGGTCGATCAGCACCGCGTGGCGCTGACCGAAGGTGCCGCGGCGGCTGTCCTGACCCGACAGACGGACCGGGGTGCCCTCCAGCAGCAGGGAGCCGATGGCGAGGGTCTCGCCCATGCCCCAGTCGATCGTGCCGTCCTCGATCATCGACGCCCGGCGCTGCAGCTGCGGCAGCAGACGCGGGTGGACGGTGACCCGGTCGGGGATGTTGACCTGCGACTCGGCGATGCGCTTGACGACCTCCTGGGAGATCGCGGTCTTCACCGCCACCGGGAACTCCGCCTGCGGGTCCGGCACCTCGGCCGCACCCGGGGCCGCGACGGCCTCGCGGACCTCGGCGAAGACCTTCTCCAGCTGGCCCTGGAAGTCCTGGAGCGCCTGCTCCGCCTCCTCCAGAGTGATGTCGCCCCGGCCGATCAGCGACTCGGTGTACAGCTTGCGCACCGAACGCTTCTTGTCGATCAGGTCGTACATCAGCGGCTGCGTGAACGCCGGGTTGTCGGTCTCGTTGTGACCGCGGCGGCGGTAGCAGATGAGGTCGATGACGACGTCCTTGTTGAACGCCTGCCGGAACTCGAAGGCCAGTCGGCCCGCGCGGACGACGGCCTCGGGGTCGTCGCCGTTCACGTGGAAGATCGGCGCCTCGATCATGCGGGCCACATCGGTCGCGTACATCGACGAACGCGACGACTCCGGGGCGGCGGTGAAGCCGACCTGGTTGTTGATGACGATGTGGACCGTGCCGCCCGTGCGGTAGCCGCGCAGCTGCGACATGTTGAGCGTCTCGGCGACCACGCCCTGACCGGCGAAGGCGGCGTCACCGTGGAGGGTGACCGGCAGGACCGTGAAGTCCGTGCCGCCCTTGTTGATGATGTCCTGCTTGGCGCGGGAGATGCCCTCGATGACCGGGTCGACCGTCTCCAGGTGGGACGGGTTCGCCGCGAGGGTGACCTTGATCTGCTCGCCGTCCAGGCCGGTGAAGGTGCCTTCCTGGCCCAGGTGGTACTTGACGTCGCCGGAGCCGTGCATCGACTTCGGGTCGAGGTTGCCCTCGAACTCCCGGAAGAGCTGCGCGTAGGACTTGCCGACGATGTTGGCGAGGACGTTCAGCCGGCCGCGGTGGGCCATACCGATGACGACCTCGTCCAGCCGCGACTCGGCGGCCGAGTCGATGACCGCGTCCAGCAGCGGGATGACGGACTCGCCGCCCTCCAGCGAGAAGCGCTTCTGGCCGACGTACTTGGTCTGCAGGAACGTCTCGAACGCCTCGGCGGAGTTCAGACGGCGCAGGATCCGCAGCTGCTCCTCGCGCTCGGGCGAGTTGTGCGGCCGCTCCACACGGTCCTGGATCCACTTGCGCTGCTTGGGGTCCTGGATGTGCATGTACTCGATGCCGGTGGTGCGGCAGTACGAGTCGCGGAGCACGCCGAGGATGTCGCGGAGCTTCATCATCGACTTGCCGGAGAAGCCGCCGACCGCGAACTCGCGCTCCAGGTCCCACAGGGTGAGGCCGTGCTCGATGATGTCGAGGTCGGGGTGCTTGCGCTGGTGGTACTCGAGCGGGTCGGTGTCGGCCATGACGTGGCCGCGGACCCGGTAGGAGTGGATCAGGTCGAAGACCCGGGCGGCCTTGGTGACGTCGTCGTCGTGGGAGACGTCGATGTCGCGCAGCCAGCGGACCGGCTCGTAGGGGATCCGCAGCGACTTGAAGATGTCGTCGAAGAAGTCGTTCTCGCCGAGCAGCAGCTGGCTCATGATCCGCAGGAACTCGCCGGAGGCGGCGCCCTGGATCACGCGGTGGTCGTACGTGCTGGTCAGCGTCATGACCTTGGAGACGCCGAGCTTGTTCAGGGCGTCCTGCGAGGTGCCCTGGAACTCCGCCGGGTAGTCCATCGCGCCGACGCCGATGATCAGGCCCTGGCCGGGCATCAGACGCGGCACGGAGTGGACGGTGCCGATGCCGCCCGGGTTCGTCAGCGACGCGGTGACTCCGGTGAAGTCGTCCATCGTCAGCTTGTTGTTGCGGGCACGGCGGACGATGTCCTCGTACGCCTGCCAGAACTCGAAGAAGGTGAGGGTCTCGGCCTTCTTGATGGCGGCGACGACGAGCTGACGGTCACCGTTCGGCTTCACCAGGTCGATGGCGAGGCCGAGGTTGACGTGCTCGGGCTTGACCAGCGTCGGCTTGCCGTCCTTCTCCTGGAAGGAGTAGTTCATCGACGGCATGGCCTTGAGGGCCTGCACCATCGCGTACCCGATGAGGTGGGTGAAGGAGACCTTCCCGCCACGGGCGCGCTTGAGGTGGTTGTTGATGACGATGCGGTTGTCGAACAGCAGCTTCACCGGGACCGCGCGGACGGACGTGGCCGTCGGCAGCTCCAGCGAGGCGTTCATGTTCTTCGCGACGGCGGCCGACGGGCCGCGCAGCGTCACCAGCTCGGGACCGGCCGGAGCCGCGCCGTCCTTGGCGGCGGCGGGCTTCGCGGGCGCGGCCTTCGCGGGCGCCGGGGCCGCCTTGGCGGGGGCCGGGGCGGACGCGGCGGGCTGTGCCGGTGCGGCCGGAGCGGCGGGCTGGGCGGGCGCCGGGGTGGCCACGGGCTTCTCCTGGGTGGGCGGTACGGGGGCGGGGCCCTCGGCCGGCTGGCCCGGTGCGGCGGTGGCGCCGGGCTTGTAGTCGGCGAAGAAGTCCCACCAGGCCCGGTCTACCGAGTTCGGGTCCTGGAGGTACTGCTGGTAGATCTCGTCAACGAGCCACTCATTCGCACCGAACGCGGCAGCAGGGGACTTGCCCTGCCCGTCCTGGTCGGTCGAGATGTTCGAGCTGTTGGGGGACTGTGGCGACACGGCGGCAACCGCCCTCTTCCGCTTCCTAAGGTGGTGGACAGCGGAAATAAAGGCTACGCCTCTTGTGACCTTTGGTGCAGTCCGGGAGGGGTACAGGTAGCGCACGTCACATTCGCCGACGGGTTTCGCGGCATGACTTGGCGGGAAACACTCGGGGTTTGCCCGCTCGCGGGTACGACTCGCCCCGGGTGCACCCCCCTGATCAGGGCGGTGCACCGCCGTTCGTGTGCTTCCGGCGTCGACCCTACGCCACGGGTCGTCAGCTCCGGCCGGACTCCGTCCCCGGAAGAGTGACCCGGATCCGGCAGCCGCGATCGGATTCGGCCACGCCGATGCGCCCGCCGTGCAGATCCACCGCCCAGCGCGCGATGGCCAGGCCCAGCCCCGTACCGCCGTCGCTCCCCGGGCCGGAGGGCGCGGGTCCGCCGCGGTTGAAGCGTTCGAAGACGCGGTAGCGCTCCGCCTCCGGGATGCCCGGGCCCTCGTCCTGCACGTCCAGCTCCAGGCTCTGCGGACCCTCGCCCCGCCGGGCGTGCACGGTGACCCGGCCGTGGCGCGGGCTGTGCTTGATCGCGTTGTCGATGAGGTTGGCGACGACCTGGTGCAGCCGCTCGGCGTCCGCGTACGCGGTCAGCTCCGGCGGTGAGACGTCCAGGTGGAGATGGACGTCCGTACGGGTGTGGGTGCCGGACCCGGCCGTTCCGGCGAGGGTGGAGGCGCCGCGGCTCATGTTGGCCTCCTTCAGCACCCCGGACAGGTACGGCCACACCTCGAAGCGGCGCGAGTGCAGCGGCACGACGCCGTTGTCCAGGCGGGAGAGGTCCAACAGGTGCTCGACGAGGCGGCCCAGCCGCTCGGTCTGCTTCAGCGCCGTCCGCATCGTCTCCGGATCGGGCTCGGAGACACCGTCGACGACGTTCTCCAGCACCGCGCGCAGCGCCGCGATGGGCGTACGCAGCTCGTGCGAGACGTTGGCCACCAGCTCCTTGCGGTGGGTGTCCACCGCCTCCAGGTCGGCCGCCATGCGGTTGAAGGCGCTGGCCAGGTCGCCGAACTCGTCCCGCCGCTCGGCGCGCACCCGGCGGGTGTAGTCGCCCTGCGCCATGGACCGCGTCACGTCCGTCATCTCGTCCAGCGGCGCGGTCAGATTGTTCGCCACGAACTGGGTGACCAGCAGCGACGCGATGATCGAGAAGACCGTGATCACCCGTAGCTCGGTCGCCGAGTGGATGGCGACGAAGACCAGCAGGGTGGTGATGATCACCGAGACGACGACCAGCGCGCCGAGCGCCGCCTTCACCGAGCGGTACGGGTCGAGCGGCCGCAGCCCCTCCCACAGGCGCCCGGCCAGGGCACGGCCGCGCGCCCGCCATCCGGGCGTCATGCGGGCGGGGTCTCCAGGGCGTAGCCGACGCCGTGGACCGTACGGATGCGCTCGGCGCCGATCTTGCGGCGGAGCGCCTTGATGTGGCTGTCGACCGTGCGCGTCCCGGACGCGTCGGCCCAGTCCCACACCTCGGCCAGCAGCTGCTCACGGGAGAGCACCGCGCGCGGCGTGTTGGCCAGACAGACCAGCAGGTCGAACTCGGTCGGCGTCAGATGGACGTCGGCGCCGCGCACCCGCACCCGGCGCTGGGCGTGGTCGATCTCCAGCTCGCCCAGGCGCAGGATGCCGCTGCGCGGGGTGTGCGCGGCGAGCGCCGCCCGCTCCACCCGGCGCAGCAGGACGTGCACCCGCGCGGCCAGCTCCCGCATGGAGAACGGCTTGGTCATGTAGTCGTCCGCGCCGACGCCCAGACCGACCAGCATGTCGGTCTCGTCGTCGCGGGCGGTGAGCATCATCACCGGCACCGGGCGCTGCGCCTGCACCCGGCGGCAGACCTCCAGACCGTCGAAGCCCGGCAGCATCACGTCGAGGACCAGCAGATCGGGCTGCCACGCCTCGGCGGTGTCGACGGCCGCCGGGCCGTCCGTCGCCGTCTGCACCTGGAAGCCCTCGGCGCGGAGCCGGGTCGCGATGGCGTCCACGATCGTCGGGTCGTCCTCGACGACCAGTACCCGGCGCTGGGCGCCCGGCGTGGCCGCGGCGGTACCGCCCTGGCTGGTTTGCGTCTGGTCCATCGCCCGCCCCTGCATGTCCCCGTGTGCCTGGTCGCGTAGTGAGTGGACGTGCGGCAGCGCGCGGCGGTCCGGCGCAGGGCGCGGATCGCCGCGCCGCGTCACATCCAGGGGAGCAGCGTAAGCGCACGGTGTGACTGTCGGCTACGCGCCCTTGTGCGCGAGGTGAACAACATCGGGGACACCTCGGGTGACAGGCACCTCTTCCGTGCGAACGTGCCGGAAACCGGCATTCCGGAGGGCCTGGTCGAAGGCGGGCGACGGCTGGGCCGACCAGACGGCCAGCACCCCGCCTTCCGTCAGCGCCGCCCGGCAGGCCGCGAGCCCGGCGGGGGAGTAGAGCCCGTCGTTGCCGTCGGTGACCGTCCAGTCCGGTCCGTTGTCGATGTCCAGGCAGAGCGCGTCGTACGAGCCGGGGGCCGCCCCGTCGCGCAGATGGGCCACCAGATCGGTGTGCACGATCGCGGTGCGCGGGTCGGCGAGCGCCCGGCCGGTCAGGGCGGAGAGCGGGCCGGTGCGGTGCCAGTCGATCACCGCGGCCTCCCGCTCGACCACCGCGATCCGCCCCCAACGCTCCTGCTCCACCGCTCTGACCAGCGAAAACCCCACGCCGAGGCCGCCGATGAGCACCGCTGGACGGATCCGCTCCGGCGGTAGACCGGCCAGTGCCGCATCGATCAGCAGCCGTTCGGAGCGGCCGTCGGAGGTGTCCATCAGGAAGCAGCCGTTGGCGATGATCTCGAAGACCGGCGCGCCGCCGGAGCCGTCCGCGCCGCCGCGGCGGCGCAGCGCCACCTCGCCGTACGGGCCGTCGCGGCGGTCCAGTGTGACCGGGCCGTCCACGGGGCCGGCCGGGGTGGGGAAGGTCGGGTCGGGGGGAACGGGAGTCATGCGGGTCATCCTGGCCAACCGCGCGGGCGCGGGTCCAACCGATTGCGCGGACAACGCCGTGGGCCCGTCCGGGGTTGTGTGCCGTGACGTAGCTCACGCGCCGCGGGGCGGCGTGCGGTGAACGGGCGGGCGCCGCCGCACGTTGAGTACGGCGGACGGACCGACAGGGACGGGAGGGGTGCGGTGAGCGGTGTGACGGAGATACGGGCCGGGCTGCCCCCGCGCGGGGGTGCGGCGTGGTGGCGCCGGTGGGCGGGGCGGGCGCTGCCCGGGCCCCGGGCGACGCCGTTCACCTTCTGGTACGCGCTGCTGCTGGTGGCGACCTCGCTCTTCGCGGCGTACGCGGACCCGGCGCGGGTGGCGGAGCTGCTGCGGGGCTCCAGCACGGACGCGGCGCATCTGGCGGCGACGCCGGTGCGGGTGCTGGTGGCGAGCGCGCTGTGGATCGACGGCGGGGTGCTCTCCGGTTTCGCGCTCGCCTTCGTCGTCGTCCTGGCGGCGCTGGAGCGGCGGGTCGGCGCGGCGCGCACCCTCGCGGTCTTCCTCGGCGGCCATGTGCTGGCCACCCTCGCCACGGAGCTGCCGGTGGGCGCCGCCGTCGCCACCGGGGCGCTGCCGCCCGGTGCGGCGCACCGCCTCGACTACGGCATCAGCTACGGCGTGATGACCTGCGCCGGGGCGCTGGCCGGAGTGGTGGCGGGGCGGCTGCGGTGGCCGCTGCTCGGCGGCGCCGCCTGTTACGCCACGGCCGATCTGCTGAGCTTCACCGACCCGCTCAGCTCCGGCGGCCATCTGCTCTCCCTCGCCCTCGGCGTCGCCGCCTGGCCGCTGCTGCGCCGGGCGCGGTCCGGCCCGCGCCCGGCCCGGCTCCACGGCGACCTGGGCCATCCGGCGCTGCGGCGGACGGCCGGGCGCGCCGTGGTGGCGCGTGCGGTGCCGGTGCCGGGGCGCCCGGTGCCGGGGCGCCCGGTGCCGGTGGCCGGGGTGCGGCGGCGCTGAGCGGGGGCCGGGCGCCCGCCGCCCCGGCGGTCGCTCAGCCGCCGGGCGTCCAGACGTACGGGGTGGTCGTGGTCACCGGGTGGAAGCCGAGGCGGCGCAGGATCGGGGCGCTGGCGTCGGAGGCGTCGACCTGGAGGAGGTCCGCGCCGTGGGCCACCGCGAGCATGGCGCGGGCGGCGACCAGGGCGCGGTAGACGCCGCGGCCACGCCAGGCGGGCAGCGTCGAGCCGCCCCACAGGCTCGCGAAGCCGGTGCCGGGCCGCAGCACCAGCCAGCCCGCCGAGATCACCTCGTTGCCCGCCTCCGCGACCAGCACCGCGATGCCGTCCGGGGCGGCGGCGACCCGGGCGATCAGATCGTCGGCCAGCCAGTCGTGGTCGTCGCCCCACACCGCCGTCTCCATGGCCGCGATGCGTCGCAGATCGGCGTCGTCGGTGACCTGGCGCAGTGTGACGCCCTCGGGGAGCACCGGGTCCCCGGCCAGCTCCCGGGCGCGGCCGATGAGTACCGTCTCCCGCTCCTCGGGTACGAACCCGGCGGCCCGCAGCCGCTCGGGGAGGTCCGCCGGGAGGTCGTGGCCGCGGGTCTTCCACTCCACGGCCTCGCCCCGGGCGGCGAACACCGCGCGCTGCCGGGCGATCAGCGCGTCCAGCTCGGCGCCGTGCAGGCCCAGGTCCGGCGGGCCGCTGACGAAGCCGCGGAACTGGCCGGTCAGCCGTGTCAGCGGCCCGTCCTGCTCCAGGGTGACGCCCGGGGGAAGGTCCTCCGGGACGCCCCGCATCCGCTCGTCGTAGGCCGCGAGCAAGCCGTCGATGTCCGTCACGGTTCGACGGTACGAGCGGTGGCAAACGGTTTTTCGGCAGCGACGGCGGGCGGGCGTGGCGCACCGGAGGGCCGGGTGGGCCGCCGTCCGCCGTGCCGGACCGCGATCCCCTGATCGCTCACGGCGAACACGGAGCGGGGAACATCTCCCGCCCCCGGGCATTGAGTGGGTACAGCTCAACTTGCCTGACTAAGGGGAGATCATGGCTTCGTCGTCCCACACGCTCACTCTGCCGGTGCTGCCCCTCGACGACGAGGTGGTGCTGCCCGGGATGGTCGTACCGCTGGACCTGTCGGACGCGGACGTACGGGCCGCCGTGGAGGCCGCGCAGTCCGCCGCCGTCCAGGGCAACAAGCCGGAGGTGCTGCTTGTGCCCCGGGTCGACGGCACCTACGCGGCGATCGGCACGCTCGGACGGGTCGAGCAGGTCGGCCGGTTGTCCGACGGCGACCCCGGCGCGCTGATCCGCGGGCTGGGCCGGGTGCGTATCGGCTCCGGCACCACCGGTCCGGGCGCCGCCCTCTGGGTGGCGGGCACCGCCGTCGAGGAGACGGTGGCGGGCGCCACCGACGGCGAGGGCGGCCGCATGCTGCCCGGCGCGGTGACCGAGCTGGTCACCGAGTACAAGGCGCTGGCCACCAGCTGGCTGCGCAAGCGCGGCGCCTGGCAGGTCGTCGACCGCGTCCAGCAGATCGAGGACGTCTCGGCCCTCGCCGACAACGCCGGGTACTCGCCGTTCCTCACCACCGAGCAGAAGGTCCGGCTGCTGGAGACCGTCGACCCGGTCGCCCGGCTGAAGTTCGCCACCGAGACGCTCCGCGACCATCTGGCCGAACAGGACGTCGCCGAGTCCATCGCCAAGGACGTCCAGGAGGGCGTCGACAGGCAGCAGCGCGAATTCCTGCTCCGGCGGCAGCTGGAGGCGGTCCGTAAGGAACTGTCCGAGCTGACCGGCGACGGCGACGACGAGAACGCCGACTACCGCGCCCGCGTCGAGGCGGCGGCGCTCCCCGAGGACGTCCGCAGGGCCGCCCTCAAGGAGGTCGACAAGCTGGAGCACGCGGGCGACCAGAGCCCCGAGGGCCCCTGGATCCGCAACTGGCTCGACACCGTCCTCGAACTGCCCTGGAACGAACGGACCGAGGACGCCTACGACATCACCGGCGCCCGCGCCGTGCTCGACGCGGACCACGCCGGTCTGGAGGACGTCAAGGAGCGGATCACCGAGTACCTGGCGGTCCGCAAACGCCGCGCCGAACGGGCGGCGGAGGCGCCCGAGGGCCGGGAGGCCACCGGCGGGCGCCGCGCCGGGGGCGCCGTGCTGGCGCTGGTCGGCCCGCCCGGTGTCGGCAAGACCTCGCTCGGCGAGTCCGTCGCCCGGGCCATGGGCCGCTCCTTCGTCCGGGTGGCGCTCGGCGGCGTACGCGACGAGGCGGAGATCCGCGGCCACCGGCGGACCTACGTCGGCGCGCTGCCCGGCCGTATCGTCCGGGCGATCAAGGAAGCCGGTTCGATGAACCCGGTGGTGCTGCTCGACGAGATCGACAAGGTCGGCTCCGACTACCGCGGCGACCCCGCGGCGGCGCTCCTGGAGGTCCTGGACCCGGCGCAGAACCACACCTTCCGCGACCACTACCTGGAGGTCGAACTCGACCTCAGCGACGTGGTGTTCCTCGCCACCGCCAACGTCCTCGACGCCATCCCCGGGCCGCTGCTCGACCGGATGGAGCTGGTCCGGCTGGACGGCTACACCGAGGACGAGAAGATCGTCATCGCCCGCGACCATCTGCTCCCGCGCCAGCTGGAGCTGGCCGGACTCGCGCCCGGCGAGGTCACCCTCACCGACGGCGCACTGCGCAGCCTGGCCGGGGAGTACACCCGCGAGGCGGGCGTGCGGAACCTGGAGCGCGCGGTCGCCCGGCTGCTGCGCAAGGTGGCCGCCCGGCACGAACTGGGCGAACGGGAGCTGCCGTTCACCGTGGGCACCGAGGAGCTGCGCCCGCTGATCGGACGGCCGCACCACACCCCGGAGGCGGCGCAGGACCCGGCGGTGCGGCGGACCGCCGTGCCCGGGGTGGTCACCGGGCTCGCGGTCACCGGCGCCGGGGGCGATGTGCTCTACGTCGAGGCGTCGCTCGCCGACCCGGAGACGGGCGCCTCGGGGCTGACGCTCACCGGTCAGCTCGGCGACGTGATGAAGGAGTCGGCGCACATCGCGCTCTCCTTCCTGCGCTCCCACGGCGCGGAGCTGGAGCTGCCGGTCGGCGATCTCAAGGAGCGCGGCGTCCATCTGCACGTACCGGCCGGAGCCGTCCCCAAGGACGGGCCGAGCGCGGGCGTCACGATGACCACCGCGCTGGCCTCGCTGCTGTCGGGCCGTCAGGTGCGGCCGGAGGTGGCGATGACCGGTGAGGTGTCGCTGACCGGGCGGGTGCTGCCGGTCGGCGGGATCAAGCAGAAGCTGCTGGCCGCGCACCGTGCGGGCATCACCACGGTGATCATCCCGCAGCGCAACGAACCGGATCTGGACGAGGTCCCCGACGAGATCCTCGGGACCCTCGACGTACGGCCGGTCACCGATGTGCGCACGGTGCTGGAGCTGGCGCTGACCGACGCGGCGGCGCCGCTCCGTGACCCGGCCGCCCCGGACGGCGCGGTGCCCGCCGCGGCGTGACGGACGCGCCGGGCGCCGCGCCCAGGGGAAGGGCCCCTCCCGCAGCACGTGGGAGGGGCCCCTTCTTCTGTGTACCGCCCGCGGTCCTCCGCGGGGCGCGCGGGATCAGCCGTTGGCGAGCGCCTGGAGCCGGTCGTACGCGCCGTTGAACGAGTTGTGGTCCCCGACGTTCGGACCGGTCGAGGTGTACTGCCAGATGGTGTGGAAGCCCCAGCCGCCCGGGAGTTCACCGACCGAGGAGCCGTAGCGCGGCACCCACAGCGGGTTGACGCTGCCGAAGCTCGCGTTGTTGCCGGTGCACTGCTGCCACCAGCTGGTGGAGGTGTAGATGACGGCGTCGCGTCCGGTGCGCGACTTGTAGGTCGCGAACCAGTCCTTCATCCAGTTGACGAGCCCGGCGGCGCTCATGCCGTAGCAGGTGTCGCCGTACGGGTTGTACTCCATGTCCAGCGCGCCCGGCAGGGTCTTGCCGTCCTTGGACCAGCCGCCGCCGTGGTCGACGAAGTAGTTGGCCTGGGCGGCACCGCTGGAGGTGTTCGGGGTGGCGAAGTGGTACGCGCCGCGGATCATGCCGACGTTGTACGACCCGTTGTACTGCTGGGCGAAGGAGGGGTTGGTGTAGCTCGTCGACTCCGTCGCCTTGACGTACGCGAACTTCACGCCGCTGTTCCAGAGCGTCGCCCAGTCGACGTTGCCCTGGTGACCGCTGACGTCGACACCCTCGACCCCGGCGAGCAGCCCGGTCGCCGGGCGGTCGGTGCCGGTGCCCTCGTGTGCGGCGATCTGCGATCCGGCCCAGTCCTGCGCGGGGTGGGCCGGTTCGGGCGCGTCCTTGGCGGGCGTCGCGGCGGCGGTGGCGCTGCCGGGCAGGCCGACCAGCAGCGCGGCGGTGGCGAGCAGGGCGCCGGCCGCGGTGGCCAGGGAGCGGGAGCGGGTGCGGTGCGGGGAGCCCGACCTGTGCACGAGCATGCGTGCCTCCGGTTTTCGTGTGAGGTGACCTGAGGGGGGATACGGAGCCGCGGCGGACCACGGTCCCGGTGTCACGCGCCGCCGGGGTACGGCGACGACCGCCGCGGGGCGCGGCGGAGTGCGGTGCGGAAGTGCGGGTGCGGAAGTGCCGACGTGCGGAGGTGCGGTGGTGCGGCGTGCGCGGCGCGTACCGGCGCCGACGGTGCGGACGCGGTGCGCGGACCGGGCAGAGCGACACCTGACTTGGTGTGGCCATGCCAGAAATGACGATACGCGCGTAGACCGCGGCGATAAAAGGGGGACACGGGGCTGCCGTTGGTCTAATCCTGCGAAATACTGGCGGAGCTGCGGCTTCGGCCGCGGCGAGCGGAAACTTTTCACGAACGGAAACGCCGGAAAGGGTGCTGACGTGCACAACACCGCAGCCGACGGAGCGACGGACCACGGCGACGCGGCGGGTGTGGACCACGTATTCCTCGCCCTGGAGCGCGAATTGGCGGTGTTCCTGCGCCGGGCCCGCGCCTCCTCCGGCGAGCTGGCCCGCGAGGTCCACCCCGACATGGAGCCCGCCGCGTACGGCCTGCTGGTGCGCCTCTCCGACGCCGGGGCGCAGCGCGCCACCGACCTGGCCGGGTACTTCGGCGTCGGCAAGGCGACGATGAGCCGTCAGCTGCACGCCCTTGAGGAGCTGGGCCTGGTCGCCCGCGAGCCGGACCCCGCCGACGGCCGCGCCGTCCTGGTCCGCCTCACCGACGAGGGACGCGACCGCTACGGCCGGGCCCGCCTCGCCCGCCGCGCCCGCTACGCCCGCCGCCTCGCCTCCTGGGACCGCACCGAGGTCGCCGAGCTGAGCCGCCTGCTGCACCGCCTCAACGCGGAACAGGAGGGGGAGGACGCGTCGTAGAACGCGCCCCGCCCGGTGCGCCGGGGGCTTCGGGGGCTTCGGGGGCGCCCGCCGCGGCCCGCGCGCCGCCCGGCCACCCCGGGCGCCCCCGGTCTCACGGCTCCACGTACACCACCGCCGCGTCGTCCCGCGCCTTGCCGCGCGGGTACGCGGAGCCCGCCGGATCCGCCGCCTCCGCCGCGCGGACCGCGTCGATCAGCGCCTGCGGACCCTCCCGTGCCACCAGCGCCGCGCACTCCCGCCAGGAACCCGCGCGAAACACCTCCACCCACCGCCCGGCGCCGTCGCTGAGCGCCGTCAGCGCCCGCACCTCGGACCGCGGGGTGCGCCCGGTGACCGCCCGGGCGGCGACCGACGGATCGGCCGCCGCGGTGAAGAACCCGCCCTCGGCGTTGCGCAGCGCCTCCACGGAGCGGACGTACGCGCGGGCGGCCGCCTCCCGCCCGGGCGTACCGCGCGGCAGCGCCCGCAGCGCCTCGCGCGCGGCGCGGACCGCCGGGGTCAGCTGGTCGAGCCGGGTGTCGAGCACCGGCGTCACGGAACCGTCCGCACCCGTCAACAACAGGGCCGAATCGGAGAGTACGAGGTGTTCGACGGTCTCGTCGGACCAGCGGACGGCCACTACTGTGGCCTGCGGAGTGCGGGGGTGAGAAAGGTCACATGTCGACCGGTGAATGGCGGCCGTACGGGAGATGGCCGCCGCGAGCACCTCAGGGAGCGTCATGTCCCGGTGCGAAACCGACAGTTCGAGCATCGCGCCCCCCAGACGCGCGGTGAACCACGGGACCGTGTGGAGGCAGCCGTAGTCGCCCTCAGGCGGCGTCACGCCGTCCAGCAGCACCAGGCTTCCGCCCTGGCCGGACGCGGGCAGGGCGACGGAAGCGTAGTCCTCGTTTGGGTGTTGGGGATCGCCCGGTGCGACGGCGAGTTCGATGCGCATGCCGGGCAGTCTGCCGGAGCGGCGCCGGGCGGCGGCGGTGACCGCGCCGCGTGGGCGGGGCGCCGCCGACCTGCGGGGCGGCGCCCGGGGCGGGCCCGCTTGTGCGGGGGCGCGCGCGATGCGGGCGGGCATCTTTGCAGGAGCCGACCGGTTCTCCAAACGCACCACAGGGTTGCGTCGGGTTGCACCGAGAATCGGCCATGCACGGAAGTTGATGGTCAACTTCCGATTGATGTTCACTCATTCGCGTGGCCGGGCAAGTGTTGCCGAGCCACTGCGCGGAGCCGGTGGAAAGGTCGCTTCCCGGATCATGGGGGGCGGGCCGGGACATACGTCGCGCCGCGCAAAGCCGGGCTGTTTCCCTTCGCGGAAGTGTGCACTGCTGCGGTTTCGCGCAGGTTCGCCCCGCGAGCGGAAACCGAGCCGGACCCGCGCGCCACACGGCGTGGGCAGGCGAGACAGGAATGCGAGCAGCGGTGCGGAAGAAGCGGCTTCGGGGCAGCGCAGGGAAGCCGGGAACGCCGGCCCGACCGGTCCCGGTACCGGACACGGGTCAAGGCCCCGGCACGACGACCGGTGGTGACCCCGCGGGCAGGCGCCCCGCGCGGGTGCGCAACCGCCTGATGGGCGCGGTGGCGGTGGTCGCGGTCGCCGTCGCAGGCGCCGGTGCCCCCGGCATCAGCGCCGCGGTGGACGACACCCACACCAGCCAGCGCCTCGTCGACCTCGCCCAACTCGACTCACGGGCGATCGCGCTCTCCCACTCCCTCGCGGACGAGCGCGACACCATGACGTCGTACATCGCCACCGGACGCGCGGGCAGCACCGCCGCCGGTTACGACTCGCTGCGCGCCCGCGTCGACCGGCAGCTGCGCGATCTGCGGGCCGCCTCCCAGAACGCGTCCGGCGAGACCACCGTCTACGCCGCCGCCGAGAAGCAGCTCGCCACGTTGCCGCAGATCCGTCAGGAGGCCCTGGCGGGACCGGCGACCGCGACCTCCACCTACGAGGCGTACACCCGCACCCTCCAGGCGCTCGGCGCCATCGCCGACGACATCGCCCGCTCGCTGCCCGGCCGCGCGGACGGCGACGACGCCGACACCCGCGCGCTGCCCGCGCTCGGCCGCGCCGTCGAACAGGCCGCCGGAACTCGCGCGCTGCTGCTCGCCGCGCTGCGCGCAGGCGGTGAGCAGCCCCAGCTGACCGCCGCGGCCCAACTCGCCCACCTGCGCGAACAGGGCTCCCTCGCGGACTTCTCGCAGATCGCCGCGGAGCGCACCCAGGACCGCTACGACGCCACCGTCAACGGCGCGGACGTCACCACCGCCGAGCGGTACCTCACCCGCCTCACCGACCAGCCGCGGATGGACGCCGCCGACGCGGCGCTCAGCCGCTCGCGGGTCCAGGCCACCCTCACCGCCCGGATCGACCTGATGCGCGGCATCGAGTCGGCCCTGGCCACCCAGGAGATCCAGCGCCTGTCCGATCTGCGCGACGACGACGTCACCGCGCTGGAGATCCGGATCGCGCTGGTCGGCGTCTGTCTGCTGCTGGCGCTCGGCGTCTCGATCTCCGCCGCCCGCTCCATGACCCGCCCGCTGGCCGCGCTGCGGCTCGGCGCCAAGCGGGTCGCCGCGGACCCGGCGCACGAGGAGCCCATCGCCTTCAAGGGCCGCAACGACGAGTTCGCCGCCGCCGTCCGCTCCGTCAACGCCCTGCACGCGCAGGTCTCCGACGTGGCCCGGCGCACCGCCGAGCTGGAGGGCGAGCGCGGCCGTCTGATCACCGCCCGCCAGCGGCTGGCCGACGAGCGCGAGGTGCTCGACGGCGAGCGCGAGGCGCTGCGGGCCGAGGTCGCGGAGCTGACCGAGCGGCTGGCGACGCTGCGTACCGGTGTGCACGGCCGGTACGTCAACCTCGCGCTGCGCACCATCAGCCTGGTCGAGCGGCAGCTCCACGTCATCGAGTCGATGGAGGAGCAGGAGCAGGACCCCGAGGCCCTGGAGACGCTCTACAAGCTCGACCACTTCGCCGCGCAGATGCGCCGCAACAGCGAGAACCTGCTGGTCCTCGCCGACACCGAGCACGGCACCAGCAACGCGGGCCCGGTGCCGCTGCTGGATGTGCTGCGCGCCTCGGTCAGTGAGATCGAGCGGTACGACCGGGTGATCATCCAGTCGCTGCCGCCGCACGCCCAGCTCGCCGGGTTCGCCGCGGACGACATCAGCCACCTGGTCGCCGAACTCCTGGAGAACGCCACCGCGTTCTCCCCGCCGGAGGCCCATGTCGAGCTGTCCGGCTGGCTGCTGGAGACCGGTGAGCTGATGCTCTCGGTGCAGGACGAGGGCATCGGCATGACCGCCGAGCGCCTCGCCGAGCTGAACGAACGGCTCGCCGACGCGGAGGCCGCCTCGACCTCCGAGACCATCGACGAGTCCCTGGGCCTGGGCCTGTACGTCGTGGTGCGGCTCGCCGCCCGGCACGGCGTCCGGGTGCAGCTGCGCGCCCAGCACCAGGGCGGGGTGACCGCCGTGGTGGTGCTGCCCGGCTCGATCCTGCCGACCCGCCCCGGCCCGGTGAACACCCGCGCGGGCGCCCCGGCCCCCGGCCCGGTGCTGCCCGGTTCGGTCGCCGAGGCCAACTCCAACGCGCTCCAGACCCGGGTGCCGCGGGCCGACCCGTCCGGCCTGCCGAAGCGCGGCGGCGCCCCCGCGCGTCCCGCCGCGGCCCCCGCCCCGCAGGCCGACCCGCTGGTCGCCGCCGCCGAGCGCGCCATCGACGCGGCCGGTCTCCCCGACCGCGGCGCCCCCACGCCGCAGGCGCCGACGGGCCCACAGGCGCCCGCCGGTCCGCAGACCCCGACCGGTCCGCAGGTCCCGGCCCCGCAGGACCCGGCTCCCCAGGGTCCGATAGCGCCGCAGCCGCAGCCCCCGGGCGCGGCCCCGGCCCCGCAGGCGCCCGGTCGGCAGGCGCAGGCCCCGGCCCCGCAGGTGCCCGGTCCGCAGGCGCCGGTCACCCAGGTCGGTCCGGACGCGTCCGGCGGGCGTCCCGCCCCGGCCGGTCCGGTCGCCCCGTACGTCGAGGCGCCCGCCGCGGACGGCGGCAGCGCGTACGGCCCGATGTCGTCCGGCCCCTACGCCGCGCCCGGCACCGGCAGCCACCGCAGGCCGCAGGAGCCCGCCGCCCCGGCCGACCCGTACGCCATCGGGCCCGACCAGCACGCCCGGCCCGCCCCGGCAGCGGAGCCCGGCCCGGCGGCCGCGCCGCACGCCGGGGAGGCCACGCCGGACGCCGCGGTGCCCGAGCAGCGCCGTACGGACATGGGCCTGCCCAAGCGCACACCCAAGGTCGTGGCGCCGAAGGCGAACACCGCCGCGCCGCGCAAGACCGGCAAGGCCAACGCGGAGGCGCTGCGGCGGCGGCTCGGCGGCTTCCAGCAGGGTGCGCGCTCCGGCCGCCGCGAGGTCGAGGCCGAGTTCGCGGGCGGCCCCGCAGGACCGGCCGCCGCGGCGCCGCAGGACGGGGCCGCGCAGCAGACCGGCTCACAGACGGACACCGACGGAGCGGGGGCCCCGGGGAAGAGCCACGTTGTCGAGGAGGCACGCGATTGATGGCCCAAGCACCCATTGCCCACGGAGCAGGCCGGAGCACCCAGGCCCGGAACCTGCACTGGCTGCTGACCAATCTTGTCGACGAGGTCCCGGGGATCCTCTCCGTCGCCGTCGTCTCCTCCGACGGTCTGCTGCTGCTCTCCTCCGACCCCGGTCGGAACGGGGAGGCGGCGCACGCGGAGGACGGTGAGGGGCCCCGCGGCTCCAGCGCCGACCTGGCCACCATCGTCTCGGGTCTCGGCAGCCTCACCTCCGGCGCCGCCAAGCTGATGTCCGGCGGGCTGGTCAAGCAGACCATGGTCACCATGGACGAGGGCAGTCTCTTCGTGATGTCGATCAGCGACGGTTCGCTGCTCGGCGTGCACGCGACGCCGGACTGCGACATGAGCATCATCGCCTACCACATGGCGCTCTTCGTCGGCCGTGCCGGACATGTCCTCACCCCCGAACTCCGCAGCGAATTGCGTAAGTCGATGGAGAGCGCCCAGTGAGCACCACACCCCAACTCCCCGTGCGCGGCGGGGACCGTAAACCCGCGCGTGTACGACCGTATTCACTGACCGGCGGCCGGACCCGCTTCGGTCACGTCCTGCTCGTCGAGACGATCGTGGCGGCGCTCGACGCCTCCGCCGAGCGTCCCGAGCTGACGTCCGGCGGCTGGGGCGACCGGGTCATGCCGGAGATGCGCGCCATCGTGGAACTGTGCCGCCGGATGCGTTCGGTGGCGGAGATCTCCGCACTGCTCAAGATGCCGCTCGGCGTGGTCCGGGTGCTGCTGAGCGACCTCGCCGACCAGGGAAAGATCCGCGTCTACGGCACCGGTCACGGCACCGGCCGGCCCGACCGCGCGCTGCTGGAAAGGGTGCTGAGTGGACTTCACAGGCTCTGACACGATAACGGCCGGTGCGGCGGGCGCCGACGGCGTGGACCTGTTCGCCGGTGGTGCGCAGTCCGCCGCCGACATGGGCCTGCAGAGCTGGCAGACCGACCGCTCGCGGGCCCCGATCTCCACGAAGATCGTGGTCGCCGGTGGCTTCGGTGTCGGCAAGACCACCTTCGTCGGCTCGGTCTCGGAGATCACCCCGCTGCAGACCGAGGCGGTGATGACGCAGGCGAGCGCGGAGACGGACGATCTGACCGCCACGCCGGAGAAGAAGACCACCACGGTGGCGATGGACTTCGGCCGCATCACGCTCGACGAGGAGCTGGTGCTCTACCTGTTCGGCACGCCCGGACAGCAGCGCTTCTGGTTCATGTGGGACGACCTGGTGCGCGGCGCGATCGGCGCGATCGTGATGGCGGACACCCGACGCCTCGAGGACTGCTTCCCGGCGCTCGACTACTTCGAGAGCTGCCAGCTGCCCTACGTCGTCGCCGTCAACCACTTCGAGGGGACACCGATGTACGCGGTGGAGGACGTGCGGGACGCGCTGACCGTGCCGCCGCACGTACCCATCGTGATCATGGATGCGAGGAATCGGCCCACGGTCGTCGAATCGCTGCTGGCACTGGTCGGCCACGCGCTGGCCGAAACGCCCGAATAGGCTGCCGCCGCACCGATCCACCCCCGCCCCGAAGCAGCAGCGAACGCAGAGAAGAGCACCGCCATGCGGAAGATACTCGTCGTGGGAGCCGGCCAGTCCGGCCTCCAGCTCGCCCTTGGCCTCCAGTCCAAGGGGTACGAGGTCACCCTGATGTCCAACCGCACTCCCGACGAGATCCGCTCCGGACGGGTCATGTCGACGCAGTGCATGTTCCACACCGCCCTCCAGCACGAGCGCGACCTCCAGCTCAACTTCTGGGAGAGCCAGGCGCCGCGCATCGAGGGTCTGGGCGTCTCGGTCGCCGCCCCCGGCAGCTTCCAGTCGCCCGAGGGCTCGCAGCGGGCCATCGACTGGGTCGGCAAGCTCGACGGCTACGCCCAGTCCGTCGACCAGCGGGTCAAGATGGCCGGGTGGATGGAGACCTTCGCACAGCGCGGCGGTCAGCTCGTCATCCACGGCGCGGCAGTCTCCGACCTGGACTTCTTCGCCCGCCGCTACGATCTGACGCTGGTCTCGGCGGGCAAGGGCGAGCTGGTGTCGATGTTCGGCCGCGACGCGTCCCGTTCGCCGTACGACGCCCCGCAGCGCGCGCTGGCCGTCGCGTACGTCCACGGCATGGGGCCGCGCCCGGAGCACCCCGAGTTCGACGCGGTCCGCTGCAACCTGGTGCCCGGCGTCGGCGAGCTGTTCGTCATGCCGACGTTCACCAACTCCGGCCGTGCCGACATCCTCTTCTGGGAGGGCGTACCGGGTGGTCCGCTCGACGCGTTCCAGGGCGTCAAGGACCCCAACGAGCACCTGGCGCTCACCCTCGAACTGCTGGAGAAGTTCCTGCCGTGGGAGTACGCGCGCTCCACGAAGGTCGAACTGACCGATGCGCAGGGCACACTGGCCGGACGGTATGCGCCGACGGTGCGCAGGCCCGTCGGGCAGCTGCCCTCCGGCGGTCTGGTCCTCGGGGTCGCGGACGTCGTCGTGGCCAACGACCCGATCACCGGTCAGGGCTCCAACTCCGCCTCCAAGTGCGCGGCCGCCTACCTCGCCTCCATCGTCGAGCGCGGTGACCAGCCGTTCGACGCGGAGTGGATGCAGGCCACCTTCGACCGCTACTGGCAGACCGCGCAGCACGTCACCAAGTGGACCAACGCGATGCTGGCGCCGCCGCCCGAGCATGTGCTGAACCTGCTCGGTGCCGCCGGGCAGATCCAGCCGGTCGCGGACCGCTTCGCCAACGGCTTCAACGACCCCGCCGACTTCGAGAACTTCTTCTTCGAGCGGGAGAAGTGCGAGGCGTACCTCGGTTCGTTCGGCGGCCCGGAGGTCTGACCCCGGACCGTCCGCCGCTTCCCGTCCGTCGTCCCCGGCTCAGTGCCCGGGGGCGGCGGACGTCGCGTATCCGGTGTCCGCGCCGCCGGACGCCGGGCCGTCGGCGGTCACCTGGCGGGGCGCGGTGTAGCCGCTGACCGGCCGGGCGCCGGGGTCCGGGCGGACGGCGCCGATCGGCGGGTTGGCGGCGAGCGGGGAGACCCGGACGGCGGTGCCCGGGCGGGGCGCCTGGACGACCTTTCCGGCGCCGAGGTAGAGCGCCACATGGGTTGCGCCGGGGAAGTAGACGACGAGGTCGCCGGGGCGCAGCCGGTTCAGCGGGACGTGCGGGAGCCGCTTCCACTGCTCCTGGCTGGTGCGCGGGATGGGCCGCCCGGCGTGCGACCACGCCTGCGAGGTGAGGCCGGAGCAGTCGAAGGAGTCGGGCCCGGTCGCGCCCCAGACGTACGGTTTGCCGACCTGGCGGAGCCCGTAGGCGATGGCCCGGTCGCCCGCCGAGGAGGGGGCGCCCGCCGCGCCGAGTGCGCCCCGGGAGACCAGCGCCCGCTGGGCGGTGGCGGCGCCGTCGCTCTCCAGCCGGTCGAGGGTGGCGAGTTGGTCCTCGGAGAGTCCGGCGAGCAGTTTCTCGACGTCCTTGAGGCGGTTCTGCACGGTCGTCTGCTGGCGGGCGCGCTGTGCGGTGAGGGTGCGCTGCCGGGCGAGGGCGGCGTCCGCCTGCCGGGCGAGGGTGTCGGCCCGGCGCGCGTCGCGGGCCATCCGGTCGACGGTGGCGGCGGCTTCGGAGGCGGCGGTGTGCAGGAGGTGGCTGCGGTCCATCGCCTGCTCCGGGTCGTCGGCGAGCAGCACCCGGACGTACTGGGCCAAGGTGGCGGGGCCGCCGCCCTGGTACTGCTGGCGGGCGAGGCGCCCGGCGTCGGCGCGGGCCCCGGCGAGCCGGGCGCGGGCCTGCTGCAACTGGGCGTCGAGGGCCGTGGCGCGCGCCTGGGTGGCCTTGAGGTCCTCCTGGGTGGCGTTGTACGCCTCGGTGGACTCCTCGGCGGAACGGTAGAGGGCCTGGAGGCGGCGGAGGAGGGCGGCGGGGCTGTCGCCGCCCGGGGCCGAGGTGTCCGGGGCCGGGGTGTCCGGGGCGGCGGTCGTGGCCGGGTCCGGGGTGGGGGCGGCCGAGGCGGAGGCCGCGGGTCCGGCCAGCGCGGTGGCGCCCAGGAGCAGCGTGGCACCGGCCGCTCGCAGGGTGCGCGACGACCGCGGTGCGGGACCGGACATCAGACCACCTCCGACGCCGACGGCCGGGGCGCCGGGGTGCCCGGTGCTCCGGCCGTCGGCCGTATCCGTGACGTGCGAACGCAGGGGATGCTGCCACGGCGGGTGGTGATTTCCGTACGAAGAGGGAGGAGGCGGGCGGCTGGCTCACCCGATCGGCGTCGGGCGGGGCGGCGTGCGGGTGGGGTGCGGGCCCGTTCCGGTCAGCGGCCGAAGTAGGCGTCGAAGTTCTTCTGGAACTCCCAGTTGTTGAAGCGGTCCCAGTTGATCGACCAGGTCATCAGGCCGCCGAGGTCCGGCCAGGCGCCGTGCGGGGTGTAGCCGCCGCAGTCGGTGTTCTTGGTGAGGCAGTTGAGCGCCTTGGTGACGTCGCCGGTCGAGGTGTGGCCGTTGCCTGCGTTGGGCGATGCGGGCAGGCCGATCGCCACCTGGGAGGGCTTGAGCGGCGGGAAGACCTTGTCCTTGTCGCCCGCCACGGGGAAGCCGCTGAGCAGCATGTCCGTCATCGCGATGTGGAAGTCGGCGCTGCCCATGGTGTGGTACTGCTCGTCCAGCCCCATGATCGGGCCGGAGTTGTAGTCCTGGACGTGCAGCAGCGTCAGATCGTCGCGGAGCGCGTGGATCACCGGCAGATACGCCCCGGCGCGCGGGTCCTGGCCGCCCCACGGGCCGGAGCCGTAGAACTGGTGGCCCAGTTGGACGAAGAAGGTCTCCGGCGCCATCGTCAGCGTGAACGCGTCGCCGTACTTCGCCTTGAGCGACTTCACCGCCGCGATGAGGTTGACGACGGAGGGCGTGGTGGGCTTGGTGAAGTCGGTGTCGCCGTCGTCCAGGGAGAGGGAGTGCCCCTCGAAGTCGATGTCGAGGCCGTCGAGCCCGTAGCGGTCGATGATGTCGCCGACGGATTTCACGAAGGTGTCCCGGGCGGCGGCGGTGGTCAGCTGGACCTGGCCGTTCTGTCCGCCGATGGAGATCAGTACCTTCTTGCCCGCCGCCTGCTTGGCCTTGATCGCCGCCTTGAAGTCGTCCTCGCTCTCCACGCCCGGGCACTCGCTCTGCGGGCAGAGCGAGAAGCGGATGTCGCCGGAGGTGGGTGAGGTCGGCTCGCCGAAGGCCAGGTCGATGATGTCCCAGCTGTCGGGGACGTCGGCGAGGCGGGTGTAGCCGGAGCCGTTGGCGAAGCTGGTGTGGAGATAGCCGACGAGCGTGTGCCCGGCAGCGGCAGCGGGGCGGGCGGGTGCCGGGGCGGCGTGCGCCGGTCCGGTTCCGGCAAGGGCGGTGAGCGCGGCGGTGGCGGCGATGGCGGCGAGCGCGGCGGGCAGCGCACGGCGGCGGCGGGTGCGGCCGGGGCGGGCGGTGCGGGGCGAGCCGGTGCGCATGGTGCTGCTCCTTCGGTCGACGGCGCGGGACGGTGGCACGGGGCGGTGCACGGGCGGTGGCGCGGTGTCGAAGCGGGGGAGGCCGCCCCTGAAGGGGTCGATCCGGTCAGGGAGGCGGGGCGGCTCCCCCGGGCAGGAAGCAAACAGGACTAGACCATTGGGTGTCAATGGTCCGGACCAGAGTGGGATGCGGGTGCGCGGAGCGGGAGTTGGCGCGGCGGAGCGCCACCGGCCGGGCCCCGGGCGTCACCGGCCGAGGCGCGGGCGGCGCCGCCGGGCGTGTGGGGGAGCCCCGCGCCGGGCGGCACCTCGCGGGTGGTGTGCGGTCGGGGCGGGCGTACGGGACCGATGGCCGCACGCCTCGCCCCAACCTCTCAACTCGCCTTGCTCCAGGGCCACTTGAGGCGGCGCCGCCCCGTGTCGCCCTCGGGATCGTACGCGTAGCGCCAGCCGCGGGGCAGACCGAGGCGGCCGGGCGGGCCCGGGACGCGGCGGTAGACGTGCACCGTCGGCGGGGTGCCGTCGTCGTGCGGGACCGGCACGGTGTAGACCTTCGGCGGCCGTCCGGTCGCGTCGAGGAGGACCGGCAGCACCCGGCCGTCCAGCGGGCCACCGGTGAACGGGGTGTTCTCGCTTCTCACCGGGTCAGTGTCACACCGGCGGGGGTCACACGGCGGGGCGGACCGGTGCCCTGCGGGCGGCCCGCCCCCGGGCGCGCCGTCTCAGAGGAGGTGCCCCGCCTCGCCGAGCACCGGCAGGGCGCCGCGGGCCAGGACGCCGAGGCGGCCCTCGCGGGTCTCCAGGGCCAGGGCCCGGCGCAGCACCTGTGCGGTCTGCGGATCGCTCGCCGCCGTGGAGGTCAGCAGCGCGACGAAGTGGTCGACCAGCCAGTCCCGCAACTCGTCCAGCTCCGGGTTCTTCTCCTCGTCCAGCCAGATCAGCGAGGCGGCCTCCACCGCCGTGATCCACATCCGTACGGTCATCCGCAGCCGCCGCCCCGGCTCCGGCACGCCGAGGTGCTGGAGGATGCGGTCGGCCGCGGCGCGCCGGACCTCGTCCACGATCGCCGACGTCCGGGACGTCTCCACCACGCTGCCACCCTGGAGCAGCGCGCTGAACCCGGCGTCGTGCTCGTCGACGAAGGCGAGATAGCGGTCGAGGGCGTGCGAGAGGCGCTGGGTGAGCGGACCGGCCTCCGGTTCGTCGAAGCAGCCTTCCAGGGCGTCGGCGGCGCTGCGCAGCGCCGCCTCGTACAGCTGCTGTTTGCCGCCGGGGAAGTACCGGTAGACCAGCGGCCGGGAGACCCCGGCGGCGGTCGCGACGTCGTCGAGGGTGACGTCCTCGGGGGCGCGGTGGGCGAAGAGTCCCAGCGCGGCGGCGAGGAGTTGGCTGCGGCGCTGCTCCACACCCATCCTGCGGTAGGCCGGTCGGGGTACTGCTGGGGCGGTGCCGCTGCCGTTCATACCTGCAGGGTAACGGCCGCGGCTTCGCGGCTGCACAGACGCCCGGGCCGCCGCCCGCCGCGCCGCGCGGATCAGGCCAGCAGGCCGGAGCTGCGCCACAACTTGCGGCCCGCGCCGCGCAGTACGCCGATCTCGTCGAGGAAGTCGGTCAGCCGCTTGGCGCCGGACTGCATCACCTCACGGCGGTGCCCGCTCGCCCTGACCTGCGCGACGGCCTCCCGCCGGTCGAGCCCGACGTTGCTGTAGACCTCCGGGTTGACGAACGCGAGGGAGAAGACCCGCGCCGCCTCGCCCGAGCTGACCCGGGTCAGCTCCCGCTCCCAGCGCGGCGCGGTCACCATCTGCCGCCGCAACTCCTCGCGGGCGTAGCGCACATGGCGCGCCTCCTCGACGACATGGATCCGGGTCACCCCGCGCACCAGGGTCTGCACCCGCTCGTCCGGGAAGGTCAGCCGCTGCATCCAGTCGAGGATCTCCTCGCCGAGCAGGGTGCAGGCGAACGAACCGGGCGTGGTGGAGACGGTCTTGAGGATCCGGGCGAGGTTGTGGTTGAGGCGGGAGACCGGGTACGTGGGGGCGCCGGTGCGGGTGATCAGCCGGGCGAACATCTTGGAGTGGCGGCACTCGTCCGCGATCTCGGTGAGCGCGTAGCGGACGTGTGCGCTGGTCACGGGCTTGTCGTAGATGTGCCGGACCAGCAGCTGCATCAGGATGATCTCGAACCAGATGCCCAACGAGGCGAGTGAGGCGGCCTCGTGGCGGGAGAGGTCCTGCTGCTGTTCCACCGACATCCGGCGCCACAGCGGGGTGTCGTAGAGGGAGACCAGCTCCGGCGGCCAGTACCACTTGCCCGCTTCGAGCGGGGCGTCCCAGTCGAGTTCGGCGTCGGGGTCGAAGGAGTGCTTGGCGGAGGAGTCGAGCAGCCGCTCGGCCACCTGCTCGCGGTCCTTGAGCAGCCCGAGGGCGTCCCGCAGCACTTCGGTGTCCGGCACGGTCATCGCGGTCGTCGCGCTCGTCATGGCTGGGGCCACCTCGCTCATGGGGTTACCAACGGTCACCTCTTATGAGACTGCCTGTCAGCAAGCCCGTCAATCCCTCGCACGCGACTTCTTGACCCGCCGGTAAGGAGCGTGTGAGCCTCAGATGACCCCGTCGCCGGGCCGCGCCGCACGACGCGCCCGCCCGGCCGACGGGCGGAGCGTGACGACAGGCCCCAGCAGCCCGGTGAGCCGAGGAGACGCCCGTGTCGAGCCGCGAGACCTACACCCGAGAGCCGGACGACCTCCTGTGGGAGGTCCCCGCCGCCGGCGCCGCCCGCTTCAGCTGGGAGTACGACGAGGGCCGCGCCCGGCTCCTCGCCCTCTACCAGAAGGGCAAGGACAAGCAGTGGGACGCCACCACCCGCATCGACTGGGACCAGGAGGTCGACCCGTTCGACCCGCTCGGCACCCCCGACGAGGTGACCGCCCTGTACGGCACGGCGTACTGGGACCGGATGTCCGAGCGGGAGCGCGGCTCGCTGCGGCAGCACTTCGCGTCCTGGCAGTTCAGCCAGTTCCTCCACGGGGAGCAGGGCGCGATGGTGTGCGCCGCGCGGATCACCGAGTCGGTGCCCGACCTCGACGCGAAGTTCTACTCGGCCACCCAGGCCATGGACGAGGCGCGGCACGCGGAGATCTACAGCCGCTTCCTCCACGAGAAGGTCCAGCTGCTCTACCCCGTCAACGACAGCCTGCGCGCCCTCCTCGACGACACCCTGCGCGACGCCCGCTGGGACATGCCCTACCTCGGGATGCAGGTGCTCATCGAGGGCCTGGCGCTGGCCGCGTTCGGCATGCTCCGCGACACCACCACCAAGCCGCTGCCGCACCAGATCCTCGCCTACGTCATGCAGGACGAGGCCCGGCACGTCGCCTTCGGCCGGATGGCGCTGCGTGACCACTACCGGCAGCTCTCCGACGCCGAACTGCGCGAACGCGAGGAGTTCGTCATCGAGGGCTGCTACCTGATGCGGGACCGGCTGCGCGGTCTGGAGGTGCTGGAGAACTTCGGCATACCGCGCGCCGAGGCCCTGGAACTCACCGAGCAGTCGGAGTTCCTGCACCTCTTCCGCAAACTGCTCTTCAGCCGCATCGTGCCGTGCGTCAAGGACATCGGCCTGTGGGGCCCGCGGCTGCAACGCGCCTACGCCGACCTGGGCGTCCTCGATCTGGGCGATGCGCAGCTGGACGCGCTGATGGCCCAGGACGAGGAGATCGCCGAGCAGTTGGACGCGCGGCGCTTCGCTGCCGAGGAGGCGGCCCGCACCGCCGAGGTCGCCGCGACGGTGGCCGCGGGCGCGGCGGACGGCGAGGAGACCGGGGAGGAGACCGAGGGCGGGGCCGGGCGGGGCTGAGGCGGGCGGTCCGGGCCGGTCGGGCGGGCGCCCGTCACCGCGGGGCGCCCCGCCGCACCGGTCCGCCGCCGGGCTCAGCCCCCGTCCGCCGCCGCCCGCAACGCCTCGACGTCGAGCTTCTCCATCCCCAGCATCGCCTGGAGCGCCCGCTGGGCGCGGGCCGGATCCGGATCGGCCATCAGCTCCCCGAGCGCGTCGGGGACCACCTGCCAGGACAGCCCGTAGCGGTCCTTGAGCCAGCCGCACGGACCGGTGCGGCCACCCTTGCCCAGGGCGTCCCAGTAGTAGTCGACCTCGGACTGGTCCGCGCAGTTGATCAGCAGCGAGATCGCCTCGTCGAAGGTGAACTCCGGCCCGCCGTTGATCGCCGTGTACGGCTGCCCGTCCAGCTCGAAGTCGACGGTCAGCACCGTCCCGGCCGGTCGCGGACCGGCCTCGCCGTAGTACGAGACCTGGGTGACGCGGGAGTGGGGGAACACCGAGACGTAGAACTCGGCGGCGTCCTTCGCCTGGGTGTCGAACCAGAGATTCGGGGTGATCCTCGGCATGGTGCGCTCCTGGAGTCGGCGGACGGGACGCACGCCCCGCTTGTCCTGACAACGACCGCGCCACCCCGGGGCGGCGCCGCCATCGGGGGGACCCGCCGCCCGGTCAGCCCACCGGATGCCGCCCGGAGCGGGCCGCCCACCGGCCCGCGTGCCGGGACACCTCCACGGGGCGGCCGAAGCACGCCGTCATCCGGGGGCCGGTCAGCACCTCCGCCACCGGGCCGCGCGCCTGCACCCGGCCCTCGCGCAGCAGCAGCGCGTGGCCGACGGTGGGCGACAGCTCCTCCAGATGGTGGGTGACGGTGACGGTCGCCAGCTCCGGGCGGTCCACGGCGAGCCGGTGGAGCGCGTCGATCAGATCCTCGCGCGAGGGCAGGTCCAGGGCGTTGAACGGCTCGTCCAGCAGGAGCAGCGACGGGTCGGCCATCAGCGCCCGGGCGATCAGGATCCGCGCCCGCTGCCCGCCGGAACAGACCCGGAACGGCTGGTCCGCCAGCTCCGCGCAGTCCAGCTCCGCGAGCAGTGTGTGCGCCCGCTCCCGGGTGGCGTCGTCGTACGTCCGCCACAGCGGCTGCACGGTGCCGCTCGCACCGGTGAGGACGACGGTGTGCCCGGTCGCGTCCTGCGGCACCTGCTGTGCGCTCGACACCAGCCCGATCACCGCGCGCAACTCCCGTACGTCGACGGCGCCGAGCCGGTGGCCGAGCACCTCGACCGTGCCGACCGTCGGGAACATCAGCGCGCCCACCAGCCGCAGCACGGTGGTCTTTCCTGCCCCGTTCGCGCCGAGCAGCGCCCAGTGCTCCCCGGCCCGGACCGTCCAGTCGACGCCGTCCAGGATCGGCCGCCCGGTGGTGTGCCGACGGACGCCCACACCGGTGAGGGCGGCCACGACCCGCGGGGCGGCGCCGGGGGCGGGAAGGGGCGCTCCTTCGGGGAGCGTTGCCGAAGGACGCGTGGACGGAGGCTGGGGGAGGGGCATGGGGCGCAGGGTAGCGACGCGGCGCCGCTCCGGGCGGGGGCGTCCGGGGTGTGGAACCGGGAGCCCCGTCACCGGGTGGCAGGGTGGCCGGGTGGTCGTCGGTCGCGTGCGGGAGGGCGCCGCCCGCCGCCGGACCGCCCCCCACCGGCCCCGCTACTCCGCCAGTCCCAACAGCCCCCGCATCCGGGCGTACTTCGCCGTCAGCCGGTCCCGGGTCGGGGCGTCGAGCGCCGCGAGGCGGGCCGGGTCGGCGTTGTGGGCCAGATCGGCGGTCTTGACCAGCAGGGCGCCCGGGGTGGCCAGGACGCGGGCGGCGTACTCCTCGGGCGGTTCGCCGGCCCGCTTGGTGACGGCGAGGACCATCGCCTTCGTCGCGTCCGGCAGCGCCGCCCGCGCCAGCTCCCCGGCGGAGAGCGCCCCGTCCTCCACCGCGTCGTGGAGCCAGGCGGCGGCGAGCTGCTCCGGGGTGCCGCCCCGTGCCCGCACCCCGTGGGCGACCGCCGCCAAATGCTCCGCGTACGGGCGGCCCGCCTTGTCCGTCTGCCCGGCGTGCACCCGCCGCGCCCACGCCTCGACCTCCGCCGTGGTCAGCGGGGCGGCCGCACCGGACCCCGCCGCGCCCCGCGCCGCCGTACCGCCGTCAGGTTCCGTCATGCGGTCATTGTGCCGGGGCGCGCGGGCCGCACGCCGGGCCCGTACGGGAACGGGCCGCACGGGGCGGGCCGCACGGGGCGGGCTCAGCGGAGCGCCGCCCGCATCACCGCGCCCGCGATCGGGGCGGCGCTGCCGCCGCCGCTGATCTCGGTCCGGTCGGCCGCCGCGTCCTCGACCACCACCGCGACCGCCACCGCGGGCTGCGCGGCGTCCTCCCGGCGCGCCCACGAGATGAACCAGGCGTACGGGGTGCCCTCGTTGTGGACGCCGTGCTGGGCGGTGCCGGTCTTGCCGCCGACGACCGCGCCGCCGATCGCGGCGCGGTGCCCGCTGCCGTGCGCGACGACATCCACCATCAGCTCCTGGAGCCGCCGGGCGGTCGCCGGGCCCATCGCCCGGACCGGCGCCGGGCGCTCCGGTGCGGCGAGCGCCGTCCCGGACGCGTCGGTCACCTCGTCCACCAGATAGGGCGCCGCCCGCTCCCCGTCGTCCGCCACCGTCGCCGCGACCGACGCCATCTGCAGCGGCGTCGCCGTCGTGTCGTACTGGCCGATCGAGGACAGCGCCAGCTGCGCACGGTCCATCGCCGTGTCGAAGGTGCTCGCCGCGACCGGCGAGGGGATGCGCGGCCCGCGCCCGTCGAAGCCGAACGCCCGCGCCGTGCGGACCATCGTCGCCAGCCCCGCGTCGACGCCCAACCGCGCGAAGACGGTGTTGCAGGAGACCCGGAACGCCTCCCGCAGCGAGGCGTTCTCACAGTCGTCCGACTCGTTGACCAGCACCGTGTCCGTACCGGGCAGGGTGTACGGATCGGGGGAGTCGGTGGGCTCGTCCGGGTCGGTGACCAGCCCGCTCTCCAGCGCCGCCGCGGCGGTGACCACCTTGAACGCCGAACCGGGCGGATAGGTCTGCCGGATCGCCCGGTTGAGCATCGGCTGCCGCGCCGCCCCGGTCAGCCGCCGCCACGCCGCCGTCACCCGGGGCCCGTTCCCCGACAGCTGCGCCGGGTCGTACGAGGGCGTGGAGACCAGCGCCAGGACGCGGCCGGTGCGCGGTTCGAGCGCGGCGACCGCGCCGGTACGGTCGCCCAGCCCCGCGAACGCCGCGCGCTGCACCGCCGGATCGATGGTCGTCGCGACCGTCCCGCCCCGCCGCCGCGCCCGCGTCAGCCCGTCCCACCAGGGGAACGCCGTCAGCCGCGGATCGGTCCCGGCCAGCACCCCGTCCTCGGCGCGCTCCAGCAGCGAGGTGCCGTACGTCTGCGAGGAGAAGCCGGTGACCGGCGCGTACAGCGGGCCGTCGGTGTACGTCCGCTCGTGCCGCAGCCGCCCGCCGCTGTCGTGCGAACCGGTCACCGGCCGCCCCGCGACGAGCACCGCGCCGCGCGGCTCCGCGTACCGCGCGATCTGCGCCCGGCGGTTGGCCGGATCGGCGGCCAGCTCCGGGGCGCGGAAGACCTGCACCCACGCCGCGTTGCCCAGCAGCGCGACGAAGAGCAGCAGACAGAAGACGGCGGCGTGCCGGGTGCAGCGGATCACCGGCCCGCCTCCGGGGCGCGCCCGGCCACCGCCACCGCCTCGGTCTCCACGGTGTCCCGCAGCGCGTCCGGCGCGTCCCCCGGCGGCCTGCGGGCCCGGTCGCTGAGGCGGATCAGCAGGGCCACCACCAGCCAGTTCGTCACCAGCGAGGAGCCGCCCTGGGCCAGGAACGGCAGCGCCATCCCGGTCAGCGGGATCAGCCCCATCACCCCACCGGCGATCACGAAGACCTGCACCGCGGGGAGCGAGGCGAGCCCGACCGCCAGCAGCCCGCCGAACGGGTCGGGCAGCCCCAGCCCGGCGCGGAAGCCCCGCGCCACCAGGATCGCGTAGAGCAGGAAGAGCGCGGTCAGCCCGGCGAGCCCCAGCTCCTCCCCGAACGTCGCCAGCAGGAAGTCGGACTTCATGGCGAAGCCGATGAGGTACGAGTCGCCGCGGCCCAGCCCCGTGCCCAGCAGCCCGCCCGCCCCGAACGCGTACAGCGACTGCGCCAGTTGCCCCGGGCCCGCGCCCGTCGCGACCCCGGCGAACGGATGCAGCCAGTCCGCCACCCGGCTGTGCACATGCGGCTCCAGCACCGCCACGGCGGTCGCCCCCGCACCGGCCAGCAGCAGCCCGACCGCCAGCCAGCCCAGCCGCCCGGTCGCCACGTAGAGCAGGACGACGAAGATGCAGAAGTACAGGAGCGAGGTGCCGAGGTCGCGTTCGAGGACGAGGATGGCGACGGTCAGCAGCCAGACCGTGGCGACCGGGCGGAGCATCCGCAGCGCCGCGCGCCGCGCCGCACCGGGGCCGTCCGCCGGGGGCGCCGCCCGGTGGGCCGCGAGCCGCGCCGCGAAGAACACCGTGATCAGCACCTTCGCGAACTCGCCCGGCTGGATCGAGAACCCGGCGAGCCGGATCCAGATCTTGGCGCCGTTGACCGCCGGGAACGCCAGCGGCGCGAGCATCAGCGCCAGCGCCAGCGCCGCGCACACCGGCCCGTACCGCGCCAGCCGCCGGTGGTCGCGCACCAGCAGCACCGCCGCGGTGAAGAGCGCGATCCCGACCGCCGACCAGACCAGCTGCGCCGGTGCCGCGTGGTGGCCGGGCGTCGCCAGGTCCAGCCGGAAGATGAGGACGAGGCCGAGCCCGTTGAGGAGGACGGCGACCGGCAGCAGCAGCGGATCGGCGTGCGGGGCGCCGTACCGCACCGCCAGATGGGCCAGGAGTGCGAGGGCGCCGAGCCCCGCGCCGTACCCCGCGGCGCCGCCGGGCACCGCGCCCCGCACCGTCAGCCCGACGACGGCGTACCCGCAGACGCTGATCAGCACCGCGCCGGTCAGCAGGACCAGCTCGACGCCGCGCCGCCGGGAGACCGGCGGGCGCGGCGGCGGCCGGTCCGCCGCCCGGGCGGACGACGCCGGTGCCGGGGGCGGGGCCGTTGCCGTCATGCCTGGCAACGTAGCAAGTAAGGCGGCTTATATGCGTTATGTCGGATCGTGCGCTGCTCATGTCGGAATGCCATTGCTTCCGAGGTAATTCCGCTTCGTTCCACGGGGAGGCCGAGACGGCTCCCGGCGGCCGGTGCGCGGGAACAGCGGATTCCCCGGGGCGACGGCGGATCGTCGTGCCGGGGACCGGAACGCGTACGCCCCCGCGCGGACGAACCGGGTCCGCGCTCCGGGCAACTCCGTACCGGAAATCGGCGTCCTGGTTACGGAAGTTCAGGGCGATGCCCGGGCCGTACGGGAGTGGTGGATGAAGATCGCACGGGGGGTCGGGGGAATTCCAGGGATGTCCCCGACGTATATCAGGGCCGTTGGGCCCTCGGCGCCGCCTGGGGTGCTTTGTAAACTCGACGCCGAAGACAAGGGCCGAGCGCGTCACGCCGGCCGCGGGCGACCGGCGACGCCGGTTGACGTCACGGACCCGCGCCGTGACCGCCGCAAGCGAGGGGCCGGGGGTGCCGGAAAAACACCCCCTACGGCGTACGGCAGCACTGCGCACGCCGGGCGGACGCCCCGCGCTTCCTCGGTCCCTCCGGGCCGCCGAGTGCGGATGACCGTCCCCCTCGACGAAAGGCAGTATTAGCGTCATGACGACACTCCGTTCCCGGATCATCGCCTGGGCCGGCCGGCTGTATCTCGCGAGAACGCGGAAGAAGGGCTTCGATCTCTCGCGGATGTCCTTCCTGCCCGAATCGGTGCTGATGCCGCTGCGGCGCGACGGACTCGACCCGGTGCCCGAGCTGGGAGCCGTCCGGGAGAAGGAGCCCATCACCAAGCTGCCGGTGCCGATAGCCGCGAACGTCTGGCTGGTCACCGGCTATGACGAGGTCAAGGCGGTGCTCGGCAAGGCGAACGCCTTCAGCTCGGACTTCACCCACCTCGTCGGCAAGGCGGGCGCGGAGGCGGAGCAGAACCCGGGCGGACTGGGCTTCGCCGACCCGCCGGTCCACACCCGGCTGCGGCGGCTGCTCACCCCGGAATTCACCATGCGCCGCCTGAGCCGCCTCACCCCGCGTATCCACGAGATCGTGGAGGAGCGGCTGGACGCCATGGAGCGGGCGGGCAAGGACGGCGAACCGGTCGATATCGTCCAGGCTTTCGCGCTGCCCATTCCCTCTCTGGTGATTTGCGAACTCCTCGGTGTGCCCTATGAGGACCGCGCGGATTTCGAGCGGTTGAGCGCCGCGCGCTTCGACCTCTTCAGCGGCGCCAACGCGTCCTTCGGCGCCATATCGGAATCCCTGCAGTATTTCCGTGAGGTCGTCAAGAAGCAGCGCAAGGATCCGGGCGACGGCCTCCTCGGCATGATCGTCAAGGAGCACGGCGACTCCGTCAGCGACGAGGAGCTGGCCGGTCTCGCCGACGGCGTCCTCACCGGCGGCTTCGAGACCACCGCGAGCATGCTGGCCCTCGGCGCCCTCGTCCTCCTCCAGGACCCGGACCACTTCGCGGCGCTCAAGGACGGCGACGAAGCCGTCGAACGGTACGTCGAGGAGCTGCTGCGCTACCTCACCGTCGTCCAGGTCGCCTTCCCGCGCTTCGCCCGTGAGGACCTGGAGATCGGCGGTGTGCGGATCGCCGCCGGTGACGTCGTGCTCTGCTCCCTGAGCGGCGCGGACCGCGACGGCGGTCTCGGTCCCGACATGGAGCGCTTCGACCCCGAGCGGAACGTCCCCTCCCACCTCGCCTTCGGCTACGGCATCCACCGCTGCGTCGGCGCCGAGCTGGCCCGGATGGAGCTGCGCGCGGCCTACCCGGCCCTCGTCCGCCGCTTCCCGACGATGCGCCTCGCCGTCGAACCGGAGAACCTCAGCTTCCGCAAGCTCTCCATCGTCTACGGCATCGACTCCCTCCCGGTACACCTGGGCGGCTGAACCCGCCCCGCGGAGCGTCACCCCGGCGCACCCGTCCCGGCTACGCGGATGGGGCGTCGGGGTGTGGTGTATCGGGAGCGGGGACCCCACCCTCACCCAACTCCCCCTATTCCCCGCCCACTTGACGGATCACCGTTGCCCGGCCCCTCCCCGCCCCATACATTGATCGCGCCCATCCGGCTCCACCCGCCGTACGGTCGGCGGGACTTGGGAGGATCCATGCGCATACGCGCCTCCGTCCGCACCTCCGGCCACCGGCGCCCCGCGCCCCTGCGCGCCGCCGCGCGCGCCGCCGCGGCCGTCGGGGCGGCCTTCGCCGCCGCCCTCGCGCTCACCGCCGCCGCGCCCGCCGGTGCCGCCCCGGCTCCGGCCGCCGGGCCCGCGCAGCCCGTCGAGTACTTCACCGGGCCCGGCGGCCACCCCCACCACACCACCGTGCCCGCCTCCGCCCCGCTCGCCCCGGCCGCGCGCACCTCCATCGCCGCCGACGGCGACGTCACCTCGCTGGTCAAGAACGGCCCGGTCGCCGACAAGCTCGACGTGGTCTTCATCGGCGACGGCTACACCGCCGACCAGCAGGAGGACTTCCACAAGGCGGCCCGCGCCAAGTGGGCGAAGATGACGGCCGTCGAGCCGTACGCCTCGTACACCAAGCTCTTCAACGTCTGGGCCGTCGACGCCGTCTCCAAGGACTCCGGCGTCTCCGGCGACCCGACCCAGGACGTCGTCCGCAACACCGCCCTCGGCTCCGCCTTCTTCTGCAGCGGCACCGAGCGGCTGCTCTGCGTCGACACCGCCAAGGTCGAGGCGTACGCCGCCAAGGCGCCCGCCGCCGACCTCGTCGTCGTCCTCGGCCACTCGACCAAGTACGGCGGCGCCGGGTACAACGACGTCTCCTCGAAGGTCGGCTACGACGGCATCGCCACCGCCTCGTCCGACAACGACCAGTCCGACCAGATCGCCGTCCACGAGACCGGCCACTCCCTGGGCAAGCTCGCCGACGAGTACGACTACGGCCAGGAGGGCACCTACACCGGCCCCGAGCCCACCGAGAGCAACATCTCCACCCTCGGCGCCGACGCGATGAAGTCCCAGCAGAAGAAGTGGTACCGCTGGCTGGGCCAGGAGTCCCCGGACGGCGGCAAGGTCGGCGCGTACGAGGGCGGCGGCTACTACGAGAAGGGGCTCAACCGCCCCACCGACAACTCGATCATGCGGACCCTGGGGCAGGAGTTCAACCTCCCCGGCCGGGAGGCGATGATCGCCGGGTTCCACCGCCACGCCAAGACGCTGACCGCCGAGGTCCCCACCGGGCGGACCCTCGCCCGCGGCGGCGTCCTCCGCGTCACCCCGATGCCCGGCGCCACCCCGCGCTGGTACGTCGACGGCCGCGAGATCCGCTCCGCACGCGGCGCGACCACGGTGCGCCCCGCCGCCCTCGGCGTCCCCGCCGACGGCCGCCACCACACCGTCACCGCCCGCGCCACCGACCCCACGGACGCGGTCCGCACCCCGTCCCTGCGCACCCTCCTGACCAGCGAACTCAGCTGGCGGGTGCGGGGCTGACCGGTCGGACTACGCCGACCCGCGCGGGCGGTCCGGGGCCGATCCCCGGTCCGCCCGCGCGGCGTAGACGATCACCCCGCCACGCACGCGGATCTCCATGGGCCGGCCGCCGCCGGGCAGCGCGAGCACGCCCGTACCCTCCAGGTCACCGGCGTGCCAGGCGCCCCGCTCCAGCGCCTCGGGCCACTGCCGCCGCGGCCGGGCCCCACGGGTGGACAGGTCCCTCGTCCACGCGCCGCCCTCCTCCAGGAGCAGCCGTACCGGAACGCCGGTGTCCTTCTTCCGCGGAAGCCGCTGCACCGCGGTCACCGGGCGCCAGGGATGCGCCTCCAGGACGCGGCGGACGCGCTTCAGGGTCTGCAGGGGGATCAGGTGGCGGCAGGCGAAGCCGCCGCAGACGAGCAGCGCCACGGCGTTCACCGCGGCGAGCAGATTGCTGCCGCCCCGTCCCCGGCGCCCGCTCCACGTCACGTCGGACAGTGCGATGACCCCGGAGCTGTCGAGCGTGGTCAGTACGAGGAAGAACACCACCCAGGCGGCCGCCAGGCAGGCCAGGTGGATCCGCACCCGCCGCCGCTCCGCGATCCAGGCGGCCCGCGTCCCCGCGTCCTCGAAGGCGACGGTGCCCGGAACCGCATGCTCCGCAGACCCCACCGGAATGTCTCCCTTTTCGAACACCAGGCCACCGTCATCGGGAAAGGCCCTTCTTCAGGGCCGGAGATTACGCATACTTGATACTTGCTATACCTTAGCCTGGCGTCGCGCCAGGTGGGACATGAGTGCCCCAATTGCCCCTCGTGCGACCTATGTTCACTTCGCTGGCCGGGGGAAAGAGGTTACTGGTGTCCGATGAGTTCAAAGTGGATCTCACACAACTCGCGTCATTCGGTCGTGTGTTGAAGAAATCCGTTGAGGATCTGGAAGGCGCCCGCAAGGCGCTTTCGGCCGTCAGTACCGAACAGATCGGAACGGCACGCCTGGACAAGTCGTGCGAAACGTTCCAGGAGCGGTGGAAATACGGCACCGGCGAACTGAAGGACCTGATCAAGGCGGTCGACGAGGGAGTCGAGAAGACCGCGTTGAGCTACAAGGAGCTGGAGGACAACCTCTCCAAGGCGCTCAAGAAGATGAACGAAACCGCAACCGCGAACGCGGGGGAGCGCTGACCATGACGGCAAATCCCTATCCCCACCTGGGCTGGAATCCCGTCCCCGGCATCCCCGAATCGGTCACCGGCCTCTACACCAAGGTGAAGGCGGCGGCCGACACCCTGAACAGCTGCTACCAGCAGATCGATTACCTGCTCGGCGCCAGCTCCAGCTGGCAGGGCGATGCCGCCAGCGCCTTCCGCGACACGGTGGACGGCGACCTCAAACTCGCCGTGAAGAACGCCGGCCGCTCCATGAGCAAGGCCGCCGCCGCTCTCAGCACCTGGGAAGGCGATCTCTCCTCCCACCGCGATCTGGCGAAGAAATACGACGACACCGCGCGGGAGAAGAAATCCGACGCCGACAGCGCCCGTAAGCGCTATGACGAGGCCAAGGCGAACCCGGACCTCAAGCTCGGCGGAAAGGAATACCCCAGCCAGGCGGAGGCGGACGCCGCCACGGACCGCCTGCGCGCCGCCGAACAGGCACTCACCGACGCCACCACCCACGTCGACAACGCCAACGCCGCCTACGACGACGTCCTCAAAAAGGCGCGCGAACTCGAAGGCGTCCACAGCGACCGCGCCGACGCCGTCGCCAAACGCCTCGACGAGGCCGACGACAAACTGGCGCCCAAGGAGCCGGGCTGGTTCAGCAAGACGCTCAGCGCCATCGGCGACGCGCTCAAAGCGGTCGGCGACTTCATCGTCGAGCACGCCGGAACCATCGGCGCCATCGCCGGTCTCCTGGCGCTGCTCCCGACACCGCTGGCACCGGTCTTCGCGGGAATCGCGGTCGCCGCCAGTGCGGTGTCCATGGCGAAGAACCTCGCCAGCGAGGATTTCCGGGACGCGCTCACCGGGAAATACGGCTGGAAGGAAGGCATCTTCGCCGGAGCCTCCATGGTCGGTGACGCCCTCGGCATGGTGCCCGGCGTCGGTGCCCTCGCCCGGGCGGGCAGCGAGGCGGGGCTCGCCGCGGCGGTCGCCCGCGAAGGCGGCGAGGCCATGTCGGTCGGCTCGAAGATGGGCAAATTCGGCAGCGAAATCGTGCCCGCCTTCAGTGCCAAGGCGCTCGACGTCGCCACGTCGCCCGCCACCGGAGCGCTCCAGTACAGCATCAACGGCGTCAATGTGGCGGCCAACATGGCGTCGTCCATGGAAAGCCTCGGCGTACTCCCGAAGGACGGCCCCGGGCACGACGGCGCCGAGATCACCAAGGGCGCTGCCGCCAGTACCGGTCTGAAGGGCGGCGCCACCGAAATCATTACCGACGTGGCAGAAATGGTGAGGGGTATCCGCCTGTGAACGGCCTTATCGACACGGTGGCGGCCCAACCGAAACCAGAATTCTGGTACGGACTGCCCTACGGCTACCTCCCGTTGGACCTCGACCCCACCCCCGAGGGAATTCAGGAGACGGCCCGCCAGATCACCCTGCTCCCGCCCGAGGAGCGGGACCGCGCCGACCAGATATTCCGGCTCTACGCGGGCGTTCTCACCATGCTCCGGAAACGCGAAGTGATGGGGTGCGCCCTCGGTATGCACCCCGACGAGGACGGTGAACCCACCCTCTCCGTCCTCACGGTCTCCACCGTCGCGACCGCGGGCGCCCACCCCGATGCCGTGCTGATGCAACTCCTGGGCGGCGCGAGCACCGGAACGAGCGCCGCCGACGGCATCGTCCCGGTGGAAATCCCCGTCGGCACCGGATACGTCTGGGAAATGGTCCGCCGCACGCCGTCACCGGCCGCTCCGCCCGAGGGGGAGGAGGGGGAGGAGGAATCCCGCGAGGGCACCGTCTGGCAGGGCACGGTGGCCATTCCCCGCCCGGGCAGCGCATCGATCGTCATGCTGCAACTGGTCACCCCCGCAGTGGAATTGGCCCGGGACTACCGCGGCGTACTCCTCGGCGTCGCCCGTACGGTGTCCTTCACGGACCCGGCGGAAGAATCCGCGGCGAACGGGAATTCCGAAGCATCCGCCCCCTCCGACGCAGCGGAAAGGAGCCCCTTCGGATGACCCCGGAAGAGCGGGAGCGGGCGCTGACCAAACTCCGGAATCCCGTCCCGGCCGCCTACTCGACCGACGGCACGGATTTCGACGGAGCGCTGACGTACCACTACCGCACCGCCACGAAAAAATTCCTCAAAACCTTCCCGGTGTTCTTCCTCCTCTGGGTCCAGCTGTACGTGTTCCAGAACAACTACCTGATCCCGGTGGCCCTCATCGGTCTCTTCGGCGGGCTGGCCGTCCTCCTGGCGTTCTGGCAGCGCATGTCCCTGACCCGTAAGTGCGCACGGGTGCTCCGTACCTATCCGCTGGAATTCCGCACCCCGGTGGAGAAGGACGGGGAGAACGCGTCCCACACCGTCCTCCTCCACATCGGCGGCGGCCCCGGGGACGCGGTCACACAGCGCGCGAAGGAGGTGCTGAGCCGCTCCGGCTGGCCGGAGATGGCGGCGGGCTTCTGGTTCGCCGGGGACGATCCGTTCGGCGGCGTCGCCCTGGTCCCGGGCACCGGCGAACTGCTGGTCATGCAGCCGAAGCACTGGGCGGACAGCGCCAAGGCACGCGAAAGCGCAGGCCCCGACCGCAAACACCGGGCCGCCCGCGCCCGCATCGCCCGCCCCGGCCGATTCCGCTGAGCCCCGGCCACCACCGCTGACCCGCGCCCCGTCCGCCCCGCGCCGCCCGGCACACGGGGCGGCGCGGGGCGCGGTCCGCACCCGTACCCGGCGCCCCGCGCGCACGCCGCCCGGCGGCAGGTCTAGCGTGGTGCCCCGTGACACCGACACCGCTTTCGGCCGGTTTGCCGGAGCTGACCGCAGCGCGGTTGGCCGACAGCTGGCAACTGGACCCGTACGCCCTCGCCCTGGTGCTGCTGCTGGGCGGCCTCTACGCCGGGGGCGTCGTACGGCTGGCACGCCGCGGTGAGCGGTGGCCGCTCGTCCGCAGCGCCGCCTTCGTGGGCCTCGGCCTCGGCGCGATCGTCGTCGCCACCATGTCCGGGCTGGCCGTCTACGACCACGAACTGTTCTGGCCGGCCGCGGTGCAGAACATCGTGCTCGACCTGATCGCCCCGCTCGGTCTGGCCCTCGGCGACCCGCTGGCACTGGCCCTGCGGGCCCTGGACGACCGCTCGCCGACCGCCCGCCGAATCCGCGGCGCGCTCTCCGGCCGCCTGCTGCGCCTGCTGACGTTCCCGCTGGTCAGCACCGTCCTGGTCCTCGCATCCGAGCTGGCGATCTACTTCACGCCGTACTTCACGACCGCCCTGCGCCACGGCCCGCTGTACGAGTTGATGTATCTGCAACTCCTCGTCGTCGGCACCCTCTTCGTCCTGCCGATGCTCACCCGGGAGGAGTTGCTGCCCAGCTGGTGCAGCCATCCGGTACGCGCCCTCCTCGTCCTCGTCGACGGGCTGGTCGACTCCGTGCCCGGCATCGTCGTGATGACCAGCGGCACCCTCGTCGCGGGCGGCTGGTACACCGCCCACCACCGCCCCTGGGACCCCAGCCCGCAGCGCGACCAGATGATCGGCGGCGGCCTCATGCTCACCCTCGCCGAACTGATCGGACTGCCGTTCCTCATCGCGGTCTTCGCCGAGTGGGTCCGCTCCGAACGCGGCAGAACGGCGGCACTGGACGCCCGACTGGACCGCGAACTCGCCACGGTGCCCGCCCCCGCCGCCACCGCAGCCCCCACGGCCACACCGACCGCCCCCGAGGCACCGCAGCCGGAGCTGACCCGCCCCTGGTGGGAGACGGACCAGGGCGTGGTGGGGGAGCGGTACCGGCGCGGGGGAGGCGGCACCGCGTAGCGCCGCGCCGCCGCCTCCCCCGAGGCGGCGGCCCACCGCACCGGATACGCAGAAGACCCCGACATCGATGTGATGTCGGGGTCTTCCGGCACTTCTTGCGAAGTGCCCCCGGCAGGATTCGAACCTGCGCACACGGCTCCGGAGGCCGTTGCTCTATCCCCTGAGCTACGGGGGCGTTTCGCCTGTGTTGCTCGGCGACGGGTAGAACACTACCAGCTCCGATGGGGTGTTCCGGCACGTGATTCCGGTGCGGGCGGTGGAGATCGTTCCGCGGCGGTCAAAGGGGCCCGGAGCAGGGCCTCGGGGTGCGTCCTAGCGCATCCCGGAAGCGGGCGGGGAGCGGTCGGGGAAACGTCCCCCGCACGGGGGCGGAAGTGCGGAAAAGGGGTACGCCGCCGGGGGTGGGCACCTACTCTCGTCGTGTGCCTGGCTTGTGCGGTCGGATTCTTGTTGTGGATGACAGCAAGGGGGTCCGGCAGTTGATCAGGGTCAACCTCGAGCTGGAGGGCTTCGAGGTCGTGACCGCGGCTGATGGTGCCGAGTGTCTGGATGTCGTGCACCGCGTCAGACCCGATGTGGTGACCCTCGATGTCGTGATGCCGCGGCTCAACGGTCTGCACACCGCGGCGCGGCTCCGCGCCGATCCGCGGACCTGGGACATCCCCATCGCGATCATCAGCGCCTGCACCCGGGGCGAGGCGGACAGCGGCCGGTCGGTGGGCGTCGACGCGTTCCTGGGGAAGCCGTTCGAGCCCGCGGAGATGGTGCAGACGGTGGCGCGGCTGGCCCGGGACGGGCGGCGGCTGCGGGCCGACGGGGACGCCGCGGTGGCCGACCGGCCGGCGGCCGAGCGGGCCGCCGGGATGGCGCAGGTGCGGCAGCAGCCGGGGCTCGCCGAGCACGCCGCGCACCTCGAATGCGGCGACCATCTGGACCGGCAGGACCACCTCGCGCCGCACGGCGGTGGTGAGCGGTACCACGGCTGGCGGGGCGATCTCGGCGACCGCCGCGCCTCGTCCTGAACGGACCGCCGCGCACGCCCCGGCCGCCTGACGGGCGCCTCGCCCGCGCCCCGGTGTCCACCAGGCGAAACCTGGTCGCATGGGTGCCCCCCTTCTCCCATACGCTTGTCCTGTGACCCCCGCCGAGTTGTCCCGTACCGTCCTGCGCTCCGTGCGTGGTGCCGTGGCGGAGCGGGAGCTGTCCGTGGCGGTGCCGGAGCGGGTGGTGGTGCGGCCCGCGCCGCACTCCGGGGACTACGCGTCCAACGTCGCACTGCAGCTCGCCGCGGGGGCCGGACTGCCCGCCCGCGAGGTCGCCGAGGTACTGCGCAGGCGGCTGGCCGGATGCCCGGGCATCGCGTACGTCGAGGTCGCCGGGCCCGGATTTCTGAACTTCACCCTGGGGGACGGCGCACCGGCCGAACTGGTCCGCACCGTCCTCGCCCAGGGACCGCGGTACGGCTCCGGCGGCGCCCGCCCGGGCCGCCCCGGCGCCGCGACCGCGCCGCCGCCCGGGGGCGCGCGCGGGCTCGTCGTCGCCGAGGCGCTGGCCCGGATCGACGCCGCCGCGGACGCCGCCGGAACGCCGCCGGAGGACGCCGCGCCGCGGCCCGCGGCCGACGGCGATCGGGCCGAGCTGGCGCGGCTCGTCGCCCGGCTCGGCGGCGACGAGGCGCGGTGGGCGCTGCTGCGACCGGCCGCGCAGGACCCGGTGCGGCCCCCCGAGCGGCCCACGCAGCGGGAGGAGAACCCGCGCTTCCGGGTGCAGTACGCGTACGCCCGGACCCAGGCGCTGGTCCGTAACGCCCGTGAGCTGGGGTTCACCGGCGCGCCGGGTGACACCGGACCCGAGACGCACCCCGGCGGGGACGCCGCCGGGAGCGGTACGGCCGCGTCGGACACGCAGGCGCTCCACCTGCTCCTCGGCGGGTTCCCGGACGCCGTCGCGGCCGCGGCGCGCTACCGGGCGCCGGACCGGGTGGTGCGGCATCTGGAGGCGTTGGCCGAGGCGTATCTGCGCTGGCAGGGCGGGTGTCGGCCGCTGCCCGTCGGCGAGGAGAAACCCTCGGCCGTGCACCGCGCCCGGGTGGCCCTCGCCGAGGCCACCGGAACGGTGCTCGCCAACGGCCTCCGCCTGCTCGGCGTCTCCGCACCCGTACGACTCTGAACGACATTTGAGGGGATCCCACCACCATGAGCCGTTCCGCCCACCCCGCCGGGCCCCGGCACGCCGACGTCCTGCCCGAGGGGCACTACGCCGGGCCGCCCGCCGACCTCAACTCCCTCGACGCGCGCGTCTGGTCGCGTACCGTCCGGCGCGACGCCGACGGCGTGGTGACCGTCGGCGGGCTCGATGTGAAGACGCTCGCCGAGGAGTTCGGCACCCCCGCCTACTTCCTCGACGAGGAGGACTTCCGGGCGCGCTGCCGGGCCTGGCGGGAGGCGTTCGGCACGGGCGCCGACGTGTACTACGCGGGCAAGGCGTTCCTCTCCCGCGCGGTGGTGCGGTGGCTGACCGAGGAGGGGCTCAACCTCGACGTCTGCTCCGGCGGTGAGCTGGTGACCGCGCTGGACGCCGGGATGCCCGCCGAGCGGATCGCGCTGCACGGCAACAACAAGAGCACCGAGGAGATCACCCGCGCCGTCGAGGCGGGCGTCGGGCGGATCGTGCTCGACTCCTTCCAGGAGATCGCGCGGGTCGCGCACATCGCGCAGCGGCTGGGCAGGCGGCAGCAGGTACAGATCCGCGTCACCGTCGGCGTCGAGGCGCACACCCACGAGTTCATCGCGACCGCGCACGAGGACCAGAAGTTCGGCATCGCGCTGGCCGGGGGGCAGGCGGCCGAGGCGGTGCGCCGGGCGCTCACCCTCGACGGCCTGGAGCTGACCGGCATCCACAGCCACATCGGCTCGCAGATCTTCGACATGGCCGGGTTCGAGGTCTCCGCCCGGCGCGTCGTCCAACTGCTGACCGAGGTGCGCGACGAGCACGGTGTGGAGCTGCCGGAGATCGACCTCGGTGGCGGTCTCGGCATCGCGTACACCTCGGACGACGACCCGCGTGAGCCGCACGAGATCGCGAAGGCGCTCGGCGAGATCGTCACCAAGGAGTGCGAGGCGGCCGGGCTGAGCGTGCCGCGGATCTCCGTCGAGCCGGGCCGCGCCATCGTCGGCCCCACCGCCTTCACGCTGTACGAGGTCGGCACCGTCAAGGAGCTGGAGGGGCTGCGGACGTACGTCTCCGTCGACGGCGGGATGAGTGACAACATCCGCACCGCGCTGTACGACGCGGAGTACACCGTGGCGCTGGTCTCGCGGACCTCGGACGCCGAGCCGATGCTCTCGCGCGTCGTCGGCAAGCACTGCGAGAGCGGCGACATCATCGTCCGGGACGCCTTCCTGCCGTCCGACGTGGCACCGGGTGACCTGCTGGCGGTGCCCGCGACCGGGGCGTACTGCCGGTCGATGGCCAGCAACTACAACCACGCGCTGCGGCCGCCGGTGGTGGCGGTCGCGGAGGGCTCCGGCCGGGTCATCGTGCGCCGCGAGACGGAGGAGGATCTCCTGCGGTTGGATGTCGGATGACGAACTCGTTCGCGTGTCCGGCGCGGGCGACATAAATGTCTCGGTATCCGGACGAGGTGCGGAAAGTGCCGTCCGGTGCGTGAGACTGAGAATTCACCAAGAAGAAAAACGGCAGTATCGATGAAAAGCAGAGGTCGAATGATGCGTACGCGTCCGCTGAAGGTGGCGCTCCTGGGCTGTGGTGTGGTCGGCTCAGAGGTGGCGCGCATCATGACGACGCACGCCGACGACCTCACGGCCCGCATCGGTGCACCCGTGGAGCTGGCCGGGATCGCCGTCCGCCGCCCCGACCGCGTACGCGAGGGCATCCCGGCCGAGCTGGTGACCACCGACGCGATGGAGCTGGTCAAACGCGAGGACGTCGATGTCGTCATCGAGGTCATCGGCGGCATCGAACCGGCCCGTGAGCTGATCACCACCGCCTTCGCGCACGGCGCCAGCGTCGTCTCCGCCAACAAGGCGCTGGTCGCCGCCGACGGTGCCGCCCTGCACGCCGCGGCGGAGCGGCACGGCGCGGACCTCTACTACGAGGCGGCGGTCGCCGGTGCGATCCCGCTCGTCCGCCCGCTGCGCGAATCGCTCGCCGGTGACAAGGTCAACCGCGTCCTCGGCATCGTCAACGGCACCACCAACTTCATCCTCGACAAGATGGACACCAGTGGCGCCGGGTACAGCGAGGCGCTGGACGAGGCCACCGCCCTCGGGTACGCGGAGGCCGACCCGACCGCCGACGTCGAGGGCTTCGACGCCGCCGCGAAGGCCGCGATCCTCGCCGGGATCGCCTTCCACACCCGCGTGACCATCGACGATGTGCATCGCGAGGGTCTGACCGAGGTCACCGCGTCCGACATCGCCTCCGCCAAGCGGATGGGGTGCACCGTCAAGCTGCTCGCGATCTGCGAGCGGGCCGCGGACGGTGCGTCCGTCACCGCCCGTGTGCACCCCGCGATGATCCCGCTCAGCCATCCGCTGGCCTCCGTCCGCGAGGCGTACAACGCGGTGTTCGTGGAGTCCGACGCCGCAGGTCAGCTGATGTTCTACGGTCCGGGCGCCGGTGGTTCGCCGACCGCCTCCGCGGTGCTCGGCGACCTCGTCGCGGTCTGCCGCAACAAGGTCGCGGGGACCACCGGACCGGGCGAGTCCGCGTACACCCAGCTGCCCGTGAGCCCCATGGGTGAGGTCGTCACGCGGTACCACATCAGTCTCGACGTGGCCGACAAGTCCGGCGTCCTCGCGCAGGTCGCCACGGTCTTCGCCGAGCACGGGGTGTCGATCGACACCGTCCGTCAGCAAGGGCGGCCCGACGCGGACGGCGAGGCATCCCTCGTCGTCGTCACCCACCGGGCGGCCGACGCCGCCCTGTCGTCGACCGTCGAGGCCCTGCGGGGGCTGGACACCGTCCGCGGTGTCGCCAGCATCATGCGGGTCGAAGGGGAGTAAAGGAACCCATGTCTGCCAATTCCACCGCGTCCGCCGCGAACGGTCAGTGGCGCGGAATCATCGAGGAATACCGTGACCGGCTGCCGGTCAGCGACACGACCGAGGCGGTCACCCTGCGGGAGGGCGGCACGCCGCTGGTCCCCGCGCAGGTGCTGTCCGAGCGCACCGGCTGCGAGGTGCACCTCAAGGTCGAGGGTGCCAACCCCACCGGATCCTTCAAGGACCGCGGGATGACGATGGCCATCACGCGCGCCAAGGAGGAGGGCGCCAAGGCGGTGATCTGCGCCTCCACCGGCAACACCTCCGCCTCCGCCGCCGCGTACGCGGTGCGCGCCGGGATGGTCTGCGCGGTGCTCGTCCCGCAGGGCAAGATCGCCCTCGGCAAGATGGGGCAGGCGCTGGTGCACGGCGCGAAGATCCTGCAGATCGACGGCAACTTCGACGACTGTCTGACGCTCGCCCGTGGACTTTCGGACAAATATCCGGTCGCACTTGTGAACTCCGTCAACCCTGTGCGTATCGAGGGCCAGAAGACCGCGGCGTTCGAGATCGTCGACATGCTCGGCGACGCGCCCGACATCCATGTGCTGCCCGTCGGCAACGCCGGCAACATCACCGCGTACTGGCGGGGCTACCGCGAATACGCCGCCGACGGCATCGCCTCGCACACCCCGCGGATGTGGGGCTTCCAGGCGTCCGGCAGCGCCCCGATCGTGCGCGGCGAGGTCGTCAAGGACCCGCACACCATCGCCACCGCCATTCGCATCGGCAACCCGGCCTCGTGGTCCTTCGCGGAGCAGGCGCGGGACGAGTCGGGCGGCGCCATCGATGAGGTGACGGACCGTCAGATCCTGGCCGCCTACCGGCTGTTGGCCGCGCAGGAGGGCGTCTTCGTGGAGCCCGCGTCGGCCGCCTCGGTCGCCGGACTGCTCAAGGCCGCCGACGAGGGCAAGGTCGACCCCGGTCAGCGCATCGTCTGCACGGTGACCGGCAACGGCCTCAAGGACCCCGACTGGGCGGTGGCCGGTGCGCCGCAGCCCGTCACCGTCCCGATCGACGCGGACGCCGCGGCCCAGCGCCTCGGTCTCGTGTAACTCCGCAACCGCACACGTCGGGCGTACGGCGGGTCACCGGCTCCCCGGGCAGGTGACCCGCCGTGCAGCAAAGAGTGCAAAGGCTGCAAAGTCGGAAGTGGGGCACGGCTCGGCGTGCGACACGCATCGTGCGCCTCCCGTGCGCCCTATGTCGCCACAGAACCTTCCTTCGATAGGCTGGCAGCCAACTCCCCTCCGCACGGCATGACGCAGTGGTGTGCAGGGCAGGTCAGACACAGTCCCCGCCGGCCGGCCGGGCGCCTCGGCGCCGCGGTGGCGCGGGGCAGTACCGCAGCATCAATCAAGGAGAGTCATCGAGCGATGGCCGGTCCCGCGTTCCGTGCCGCCGCCGTCCGGGTGCGCACCCCCGCCACCAGCGCCAATCTCGGCCCCGGCTTCGACGCCCTCGGCCTGTCGCTGGGGCTGTACGACGATGTCGTGGTGCGGGTCGCCGACTCCGGTCTGCACGTAGACATCGCAGGTGAGGGCAGTGAGACCCTCCCGCGCGACGAGAGCCATCTCCTCGTACGCTCCCTGCGCACCGCCTTCGACCTGCTCGGCGGGCAGCCGCGCGGGCTGGAAATCGTCTGTGCCAACCGCATCCCGCACGGCCGTGGCCTCGGCTCGTCGTCGGCGGCCATCTGTGCCGGGATCGTCGCCGCCCGCGCCGTCACCATCGGTGGTGAACAGCGGCTCGACGACACCGCGCTGCTGGAGCTGGCCACCGAGATCGAGGGCCACCCCGACAACGTCGCCGCCTGTCTGCTCGGCGGATTCACCCTCGCCTGGACGGACACCGGGGCGGCCCGCGCCATCCGGATGGAGCCGGCCGACTCGGTCGTCCCCGTCGTCTTCGTCCCCGGGAAACCGGTGCTCACCGAGACCGCCCGCGGACTGCTGCCGCGCACCGTCCCGCATGTGGACGCCGCGGCCAACGCCGGTCGCGCCGCACTGCTCGTCGAGGCGCTGACCAGGCGCCCCGAGCTGCTGCTGGCCGCGACCGAGGACCGACTTCACCAGGAATACCGCGCCCCCGCGATGCCGGAGAGCGTGGCACTGGTGAACCGACTGCGTGCGGACGGTGTCCCCGCGGTCATCTCCGGTGCGGGCCCGACGGTGCTCGCCCTGGCCGAGGAGAGCTCGGCGGACAAGGTCGCCGCACTGGCGGGAGAGGGCTGGGCGGCCAACCGGCTGACCCTCGACGCGGCAGGTACGTGCGTCCTGCCGCTCGCCGGGTGACGGCCGCGGGTGATCGACGATTGCCGGTCTTGGGAAGGGGGAATGTTTGTTGGATCCGGTAGTGTTAACCTCAAGTCAGTACTCGACGCCTGAGTGGCGCGATGCTTCGTGTCCCTATCGGGACCACCTTTCTTCCGGGAGCCCCCCAAACTGCTCGAAGCAATGGCCCGAGCAGGAATGAGCACGCTCCGGAATCGGCGTGACGGACATGGGTCACACAGCATCCCTTCGCGCCGGACCAATGAACTGATCTTTCCGCCGTATCCGGCGGGACCACCGCCCCGGCCCGGTTCGCAACACCGCGGGACCACCAGCCGGACAGCACAACCGGTCGCCGAGCCAGACAGGCCGACGCCCGCTCCAGGGAAGGACCCTTCGTGAGCGACACCACCGATCTGATGGGCGTGCGCACCGATGGCAGTGCCACCGCGCCCGCCACGGACGCTCCCGCCGCGCCTGCCACCGGTGCTGCCGGCACCACGCGGCGCCGCCGTTCCGGTACCGGCCTCGACGGCATGGTCCTGGCAGAGCTGCAGCAGGTCGCCTCCGGCCTCGGCATCAAGGGCACCGCGCGGATGCGCAAGAGCCAGCTGATCGAGGTCATCAAGGAGAGGCAGGCCGCGGGCTCCTCCGGCTCCACCAAGGCCGACGCGCCCGCCGAGACCGACACCAAGCCCAAGCGCCGTACCACCTCCAAGGCCCGTACGGGCGAGGGCGACGCCAAGGCCGCCGAGAAGCCGGCCAAGGCCGACAAGAGCGCCGACAAGCAGGCCGGTCAGCAGCAGATCGACATCCCCGGTCAGCCGGCCAGCGACGAGCAGCCGGCCGGTGAGCGCCGTCGCCGCCGCGCCACCGCGGCCGCGGGCAGCCCCGAGGGCGCGGACGGCGCCAAGGCCGAGCCGAAGGGCAAGGCCGACACCGCCGTCGACGAGCGTCCCGCCAAGGGCGACCACTCCGACCAGCAGCACAAGGGCGGCGACCGCCAGGACCGCGGGGACCGTCAGGACCGCGGCCAGAAGGGCGACCGCCGCGACCGCCAGCAGGGCCGCCGTAACAAGAACGACGGCAACGACTCCGGCAACCAGGGCGACCGCCAGGGCCGTCAGCGGGACAACCGCCACGACGACGGCGACGACTTCGAGGGTGGCCGCCGTGGCCGCCGCGGCCGCTACCGCGACCGCCGGGGCCGTCGCGGCGGGCGCGAGGACTTCGGCAACGAGCCGCAGGTCTCCGAGGACGACGTCCTGATCCCCGTTGCGGGCATCCTCGACATCCTCGACAACTACGCGTTCATCCGGACCTCCGGCTACCTGCCCGGCCCGAACGACGTGTACGTCTCGCTGGCCCAGGTCCGTAAGAACGGTCTGCGCAAGGGTGACCACGTCACCGGTGCGGTCCGCCAGCCGCGGGACGGCGAGCGGCGCGAGAAGTTCAACGCGCTGGTCCGCCTCGACACCGTCAACAGCGTGGCGCCCGAACAGGGCCGCCAGCGCCCGGAGTTCGGGAAGCTGACGCCCCTTTACCCGCAGGAGCGACTGCGCCTGGAGGGTGAGTCGGGCGGCCTGACGACCCGGATCATCGATCTGGTGACGCCGATCGGCAAGGGCCAGCGTGGTCTGATCGTGGCCCCGCCGAAGACCGGTAAGACCATGATCATGCAGGCGATCGCCAACTCGATCACCCGCAACAACCCCGAGTGCCACCTGATGGTCGTCCTCGTCGACGAGCGGCCCGAAGAGGTCACCGACATGCAGCGGTCGGTCAAGGGCGAGGTCATCTCCTCGACCTTCGACCGCCCCGCCGAGGACCACACCACCGTCGCCGAGCTGGCCATCGAGCGCGCCAAGCGCCTCGTCGAGCTGGGTCACGACGTGGTCGTCCTGCTGGACTCCATCACCCGTCTGGGCCGCGCGTACAACCTCGCGGCGCCCGCCTCCGGCCGCATCCTGTCCGGTGGTGTCGACTCGACCGCGCTCTACCCGCCGAAGCGGTTCTTCGGCGCGGCGCGCAACATCGAGGACGGCGGTTCGCTGACCATCCTGGCCACCGCGCTGGTCGAGACCGGTTCGCGGATGGACGAGGTGATCTTCGAGGAGTTCAAGGGCACCGGCAACCTGGAGCTCAAGCTCGACCGCAAGCTCTCCGACAAGCGGATCTTCCCCGCGGTGGACGTCGACGCGTCGTCCACCCGGAAGGAGGAGATCCTGATGGGCGCCGACGAGCTGGCCATCGTCTGGAAGCTGCGCCGGGTGCTGCACGCCCTCGACCAGCAGCAGGCGATCGAGCTGCTGCTCGACAAGATGAAGCAGACGAAGTCCAACGCGGAGTTCCTGCTCCAGATCCAGAAGACGACGCCGACCACGGGCAACGGCAACGACTGACGCCCGGCCGCGCGACGCCGCCACGGAGCCCCCGCACTTCCGAGTGCGGGGGCTCCGTGCCATCCGGGACCGTCCGGCGTGAGCCGCCCGGCGACCGGTCCGTATACCTCCGTCCGGACGTGTCCCGCTGAGACCTTTCGCACAGGAGATGCCCGGAACCGTCCACTTGGTGATGTCCGAAAACCGGCCATCGCACCAGGTGAGGAGGGGCATACCGGCCGATCGGCGGGGCGCGTGCGCCGGTGTGCGCCCGCCCGGGCCGTACAGGGCGCTGTGCAACCCTTCCGTCCGGCTCCCCGTCTCCCACGACATGACGCGCCCCGCCCGCACGGGGCGGGCGGGGGCAGCGCACACGGACCGAGGAGCACATGGGCGACAGCAACGGGACGCAGAGGACGGCGGCGAGCCGCGGCAGCCGCATACGCGCCACCGGGCGCCGCCGCAAGGCACCCAGCCGACGCCGCCGCGCCCTGACCATCACGCTCTGCGCCGGGGTGAGCTGTCTGCTGCTCACCGGCGCCGGGCTGGGCTACGTCTACTACCAGCTCAACGGCAACCTCAAGGGCATCGACATCAACGCCGCCCTCGGCAAGGACCGGCCCGAGAACGTCGACAACGGCTCCCTCGACATCCTCGTCCTCGGCTCCGACTCCCGGGCCGGGAAGAACGCCCGGTACGGCGCCGACGAGGGCGGTGCGCGCTCCGACACCGCGATGGTGCTGCACGTCTACAAGGGCCACAAGAAGGCGAGCGTCGTCAGCATCCCGCGCGACACCCTCATCACCCGGCCCTCCTGCGTGAAGGACGGCAAGGAGGTGGCGGGCGCACAGCGGGTGATGTTCAACACCGCCTACGAGGTCGGTGGCCCGGCGTGCGCCGTCAAGACCGTCGAATCGCTCAGCGGCATCCGGATGGACCACTTCGTCGAGGTCGACTTCACCGGCTTCAAGAAGCTCATCGACGCGCTCGGCGGCGTCGAAATCACCACCAGCAAGCCGATCGACGACAACTCCAGCCACCTCCACCTGCCCGCCGGACACCACGTCCTCACCGGCGAGCAGTCCCTCGGGCTCGTCCGCACCCGGCACGGCGTCCCCGGCGGCGACGGCAGTGACCTGGGGCGTATCCAGCTCCAGCAGACCTTCGTCAAGGCGCTGATGCAGCAGGTGAAGAACGTCGGCGTGCTCACCAGCCCGGCCAAGCTCTACGACATCGCGTCCACCGCGACCAAGACCGTCACCACGGACACCGACCTCAACTCGATCGGTGCGCTCACCGGTCTCGCCAAGACCCTCGGCGGCATCGGCTCGGACAGCATCCACATGGTCACGTTGCCCGTGGAGTACGACAAGCTCGACCCGGCGCGGGTCGTCCCGCTGCCCCGGCAGACCGAGCAGGTCTGGCAGGCGCTGCGGCAGGACCACGCGATACCGAAGTCCGCGCTCAAGGACTCCGCGGGCGACAAGGGCGGCACCGGCTCGTACGTGAAGTAGCTCGGGGAACCGCCCGGTCCGCCACGCGATGTGGAGGGCCGGGAACGGCGGGTAACCGCCGGGCGCCCGGGGTTTCCCCGCCGCGGGGGCGGGGAATACCCGTCGGTCCACCCCGGTTTTGGGAGATGCGACAAGTCCTGGCAGACTGGACCGTCGGCCCCGGTTCACGTGACGCAAACCCGCGGCACGACCCGGAGCACTCCCGAACCTAGGAGATCCCCTTGAAGCGCGACATCCACCCGGAGTACGTCGAGACGCAGGTCAGCTGCACCTGTGGCGCGTCCTTCACCACCCGTAGCACCGTCGAGGGCGGCACCATCCGCGCCGACGTCTGCTCCGAGTGCCACCCGTTCTACACGGGCAAGCAGAAGATCATGGACACCGGTGGCCGCGTGGCCCGCTTCGAGGCGCGCTTCGGCAAGACCGCCGGTTCGGCCAAGAAGTAGCGACCCGCAAGGCGCCGGTTGCCGGTCGCCCCTCCGAGGGGCGACCGGACCGGCGTTTTGTCGTCCAGGCCACGGACCCGGCCGGGGGTCCGGCAACGCCGCGGCTGCGCAGCCGCACCAGGTGACCGGCACCCGGAAACACCAGTCAGCTAAGGAACCCCACGATGTTCGAGGCGGTCGAGGAACTGATCGGCGAGCACGCCGGTCTGGAGAAGAAGCTGGCCGACCCCGCGGTCCACGCCGACCAGCGCGAGGCGATGCGGCTCAACAAGCGCTACGCCGAACTCACCCCGATCATCTCCACCTACCGTTCCTGGAAGCAGACCGGCGAGGACATGGAGACCGCGCGCGAACTCGCCGCGGACGACCCGGACTTCGCCGACGAGGTCAAGGAACTCGACGCCCGGCGCGACGAGCTGACCGAGAAGCTGCGGCTGCTGCTCGTGCCCCGTGACCCGAGCGACGACAAGGACGTCATCCTGGAGGTCAAGGCGGGTGAGGGCGGCGAGGAGTCCGCGCTCTTCGCCGGTGACCTGCTGCGGATGTACCTGCGCTACGCGGAGCGGGCCGGTTGGAAGACCGAGATCCTGGAAGCCAACGAGTCCGACCTCGGCGGCTACAAGGACGTCCAGGTCGCCGTGAAGACCAAGGGCGGCGGCGGGGCCACCGAGCCCGGCCAGGGCGTCTGGGCCCGCCTGAAGTACGAGGGCGGTGTGCACCGCGTCCAGCGCGTCCCCGCCACCGAGTCGCAGGGCCGTATCCACACCTCCGCCGCCGGTGTGCTCGTCACGCCCGAGGCGGAGGAGGTCGAGGTCGAGATCGGCCCCAACGACCTGCGGATCGACGTCTACCGCTCCTCCGGCCCGGGCGGCCAGTCGGTCAACACCACCGACTCCGCGGTGCGCATCACCCACCTGCCGACCGGCATCGTCGTCTCCTGCCAGAACGAGAAGAGCCAGCTCCAGAACAAGGAGCAGGCCATGCGCATCCTGCGCTCGCGGCTGCTGGCCGCCGCCCAGGAGGAGGCCGAGCGCGAGGCGTCCGACGCCCGCCGCAGCCAGGTCCGCACCGTCGACCGCTCCGAGCGCATCCGGACGTACAACTTCCCGGAGAACCGCATCTCCGACCACCGCGTCGGCTTCAAGGCGTACAACCTGGACCAGGTGCTCGACGGTGAGCTGGACCCGGTCATCCAGGCATGCGTGGACGCCGACTCGGCGGCCAAGCTCGCCGCCGCCCAGTAAGACCCGCCTCACCCGTACGCCCGCACGACCCGGCTGGAGGAACCCGTGAACCTGCTGCTCGCCGAGGTGGCCCAGGCCACCCAGCGGTTGGCCGACGCCGGCGTGCCCTCACCGCGCTTCGACGCCGAGGAGCTGGCCGCGCACGTCCACGGCGTCAAGCGCAGCCAGCTGCACACGGTCGCCGACGCCGACTTCGACGCCCGGTACTGGGAGGCGATCGCCCGCCGCGAGGCCCGCGAACCGCTCCAGCACATCACCGGCCGCGCCTTCTTCCGCTACCTCGAACTCCACGTCGGGCCGGGCGTGTTCGTGCCCCGGCCGGAGACCGAGTCGGTGGTCGGCTGGGCCATAGACGCGGTGCGCGCGATGGACGTCGTCGAGCCGGTCATCGTCGATCTGTGCACCGGCTCCGGGGCGATCGCCCTCGCGCTGGCGCAGGAGGTGCCGCGCTCCACGGTGCACGCCGTGGAGCTGTCCGAGCAGGCCCTGACGTACGCCCGGCGCAACGTCGAGGGCTCGCGGGTCACCCTTCACCAGGGCGACGCGCTGACCGCGCTGCCCGAGCTGGACGGCCAGGTGGACCTGGTCGTCTCCAACCCGCCGTACATCCCGCTCACCGAGTGGGAGTACGTCGCCCCCGAGGCCCGCGACCACGACCCCGAGCTGGCCCTGTTCTCCGGTGAGGACGGGCTGGACACCATCCGGGGCATCGAGCGGACCGCGCACCGGCTGCTGCGGCCCGGCGGACTCGTCGTGATCGAACACGCCGACACCCAGGGCGGCCAGGTGCCGTGGATCTTCGCCGAGGAACGGGGCTGGGCCGACGCGGCCGATCACCCGGACCTCAACAACCGGCCCCGTTTCGCCACCGCGCGCCGGGTGTCGCCATGACGGGCACCCCGACGCCCGATGTATCCGTTCCGCACGAGGAGGACCGTTAAATGGCACGGCGATACGACTGCAGCGACGCGACCGACCGCGCGACCGGTCTGCGTGAGGCCGCGTCGGCCGTCCGCCGCGGCGAGCTGGTCGTCCTGCCGACCGACACCGTCTACGGCATCGGCGCCGACGCGTTCAGCGCCGACGCCGTCGGCGACCTGCTGGAGGCCAAGGGCCGCGGCCGCGGTATGCCCTCACCGGTCCTCATCGGCTCGCCCAACACCCTGCACGGCCTGGTCACCGACTTCTCGGAGCAGGCGTGGGAGCTGGTCGACGCGTTCTGGCCCGGCGGGCTGACCCTCGTCGCCACCCACCAGCCGTCGCTGACCTGGGACCTCGGCGAGACCCGCGGCACCGTCGCGGTGCGGATGCCGCTGCACCCCGTCGCCATCGAACTGCTCACCGAGTTCGGCCCGATGGCGGTCTCCAGCGCCAACCTCACGGGACACCCCTCCCCGCAGGACTGCGACGCCGCCCAGGCGATGCTCGGCGACTCCGTCTCCGTCTACCTCGACGGCGGCCCCACGCCCGCCGCCGTGCCGTCCTCCATCGTCGACGTCACCGGCCGGATCCCGGTGCTGCTGCGTGAGGGCGCCCTCAGCGCCGAGGAGCTGCGGAAGGTCGTGCCCGAGCTCGAGGTGGCCAATTGATGGCGCCTCTGGGGCGCGGCATAACGGGGCCCGGCGAGACCGCCTTCCCGTCGGTGCCGCCGTCCGGCTACGCCGCCGCCGTCCAGGCGCGCGCCGCGGCGCCGGTCGCGCCCGCCCGCTTCCGGATCCTGCACGTCAGCACCGGTAACGTCTGCCGCTCGCCGATCACCGAGCGGCTGCACCGCCACGCCCTCGACCTGCGGCTGGGCGGTGCGGGCTGCAGCGGCCTGGTGGTGGAGAGCGCCGGTACCTGGGGCCACGAGGGCGCGCCCATGGAGACGCACGCCGCGACGGTCCTCGCCGACTACGGCGCCGACCCGGCCGGATTCCTGGGCCGCGAACTCCTCGACGAGCACGTCATCCGCGCCGACCTGGTGCTGACCGCCACCCGCGACCACCGCGCCCAGGTCATCTCGATGGGCCACTCCGCGGGGCTGCGCACCTTCACGCTGAAGGAGTTCAACCGCCTGGTCCGGGCGATAGACCCGGCCACCCTGCCGGAGCCCGACCCGCAGCTGCCCGACTACGGTCTGGTCGAGCGGGCCCGCGCCCTGGTCGGCGCCGCCGCCGCGCTCCGCGGCTGGCTGCTGGCGCCCGACCCGGAGTCCGACGAGGTCCACGACCCCTACGGCGCCCCCATCACCTTCTTCCGCTCCATCGGCGACGAGATCAACCAGGCCCTCGACCCGGTCGTCACCGCCCTCACCGGGGTCCCGGCCCGCGCCTGACGCCCGGCCACGGGCGGGCGGCCGGGCACCCGGCGGAACCGCCCCGGACCACCCGCACACCGGGGTCCGCGTACCGGGCCCGTACCCCCGAGCCGCACGGGGCCCGCATCCTGAGCCACACAGGCCCCACGCCCGCGCGCCCGGCCCCCGCACCTCCCGGCCCGGCCGTGACCGCTCCTCCCGGCCGTCTGCCGCCCCTCTCCCGGCCCCGTGGCCGTGCCCGTACGTCCGCTGCCCGGCCGCCGCGCCCGATCGCCGTACCGCGCCTACATTGGACGTGAGTCCCCGCACGAGGCCCGGAGCGCGCCATGTCCGCCACCACCGCGTCACCCCGCAGCACGTCACCGGCCGAGGCGCGCCCGGACACCGCGCCGGACGCGGCGGAGGCGGCCGCCGAGGCGTGCCCGGCGGACTTCACGGCGCTGGCCGCCGCCGACCCGGAGATCGCCGGGGTGCTGATCGGCGAGAGCGCCCGGCAGAGCGAGACGCTCCAGCTCATCGCCGCGGAGAACTTCGCCTCGCCCGCGGTCCTCGCCGCCCTCGGCTCCCCGCTCACCAACAAGTACGCGGAGGGCTATCCGGGCGCCCGCCACCACGGTGGCTGCGAGATCGTCGACCTCGCCGAGCGGATCGCCGTGGAGCGCGCCAGGGCCCTCTTCGGCGCCGAGCACGCCAACGTCCAGCCCCACTCCGGCTCCTCCGCCGTCCTGGCCGCCTACGCCGCCCTGCTGCGCCCCGGGGACACCGTGCTGGCCCTGTCCCTGCCGCACGGCGGGCACCTCACCCACGGCTCGCCCGCCAACTTCTCCGGCCGCTGGTTCGACTTCGCCGGGTACGGCGTCGACGCGGAGACCGGCCTCCTCGACCTCGACGCGGTCCGCGCACTGGCCCGCGAGCGCCGCCCGAAGGCCCTGGTCTGCGGCTCGATCGCCTATCCGCGCCATGTCGACTACGCCGCCTTCCGCGACATCGCCGACGAGACCGGCGCCTACCTCATCGCCGACGTCGCCCACCCCGCCGGACTGATCGCCGGGGGAGTGGCGCCCAGCCCGGTGCCGTACGCCGATGTCGTCTGCGCCACCACGCACAAGGTGCTGCGCGGGCCGCGCGGCGGCATGATCCTGTGCGGTGCGCGGCTCGCCGAGCGCATCGACCGCGCGGTCTTCCCCTTCTCGCAGGGCGGCGCGCAGATGAACTCCGTCGCCGCCAAGGCCGTCGCCTTCCGCGAGGCGGCCACCGACGCGTTCCGCGGCTACGCCCGGCGGACCGTCGCCAACGCCCGCGCGCTCGCCACCGCCCTCGCCGACCAGGGCCTGACGCTCGCCACCGGCGGCACCGACACCCATCTGATCGTCGCCGACACCGCACCGCTGGGCCTCGACGCGCAGACCGCCCGGGCCCGGCTGGCCGCCGCCGGGATCGTCCTCGACACCTGCGCGCTGGCCTGCCCCGACGGCACCGCCCGGCGGACCGGCATCCGGCTGGGCAGTGCGGCGGTGACGACGCAGGGCATGGGCGAGGCGGAGATGGCGCGGATCGCGGAGCTGATCGGGGCGGCGCTGCGCGGCGACGGCGCGGTCCGTCCGCGCACCGCGGCGCTCGCCGGTGGTTTTCCGCCGTATCCCGGCCGGAACTGAGCGGGAACCGCGCACGGCTCCCCGCCGTCACAGACCGCGGGGACGGCGTGGGACGCCCGTCACCCGGCAGCCCGCCACCTGTGTGTACGGCGCGGTCGTGGACCCGCATAAGGTGTGGGGCTGTGATGGCCAGCTATATCTGTGGGGCAGCCCGTGCGTGAATACCTGCTGACGCTGTGCGTCACGGCCGCGGTGACGTATCTGCTGACCGGCCCGGTGCGCAAGTTCGCCATCGCGGCCGGGGCGATGCCGGAGATCCGGGCCCGTGACGTCCACCGCGAGCCGACGCCCCGGCTCGGCGGTATCGCGATGTTCGGCGGGTTGTGCGCGGGCCTTCTGGTCGCCTCCCATCTGACCAATCTCAAGAGCGTCTTCGCGGACTCCAACGAACCGCGGGCCCTGCTCTCCGGCGCCGCGCTGATCTGGCTGCTGGGCGTCCTGGACGACAAGTGGGGCGTGGACGCGCTGGTCAAGCTCGGCGGCCAGATGGTCGCCGCGGGCGTGATGGTCCTCCAGGGTCTGACGATCCTCTACATCCCGATCCCCGGCGTCGGCACGTACCTGCCGTCGCCGACGCAGGGCACGCTGCTGACCGTCGCGCTGGTCGTCATCACCATCAACGCGGTGAACTTCGTCGACGGTCTCGACGGCCTCGCCTCCGGCATGGTGTGCATCGCCGCCGCGGCGTTCTTCATGTACGCGTACCGGATGTGGTTCGGCTACGGCATCGAGGCGGCGGCGCCCGCGACGCTGTTCTCGGTGGTGCTGATGGGCATGTGCCTGGGCTTCCTGCCGCACAACATGCACCCCGCGCGGATCTTCATGGGCGACTCGGGATCGATGCTGATCGGCCTGGTGATGGCGGCGGGCGCGGTGTCGGTGACCGGGCAGGTCGACCCGGACCTGCTCAGCCTGAAGACCGGCGGTATCCGCGAGGCGACGCACTCGATGGTGCCGGTCTACATCCCGCTGCTGCTGCCGCTGACCGTCATCGCGGTGCCGGTCGCCGACCTGATCCTGGCGATCGTCCGGCGTACGTGGAACGGCCAGTCGCCGTTCGCCGCGGACCGCGGGCACCTCCACCACCGGCTGCTGGAAATCGGTCATTCCCACAGCCGCGCTGTCCTGATCATGTACTTCTGGTCGGCGCTGATCGCGTTCGGCGCGGTCGCCTACTCGGTCAACAACGCGAGCATGTGGATCGTCCTGGGCATCGTGCTGCTGAGCGCCGTCGGGCTGGTGCTGCTCCTGCTGCCGCGGTTCACCCCGCGGGCGCCGATGTGGGCGCAGCGCATCGTGCCGCCGCGCTACCGCCGGATCGTCCGCCCCGAGCCCGCCGACGCCGTCGCGGGGGAGTCCGCGGAGGGTGTGCGCGAGGAGCGGGACGAGGCGCGTGAGGCGGTCGCCGCGGGGCTGCACGGCGCCACCGCGATCGGCGAGCGGTCACGCTTCGTGGATCGGTGCCGGGCGGACAGTCACCACTGAAACCGGTGTGCGACGTCACGGACGTCCGTCAACCGCGTCGCTAAATCGGGTGACTTGCCGCTATAGCAGACAAAGTGCTGCCTGTCGCTGCACCGAAGGGCGGGGTCACGCTCACGTGTGACAGGCGGCACACCATAGAGGTAAAGACCTCATCAAATAGTTTGTGATACCGTTCACGAGACTCGGCGACAGAGTCGAAGGTCCGCCCAGCGCGGGGCCTTTGGACTCAGCAGGTTCTTCCGCCGGCCGGGTCTACGCTCGTCCCTGACGACACACCCCCACCCCTTGCCGGAGCGCCGCCATGCAGTCGAATGACGCCCGACTTCTCGTTCATGCCCTTGTGCCCACGCTCGTCGCCGGCGTCGTCGCCGTCGCGGTCAGCGCTGCGCTCGCGGGTGGCGCGGGGGCCGTCGGTGCCGTGATCGGCACGCTGTTGGTGGTGCTCGTCATGGGAGCGGGACTCGTCATCCTGCAGCAGACCGCGAAGAAGCTCCCGGATCTCTTCCAGATGATGGGCCTTCTGCTCTATTCCGTGCAGATCCTGGCAGTTGCGGTCTTCCTGCTGGCTTTCAAGGACACAACGCTCTTTGATACGAAGGCATTTGCCTTCACGCTGCTCGGCGCCACCCTCGTGTGGATCGCTGCACAGACCCGCGGTCACATGAAGGCGAAGATTCTCTACGTGGACCCCGACTCCGCAGAGGCGAAGAAGGCGGAGACGGCGGGGTCGCCGACGTGACACGTAGGGCCGGAATAAAAGCCCGATCGCGGGCCTGCTATCGTCCGGTGCCAACTACGGCACAGTTGGCGCAGGCGGCTGAGCACCCGGGTTCCACGAGCTGGAGCCGGTGGGCCTCGTGGCCGATGCCTGCGATCCGACCCGGCCCAGCGCCGAGACGCCGCCCCCTAATCCGCAAGACCAGTCCAGTGCCGCTCCGTGGCTCAATGCCGCGCCGACACAACGAGGTTGCCGTACCCATGCGCCACGCTGAAGGAGCCCGCGGTGAGTGCTGAAACGATGCTCGCCTTCGACACGGAGTGCCACCTCTTCATCCCGGGGTGTGGCTTCGAGGCCCCGGGCCTTCATTCGTTCGTCTTCGATCCGCTCTTCACCATCGGCGGCTTCAACTTCAACAAGCCGATGCTGCTGGCTCTGCTGAGCACGGTCGTCGTGGTGTGGTTCTTCTGGGCCGCCTTCGGTCGCGCCAAGGTCGTGCCGGGCAAGCTCCAGATGGTGGCCGAGGCGGGTTACGACTTCGTGCGCCGCGGGCTCGTGTACGACGCGCTCGGTAAGAAGGAGGGCGAGAAGTACGTCCCCTTCATGGTCGCGCTGTTCTTCTTCGTGTGGATCATGAACCTCTGGTCGATCATTCCGGTCGCCCAGTTCCCGGTGACGTCGGTCATCGCCTTCCCCGCGGGTCTGGCCCTTCTGGTCTGGCTCCTGTGGGTGGGCCTGACCTTCAAGAAGCACGGCTTCGTCGGCGCCCTCAAGAACTTCTCCGGCTACGACAAGTCGCTCGGCTGGGTTCTCCCGCTGCTGATGATCATCGAGCTGCTCTCGAACCTGATCATCCGGCCCTTCACCCACGCGGTGCGACTCTTCGCGAACATGTTCGCGGGCCACATGCTGATCGTGATGTTCACCGTCGCGAGCTTCTACCTGGCGAACGGCGTCGGCTTCGTCTACGCGGGCGCCTCCTTCGTGATGACCATCGTGATGACCGCCTTCGAGCTGTTCATCCAGGCCGTCCAGGCGTACGTCTTCGTCCTCCTGGCCTGCAACTACGTGCAGGGCGCGCTCGCCGAGCACCACTGAGCACCCCGCCTCCCTCAACCCACAGACGTCCGGTGGCCAACCCCCACCGGTACTTGAAAGAGAAGGAAGAACCGGCATGTCCGCTCTCCAGACCCTCGCCTCCGCAGACGCGTTCACCGGCAGCGCCAGCGCGATCGGTTACGGCCTGGCCGCCATCGGCCCCGGCGTCGGCGTCGGCATCATCTTCGGTAACGGCACCCAGGCCCTGGCCCGCCAGCCCGAGGCCGCCGGCCTGATCCGCACCAACCAGATCATGGGTTTCGCCTTCTGTGAGGCGCTCGCCCTCATCGGCATCGTCATGGGCTTCGTCTTCAAGTAAACCGAAGCCCCACTGACGACCCTTAGACGGAAGGCATTGACGTGACCCTGGTCAGCCTGGCGAGTGAGGTCGAGGTTCCCGAGAACCCGCTCATCCCGCCGATCCCAGAGCTTGTCATCGGCCTGATCGCCTTCTTCATCGTCTTCGGTTTCCTCGCCAAGAAGCTCCTCCCGAACATCAACAAGGTTCTGGACGAGCGCCGCGAGAGCATCGAAGGCGGCATGGAGAAGGCGGAGGCCCTTCAGGCCGAGGCCCAGCAGGTCCTGGAGGACTACCGGGCCCAGCTCGCCGACGCCCGCCACGAGGCCGCGCGCCTGCGCCAGGAGGCGCAGGAGCAGGGCGCGACGCTCATCGCCGAGATGCGCGCCGAGGGCCAGCGGCAGCGTGAGGAAATCATCGCTGCCGGTCACGCCCAGATCGAGGCCGACCGCAAGCAGGCCGCGCTGTCCCTGCGCCAGGACGTGGGCAAGCTCGCCACCGACCTGGCCGGCAAGCTCGTCGGCGAGTCCCTCGAGGACCACGCCCGACAGAGCCGGACCATCGACCGCTTCCTCGACGAGCTCGAGGCCAAGGCGGCGTCGGACACGACGAAGGCTGAGGCCGGCCGATGAACGGAGCGAGCCGCGAGGCACTCGCCTCCGCACGCGAGCAGCTCGACGCGCAGACGGACAACGCGTCCGTCGACGCGGCGACGCTCGCCGAGGAGCTGGCTGCCGTCACCGCTCTGCTCGACCGCGAGGTCTCGCTGCGTCGGGTCCTGACCGACCCGGCGCAGTCCGGCGAGGCGCGGGCCGAGCTGGCCGACCGCCTGCTCGGCACCAAGATCGGCGGCCCGGCCGCCGCCCTGGTGTCCGGCATGGTCCGGTCCCGCTGGTCGCGTTCGCGCGACCTCGCCGACGCGATGGAGGAGCTGTCCTACAGCGCCGACCTCGCCGCGGCACAGCGGTCCGGCCGGCTCGACGACGTCGAGGACGAGCTGTTCCGGTTCGGCCGGATCCTCACCTCCAACGGCGACCTGCGCCGCGCGCTGACCGATCGCAACGCCTCGGTCGCCGCCAAGACCGAGCTGGTGACCACGCTGCTGGGCGGCCGGGCCAACCCGGTGACCGCGCGGATCGTGGGCCGGCTCGTGGCACAGCCGCGAGGCCGTAGCCTGGAAGCAGGGCTCGACGCCCTCTCCAAGCTGGCCGCGCACCGACGCGACCGCATGGTCGCGGTGGTCACCACGGCGGTGCCGATGGACGGAGCTCAGCGCACGCGCCTCGCCGCCGCGCTGGCGAACGTCTACGGACGGCAGATCCACCTGAACCTCGACGTGGACCCCGAGGTCCTCGGCGGTGTGCAGGTCCGGATCGGCGACGAGGTCATCAACGGGAGCATCGCGGACCGCCTCGACGAGGCGGCACGGCGGATGGCCGGCTGACCCAGCCACCAACTCAAGAGCTGCACCACCGGCGGCAGGGCGGCGGCACCGACGGGCCGGACCGAGAGGTCCGGCCGCGGCCGGGAGCCCGCGCCGGGAGACAGCACAAGCACGACGGCGGCCCGAGTTGGGCCGTAGGCGGAAACCCCCTGGGGACGTAACCCCCAGACCCCCGCAAGTAACTTCGGGCCCAACAAGGAGAGCAGGGAACCCAGATGGCGGAGCTCACGATCCGGCCGGAGGAGATCCGGGACGCGCTGGAGAACTTCGTCCAGGCGTACAAGCCGGACGCGGCCTCGCGCGAGGAGGTCGGCACGGTCAGCGAGGCCGGTGACGGCATCGCGAAGGTCGAGGGCCTTCCCTCGGCGATGGCGAACGAACTGCTGAAGTTCGAGGACGGCACCCTCGGCCTCGCGCTCAACCTCGAAGAGCGCGAAATCGGTGCCGTCGTCCTCGGCGAGTTCAACGGGATCGAGGAGGGCCAGCCGGTGCAGCGCACCGGTGAGGTGCTCTCGGTCGCCGTGGGCGAGGGCTACCTCGGCCGCGTCGTCGACCCGCTGGGCAACCCGATCGACGGCCTCGGCGAGATCGAGTCCGAGGGCCGCCGCGCCCTGGAGCTGCAGGCTCCGGGCGTCATGGTCCGTAAGTCGGTCCACGAGCCGATGCAGACCGGCTACAAGGCCGTCGACTCGATGGTCCCGATCGGCCGTGGCCAGCGTCAGCTGATCATCGGCGACCGCCAGACCGGCAAGACCGCGCTGGCCGTCGACACGATCATCAACCAGCGCGACAACTGGCGCTCGGGCGACCCGAAGAAGCAGGTCCGCTGCATCTACGTCGCCGTCGGCCAGAAGGGCTCCACCATCGCGTCCGTGCGCGGCGCGCTGGAGGAGGCCGGTGCCCTGGAGTACACCACCATCGTCGCCGCCCCGGCGTCCGACCCGGCGGGCTTCAAGTACCTGGCGCCCTACACCGGCTCGGCCATCGGTCAGCACTGGATGTACCAGGGCAAGCACGTCCTGATCATCTTCGACGACCTCTCGAAGCAGGCCGACGCCTACCGCGCCGTGTCCCTGCTGCTGCGCCGCCCGCCGGGCCGTGAGGCGTACCCGGGCGACGTCTTCTACCTGCACTCGCGTCTGCTGGAGCGTTGCGCGAAGCTCTCCGACGAGCTGGGTGCCGGTTCGATGACGGGTCTCCCGATCGTCGAGACCAAGGCGAACGACGTGTCGGCGTTCATCCCGACCAACGTCATCTCCATCACCGACGGCCAGTGCTTCCTGGAGTCCGACCTGTTCAACGCGGGCCAGCGCCCGGCGCTGAACGTCGGTATCTCCGTCTCCCGTGTCGGTGGTTCCGCTCAGCACAAGGCCATGAAGCAGGTCTCCGGCCGTCTCCGTGTGGACCTCGCCCAGTACCGCGAGCTGGAGGCGTTCGCCGCCTTCGGTTCCGACCTGGACGCCGCCTCGAAGGCCCAGCTGGAGCGCGGTAAGCGCATGACCGAGCTGCTCAAGCAGGGTCAGTACGCCCCGTACCCCGTCGAGGACCAGGTCGTCTCCATCTGGGCCGGTACCACCGGCAAGATGGACGACGTCCCCGTCGAGGACATCCGCCGCTTCGAGCGGGAGCTCCTGGACTACCTGGGCCGGGAGAAGAAGGACCTGCTGGTCAGCATCGTCGAGGGCGGCAAGATGTCCGACGACACCATCCAGGCGCTCACCGATTCCGTCGCCGCCTTCAAGCAGCAGTTCGAGACCTCGGACGGCAAGCTTCTCGGTGAGGACGCTCCGGTCAGCACCGCCAAGTGACGACGGAAGGGACCTGATCCATGGGAGCCTCGCTCCGGGTCTACAAGCGTCGCATCCGCTCCGTCACCGCGACCAAGAAGATCACCAAGGCGATGGAGATGATCGCCGCCTCGCGCGTCGTCAAGGCGCAGCGTCAGGTGGCGGCATCGACGCCGTACGCGAGTGAACTGACCCGCGCGGTGACGGCGGTTGCCACCGGCTCGAACACCCAGCACCCGCTCACGACCGAGGCGGAGCGGCCGGCCCGCGCCGCGCTGCTGCTCATCACGAGCGACCGCGGTCTGGCCGGCGGCTACTCCTCCAACGTCATCAAGGCCGCGGAGCAGCTCACCGAGCGGCTCCGGGCCGAGGGCAAGGAGGTCGACGCCTACATCGTCGGGCGCAAGGGCGTGTCGTACTACGCCTTCCGCGAGCGGACGGTGCAGGAGTCGTGGACCGGCTTCACCGACAGCCCGACGTACGCCGACGCGAAGGCGGTCGCCGCGCCGCTGATCGCCGCCGTGCAGAAGGACACCGCCGACGGTGGTGTGGATGAACTCCACATCGTCTTCACGGAGTTCGTGTCGATGATGACGCAGACGGCGCTCGACGACCGGCTGCTGCCGCTCAGCCTCGGCTCCGCCGCGGACGAGCAGGAGGAGTCGGCGAAGGGCGGGGAGATCCTCCCCCTCTTCGAGTTCGAGCCCTCGGCGGAGGACGTCCTCGACGCCCTGCTGCCGCGGTATGTCGAGTCGCGGATCTACAACGCGCTGCTCCAGGCCGCCGCCTCGAAGCACGCTGCCACGCGGCGCGCGATGAAGTCGGCCACCGACAACGCCGAAGAGCTCATCAAGTCGCTCTCGCGGCTTGCCAACGCGGCCCGCCAGGCCGAAATCACCCAGGAAATCAGCGAGATCGTCGGTGGCGCGAGCGCCCTGGCCGACGCGACCGCGGGGAGTGACTGACAACTATGACCACCACTGTTGAGCCGACCGCCGCGTCGGGCGTGGCCGCAGGCCGCGTCTCGCGGGTCATCGGCCCGGTCGTCGACGTGGAGTTCCCCGTCGACGCGATGCCGGACATCTACAACGCGCTGCACGTCGACGTCGAGGACCCTGCCGAGCAGGGCGCGACCAAGACCCTGACCCTCGAGGTCGCCCAGCACCTGGGTGACGGCCTCGTCCGGGCGATCTCGATGCAGCCCACCGACGGTCTGGTCCGCCAGGCCGCGGTGACCGACACCGGCACGGGCATCACCGTGCCCGTCGGTGACATCACCAAGGGCAAGGTCTTCAACACCCTCGGCGAGATCCTGAACAAGCCCGAGGCGGCCGCCCAGGTCTCCGAGCGCTGGCCGATCCACCGCAAGGCGCCCTCCTTCGACCAGCTCGAGTCCAAGACCGAGATGTTCGAGACCGGCGTCAAGGTCATCGACCTGCTGACCCCGTACGTCAAGGGCGGCAAGATCGGTCTGTTCGGTGGTGCCGGTGTCGGCAAGACCGTTCTGATCCAGGAAATGATCTACCGCGTGGCCAACAACCACGACGGTGTGTCGGTGTTCGCCGGTGTCGGTGAGCGCACCCGTGAGGGCAACGACCTCATCGAGGAGATGACGGACTCCGGCGTCATCGACAAGACCGCGCTGGTCTTCGGTCAGATGGACGAGCCCCCGGGCACCCGTCTGCGCGTCGCCCTGGCCGGTCTGACGATGGCGGAGTACTTCCGTGACGTCCAGAAGCAGGACGTCCTCTTCTTCATCGACAACATCTTCCGGTACACCCAGGCGGGTTCCGAGGTCTCCACGCTGCTCGGCCGTATGCCGTCCGCGGTGGGTTACCAGCCGAACCTGGCGGACGAGATGGGCCTCCTCCAGGAGCGCATCACCTCGACCCGTGGTCACTCGATCACCTCGATGCAGGCGATCTACGTCCCCGCGGACGACCTGACCGACCCGGCGCCGGCGACCACCTTCGCCCACCTGGACGCGACGACCGTGCTGTCCCGTCCGATCTCGGAGAAGGGCATCTACCCGGCGGTCGACCCGCTGGACTCGACGTCCCGGATCCTGGACCCGCGCTACATCGCGCAGGACCACTACGACTGCGCGATGCGCGTCAAGACGATCCTGCAGAAGTACAAGGACCTCCAGGACATCATCGCGATTCTGGGTATCGACGAGCTGGGTGAGGAAGACAAGCTCACCGTCTACCGCGCCCGTCGTATCGAGCGGTTCCTCTCGCAGAACACCCACGTCGCGAAGCAGTTCACCGGCGTCGACGGTTCGGACGTCTCGCTCGACGAGTCGATCCACGCCTTCAACGCCATCGCGGACGGCGAGTACGACCACTTCCCCGAGCAGGCCTTCTTCATGTGCGGTGGCATCGAGGACCTGGAGCGGAACGCCAAGGAGCTGGGCGTCTCCTGACCCCGGCCTCGGCACCGGGGGCGGCCCTGGCCGCCCCCGGCCCGTACGACCACTAGTATTTGACCCAACATCTGCCGGACCCGGCAGGTGGAGACCCGAGGAGCCATCGTGGCTGAGCTGCACGTCGAGTTGGTCGCAGCGGACCGGCAGGTCTGGTCCGGTGAGGCCAGCCTGGTCGTCGCGCGCACCTCGTCGGGCGACATCGGCGTCATGCCCGGACACCAGCCGCTGCTCGGCGTGCTGCAGTCGGGCCCGGTGACGATCCGTACGACCGGCGAGAGCGGGGACGGTACTGTCGTCGCCGCGGTGCACGGCGGCTTCATCTCGTTCGCCGACAACAAGCTGTCTCTGCTCGCGGAGATCGCCGAGCTGTCGGACGAGATCGATGTCCAGCGCGCGGAGCGGGCACTGGAGCGAGCGAAGTCGGACGCTGACGCGGCCGCCGAGCGTCGCGCCGATGTCCGGCTGCGCGCGGTGACGGGCGTTCACTGAGCCCCGTCACCGACGAGATCGATCCTCAGCCGCGGGCTGCCCGGAGACTTCCGGAGCGGCCCGCGGCTGAGGCAATGCAGGTGCGTTTCCCTCCCTCGCGCCCGACCCGGCGCGGGGATCCCCCACAGAGGCGAGGAGGTCGGTCGAGATGGTCCTCGCTCTGCTCGTGAGCGGCGCGGTCGTGGTGCTGGTGCTGCTGGGGCTGTTCGTCTTCGGGCTGCGGCGGCGGCTCATCCAGCGTTCCGGCGGCACCTTCGACTGCAGCCTGCGCTGGGACGTACCGGAGGAGGAGCGCGAGCCCAGCGGCAAGGGCTGGATCTACGGCGTGGCGCGCTACAACGGTGACCGCGTCGAGTGGTTCCGGGTCTTCTCCTACGCGCCGCGGCCCCGCCGCATCCTGGAGCGCTCCGCCATCGAGGTCGTCGAGCGCCGCACCCCGCAGGGCGAGGAGGAGCTGGCGCTCCTCTCCGACTCCGTCGTCCTCGTCTGCCGCCACAGCGGCACCCGCCTGGAACTGGCGATGAGCGAGGACGCCCTCACCGGTTTCCTCGCCTGGCTGGAGGCGGCACCGCCCGGCCAGCGGGTCAATGTGGCCTGAGGTGGAGCCCCGCTGGAAGGGGGTGCCCCCGGACGGAGTCCGGGGGGAGGGTCAATGTGGCCTGAGATCGGGCGCCTCTGGGTCAACGTGGCCTGAGCGGCTTTCGTACGTCGTACGGCTACTCCGGTGGTTCCACGCCCAGTTCCTGGGCCAGGACGGCCGCCTGTACCCGGCTGCGGAGGCCCAGTTTGGCCAGCAGGCGGCTGACGTGGGTTTTCACGGTCGCCTCGGCCATCTCCAGCCGGATCGCGGCCTCGGCGTTCGACAGACCGCGGCCCAGGACGCCCAGCACCTCGCGCTCCCGCCGGGTCAGCGTCTCCAGCACCGCCGGATCGGGCGCGGGCTCCGTACGCTCCCGGGACGGCGAGGTCCCGGCGAACTCGGCGATCAGCCGTCGGGTGACCGCGGGGGCGACGATGCCGTCCCCGGCGGCCACCGTGTGCACCGCGGCCAGCAGCGCCGTCGCGTCCATGTCCTTGAGCAGGAACCCGGCGGCCCCCGCGCGCAGGGCGCCGAAGACGTACGCGTCGAGGTCGAAGGTGGTCAGCACCAGGACGTCCGCCAGCCCCTCGGCGACGATCCGGCGGGTGGCCGAGACGCCGTCGAGCCGGGGCATCTGGACGTCCATGAGGACGAGGTCGGGGCTCAGCTCGCGGGCGAGGCGGATCGCCTCCTCGCCGTCCGCCGCCTCCCCGGCGACCTCGATCGCGGGGTCGGAGCGGAGGATGAGGACGAGTCCGGCGCGGACGGCGGACTGGTCCTCGGCGACGACGATGCGCAGCGTGCGCGGGGGAGTGCCGGTCATGGCGGGGGTGTCTCCTCGGTGGCGGGAAGGGTCGCCGCGACGCGCCACACGGGGCCGCCGGGGCCGTCCGCCGGGCCCGCGTCGCAGCCGCCGCCGAGCAGGGCGGCGCGCTCGCGCATACCGGTCAGCCCGGCGCCGGAGCCCGGCACCCGCGCCGCGCCCGGCCCGCGGCGGACGCCGTACGGGCTGGTCACGACGACGGTGAGCGGGCCGTCCGGCGGCCGGGCGAGGCGGACGGTGACCTCGCCGGGCGCGGCGTGCTTGAGGGCGTTGGTCACGGATTCCTGGACGATGCGGTAGGCGGCCAGTTCGACGGGGGCGGGCAGGCGGGCGGTGTCGCCGTTCTCCCGGCGGGCGTCGTCCAGCCGGAAGGCGAGGCCGTCGCCCGCACCGGCCGCGCGGGCCCGGGCGAGGAGCGCCGGGAGGCCGTCGAGGGTGGGGACGGCGGCGGGTTCGCCGTCTGCCTCGGCGCCGCCGGAGGCGCGGAGCAGTCCGATGAGGCGGCGCATCTCGGCCAGCCCCTGCACGCTGTTCTCGCGGATGACGCCGAGCGCCTCGCGGGTCGCGGCCGGATCGTCGAGGGTCTGCGCGGCGGTGGTGTGCAGGGCGATGGCCGACAGATGTCCGGCGACCACGTCGTGCAGCTCCCGGGCCATCCGCGCGCGCTCCGCGGTGACCGCCTGCGCCCGGTCCATCTCGGCGAGCAGCGCGGTCTGCTCGGCCCGCAGCCGGGCCGCCTGCGCGGCGTCCCGGTGGTGGCGGACGATCAGGCCCGTCGAGGCGGGCGTGAGGGTGAGCAGTCCGAGGAAGACGCCGACGAAGAGCGCCTCGGGGGCGCGGGCCACGGCGAGTGCGATCAGCGTGCCGAGGACGGTCGCGAGCGCGGTGGCCGGGGGGATGCGGCGGGCCGCGCGGGGACCGCCGTGGAGGACCGCGGCGTAGACGAGGTCGGTGAACATCACGACGGTGGCGAGGAGCGTTCCGGCGCAGGTGTCGAGGGTGAGGGCGGCGGTGGCGAGTGCCAGGCCGGTCAGGGGTGCGGTGCGGCGCAGCAGTTCGGCCCCGGTGGCGACGGCCAGCGCGACCAGGGAGAGCCACGGCGGCACCGCGGCGATCAGTGGCCTCCCCTGGAGCCCCAGCACCCACAGGAGCACCCCGCCGAGCAGCCCGGCGGCCGCGATGAGGACGTCGTCGCGGTGCGGGCGGGAGAGGCGGGGAAGCGGTGGCACCCGTCCATCCAACACGGCCCGGGCGCCGCCCGCCTCCACGTCACGGGTGGTCGTCGCGGGGCGGCCGGTACATCGAAAGATGCAGCGGGAATCGTCGGCGGCGACGACGCCCCGGGCCGGGTGGCGGCGGCAGCCTGGAGGGGTCCCGGAGGAGGAACACCATGGTCGTCACGTTGATCGTCGCCTGCGAGGTCGGTTTCTGGGTGCTGCTCGCGGCCGGTCTGACGCTGCGGTACGTGTGCCGGATGCCGCGTACCGGCGCCGCCGTACTGCTGCTGGAGCCGCTGCTGGAGCTGGCGTTGCTGATCGTCACCGCGATCGATCTGCGCAACGGCGCCACGGCGGACTGGAAGCACGGCCTGGCCGCCGTCTACATCGGCTACACCGTCGCCTACGGGCACTACACGATCCGCTGGGCCGACGGCCATGTCGCGCACCGCTTCGGCGGCGCCGGGCGGCCCCCGAAGCCGCCGCGCCACGGGTTGGCCCGCGCCCGTCACGAGGGGAAGCTGTGGCTGCGGACGGTCGCGATGGGCGCGGTCGCGGCCGGGCTGCTCCAGCTGGCCGTGTGGTACGTCGGCGACGGCGACACCGCGACGCTGCGGGGCTGGCAGCTCACCATGGCCCGGCTGGTCGCCATCCACGGGGTGATCGCCCTGTCGTACCTGCTCTGGCCGAAGAAGGCGCCGGTGGGGGAGGCGGAGACGGCGCGTCCCCCGAAGGTGCTGCACTGAACGTGGTCCGGGCCGCCACGGGGGTCGGCCCGGACCGCCCTCGGCTACCGCTCGCCGCCCGGCACCCACAGCACGTCCCCGACCTCCTTGTTGGCCGTACGGGCCAGGATGAAGAGCAGGTCGGAGAGGCGGTTGAGGTAGGTGGCGGTGAGCGGGTTCATGGTCTCGCCGTGCTCCTCGAACGCCGCCCATGTCGCGCGCTCGGCGCGGCGGACGACCGTGCACGCCTGGTGGAGCAGGGCGGCACCGGCCGTCCCGCCGGGGAGGATGAAGCTGCGCAGCTTCTCCAACCGCTCCAGGAAGTGGTCGCAGTCCGCCTCCAGCTTGTCGATGTAGCTCTGCTCGACGCGCAGCGGCGGGTACTTCGGGTCCTCGACGACCGGGGTGGACAGGTCGGCGCCGACGTCGAAGAGGTCGTTCTGCACGCGCAGCAGCACCGCCCGGACCTCCTCGGGCAGTTCGCCGAGGGCCAGCGCCACGCCGAGCGCCGCGTTGGCCTCGTTGGTGTCCGCGTAGGCGGCGATCCGGCGGTCAGTCTTGGCGGTGCGGCTCATGTCGCCCAGGGCGGTGGTGCCCTTGTCGCCGGTGCGGGTGTAGATACGCGTCAGATTCACCATGGCACGAGCGTACGCGGCGCCCCGCCGGGCGGCCCGGGAGCGCCGGGCGCGGCCGTACGCGGTGCCCGAACTGCGCCGCGTACGGGGCGCCCTGACGGCCTTCCGGGTGACGCCGGACACGGACGGGCGGGCCATCGGGCGCAGTTCGTCCGGGGCGGGCGTGACGCGTGTCTCTTACCTACCAAACGATCGCTCAGTACGGATAACGTCACCTTGACCGAATCTGGAACACACAGGGTGTGAGGGGACAGCAGTGGCAAAGAAGCTCGCCGTCATCGGTGCCGGACTCATGGGATCCGGTATCGCGCAGGTCTCCGCCCAGGCGGGGTGGGACGTGGTGCTCCGCGATGTGACGGACGGGGCGCTGGCCCGCGGCAGGGGCGGTATCGAGGCGTCGTACGCGAAGTTCGTCGCCAAGGGGAAGCTGGACGCGGACGCCGCGGAGCAGGCGCTGGCCCGGATCACCACCACGACCGATCTGGACGCGGTCGGCGACGCGGACGTCGTCGTCGAGGCGGTCTTCGAGAAGATCGAGGTCAAGCGGGAGATCTTCCAGGCGCTCGACAAGCTCGCCAAGGACGACGCGGTCCTCGCCTCCAACACCTCCGCGATCCCGATCACGAAGATCGCCGCGGCCACCTCCTGCCCGGAGCGGGTCGTCGGGACGCACTTCTTCTCGCCGGTGCCGATGATGCAGCTGTGCGAGCTGGTGCGCGGCTACAAGACCAGTGACGAAACGCTCGCCGCGGCGCGGGAGTTCGCCGAGTCCGTCGGCAAGACCTGCATCGTCGTCAACCGCGACGTCGCCGGTTTCGTCACCACCCGGCTGATCTCCGCGCTGGTCGTCGAGGCGGCGAAGCTCTACGAGTCGGGCGTGGCGAGCGCCGAGGACATCGACCTGGCGTGCAAGCTGGGGTTCGGTCACGCGATGGGCCCGCTGGCCACCGCCGACCTCACCGGCGTCGACATCCTGCTGCACGCCACCGACAACATCTACGCGGAGTCGCAGGACGAGAAGTTCGCGCCGCCGGAGATCATGCGGCGGATGGTCGACGCCGGGGACATCGGCCGGAAGAGCGGCCACGGGTTCTACGCGCACTGATCGGCGGCGCGGCCTGGCATCCTGGAAGGCTCAGGAGGAGGTCCGTCCAGGGATGCTGACGTGATGTCAGATCGTGGGCGGCGAAGTCGTCACCCCGTCGGGTGAATTCGGTATCGGTTCGCTCACGGGCGGCAACTTCGCCGCCGGAGTGGCAGTCAGTCCGGTAGACCTCCGGAGGATGTCCCGTCGTCCCTGGTGGGACGGCATACGGCGGCGGATGCGGTGCCCCGCACGGCGGACGGGCGTCCGGATACCGGCGTATCCGGAGGTGCGGCGCGGCGGCGTGGCGCCCCGGCCGTCCTCCGCCCGCCGGGACGACGGGACGGCCTCCAGCACGGCACAACACCATTCGGGGAGCGCATATGCACATCAAGGGCGACTACGCCGAGCTGGTCGTCGAGGGCCGCCTCGACGTCCGCAGCGCGGCGGACGCCCGTACGGCCCTGCACCACGCCGTCGACTCCGGATGCGGCGATCTCGTGCTGGATCTGACCGAGCTGGACTCCTGGGACGCCACGGGGCTCGGCGTGATCATGGGGGCGCACCGGCGGGCGGGCCGGGCCAACCGCCGCCTCGTGCTGCGCGGGGTGCCGCACCGGATGCAGCGGCTGCTGGTCGCCACCCGGCTGCACCGCATCCTCGCCATCGAGGGCGGGATCGCGGCGGAGGCGCTGCCCCGGGTGTGAGTCCCGGCGGGCCCGGAACGCCGCACACCGCGGCCGTTCCGGGCCGTTCGCGTCTCCGGGCCCCGCGGTCATACCGTCGGAACGGGTCGTTCCGGACATGTCAGGGCCCCGGCGGCGGGCCCGTACCATCCCGGGGCTAGGGTCACCTCCGCGTCCGCGGAACCCGCGGCGGCCGAGCCCGGCCCCGCCCGCGCCGCGACCGGGGGACAGGCCGGACCACACGACCACGGCGCGCACCCGGCCCACGAGGCCGGGCCGCGCGGCCGGGCGGAGCGAACAGAAGGGCATCTGGGGGCTGTGACCATGGACCCGAACACCCGGCGGGGACCCGACGAGAGCGGCATCCCGGCGGACGGCGACGCACCCGGCGCACCGGCCTTCGGCGGGATGCGGACCGGCCCCGAGGAGCCCGTCCGCACCGTCCGGCTCGTCGCCGGACGCTATCTCGTCACCGTCAACCCCCTCGACGGCAGCGAGATGGAACCCTGCCCGCCCGGGGAGCGCCCCGGTGAGCCCGAGCGGCTGACCGAGGAGGAGCGCACCGAGGCGGCCCGCGCCGCCGCGCCCCCGGTGCCGCCCGGCGCACCCGTCCACGCCTCCCGCACCGCCACGCTGGAGGAGCGCGGCGAGGAGACCGAACGGCTGGTGCGGCTGTTGACCCGCGGCCGTTCGGTGCGGCTCACCGGCCCGTCCGGCGCGGGCCGCACCCGCCTCCTCGACGCCGTCGCCACCGCCTGCGCCGGGGTCGCCCCCGACGGCGTCGTCCGCCTCTCCGGCTACCACCGCACCCCCACCGACCTGCTGTACGCACTCCTCGCCGCGGTCCACCGCACCCCGCAGTACCGGCCCGACCGCGACGAACTGCTGCGGCTGCTCGCCGGGATCGGTGCGATCGTCGTCCTCGACGACCTGGACTTCGGCGGCCGGGCCCTGGACGAACTGCTCGACGCCACCCCCGAGTGCGCCTTCCTCTTCTCCGCCACCCCCGACGTCGCGGCGCCCAGCCCCGGCTGCCCCGTCGAGGAGGTCCGCCTCGGCGGCATCGGCCGCGGCGCGAGCCTGCGGCTCCTGGAGCGCGCCGTGCAGCGGCCGCTGACCGACGAGGAGACCGCCTGGGCCGCCGAGCTGTGGACGGAGTCCGCGGGGCTGCCGCTGCGCTTCGTCCAGGCGGCGGCGCTGCTGCGGCTCCGCGACCGGCCCGCGGGCGCCCCCGTCGACGGCCCCGGTCTCTTCGCCCCCGTCTCCGCGGGCGTCCCCGGGCAGCCGCACGCCCCGCTGCCCTCCGCCGCCGACACCGCGGCGCCCGCGCCGGTGATCGCCGGGCGGCTGGGCCCGGCCGCCCAGGAGACGCTGCGGTTCGCCGTGGCGCTCGGCGGCGAACTCCCGCACCAGGCCCATCTCCCGGCCCTCACCCAGGACACCCACGCCGACGCCGCCCTCGGCGACCTCCTCGGCTGCGGGCTGATCACCCCGGCGGGCGGCCACTACCGGCTCGCCGCCACCGTCCGGGAGCAGCTGACCGCCGCCGGGTACGCCGACGGCGCGTCCGCCCGGGCGCACACCGCGGCCCAGCACTACGCCTGGTGGGCCGGGCACCCCTCGGTCACCCCGGAGCGCGCCGCGGCCGAGGCGGACGCGGTGCTCGCCGCGATGGGCGCGCTCACCGCGGGCCGCGAGGGCGGCCACGCCAGCGCCGCCGTGCTGCTGGCCCGTACCGCCGCCCCGGCGTTCGCCGCCGGGCTGCACTGGAGCGCCTGGGAGCGCGGGCTGCGCCACGGGCAGGAGGCCGCCCGGCTGGCCGGTGAGGTCGCCGAGGAGGCCTACTTCCACCACGAGTTGGGCGTACTGGCGCTCTGCGGCGACAGCCTCGACCGGGCCCGTGCCGAACTGGAGGCCTCCATCGGGCTGCGCGGGGTGCTCTCCGACCGCAGCGGCGCGGTGGCCGGCCGCCGCGCCCTCGCCCTCGTCGCCGACCGGGAGCGGCTGAGCGCCGAGGGCACCGGGACCCCGCCGCCGCCCGCGCCCGGCGCCGCCGTACCGCCCGTACCGCCCGCGGCGGCGGTGGCGGCCACCGGGCCGCGGCACGCCGCGCCCGGCCCGAAGACGCCGGTGGCCGGGGTGCCGGTCGTCACCTCCCGTGCCGCGCACGCCGCGCAGAAGGGCGAGGAGACCGCCGTCCAGCCGACGCTGGCCGCCCGGAAGTCCGCCACCACCCGCCGCAATCTCACCGCGGCGGGCGCGGGCGTCCTGCTCGCCGCGGTCCTCGGCACCGTCGTCACACTCGGCGCGACCTCCGGCGGCGACGACAACAACCCCGGCGGCCGCACCACCCTGGAGCAGCCCGCCGAGCCGGACGAGGAGCCGACGACGCCCGAGGACACCTGGTCCCCGGAGGTCCCGCCGCCCGCCACCACCGCCTCGGCCACGCCGTCGCAGGTCGAGGAGAGCGCCTCCTCGACCACCGAGGCGCCCACCACCGGCGCGCCCACCGGCTCCCCGACGCCGACCGACCCCTCGACCGCCCCGACCCGGCCCACCGGCCGCCCCACCGAGCCGACGGGCCGCCCGACGCACCCCACGCACCGGCCGACCGAGCCGACGCCCACCGAGGACCCGACGGACGAGCCGACCACCCCGGACCCGACCGACCCCACCGGCAAGCCGACCGACCAGAGCCCGTCCGCCTCCGACCCGCAGACCCACGGCTCCGCCGCCCGCACGGCCACCGTCTCGGGCAGCCCGACGGCCTGACGGCGAACGCGTCCCCGGTCCGTACGGGCCGGGGCACGCGCCACGGAAACGCGCGACGGCCCGGTACGTGTCCGGCCACCCCACCGGGGCGGACGGGCACGTACCGGGCCGTCGTACGGACGGGGCCGGGCCGCGGGTCAGAAGAGGCGGAGCTTGTCGTCCTCGATGCCGCGCAGACCGTCGTAGTCGAGCACCACACAGCCGATCTTGCGGTCGGTGGCCAGCACCCGCGCCTGCGGCTTGATCTCCTGGGCGGCGAAGATGCCCTTCACCGGCGCCAGATGCGGGTCGCGGTTGAGGAGTTCGAGGTAACGGGTGAGCTGCTCCACACCGTCGATCTCGCCGCGCCGCTTGATCTCCACGGCCACGGTCTGACCGTCGGCGTCCCGGCACAGGATGTCCACCGGGCCGATGGCGGTGGGGTATTCGCGCCGAATCAGCGAATAGCCCTCGCCGAGGGTTTCGATGCGGTCGGCGAGGAGTTCCTGGAGGTGGGCCTCGACGCCGTCCTTGATCAGACCGGGGTCGACGCCCAGTTCGTGCGAGGAGTCGTGGAGGACTTCCTCCAGGGTGATGATGAGCTTCTCGCCGCCCTTGTTCTCCACCGTCCACACCTGACCGTCGCCTTCCTTGAGGGTGCACGGCGGTGACATCCAGTTGAGGGGTTTGTAGGCCCGGTCGTCCGCGTGGATGGAGACCGAACCGTCCGCCTTCACCAGGATGAGGCGGGGGGCGGAGGGCAGATGGGCGGTGAGCCGGCCCGCGTAGTCCACGGAGCAGCGGGCGATGACGAGACGCATGGGGCGTCACGCTACTCGAATGGGGGCCGCCCGCGCGATTCGCCCCGGGGCCGCGGACCTTTCCGGGGGAAACCCCCGCACCTCCGGCAGCGGTCCTTGGCTGGTTGTCTGTGCAATCTTCTGGTGCCCGGCTCTTGCGCGGCCTACCGTTGATGCGGGGGGTCGTGAGGCGAATACGCTCCGTCGCGATGCCCCATGTCCCGTCCCTTAGGCCCCCCGTCCCGGCGGGGCCGCGAGAGGAGAACCTCATGTCGCTCGACGTCTCACCGGCCCTCCTCGAACAGGCCGAGCGAGGCGAGGTCGACGAAGCCGCCTTTGTCGACTGCGTCCGGACCTCCCTGCCCTACGCATGGGGAATGATCAGCTCGCTGGTGGATCGGCTGCAGACGGACGGCGGGGAGTTCGCCGACAATCTGACGCCGCCGCCCGACGAGCAGGCGCGCGGTCAGTTGCTGCGTGCGCTGGCGAGCGATGCGATCCGCGGGTCGCTGGAACGTCACTTCGGTGTCCGTCTCGCCTTCCAGAACTGCCACCGCGTCGCGGTTTTCCCCCTCGACCCCGCGGTCGACGACCGCCTGGCCCGCTTCACGTCCATCCGCGGTCAACTGCTGAACCAGTCCCCGCTCCTGCGCGACTGCTGACCGGAGCCGCTGCCGCCGCGCACCCCTTCCGCCGCGCCTCTCCGGCGCCTTGCACGGGTGCGCGGGGCAGCGGCACCGGTCGGCCGCACGGACGCGCCGCGCGGGCCCGTACACCGGCTCCGGCGTACGGCCGTCACCTCAACTGCGGTGCGACGTCCCCGCCGAGGCGGCGGACGTTCTCCTCGGTGGCCGCCAGATCACCGGAACCCTCGACGAGCAGCGCATGGGTGGTGATGCCCGTACGCTCCGCCGTCGCCGCCAGTCTGTCCGCGCACTGCCGCGGAGTCCCGACGGGATGCAGTGCGCACAGCTTCTCGGTGTACGCGAGCGGGTCCCGCATGGTGCGGGTGCGGCCGTCGACGGTGACATGCGCGCCCAGCCCCTGGCGCAGCCAGCCGGGCATCGCCTTCGTCAGCGTCTCGACCGCGTCCCGCCGGTCGTCGGCGATCTGCACCACTCCGGCCGAGACATGGCGGGCGGCCGCGATCTCGTCGCCGTCGCGCCCGGACTCCCGCGCCGCGGCCCGCCACAGGGCCACCATCTCGGCCTTCTCCTCGTCCGTGGAGTGCATGCCCAGCAGCATCGGCAGCCCGCGCGCCGCCGCCAGCCGGACCGACGCGGGGGAGGTGCAGGCCACCAGCACCCCGGGGCCGGGCAGTTCCGCGTCCGGGTCGTCGGGCGGCGCCAGTGCCTGCGCGGGGCGCGGCACCACCGCCACCTCCCGGAAGGCGTACCGCTCGCCCGCCGCGCCCACCCGCGGCTCGCGCAGCCAGCGCAGCAGCAGGTCGAGCGATTCCGGGAAGCCCCGCTCGTACGCGGCGAGACCGGCGCCGAACACCTCCAGATCGACCCAGGGGCCGCCGCGACCGACGCCGAGGGTGAAACGGCCGCCGGAGGTGAGGTGCAGCAGCGCCGCCTGCTCACCCAGCGCCACCGGATGCTGTGTCGGCAGCACACTGATCGCGGTGCCGACGCCGATCCGTTCCGTCCGGCCCAGCAGCAGGGCGGCGAGCGTCACCGCCGACGGGCAGACGCCGTACGGTACGAAGTGGTGCTCCGCCAGCCATACGTCATCGAGCCCCGCCCGCTCCGCGACCTCCGCGCAGCGGACCGCTCTGTGCAGTGCTTCCCCCTGTCCCTGGCCCGGGAATTGAGCGGCCAGGACGAAAGCCCCAACACGCATCGCTCTCTGCCTCCTCGCAGCCGACGCGGCTCCCCCCACGCAGGCAATAACGGCTGACACGTGCCAAAGGCACGGTCCGGCGCCGGGATTTGCCGATGATCGCAGGAACGCACCGGGCCCGCCGCACCACCCGAACGGCGCGTACGCTGGTGACGGCCCGTGACCCCGCAGATCTCCCGAGGTGCCCTGTGTCTCCGCGTCGAAACCGCCAGCGAGGCGGTGCGAAGCCCGCCGAACGCGCAGAGGGGGACCGCTACGGTCTGGAGCAGACCGCCGAGTGGCGCGGCGAGGAGTGGGTCGTCCGCCATGTCGGCGGGGGCGGCGCCGCCAAGCACTACCGCTGCCCCGGCTGTGACCAGGAGATCCCGCCGGGCGTCCCGCACGTCGTCGCCTGGCCGCAGCTCGGCGACGTCGACGACCGCCGCCACTGGCACAAGGCGTGCTGGAACGCCCGCGACCGCCGCAGCGCCCGCCTCCAGCGGTCGCGGAACGCGCCGCGCTACTGACCCTCCGCCGCCGCCCGCAGCCGCCACAGCCACCCCAGCGGGGTGAGACGCAGCCGACGGGCGACCGACCGGGAGGCGTGGTTGGCCGCGGTGGTGCTGTAGAAGAGCGCCTCCCTGCCGGGGCGGGCGCGCCGGGACCAGGCGGCGACGACGACCGGGGCGAGACCCCGGCCGCGGAAGTCGGCGCGGGTCCAGATGCCCGCCTCCGCGGTGGTGGCGCCCGCGGCGGGGGTGTGGCAGATCGAGACCGGCCGCCCGTCGTGCACGGCCATCGCCCACGCGCCCGCGGCGCCGTCGATCAGCTCGGCCCACTCACCGGGCCGCCAGTTGTCCGGCCGGACCAGCCGCCGCGCCGCGGTGCGCCCCGCGTCGTCGGAGACCAGGACGGGCAGCGGCGCCGGGCCCGGGTCGGGCAGCGGTGTGGGGAAGACGAAGCAGGGGCCGCCCTCCAGGGTCACCGCCCGCTCGCCCAGGGACGCGGCGAGGCGCACCAGCGGCTCGGGCCGCAGCTCCGGCGCGTACGGTTGGCCGGTGTCGTCGAGGGGCTCCGGGTGCGTGAGGGCGGGGCCGAGGGCCGCCAGACGGGCCGTGGGGGACCAGGCCCAGAGCGCCAGCACGGCGGGGTCCCGCAGCCGGGCGGGCGCGCCGCCGGGGGCGCGGTCGAGGCCGTGGATCGCGTCGACCTCCAGGGCCAGCAGCCGTGCCTCGTCGCGGATCATGCCCGCGAGGGTAGTGGCGCGGGCGGCGGACGGCACCGGGTTTTCCGCGGGCCCGGGCGGCGCCCGGGAACGGCGAAGGGCGTGCCCGCCGGTTCCGCGGTGGCGGAACGGACGGGCACGCCCTGGAGTGCTCCCGGAGCCGGGACTACACGTCGCGCCGGGACTGGGCGGCGAAGGCGGCGCCCAGGACGACCGCGGTGACGCCCATCAGGATCCAGAGGGGTTCCCAGCCCTGCGGTCCGGTGTCGGTGCCGAGGAACGGGTTGCCGTACAGCGACGCCAGCGAGTTGGGCACCGAGTACTCGATCAGCGCCTTGCTCAGCGACTTCAGGCTCTCCGAACCGAGCATGAAGACCGCCAGCAGCATCGGCAGCAGCACCAGCCCGAGCATGGCGCTGATGGCGCCCGCGGAGTGCCGCAGCAGCGAGCCGACGGCGAGCGCCAGCAGACCGAGCACCGAGACGTACAGACCGGCGCCGACGGTGGCCCGGAGCCATTCGCCGGCCGTCGGGTCCGGGCCGCTGACCAAGGCGTTGGTGAGCACCGCGACGAGCGTGGTGGTGATCGTCGTGATGACGAAGGCCAGTGCGGTGAAGACGATCGACTTGGCGGCGAGCACCCGGGCGCGGCTGGGGCAGGCGGTCATCGTCGTACGGATCATGCCGGTGCCGTACTCGGACGAGATCACCAGGACGCCCAGCGGGATGATGCAGAGCGTGCCGAGCAGGACGCCGAAGAACGCCATGCCGAGCTTGGGGTCGACGAAGCGCTGGCCGCCCAGGGCGAGGGCGGTCAGCGTGCCGATGCTGAAGATCAGGACGAAGAGCGCGCCCAGCGTCCAGAGCGTGGAGCGGACCGAACGGATCTTGGTCCACTCGGAGGCGAGCGCGTGCCCGAGGTGGGTGGAGCGCACCGGGATCGGCGAGGTGTAGCCGACGGGCGCCCCGTGGGAGGCACCGGGGAACGGCTGCCCCTGCGGGGGAAGACCCGGGCCGGGCTGCGCCGGGGCGGGCGGCTGCGGGGCGCCCGCCTGCGGGATCTGCCCGGGGGCCACGGGCTGACCGCCGGGCGCCGGGGCGCCGGGCTGCGGGGTGGCGGATTGGGCCCTGAGCGTCATCGTGCCCGGCTCCTTGGCCAGGCTGCCACCGGCCGCCAGCGGCTGCGGCGGCGGACCGTCGCCCTGGTGCGCGGGGAGCGGCTGGGCCTGGAGCACCATCGTCCCGGACTCGCGCGCGGGCGGCTGCGGCTGTGGCACGGCGCCGAGCACGACGGTGCCCTGCTCACGGGCGGGCTGCTGCCCCCGGGGCGCGGCGGGCTCTCCCTGGGGCGCTGCGGGCGCGGGCTGCGCCGCGTCCGCAGCGGGCTGCGCCGGGGCCGCGCCCTGCGGGGCGGCCGGGGGCTGCGGCGGGGCGGCGGGCTGAGCGGGGGCGGCGGGCGGCTGACCGGGAGCCGCGGGCTGGTCCTGTCCCGCGGGTCGGCCCTGCGCCGCCGCGTCGTCGTTCGGGCCGCGCTCGGGCTGCGGCTGCTGAGGGCTGGTCATCGGGCTTCCTCGTGGTGCGGCGCGGACAGGTCGGCGGGGGCGGACGGCGGCATCGGGGCCGCGGGCGGCTGCGGGGCGTACGGGTTCGGCTGCGCGCCGGGCACCGGGCCCTGCGCCACCGGAGCGCCCTGGGCGGGCGGCGGGTAGCCCTGACCCGGCGCGGGCTGCGGCGCGTACGGGCCCTGCGGGGCGTACGGGTTCGGCTGCGCGCCGGGCATCGCGCCCTGCGGCACCGGTCCGCCCTGGGCGGGCGGGAAACCGTGCGGGGCGGCGAACTGCTGCGGATGCCCGCCGGGCGCCTGCTGGAGCCCGGCGCGCGCGTCGGAGGTCGAGCGGTAGTCCACCGCGCCCTGGGTCAGGCGCATGTACGCCTCCTCCAGGGACGCCTGATGCGGCGACAGCTCCCACAGGCGGACGCCCGCCTCATGGGCGAGATCGCTGATCCGGGGGAGCGGCAGGCCCGAGACCCGCAGCGCACCGTCCTGCTCCGGCGCGATCTGCGCCCCGGCCGCACCGAGCGCCGCGGTCAGCTTCTCGCGCTGCTCCGGCTCGGTGTCGGGGGTACGGACCCGGGCGAAGTCGGCCGAGTTGGCCGAGATGAAGTCCTTCACCGGCATGTCCGCCATCAGCTGGCCCCGGCCGATCACGATCAGATGCTCGGCGGTCAGCGCCATCTCGCTCATCAGGTGCGAGGAGACGAAGACCGTCCGGCCCTCCGCCGCCAGCTGCTTCATCAGGTTGCGCACCCACAGGATGCCCTCCGGGTCGAGGCCGTTGACCGGCTCGTCGAAGAGGAGCACCTGCGGATCGCCCAGCAGCGCGGCGGCGATGCCCAGCCGCTGCCCCATACCGAGCGAGAACCCCTTGGAGCGGCGGCCCGCGACCTCCTGGAGCCCGACCACGCCGAGCACCTCGTCGACCCGGCGGGCCGGAATGCCCGACAGCTGCGCCAGCGACAGCAGATGCGCCCGCGCGCTGCGCCCGCCGTGCACCGCCTTCGCGTCGAGCAACGCGCCCACCTGCCGGGGGGCGTTGGGCAGCTGACGGAAGGGACGGCCGCCGATGGTGGCGTGGCCCGACGTCGGGGTGTCCAGGCCCAGGATCATGCGCATCGTCGTGGACTTGCCGGAACCGTTCGGCCCCAGGAAGCCCGTGACGGTCCCCGGCCGCACCTGGAACGACAGGTTGTGCACGGCCGTCTTGGCGCCGTAGCGCTTCGTCAGGCCGACTGCCTCGATCATTCTCCGCCCCTCGCGAGATGGTCGGGGCAGAGGCGCCCTCGTGCCCCCGTGAGGATTAGGAGGCTATCTGTCCCTTGACGGTTCTCGCCAAAACGGGGCGCGGGCCGCCCCACCCACGGCGCGCGCCCCGCCCGCGCACCCCGCGCCCCGCCCGCGTACGCCCGGTCAGGCGTCGCGCCGCTTCAGCAGGACGTAGCCGCAGACCAGCGCCGCCGCCGTCCACGCCGCCATGATCCCGAAGCCGCCCCACGGCCCGTACGGCACATCGGCGGCGCGGGGGATCACCTGCATCACCCGCTGGCCCGCCTGGTCCGGCAGATACCGGCCGATCTTCCGGGTGGCGGAGACATTGCCGAGGATGTTGGAGACGAGGAAGAAGAACGGCATCAGGATGCCCAGCGACAGCATCGGGCTGCGCAGCATCGTGGCCACCGCCATCGAGAACAGCGCGATCATCGTCATGTACAGCCCACCGCCGAACACCGCGCGCAGCACCCCCGGATCGCCGAGGTACGCCCGGTGGTCGCCGAGCATCGCCTGCCCCGCGAAGAACGCGACGAAGCTGGTGGCCAGCCCGACGAGGAAGACCAGCGCGGTCGCCACCGCCAGCTTGCAGAAGAGAAAGGTGCCGCGCTGCGGGACGGCCGCCAGCGAGCTGCGGATCATGCCGGTGCTGTACTCGTTGGAGACCACCAGCACACCGAACACGATCATCGCCAGCTGCCCCAGGCCCATCCCGGCGAAGCTGACGTTGGTGGCGTCGAAGGTCAGCCGGTCGCGCGCCGGCATGGTGCGGAAGTCGTTCGCCGCCAGCGCGCAGATCAGCATCCCGAGACCGACGGTGACGACCACCGCGATGCCCAGCGTCCACACCGTCGACCGCACCGAGCGGATCTTCGTCCACTCCGAGCGCAGCACCTGTCCGACCGCCGCCATCGTCAGCTCCCCTTCTTCCGCCAGTCGCCGCCCCACCCGCCGGGCCCGGCCGCCACCCCGGGCGGCACCGGCTCCGCCGGGCCGCCGCCGACCGGCTCCCCGTCGTGGGCGTGGTACTCCACCGACTCCGCCGTCAGCTGCATGAACGCCTCCTCCAGCGACGCCTGCTGCGGACTCAGCTCGTGCAGCACCAGACCGTGCCGGGCCGCCAACTCGCCCAGCCGCTCGGACGGCACCCCGTCGACCTCCAGGGTCCCGTCCGCCGCCTCGGTCGCCGCGATCCGCTCGGCGTGCAGCACGTCCCGCAGCCGCTCCGCCTCCGGCGACCGCAGCCGTACGTAGGAGCGCGAGTTGCCGCGGATGAACTCCGCCATCGAGGTGTCCGCCAGCAACCGGCCCCGCCCGATCACCACCAGATGGTCCGCGGTCAGCGCCATCTCGCTCATCAGGTGCGAGGAGACGAAGACCGTACGGCCCTGGGCCGCGAGGTTCTTCATCAGGTTGCGGATCCAGTGGATGCCCTCCGGGTCGAGGCCGTTGACCGGCTCGTCGAAGAGGAGCACCCGCGGATCGCCCAGCAACGCCGCCGCGATCCCCAGCCGTTGGCCCATACCGAGCGAGAACCCCTTGGACCGCTTCCGCGCGACGGGGGTGAGGCCGACGGTGTCCAGCACCTCGCCGACCCGGCGCCGCGGAAGGCCGTTGCTCTGCGCCAGGCAGAGCAGATGGTGGTACGCGCTGCGCCCGCCGTGCACCGCCTTCGCGTCCAGCAGCGCCCCGACGGACCGCAGCGGATCGGTCAGCCGCCGGTAGTGCTCCCCGTCGATCCGCACCGAACCTGCGGTCGGATTGTCCAGGTCGAGCATCATGCGCATGGTGGTGGACTTGCCCGCGCCGTTCGGGCCGAGGAAACCGGTGACGAGGCCCGGCCGCACCGTGAAGGTGAGGTGGTCCACCGCGACCTTGTCACCGTAGTGCTTGGTCAGCCCGTCCAGCTCGATCATGTAAGCACGCTAAAGCCGCCCGGAGACCCCCGCCACCGGACGGCCGCCGCCCGCACGGCCGAGCGCCCCCGCACCGCCTGAGGGGCGATACGGGGGCGCTCGTACGGAACGGACTGCGCGTCAGTGCGACTGCTGCGCCGGGATGCCGCGGGTGGCGGTCTCGTCGTCCGGGGCACCGGCGGCGGCGACGGCCGCACCGGTCAGCGTCGCCAGCATCTCGCGGACGTTGGTGAGCTGGGCGTTGATGGAGTCGCGGCGGTTGGTGAGCGCCGCCAGCTCCCGCTCGGACTCGCTGCGGACGCGGTCGGCCTTCTGGTTGGCGTCGGCCACGATGTCCTCGGCCTGGCGCTGCGCGGTCTCCACCGTCTGGCGGGCGCGGCGCTCGGCGTCCGTACGCAGCTTCTCGGCCTCCAGGCGCAGCTGCTCGGCGCGGTGCTCGATCTCGGCGAGACGCTTCTCGGCCTTGGCCTGACGCGAGGCCAGGTCCCGCTCGGACTGCTCGCGGCGCTTGGCGAGGTTGGTCTCGAAGTCCGCGGCTGCCTGGGCGGCCTTGGCGCGGGTCTCCTCGAAGAGGGAGTCCGCCTCCTCGCGCTTGGACTGCGCGTCCTTCTGGGCCTCGGAGCGGAGCGTGGACGCCTCGCCCTTCGCCTTCTCGACGATCCGGGAACCCTCGTCCTCGGCCTTCGCCTTGCGCTCGACGGCGAACTGCTCGGCGTCGTTACGGACCTGCTGGGCCGCCGACTCGGCCAGCTCGCGGTGCTGCTCGGCGGAGCGCCGGGCGTCCTCGCGCAGCTCCTGGGCCTCCTCCTCGGCGAGACGGAGGATCTTCTCGACGCGGGCACCGAGCCCCGCGTACGACGGCTCGGCGTCGGTGACCTGGGCCTGGGCGTTCTGCGTTTCGAGGTGCAGCTCCTCGATCCGCTTTTCCAGCGAGGTGATACGGGCCAGCGCGCTGTCGCGGTCCGCGACAAGCTTCGTAATGCGGTCATCCACCTGACCGCGGTCGTACCCACGCCGCACGAGCTCGAAGCCGAAGGGGGAGGAAGTGTCGCTCATGGGGTTCCTGTCGAAAGAGACCGGTGAGGTGATAAGGAGAATCCTAGGGGCCCGACCGGCGTGTCATCGAGCCCATGTCCGTTTGAAGAGGAGAATGACCCCTCATTTGAGTGGCTACCCTTCAGACTGCTTGCCACTCGAACGAGTTGACGACGCTCCCGCGGTCGTCTTCCCGCCACCGGTCTTGCCCTCACCCGCACCCGGCGTCTCGAACGACTCCAGGGCCTCCAGCACGTCCTGCACCCGCGAGATCTCGGTGTTGATGTCCTTGCGGCGGCGGGAGAGGACGTCCAGCTCCCGGCGGCCCTCCTCGATGATCCGGGCGGCCTCGGCCTCCGCCTCGGTACGCATCCGCTCGGCGTTGCGCACCGCCTCGGCCCGCTTGTTCTCGGCCTCCTTGATCAGGCCCTCGGCCTTCTTCACCGCCGCGATCCGGACCTTGCTGGCCTCGCTGTTCGCGTCCGACACCAGCTTCTCGGCCTTCTCCTCGGCCTCCTTCTGCTGCTGGGTGGCCTGTGCGATGAGCTTGTCGACGCGCTCGCCCGCGTTCTTCATCGCCTCCGACGACTCCCGGCGCGCCCGGTCGTGCAACTCCTCGACCTCGGACTCGATACGGGTCCGCAGCTCCTCGGAGCGCTCCCTTATGGCCGTCGCGTCCCCGCGCGCCTCGCTCAGCAGCGTATCGGCGTCCGTACGGGCCTTCTCGACGCGCGCGTTGCCCTCCGCCGTCGCCTCCTGGACGATGCGGCCCGCCTCCTTGCGGGCCGCGCCGACCATCGTGTCGGCCTGCTCCTCGGCGGCCGCGGCCGCCCGGACCGCCTCCTCCTGGGCCTTCGCGACCAGCTGATCGGCCTGCTCGGCGGCGTCCGCGCGGCGCTTGGCGGCGTCCTTGCGGGCCTCGTCCAGCAGCCGGTCGGCCTCCTCCTGCGCCTCGGTGCGCAGCCGCTCCGCCTCGGCCTCGGCGTCCTCCTTGACCTTGGCCGATTCCTTGCGGGTACGGGTGGCGTGCTCCTGCGCCGAGGTGACCGTCTCGGCCGCCTCGGTGCGCAGCCGGTCCGACTCGGCGGTCGCGGTGGCCACCATCCGGTCGGCCTGCTCCCGGGCGTCGGCCCGGGTACGGTCGGCGTCCCGCTCGGCCTGGGCGCCGGTCTCGGCCGCCTCCGTCCGCAGCTTCTCCGCCTCGGTGCCCGCCTCCGTCAGCAGCTCATCGGCCTGGACCGCGGCGTCCGAACGGGTCTTGTTGGCGGCCTTGCGCGCCTCGTCGCCGATCCGCTCGGACTCCGTACGGGCCTGCTCCAGCGCCTCCTCGGCCTCCTGGCGCAGCCGCTCCGCCTCCGCGGTCGCCTCGGCCAGCCGCGCCCGCGCCTGCTCCTCGGCCTCGGCGCGGATCCGCTCGGCGGCCTCCTGGGCCTCCGCGACCGTACGGTCGGCGTCCTCCTGTGCCGAAGAGGTCAGCTCGGTCGCCTCGTTGACGATCCGTTCGGCCTCCGCGCGCGCCTCGGTGACCAGCCGGTCGGCCTGCTCCGCGGCCTCCGACCGGATGCGGTTGGCGTCGCCGCGCGCCTCCGCCCGGGCCCGCGCCGCGTCCTGCTCACCGGCGGCCAGCGCGTCCGACGCGTCGGTCCGCAGCTGCTGCGCCTTGGCGGTGGCGTCCGCGACCAGCTTCTCGGCCTGCGCACTCGCCTCGGTGACCAGCCGGTCCGCCTGCTCCGCGGCCTCCGTGCGGGCGGTGCCCGCGTCCCGGCGGGCCTCGTCGAGCACCTCCGCGGCCTCGGCGCGCAGCCGCTCGGACTCCTCGACGGCCTCGGCGCGCAGCCGTTCGGCCTGCTCGGCGGTCTCCGTGCGCAGCCGCTCGGACTCCTCGATGGCCTCCGTGACCGTCCGCTCCGCCAGCTCCTGCGCGGCCTCGGACGACTCCTGCGCCTCCTGCCGTACCCGCGTGGCGTCCTCGGAGGCCCGCTCGCGCTCGGCGTAGGCGTCCGCGCGGACCCGCTCGGCCTCCTCACCGGCCTCCGCCCGGGTCCGCTCCGCCGCCTGCTCGGCCGCCGACCGCAGCCCGGCGATCTCCTCCTCGGCCTCGCCGTGCAGCCCGGCGACCGCGTCGCGCACCTGCTGCGCGGCGCTCTCGGCGGTCGTCACCAGCTCCTCGGAGCGCTGCTCGGCCTCCCCGACCAGCCGCTCCGCCTCGGCCTGCGCCTCGCTGACGCGGGTCCGCGCCGACGTCAGCAACTCCTCGCTCTGCTCGCGCGCCGCGGTGCGCTCCTGGTGGGCCTCCTCGCGGGCCTCGCCCAGCAGCTGCTCGGCCTCCCGGCGGCGCCGGGCCGCCTCCTCCTGCGCCGCGGACAGCGCCTCGGCCGCTTCGTTCCCGGCCCGCTCGGCGGCCGCCTCGGCCTCCGAACGCACCCGGTCGGCGCTCTCCCGCGCCCGGCCCTTGAGCCGCTCCGCCTCGGCCGCCGCCTCGCTCCGCAGCCGCTCGGCGGCCGACTCGCCCTCGGTACGGGCCGCCGACGCGTCCTGCGCCGCCTCGGTGCGCAGCCGCTCGGCCTCCTCCTCGGCCTGCTGCTGGAGGGTACGGCGCCGCTCGGCGGCCTCCGCCTTGAGCCGGGCCGCCTCCTCCTGGGTCTCGCGGCGCAGCCGCTCCGCCTCGGCGCGCGCCTCGCGCAGCGCCTCCTCGGCCGCGGCGACCTTCTCCTCGGCGTCCGCCGTGAGCCGGTCCAGCTCGGCCTGGGCCTCCTCGCGCCGCTCCGCGACGGCCGCCTCGGTCTCCTTGCGCAGCCGCGCCGCGGACTCCTCCGCCTCCGACGCGACCAGCTCCGCGGCCTGCGCGCCCTCGGACAGCAGCTCGTCGGCCTCGGTACGGGCCCGCTCCAGCGCCTGCTCCGCCTGGCGGCGCAGCGCGGTGGCCCGCTCGATGGCCTCGGTACGGACCCGCTCGCTCTCCGCACCGGCCTTGGTACGGGTCTCCTCGGCGTCCGCCTTCGCCTTGGTCAGCAGCTCCTCGGCGGACCCGGCCGCCTCCTCGATCTGCTGGACCGCCTCGCGGCGCGCCTCGCCGCGGATCCGCTCGCCCTCCGCGACGGCGTCGGCGCGCAGTTGCTCCGCCTCGCCGCGCAGCCGCCGCGCCTCCTCCTGGAGTTCGGCGGTCTTGGCGCGGTACTCCTTGGTGTCGTCCTTCGCCGCGCCCTTGAGCTGCTCGGCGGTGTCGTGCGCCTCCTCGCGCAGCCGGTCGGCCTCCGACTCGGCCTCGGTACGGAGCCGTTCGGCCTCCTCGGTCGCCGCCTTCGTGGTGGCCTTGGCGTCCTCGGACGCCTTGGTCAGCACCTCCTCGGCGGTCCGCGCGGCCTTCGCCAGCTGCGCCGCGGAGTCCTCCGCCGCCTTGGACCGGGCCTCCTCGCGCGCCTCGTCGACCAGCCGCTCGGACTCCGTCGCGGCGTCGTTGCGCAGCTGCTCGGCCTCGGCCCGCAGCGCCTCGGCCTCCTTGGTGGCCTCGCCGACCAACCGGGCGATCTCCGCCTTGGCCGTACGGGTGCGCTGCTCGTTCTCCGACTCGGTGGCCGACAGCCGCTTGGTGGCGTTCTGCTGCGCCTCCTCGACCAGCTTCTCGGCCTCGGCGCGCGCCTCGCGCAGCGCCGTGTCCGCCTCCTTCAGCCGCGCCTCGGCGTCCCGGGTCAGCTCGGCGGCGGCGCGGCGCGCCTCCTCCGACTCGGTGCCCGCGCTCGAACGCAGCTGCTCCGCCTGGTCGGTGGCCTCCTGGGCCTGGGTGGAGGCGGCGCTGAGCAGCCGCTCGGCGTCGGCCCGCGCCCGGCGCAGGATGGATTCCGCTTCGGCGCGGGCCTCCTCCGCCTCGGTGCCCAGCCGCTCGCGGGCCTGCTCGGCCAGGCGCTGCGCCTCGGCGCGCGCGGCCGCCAGCGCCTGCTCGGCCTCGGCCCGCGACTCGTCCATCAGACGGCGGGCCTGGGACTCCGTACGGGCGCGCAACTGCTCGGCCCAGGCGACGTTTTCGTTGACGTGCGACTCGACGGTCTGGCGGCGCTCGTTCAGCTCCTCGTCGAGCCGCTGGCGGCGCTCGACCGCCTCGGCGTGCAGCTCGGCCTCCATCCGGGCCTGCCGCTCGGCCTGCTCCTGGAGCAGCCGCTGGGTCTGCGCCCGGGCCTCGCGCAGCTCCCGCTCGGAGTCGGCGCGCAACTGCTCCGCCTGCAGCTGCGCGTTGCGCAGCAGCTGTTCCGCCTGGTGACTGACGTTGTCGTAGGCGGGCCGGCTCGCGATCGTGCGACGCGCCTCGTGCAGCTTGGCGCGCAGCACCTCGACCTGATAGCCGAGGTCGTCGGCGTGCTGGACGGCCTTGTCCCGCTCGGTCTTCAGCCGCTCCATCTCGGCCTCGAACTGCGAGAGGTGATCGGCCTCAGCCCGCTGACGCTCCTGGCGCTCGTTGCCCCGCACTGCGCGGTCCCATCCGTCCCATGGTCATGGTGGCGGCCGTCCCCGGTGCTGCGGACGCTCGACCCGTACACGTCACGTCGTACGAGGCTGCGCCCCCGGAGCCGACCCTTCCGAAGAAATGGTGTCAGATCATCGGCGGAGTATGGACCGAGCCCCATCCCCAGGAAGCGCTCGCACCGTGCGTGAGCACCTCGTACCCCGGCCGAAGCTGCACTCTACCGGCCGGGGAGGGCATCGGTCAGTGGTCGTCCGGGGCGGAAGGCGCGGCCGTGACCAGTTCGGTCAGCACACCGTGGCAGTCCTTGGGGTGCAGGAACGTGATCCGTGACCCCATGGAGCCCTTCCGTGGCTCGTCGTAGAGCACCCGGACGCCCTTGTCACGGATGTCCGCGGCGTCGGTGTCGACGTCGGCGGTGCCGAAGGCGATGTGGTGCACGCCCTCGCCGTTCTTGGCGAGCCACTTGCCGACCGCGGAGTCCTCGCGGGTGGGCTCCAGCAGCTGGAGGTAGGAGGCGCCGCCGTCCGAGGTCTCGTTGATCTTGAGCATCGCCTCGCGGACGCCCTGCTCCTCGTTGACCTCGGAGTGGAACACCTCGAAGCCGTAGGTGGCACGGTAGAACTCGACGGTCCGGTCCAGGTCGAAACAGGCGATCCCGATGTGGTCGATTCGCGTCAGCATGGCTCCAGTGCACCGCTCGCACAGCTGGTTACGCAACGTGCGCGCCGTCACACCCACTTGCCGGTGACCTTGCGCGTACCCCTCAGTACATTGACGGGAACCCTCGTTAACTTCCCTGCAAAGGAAGGCCGCACCGCATGTCTGCAACGAACGGAACCAACGGCACCACCTCCGTGATCGTGGCGGGAGCACGCACCCCCATGGGCCGCCTCCTGGGCTCGCTGCGCTCCTTCTCCGGCGCCGACCTCGGCGGGGTGGCGATCAAGGCGGCGCTGGATCGCGCGGGCATCGGCGGCGACCAGGTGCAGTACGTGATCATGGGCCAGGTGCTCCAGGCCGGTGCGGGCCAGATCCCCGCCCGCCAGGCCGCCGTGAAGGCCGGGATCCCGATGAGCGTCCCGGCGCTGACCGTCAACAAGGTCTGCCTCTCGGGCCTGGACGCGGTGGCCCTGGCCGACCAGCTGATCCGCGCCGGGGAGTTCGACGTGGTCGTCGCCGGTGGCCAGGAGTCGATGACCAACGCCCCGCACCTGCTGCCGAAGTCCCGGGAGGGCTTCAAGTACGGCGCGGTGGAGATGCTCGACGCGATGGCGCACGACGGCCTCACCGACGCGTTCGAGAACATCGCGATGGGGGAGTCGACCGAGAAGCACAACACCCGCCTCGGCATCGCCCGCCCCGAGCAGGACGCCTTCGCCGCCCGCTCCCACCGGCGCGCCGCCGCCGCGCAGAAGAACGGCCTCTTCGAGGCGGAGATCACTCCGGTGGAGATCCCGCAGCGTAAGGGCGAGCCGGTCGTTTTCAGCCAGGACGAGGGCATCCGTCCCGAGACCACCGCCGAATCGCTCGGCAAGCTCCGCCCGGCGTTCGCCAAGGACGGCACGATCACCGCGGGCTCCGCCTCGCAGATCTCCGACGGCGCCGCCGCGGTCGTGGTGATGAGCAAGGCCAAGGCGGAGGAGCTGGGCCTGGAGTGGATCGCCGAGATCGGTGCGCACGGCAATGTCGCGGGCCCCGACAACTCCCTCCAGTCGCAGCCGTCGAACGCGATCCTCCACGCCCTCGGCAAGGAGGGGCTGACCACGGAAGATCTTGATCTGATCGAGATCAACGAGGCGTTCGCCGCGGTCGCCGTGCAGTCCGTGAAGGACCTCGGGGTGTCCCCCGAAAAGGTGAACGTGAACGGCGGCGCCATCGCGCTGGGCCACCCCATCGGCATGTCCGGCGCCCGCCTCGTCCTCCACCTCGCGCTGGAGCTGAAGCGGCGCGGCGGCGGCACCGGCGCGGCCGCCCTGTGCGGCGGTGGCGGCCAGGGCGATGCGCTGATCGTCCGCGTACCGGGGAAGTGAGCACCACCGGCCCGCGCCGGTGAACCGCACCGTACGAAAGATCCCGTAGCAGCCGAAGGAGCCGAGCAGCGATGGTGGACGTCCCGCAGCTGGTGGAGCAGGCACGGCAGGGCCGGCCCCGGGCGGTGGCCCGGCTGATCTCCCTGGTGGAGGGCGCCTCCCCGCATCTGCGGGAGGTGATGGCCCAGCTCGCCCCGCTGACCGGGAACGCCTACGTCGTCGGGCTGACCGGCTCGCCCGGCGTCGGCAAGTCCACCACCACCTCGGCGCTGGTCACCGCGTACCGCAGGGCGGGCAGGCGGGTCGGGGTGCTGGCCGTCGACCCGTCCTCGCCGTTCTCCGGCGGGGCGCTGCTCGGCGACCGGATCCGGATGAGCGACCACGCCTCCGACCCCGGTGTCTACATCCGGTCGATGGCCACCCGCGGCCATCTGGGCGGCCTCGCCTGGGCGGCGCCGCAGGCGATCCGGGTGCTGGACGCGGCCGGGTGCGAGGTGATCCTCGTCGAGACGGTCGGCGTCGGGCAGTCCGAGGTGGAGATCGCCTCCCAGGCGGACACCAGCGTGGTGCTGCTGGCGCCGGGCATGGGCGACGGCATCCAGGCGGCGAAGGCCGGGATCCTGGAGATCGGCGACGTCTACGTGGTCAACAAGGCCGACCGGGACGGCGCCGACGCCACCGCCCGGGAGCTGAACCACATGCTCGGGCTGGGCGCCGCGCGGACGGCCGGGGACTGGCGGCCGCCGATCGTCAAGACCGTCGCGGCGCGCGCGGAGGGCGTCGACGAGGTGGTCGAGGCGCTGGAGAAGCACCGGGCGTGGATGGCGGAGCACGGCGTGCTGGCCCGGCGCCGCCACGCCCGCGCCGCCCAGGAGGTCGAGACCATCGCGGTCACGGCGCTGCGCGAACGGATCGGCGATCTCCACGGCGACCGGCGTCTGGAGGCCCTCGCGGACCGCATCGTCACGGGCGACTGCGATCCCTACCGCGCGGCGGACGAGCTGGTCGCGGGTCTGACGGGCAACTGACCCGCGCCACATGGCACCGGCCCCGGCTCCCGCACGCGGCGGGAGCCGGGGCCGTTCCGTGGGGCCCGGACGCTCAGTCGTCGTCGTGGTCGTCGTCCGCCGGGGCGGCGGACACCGCGGCGGTGCGCGGGTCGACGAGGGAGGTGTGCTCCCGGCCGTCCCGGGTGACCGTCTCGACCTCCCAGACGGCCCGGGCGTGGTCGTCCTCGAACTCCACCGACACCACGGTGGCCTGCCCCCGGGCGGCGGCGCGGGCGGCGGAGGCGGCGTCCACCGTGGTGCCCCGCAGCGCCGCCCGCGCCCGGTCCTGGCCGTGGGTGCCGCTGGTGTCGCGGTCGGTGTGGGAGCGCAGGAGGCGGGTGGTGAGCGGGTCGAGGGTGAGGTGGTGCCAGGCGCCGTCGCGGCCGAGGACATCGGCCTCCCAGACCAGCGCGCCGCGCTCCTCGTCCAGCTCGATCTCGGTGACCGTGCCCGGGACGGCCCGCAGGGCGGCCACCGCGGCCTGCGCGGCGTCGGTCTTCGCGCCGGTGGCCCGGGCGGCGTCCTTGCCCTCCCCGGCCTCCCGGCGGTCGCGTCCGCCGTCCGCCGCGGGGCCCTCGGCACCGGCGGTCGCCGCCAGCTGCGCGGCGGTCTGGGCGCCGGACTGCGGGCCGCCGGGGCCGCCGGTGTTGACGGCGACGGCGGTCGTGGCGCCCCCGGCGATGAGGACGGCGGCGGCGGTGGCGGCGAGGACGATGCGGCGCTTCATGGTGGTTGCTCCCCTGTGATCGGCGATGACCCCACCGTGGCAAAACCGAGCTGAAGCGGAGCTGAAGGACCCTGAAGAGCGCTTCAGGAACGGGGTGCGAAGCTGAACGCATGCCTGCTGACACGCCCGCGCGCCCGTTCCGCCTGCTCATCGTCGAGGACGAGAAACGGCTGGCCCGCGCGCTCGCCGGGGGGCTGCGCGCCGAGGGCTACACCGTCGACGTGGTCCACGACGGCACCGAGGGCCTGCGCCGCGCGAGCGAGGGCGTCCACGACCTGGTGGTGCTGGACATCATGCTGCCGGGCCTCAACGGCTACCGCGTCTGCGCCGCGCTGCGGGCCGCCGGGAGCGAGGTGCCGGTCCTGATGCTGACCGCCAAGGACGGCGAGTACGACGAGGCCGAGGGGCTCGACACCGGCGCCGACGACTATCTGACCAAACCGTTCTCGTACGTGGTCCTCGTCGCCCGGGTGAAGGCCCTGCTGCGGCGGCACGGGCGGACGGCCGCGCCGGTGCTGCGGGTCGGTTCGCTCACCGTCGACCAGGGCGCGCACACCGTGCTGCGGGACGGCGCCGAGGTGACGCTGACCGCCAAGGAGTTCGCCGTCCTGGAACAGCTCGCGCTCCGCGCCGGTGAGGTGGTCTCCAAGACCGAGATCCTCGACCACGTCTGGGACTTCGCCTACGAGGGCGACCTCAACATCGTCGAGGTCTACGTCAGCGCGCTCCGCCGCAAGCTGGGCGCCGACCACATCCGCACCGTGCGCGGCGCCGGGTACCGGCTGGTGACCGATGCGTGACGCCCTCGGCTCGGTCCGCGCCCGGGCGACGGCCGGGGCGACGCTGGTGGTGGCGCTGGCCCTGGTCCTGGCCGGGACGGCGCTGCTGCTGGTGCTGCGCGGCAACCTCCGCGCCCAGACCGACCTCCAGGCGGAGGTCGCCGCCCGCGCCGTCGCCGTCCGCATCGCCACCGGCTCCGTCCACGGCGATCTCCATCTGCCGGACGGCGACGACCGCCCGGTGGTGGTCACCGACGACGACGGCCGGTTGCTGGCCGTGGGCGACGACGTCGAGGAGGTCGACGGGAAACGGGTCGCGGACGGGCCCGACGGCGACGGCGGCGACGACGGGGCGGACGACGGCCACCACGGCGAGGTCGACGACGACGTGAAGGTGGCCGACGGCACCGCGACCGTCGACGGGCACCGCGCCGACTACCGCTTCGCGACCGTCGAGGCGGAGGACACCGCGGGCCGTAAGGCGGTGGTGCGCGCCGGGGCGCCGCTGGCGACGGCGCAGCAGGCGGTGGACTCGCTGCGCACCGCGATGCTGCTCGGCCTGCCGCTGTTGTTGCTGGTCGTGGCGGGCGTGACCTGGCTGGTGACCCGGCGGGCGCTGCGGCCGGTCGAGGGCATCCGGGGCGAGATGGCCGCGATCACCGCGAGCACGGACCTCAGCCGCCGGGTGCCGGTGCCCGCGGCGCGGGACGAGATCGGGCGGCTGGCGCGGACCACCAACGAGACGCTGGCGGCGCTGGAGGCATCCGTCGAACGGCAGCGCCGCTTCGTCGCCGACGCCTCCCACGAGCTGCGCAGCCCGATCGCCAGCCTCCGCACCCAGCTGGAGGTCGGCGCCGCCCACCCCGATCTGCTGGACGTGCCGGGCGCGGTCGAGGACACCGTACGGCTCCAGCAACTCGCCGCCGACCTGCTGCTGTTGGCCCGGCTGGACGCGGGGGAGCGGCCCGCGGGGGCGCCGGTCGCGCCGGCCGCGCTGGTGCGGGAGGAGACGTCGCAGCGGCCCGCCGACCGGATCGCGGTCACCGTCGGGCGGCTGGACGAGGCGGAGGTGACCGGCTCGCGCGGTCAGTTGGGCCGGGTGCTGGGCAATCTGCTGGACAACGCGCAGCGTCATGCGGCCACGTCGGTGCGGGTGGCGGTGGTGCGGGAGGGCGCCGAGGTGGTGCTGCGGGTCGACGACGACGGGCCGGGGGTGCCGCCCGGTGACCGTGAGCGGATCTTCGAGCGGTTCGTCCGGCTCGACGACGCGCGGGCGCGGGACGACGGCGGGGCCGGGTTGGGGCTCGCCATCGCCCGGGACGTGGCCGAGCGGCACGGTGGTTCGCTGCGGGTGCGCGAGGGCTCGGTCTTCGAGCTACGGCTGCCGGTGCTGCGCTGACCTGCGGGATCACCGGGTCGGCGGGCGGGGGCGGTGCCGGTGGGGGGGCCGTCGGGGCGGGGGTGGGCGCCGCCGGGCGGCCGCCGCCGCGGTCCGGGGCGCGGACCGCGGCGTGGGCTCAGAGGGCGCCGCGGTGCTCCCGCAGCTGGGCCGCGACCGGTCCCAGCGAGGAGTGCAGCTGCGCCAGGCCCTCCGGGGTGAAGAGGTCGATGAAGTGCCGGCGCACCGAGGCCACATGGTGCGGCGCGACCCGGCGCATGGTCTCCCAGCCCTCCTCGGTCAGGACGGCGTAGAGCCCGCGGCGGTCCGATTCGCAGTGCTCGCGGCGGACCAGACCGGCGTTCTCCATGCGGGTGATCTGGTGCGAGAGACGGCTCTTGGACTGCAGGGTGCTCGACGCGAGATCGCTCATCCGCATCCGGTGGCCCTCGGCCTCGGAGAGATTGACGAGGATCTCGTAGTCGTTGTTGGTCAGCCCGAACGGCTGGAGATCGCGCTCCAGTTGGTGCATCAGCAGTCGGCTGACGTCCAGATGGGTACGCCAGGCGCGCTGTTCCTGGTCGGTCAGCCAGGGGGTGTCGCTGTCGGTCGTCATGGATGAATTCTACCCGTAAAAGTTGAATGATGAAATAAATGCGGGTCGATCGGGCGAACCGCGCGGCGGTCGCCGGTACCGGCTCCCCGGGCCGGAAGTGGTGGCTCAGACGTTCGAGCTGCTCACCGTGCGCAGACTACCGTTCACAGCCCGAGACGTTGCTGGAGGCCACCGAGCGCACCCGGCAGTTGCGGCGCTTGTGAGCCACCCGCCCCGACCGGCGCCCCGGACCCCGGCACACCCGCCTCCGGCGTCACCTCACCCGTCGCCCGCTCCGCCATCAGCTGCTCCGTCGACTGCAACAGGACCGTACCCGCGCCCACGAACTCGAATTGGTGCTCCTCGCCCGACACCCCGCCCAGCCCGGTGTGCGCCCGGACCCCGCCGAGGAACCCCCGCAGGTACTGGTGGTCGTAGTGGTGGCACGGCGAGGGGCAGTCCGCCCAGCCGACGAGCGCCTGCGGGTCCACCCGGATCGGCGGCTCCGCGAAGACCACCGGACCGTTGGACGCGGCGACGAACGTGCCGGTGCCCAGCAGCGTCAGAAAGCCCGGAATGATCGACTGCTTCAGTGACAGAGATGGCTGAAACGCGAGCAGATTGCCGGAGCGAAGGGTGAGGTTGCCGTCGTCGAGATCGTAGGAGTTGACGTCGAACGCCCGGTCGGCGAGGACCATCTTCCCCCGGCCCTCGGCCACCACCCAGTCCGACGCGTGCAGCGGGGAGTGGAAACTCGTCGCGATCAGCCGCTCCAGCGGACCGTGCCCGATGCCGTGGAAGTCGATCGCGCCGTAGTACGCGATCATCTTCCCCTTCTGGAGGAACCACCGACCGTCCAGCTCCACCGAGAACGCGTACGGATTGACGTTGTCGTTCCGCGGCAGCGTGTGGACGTCGTGGATGACGGGTGTGCTCACAGCTTCTCCTCCGACGCCTGTACGTAGACCGTGCCCTGACCGGTCAGCTCCAGCTGGAACGCCTCGCCGGAGCCGCGGCCCACCATCTCCCGCCAGCCGAGCGCGGCGGAGAGCCTGTTGCGCACCTCGCCGCGGTGGGCGACGTACGCCTGCGGGTCGACGTGGACCGGCCGCTGCGGGCCGATCGGCAGCTCGATGACGCCGCCGTGGGCCATCACCGCCGCCGAGCCGTGGCCCTCCAGCGTGGTGGTGAACAGGCCCTGGCCGGTGACCTGGCCGCGGACCATGCCCATCACGCCGCCCTGCGAGCCCATGAACATCGTGCCCTGGCGCAGCGAGCCGTCGAACGCCAGCAGCCGATCGGCCTCGACGTAGAGGGTCTCGCCGGTGAGATCGATGACCTGCACATGGTGACCGCCGTGGCCGAACATCACCGTGCCGTCGCCCTCCACCGTCATCAGCGGGGTGGCCTCGTTGGCCAGCCGTCGGCCGATCATCGAGCCGATGCCGCCCTGACCGCCCTGGATGTTCGGGGTGAAGGAGACCGCGCCGCGGTAGGCGAGCATCGCGCCGCGCTGGCTGAACATCCGCGCACCGGGCGTGATCCGCGCCTCGACCATGCGGGAGTTGAGAGGGGTGAACGGCATCAGACCTCACCGCCGAGGGTGTTGCGCTCGCTGGGCTGGACGTACACCAGTCCCTCGCCCTCGAAGCGGATCTGGAACGCCTCGCCGGATCCCTCGCCCAGGAACGTGCGGAAGTTCACCCCGGACTGGAAGTGCTGCTTGAGGTCGCCGGTGTGCGCGATGTACGCGCCCGGGTCGACCTGGAGCGGATACTCCCGGGTGACCCGCAACACCACCGCCTGCCCGTCGGAGAGCAGCGCCGCCTGGCCGGTGCCCTCCACGGTCGTGGTGAACAGGCCGTTGCCCTGCGAGGCACCGCGCAACCCGGTGAAGGTGGTGCCGGTGCGCAGCGCGGCGTCCGTGCACAGCAGGTTGCTCGCCTCCACGTACAGCTTCTCGCCGTGCAGCTGCACCAGATTGATCTCGCTCGCGTGATCGGCGAAATAGCAGGTGCCCTGCCCCTTCACCTCCATGACCGCCATCTGCTCACCGGTCAGCCGCCGGGTCACCATCCCGCGCAGTCCCTCACCCCCTCCGGTCTTCTTCTTGAACGACATCTGTCCCTCGTACGCGACCATCGCGCCGTTCTTCGCCTTGACGGCGTCGCCCGACATGTCGACGGCAAGCACCTTGCTCCCGTGGAGCCGAAACTGAGCCACGTCCCAGACGGTAGCCGCAGGGTCACCCGCCGCGGGAGGTCCACCGACCCCTGAACCGCTCGGGGTTCCCCCTGGTCCGTCCCGGACGGCGGCGGCCGTTCCTCCCCTACGGGTCGCCGCCCGGCCCCCGGCGCGGTGGTTCCGGGCGCGGCTGTAACAATGGACGACAGGCTTGTGAACCCTTGCACAAGCGCTTTCCCCCCTCCGCCTGCCGCCCCTGCCACCCGAACGAGGTTCCCGTGGACATCAAGACCGCCGCCGCACTCCACCGGCTCCGACTGATCTCCGCCCCCGAGGCGATCTCCTTCCTCCTGCTGCTGTGCTGCTCGGTCCTCAAGCGCACCACCAGCTTCGACGGCGTCATGGTCATGGGCATGGTCCACGGCGTGCTGTTCATCCTGTACGTCGTCTTCTGGCTGGACGCCTGGAACCGCACCAAGTGGGACCTGAAGACCGCCGCCCTGTACTTCGTCCTCTCGGTGCTGCCGACCGGCGGTTTCTTCGCCGAGCGCAAGCTCAAGCGCGAGGCCGAGAGCTCGGTCATCGCCGCCCGCGCCCGCCGGGAAGGCACGGTCAACGCATGATCGTCGCCTTCTCGGTCAGCCCGCTGGGCGTGGGCGAGGACGTCGGCGAGTACGTCGCCGACGCCGTCCGCGTCGTCCGCGAGTCCGGCCTGCCGAACCGCACCGACGCCATGTTCACCTCGATCGAGGGCGAGTGGGACGAGGTGATGGACGTCGTCAAGCGCGCCGTCGCCGCCGTCGAGGCCCGCGCGGGCCGGGTCTCCCTGGTCCTCAAGGCCGACCTCCGGCCGGGCGTCACCGACGGCCTGACCTCGAAGGTCGCCACCGTCGAGCGCCACCTCGCCGCCGACGCCGCCCCGGCGGACGGCGCCACCCCGGCCTGACCCCGCACCACCCCGGGCCCCGCAGCGGCGCCCCACGGCCCGTCCGGCCGCCACCCCTCCCGTACGGGACGGACCGGCGGCCGGACGGGCCGTTCGCCTGCGGGGGAGCGGGCCGGTCGACCGAATCCCGAGACGCCTCCGACCGGTATATGACCGCCCGATAGGGTCGACGGCGTGCCGAAGCCGCTCAGTCTTGCTTTCGATCCCATCGCGCGCGCCGATGAACTCTGGCAGCAGCGCTGGGGAGCCGTGCCGTCGATGTCCGCGATCACCTCGATCATGCGGGCCCACCAGATCCTGCTCTCCGAGGTGGACGCGGTGGTCAAGCCGTACGGGCTGACCTTCGCGCGCTACGAGGCGCTGGTGCTGCTGACCTTCTCGAAGGCGGGCGAGCTGCCGATGTCGAAGATCGGCGAGCGGCTGATGGTCCACCCGACCTCGGTCACCAACACCGTCGACCGGCTGGTCAAGTCCGGTCTGGTCGCCAAGCGGCCCAACCCCAACGACGGCCGCGGCACCCTCGCCACCATCACCGACAAGGGCCGCGAGGTGTGCGACGCCGCCACCCGCGACCTGATGGGGATGGACTTCGGTCTGGGCGCCTACGACGCCGAGGAGTGCGCGGAGATCTTCGCCATGCTCCGCCCGCTGCGGGTCGCCGCGGGCGACTTCGCCGAGGACTGACCGGCCCGCCCGCCGCGCTCCGCCCGGTGGCCCCGCCGCCCGCCGCCACGCCACGGGGGCGGCGAAGATCGCCCCGGACGGTCCGGTTACGCTCGGGGCATGAAGCCCAGTGTCCTGACCCGCTACCGGGTGATGGCCTACGCCACCGCCGTGATGCTCCTCGTCCTGTGCGCCTGCATGGTGGCCAAGTACGGCTTCGGTGCGGGCAAGGACCTCACCCTCGCCGTCTCCCAGATCCACGGCGTGCTCTTCATCATCTACCTCGTCTTCGCCTTCGACCTGGGCTCCAAGGCGAAGTGGAAGTTCGGCAAGCTGCTGTGGGTGCTGGTCGCCGGGACCATCCCGACCGCGGCGTTCTTCGTCGAGCGCCAGGTCGTCGCCGAGATCCGCCCGCAGCTCCAGGACACCGCGCCGCAGCCGGTCAAGGTCTGACCGCGCCGCACCCCTTCCGCGCCACGCGCCCTCCCCACCCGGGGACGGGCGCGTTCGTGCTGTTCGGGGCAGGCGCGGAGCCCGTAGGGGAGAAATCCGGGGAGTGATCGGGGGGACACGGCAGGCGCTTGCCATCGACAAGTACTAGGACGTCCTAGTAAATTCTCGGGTATGGACGCCGACGCGATCGAAGAGGGCCGCCGTCGCTGGCAGGCCCGGTACGACTCCGCCCGTAAGCGCGATGCGGACTTCTCCACACTCTCGGGCGATCCCGTGGAGCCCGTCTACGGCCCGCGCCCCGGCGACACCGTCGACGGCTTCGAGCGGATCGGCTGGCCCGGCGAGTACCCCTTCACCCGCGGGCTGTACCCGACCGGCTACCGGGGCCGCACCTGGACCATCCGCCAGTTCGCCGGGTTCGGCAACGCCGAGCAGACCAACGAGCGGTACAAGATGATCCTGGAGGCGGGCGGTGGCGGCCTCTCCGTCGCCTTCGACATGCCGACGCTGATGGGCCGCGACTCCGACGAGCCGCGCTCCCTCGGCGAGGTCGGCCACTGCGGCGTCGCCATCGACTCCGCCGCCGACATGGAGATCCTCTTCCGGGACATCCCGCTCGGCGACGTCACGACCTCGATGACGATCAGCGGCCCCGCCGTCCCCGTCTTCTGTATGTACCTCGTCGCCGCCGAACGCCAGGGCGTCGACCCCGCCGTCCTCAACGGCACCCTCCAGACGGACATCTTCAAGGAGTACATCGCCCAGAAGGAGTGGCTCTTCCCGCCCGAGCCGCATCTGCGGCTGATCGGCGACCTCATGGAGCACTGCGCGGCGAAGATCCCCGCGTACAAGCCGCTCTCCGTCTCCGGCTACCACATCCGCGAGGCCGGGGCGACGGCCGCGCAGGAGCTGGCGTACACCCTCGCCGACGGCTTCGGCTACGTCGAGCTGGGCCTCAGCCGCGGCCTGGACGTCAACACCTTCGCGCCGGGCCTCTCCTTCTTCTTCGACGCGCACCTCGACTTCTTCGAGGAGATCGCCAAGTTCCGCGCCGCGCGCCGCATCTGGGCCCGCTGGATGCGCGACGTCTACGGCGCGACCAGCGAGAAGGCCCAGTGGCTGCGGTTCCACACCCAGACCGCCGGGGTCTCGCTCACCGCCCAGCAGCCGTACAACAACGTCGTCCGCACCGCCGTCGAGGCGCTCGCCGCGGTCCTCGGCGGCACCAACTCCCTGCACACCAACGCCCTCGACGAGACCCTGGCGCTCCCCAGCGAACAGGCCGCCGAGATCGCGCTCCGCACCCAGCAGGTGCTGATGGAGGAGACCGGCGTCGCCAACGTCGCCGACCCGCTGGGCGGTTCCTGGTTCATCGAGCAGCTCACCGACCGGATCGAGGCCGACGCCGAGAAGATCTTCGAACGGATCAAGGAGCGCGGCGCCCGGGCCGTCCCGGACGGACGGCACGCCATCGGCCCGATCACCTCCGGCATCCTGCGCGGCATCGAGGACGGCTGGTTCACCGGCGAGATCGCCGAATCCGCCTTCCGCTACCAGCAGTCCCTGGAGAAGGGCGACAAGAAGGTCGTCGGCGTCAACTGCGCCCACGGTTCGGTCACCGGCGATCTGGAGATCCTCCGCGTCAGCCACGAGGTCGAACGCGAACAGGTCCGCACCCTCACCGCCCGCAAGGCCGCCCGCGACGACGCCCGCGTCACCGCCTCCCTCGACGCGATGCTCGCCGCCGCCCGCGACGGCGGCAACATGATCGAACCGATGCTGGCGGCGGTCCGCGCCGAAGCCACCCTCGGCGAGATCTGCGACGCCCTGCGCGACGAGTGGGGCGTCTACACGGAACCGGCGGGGTTCTGACGACCGGACCCGGCGGGACGGCGGCGCCGCCCGCGCTCCCGCCGGGCAAGGGCCACCCCCGCCCATGACCAGGCGTTCTCCCGGAACTTCGGGGTAGGTGCAGGCAGTTGTGTGCCCCTCGTCGTACCGGGAGAACGCGTGAAGAGAACAGTCCGTACCGTGTGTGCCGCCTCCGCCGCCGTGCTCGCGGCGGTGTTGCTGGGCGGGTCCGCCGTGGCGAGCGCCGCACCGTCCGCGCCGGAGGGGGCGGGCGGCCGACCGGCCCGCGTCCAGGACGACTTCGACCCGCTCGGGCCCGGTGTGCACGCCGCCCGCCTCGCCTCCGGGCGCACCGCGCACTACATCGACGACGGTCCGCAGGGCGGCCGCCCGGTGCTCTTCATCGGCGGTACGGGCACCAGCGCCCGCGCCGCCCACATGACCGACTTCTTCCGCTCCACCCGCGAGTCGCTGGGGCTGCGGCTGATATCCGTCGAACGCAACGGCTTCGGCGACACCGCCTACGACCCGCGGCTGGGCAAGGCCGACTTCGCCGAGGACGCCCTCGCGGTCCTCGACCGCCTCGGCATCCGCAAGGTCTCCGTGATCGCCATCTCCGGCGGTGGCCCGTACGCCGCCGAACTGGCCGCGCGGGCCCCGCAGCGTATCCAGGCGCTGCATCTGGCCGCCGCCCTGCCGCCCTACGGGGCCCGGCCCGCCTACTGCGGCCTGTCGGACAAGCAGCTGACCGCCGCCGTCAAGGACCAGATCACCGACCCGCGCGTCTGGTGGGCGTTCCCCGACGACAGCCCGGTGAAGCGGATCCCCGGCTTCGCCGACACCGCGTACGAGGAGGGCGCCCGCACCTACAACCAGCGCGGGCAGCAGGCCGATCCGGCGCCCCAGGTCCATGAGCAGCGGCTCTACTGCGAGCGGCCCGGCCCGGACCTGTCGAAGCTGACCGCGCCGGTCCACCTCTACAGCGGCAAGAAGGACACCACCGTGCCGCCCGCCACCCTCGCCGACTGGCGCCGCCATCTGCCGACCGCGCCGGTGGTGCGCTCGTACGCGGACACCGGGCACGACGTGCAGTACCGCCACTGGGACCAGATCCTGGTCGACCTCGCGGGCCACGGCGACCGCACCGTCATCTGTCACCGCGGCCACAGCGCCATGGCCCCGGCGGCGGAAGCCCGTCGGCTCCTCGCGAAGGGGAAGGCCACGGAGGGCAGTTGCGCCTGGCAGAAGAAGTAACGGGCGGCGGGGCGGGGACGGGACCGGCCCTGCGGGCCCCGGCCTCGCCCCTTCAGCCCAGCCCCGCCAGCCCGGCCAGCCCCGTCAGCACGACGGTGGCGAGGCGGCGGGCCCAGACGGTGTCGACCGGTTCCGCGGAGACCAGGGTGCGGTGGACGACGGTGCCGGCGATGACGTCGAAGATCAGGCCCACCGTCTCCGCCGCGGCGCGGGCGCCGTCGTGGTCGGGCGGGTCCGGGGGGAGTTCGCCGCGGTCCTGGGCGCGTTCGCGGCCCAGGATCACCAGGCCCATCTGCCGGTCGACGATGGCGGTACGGATGCGCTCGCGCAGCGCCGCGTCGGCGGTCGACTCGGCGACCACCGCCATCAGCGCCGTCTTCGTCTCCGGCCGCTCCAGCAACCGGCCGAACTGCAGCACCACGTCCTCGATGTCGGCCTGGAGGCTGCCGCGGTCGGGGAGTTCCAGTTCGTCGAAGAGGACCGCGACGGCGTCGACGACCAGCTCGTTCTTGTTGGCCCAGCGCCGGTAGAGCGTCGTCTTGGCGACCCCGGCGCGGGCGGCGACATCGCCCATGGTGAACCGGCCCCACCCCAGATCGACCAGGGCGGCCCGAGCCGCGTCGAGGATCGCGCGGTCGGTCTCGACGCTGCGCGGGCGGCCCGTGCGGCGCTTCCGGGGGCAGGAGTACGGCATGCGGGCGACCATACCGGCCGGTAGCTCCGCTGCTCCTGGTGAGGCAGATCACGGTGGCGGCTGCCCGGCGGGGGTGTCGCCGCGGGGCGACCGGTAGTTACGCTACGGGTCGTAGCGTAAGAGCGACGATCACATCGGCCCGGGTGGGGACCCGCGGCCACGCAGGGGCCCCGCGAGGGGCCGGAAGCGGGCGCCAGGCCCGGCCGTGCACCGCATCCCGGCGGAGTGTACGGACGGCCGGAGCACCCGGGAAGAGGGTCCGGTGCGGCCCTCGGGCCGGATTTTCGGCATCGCTTTCCGGAACGGGTCGTTCAGGGGGGAGGATGGACCCATGCAGCCACGCAACATGTCCATGAGCGGAGTCGTCGACCTCGCAGCGGTGAAGGCCGCCGGGGAGGCGAAGCAGAAGGCCGAGCAGGCGCGCGCCGAGGCGGCGCGCACGGGCGTGACGCCCGCCGCCGGTACCCCCTTGGTGATCAACGTCGACGAGGCGGGGTTCCAGCAGGACGTCCTGCAGCGCTCCACCGAAGTGCCGGTCGTCCTCGACTTCTGGGCCGAATGGTGCGAGCCGTGCAAGCAGCTGGGCCCGCTGCTGGAGCGGCTGGCCGGTGAGTACGCCGGGAAGTTCGTCCTCGCCAAGGTCGATGTCGACGCCAACCAGATGCTCTTCCAGCAGTTCGGTGTGCAGGGCATTCCCGCCGTCTTCGCCGTCGTCGCCGGGCAGCCCATCCCGCTGTTCCAGGGCGCGGCCCCCGAGGCGCAGATCCGCCAGGTGATCGACCAGCTGATCCAGGCCGCCGAGCAGCAGTTCGGCATCGTCGGCGCCCCCGTCGCCCCGCAGGACGGGGAGGCGCCGGAGCCCGCCGAGGTTCCGGCCGGTCCGTACGACGCCGCGCTGGCCGCCGCCGGTGCCGCGCTGGACGCCGGGGATCTGGGCGGTGCGGTGCAGGCGTACAAGAACGTCCTCTCCGACGACCCCGCCAACCCCGAGGCGAAGCTCGGTCTCGCCCAGGCCGAACTGCTGCGCCGGGTGCAGGACCTGGTCCCCGCCGAGGTGCGACGGGCCGCCGCGGACGATCCGGCCGATGTGCAGGCGCAGATCCGCGCCGCCGATCTCGACCTCGTCGGCGGTCATGTCGAGGACGCCTTCGGCCGTCTCGTCGACACGGTCAAGCGCTCCGCCGGTGACGACCGGGAGGCCGCGCGGGTGCGGCTGCTGGAGCTGTTCGAGGTGATCGGTACGGACGATCCGCGGGTCGTCTCGGCGCGTACCGCGCTGGCCCGGGTGCTTTTCTGACGGTCCCCCGGAGGGGCGCCCGCGGAGCGGGGCGTCCACCGGACGGGTGAAACGATCAGCGGCCACGCTTTACCAAATCTTGGTAATCGTGGCCGCTGTTACTCGCAGTAAGTCCCGCGGGGTGATGTATCGGCGTATGGCCGGAATTGCCCCGCATTTCCGGGTCGAGCGCGGCGACGCTGTGTGCCCGCGCGATATCGCTCGGTCGCACCCCGGCGATCTGCCCGTTACCCGCAAGTAACGAACCCCTTGTGCGGCGGCGTGGAATGCACCACGATCGGCCACGCTCGGTCCATTCCCGTAGTCCGGCAGCCAGCCGATACCACGGGCAGATGGGTCCCCACCGAGTGGGTCGGCGGCCCCTGTTGCCGACCGTGGGCAGGGGGGTCCCGGCCACCAACGGCAGGGCCTGCCCAGGAGGTTGCGCGAGAGCGTGGCCAGTGGTTGTCGCTCGGGGGTGATCGCCGGTATTCGGAACGCCATGCGCCTTTCGAGCACGGGCGCTCTCCTTCCCGAGGACGTAGCACTTCTCCCATCCCGGGTACCGCGGGACTCGACCGAGCCCGCCGGTGCCGGAGATGTACGTCCGAGAAGGAGGAAAGTCATGGAGTCCCTGGCTCGTGGCGGGACCAGATGGAAGCGGTTCGCCGTCGTCATGGTGCCCAGCGTCGCGGCGACCGCCGCGATAGGTGTCGCCCTGTCGCAGGGCGCCCTCGCGGCATCGTTCAGCGTGTCCGGCCAGCAGTTCAAGGTCAGCACCGACCGGCTGGACGGCACCGGATTCGTCCAGTACGGAGCGGTGGACGCCCAGAAGGACGGTAAGCAGGTACCGGTCGCGGTCTCGGCGTTCTCCGACGCCAAGATCAAGAACCTGTGCCAGTCGGTCGTCGTGCCGGTGCCGGTCTTCGGCGATGTGTCGATGAAGCTCATGGCCGGTGGCGGCAGCACGCCGGTCCAGGCGAAGAACCTCTACATCGACCTCGACCAGCTCAACGCCGATGCCACCTTCCAGAACATCAACATCGGTGTGGCGGCGGGTTCGACGTCCAAGGGCCCCGGCATGAAGAAGGGCGACAAGGCCGATCCCGGCTCGTTCGCCCAGGAAGCCGACACGGCCACGCTGACCGGCGTCAAGCAGACGGCGTGGGCGACCACGGCCGGCACGTTCAAGCTGAGTGGCCTGCAGATGAAGGTCACCAAGGGCAAGAGCGAGTGCTACTGACGCGCTGAGCGTACGGGCGCGGGGGGCGGGGCCGGTCGGCCGCGCCGTGGTGACCCCGCGCCTGTCCGCGATGGCGTCAGCAGTCACGTAGTCCAGCCCAGAACCACCGTGCGCGCCGCGTGGATGCGGGGCCGAGCGAAGCGAAGGTATGGCATGAGCGCCGATACGCGACCACGACTGAACGAGAACCTCGGACGGAAGCGTCTCGTGTTCCGGCAGTGGCGCGGGCAACGCCCGTTCTGGGCCGGTCTCCTGACGCTGCTGGCCGGTCTGCCGATCATGTACTTCCCCTACGCCAACCTCACCATCGGCTCGCTGACCGTGCGCATGGCGACCACCGCCGGTGCCGGATCCCTGATCATCGGCGTACTGCTGGTCGTCCTCGGTCTGACCCTGTGGTTCCAGCCGGCCTCGCGGGTCTTCGCGGGGGTGGCGGCCATCCTGCTCTCCCTCGTCTCCCTGGTCGTCTCGAACTTCGGTGCCTTCCTCGTCGGCTTCCTGCTGGGACTCTTCGGCGGGGCGCTCGGCGTCTCCTGGGCGCCGGGCCGGGCGGCGGAGGGCGACGGACCGCAGGGCGCACGGACCGCGGCGGCGGTCGGCGGGCAACCGGCGGTGGCCGGGGCGGCTCCGGGATCGGGCGACGGACTGGACGACCTGTCAGGAACGAGCCCGACCAACGGAACGAACGGGAGGCACCGTGCCGGGTGACGAGCTGCACGAGAACGCAGCCGCCGGGGCGAGATCCGGACCGAGGCACGCGGCACCGAAGAAGCCGCTGCTCACGCGGTTCCATGTGCCCGCGGGCAAGGCGATAGCCATCGCCGCGATGCCGTCCGCCGTGCTCATGGGCATGGGGTTCACGCCCCAGTTGGCGATGGCGAAACCGGCGCCCAAGAGCCCCTTCAAGGACGGCCCGTGCGTCACCGCTCCGGACCAGCAGGAGCAGGCGGCGCAGGCCAAGGAGAAGGCCGCGAAGAAGAAGGCCGCGGACGAGAAGGCCGCCAAGGACAAGCAGGCGGCCGAGGACGCCGAGGCCGGGAAGAACGCCGAGGCGGGGGAGAAGGAGAAGGCGCCCGGGCCGGGCACGCCGTCGTCCGACGCCTCGCCGTCGCCGTCCGGCTCCGCGTCCGGCGGCAAGGGCGGCTCCGCGCCGTCCCCGTCCACCACCCCGTCGCCGTCCCCCACGGACGACGAAGGGAACCCCTGGTACGACCCGCTGGGCTGGGGCAAGAAGATCGAGGACGCCTTCCACCCCGGGAAGGACACCGGCGCGGAGAGCGGCGAGGACGCCGCGTCACCGGGCCCGTCCGCGACCCCCGAGCCCTCGAAGACGGCGGACCCGGCGAAGCCGTCCGCCCCGAAGACCACCGCTCCGGCGAAGGACGCGGGGAAGCCGACCGCCGGTACCGCGCAGGACCCGGCGGACCGGGCCACCGACGGGAAGGACGACACCACCGGGCCCACGGCCGGTGCGACGGCCGACCCCGGTGCGCCGGACGCGGACGGGAAGAAGCCGTTCCCGTGCGTCGTCGAGAAGAAGTCGGACGGTACGGACGAGCAGCCCCCGGCCGCCGTGCCGGAGGACCCCTGGCACCTGGAAGCCACCTCGCTGACGCTGAAGGACCTCGACTACAAGGGCGTGGTCAACCTCCGGACGCCCAGCGGGCGGACCAAGCAGGCGCTGAAGTTCACCGCCGGTGGCATAGACATCGGCGATCTGCACCAGATCGTGGACGGGCCGAAGGGCCTGAAGTACCACGTCAGGTCCACGCCGGGCTCCACGTCGACCATCCGCGACGGACAGGTCACGCTCTACACCGAGCGGCTCCAGGGCAACCTCTTCGGGCTGATCCCGATCGTCTTCGACCCGGAGCACCCGCCGCCCATCAACATCCCGTTCGCGTACTTCACCAAGGTGAAGCTCGCCCAGGCGGGGCAGTTCGGCGGCACCCTGCACGTCCCCGGGCTCCACGAGACCATCGAGAACAGCTGAGACGACAGGAAAAACGGCGGTGGCCGCCCCTTCCGTACGGGGGCGGCCACCGCCGCTGTGTGTCACCGGAGCCGGATCAGCTCTCGCCGCCCAGCCGGTGGACGCGCACCATGTTGGTGGTGCCGGGGATGCCGGGGGGCGAACCGGCGGTGATGATCATGGTGTCGCCCTCGTTGTACCGCTGGAGCTTGAGCAGCTCCGCGTCGACCAGGTCGACCATCGCGTCGGTGTTGTCGACGTGCCGCACCACGAACGTCTCCACGCCCCAGCTCAGCGCGAGCTGGTTGCGGGTGGCCGCGTCGGTGGTGAAGGCCAGGATCGGCTGGGCCGCGCGGTAGCGGGACAGGCGGCGGGCGGTGTCACCGGACTTGGTGAACGCCACCAGCGCCTTGCCGTTGAGGAAGTCCGCCATCTCGCACGCCGCGCGGGCCACCGCGCCGCCCTGCGTCCGCGGCTTCTTGCCCGGGACCAGCGGCTGGAGCCCCTTCGACAGCAGCTCCTCCTCGGCCGCCTCGACGATCTTCGACATCGTCTTGACGGTCTCGATCGGGTACGCGCCGACCGACGACTCCGCGGAGAGCATGACCGCGTCCGCGCCGTCCAGGATCGCGTTGGCGACATCGGACGCCTCGGCGCGGGTCGGCCGGGAGTTGGTGATCATCGACTCCATCATCTGGGTCGCCACGATCACCGGCTTGGCGTTCCGCCGGCACATCTCCACCAGGCGCTTCTGCACCATCGGGACCTTCTCCAGCGGGTACTCCACCGCGAGGTCACCGCGGGCCACCATCACCGCGTCGAAGGCCATCACGACCTCCTGCATGTTGGCGACCGCCTGCGGCTTCTCGACCTTGGCGATCACCGGGACGCGGCGCCCGACCTCGTCCATCACCCGGTGCACGTCCTGGACGTCCTTGGCGTCGCGGACGAAGGAGAGCGCGACCATGTCGCACCCCATCGCCAGCGCGAACTTCAGGTCGTCGATGTCCTTCTCCGACAGCGCGGGGACGTTGACCGCCGCGCCGGGCAGGTTGATGCCCTTGTGGTCGGAGATGACGCCGCCCTCGATGACGATGGTGCGCACCCGCGGACCGTCGACGTCGACGACCTGGAGCGCGACGTTGCCGTCGTTGATGAGGACCGGGTCGCCCTTGGAGACGTCGCCGGGCAGGCCCTTGTACGTCGTGCCGCAGATGGTCTTGTCACCGGCGACGTCCTCGGTGGTGATGACGAACTCGTCGCCGCGCACCAGCTCCACGGGGCCGTCGGCGAACGTCTCCAGGCGGATCTTCGGACCCTGGAGGTCGGCCAGCACGCCCACCGCGCGGCCGGTCTCCTCGGACGCCTTGCGGACGCGGTGGTACCGCTCCTCGTGCTCCGAGTGGGTTCCGTGGCTCATGTTGAAGCGGGCCACGTTCATACCGGCCTCGATCAGCGTCTTCAGCTGGTCGTAGGAGTCGACGGCGGGGCCCAGGGTGCAGACGATTTTGGAACGGCGCATGGGCTGAATCCTATCGGTTTTGTTTCGGAGCGGAATATTCCCCCGAAGGCGGGCGCGGAGCCGGGGTGTGCATCAGGCCGTGACCAGCGCGTATGTCTGCTGGGCGATCTCCAGCTCCTCATCTGTGGGGACCACGGCGACCGCGACGGGGGAGCCGTCGGGCGAGATCAGCCGCGGTGCGTCGGACCGTACGGCGTTGCGGTCGGCGTCCACGGCCATGCCCAGCCCCTCCAGACCGGCCATCGCCGCGGCGCGCACCGGGGCGGCGTTCTCGCCGACGCCCGCGGTGAACGCCACCGCGTCGACCCGGCCGAGCACCGCGGTGTAGGCGCCGAGGTACTTCTTCAGCCGGTGGATGTAGATGTCGAAGGCGAGCGCCGCCGCCTCGTCGCCCTCGTCGATACGGCGGCGGATCTCCCGCATGTCGTTGTCGCCGCAGAGCCCGACCAGCCCGCTCTTCTTGTTGAGCAGCTCGTCGATCTCGTCGGCGGACATCCCGGCGACCCGCTTGAGATGGAATGTCACCGCCGGGTCGATGTCGCCGGAGCGGGTGCCCATCACCAGGCCCTCCAGCGGCGTCAGCCCCATCGAGGTGTCCACGCACCGGCCGCCCGCCACCGCCGACGCGGAGGCGCCGTTGCCCAGGTGCAGCACGATGACGTTGACCTCGGACGGATCCTTGCCCAGCAGCCGGGCGGTGCGGCGCGAGACATAGGCGTGCGAGGTGCCGTGGAAGCCGTAGCGGCGGATGCGGTGGGCGTCGGCGGTGGCCACGTCGATGGCGTAGCGGGCCGCGTGCTCCGGCATCGTGGTGTGGAACGCGGTGTCGAAGACGGCTATCTGCGGCAGGTCCGGGCGGAGCGCCCGGGCGGTGCGGATGCCGGTGAGGTTCGCCGGGTTGTGCAGCGGCGCGACCGGCACCAGCCGCTCGATCTCCGCCAGGACCGCCTCGTCGATGACGGTCGGCTCGGTGAACCGCAGACCGCCGTGGACGACGCGGTGCCCGATCGCGGCCAGCCGCGGGGAGTCGAGGCCCAGTCCGTCGGCGGCCAGCTCCGCGGCGACCGCCTTGAGCGCCGCGTCGTGGTCGGCCATCGGTCCCTCGTGCACCCGCCGCTCGCCGCCGGTGGCCAGCGGTGTGTGCACCAGCCGCGAGGTCTCCTCGCCGATCCGCTCGACGAGACCGACGGCCAGCCGCCGGTTCTCCACCATGTCGAGCAGCTGGTACTTCACCGACGAGGAGCCGGAGTTGAGGACGAGGACGCGGGTGGGTTCGGCAGTCATGGAGCGCTTTCCGGTGGTGGCGGACGGGCGGGAGCGGATCAGACGGCTCCGGCGCCGGGCGGGGCGCCCTGCGCCTGGATCGCGGTGATGGCGACGGTGTTGACGATGTCCTGCACCAGCGCACCGCGCGAGAGGTCGTTGACCGGCTTGCGCAGCCCCTGGAGGACCGGTCCGACGGCGATCGCGCCCGCGGAGCGCTGCACCGCCTTGTAGGTGTTGTTGCCGGTGTTGAGGTCCGGGAAGATCAGCACCGTGGCGCGTCCGGCGACCTCGGATTCGGGCAGCTTGGTGCGCGCCACGGAGGCGTCGACCGCCGCGTCGTACTGGATCGGGCCCTCCACCAGCAGATCCGGCCGGAGCTTGCGGACCAGTTCGGTGGCGCGGCGGACCTTGTCGACGTCGGCGCCGGAGCCGGAGGTGCCGGTGGAGTACGACAGCATCGCGATCCGCGGCTCCACCCCGAACTGCGCGGCGGTGGCCGCCGACTGGATGGCGATGTCGGCGAGCTGCTCGGCGTCCGGATCCGGGTTGACCGCGCAGTCGCCGTAGACCAGGACCCGGTCGGCCAGACACATGAAGAAGACGGACGAGACGATCTGCGCGTCCGGCTTGGTCTTGATGATCTCGAAGGCGGGGCGGATGGTCGCCGCCGTGGAGTGCACCGCGCCGGAGACCATGCCGTCGGCCAGCCCCTCCTGCACCATCAGCGTGCCGAAGTACGAGACGTCGGCGACCACGTCGTACGCCAGCTCGTAGCCGACGCCCTTGTGGGCGCGCAGCTCCGCGTACCGCTCGGCGAAGCGCTCGCGCAGCGGGGAGGTGTGCGGGTCGATGATCTGGGCGTCCGCCAGGTCGATGGCGAGGTCGGCGGCGCGCTTGCGGATCGTCTCCTCCTCGCCGAGCAGCGTCAGCGCACAGACGTCACGGCGCAGCAGCACATCGGCGGCGCGCAGCACCCGCTCCTCGCCGCCCTCGGGCAGCACCACCCGGCGCCGCCCGGAGCGGGAGCGCTCGATCAGCTCGTGTTCGAACATCATCGGCGTGACCCGGCCGGAGCGGGCCACGGAGATACGATTCGTCAGCTCGACGGTGTCCACATGCCGTTCGAACAGGCCGAGCGCGGTCTCCGCCTTGCGCGGCGCCGCGGCGTTGAGCTTGCCCTCGACGGCGAACAGCTCCGCGGCCGTCGGGAAGGAACCGCCGGGCACCGAGATGACCGGGGTGCCCGGCGCCAGCCGGTCCGCCAGCGCCATGATGTCCGGGCCGGGCCGCTCGTCCAGGGTGAGCAGCACCCCGGCGATCGGCGGGGCGCCCGCGCTGTGGGCGGCGAGCGAGCCGATGACGAGGTCGGCGCGGTCCCCGGGCGTCACCACCAGACAGCCCGGCGTCAGCGCCTTGAGGAACGTCGGCAGCATCGCCCCGCCGAAGACGAAGTCCCGGGCGTCGCGCGCCAGCCCGGAGTCGTCGCCCAGCAGCACCTCCGCGCCCAGGCTGTGCACCAGCTGCCCGACGGTCGGCGCGGAGAGCGCACCGTCCTCCGGCAGCGCGTAGCACGGCACCGGCAGCCGCGCCGCCAGCCGCTCGACGACGGCCTTCTGCAGCTCCGGAGCGACGCGGTTGACGACGAGGGCGACGACGTCGCAGCCGAGCGCGGCATAGGCGCGGTAGGCGTTGCGGGCCTCCGCGCGGACCGCCTCCGCCTCCAGCCCCTGACCGCCGACGACGGGGAGGACCGCGGCGCCGAACTCGTTGGCGAGGCGGGCGTTGAGGCCCAGGTCGTCGGGGAGGTTGGTGGCGGCGTAGTCCGAGCCGAGGACCAGCACGTACTCGTAGTCGCGGGCCACCGCGTGGAAGCGCTCGACCAGCCGGGAGACCAGTTCGTCGGTGCCGTGCTCGGCCTGGAGGTCGGCGGCCTCGTCGTAGCCGAGGCCGAAGGCGGACCCGGCGGGCTGGCCGAGGCGGTAGCGGGCGCGCAGCAGGTCGAAGAGGCGGTCCGGTCCGTCGTGGACCAGCGGGCGGAAGACGCCCACCCGGTCGACGTGGCGGGTCAGGAGCTCCATCACTCCCAGCTCGACGACCTGACGGCCGTCGCCGCGGTCGGTACCGGTCACGTACACGCTGCGTGTCACGCGTGCTCTCCGTCCATCCGTTGTCGTGCAGATCAGCCGGGGCAGTCAGAGTAGGGTCGGAAACAGCCGTTATGGCGGGCTCGCCACCTTGACAATACCCGCGGCGCTGGATAGGCCGCGCGTCCCAGTTTCCCTGAGGCGGCGGGCCCGGGAGAGGGGCGGGGCGCCGGGCGGGTGAGGGCGGGACCGGGCGCCCCGTGGAAGAATCGGACCGGCTCACACGTCGGACAGCGAGCACAGGAGACACAGCACGATGCGTATCGGAGTCCTCACCGCCGGCGGCGACTGCCCCGGGCTGAACGCTGTGATCAGGTCCGTCGTCCACCGCGCCCTGACCGGCCACGACGACGAGGTCATCGGCTTCGAGGACGGCTTCAAGGGACTGCTCGACGGGCGCTACCGCAAGCTCGACCTGGACGCCGTCAGCGGCATCCTGGCCCGCGGCGGCACCATCCTCGGCTCCGCCCGCCTGGAGCGCGCCCGGCTGCGCGAGGCGTGCGAGAACGCCAAGGACTTCTCCCGCGAGCACGGCATCGACGTCCTCATCCCGATCGGCGGCGAGGGCACCCTGACCGCCGCCCGGATGCTGTCGGACGCCGGACTGCCGGTCGTCGGCGTCCCCAAGACGATCGACAACGACATCTCCTCCACCGACCGCACCTTCGGCTTCGACACCGCCGTCGGCGTCGCCACCGAGGCCATCGACCGCCTCAAGACCACTGCCGAATCGCATCAGCGGGTGATGGTCGTCGAGGTCATGGGGCGCCACGCCGGATGGATCGCGCTGGAGTCCGGGATGGCCGGTGGCGCCCACGGCATCTGCCTGCCGGAGCGCGAGTTCGACGTCGGCGACCTGGTCCGGATGGTCGAGGAGCGCTTCTCGCGCGGCAAGAAGTTCGCCGTGATCTGCGTCGCCGAGGGCGCCCACCCCGCGCCCGGCACGATGGACTACAAGAAGGGCGCCATCGACCAGTACGGCCACGAGCGCTTCTCCGGCATCGGCAACGCCCTCGCCGTCGAGCTGGAGCGGCGCCTGGGCAAGGAGGCGCGCCCGGTCATCCTCGGCCACGTCCAGCGCGGCGGCACCCCCACCGCGTACGACCGGGTCCTCGCCACCCGCTTCGGCTGGCACGCCGTCGAGGCGGCGCACCGCGGGGAGTTCGGGAGGATGACGGCGCTGCGCGGTACGGACGTGACGATGGTGCCGCTCGCCGATGCCGTCACCGAGCTGAAGCGGGTCCCCGCCGACCGGATGCGGGAGGCCGAGTCGGTCTTCTGACCTGCGAAATCGCCGAGGTACGACGGCGGCGCGCCGCCCCGGACCGGGAAGGCGCGCCGCCGTTGCCGTACCGCCCGTCAGTGGGCGCCGATGGCCTCCAGCATGTTGAGCTTCGCCGCGCGGCGGGCCGGCCAGATGGCGGCCAGCAGGCCCACGGCCAGCGCGATCGCCACGAAGAGCGACAGCCGTCCCCACGGCAGCAGCGTCTCGTAGAGCCGCCAGGACGAGGCGAGCAGTGAGCCGCCGGCCCAGGCGAGGAAGAGGCCCACGCCGATGCCGAGGATCGCGCCGAAGAGCGAGATGACGACCGACTCCAGCCGGACCATCTGCTTGATACCGGCGCGCGCCAGCCCGATCGCGCGCAGCATCCCGATCTCCCGGGTCCGCTCGAAGACCGACATCGCCAGGGTGTTGATCACGCCGACCACCGCGATGACGACGGCCATCCCCAGCAGGCCGTAGACCATGTTGACCATCATCCCGATCGGTCCGGCGGTCTCCTGGCGCAGCTCCTCGTGGTTTTCCACCTTCACCAGCGGGTTGTCGCCGAAGGCGGCCCGCAGCTTCGCGGCGGTCGCATCGGAGGCGCCGTGCGCGGTCTTGACCAGCAGGGCGTCGTCCTTGGGGGCCTCGTCCGGGCCGTAGGAGACCAGCGGCAGGTCGGAGAAGGCGTCACCGGCGATGTCGTTGTCCTCGTAGACCGCGGCGACCGTCAGCCGGTGCTTCTTCTGGTCGGGGAGCTCGACGGTGATGCGCTGTCCGGCGCGCAGCCCCGCCTTCTCGGCGGTGGTCCGCGACAGCGCGATGCCCTCGCCGCGCACCGTGCCGACCGAACCCTGGACCACCTTGAGCGCCGTGACCTGGGCGATCGTGCGGGGGTCGGTGCCGTTGAGCACCACGCCCTCGTCGCCCAGGAGGAAGCTGGAGTGACGCATCGGGGCCACCGCGGTCACGTCGGGGATCTGCGCCGCCTTCGCGGCCAGCTTCGGGTCGAGACCGGAGAAGGTGGAGGTGCTGACCTGGTACTCGGCCGTCAGCTGGGTCGCGGTCATCCGGTCGATGGCGGACTCCGCGGAGTTGCCGACGACGGCCATACCGGTGATCAGGGTGAGGCCGATCATCAGCGCGGAGCCGGTCGCGGCGGTCCGGCGCGGGTTGCGGAGCGCGTTCTCCCGGGCCAGCTTGCCGACCGTGCCGAAGAGGCGGCCGGTGACCGCGCCGGTGAGGCGGACCAGCGGGCGGGACAGGAGCGGCGCCAGCACGATCACGCCGGTCATGGTGAGGGCGGAGCCGAGCATCGCGAGCGGCAGGTCGTCGCTGGACTCCAGCGTCGAGACGTAGCACATCACGGCCACGCCGAGGCCCGCGATGAGGGCGCCGAAGATGTTGCGGAGCACCAGGCTGCGCGGCGCGGGCTGGGTGTCGACCGTGCTCAGCGCCTCCACCGGCGCGATCTTCGCGGCCCGGCGGGACGGCAGCCAGGCGGCGAGGACCGTCACGACGGTGCCGGTGGCCAGGGAGACGAGGTAGGTGAGCGGGCTGATGACGAGCGGCCCGTCCGGCAGCCCGGCGTCGTTGGCGTTGAGCACCGAGCGGATCCCCAGCGCGAGGCCGATCCCCAGGCCCATGCCGACGGCGGAGGCGACCACGCCCAGCAGCGTCGCCTCGACGAGCACCGAGCGCACCACCTGGCGGCGGGCGGCGCCGACCGCGCGGAGCAGGGCGATCTCACGGCGGCGCTGGGAGATCAGCATGGTGAAGGTGTTGGCGATGATGAAGACGCCGACGAAGAGCGCGATCCCGGCGAAGGTCAGCAGCGTCGAGGTCAGCGCGGTGTTCTGGTCGGTGAGCATCCGGCTCTGCTCCTCGGCGAGCGCGGTGCCGCTGGTGACGTTCGCCGCCTTCTCCGGTACGGCCGCGCGGATCTCGCGGGTCAGCGCCGCCTCGTCGGTGCCGGGCTTCGAGGACACCACCAACTCGTCGTACTGGCCGGGGTGGAGGTAGAGGCGCTGGGCGGTGGCGGTGTCGAGCAGCGTCAGCGAACCGCCCGCGGTCACCTTCGGGTCGTCGGTGGAGACCAGCCCGACCAGCTTCTTCGCCAGTACCGGGCCGTCGGTGGCGAACCGTACGGTGTCGCCGATGCGGTAGCCGGCCTTGCGGGCGGTGGCCTCGGCCAGCGCCACCTCGCCCGCGGTGGCCGGGCCGCGGCCCGCGACCAGCGGGTAGCGGCTGTCCTTGCCGTCCGGGCCCGGCTGGTAGTTGACGGCGCGGTTCTGCCAGGCGTCGCCGACCGGCTTGCCGTCCTTGGCGGCGAGGACCGCGTCACCGGTGACGTCGGCGCGTACGGTGCGCACGCCGGGCACCGCGCGGACCGCGTCGACGGTCCGGTCGGTGAGGGCGGTGACCCGTCGGCCGTCGGGCTTCGGGGGCTCCTGCTCGGCGGAGACGGAGACGGCGACGTCGTCGAGGTTCTTGGCGGAGGCGTTCTTGAGGGCGTCGCCGACGGTGTCGCTGAAGACGAGGGTGCCGGAGACGAAGGCGACGCCGAGGAGGACCGCGAGCACGGTCATCATCAGCCGGGCTTTGTGCGCGAAGAGGTTGCGCACGGCTGTTCGCAGCATGGGAAGTCAGTCCTGGTGCCTGGGGCGCGGATGGGAGGGCGGGGCGGTGCGGCGCGGTGCCGGGGTCACTGGGTGCGGCCGCGGCCGTCGAAGCGCCGCATCCGGTCCAGCACCGAGTCCGCGGTGGGCCGGTGCAGTTCCTCGACGATGCGGCCGTCGGCGAGGAAGACGACGCGGTCGGCGTAGCCCGCGGCGACCGGGTCGTGGGTGACCATCACGACGGTCTGGCCCATGGCGCGTACCGACTCCCGCAGGAAGCCCAGGACTTCGGCGCCGGAGCGGGAGTCGAGGTTGCCGGTCGGCTCGTCCGCGAAGATGATCTCGGGCCGGGCGACCAGTGCCCGGGCCACCGCCACCCGCTGCTGCTGTCCGCCGGAGAGCTGGCTGGGGCGGTGGGTGAGGCGCCCGGAGAGGCCCACCGTCTCGATGACCGCGTTCATCCACGCCGGGTCGGGCTTACGGCCCGCGATGTCCAGCGGGAGGGTGATGTTCTCGGCGGCGGTCAGCGTCGGCAGCAGGTTGAACGCCTGGAAGATGAAGCCGATCTTGTCGCGGCGCAGCCGGGTCAGCTTCTTCTCGCCGAGCGAGGCCAACTCCACGTCCCCGATGCGGACCGAGCCGGACGAGATGGTGTCGAGCCCCGCCATGCAGTGCATCAGCGTCGACTTGCCGGAGCCGGACGGGCCCATGATCGCGGTGAACTGCCCGGCGGCGAAGTCGACGGAGACCTGGTCCAGCGCCACCACCCTCGTCTCGCCCTCGCCGTAGACCTTGTCGAGGCCCACCGCGCGGGCGGCGACACCGGACATCGTGGGTGTGGGGGCGGGGGCGGCGGCCGCGTACGACACGGGAACTCCTGGGGACGGGACGGGGCAATGTGCTCCCATCCTCGGCCGCGGACCCCGCCCGGGGCGTCGCCCGGGAGGACCGAAAGCGGCACCGGCCGGAAGTCCCACGCGCGACCCGCGGGTCCCTCTCAAGGGGGACACCCGGTCCGTCCGCGGAGCGACGCCGGTCAGGTGGCGGATGCCCCAAGTGCCCGATGGGGTACGGGAGTTGGGGCCTGGCTGCCCCGAAGGGCAGGATCTGCGGGCAGCGGCCGTGTCCCGGCGTCCCCGCGTTCTGCCGCTACCGCTCCGACCAGCGGTACCGCAGCTCCGGCCGCCCCACCTGACCGTACTGCGGGGCGCGGGCCGCCCGACCGGTGTCCACCAGGTACTCCAGATAGCGGCGGGCGGTGATCCGGGAGATGCCGACGCCGGTGCCCGCCTCGGTGGCGGAGAGCCCGGCGGGGGCGGCGCGCAGGGCGTCGGTGACCGCGCGCAGCGTCGCCGAGGTCAGACCCTTGGGCAGCGCCGCCGGGCGCGGGTTGCGCAGCGCGGCGATGGCGCGGTCCACCTCGTCCTGCCCGCTGGCCTCGCCCGCGGTGCAGCGGAACGCGGCGTAGCGCTGGAGCCGGTCGCGGAGCGTGGCGAAGGTGAACGGCTTGAGCAGGTACTGCACCACGCCCTGCGACACGCCCTCGCGCACCATCGTCAGATCGCGCGCCGAGGTGACCGCGATGACGTCCGCCCCGTGCCCGGCGCCGCGCAGCGTCCGCATCAGCTGGAGCCCGTGCCCGTCCGGGAGATAGAGGTCGAGCAGCAGCAGATCGACGGCGTGGTGGTCGAGATGGCGGCGGGCGTCCGCGCCCGAGTGCACGGTGCCGGAGACCGTGAAACCCGGGACCCGCTCCACGTACAGCGTGTGGGCGGCGGCGGCCACCGGGTCGTCCTCGACGACGAGGACCCTGATGTCGGGGGTGGTCGTCATGGGGTGTCTCCGTCCGTGGTCCGCAGCGGCAGCCGGACCGTGAAGCGCGCGCCGCCGTCCGGTGCGCGGTCGAGGGCGACGGTGCCGCCGTTGCGCCGGACCGCCTGTTGGACGAGGGCCAGGCCCAGCCCCCGGCCACGTCCGGGCGCGCCCGCCGTCGGCGGCTTGCTGCTCCAGCCGCGGCGGAAGATCTCCGCGGCGCTCTCCTCGGGCACGCCGGGCCCGTTGTCCGCCACGCGCAGCAGCAGTTCGCCGCCGTCGGAGCGGGCGGTGACGGTGACCTTCGGCGGGTCCGCCGGGCCGTCGGGGGCGCCGGGCGGGGCGGCGCCCGAGGTGGCGTCCGGCGCCGCGGCGTCCAGGGCGTTGTCGATGAGGTTGCCGAGCACCGTCACCAGATCGCGGGCGGGCAGGTCGGGCGGGAGCAGTCCGTCGTCGATCCGGCTGTCGGCGGTCAGCACCAGCTCCGCGCCGTGCTCGTTGGCCTGCGCCGCCTTGCCCAGGAGCAGTGCGGCGAGGACCGGTTCGGCGACCGCGCCGACGACCTGGTCGGTCAGCGCCTGCGCCAGCTCCAGTTCGGCGGTGGCGAACTCCACCGCCTCGTCGGCGCGGCCCAGTTCGATCAGCGACACCACCGTGTGCAGCCGGTTGGCGGCCTCGTGCGCCTGCGACCGCAGCGCCTCGGCGAACCCGCGTACCGAGTCCAACTCGCCGGAGAGCGCCTGGAGTTCGGTGTGGTCGCGCAGGGTGATGACGCTGCCGCGGTGCTCCCCGCCGGAGACCGGCGCGGAGTTGACCACCAGCACCCGTTCGTCCGTCAGATGCAGCGCGTCGCGGAGCGGACCGGGCGCGGTCAGCGCGGTCGCCAGCGGTGCGGGCAGCCCCAGCTCCGCCACCGGGCGGCCCACCGCCACACCGGTCACGCCGAGGAGTTCCCGGGCGCCGTCGTTGATCAGCGACACCCGCCGCCCTCCGTCCAGCATCAGCAGCCCCTCCCGTACCGCGTGCAGCGCCGCCTGGTGGTATTCGTGCATCCGGCTCAGCTCGGCGGCGTTCATCCCGTGGGTGTGGCGCCGCAGCCGGGCGTTGATCACATACGTCCCGAGCCCGCCCAGCGCCAGCGCCGCCGCGGCCACCCCGAGCAGCGCCAGCACCTGGTTGCGCAGCTGCTCGCTGATGGTGGCGATGGTGATGCCGGAGCTGACCAGCGCCACGACGCGGTCGCCGTGCGCCGGGTCGCGGACCGGCGCGATCACCCGCACCGACGGCCCGAGCACCCCCAGATGTGTCTCCGCGAACGTCTCGCCGTGCAGCGCCCGCCCGGTGTGCCCGAGGTAGGTCCGGCCGATCGCGTCCGGTTCCGGGTGGGTCCAGCGGGTGCCGTCCGGCGCCATCACGACGACGAAGTCGACGCCCGCGTCGCGCCGCAGCCGCTCGGTGTACGGCTGGAGCGCCGCCGTCGGATCGGCGCCGCGGACGGCGGCGACCACCGCGGGCGAGTCGGCGACCGCCGTCGTCACCGCGGTCGTCTGCCGCCGCGCGGTCTCCTTCGCCTGCCGCCCGGCGCTTGCGTACGCGAAGACGGCGCAGCCCGCGACGACCACGGTCACCAGGAGGACCTGCATCGCGAAGAGCTGCCCCGCCAGGCTGCGCGGGCGTCGCAGACGCAACGGCGTCCGCGGAAAGGCACAGTGCATGCAAACAGTCTGCCCGGTCACTTTTATATGAACGAAATGCACGTAAGGGTGACGCACGCCACAGCCCAGGTGCATAGTCTCCGGGACTCGTTGCGCCCGAGCCGCAGATCAGTGCGCAACCGTAGAGCGAGGAGGCAGCCGTGGCTGCAAAGACGCCGCCGTCCGGCGGTACCACCGAGGAGAGCGCGCCGAAGAAGCGGGACCGGACGCATTTCCTCTACATCGCCGTGATCGCCGCGGTACTGCTCGGCATCGCCGTCGGCTTCATCGCCCCCGGTGTCGCCGTCGAGCTGAAGCCGCTCGGCGCCGGGTTCGTGAACCTCATCAAGATGATGATCTCGCCGGTCATCTTCTGCACGATCGTGCTGGGTGTGGGGTCGGTCCGGAAGGCGGCCAAGGTCGGCGCCGTCGGCGGTCTCGCCCTCGGCTACTTCATGGTGATGTCCACCGTCGCCCTCGCCATCGGTCTGGTCGTCGGCAACATCCTGGAGCCCGGCTCGGGCCTCCACCTGACCGAGTCGGTGCGCCACGCGGGCCAGGCGCAGACCGCGGGCGGCGGCGAGTCCACCGCCGACTTCCTGCTCGGCATGATCCCGACGACGCTGGTCTCCGCCTTCACCCAGGGCGAGGTGCTCCAGACGCTGCTGGTCGCGCTGCTGGTCGGCTTCGGGCTCCAGTCGCTCGGCAAGGCGGGCGAGCCGGTGCTGCGCGGCGTCGGACATCTGCAGAAGCTGGTCTTCCGCGTGCTGTCGATGATCATGTGGGTGGCGCCGGTCGGTGCCTTCGGCGCCATGGCCGCGGTGGTCGGCGAGACCGGCGTGGACGCGCTGAAGTCCCTCGCCGTCATCATGGTCGGCTTCTACGTCACCTGTCTGCTCTTCGTGATCGTCGTCCTGGGCACGATGCTGCGGCTCTTCGCCGGGGTCAACATCTTCCTGCTGCTGAAGTACCTGGCCCGGGAGTTCCTGCTGATCCTGTCGACCTCCTCCTCGGAGTCGGCGCTGCCGCGGCTGATCGCCAAGATGGAGCACCTGGGCGTCAGCAAGCCCGTGGTCGGCATCACCGTCCCCACCGGCTACAGCTTCAACCTCGACGGCACCGCCATCTACCTGACGATGTCCGCGCTCTTCGTCGCCGAGGCGATGGGCCAGCCGCTCGCCCTGGGCCAGCAGATCTCCCTGCTCGTCTTCATGATCATCGCCTCGAAGGGCGCCGCCGGGGTCACCGGCGCGGGCCTGGCCACCCTCGCCGGCGGCCTCCAGTCGCACCGCCCCGAACTGGTCGACGGCGTCGGCCTGATCGTCGGCATCGACCGCTTCATGAGCGAGGCGCGGGCGCTGACCAACTTCGCCGGCAACGCCGTCGCCACCGTCCTCATCGGCACCTGGACGAAGGAGATCGACAAGGCCCGGGTAGGCGAGGTCCTCGCCGGTCAGCTGCCGTTCGACGAGGCGACCCTGAGCGACGACCACGGCGCCCCCGCACCGGCCGACGACGCCCCGCGCACGGACGGGGCGAAGGCGCCCGCCGGGGTCTGACCGGCCGCCGGGCGACGGTTCCCCGGAACCGGCCACGCCGCCTCCCACCGCCGTACGGGGCGGGTGCCTCCGGGCGCCCGCCCCGTCCGCATTCCACGCCCCACCTGCACGGACGCCGGGTCCCCGAGGCCGTCGGACGGCCGTTGTCAGTGGCGTGCGGCACCATGCAGGGGACGGGATCGCAGCGGCCGGGGGTGGACCGGCCGCCGGGTGACGAGGAGCGGGGCATGGGCACATGGGGGACGGGTCCGTTCGGCGGGGACGCCGCGGCGGACCTCGTGGTGCGGCTGGGCGCGCTGCCGGAGAACCGCCGCCTCTTCGCGGTACGCACGGCACTGGCCGACGCCGTCGAGGAGCGCTGGTATCTGGACGCACCGGAGGGCGAGACGGCGGTGGCCGCGGCGGCGCTGCTGGCGGCGGCCCGACCGGGCGGCGCGGCCGGTACGGAGCCGGGTGGCGCGGCCGGTACGGAGCCGGGTGGCGCCGGGGCGGCCGGGCCCGCCGGGTGCGGGGGTGCGGCGGTGTCGCTGCCGCGCTGTGTCATACCGCAGCCGCCGCCCGAGCTGACCGGTCTCGCCGTCCGCGCCCTGGACCGGGTGCTCGCCCCCGATTCCGAACTGGCCGAGCTGTGGGACGAGTCGGACTCCGGGCCGCAGTGGCGGGCCTCGGTCGCCGGGCTGCGGGCCGCCCTCGGACCGGCCGCCGAGCGGGTCTGAGCCGGGAGGCGGACACCCGGCCGCCGCCCCTGCCGTCACGCCGGGCGGAGCCAGAGCGTGGCCAGGGGCGGCAGGGTGACGGTGAGCGAGCGCTCCCGGCCGTGCGCGGGCACCGGCCGCGGCGTCAGGTCGCCGGGGTTGCCGACACCGCCGCCGCCGTAGCGCACGGCATCGGTGTTGAGCACCTCGCGCCAGACGGCCACGGTGTCCGGCACGCCGAGCCGGTAGCCCTCGCGGACCACGGGGGAGTAGTGGCTGACGGACAGCAGCGGGGAGCCGTCGGCGGCGAAGCGCAGAAAGGCGAAGACATTGTCCTCGGCGGCGTCCGCGGCGACCCACGCGAAGCCCGCCGGATCGGTGTCCCGCTCCCACAGCGCGGGCGCCGCCGTGTAGCCGCGGTTGAGGTCGCGCACCAGATCCCGCACCCCGCGGTGGTCCGGCTCCGCCGCGTACGACGGGTCCAGCAGCCACCAGTCCGGGCCGTGGCGCTCCGCCCACTCCGCTCCCTGGGCGAACTCCTGCCCCATGAAGAGGAGCTGCTTGCCGGGGTGGGCCCACATGTGGCCGAGGTAGGCGCGGTGGGTGGCGCGCCGCTGCCACCAGTCGCCCGGCATCTTCGACACCAGCGACCGCTTGCCGTGCACCACCTCGTCGTGCGAGATCGGCAGCAGATAGTTCTCGGAGTAGGCGTAGACCATCGCGAAGGTCATCTCGCCGTGGTGGTGGCGGCGGTGCACCGGCTCCTTGGCGACGTACCCGAGGGAGTCGTGCATCCAGCCCATGTTCCACTTCAGCCCGAAGCCCAGCCCGCCGAGCCCGCCCGCGCCCGGCTCGTGGACGGCGCGGGTGACACCGTCCCAGGCGGTGGACTCCTCGGCGACGGTGACCACACCCGGGCAGCGGCGGTGGAGGGTCGCGTTCAGCTCCTGGAGGAAGGCGACGGCGTCCAGATTCTCCCGCCCGCCGTGCGCGTTGGGCGTCCAACCGCCCTCCGGCCGCGAGTAGTCGAGGTACAGCATCGACGCCACGGCGTCCACCCGCAGCCCGTCGATGTGGAACTCCTCGCACCAGTACACCGCGTTGGCCACGAGGAAGTTGCGGACCTCGGCCCGCCCGTAGTCGAACTCCAGCGTCCCCCAGTCCGGGTGCGCGGCCCGCGCCGGATCCGGGTGCTCGTACAGCGGCCGCCCGTCGAACTCCGCCAGCGCCCAGTCGTCGCGCGGGAAGTGCGCGGGCACCCAGTCGATCAGCACCCCGATCCCGGCCCGGTGCAGCGCGTCGACGAGAGACCGGAAGTCGTCCGGGGTGCCCATCCGGGCGGTCGGCGCGTAGTAGCCGGTGACCTGGTAGCCCCAGGAGCCGCCGAAGGGGTGTTCGGCCGGTGGCATGAACTCCACATGCGTGAAGCCGAGATCCTGGACGTACGCGGGGAGTTGGGTGGCGAGCTGCCGGTAGGTCAGGCCCGGGCGCCAGGACGGCAGATGCACCTCGTAGACGGAGAACGGCGCGGTGTGCGGCGGCCGGGTGCCCCGCGCGGCCGTCCACGCCCCGTCCCGCCACTCGTGGTGCGCGACGTCCACGACCGAGGCGGTGGCCGGGGGGCACTCCGTGCGCCGGGCCATCGGGTCGGCGCGCACGGTGGACGAGCCGTCCGGCCGGGTGATCTGGAACTTGTACAGCTCACCCTCGCCGACACCGGGCAGGAACAGCTCCCACACCCCCGAGGAGCCCAGCGACCGCATCGGGAAGGCGGTGCCGTCCCAGTGGTTGAAGTCCCCGAGGACCCGCACCCCGCGCGCGTTCGGGGCCCAGACCGTGAAGCGGGTGCCGGTGATCCCCTGATGCGTCAGGACACGGGCGCCGAGCGCCAGCCAGAGCTGCTCGTGCCGCCCCTCGGACAGCAGCCGCAGCTCGGCCGCGTCCAGCGCCGGGAGGAAGCCGTACGGATCGCGGACCGTCAGCGTGGCGTCCGGATACGTCACCCGCAGCTCGTACGCGGGGACGGCCCCCAGCGGCAGCACACCGGCGAACAGCCCGTCCCCCTCCGGCCGCAGGGCCGCGCACCGCCCCCCGGCGACGACCGCGACCGCCCGGGCGTGCGGCCGCAGCACCCGGAAGAGCACCCCGCCGGGCACCGGCCGCGCCCCGAGCACCGTGTGCGGATCGTGGTGGGCACCGGCCAGCAGACGGGCCCGGGTCTCGTCGGGGAGCGGGGGCGCCGGACGCGCCGCCGGGGCACCGGCCGCCCCCGGAGCGGCGACGGCGCCGCCGGGGGCCACCGGCTCCGCCGGATCGGCCGGGCCGACCGTCTCCCGGGCGGCGGCGGGCGGGGCGGCGACGGGGCGGCGGGACGGCGGACGGACGGTCATGGGCGGCCTCCTGGCGGGGCGTCGGACGGAACGGTCGGACGGGGCGGGACGGCAGCCGCGCGAGGCGGTGCGCTGCCCGGGGACGGCGGAGGTTGCGGCGCGCCGGAGGCGTCCGGTGGCCGTCGCGGGGCGGCCCGACGGCGGCTGTCGCGGGGCGCCCCGGCGGCGGTCGGCCGGGCGGTACGGGGCCGGGCGGCGCACCTCCCGGCGGTACGGGGCTGGGCCTGCGAGCGCCGGGCCCGGGCCCGCCCCGGGCTTGCCCCGTGCCGGGCCTCCGCACCCCGGGCTCGGCCCCGTGCCGGGCCCGCCCCCGCCCCGCCCCCTCACCCGCCGTCGGCCAGGCGCCGTACCGCGGCCATCGGCACCGGGAGCCAGTCGGGCCGGTGCCGGGCCTCGTAGAGCACCTCGTAGACCGCCTTGTCGGTCTCGTACGCACGCATCAGCTCCGGCGCCGTGCCGGGGTCGAGACCGCCGCCCTCCGCGTAGCCGCGGCAGTACGCCTCCCGGGTGCGGCGGGCCCACTCCAGCGACCAGGCGTCACCGCCCGAGGGGCCGCTGCGGGCCGCGTAGTCGAAGGAGCGGAGCATCGCCGCGACATCGCGGACCGCGGGCTGCGGGCGGCGCCGTTCGGCCAGCGGGCGGGCCGGTTCCCCCTCGAAGTCGATCAGCGACCAGCGGCCGGGGCCCCGCGCCGGGCGGAGCGTCTGCCCCAGGTGGAGATCGCCGTGGATGCGCTGCGCCGCCCAGCTGCCGCCGCCCCGCCCGGCGGCGGCGAGCGCGTCGAACGCGGTGCGCAGCCCGGCGCGGTACGGCCGCAGGCCGGGGACCGCGCGGGCGGTGGTCTCCAGCCGGGCGCGCATCCCCGCCGCGATGGACTCCAGCTGCGGACGGCGCAGCGCCGCGGTCGGCAGCGCCCGGGCGAGCGCGGTGTGCACCTCCGCGGTGGCCTGCCCCAGGGACCGCGCCGACGCGGTGAAGTCGGCGCGCCCGGACAGCGCCGTGAGCGCCAGCTGCCAGCCGTCGGCGCACCCCGGCAGGAACGGCTGGAGCACCCCGAGCGTCGTCGGCTCGGCGCCCGGCTCCCGCGCGCGGGCCTTGAACCACGCGACGGGCGCCGGAACCCGCGGGCACCGGGCCGCGGCCAGGGCGCGCGACAGCTCCAGATCCGGGTTGAGCCCCGGGGTGACCTGCCGGAAGACCTTGAGGATCAGCGTCTCGCCGTAGACGAGCGAGGTGTGCGACTGCTCCGCGCCGAGCGGACGGCCGGGCAGCCGGGGCGGGATCTCGGTGCCCGCCTCGCGGTGGAAGTCGAGCGCCCCGATCCGGCCCGGCAGCCGCAGCCGCTCCAGCAGCAGCCCGCACAGGTGCCCGTCGAGCAGTGCGTCGTGGACGGCGTGGCCGCGCAGCGGGCCGCCGACGGGGCGGCCGATCAGCGCGGGGGCGAGGCGGGGCGGCACCTCCCGGCCCACGCCCAGCAGCAGTTGGTAGCAGTCGCCGGGCGGCGCCCCGGGCGCCCGGGCGGTGGCCTGCTCCACGCGGACCAGCAGATGGAGCAGTCCGGGCGGCCCGCCGACGACGGTGCAGGGCAGCAGCTCGGTCGCGGAGAGCAGGGTGAAGCCGGTGATCAGCCGCCCGTGCCCGGCGAACCAGCGGCGGCCCGGCAGCCAGTCGGCGAGGAGCGGGGCGAGGGAGGGGAGCAGATCGGGCGCGGCGGCGAGCGGGGGCCCGCCGGATCTGGGCGGCGCACCGGTCGAGGCGGGGTCCGGCATGGGGGCGCGTCCTTTCCCGGGGCACTCGACAGGTTGCGCAAAGTGTCCCGGAATGCGGCGTTCTCCGTGCGGCGGCGCGGGGAGCGTACCCCCGGACGGAGTCCGCACCGCCGGGCGGCACGGGGCGCCGGTGGGCCCGCCCCGTGGTCGTACCGCCCGGCGGTCCGGCCGGTTCCCGCGCCCGCTCCGGACGCGCCCGCGCCCGTACGCGGCGGGTGGCGTACGGGCGGCGGGTGGTCCGGGGAGCGGGCGGGCGGCGGTCGGCCCGCCTCCGGTCGGCCCCGGTCAGGGCGCGTTGCGGCGCAGCCGGAACCAGTAGAAGCCGTGGCCCGCCAGCGTCAGCGGATACGGCGTCCGGCCGATGGGCGGGAAATGCACACCGCCGATGAGTTCCACCGGATGGCGGCCGTCGAATTCCGCCAGATCCAGCTCCGTCGGCTGGGCGAAGCGCGAGAAATTGTGGACGCACAGGACGAGATCGTCGTCCGCGCCGCCCTCGCCGGGCGCGGCCCGCAGAAAGGCGAGGACCGCTGGGTTGCTGGAGGGGAGTTCGGTGTAACTCCCGAGTCCGAACGCCGGATTCTGTTTCCGGATCTCGATCATCCGGCGGGTCCAGTGCAGCAGTGAGGACGGGGAACTCATCGCCGCTTCGACATTGGTGACCTGATATCCGTGGACCGGGTCCATGATGGTCGGCAGGGTGAGCCGCCCGGGGTCACAGGAGGAGAATCCGGCATTGCGGTCCGGGGTCCACTGCATCGGGGTGCGTACCGCGTCCCGGTCGCCCAGCCAGATGTTGTCGCCCATACCGATCTCGTCGCCGTAATAGAGAATCGGCGAGCCCGGTAGGGAGAGCAGCAGGGCGGTGAAGAGTTCGATCTGGTTGCGGTCGTTGTCGAGGAGTGGGGCGAGGCGGCGGCGGATACCGATATTGGCCCGCATCCGCGGGTCCTTGGCGTACTCCGCGTACATGTAGTCGCGCTCTTCGTCGGTGACCATTTCGAGGGTCAGCTCGTCGTGGTTCCGCAGGAAGATGCCCCACTGGCAGCCGGACGGAATCGCCGGGGTCTTGGCGAGGATTTCCGACACCGGATAGCGCGATTCGCGGCGTACCGCCATGAAGATGCGCGGCATGACGGGAAAGTGGAACGCCATGTGGCATTCGTCGCCGCCGCTCGCGTAGTCACCGAAGTAGTCGACGACGTCCTCGGGCCACTGGTTCGCCTCCGCCAGCAGCACGGTGTCCGGGTAGTGCGCGTCGATCTCGGCGCGGACCCGCCGCAGGAAGTCGTGCGAGCGCGGCAGGTTCTCGCAGTTGGTGCCCTCCTCGGCGTAGAGGTAGGGCACCGCGTCCAGCCGGAAGCCGTCGATGCCCAGGTCGAGCCAGAACCGCAGCGCGGAGATCATCTCCTCCTGGACCGCCGGGTTCTCGTAGTTGAGGTCCGGCTGGTGGGAGAAGAAACGATGCCAGTAGTACTGCTTGCGGACCGGGTCGAAGGTCCAGTTGGACGCCTCGGTGTCGACGAAGATGATCCGCGCGTCGGCGTACTGCTTGTCGTCGTCCGCCCAGACGTAGTAGTCGCCGTACGGCCCCTCGGGGTCGGTGCGGGAGGACTGGAACCACGGGTGCTGGTCGCTGGTGTGGTTCATCACCATGTCGATGATGACCCGCATACCGCGCTGGTGGGCGGCGTCGACGAATTCCACGAAATCGGCGAGGTCACCGAATTCGTCCAGGACCGCGGTGTAGTCGGCGACGTCGTAACCGCCGTCCCGTAGCGGGGACTTGAAGAACGGCGGGAGCCAGAGGCAGTCCACGCCCAGCCATTGCAGATAATCGAGCCGCGAGGTGAGGCCCTTGAGGTCGCCGACGCCGTCTCCGTTGCTGTCCTGGAAGGAGCGGACCAGGACCTCGTAGAAGACGGCGCGTTTGAACCAGTCCGGATCGCGGTCCTTTTCCGGCGTGTCCTCGAACGTGTCGTGCACGGGCTCGTTGACGATCAATTGGGTGACCCTCCGATCGGTGAGGACGGTCGCAGGGACAGCACGTGCGCGGGCGCGGGCGACTGGCCCGGATCGAGCCGTACATAGTTGTCCCTGCCCCAGTGGTAGGTGTCGCCGGTGAGCTCGTCGCGCACCGGGAAGGAATCGTCCCGGCCGAGGCCGAGTTCCGGCATGTCCAACGAGACCGTGGCCTCCTGGGTGTGGTGTGGATCAAGGTTCACCACGGTCAGGACGGTATCCGCGGTGCGGCCGTGGCCCGCGTGTTTGGAATAGGCGAGCACCGCGTCGTTGTCGGTGCCGTGGAAATGCAGCCGCCGCAGTTGCTGAAGGGCGGGATGGCGGCGGCGGACGCGGTTGAGGGTGGTGAGCAGCGGCGCCAGAGTCTTTCCGCTCCGCGCCGCAGACTCCCAGTCGCGGGGCCGCAGTTGATACTTCTCGGAATCCCGGTACTCCTCACTTCCCGGCTCCGCGGGCTCCGCCTCGCACAGTTCGTACCCCGCGTAGACACCCCAGGAGGGGGAGAGGGTGGCGGCGAGCACCGCGCGGACGGCGAAGGCGGGACGCCCGCCCTCCTGGAGGTAGCCGTGCAGGATGTCCGGGGTGTTGACGAAGAAGTTCGGCCGCAGATACGCGGCGCCCTCACCGGTCAGCTCGGTGAGGTAGTCGATCAGCTCCCGCTTGGTGTTCCGCCAGGTGAAGTACGTGTACGACTGCTGGAATCCGGCGCGGGCCAGGGCGTGGACCATCGCGGGGCGGGTGAACGCCTCGGCGAGGAAGAGCACGTCCGGGTCGGTGCGCCCCACCGCGCCGAGCACCGTCTCCCAGAAGTGCACCGGCTTGGTGTGCGGATTGTCGACCCGGAAGATCCGCACCCCCTTCGCCATCCAGAAGCGCAGCAGCCGCTCGGTCTCGCGGACCAGCCCCCGGAAGTCGGTGTCGAAGTCGAGCGGGTGGATGTCCTGGTACGTCTTGGGCGGGTTCTCCGCGCAGGCGAGGGAGCCGTCGGCGCGGTGCCGGAACCACTCCGGGTGGCGGGTGATCCACGGGTGGTCCGGCGAGCACTGCAACGCGAAGTCGAGCGCCACCTCCATCCGCAGGTCACGGGCGGTGCGGACGAAGTGGTCGAAGTCCTCGAAGGTGCCCAGTTCCGGGTGGAGCGCGTCATGCCCGCCGTCCGCCGAACCGATCGCCCAGGGGGAGCCGACGTCCTGCGGCCCCGCGGTCAGGGAGTTGTTGGGGCCCTTGCGGTGGGTGGTGCCGATGGGGTGGACGGGTGGGAGGTAGACCACGTCGAAGCCCATCGCGGCGACCGCGGGCAGCCGGTCGGCGGCGGTGCGCAGGGTGCCGCCGGTCAGGGTGCCGTCCGGCCCCGCGGTCGCGCCCTCGGAGCGGGGGAACAGCTCGTACCAGGAGCCGTACAGCGCCCGGCGGCGCTCGACGAGGAGCGGCAGCGGCTCCGCGACGGTGCGCAGATCGCGCAGCGGATGGCGGGTGAGCGCCTCGGTGACGGCGGGCGCGGTGGCGGCGGCGAGGCGGGCGGCGGGCGGCGCGGTGGTGTCGCGCAGGGCGTCGGCGGCGGCGAGCACCGCCTCCCGCCCGGCGTCCTTCGGCACGCCGTCGGCGGCGCGGAGCAGCAGGTCGGCGCCTTCCCGCAGGGTGAGTTCGGGGTCGGACCCGGCGGGGATCCTCGCGGCGGCGGCGCGGCGCCAGGTGGTGACCGGATCGGCCCACGCCTCGACCGTGTACGACCAGCGGCCCTCGGCGTCCGGGGCGACCTCGGCGGTGAACCGGTCGGTTCCCGGGCGGAGTTCGGTCATCGGGATCCGGGGGCCGGGGTGGCCCGCCGGGTCGGTCAGCACGACATCGGCGGCGACGGCGCCGTGGCCCTCGCGGAAGACGGTGGCCGAGACGGCGAAGGTCTCGCCCGTCACCGCCTTCGCGGGACGGCCGTCGTCGAGCCGGGGGCGGATGTCCAGGACAGGGATGCGACCGATCATGGGATCACCAGGGAATCGTCAGGTTTTGCCGGAATTTCTCCTTTCTATCCGTTCGTCTGGGGGAGGCGGTGTGCGAGGGGCGGGGGGCCTGCCGCCTTCACCCGGTTGGCGGCCGCGGCGGGACGGCCACCGGGCGGCCGGGCGCCGGAAGGGGCGGGGTGGCCCGGAGTGGCGCACGGGGCAGGGGCGGCGCGGCCGGGGCGTGCGGCGGGGTGACGGAACGCCGGAACGGCGGAACGGCCGGGGAGGGAATCCCCGGCCGTTCCGCCGTTCTCGGTGCGCCGCCTCCGTCCGGGGACACGTCACAGGGGTCCCGGGTGGATCGGTGCGGTGCCGGGCGCCGTGCCGTACGGCGCCCGGCGGGGTGCGTTACTTGACGGCGACGCCGTTCCAGGCGGCCTCGACACCCTTGACCTCGGCGCTGTCGGCCTTGTACAGGTCGGTCGCGGCCTTGACGGTGGCCTCACGGGCCGCCTTGTAGTCGGTGTTCGAGGTCATGTACTCGGTCAGGGCCTTGAACCAGATCTTCTCGGCCTTGTCCCGGCCGATGCCCTCGACCTTGGAGCCGTCGGCGGTCGGGCTGTCGTACTTGACGCCACCGATCTCCTTGGCGCCGCTGCCCTCGGACAGCAGGTAGAAGAAGTGGTTGGCGACACCCGACGAGTAGTGCGGGTCCAGGCCACCGGTGCTGGAGTCCCAGTTGTCCTGCGACTGACCGTCCTTGGACGGCTTGTCCATGTAGCGCAGCGGCGTGCCGTCGCCGTTGATGTCGATCTTCTCGCCGATGAGGTAGTCACCCGGGTCGGACTTGTTGTTCGCGTAGAACTCGACCGAGGTGCCGAAGATGTCGGAGGTGCCCTCGTTCAGACCGCCGGACTCACCGCTGTAGGTGAGGTTGGCGGTGGCGGAGGTGACACCGTGCGACATCTCGTGGGCCGCGACGTCGATGGCGGTCAGCGGAGCCTTGTTGCCCTCGCCGTCGCCGTACGTCATGCAGAAGCAGCTGTCGTCCCAGAAGGCGTTGACGTAGTTGTCGCCGTAGTGGACGCGGGAGAAGGCGCCCTTGCCGTCACCCTTGATGCCGGTGCGGCCGTGCACCTCCTTGTAGTAGTCCCAGGTCTCGGCGGCACCGTAGTGCGCGTCGACGGCGGCGGTCTCCGGGTTGTCCGGCTTGCCGTTGCCCCACGTGTCGGTGGAGTTGGTGAAGAGCTTGCCGTCGCCGTCCTCGGCGTTCTCCAGGTTGGTGGTCTTGTGACCGCCGCGGTCGCCGTCGGTCAGCGTGTAGTTGCTGCCGTCCTTGGTGGTGGTCAGGTCGACGGTGCCGCTGAACTCGCTCTCGCCCTTGCCGGTACGGATGTCGTCGTACTGGAAGAGCTTCTTGCCGCTGTTGGCGTCGGTGATGACGTGCATCCGGCTCGGGGTGCCGTCCTTCTTCACGCCCTTGACGACGGTGTCGTACGCCAGGACGGGCGAGCCGGAGGCGGCCCAGACGACCTTCTTCGCGGCCTGCGCGCCGGTCTGCTTGGCGCTGATCGACTTCGCGGCGGTGCCGTGCGCGTTCTGCGCGGCGGCGGCAGCGGAGATCTTCGGCGTGAGCGAGGCGACCTTGATGCTCTTCTCGGTGGACTTGGTGGTGCTCTTGATCGAGCCGTCCTTGGCGCGGTGCACGACCATGTCGCCACCGAGCACCGGCAGACCGGCGTAGGTGCGGTCGTAGCGGGTGTGGACGGTGCCGTCGGCGTCCTTGATGACGTCCTTGACGACCAGCTGCTCCTGGGAACCCAGGCCCAGCTCCTTGGCCGTCTGCGCCTTGGCGGCGCTGGCGTCCTTGATCATCGTCGCGCGGTTCGCGGTGCTGAGGGCGACCGGCGCGCCGCTCGTGAAGGCCGGGGCGGTCGTGGCGCCCGCCGTGGCGGCGACGCCGGCGACGAGGGCCGCGGCGGCGGCGACGGCGGTACCGGTGATGCGGGCCTTGCGGGATATGCGGGGGGTCACGCGTGCTCCTTCAACTTTGCCAAGTGGTGGGGGTGCAAAGCGATGTGGGTGTGACGTGCGTCGGGAACATTGCCATTCCGAACGCGTTCATGTCAGGACGCTGGAGCGAGGTTGGCCGAAACTCATCGGTAACCCCTTGTGCGGGATCGGTGCCATGCGAAAGGGCGCCGCCCCCGGAGGTCCGGAAGCGGCGCCCAATTCGCCGTTTTCGCTGGTGGGTTCAGTGCGCCGATCGGCTGCTCGGCCGTGCCACACCGAGGTGACCGGTCGGTGCCGTCACCCGGTCACGATGTCACTTTCCGGCCGACACCCGGGAGCCGACGTTCACCGCGGCCCAGGTGTTGGCGACCGTGTTGTACGTCGCGCTGCCCTGACCGAAGAGGTCGGCCGCGGCCTTGAGGGTCGCGGTGCGGGCCGCGGCGTAGTTGGTGGACGAGGTCATGTACTGGCTGAGCGCCTTGAACCAGATCTTCTCGGCGTTCTCCCGGCCGATGCCCGGCACCGACTTCCCGTCGTACGTCGGGCTGTCGTAGTGCACGCCGTTGATGTCCTTCGCGCCGCTGCCCTCGGACAGCAGGTAGAAGAAGTGGTTGGCGACGCCGGACGAGTAGTGCACGTCCTTGTTGCCGACCGTGCTCGACCAGTAGTCGGCGGAGGCGCCGTCCTTGGAGGGCTTGTCCATGTAGCGCAGCGGCTCGCCGTCGCCGTAGATGTTGATCTTCTCGCCGATGAGGTAGTCGCCCGGGTCCTCGGCGGTGTTGGAGTACCACTCCACCGCGGTGCCGAAGATGTCGGACGTCGCCTCGTTCAGGCCACCGGACTCGCCGCTGTAGATGAGCCCGGCGGTCGCGGCGGTGACGCCGTGGGACATCTCGTGCCCGGCGACGTCCAGCGCGGTCAGCGGCGCGGCGTTGCCGCTGCCGTCGCCGTACGTCATGCAGAAGCAGCTGTCGTCCCAGAACGCGTTGACGTAGCTGTTCCCGTAGTGGACGCGGGAGTACGCGGCGACGCCGTCCCCCTTGATGCCGGTGCGGCCGTGCACCTCCTTGTAGTAGTCCCAGGTCTCGGCGGCACCGTAGGCGGCGTCCGCGGCGGCGGTCTCCGCGTTCTGCGGTGTGCCGTTGCCCCAGGTGTCGGTGGAGTTCTTGAAGAGCGTGCCGGTGCCGGACGAGCCGTGGTTGAGGTTGTACGTCTTGTGCCCGCCGCGGCCACCGTCGGTCAGCGTGTAGGACGACCCGGAGGCGGTGGTGCCCAGGGTGACCTTGCCGCTGTACTCGGTGTTGCCGATGCCGTTCTCGATCCCCTGGTACTGGAAGATCTTCTCGCCGGTGGTGGCGTCCGTGATGACGTGCAGCTGGTTGGGGGTGCCGTCCTTCTGGAACCCGCCGACCACGGTCTCGTAGGCCAGCCGCGGGGTGCCGTCGGCGGCCCAGACCACCTTGCGCGGCGCCTTGTCGGCGGCGGCCTTCGACGCGCCCAGGGAACGGGCGGACGAGAGGGCCTTCGCGGACGCGGCGGTCGGCGCGACCTTCGCGGTGGTCGTGGCGACCTTCAGCTGCTTGGACTGCGCCTTGGTGACGGCCTTGACGGCGCCGCCCTTGGCCTCGTGGACGATCAGGTCGCCGCCGAGGACCGGCAGCCCGTCCAGGGTCCGCGCGTAGCGGGTGTGGGTGGTGCCGTCGGCGTCCTGGGCGACGTCCTTGACGACCAGCTTCTCCTGCGCGCCGAGCTTCAGCTCCTTGGCCGTCGCCTTGGTGGCGGCGTCGGCGCTGCGGATCAGGCGCTCGCGCTGGGCGGGCGAGAGCTTCGCGGGCAGGGCGCCCGCGGCGGCGGCCGCGTGGGGGGTGCCCGGCTGGGGGGTGGCCGCGGTGCCGGTACCGGCCTGCACGCCGACGGCGAGCATGGCGGCGGCGGCGACGAGGGCTCCGGTTGCGACGGCGCGACGAGGGGGGGTACGTCTCACGCTGACTCCTTCTGCGGGGCGGCGGCGTGGGGCCGCGGCCGAGGGGGACCGGGCGGCGGGGAGCCGTCCGGGCAGAGCGAGGCAGAACACTTGGAACGTGTGGGGGGAGACGGTGCCGACTGCCGCACGGTGGGACTGTGGGGGTCCGTGTGGCGGCTGCCGGGAAGAGTGCCACCGCCGCGCGCTGCTTGTCAGGGTCCCTTCAAGTAATTGGCCGGAAACCGTCCGTAGCCCGGACTGCGGGTCCGTATTACGGACGGACTGTTGCAGGGGCTGGGAACGGTGCAGGTCCGGGCGGTGCGGGCAGCGGAAAGCCGGGGCCGGAAGTCGCGGGTTTGCGCGCGACACCGACCGTGGATACGGGCCTCCGGCGGCCGGTGCGCGTCGCTGCACGTCCTTGCCGGGCGGTCCGAACGGCCCCGGAAGCGGCGGGAATCGACGGGAATCGACGGTGGATCAGGCGCCGGGCGGCCCGGCCGCGTAGGACTCCGGGCCTGGCTCCGGACCCGGTCGCGGACCTCGCTCCGGACCGGCTCCGGGCGCCCCGCGGACGCCTTCGACCCGCCCGCCGGATCCGGTCCGTCAGACCTCCGCCGGGCGCTCCGGCGGGCGGTCCGGCGGCGGCGCGGGAGTCTCCCCGTGCCAGGTCCGCCAGAGCGCCGCGTAGGCGCCGTCGGCCGCCACGAGGGCGTCGTGGGTGCCGAGTTCGGTGATCCGGCCCGCCTCCATGACGGCCACCCGGTCCGCGTCGTGCGCGGTGTGCAGCCGGTGCGCGACGGCGATGACCGTACGGCCCGCCAGCACGGCGGCGAGTGCCCGTTCGGTACGCCGCGCGGTCCGCGGGTCCAGCAGCGCCGTCGCCTCGTCGAGGATCAGGATGCCGGGGTCGGCCAGCACCACCCGGGCCAGCGAGAGTTGCTGGCTCTGCGCCCCGTCCGGGCGGAACCCGCCGGGGCCCAGCTCGGTGCCGAGCCCGGACGGCAGCGCCGCCGCCCACTCGGCGCCGACGGCGGCGAGCGCGGCGTGCAGCGCGGCGTCGTCGGCGTCGGGCGCGGCGATCCGCAGGTTGTCGCGGACCGTGCCGAGGAAGACATGGTGTTCCTGGGTGACCAGCGCCACCTGACGGCGGAGCGCCCGCGGCGGCAGCGCGGCCACCGGCACCCCGCCGACCGTCACCGTCCCCGCGCCCGGCGCCTCGACCCCGGCCAGCAACCGGCCCAGCGTCGACTTCCCCGCCCCCGACGGCCCGACCAGCGCCAGCCGCTCCCCGGGCCGCACCGTCAGCTCCACCCCGCGCAACACCTCGCCGCCCGCCCCGCCCGGGTACGCGTACCGCACCCCCCGCGCCTCGATCCGGCCCCGCGGCGCGGTGGCGTGGGCGGACGGTGCGGTGGCGGGGGCGCCGGGGCCGCCGTCCGGCCCGGGGGCGTCCGGCCGGTGCCCGTTCGTGCCCGCTTCCGCCGCCACGCCCTCCACCCGGGCGAACGCGGCGGCACCGGCCTGGAGTTGTTCCGCGCGGAACAGCAGCGTGTCCAGCGGGGTCGACAACTGGCCAAGCAGCACCGCCGCCGACACCACCGCGCCCAGGCTCACCACGCCCGCGTCGTGCAGCGCCCCGCCCGCCACCAGCGCGGCGGCCACCGGCACCGTGTACGAGAAGTCCACCACCGGGAAGAGCACACTGCGCAGGAACAGCGTCCGCAGCCGGGTGCGGCGGGACCGTTCGACCGCCTCCCGCGCCGCCGCCGCGCGGCTGTCCGCCAGCCCGAGCAGATCGACGGTACGGGCCCCGGCGGCGGTCGCCGCGAGCAGCCCGGCCAGCTCCGACACGGCCGCGCCCTCGTCGAGATAGGCGGGACGAGCCCGCCGCAGATACCAGCGGACCGCGAACCCGCACCCCACCAGCCCCAGCGCACACGCCCCGAGCAGCGGATGGAGCACCGCCACGGCACCCAGCAGGAACACCGCCTGGACCACCGCGACCGACACCTCGGGCGTCGCATCGCGCAGCGTCCCGGCGACCGACGCCACATCCGTGGTGCCCCGCGCCGTCAGATCCCCGGTCCCGGCCCGCTCGACGACCGCCGAGGGCAGCGCCAGCGCCCGGTCGACGAAGCCCTCGCGGACCCGGGCCAGCGCCCGTTCGCCGAACCGGTGCCCGGCGTAGCGCGCACCGCGGCCCAGCAGCAGTTGGAGCGCCGTACCGGCCACGATCAGCAGCGTCAGCCGGTCCACCGCGGCGGCGCCCCCGCCGTCGCGTACGGTGTCGACGATCCGGCCCAGCAGCCACGGACCGGCCAGCCCGGCGCCCGCGGCGAGCGCGTTGAGCCTGAGCATCAGCGCGAAGGCCCGGCGGTCGCACCGGATCAACCGGCCGGCCGCACGCCGGGCCTCCCGGGGGGACGCGATCGGCAGGGCACCGTCCGGTGCGGGCGCGGGTACCTGTGCGGTCGTCACGGCGCCTCCTCGGCGACGGGGGCGGTCTGACCGGGCACCTCGTCCAGGGGGCCGCGGTGGACGGGGACCTCGGGGGCGGGAGCGGCCGGGGCGGCGGCGCCGGGCCCCGCGGCCGTTCCGCTCCCCGGAGCGTCCTCCGTCCGGTCCTCCGCTCCCTCCTCCGTCGCTCCCTCCTCCGTCCCGTCCTCCGGGTCCTCCGCGCCCCGTGCCACCAGGGCGCGGTACTCCGGGTGGGCGGCGAGCAGGTCGCGGTGGGTGCCGACCGCCGCCACCCGGCCGCCGGACAGATGGCAGACGACGTCCGCGGCATCCAGCACCAGCGGAGAGGTGGTGGCGACGACGGTCGTCCGGCCCGCCCGGGCGGCGTGCAACCGCGCCGCGATCGCCGCCTCGGTGTGCGCGTCCACCGCCGACGTCGGCTCCACGGCGAGCAGTACCTCGGGGTCGGCCAGCAGCGCCCGCACCAGCCGCAGCCGCTGCCGCTGCCCACCGGAGAGATTGCGGCCGTCCGCGTCCAGCCGCGCGTCCAGGCCACCGGGCAGCGCCTGCACGATGTCCTGGGCCACCGCCGTGTGCAGCGCCCGCGCCACCGCGTCCGCCGGGCGCGGGCGCCGCCCCGAGACCGCCTCGTACACCGTGCCCGCGAAGAGCGCCGCCTCGTTGTCGGCGACCAGGATCCGCTCCCGCAGCCGCGCCGTGTCCACCGCGTCCAGCCGCACCGCGCCCCAGGTCGCGGCGGAGTCGGCGACGCCCCCGAGCCGGTCGACCACCGCGGCCGACTCCTCGGGCCGCGCCCCGGCCAGCGCGGTCAGCGTCCCGGGCACCACCTCGACACCGGAGACCGGATCGCGCAGCACCGACGGCAGCGCCGGACCGTCCTCCCCGCCGCCCCGTGCGTCGGGCTCCAGGCCCAGGAACCGCACCACCCGGCGGGCCGCGACCAGCCCGCGCGTCACGTCGTACCCCGCCTCGATGAGGAACGACACCGGCGCCGCCAACGCCGCGGTGTAGCCGTAGACCGCGACCAGTTCGCCCACCGAGATCGTCCCGGCGGCGGCCATCCGGGCGGCGAGCCAGACGACCGCGGCGAGGAACAGCGCCGGGAGCCCCACGCCCAGCGCCTGGATCCAGCTGGCGTGCGCGCCGACGCGGTACCCCTCGGCGCACAGCTCCGCCGACTCCCGCCGGTACCGCGCCGCGAACACCTCCTTGCCGCCCAGACCGCCGAGCACCCGCACCCCGCCGACCAGATCGGCCAGCCGGTCGGTCAGCCCGCCCTGCCGCTCCCGGTAGCGCGCCTCGGCGCCCTCCAACCGCCGCAGCAACGGCCCCACCAGCACCGCCAGCGCCGGAACCCCCAGCAGCACCAGCGCGGCGAGCGCCGGATCCACCGCCAGCAACAGCGCCGCCACCACCCCGTACGAGAGGACCGCGCCCACGCCGGGGCCGGTCAGCGTCAGCGTCTGGCTGATCACCCCGACGTCCCCGATACCGATGGTGATGACCTCGCCCGCCGTCACCCGGCGCGGCAGCGAGGCGCCCAGCCGCAGCGTCTGGTCGACGACGGCGCGCACCGTGCGGAACGTCGCGTCCATCCGGACCCGGGTCATGGTGCGGTGCCGGGCGATGGCCAGGGCGGCGTTGAGCGCGCCCATCGCCAGCAGCGCCGCCGTCCAGCCGAGCAGCGCTCCCCGGTGGCCGGGGACCAGCCCGTCGTCGACGGCGCGGGAGAGCAGATACGGGGGCATCATCAGCCCCGTCAGCCACAGCGTGCCGAAGGTGGCGCCCACCGCCACCCGGCGCAGCTGACACCGCGTCAGCCAGACCAGATACCGCGCGGCACTGCGGTGATCGGGCCTCTCCGGCCCCGAACGCGCCGCCGCGCGGCCCGGATTCCCCATGGCCGCACCCTAGAGGGCGGCCCGCCACGGTTCAGCGGCGGACCGCCCGCAGCAGGACGAACTTCGGGTCGGAGGCGACGACCTCGCAGTTGCCGAAGAGCCGCTTGAGCCGCACGTGGTAGCCGAGGTGGCGGTTGCCGACGACCCACAGCTCCCCGCCGGGCCGCAGCACGGCGCGGGCACCGCCGAACATCCGCCGGGCGGTCGCGTCGGACGTCGCCCGGTGGGTGTGGAACGGCGGGTTGTTCACCACGAGGTCCACCGATCCGGGGGCCAGCCCGGTCAGCGCGTCGCCGACGGCGAACTCCGCCCGCGCGCCCTCCGGCGCGTTCGCCGCGAAGGTGGCGCGCGCGGCGGCCACGGCGGAGAACGACTCGTCGACGAAGACGGTCTCCGCCGCCGGGTCGGTCAGCGCCAGCGCGGTGCCGACGACGCCGTTGCCGCAGCCCAGGTCGACGACGCGGGCGGCGCCCGGCCGCCGGGGCAGATGGCCGAGGAGGAAGCGGGTCCCGATGTCCAGCCGGTCGGCGCAGAAGATCCCGGCGTGATTGGTGACCGTCCGCCCCGACATCACCCCGATGTCCGCGGGCAGCGCGTAGCTGCGCGGCCAGGAGGGGGCGGCGGGGGAGAGGGCCGGGTCGGGGGTGCAGAAGATCAGCCGCGCCTTGCGGACGGCGAGGGAGGTCCGGGTCGGCCCGAGGATCTGCTCGAACAGCTTCAACGTCGAGGTGTGGATCTCGGAGACCATGCCGGTGCCGACGATCCGGGTCCCCGCGTGCACCGCGGGCGCCAGCCGCCGCAGCTGCTCCTCCAGCAACGCCAGACTCTTCGGCACCCGGACCAGCAGCAGATCGATCCGCTCCGGCGGCGCGTCCAGCACCGTCCGCAGCCGCACGGCACCGTCGGCGACCCCGTTACGCCGCAGATTCACCTCGGTGGCGCGGTGGGTGAGGTACGAGTCGGTGATCTGGACGAGGCGGGGCGCGGGCGCTCCGGGCGCGGGGACGGAGCCCGACGCGGTCCCGGTACCGGCTCCGGCCGTGGTCCCGGCCAGCGCGGTGGCGAGGGCGCCCCAGCGGTCGCCGAGGACGACGGCGGCGCCGGACGCGTCCGAGGACGGCGCGGGGGCGGCCCCGGCGTCGTCCTCGGCGAGGTGGTCCAGGAGGTAGGAGTCGGCGGCGTCCCAGGCACGGAGCTGGTCGCGGGGGTCCTCGGGGAAGCGGCTGAGGTCGAACGCACCCCATGACGTCGTGAAACGGTTCATCGTGGATTCAGGCTAGCCGAGGCACGAGGGGGACGGAGCGGGAGCGGGGGTGGGGTGGGGG
>NZ_JODY01000003.1 GCF_000718015.1 Streptomyces catenulae | reverse complement strand
GGATACGGCGACCACCGAGATCTACACAAGGAGTATCGTCGGCAGCGTCAGATGTGTATAAGAGACAGGTGTGGGGGTCAGGGTCGGGCTCGGGGTGGGTGAGGCCGTGGGCGTGGGCGTCGGGCCCGGCGTCGTGGGCGGGACGGTGGGAACCGTGGGCCCGGGGGTGGGCGGTGCGGTGGTGGGTGACGCGGACGGGGACGGGGATTCCGACGGTGCGGCCGGGGCGCCCGGGGCGGGCGGTACCGCGGGCGGTCCGGGGGGCGGTGCCTGCGGGCTGCGCGGCGGGGCGTCGGAGGGGGCCGGGGAGGCGGGCGTCTGCGGTGCGACGGCCGCGGCCTGCGGGCGGGGCTTCGGGGTGGAGGTGTCGTCGGTGAGGACGTACCCGGCGGCCATCGCGGCTCCGGCGACGGCGACGACCGCGACGCCACCGGCCGTCGCGGCGGCCGGGCCGGAGCGGAGGCGCAGCAGTCGGCGCAGCGCGCCGAGGACGCTGCCGGGGGCCGGAGTGGTACCGGAGGAGGCCGCGGCGGCGGCCCCCGCACCGGCTCCGGCGCCGAGCAGCGGGAGGAGGAACTTCGCGGAGCCACCGGCCAGGAACACCAGCAGTGCGGGGCCGGTGAGCGCGGGCAGGCGGTGGTTGGCGCGGGTGAGCAGGGCGAGCCGGTCGCGGCAGTCGGCGCAGTCCGGGAGGTGGTCGGCGATGCCGTCGGCCTGCCGGGCGGTGGCCTCGCCGCGCAGGTAGGCGGGCATCCGTTCCCAGTGGGTGCCGCAGGCTGCCGTCTCGGGGCTGCCGGGCAATCCGCGCAGGAACGCCTGGCGCATGCCTTCCCGGGCGCGGTGGAGGAGGACGGCGGTGGCCCCCTTGCCCGCGCCGATGGCCTTGCCAACGGCCTCCAGCGGCTGGCCCTCGGCCTCGGCGAGCCAGAGGGCCTTCACCCAGCGGTGCGGGAGTTGGTCGAGGACGCGGGCGAGCTGGTCGACGTAGGCGACGCGTTGTGCGGGGTCCTCCGGCGGGGTGGCGCCGCCGACGGTGACGGTCTCGGGCCAGCTCCGGCCGTCCTCGGGGTCGCGGGGGACCTCGCGGGCGGCGTCCGATCCGGCGCTGGAGGCGAGGTGGCGGATGGTGGTCCGCAGATAGGCCGGGACGTTGTCGATGTGGTGGCCGCCGTGGATGCGGCGCCAGACGCGGAAGTGGGCCTCGGCGACGACGTCCTCGGCGAGCCAGGCGTTGGCGATCAGCGAGCGGGCGTAGCCGACCAGGCGCGGGTGCTCCTGGGCGTACAGCTCGGTGTAGACGTCGACGGCGGAGGCGCCGGGTTCCTCGGGGGCGCCGGCCTGTGCGGGGACCGACACCGTGGGGGTGAGCCGGTCCGCGGGCCACGCGGAGTCCGCGGGGGCTTCAGACATGGGGGGCAACCTTCGGAGTTCGCCCCGGGCGGGCGGCGGTGGCCGCGCGTTCCGGGGAGGGTCGGTCCGGGAGCTGGCCCGGAGGAGTTCGTCCACCTAGGAGCGTTGATTCTCCCATCTGTCGGGCCATGACCGGCACGTGGCATTGGTGAAAGGCGTCACGGCGCGCTCCCGTACGCCCCCGCTTGCGGCGCGGGCGCCCCACCCGGAAGCGACAACTGCGGACAAGTCAGGGTGGACAAGGGCGGGTAGGGGCAATCGCCCTGAATTGTCCTCAGTGGGGTCGGGGAGGCGCCGCCCCGGAAGCCATACGGCGACTTGACGCCACATCAGGAGGCCCGGCCACCCCGCTCGCGCCGGGCCCGTCCGTCACTCCCTCGCCTCCCCCTCGAAGAGTTGGCCCAGATGGAGGTCGAGCAGACGGAGCGCCTGTTCCTGGGTGTGGACCTCCAGGAGGAGGTAGGTGGAGAGGCCGTCGGCGAGGCTGATGAGGAGCATCGCCTCGTCGTCCGTGGCGCGGGCGGGCGGGAGTTCGCCGCGGTCGGCGGCGCGGCGGAGTTGTCCGGTGAAGAAGTCGCGGAGGTGGGGGATGCCGTTCTTGGCCTCGGCGCGCAGGTCGGCGTCGTGGACGGCGCGGACGAAGTAGGCGGCGCCGACGAGGGCGCCGGTGCGGCTCCGGTCGTCCAGCGGCAACATGCCGATCAGGCAGGTCCGGAGCACCTCGCGCGGGGTCGGCTCGCCGTCCAGCGCCTCGATGCGGTCGCGGATGCGGCGGTCGGCGAGGGCGTTGATGTGGCGGAGGGCGAAGGCGAGCATGGCGTCCTTGGTGCGGAAGTAGTGCTGCAGCCGCCCGAGGGAGATACCGGCTTCGGCGGCGACGTCGCGCAGTCCGGCGCCGTCCAGGCCGCGGGTGCTCGCGATCCGCCAGAGCGCCTGTGCGATCTCCCGCCGTCTGGCCTCGTGATCGACCTTCTTGGGCACGCCCGGCCTCCCGTCGTCGGGCCGGTTCCGTCCGGCCCGCTTTTACAAGTCACTCGTACGGTATAACGTACCCACGTCCAATACAGTTGACTTGCCAACGGGGGATCGCCATGCCCGGATCCGGAACCGCACCACCGCCTGCCGCAGCACCGGCGCTCAGGCCGCCCCGGCACCGCGTCGACCCGCGGGCGCGCCGCTGGTGGACGGTGCGGGCGCTGCTGACGGTGGGCGGCCCGGTGCTGCTGACGGCGGTGGCGCTCGCGCTCTGCGCCCTGCTCTTCTTCCCGGGGGCGCTGCCCTGGCTGGGCCCGCTGCTGGTGGCCCTCGTCGTCCCCGCGCTGCTGCATCTCGTGCTGATGCCGCGGGTGCGGTACGCAGTGCACGCCTGGGAGTTGGGCGGGCGGGCGGTGTACGCGTCCGACGGCTGGTACCGGCAGCGGCGGCGGATCGCGCCGCTGTCGCGGGTGCAGACGGTCGACACCGTCCGGGGCCCGCTGGAGCGCCGGTTCGGGCTGGCGACGGTCACCGTGACCACCGCCTCGACCGCGGGCGACATCAGGATCCGCGGGCTGTCCGAGGCGGGGGCGGAGGAGCTGTCCCGGCGGATCGGCGCGGCGGCGCAGCTGATTTTGGGGGACACGGCATGACGGACACGACGCGCCGCGCCCCCGGCGGCGGATGGCGCCGGACGCATCCGCGCACCCTCCTGGTGCACGCCACCTGGCCGCTGCCGCCGCTGGCCTCCCTGGGGGCGGCGGCCGTCCTCACCGGTGGGCGGATCCCGCCCGGCACCTGGATCACGCTGGCCGCGCTCACCGTGTCGTTCGCCGTGGTCACCGCGGTGGGCGCGGTGCGGTGGGCGCGTACGGAGTTCCGGGTCACCGGTGCGGCGCTGGAGGTGCGGACGGGGGCGTGGACCCGGCGGCTGCGCACCGTGCCGCTGGACCGGATCCGCACCGTCGATCTCACCGCGACGCCTCTCCACCGGGTGCTGCGGCTGGCGGCGTTGCGGGCCGGGACCGCGGGCGAGGGGAGCGGTGTGCCGACGCTGGACGCGCTGCCGGTCGCCGAGGCACGGCAGGTGCGGGACGCGCTGCTCGCCCGGGCCACGCCCGGTGCGGTGGCCGACGACCCGGTGCTGGCGCGCTTCTCGCCGCGCTGGCTGCGGTACGCGCCGCTGACGTTCTGGGTGGTCGGCGGGGTGCTGATCGCGGCCGGTACGGTCCACCGGGTGCTGCACGGCATGGGCGTCGACCTCTGGGAACTGGGCGTCGTCCGGCGGGCGTTCGCGGCGTTCGGCACGGTGTCGCCGTGGCTGACGGTCCCCGCGGCGCTGCTCGTCCTGCTGGCCGCCGGGGCGGTCGGCGCGGTGGCGCTGTACGCGGAGAACTGGTGGGGCCACCGCCTGGAGTGGGCCGACGGATCGACGCTGCGGGTGCGGCGCGGCCTGTTCACCACGCGGACGGTCACCATCGACCGGGCCCGGCTGCGCGGGGTGCTGCTCCGGGAGCCGCTGCTGCTGCGGGCGGGCGGCGGTGCGGCGGTGCGGGCGGTGGCCGGTGGCCTCGGCGACCGCGACGAGAACCGTGCGCGCAGCGGACTGCTGCCACCGGCGCCGCGGGCGCTGGCGGTGCGGGTGGCCGGTGGGGCGCTGGGGGCGCCGTTCCCCGATCCGCCGCTGCCGGACCGGGGCGCCCCGACGGCGCTGACGCGCCCGCCCCGGGCGGCGCTGCGCAGGCGGCGGCTGCGGGGGCTGTGCTGGGTGACGCTGCCGGGCACGGCGGTCCTGGCCGGTGGCGCGGCGGCCTGCACACCGGCGCTGCTGGTGTGGGCGGGGGCGTACGCGGTGGTGTCGGCGGCGGCGGTGGAGTGGGCGGCGCGGGAGGCGTACCGGGCGCTCGGGTACGGGCTGTGCGGCGGCCATCTCGTGGTGCGGTCGGGGGTGTTCGGCCGGGACACGCTGGCGCTGGAGCGGTCGGCGGTCGCGGCGTGGACGTTCTCCAGCACCCCGTTCGGCCGCCGCGCCGGGCTGGTGACGCTGACCGCCGCGTTCGCCGCGGGCGAGGGGCGGCACCGGATCCCGGATCTGGCGGCGGCGCGGGCGCCGGGGTTCGCCGCGGGCGCCGCGCCCGGCATCGTCGAGGAGTTCCTGGTGGGGGCGGCGGAGAGCGGGCGGCGCTGAGCGGGTGGTGCCGGTGACGCGGCGGCCGGATCGCGGCTACCCGCTTCTCCCCCGCCGATGCGCGCCATGACACAGATCACACCCCCTGTGCGTGCACGACCGGGGCCCCTCGTTCGTCCTAGGGGGTGAGTGATGCCGTGAACCGACCCCGTTGTGAGGAGCCGCCGCGATGCCCGCCACCATCGACCACGCCGTCCAGGTCCGCCTCCTCGCGACGACTCCCGGGCCGCACACGGTCCCCGCCGTGCTGCGGTACCACCCCCGCGATCCGCTGGCGGTGCGGATGTCGTTCCCGCCGGAGATCTCCCTCGACGGGGCCGCGGTGGACTGGGCGTTCGCGCGGGAGCTGCTGGCCGAGGGGGTGCACTCCCCCGTCGGCCGGGGCGATGTGCGGGTGCGGCCGGCCGGTCCGGAGCGCACGGTCATGGAGTTCCACGCCGACGAGGGCGTGGCGATGGTGCAGCTGCGCACCACGGATGTACGGCGCTTCCTGGCCCGCTCGTACGCGGCGGTACCGGCCGGTCAGGAGCCGACCCACCTCGATGTCGACCGTGGTCTGGCCGCACTCTTCGGCGCCGCCTGAGCGCCCGGCGTCCGCTCCTCCGCGCGTCCCCGGCGGGCACCGCTCCGTGCCCGCCGGGGACGCGGTGTCAGTGCTGCGGGAAGCCGAATCCGTAGCCCTGCTGCCGCAGCCACGGCAGCAGCTCGTCCAGTGCCTGGACGGTGCGGGAGCGGTCGCCGCCGCCGTCGTGGAAGAGGACGGTCGGGCCGTTCGACAGCTCGCTGCGGACGGTCGCCTCGATGGTGGCGACGGAGCCGCCCTCGAAGTCCTTGCTGTCGATGTTCCAGCCCAGCGGCCGCATCCCGTGCCCGGCGGCGAGGGTGCGGCTGTAGGGCGTGAAGGCGCCGCCGGGCGCCCGGTAGTAGCGCACCGGCGCGCCCCCGGCCTTCTCGATCATCCGCTGGGCGGGGAGGATCTGGTCCGACTGGTAGCGCTCGGGCCGGTGGTCCATGCCGGTGTCGTGGCTGATGGTGTGGTCGCAGAGGCGGTGACCGGCGGCGACGACCCGGCGGACGAGGTCGGGGTGGGCCGCGGCCTGCGGTCCGATCATGCAGAACACCGCCTTGACGTGGTGGCGTTCGAGGACGTCGAGGACCTTCGGGGTCCACACCGGGTCCGGGCCGTCGTCGATGGTGATGTTGAGGCTGCGGCCGGGGCGGTCCGAGGCGTGCACGATCGACGGGTCCACGGGCCGGGTCGTCGGACCGGGAGAGGCCGCCTGTGTCGCCCCGGGGGTGTCCGCCTCGGCGCTCGCGGGGCCGCCGGGCCAGGTCAGGGCGAGTGCCCCGGCGGCGCCGAGCGCCACCACCGTCGCGGTGACCGTCTTGAGAATGCCGCGCCCGCTCCCGAAGCGCCCCGCCCTGTTCATGCCGTCCCTCGCACCGTCTCGTGGGTCTGTCCGTGGTCTCGTGCGGTCCGGGCGTTTTCCGGCTTCCGGCCGCACCCCCACAGATGCGAAGGAAACCGATCAGGATGCCTCTGTTACCGATCCATCATGAAAGTTCTTGATACTGAACCCATGCCACGTGTACTTCTGATCGAGGACGACGCCGCCGTACGTGACGGGGTGTCCCTCGCCCTGCGGCGGCGCGGCCACGACGTCGCGGCGGCCGGCAGCGGCGAGGAGGGCCTCGATCTGCTGCCCGGCTTCCGGCCGGACATCGTGCTGCTCGACCTCATGCTGCCGGGCAAGGACGGCTTCGAGGTCTGCCGTCTGATCCGCACCGAGCGGCAGCTGCCGATCATCATGCTCACCGCACGCGGCGACGACCTCGACGTGGTCCTCGGTCTGGAGGCGGGCGCCGACGACTACATCGTCAAACCGGCCCGCGGCGAGGTCCTGGAGGCCCGCATACGGGCGGTGCTGCGCCGCACCGCACCGCCCGCCGACGGCTCTGCCGCCGCCGAGCCCGGGCCCGCGCCCGTCGAGTCGTACGGCGCGCTCGCCATCGACCGCGCCGGGCTCGTCGTCGCCAAGGACGGCCGGGACCTGGCGCTCGCGCCCTCCGAGATGAAGCTGCTGCTCTTCCTGTCGGCCACGCCCGGGCAGGTCTTCAGCCGCCAGCAACTGCTGGAACACGTCTGGGAGCACAGCTACCACGGCGACGCCCGGCTGGTGGACGCCTGTGTGATGCGGCTGCGGACGAAGATAGAGGACACCCCGCGCAGCCCCCGCTTCGTCCAGACGGTGCGCGGCTTCGGCTACCGCTTCGGCCCCCTGTGAGGTGCCGCCGGTTGCTGCCCCCGGGGCGGCTGCGGGGGCTGCGGGTCCGGCTGGTCGTGGCGTTCCTGCTGGTCGCCGCGGTCAGCGCGCTGACCACCGCCGGGCTGACGTACCGCGAGGCACGCAACGCCATCCTGCAGCGCTCCCAGGACATGGCCGTCAACGATCTGCGCACCCAGATCAACTCGCTCGCCCCGGAGCTGGCCGTACCGCCCTCCCGCACCGACCTGGAGGCCCTCCGCCTCCAGCTGGAGCGCTCCGGCACCTCCCGCGACTGGGACGTCCGGATCCGCTACCGCGGCGTCCCCGGCGGCGACGACGCCCCGGCCGGCGGCCCGGTCCACCTCCCCGCCGAGCTGGAGAAGTCCGTCGAGCGGCGCCATGTCCCGGCGTTCCAGCGGGTGGTGCGCGACGGTGACCCCTGGCTGCTGATCGGTATGCCGGTACGCCAGTCCGACGGCGGGCCGTCCGCGCTGTCGGTCTACGCCCAACTCCCGCTCAACGCCGAGGAGGCCAACGTCGAGGCGCTGGTCAGCGCGGCGCAGCGGGGTGCGCTGCCGGTGCTGGCGCTGTCGGTGCTGCCCGCGCTGCTCGCCGCGCGGGGGGTGCTGCGGCCGGTGCGGCGGCTGCGGCAGGCGGCCGGGCGGCTGGCCGAGGGGAAGCTCGACACCCGGCTGGAGGTCAAGGGCACCGACGAACTCGCCGGGCTGTCCCGGTCGTTCAACGACATGGCGGAGGAGCTGGAGGCGAGCGTGGCGGAGCTGCGGCGGCTGGAGGCCAACGCCCGCCGGTTCGCCGCGGACGTCTCGCACGAGCTGCGCACCCCGCTCGCGGCGATGACCGCGGTCACCGATGTGCTGGACGAGGACGCCGCGGCGCTGGACCCGGACACCGCGTCCGCGGTCCGGCTGATCAGCCAGGAGACCGGGAAGCTGACGCGCATGGTGGAGGACCTGATGGAGGTCTCGCGGTTCGACGCGGGCGCCGCCGCGCTCCACCTCGACGAGGTGGACGTCGCCGAGACCGTCCGCAAGACGCTCCAGGCCCGCGCCTGGCAGGACGAGGTCGGCGCGGAGCTGCCCGACGGCGTCCGCGCCCGCGTCGATCCGCGCCGGTTGGACGTCGTCGTCGCCAACCTCGTCGGCAACGCCCTGCACCACGGCGGCAGCCCCGTCCACGTCCGGCTCCGGGCGCCGGAACCGGGCGCGGACCGGCTGCTGCTGGAGGTCCGCGACAGCGGCCCCGGCATCGACCCGCAGGTCCTGCCGCACGTCTTCGACCGCTTCTACAAGGCGGACTCGTCGCGCGCCCGCTCCGAGGGCAGCGGTCTCGGCCTCGCCATCGCCCAGGAGAACGTCCGGCTGCACGGCGGCACCGTCCGCGCCGCCAACGCGCCCGACGGCGGCGCGGTGTTCACCGTGGAACTGCCGGTACGACCGCCGGACGGCCCCGGCCCCGGCACGGACGGCCCCGACACCCCGGCGGCCGACGGCCCCGCCGCCCCCGAGCGCCCCGGCCCGGGCGCCTCCGCCGGTCCGGCGCCGGACCGTCCCGCCGCCGCCCCGGACACCCCCGGCAAGGAGGCCGCCGCATGAGCGCGCCCCGCCCCCGTACCGCCCGGGTCCTGGTCACGACCGCGCTGGCCTGTGCCGCGGTGACCGTGCCGGTCGGCTGCGGTGTCGAGCCCAGCGATGTGATCGACGCGGGCGCCCCGGCCACCGGGGTGCAGGCCCCGGGCCGCCCGGAGACCGGCGTCCAGCTCTTCTTCTACGGACCGGCCGGGCTGCGCTCCGCGACCCGCCCGGCCAAGGCACCCGCCGACCCGCAGGCCGCCCTCGACCTGCTGCTCGACGGCCCCGACCACGCCGAACGCCAGCGTGGCCTCTCCAGCGCGCTGCCCCATTTGTCCGGCCCGCTGCGGGCCCGCGCGGGCCAGGGCCGGGTCGACATCGGGCTGCCCGTCCCGCCGCGGAAACTGGACACCGCCGCCCTCAGCCAACTGGTCTGCACGGCGGCCAACGCCGACGTCCCCGGCGGCCACCCGCCATCCTCCGTCCGGGTCACGCTGACCGGCTCCGGCTCCCGCGTCGGCCCGATGATCTGCAGCGGCGACACCGCGCTGCCGGTGGTCCAGCCGTCGTCGGTGCCGCCGCCCTGAGTCCGCCGCCGTCCGCGCCGGGCGGGCTACCGTGGAGGGGCGCCCGCCCGCGGCAGCGCGGCGCGGCGCGGTCCCGCAGGCCGGAACTCCCGCGAGAGGCATCCGATGACCGAGCGCAAACCCCCCGGCGTCGACTTCGAATCCTGGATCGACAGGCAGATCCGCGAGGCGCAGGAGCGGGGTGACTTCGCCGGGCTGCCCGGCGTCGGCAAACCGCTGCCCGGGCTGGACCGGCCGTACGACGAACTGTGGTGGGTCAAGGAGAAGATGGCCCGCGAGGACCTCTCCTTCCTGCCGCCGTCGCTCGCCCTGCGCAAGGAGGCCGAGGAGGCGGCGCAGGCGGCGGCCGACGCGCCGAGCGAGGCGGCGCCCGCCGCCCCCCCCCCGCCACACCCCCGCCCCCGCCGTCGCGGCGGGGCCTGCACCCGCACGGATCAACGAGTTCAAGGTCACAGCGAGAGCCCCTGCTCCAGCTAACGCTCGTTCGCCTAGCCTGCTGCCATGACCGCCGAGTCCCCCGAACTCCCCCTGGCCGCCGCGTTCCCCGACGCCGATCGCGCGCAGTGGCAGCACCTCGTCGCGGGGGTGCTGCGCAAGTCGGGCGCCACCCCGGCGGCGGACGCCCCCGAGGACGCGCTCGCCACCGATCTGCCCGACGGCATCCGCGTCCGCCCCCTCTACACCGCCGACGACGGGCACCCCGACGCGGGGCTCCCCGGCTTCCCGCCGTTCGTGCGGGGCGGCCGCGCCGAGGGCGCGACCGTCGCCGGATGGGACGTACGCCAGCGCCAGGCCCACACCGACCCGGCCGTCGTCAACGAGGCGGCCCTCACCGACCTGGAGAACGGCGTCACCTCGCTGTGGCTGCGCGTCGGCGGGGGCGGGGTGCCGCTCGGTGCGCTGCGGCGGGCGCTGGTCGGCGTCCATCTGGACCTGGCCGCCGTCGCGCTCGACGCGGGCGAGGAGTTCACCGCGGCCGCCGGGGAACTGTTCGCGCTCGCCGCCGACGGCGGGGTCGCCCCGGCCGCGCTGACCGGCACACTCGGCGCCGACCCGCTGGCGCTCGTCGCCCGCGGCGGCGACGCCACCGCGCTGGACGACCGGCTGACGGCCGCCGCCTCCCTGGCCGCCCGGTGCGCCGCCGAGGCGCCCGGGCTGCGGGCGCTGACCGTCGACGCGCTGCCGTACCACGAGGCGGGCGGTTCGGCCGCCGAGGAGCTGGGGTGCTCCCTGGCCACCGGCGTCGCCTATCTGCGGGCGCTGACCGCCGCGGGCCTGGACATCGACGCCGCCTGCGGGCAGCTGGAGTTCCGCTACGCCGCCTCCGCCGACCAGTTCCTGACCATCGCCACGCTGCGCGCCGCGCGCCGCCTGTGGGCGCGGGTCGCCGAGGTCTGCGGCGCCTCGCCCCAGGCGCGGGCGCAGCGCCAGCACGCGGTGACGTCGCCGGTGATGATGACCCGCCGCGACCCGTGGGTGAACATGCTGCGCACCACCGTGGCCGGGCTGTCGGCCGGGGTCGGCGGCGCGGACGCGGTGACGGTGCTGCCGTTCGACGCGGCGCTCGGCCTGCCGGACGCGTTCGCCCGCCGGATCGCCCGCAACACCCAGGCGGTGCTGCTGGAGGAGTCGCATCTGTCGAAGGTGATCGACCCGGCCGGCGGCTCCTGGTACGTCGAGCGGCTGACGGACGAGGTGGCGCGCGCCGCGTGGGCGTGGTTCCAGGAGATCGAGGGCGCGGGCGGTCAGGCCGCGGCGCTCGGCTCCGGGAAGGTCGCCGACCGGCTCGCGGCCACCTGGGAGCGCCGCTCCCGTGCGCTGGCGACCCGCCGCGAACCGATCACCGGTGTCAGCGAGTTCCCCCACCTGGCGGAGGCCCCGGTGCACCGCGAGGCCGCGCCGGTCCCGGCCGGGGGCGGGCTGCCGCGGGTGCGGCGCGACGATGCGTACGAGGCGCTGCGGGCCAGGTCGGACGCGTATCTGGCGGACACCGGCGCCCGTCCGAAGGTGTTCCTGGCGGCGCTCGGTCCGGCCGCCGCGCACACCGCGCGGGTGACGTTCGCCGCCAACCTCTTCCAGGCGGGCGGCGTGGAGACGGTGCACGAGCCCGCGTCGGTGGACGCCGGGACGGCGGCCGCGGCGTTCGCGGCGAGCGGGGCGCGGATCGCGTGCCTGTGCGGCAGCGACACGCTCTACGCGGAGCAGGCGGCCGAGGTCGCGGCGGCGCTGAAGGCGGCCGGTGCGGTGCGGGTGTATCTGGCGGGTGCGCCCGGTGAGCGGCGCGCGGAGTTCGGGCAGGCGGGGGTGGACGCGTACGTCTTCACCGGCTGCGACGCGGCCGGGGTCCTCGCCTCGGCCCTGGATGTCATGGAGGTGGCGTGATGGCCGGGACACAGCGGGCGGACATCCCGGATTTCAGCGGGGTGCCGCTGGACGGTGCGGCGGACGCCGCGGACCCGAAGCGCTGGGCCGAGGCCGTCGAGCGGGCCACCGGCACGAGCGTCGCGGACCTGACGTGGGAGACGCCCGAGGGCATCGGCGTGAAGCCGCTCTACACGGACGCCGACCTGGACGGTGTGGACTTCCTGCGGACGTACCCGGGCATCACGCCGTATCTGCGCGGCCCGTACCCGACGATGTACGTCAACCAGCCGTGGACCATCCGGCAGTACGCCGGGTTCTCCACCGCCGAGGAGTCGAACGCCTTCTACCGGCGTAATCTCGCGGCCGGTCAGAAGGGCCTGTCGGTCGCCTTCGACCTGCCCACCCACCGCGGCTACGACAGCGACCATCCGCGGGTGACGGGCGATGTCGGCATGGCGGGCGTGGCGATCGACTCGATCTACGACATGCGCCAGCTCTTCGAGGGCATCCCGCTGGACAAGATGACGGTGTCGATGACGATGAACGGCGCGGTGCTGCCCGTTCTCGCGCTCTACATCGTGGCCGCCGAGGAGCAGGGCGTACCGCCCGAGAAGCTGGCCGGGACCATTCAGAACGACATCCTCAAGGAGTTCATGGTCCGCAACACCTACATCTATCCGCCGCAGCCGTCGATGCGGATCATCTCCGACATCTTCGCGTACACCTCGCAGAAGATGCCGCGGTACAACTCCATCTCGATCTCCGGGTACCACATCCAGGAGGCGGGGGCGACGGCCGATCTGGAGCTGGCGTACACGCTCGCGGACGGGGTGGAGTATCTGCGGGCGGGCATGGCGGCGGGGATGGACGTGGACGCGTTCGCGCCGCGGCTCTCCTTCTTCTGGGCGATCGGCATGAACTTCTTCATGGAGATCGCCAAGCTGCGGGCGGCCCGGCTGCTGTGGGCCAAGCTGGTCCGGCAGTTCGAACCGCAGAACCCCAAGTCGCTGTCGCTGCGCACCCATTCGCAGACGTCGGGCTGGTCGCTGACGGCGCAGGACGTCTTCAACAACGTGACGCGGACCTGCGTGGAGGCGATGGCGGCGACGCAGGGCCACACCCAGTCGCTGCACACCAACGCGCTGGACGAGGCGCTGGCGCTGCCCACCGACTTCTCCGCGCGCATCGCCCGGAACACCCAGCTCTTCCTCCAGCAGGAGTCGGGGACCTGCCGGGTCATCGACCCGTGGGGCGGCAGCGCGTACGTCGAGAAGCTGACGCAGGATCTGGCGCGGCGGGCATGGCAGCACATCGAGGAGGTGGAGGCGGCCGGCGGGATGGCGAAGGCGATCGACGCGGGCATCCCCAAGCTCCGGGTGGAGGAGGCCGCGGCCCGTACCCAGGCGCGGATCGACTCCGGGCGGCAGGCGCTGATCGGGGTGAACAAGTACCGGGTGGAGACCGACGAGGAGATCGAGGTCCTCAAGGTCGACAACTCCGCGGTCCGCGCGCAGCAGATCGAGAAGTTGAAGCGGCTGCGGGCCGAGCGGGACGAGGACGCCTGCCGGGCGGCGCTGCGGGCGCTGACCGACGCGGCGCGGTCGGGCCCCGGCGCGGGGCTGGAGGGCAACCTCCTGGCGCTGGCGGTGGACGCGGCGCGCGCGATGGCGACGGTCGGGGAGATCTCCGACGCCCTGGAGGAGGTCTACGGCCGTCACTCCGGTCAGATCCGTACGATCTCCGGTGTGTACCGAGACGAAGCGGGCCCCTCCTCCGGTGTCGGCCGCACCCGGGATCTGGTGGCCGAGTTCGAGCGGGCCGAGGGGCGTCGGCCGCGCATACTGGTGGCCAAGATGGGCCAGGACGGCCATGACCGCGGCCAGAAGGTGATCGCCACAGCCTTCGCCGACCTGGGTTTCGACGTCGATGTCGGCCCGCTGTTCCAGACCCCGGCCGAGGTGGCGCGGCAGGCGGTGGAGGCCGATGTGCACATCGTCGGTGTGTCGTCGCTGGCGGCCGGTCATCTGACGCTGGTGCCCGCGCTGCGCGAGGCGCTGGCGGCGGAGGGCCGGGAGGACATCACGGTCGTGGTGGGCGGGGTGATCCCCCCGCAGGACGTGCAGACGCTGCGGGACATGGGCGCGGCGGCGGTCTTCCCGCCCGGCACGGTCATCCCGGACGCCGCGTACGACCTGGTCCAGGGGCTGGCCCGCGCCCTCGGCCACGAGCTGTGAGGCGCTGATGCCCGCGAGGATCGATGTCGAGCGGTACGCGGAGGGGGTCCGGGCGGGTTCCCGGGCCTGGATCGCGCGGGCCGTGACGCTGGTGGAGTCCAGCCGCGCCGACCACCGCGCGGCGGCCCAGCGGCTGCTCGTCGCGCTGCTGCCGCATTCCGGGGCGGCGCGGCGGGTGGGGATCAGCGGGGTGCCCGGGGTCGGCAAGTCGACGTTCATCGACGCGCTCGGCTCGCGGCTGACGGAAGCCGGGCACCGGGTAGCGGTGCTGGCCGTGGACCCGTCGTCGTCGCGTACCGGCGGTTCCATCCTGGGCGACAAGACGCGGATGGCGCGGCTGGCGACCGATCCGGCGGCGTTCGTCCGGCCCTCCCCCACGTCCGGGACGCTGGGCGGGGTGGCGCGGGCGACCCGGGAGTCGATCATCGTGATGGAGGCGGCGGGGTACGACGTCGTCCTGGTGGAGACGGTGGGCGTCGGGCAGTCCGAGACGACCGTCGCGGACATGGTCGACACATTCGTGCTGCTGACGCTGGCGCGGACCGGCGATCAGCTCCAGGGCATCAAGAAGGGCGTCCTGGAGCTGGCGGACCTGGTCTCCGTCAACAAGGCCGACGGTCCGCACGAGCGGGACGCGCGCGCGGCGGCCCGGGAACTGTCCGGCGCGCTGCGGCTGTTGCAGCCACCGGACGCCGCGTGGACGCCTCCGGTGCTCACCTGTAGCGCCCGGGAGGGGACGGGCCTGGAGGAGCTGTGGGAGCGCGTGGAGCAGCACCGTGCGCTGCTGGAGTCGACGGGCGCGCTCGCCGAGCGGCGCCGGGCGCAGCAGGTGGAGTGGGTGTGGACGATGGTCCGCGACCAGCTGGTGGACCGGCTGCGCCACGACCCGGAGGTGCGGCGGATCGCTCCGGACGTCGAGCGGGAGGTCCGTTCGGGCACGCTCACCGCGACGCTGGCCGCCGAACGCCTCCTGACGGCCTTCGGGCTGCCTCCCGAGGACCGCTGAGGGCAAGCCAGGACCGGGGATGCCCGGGCGACCGGTGACCGGCCCGCCCGGGCATCGTGGTGTCCGGGCGCCGTACGGAAGGTGACCGGTGCGCCCCGGGGTCAGGGGCGGGGCGAGAGGGTGGCCCAGACGGTCTTGCCGGAGCTGTCCGGCAGCGTCCAGCCCCAGGCGTCACTGAGCTGTTCGACGATGCTCAGACCGCGGCCGGACTCGGCGAGCGGGTCGGCGGTGCCGATGACCGGGGCGTCCTCGCCGCCGTCGGAGACCGCGCACATGACGCCGTCGTCGCGCCGGGTCAGGGCGAGCCAGGCGGGGGTGACGACGGGGCCCGCCACACGGCCGCAGCCGGCTTCGCCCACGGCGTTGCGGACGCCGTAGCGCAGGGCGTTGCTGACGAGTTCGGAGACGATCAGGGCGGCGTCGTCGGTGAGGGCCGTGCATATCCGCCAGCCGCGGAGGGTGGCGAGGGTGAAGCGCCGGGCGTCGGCGACGGTGCGGGCGGAGGCGCTGAGCGCGCAGGCGGCGAAGGAGTCGGGTCCGGGCACCCACCAGCCGTCGTCGCGCGCTCCCTTGCGCGGTGTTGCGTACACGGGCACTGCCGGATGTGTCGTCATCACGTCTCCGCGAAGGGGCGCTTCTGGTCTGGGCTGCACTGCTCGGGACAGCTAATATCCTCGTCAGCCGCCCCCCGCTGCAAGTGCATCTGCAATTACATCGGTAAGGACGGTCGCACAGGGGCTTGTTCACGCCATCGTGGACGACGGCCCGGGAACGGTAGGAGGCCGCGCCTCCAGCAAGGGAGCGACAGTGATGGAGACGGTGCCCAACGGCATTCAGTCGACCCGTATCGAGCGGGCCCAGTGGCGCAAGAGCCGACGGAGCAACCCCAGCGGCAACTGCGTTGAACTGGCGGTTCTTTCGGACGGTGGGGTCGCGGTGCGCAACTCCCGGCACATCGGCGGACCGGCCCTGGTCTACACCCGCGACGAGATCGCGGCATTCGTCCAGGGCGCCAAGGACGGCGACTTCGACGATCTGATCGGCCGTGACTGACGCATATGTCGTCCGGATAATCGGTCCGCTGTACGTATCCCTTCCGCAGTGGGACACTTGGCGCTCGCCCAACCGTCCAGGGGAGTCAGCATGACCGCCGCGCAGCCGAGCCGCGAACCCTCACTGCGCCACTACCTCGACAACCCGCGTGGCGGTCCGACGGTGCTGCGCATCGTCCTCGGCACCCAGCTGCGCCGACTGCGGGAGGCCGCCGGAGTCTCCCGCGAAGCGGCGGGCGACGCGATCCGCGGTTCCCACGCCAAGATCAGCCGCCTGGAGCTGGGCCGGGTGAGCTGCAAGGAACGCGACATCTCCGATCTGCTGACGCTCTACGGCGTCACCGCCGAAGCGGAGCGCGCCGACTTCCTCGCACTCGCCCGCCGCACCAGCACCCCGGGCTGGTGGCACCAGTACAGCGACGTCCTGCCCAGCTGGTTCGAGACGCACATCGGTCTCGAAGAGGCGGCGTCGGTGATCCGGACGTACGAGGTGCAGTTCGTCCCGGGCCTGTTGCAGACCCCGGACTACGCCCGTTCGGTGGCCCGGCTCGGTCATCCGCGGGCGTCGGCCGAGGACATCGACCGGCGGGTGGCGCTGCGCGTGGAGCGGCAGAAGCTGCTGACGGCGCCGCACGCGCCCCGGTTGTGGGCGGTGATAGACGAGGCGTCGCTGCGGCGCCCGTTGGGCAGCCCGCAGGTCATGGCCGACCAGCTGCGTCATCTGCTGGAGATGGCGAAGCTCCCGAACGTCACACTGCAGATCGCGCCGTTCAGCCTCGGCGGGCTCGCGGCGGCCGGTGGGCCGATCACGATCCTGCGGTTCCTGGAGCCGGATCTCCCGGACATCGTCTATCTGGAGCAGCTGACCAGCGCGCTCTACCTGGACAAGCGGGACGACGTGGACCACTACCTCGCCTCATGGACCGGCTCAGCGCCCAGGCCGAATCGCCGCGCGGTTCGCTGACCATCCTGGAGAAGCTCCTCCACGAGCTGGGCTGAGCCGTCCGGCGGCACACATGAGGGAGGCGGGGCCCGGCGGCCCCGCCTCCCTCCTCTCTTCCCTGCGGATCAGTTCTTGCGCGCCACGCCGCCGTACTCGATCCACTCCATCGTCGCCTGTTTCGGCCCCATGCTGCCGTCCGGCTTCCAGGTGGAGACCTCGACGAGCCCGGGCTCCAGGATCTCCAGCCCCTCCAGGTACGCCTCCAGATCGCTCGCCCGCCGCACCCGGCCCCACTGCCCCTGGGTGGAGACCCGCATGAACTCCGTGACGAAGTCCCGGGTCGCCTGGTCCTCGCTGACCAGCTGGCAGACCACCAGGAAGCTGCCGGGGCAGAGCTTCTCGGCGACGCGGGTTATGAGCGCCTTGGGGTCGTCCTCGTCCTTGATGCAGTGCAGGACGGAGACGAAGAGCGCGGCGACGGGCTGGTCGAAGTCGATGAGCCGCTCGACCTCGGGCCGGGCGAAGATGCCGTCGGTGTCACGCATGTCCGCCTGGATCACGGCGGTGCGGTGGTCCTCCTCCAGCAGCGCCCGGCCGTGCGCGAGGACGATCGGGTCGTTGTCGACGTAGACGACCCGGGACTCCGGGTCGACCGCCTGGGCGACCTGGTGGACGTTGTCCTGCGTCGGCAGGCCGGATCCGTGGTCGATGAACTGGCGGATGCCCTGCTCCTGCGCGAGCCAGCGCACCGCCCGCTGGAGGAAGCGGCGGTTGTTGACGGCGAGCGCCTTGGTGCTGGGGGCGACCTTGTCCAGCTCCTCGCACGCCTCGCGGTCGACGGAGTAGTTGTCCTTGCCGCCGAGGTAGTGGTCGTACATCCGGGCCACGCTCGGGATGCTGACATCGACGGCGGTGGACAGCGGCTGGGGCTCTTGGCTCATGACTAACGTTCCCGTCGTTCGGCGCCACCGGCATGGTTCTACGACCGCCGTACGAACGGACGGCCGGGCCGGGCTCGCCCCCAACATACCTACGGATGTGCGGTTGTTGCAGTTGGGAGCGGGGATCGATCGTCCAGCACCCCTGTGCGGGAGGGCAGTTGGCGGGCCGTCGGGCCCGGGGCGGGCAGCCGGGCGGAACGGGCGGCGGCGCGCGGGCCGGACCGCCGCTCGGTGTGGCCGGGAACAGTACCCCCGTTCGGGGGCGGGCCGCCGCCACGCCACTCAGGGGCGGCGGCCCGTTCCCTGTCCCGGCGTCACCCGTGCCGGGTACGCCCCGCGGTACGGACCGGCCCCACGCGGGGGCAACACCTGATCCGTACCGGCTCCCGGCACCGCCCGGTCACCCGAAGACCGGCCGCCGCAGGAGGGAGCGCGCACCCGGCGCCTACCACTCCCGGCGCGTCCTACACCTGCCTTCTGCGGACGGACGGTCCGCGGGCCCGCGGCCGGGTCAGGCCCCGGGGATGTCGAAGTAGCGGTGGAGCCCGGCGGCGAGGGACAGATCGCCGCTGGCCACGATCTTGCGGGTGAGGAACATCGTCACCGGACTGCCGTTGCCGGAGACCAGTTTGAGGAAGGCGGCGTCCCCCATCACCAGGGTCAGCCGGGCGTCGGCAGCCGACGGGCCCTCGGTGACCGTGCACCGTCCGTCGGCGATGACGGTCTCGTACACCGCCTCGGACTCCCCGGTGATCCGCCACCGGATCAGCGCCCGCAACTCCCCGGCGGCCGACGGACGGAACTGCTCGCCCATCCGCCCGAAGATCTCCCCCAGCACCCGCGTGCGCAGCTCCCCGGTGGCGATCTCGGTGATCTGGCGGGCGCTGAGCCCCTTGACGATCCCGGCGAACTCCTCGGGGGTGACCCCCGCGAAGTCCAGCTCCGCCAATCGGTCCCGGACGTCATCGGCCACGGAAAACTCCCTACCAATCGGTAAAATCCACTGATAAGCGAGGTTACGGGGCGGGGCGCGCGGCAGGCAACAACACCCCTGGTCACAGCGGGTGGCGCGGGTGGCGGCCCGGGAACCGGCCGTCATCCTGGCGGCATCTGTCATCCCACCCGCCACACCGGGTAGGCAGTCCCCCATGACCACACAGATGCGCGAGCCGGAGCAGAGCGGAACACCGCCGCACAGCGGGCCGACCGTGGCGGACATGGTGAAGGCCAACGAGGCCAACTGGGACGCCCGCACCCCCGTCCACGTCGCCAGCGAGTTCTACGGACTGGACGGCTCCCGCACCGCCGAGGACTGGTTCGCCCCCTTCGAATGGCAGGACCTGGGCGATCTGCGGGGCCGCGACCTCCTCCACCTCCAGTGCCACCTCGGCACCGAGACCGCCGCGTTCGCCGACCGCGGCGCCCGCGCCACCGGCCTCGACTTCTCCGCCGCCGCCCTGACCGAGGCCCGGCGGCTCGCCGCCGAGGGCGGCCGCGACCTCACCTTCGTCCACTCCGACGTCCACCGCGCGCCCGAGGCCCTCGGCGACCGCCGCTTCGACGTGATCTACACCGGCAAGGGCGCCCTGTGCTACCTCCCCGACCTCACCGCCTGGGCCGGGATCATCGCCTCGCTGCTGCGCCCGGGCGGCATGCTCTACCTCGTCGAGTTCCACCCGCTGCTCGACGCGCTCGGCCCCACCCCGACCCCCGACAACCAGGAACTGCTCCTGCGCCACGACTACCTCGCCGGACGCGGTCCGCTGCGGAGCGACAGCCCGCACACGTACACCGACGGGCCGGAGCTGGTGGACGCGAGGACGAGTTACGAGTGGCGGCACGGGATCGGTGAGGTCGTCACGGCGGTGTCCGGCGCCGGGCTCCGCGTCGATGTGCTGCGGGAGACGGAGGAGGCCCCGTGGAAGCGGTTCGACACCATGGTCCCCGGCGACAACGGCTGGTGGCGGCTGCCGCCCGACGAGCCGATCTTCCCGATGCTCTACGCGCTGCGCGCCACGAAGGGCTGACGCCGTGCCGGGTCCGCGCGGCCGGTTGCCGCGCCGGGCGGCCGGTGCCGCACCCGGTCTACCGGCGGCGGTAGACCGAGCGCAGCACCGCCTGCTTGGCCGGTCCCTCGATCCGCCACTCCAGCTCCCAGGTGTCCGGCCCGGTCACGGTGAACGTCGCGGCGTAGCGGTCGGCGGCGCACGGATGGACGGTCTGCCAGTGTCCGGTCCGCAGATCGAGGTCGTGGAAGGGGCGGCCGTCGGCGAACTCCACCGCGGCCGTACCGTCCGGCCGGGGCCGCAGCCACAGCGTCCGTCCGGCCGGATGCACCGCGTCCGCCCAGGTCAGCTCGCCCTCCTCGACATGCAGCAGCGCACCGTCCGCACCCTCGGGCCGGAACTCCGCGATGCCCCGGAAGCTGCCCTCGGCCCCGGCCCGTACGTCGACGACGCGCCGCTCGATGCTCCAGCGGCCGGTGAGATAGGCCGCCACATCGGGCACCGGACGGCAGGTTCGGGCGGCGCGGGGCGAGGCGTGCGGGGGCTGCGGACGGCCGCCGGGTGCGGTGGGCATGGACCGATTCTCCCCCGCCGGGCGCGCCGCCGTTCCCGTACGGGCGGCCGGTCGGCTCCCTTACGGGGTGTGAGCGGTGCCGGGTCCCGTCATTCCGGGGCGAAAGGAGCGGACGCGCCGTCTCCGCGGGCGGTGTGCCCCGGGATGGACCGGCCGGGTGGCCCGGCACCCTTACGGGCTGTCGTCGCGACGCTCGGGGGAAAGCCCGGGGTGCCGTGCCGTGCGGAGCGGCACCGCCGCGCCTACGCTCGGTACCGAGATCATCACCCGGGTGCGGATCGCCGGGCCGCGGCCCGCGGCGCCCGCACCCCGGCGGCAGGCGGCGCCCCGCCCACCGCCGGCCTGGCGCGACAACCGGACACCGGAGGCATTCCCATGCCGGACCTGTTCATCGGCGGCCGCTGGACCTCAGCGGCCGACGGACGGCGGCGCGAGATCCGCTGCCCGGCGGACGGCACCCTGGTCGCGACCGTCGACGAGGGCGGCCCCAAGGACGCGGCCGCTGCGGTCGGCGCCGCCCGCAGCGCGTACGACGACGGGCCCTGGCCGCGCACCCCCGCCGCCGAGCGCGGCGCCCTGCTGCTGCGCGTCGCCGCACTGCTGGAGCGCGACACCGACGCACTGGCCCGCGCCGAATCGCTGGACACCGGCAAGCGGCTGGTCGAGAGCGTCTACGACATGGCCGACATCGCGAACTGCTTCCGCTACTTCGGCAACCTCGCGGCGTCCGGCGGCACCGACCGGGTGGTGGACACCGGGCAGCCGGAGATCGAGAGCACCGTCCGCCACGAGCCGGTCGGTGTCTGCGCCCTGATCACCCCGTGGAACTACCCGCTGCTGCAGACGGCGTGGAAGGTCGCCCCCGCGCTCGCCGCCGGGAACACCTTCGTCCTCAAGCCCAGCGAGCTGACCCCGCACACCGCGATCCATCTGATGCGGCTGCTGGCCGAGGCGGGCCTGCCGGACGGCGCGGCCAACCTCACCCCGGGCACCGGCCCGCTCGTCGGCGCCCCGCTGACCGAGGACCCGCGGGTGGATCTGGTCTCGTTCACCGGCGGTCTGGTCACCGGCCGCCGGATCATGGCCGCGGCCGCTCCGACCGTCAAGAAGATCGCCCTGGAGCTGGGCGGCAAGAACCCGAACATCGTCTTCTCCGACGCCGAGTTCGACACCGCCGTCGACCACGCGCTGACCGCGGTGTTCCTCCACTCCGGCCAGGTCTGCTCGGCGGGCGCCCGGCTGCTCGTCCAGAACGACCTGCACGACCGGTTCGTCGACGAGTTGGTGGCCCGCGCCCGGCGGATCCCGCTCGGCGGCCCCTTCGACGAGCACGCCCGGACCGGCCCGCTGATCTCCGCGGCACACCGCGACAAGGTCGCCGCGTATGTCGAGACGGGGCTGTCCGAGGGCGCCGTGCTGCGCTGCGGCGGCGGACCACCGCAGGATCCGGCGCTCCGTGACGGCTTCTACTACCTGCCGACGGTGCTGGACGAATGCACCCCGGACATGTCGGTGATCCACGACGAGTCGTTCGGGCCGGTGCTGACCGTCGAGCGGTTCCGTGACGAGGACGAGGCGGTCCGGCTCGCCAACGACACGGTGTACGGCCTGGCCGGGGCGGTCTGGACGCAGGACGCCGGGAAGGCCCACCGGGTGGCGTCCCGGATGCGGGCCGGCACGGTCTGGATCAACGACTTCCATCCGTATGTCCCGCAGGCCGAGTGGGGTGGCATGAAGCAGTCCGGTGTCGGACGGGAACTGGGGCCCGCGGGCCTCGCCGAGTACCAGGAGGCCAAGCACGTGTGGCGGAACACCGCGCCGCGGCCGCAGAGGTGGTTCGAGTGAGCGAGGCGGGCCCGCCGCCGCCCGGCACCCGGGACAACGGCATGCATGACGACGACGCTTCGCTGGCCGAGTTCGGCTACAAGCCGGAGCTGAAGCGCACCCTCGGCAACTTCCACACCTTCGCCGCCGGAATCAGCTACATCTCCATCCTCACCGGCACCTTCCAGCTGTTCTACTTCGGCATCACCCACGGCGGACCGGCGTACTGGTGGTCCTGGCCGATGGTGTTCTGCGGGCAGCTGATGGTGGCGCTCTGCTTCTGCGAGCTGGCCGCCCGCTATCCGGTGGCCGGGTCGATCTACAACTGGGCGAAGCGGATGGGCGGCCCGCACGTCGGCTGGCTCGGCGGCTGGATGATGCTCACCGCCACCATGGTGTCGCTGGCCGCGGTGGCCCTGGCGTATCAGGTGACGCTGCCGCAGATCTCGTCGTGGTTCCAGTTCATCGGCAACGGCAGCGGCCGCACGGACGCGGCGGCCAACGCCGTACTGCTGGGCAGCATCCTCATCCTCTTCACCACGCTGGTGAACGCGTTCGGCGTCAAGCTGATGGCGCGCATCAACTCCGCGGGCGTCGCCATCGAGTTGATCGCCGCGATCGTGCTGATCATCCTGCTCGCCGCGCACATCACCCGCGGCCCGTCCGCGGTGACCAAGACCTTCGGCCTGGGCACGGGGCAGAGCCTCGGCTACTTCGGCGCCTTCCTGACCGCCTCGCTCGCCTCGGCGTACGTCATGTACGGCTTCGACACCGCGTCCTCGCTGGGTGAGGAGTCCAAGGACCCCGGCCGCAACGCCCCGCGCGCCATCCTGCGGGCCCTGACCGCCTCGTTCCTCATCGGCGGTCTGATCCTGCTCTTCGCCCTCCTCGCGGTGCCCGATCTGCACGCCAAGGAGCTGTCCGTCGACGGACTCCAGTACGTGGTCCTCTCCACGTTGGGCTCGACGGTCGGTCAGATCGTGCTGTGGTGTGTGGTCATCGCGATCACCGTCTGCGAGCTGGCGGTGCACACCGCGGGCATCCGCCTCGCCTTCGCCATGGCCCGGGACAACAATCTGCCCGCCGCCTCCCTGCTGGCGAAGGTCAGCCCGCGTTTCCAGACGCCGGTGCTGCCCGCGATCATCATCGGTCTGGTGGGCGTCGCGATCCTGCTGATCAACGTCAATCAGCCGCAGATCTTCTCGGTGATCACCAGCATCGCAATCATCATGATCTACCTGGCCTATCTGATGGTCACCGTCCCGATGCTGGTCCAACGGCTCCGCGGCCGCTGGACCCCGGCCGAGGGCACCTTCTCCCTGGGCCGCTTCGGCCTCCCCGTCAACATCCTCGCCGTCCTGTGGGGCCTGGCGATGTCCCTCAACCTCGCCTGGCCCCGCGCAGCGGTCTACAACGCGACGGGCCCGCAGCACTGGTACCTCCGCTGGGGCGCCTTCCTCTTCATCGGCGTCGTCGCCGGCGGCGGCTTCCTCTACTACTGGTTCGTCCAACGCAAACGCACGGGGGTGCTGGAGGGGCATGCCGCGGGGTCGTGAAGCGCCGGGGCCGTGGACCTACCGGTGGTCCACGGCCCCAGCCTCACCACTCCCAACGGAACCCCACCACGGTCTCCTCCGCGTGTGGGACATACCGCTGAAGCAGCATGTCCTGAAAGGGCACACTCCATTCACGGACGGGGCTGTCGCCGAAATGGTCATCCCAAACGCACCACCATGCCGCCCGCGGCCTACGGCAGGAAGAGAAACGCACCACGAGACTGACATTCTCCACACGGGCGAAAGCGGCTCTGCGAACCTCTGCCCGGCTGCGAATGTCAGGCTGGAAGACGGTCTGGTATTCCAGCAGGGTGGTCTGATTCCGTGCCAAGGGGCGCGGGAGAATGATCTCCATGCCGAGGAGCCCCTCGCCGTACTCGAAGCGACGCCCCGGCCGCCCGCCCTGCATCACCTCGGTCGACACAGCTCCCGGCTCATGGTTGTAGACGTAGGTGTCGACCCCGTCCTCAGCAGCCCGGATCACCTGGTGCGTATTGCGGCCGGACAGCGAGCCTGATGGTCCGACGTCATAGCGTTCCACCGCAATGACTGTGCGATGCCGCTGCCGGTGCGGGAGGTCATGCCTCTTCCGCAGAGTGTGGGAGAAGCCGTTGTACGGAGTGTCCTTGCCGTCGAGCAGATCCATCAAGATTGCTCGGTCCTCCGGACTCATGCAGAAGGCATCCATGAACCAGTTCAAGGTCTCGGCAGTGAGAAAGGCTCCGGAAAGCGCCCGGGACACCCGGTCCTTCAGTGCCCGCGCATGGAATTCTTCTCCCCTCTGACCAGTCTCGTACAGATATTCGTCGATAACTTTCGCGATGGCGTTCTGATTCAGCCCTCGAGGCGACCGCTTCACGTATCTCCGCCACTGCATCACATACGCAGGAACGGTAGCGAGAAGTTCACTCAGCCGCTTTCCCGTGGCCTGGATGTTCCACTCCCTGATCTCCTGATGCTCTCCACACGCCGCAATCTGTGTAGCTCTCATGTATTGAGTTCCCACTCCATACCGTGGGCGCAAGTCCACCGCCACACCAATGATTTGCCACTCATCTCGACACGCCCACCCCTGCCTGCGACGTACCTGCGACTTAAGCATTGTGAGATTGACCCACCGAACACATCGGGTCAAGCATCGGCGGCCCGTGACACGAGAGAGGTATCCATGAGCGATTCACTGCACCATGACATCAAGGGAGTGCCATCCCCCTCCCCTGCCCCGGCTCCGGCGCCGTTCCCGGCCCCCGAACCCGTCAGCCGCGCGCTCGCCCTCCGCAGCGGGAGTTCCGGCATGGTCTACGCATCGATCAGAGCCTTGCACACCTCCTACGCCGCCTTGGAAACACTCGACGAAGAGAACCGAGGCCGGGTGCTGCGGTGGCTGATCGAGGCTCTCGACGTATCGGTACCCGACCTGTCCGGCGCCACAGGCTACGCAGCCGATGGGGCACTCATCAGCCCATCCGGAGCAACACCCCAAACCTCCCGCCCTCGCGACTTCATCAGCAGCAAGAAACCGCAGTCCCTGGTGGAGCGTATGGCATGCCTCGGCTACTACCTGAGCCACTACCGCGACACCCCGCATTTCCGCATCCAGGAAATCGTCCAGCTGAACACGGAGGCCGCCTCCCAGAAGTTCGGGAACCCTTCGCGGGACTTCGACAACGCTGACCGACAGAACGGATACCTGGTCTCTGCGGGAATCGGCCTCAAACAGATCACGCCCCGCGGCGAGGCAGTGGTCGAGGCGCTTCCGGACAGAGACGCGGTGAAGCAGGCCCTCCGCAACAACCCCTTCAAGAGCAGGCGCTCACGTGACAGCAGCAGGCGCGCCAAGCCTCAGGGAAAGGATGAGGAGTGAACGTCACCGTCACCGAAGTCCTGTCCAAGTCCTACGACAAAACCCTCGTCCACGAACTGGTCACCGCGTACGAGGAGGCGAAACGCAACTTCTACCTAGGGGGACATCGACTCAGCGCGGTGGAGGGCGGACGGTTCTGCGAGGCCGCCTACCGCCTCCTTGAGTACGCGGCGGGTAGCAAATTCACGCCGCTCAACGGGAATCTGGACACGGAGCGGGTGACAAAGCGGCTCCAGTCACTCCGTTCCACGGACCACCCGAAATCGATCCGCATCCACATCCCTCGCCATCTTCGGCTGGTCTACGACATCCGCAACAGCCGGGATGCCGCGCATCTCGCGGACGGCATCGACCCCAACCTTCAGGACGCAACGCTGGTCGTGGCAGTCCTGGACTGGGTGCTCGCCGAATTCGTAAGGCTCAGCGGAGGGACCACACCGGAGCATGCTCGCGCCCTCGTAGAGGAGTTGGTAACCCGCAAGGTGCCTGCGGTACAAGGATTCGGAACACGCCAGAAGGTGCTCCGCCCTGATCTGCGGGTCAGCGATCACATCCTGATCCATCTGTACATCCGCGGCGCGCGCGGCGCAGGGTTCTCGGAGCTGACGCAATGGGTACCCCGCTCTGCACGGGCGAACCTGCGCCGCACAGTGCGCTCCCTCGACGACAAAGCGCTCGTTCACATCGAAGAAGACACCATCTTCATCACCTACGCAGGCGAGAAGTCGGTGGAGACTCGCGGACTCCTTGACCCTCTGTAGCGAGGACACCGTCTGCGTAGGGGCACCGTAGGCTTCATCTGCGGATCTCCACGACGAAGGCCCCAGCCGAAAGACTGGGGCCTTCACATGTGTCCGAGGGGGGACTTGAACCCCCACGCCCGATAAAGGGCACTAGCACCTCAAGCTAGCGCGTCTGCCATTCCGCCACCCGGACCAGGTGGTCTTCGCGGGGTGTTCCCCGCGGCGACATGGACAACAATACCAAGGTTTCGAAGTGCCTTTCACCTGCGCATCTGCTGGACAGATCGGTGCGTAGTGCGGGATAGGGGACGAAGCGTGCGCGGGTGAGCGGTGTTCCCGTGTGGATCAGCCGTCCCAGGCGCCCCGGGCCGGCCGGGAACCCGGTCGTCGGCAGTGACCGTGGGCTTTCCGTGAGTGCGGTGTGCGCATGACCAATCCTTGGCTCGATCGCCACCCTTCCCCCTCTGGACAGCGGGCGGGGCGATGCGGGATAACGGGTTCATACAGTATTCGTCGACTGTATGCAATCCACATCCGACCACGTCAGGGGCCGTCCGCGGGTGGTCCCACGAAGGGAAGCGATGCCCCATGCCCGAGGACGCACAGGACCTCATCTCCGGCGGGCACCTGGTTGCGAAGGCGCTCAAGGCGGAGGGTGTGGACGTCGTCTACACCCTCTGCGGCGGGCACATCATCGACATCTACGACGGCTGCGTCGACGAGGGCATCGACGTCATCGACGTACGGCATGAGCAGGTCGCCGCGCACGCCGCGGACGGGTACGCGCGGATCACCGGGAAGCCGGGGTGCGCGGTGGTCACCGCGGGGCCCGGGACGACGGATGCGGTCACCGGGGTCGCCAACGCCTTCCGGGCGGAGTCGCCGATGCTGCTGATCGGCGGGCAGGGGGCGAGCACCCAGCACAAGATGGGGTCGCTGCAGGACCTGCCGCACGTCGACATGATGACGCCGATCACCAAGTTCGCGGCGACCGTGCCGGACACCGCGCGCGCCGCCGACATGGTCTCGATGGCGTTCCGCGAGTGCTACCACGGTGCGCCCGGGCCGTCGTTCCTGGAGATCCCCCGGGACGTGCTCGACGCCAAGGTGCCGCGGGAGCAGGCGCGGGTGCCGCAGGCCGGGCGGTACCGGGCCTCGACGCGGTCGCCGGGCGACCCGGCCGATGTGCAGAAGCTCGCCGATCTGCTGGTGCGGGCCGAGCGTCCGGCGATCCTGCTGGGCAGCCAGGTCTGGACGACGCGCGCCACCGACGCGGCCACCTCGCTGGTGCGGGAGCTGAACATCCCCGCGTACATGAACGGCGCCGGGCGCGGGACGCTGCCGCCCGGGGATCCGCACCACTTCCAGCTCTCGCGGCGGCACGCCTTCTCGCGCGCCGATGTGATCGTGATCGTCGGGACGCCGTTCGACTTCCGGATGGGGTACGGCAAGCGGCTGTCGCCGGACGCCACCGTCGTCCAGATCGATCTGGACTACCGCACCGTCGGCAAGAACCGCGATGTGGATCTGGGGATCGTGGGCGACGCGGGGCTGGTGCTCACCGCCGTCGCCGAGGCCGCGTCCGGGCAGTCGGCGGGCGGGTCCGTGCAGCGCAAGGAGTGGCTGGAGGAGCTGCGGGGCGTGGAGCGGGCGGCGCTGGAGAAGCGGCTGCCGCAGCTGCGTTCGGACGCGCACCCGATCCACCCGTACCGGCTGGTCAGCGAGATCAACGACTTCCTGACCGAGGACTCGGTCTACATCGGGGACGGCGGCGACATCGTCACCTTCTCCGGGCAGGTGGTGCAGCCGAAGGCGCCGGGGCACTGGATGGACCCGGGGCCGCTGGGGACGCTCGGCGTCGGGGTGCCGTTCGTGATGGCGGCGAAGCAGGCGCGGCCGGAGAAGGAGGTCGTGGCGCTCTTCGGGGACGGCGCGTTCTCGCTGACCGGCTGGGACTTCGAGACGCTGGTCCGCTTCGACCTGCCGTTCGTCGGGATCGTCGGCAACAACTCCTCGATGAACCAGATCCGTTACGGCCAGCGCGCCAAGTACGGCGACGCGCGGGAGCGGGTCGGCAACACCCTCGGCGATGTGCCGTACGACCAGTTCGCGCGGATGCTCGGCGGCCACGGCGAGGAGGTGCGCGATCCGGCGCAGATCCGGCCGGCGCTGGAGCGGGCGCGGGAGAGCGGGAAGCCGTCGCTGATCAATGTGTGGGTGGATCCGGACGCCTACGCCCCCGGAACGATGAACCAGACGATGTACAAGTGAGGTGAACCGTCGTGACCAAGGCACTTGAGGGCATTCGCGTCCTCGACATGACGCATGTGCAGTCCGGTCCCTCCGCCACGCAGTTGCTGGCCTGGCTCGGTGCGGACGTGGTCAAGCTGGAGGCGACCACCGGGGACATCACGCGGCGGCAGCTGCGCGACGTACCGGACGCCGACTCCCTCTACTTCACGATGCTCAACTGCAACAAGCGGAGCATCACCCTCAACACCAAGAGCCCGCGCGGCAAGGAGCTGCTCACCGAGCTGATCGCCCGCAGCGATGTGCTGGTGGAGAACTTCGGCCCCGGCGCCGTCGACCGGATGGGCTTCCCCTGGGAGCGCATCCAGGAGATCAACCCGCGGCTGGTCTACGCCTCCATCAAGGGCTTCGGCGACGGCCCGTACACCGCGTTCAAGGCGTACGAGGTGGTGGCCCAGGCGATGGGCGGGGCGATGGCGACGACCGGGTTCGAGGACGGACCGCCGCTGGCGACCGGCGCCCAGATCGGCGACTCGGGGACCGGTGTGCACTGCGTCGCGGGCATTCTCGCCGCGCTCTACCAGCGCGAACGCACGGGGCGCGGGCAGCGGGTGAACGTCGCGATGCAGCACGCGGTGCTGAACCTGTGCCGGGTCAAGATCCGGGACCAGCAGCGGCTGGCGCACGGCGCGCTGGCCGAGTACCCGAACGAGAGCTTCGGCGCGGAGGTGCCGCGCAGCGGCAACGCCAGCGGCGGCGGGCAGCCCGGCTGGGCGGTGCGGTGCGCGCCCGGCGGTCCGAACGACTACGTGTACGTGATCGTGCAGCCGGTCGGCTGGCGTCCGCTGACCGAACTGATCGGGCGGCCCGAGCTGGCGGACGATCCGGAGTGGGCGACGCCGGAGGCGCGGCTGCCGAAGCTGGCGAAGATGTTCCAGCTGATCGAGGAGTGGAGCGCGACGCTGCCCAAGTGGGAGGTGCTGGAGCGGCTCAACGCCCACAACATCCCGTGCGGTCCGGTGCTGTCGACGAAGGAGCTGATCGAGGACGCGTCGCTGGTCGCCGACGGGATGGTGGTGACCGTCGACCACCCCGAGCGCGGCGCGTTCACCACCGTCGGCTCGCCGCTGAAGCTGTCCGACTCCCCCGTCGACGTCGACCGTTCGCCGCTGCTGGGCGAGCACAACCAGGAGGTGTACGGCGGCGAGTTGGGGCTCGCCGACGAGGAACTGCGGCTGCTCGAGGAGAACGGAGTCATCTGATGGCGGAGCACGGAGAGCACCGGCCGTTGGACGGCCGGACGGAGATGGTGCGGGCGGTGCTGGCGGCGGCGCGGGCCGAGGGGCGTACCGCGCTGACCGCGCCCGAGGGCCGTCGGGTGGCCGAGGCGTACGGCATCGCGACCCCGGCGGAGGGGCTGGCGGAGACCGTCGACGACGCGGTGGCGCTGGCCGACCGGATCGGGTTCCCGGTGGCGTTGAAGATCGTCTCGCCGGACATCGTGCACAAGACGGAGGCGGGCGGGGTGCGGACCGCGCTGGCATCCGCCGCCGAGGTACGCACCGCCTTCTGCGACATCGTCCGGAGCGCTGTGGCGCACTCCCCCGGGGCGCGGATCGACGGGGTGCTGGTCCAGGAGATGGTCTCCGGCGGTCAGGAGGTGATCGTCGGGGCGGTGACGGATCCGACGTTCGGGAAGGTGGTGGCGTTCGGGCTCGGCGGGGTGCTGGTGGAGGCGTTGGGTGACGTCACCTTCCGGCTGGCGCCCGCGGACACGGCGGACGCCGCGTCGATGCTGGACTCGATCCGGGCGGCGGAGGTGCTGCGCGGGGTGCGGGGCGCGCCGCCGGTGGACCGCGCGGCGCTGACCGAGCTGATCGTACGGACCTCGGAACTGGCCGGGGACTTCCCGGAGATCGCGGAGATCGATCTCAACCCGGTGTTCGCGTCGGCGGACGGGGTGCGCGCCGCGGATGTGCGGATCCTGCTGGCGCAGGGCGCGCCGGTCGAGCGGCGGCGGCGTTCGCGGGAGGAGATCCTGACCGCGATGCGGCGGCTGATGCGTCCGCGGTCGGTCGCGGTGATCGGGGCGTCGGCGGAGCCCGGCAAGATCGGCAACTCGGTGATGCGCAACCTCGTCGACGGCGGTTTCCCCGGCGAGATCCATCCGGTGAACCCGAAGTCCGACGACATCCTGGGCCGTAAGGCGTACCGCTCGGTGGGTGAGGTGCCCGGTGAGGTGGATGTGGCGGTGTTCGCCATTCCGGCGCCGCTGGTGCCCGCGGCGCTGGAGGAGGCCGGGCGCAAGGGCATCCCGAACGCCGTACTGATCCCCTCCGGCTTCGCCGAGACCGGTGAACACGCCCTCCAGGAGCGGCTGGTGGCGATCGGCGAGGAGTACGGCATCCGGCTGCTGGGGCCGAACATCTACGGCTACTACTCCACCTGGCAGGACCTCTGCGCCACCTTCTGCACGCCGTACGACGTGCGCGGCGGGACGGCGCTGACCTCGCAGTCCGGCGGGATCGGGATGGCGATCCTGGGCTTCGCGCGGGCCACCGGGACGGGCGTCTCGGCGATCGTCGGGCTCGGCAACAAGGCGGACGTCGACGAGGACGATCTGCTCACCTACTTCGCCGAGGACGAGCGCACCGACTGTGTGGCGATGCATCTGGAGGATCTCAAGGACGGCCGGGCGTTCGTGGCGGCGGCGCGGGCGACGGTGCCACACAAGCCGGTGGTGGTGCTGAAGGCGGGGCGGACGAGCGCGGGCGCGCGGGCGGCCGGTTCCCACACCGGGGCGCTGGCCGGGGACGACGCGGTCTACGACGACATCCTGCGGCAGGCGGGCGTGATCCGGGCGCCGGGGCTGGCGGAGATGCTGGAGTACGCCCGGGCGCTGCCGGTGCTGCCGACGCCCGCCGGGGACAACGTCGTGGTGATCACCGGTGCGGGCGGTTCGGGGGTGCTGCTGTCGGACGCGATCGTCGACAACGGGCTGCGGCTGATGGACATCCCCGCCGATCTCGACGCGGCGTTCCGGCGGTTCATCCCGCCGTTCGGGGCGGCGGGGAACCCGGTGGACATCACGGGCGGGGAGCCACCGTCGACGTACGAGGCGACGATCCGGCTGGGCCTTACGGATCCCCGGATCCATGCGCTGGTGCTCGGCTACTGGCACACGCTGGTCACCCCGCCGATGGTCTTCGCGGAGCTGACGGCGCGGCTGGTCGCGGAGTTCCGGGCGCGCGGGATCGAGAAGCCGGTGGTGGCGTCGTTGGCCGGGGACACCGAGGTCGAGGAGGCGTGCGCGTACCTCTTCGAGCGGGGCGTCGTGGCGTATCCGTACACGACGGAGAAGCCGGTGGCGGTGCTCAGGGCGAAGTACCGCTGGGCGCGGGCCGCGGGGCGGCTGCCGTGAGAGCGGGCACGGGGACGTGCGGAGTGCGGACAGGGGGGAACTGACGGCATCCATGCGAGGGGCAGGCGACGGACGATGAGCACGGAGACGGAACGGGACGAGGACAGGAACGGGGACGACGGGGACGGCGGCGGCGCGGACCGGCGGGCCGGGTACCGCAATGTCACGGACGGCAAGGGGCGGGTCTACCGGATCGGCGAGAGTGACCGCCAACTACTGGGCCACTCCCGCAAGTTGATGGTGTATCTGCCGTGGGTCGCGATGATGGCGATCAGCGTGTCGGAGTACGCGTACGGCTCCGCGGAGGACACGCTCTCGCGGGCGCACGGCTGGTCGCAGAGCGACACCTTCTGGATTCTGAGCGTCTGGGTCTTCTTCCAGGCGGGCATCGCCTTCCCGGCGGGGTGGTTACGGGAGCGGGGGGTGCTCACCGCGCGGTGGGCGATGTACCTCGGTTCGGTGCTGTGCCTGGTGGGCTTCGCGGCGCTGGCGCACCTGGAGAGCGTGGCGTGGGCGCTGGTCGGTTTCGGCGTGGTCGGCGGTCTCGGTTCGGGGCTGATCTACGCGACCTGCATCAACATGGTCGGCAAGTGGTTCCCGGAGCGGCGGGGCGCGAAGACCGGCTTCGTCAACGGCGGCTTCGCCTACGGCGCGCTGCCGTTCATCTTCCTCTTCAACTACGCCTTCGACACCTCCGACTACGCCGAGGTGCTGGACCTCATCGGGGTGTACGTGCTGGTCGTGGTGGCGGCCTGTGCGTGGTTCTTCCGGGATCCGCCGCCGAACTGGTGGCCGCCGCACATCCCGCCGCCGACCGGGAAGCCGGGCGGCGTGGCACCCGCGGGCGACCGGCGGAGCGCGGCGAGCCTGGCGAAGAACCCGCCCGCGGTACGGCAGTTCACCCCGAAGGAGGCGCTGCGCAGCGGGATGTTGCCGCTGATGTGGCTGTCGGTGGTGCTGACGGCCGGGGTGTCGATCTTCGGGATCTCGTTCCAGGTGGACTACGCGCGGGAGGTCGGCTTCGGGCCGCTGGTGGCCGCCTCGTCGATGGGGGTGATGTCCGTCGTCAACGGCGTCGGGCGGGCCGTCGTGGGGTGGCTGTCGGACCTGTGGGGCCGTAAGACCACGCTGGTCGTCGTGATCGTGGTGCTGGGTCTCGCGCAGTTCGGGGTGATCTGGGCGGGGAACGTCCACAGCGAGTGGCTGTTCCTCTTCTTCGCGTTCCTCTCCGGCTTCGGCGGCGGCGCGTTCTACCCGCTCTTCGCGACGCTGACCCCGGACTACTTCGGGGAGAACTACAACGCCACCAACTACGGCCTGGTCTACAGCGGCAAGCTGATCAGCGGGCTGTTCGGCGGCGGGCTCGGCTCGATGGTGGTGGGCGCCTGGGGGTACGACGGCGCCTACGCGCTGGCCGGGGGGATCTCGCTGCTGGCGGCCGGGTGCACGCTGCTGCTGCGGCAGCCGGGCCGGGAACGGCCGCGGGCGGCGGTGGCCGGGGAGCGGAAGGTCAGCCGGGAGCTGATCTGAGCGGGGTACGGATCGGGGCGGGCGGTGCCGGGGCAGGCGCCGCCCGCTCCGGTCATCCGTCGGTGGGGGTGCCCGGTGCCTCGTGGGTGCCCTCGGCGATGGCGCGGTGGTGGCGGACCACCTCGCTGATGATGAAGTTGAGGAACTTCTCGGCGAACGCCGGGTCGAGCCGGGCGTCGGCGGCGAGCGTGCGCAGCCGCTCGATCTGGGCCGCCTCGCGGGCCGGATCGGCGGGCGGCAGGCTGTGCCGGGCCTTCAACTCGCCGACCTGCTGGGTGCACTTGAACCGCTCGGCGAGCAGATGCACCAGCGCCGCGTCGAGGTTGTCGATGCTGCTGCGCAGGTAGAGCAGCCGCTCCCGGGCCGCCCGGTCGGAGACGGCGGCCGCCTCGCCGGCCTCGGGTGCGCTCTCCTCGCTCATACGTGTCTCGCCATTCGTCATCGGTGGTGCGTGATCGGATGCAGATTACCGGTCCGCCGCGGCGCCGGTCAGTGGCGTCTCGGGGAGCGGAACGGGCGGGGCGGCCGGGCCGCCCCGGTGCTCAGGGGTGCCGTCCGTCCGGTCCGTCCTCGCGCGCCCGCTCGTGGTAGGTCCGGCGGGTGTGCTCGGTGTGGGCGCGCATCACGGCGGTGGCGCGGGCCTCGTCGCGGTCGGCGATGGCGGCGATCAGCTCGCGGTGCTCGATCCAGGACTGGGCGCCGCGCTGCCGGGCCACCGGGGTGTAGTACCAGCGCACCCGGCGGCCGACCTGGGCGGCCAGCTCGGCGAGGACGGCGTTCCCGGCCAGCTCCATCACCTTGGCGTGGAAGGCGGCGTTGGCCGCGACCGCGCCGTCCACGTCGTCCTCGCGCACCGCGCGCTCCCCGGTGACGCACAGCTCCTCCAGGGCGGCGATGCCGGGCGACCCGGTGTGCGCGGCGGCCAGCCGGGCGGCCTCGGCCTCCAGCAGCGTACGGACCGTCAGCAGCTGGTCGGCCTCCTCCTCGGTCGGCTCGTGGACGAACGCGCCCTGGGCGGGCCGCAGATCGACCCAGCCGTCGGTGTTCAGCCGCTGGAGCGCCTCGCGGACCGGCTGCCGGGAGACGCCGAGGTGTCCGGCGAGTTCGCTCTCGACCAGATGGGCGCCGGGGCGCAGGGCGCGGGTGGTGATGAGGTCGAGCAGTGCCTCGTAGACCCGCTCGCGCAACGGGCCGGGCCGTTCGAGCTTCGGGACGGCTCCGTGCGGCAGTCCGCTGGACAGCATCGGGTCCCCCTTGGTGTGGTGGCCGGGGCGCGGCCCTCGGGGGCGGCACCGGACGGCCCGCCCATTGGCTATCGTCTACAGTTTACCGAGTACGTTGTACGGTTGTCGCCGTTCCGCCGCGCCCGCAACCGGCGACGGCACACCGGGGCGCCCTACGGCGGGTGGAGGCAGACATGGGACGGGTCACCGAACGGCGCCGCGTCATCCGCGTACGGGACGGCTCCGTGGGGGCCCGGCCGGACACCCTCGTCGTCGAGGAGCCGCTGGAGATCCGGCTCAACGGCAAGCCGCTGGCGATCACCATGCGCACGCCGGGCGACGACTTCGCGCTCGCCGCCGGTTTCCTGGTCAGCGAGGGCGTGTTGGCCTCCGCCGCGGAGCTGGCGAACATCGTCTACTGCGCCGGCGCCACCGACGACGGCGCGAACACCTACAACGTCGTCGACGTCCGCCTCGCACCCGGCGTCGCGGTGCCGGACATCAGCCTGGAGCGGAACGTCTACACCTCGTCGTCGTGCGGGCTGTGCGGCAAGGCGAGCCTGGAGGCGGTGCGTACCACCGCGCGCTGGGCACCGGACTCCTCCCCCGGCACCGCGGTCCGGCTCACACCCGAGCTGCTGAGCACCTTCCCCGACCGGCTGCGCGCCGCCCAGCGGGTCTTCGACCGCACGGGCGGGCTGCACGCGGCGGCGCTGTTCACGCCGGACGGTGAACTGCTGGACGTACGCGAGGACGTCGGGCGGCACAACGCCGTCGACAAGGTCGTCGGACGGGCGCTCCAGGACGACCGGCTGCCGCTGTCGTCCTGTGTCCTGATGGTCTCCGGCCGCGCCTCCTTCGAGCTGGCGCAGAAGGCGGTGATGGCCGGGATCCCGGTGCTCGCCGCCGTCTCCGCCCCGTCCTCGCTCGCCGTGGACCTCGCCGCCGAGACGGGTCTGACGCTGGTCGGCTTTCTGCGCGGCAGCTCGATGAACGTCTACGCGGGCGCGCACCGCCTCGGTCTGGACGAGGCGGACACCGGGAGCTGAGCCGGGCGCCGGTCAGCCGCGGGCGGGCCCGGCGCCGTCGTCGGCCGGGCGCACGATGCGGGTGAGCAGCGCGATCAGCTGCTCGCGCTCGGCGGGGGTCAGCGCGGCGGTCAGCTCGTCGTTGGCGCGGTCGCCGAGCCGCTGGGTGCGGCGCAGGACGCGGCGTCCCGCCGTGGAGACCTCGACGGCGTTCTTCCTGCGGTCCCCGGGGTCGGGTGTCCGGGTGACCAGGCCGTCCCGTTGCAGATCGTTGACGACGCCGACCATGTCCTTCGGGTCGATGCCGAGGGTGCGGCCCAGCTCCGCCTGGGAGACCGGCCCGCTCTCGGCGACCGCGGAGAGCACCGCGTGGTGCATCATCCGCAGCCCCTCGGCGGCGAGCGCCTCGGCGACCAGCCGGTGCCCACGGGCCGCGGCCCGCCCCAGCAACCAGCTCGGCAGCACACGGATGCGGCGGGGGGCGTACGGGGCGTCGCTCATGGGTCCACGGTAGCGCCGGTCCTTGGGAATCCCCAACGAAAATCCGTTGGCTACTCCCATGAATGCGGCTACCGTTGGCGCCCCCAACGATTCCGGGAGGTGCGTGCCCGTGCGCCGTATCCGTCACGACGTCCACGGCGGTCCCGAGGTCCTGTACACCGAGGAGACCGAACCGCCGGTGCCCGGCCCCGGTGAGCTGCTGGTGCGGACGGAGGCGAGCGGTGTCACGCTGCCGACCGTGCGCCGGGTGCGCGGCGGCGGTCCGCTGCCCGGGCTGCCCGGTGACGAGGTCGCCGGGGAGGTGGTCGCGCTCGGCCCGGGCGTCACCGGCTTCGCCGTCGGCGACCGCATCGCCTCGTTCGGCCTCCCGGGCGCCTACGCCGAACTCGCCCTCGCCCCGGCCGCGTTCGCCTCCCGACTGCCCGAAGGGCTGGCCGCGGCGCAGGCCGTCGCGCTGATCCGGGGCGGGCATGTGGCGCTGGCCGCGCTCGACACCGCGGCGCCCCGGGGCGGCGAGTCGGTGCTGATCACCGCGGCGGCGGGCGCCACCGGCCACCTCGCCGTCCAACTCGCCAAGGCGCGGGGCGTCCCGCGGGTGGTGGCCGCCGTCGGCACCCCGGAGAAGGCGGAGTTCGTCCGGGGGCTCGGCGCCGACGAGACCGTCGTTCACGGCCAGGAGTCCTGGGGCGCGCCGGTCGATGTCGTGCTGGACGGCGCCGGGGGCGACCTGCTGCCGCGGGCGCTCGGCGCGCTGGCACCGGGCGGGCGGCTGGTGTTCTTCAGCTCCGGCGGCGGCACGGTCCCCGCGTACGAGCTGCTGGCCGGGGCGAAGACCGTCACCGGGCTGACGATGCGCCACTTCGCCGCCACCCGCCCGGAGCGGTACGCGCACCACCGCGCACACCTCTGGGAGGAGGCGTCGTCCGGGCGGCTGCGGGCCGCGATCCACGCCGAACTGCCGCTCTCCGACGCCGCGACGGCCCACCGGCTCATGGAGGCACGGGCGAACCTGGGGAAGATCGTGCTGCGGCCGGACGCCGGGGCGGCGCGGTAGCCGCCGGGGGCGCGGCGCCGCCCACATCCCGGCCTCCGGCCCCGGTGGGCCGCGGGCCGGACGGGTGAATTCGGCGGGGTCGCGGGCGAACGGCCGCACCCTTCTTGTCGGGGTGTAGTGACGGCAGTACGTTCCGTCACACATGACATGGGACGTGGGATGTCCTGTGGATGACGCCGATGCCTCGAAGGGCAGGCCGGACCATGACGTCACTTCTCCGTGCACCCTCCCGCCCCCACCCGAGACCCCGGCGGCGCCGCGCCGTCGCCGCCCTCACCGCCCTCGCCGCCCTGGCGCTCACCCTGCTCCCCGCCGCCCCCGCGGGCGCCGCGGGCGGCGGCGCCGCACCGCCCGGCGGCTTCGACCAGCGGGTCCTGTTCAGCGCGGCCCAGGACCCGGGTTACGCCTGCTTCCGCATCCCCGCGGTCGTCCGCTCCGTCCGCGGCACCCTGCTCGCCTTCGCCGAGGGCCGGGTGCACGACTGCGGCGACGCCGGGGACATCGACCTCGTCCTCAAACGCTCCACCGACGGCGGCCGCACCTGGGGCCCGCTCCAGGTCGTCAACGCGGGCGGCGGCGACACCCACGGCAACCCGGCGCCGGTCGTGGACCGCCGCACCGGCCGCATCGTCCTCGCCGAGACGTACAACAAGGGCCGCACCGACGGCCTCAGCTGCACGACGCCCTGCGACCGCACCCCGCACCTCCAGTACAGCGACGACGACGGCGCCACCTGGTCGGCGCCGCGCGATCTGACCCGCGCACTGCGCCCCGCCGGATGGAACTCCTGGTACGCGACGGGCCCGGTGCACGGCATCCAGCTCACCCGGGGCCGCCACGCCGGGCGGCTCGTCCTGGGGGTCAACGCCGAGAGTTACGCCAACGGCCGGGTCACCGCCAACCACGCCGCGCTGGTCCACAGCGACGACGGCGGCACCACCTGGCGCGTCGGCGCCGTCGACACCTGGCCGGTCGCCCCCGACGGCACATTCCGTCAGAAGCCGTCCGAGATGACACTGCTGGAGCGGGCCGACGGCTCGGTCTACGTCAACGCCCGCGAACAGGACGGCACCGACCTCGGCAACCGCACCGCGGCGGTCAGCGACGACGGCGGCGCGTCCTTCACCCACCCGTTCCGCACCCTGCCCGGCTTCCTCGCGCCGATGGTGCAGGCGTCGGTGCTGCGGCTGCCCACCGCCGGGGGCGGCAGCCGCACCCTCCTCGCCGCCCCCGCCGACCCGGACCGCCGCCGCGCCATGACGCTCCACTCCTCGTACGACGAGGGCCGCACCTGGGAGGCGGCCGACCGGGGCGCCCGCGTCACCGGCGACTGGTCCGGCTACTCCGACCTGGTCCCCGTCTCCCCCGGCGTCACCGGACTCTTCTACGAGGCGGGCGCCGCCGACGCCCGGGACGAGATGCGGTTCGCCCGCTTCACCGACGCCTGGCTCGGCCCGCGCCGCGGCCCCGACCCCACCACCCCGGACGGCGCACCCGGCGCCCGCCCGGCCACCGTCCTCGGCGGAGCCCGCACCACCTCCGGCGTCCTCGGCCGGGCACTGGCCTTCGACGGCACCGACGACGCCGTCGACGTCCCCTTCCGCGCCTCGCTCCCGCTGGGCGAGGCGCCGTTCACCTGCGCCCTGTGGTTCCGCTACGACGCGACCGGCGGGGAGCAGCCGATGCTCTGGCTGGGCGGCTCGGGCGGCAGCTCCCCGCAGGTCACCCTGGTCGGCGACCCGGCGCGCGGCCGGATCACGGCGACGGTGACCACCGTGGCGGGCGCCGCGCCGCCGGTCACCACCACACTGTCGACGGCGGGCGCGTACCACGACGGTCGCTGGCATCTGCTGGCGCTGCGCCGCGGCGGCGGCCGGTTGCGGCTGACGGTGGACGCCGCCGCGGCCACCACCGCACCGGACACCCCGGGGTCGGTCAGCCGCGGTTCGGCCTTCGGCGTCCGCCTCGGCGCGCGGCTCGACGACCGCGCCCACTTCACCGGCGCCCTCGACGAGGTCGGCGTCTACCGGCGGGCGCTGTCCGACGCCGAACTGACCGCCCTGCGCACCCCGGGCCACGCCCCGGCCGGACCCGTCGCGCTCCGCCTCGGTCTGGACCGGGTGACGGCGCCCTGACCGGAGCGGCCCCGTGCGGCGGGGGCCGTCACCGGGACTCCCCGGCGGCCACCGGCTCGCCGTCGCGGGTCGCCGCCGGGGCGTCCGCCGGGCCGCCGTCCTCCGGGGCGTCCGGCTCGGCACCTTCCGGCTCCGCCCGCGCCGCGAACCGTTTCGCCAGCACCGCGCAGACCATCAGCTGCAACTGGTGGAAGAGCATCAGCGGCAGCACCGCAAGGCCCGCCTGGGCGCCGAAGAGGACGCTGGCCATGGGCAACCCGGCGGCCAGGCTCTTCTTCGACCCGGCGAAGGTGATCGCGATCCGGTCGGCCCGCCCGAAGCCCAGCTTCCGCGAGCCGTACCAGGTCAGGACCAGCATCACCGCGAGCAGCAGCGCGAGGACGCCCAGCAGGACCAGCAGGCGCACCGGGGAGACCTGGTGCCAGATCCCGGCGACCACCCCGGCGCTGAAGGCGCTGTAGACAACCAGCAGTATCGAGCCGCGGTCCACCAGGCCGAGAACCTTCTTGTGCCGGGTGAGGAAACCGCCGATCCAGCGGCGCAGTACCTGCCCGGCGAGGAACGGCAGCAGCAGCTGGCAGACGATCGAGACCAGCGCCCCGCCCGAGACACCGGGCCCCTCACCGTCCAGGACGAGCGCGGCGAGCAGCGGGGTGACGACGATGCCGACGAGGGAGGAGAACGATCCGGCGCAGATCGCCGCGGCGACGTTGCCGCGCGCGATGGAGGTGAACGCGATGGACGACTGGATGGTCGACGGCACCAGACAGAGGAAGAGCACGCCGGTGTACAGCCCGCCCGGCAGGACGTAGGGGACCAGGCCGCGGGCGGCCAGTCCGAGCAGCGGGAAGAGCACGAACGTGCAGGCCAGGACGGTCAGATGGAGTCGCCAGTGGCGGAGTCCGGCCATCGCCTCGGCGGTCGAGAGGCGAGCGCCGTAGAGAAAGAAGAGGAAGGAGACGGCCCCGGTGGCGGCGCCGTCCGCGACGGTGGCGGCGGAGCCGGTGGCCGGGAGGAGCGCGGCCAGTCCGACGGTGGCGAGGAGCGCCAGGATGTATCCGTCCACGGGGAGCCAGGAGGGGAGGGCGAGGGCAGGGCGGCGCATGATCTCACTTCGGTCGGGGTCGGTACGGACGGCGGCATGGACGGTGCCCTCTCCAGAGTGCCGGGCCCCACGGATATCGGGAACCCCGTTCGCCGCACTCACTGTGATGCCGGAACGTGATTACCATGGCCGCAGACCGGCCCGTTCCGGCCACGCCGCTCCCCCGGGTGGCGACCCCACGGTGGCCGGACCGCCGCCCACCCGAGGTGCCCCGTGTTCGATCCCGCCCAGCTGCGTACGTTCCTGACCGTCGCGCAGACCCTGAGCTTCACCCAGGCCGCGCACCGGCTGGGGCTGCGGCAGTCGACCGTCAGCCAGCACGTACGGAAGCTGGAGGAGGCGGCCGGGCGGCGGCTGTTCGCGCGCGACACCCACGGGGTGGAGCTGACCGAGGACGGCGAGGCGATGCTCGGCTTCGCCCGCACGATCCTGGAGGCGAACGAGCGCGCCGCCGGGTTCTTCACCGGGACGCGGCTGCGCGGGCGGCTCCGGTTCGGGGCGTCCGAGGACTTCGTGCTGACCCGGCTGCCGGAGATCCTGGAGGGGTTCCGGCACGCCCACCCCGAGGTCGATCTGGAGCTGACCGTCGAACTGTCGGGGACCCTCCACGAACTTCTCACGGCCGGGCGACTCGACCTCGTCCTCGCCAAGCGGCGTCCGGAGGGGCCCGCGGGGCGGTTGGTGTGGCGGGACCGGCTGGTGTGGGTGGGCAGCGACCGGCTGCGGCTCGATCCGCACCGCCCGGTGCCGCTGGTGGTCTTCCCGCCGCCCGCGGTCACCCGCGCCCGGGCGCTGGAGTGTCTGGAGGAACACGGCCGGGCCTGGCGCATCGCCTGTACCAGCGGGAGCCTCAACGGGCTGGTCGCCGCCGCCCGCGCCGGGCTCGGGGTGATGGCGCACACCCTCGGGATGATCCCGCCGGGCCTGGTGCGGATGGCGCCGCGGGCCGGACTGCCGGAGCTGGGCGGGGTGGATTTCGTCCTGCTGCACGGGCGGCGCGGCTCCGCCGCCCGCGGTCCCGCGGAGGCGCTGGCCGACGCGATCCTGGCCGGGGGCGACCGGCTCCAGTTGCCCTGACGGCGGTGCGACCGGGCGCCGGACCCCGTCCGTGGGAAGCCGGGCGGTTCACCCTTCGGGTGCAGAGATTTGGTGCAGATACGGTCCCCAGGTAGTGATCGTTCCGTCGGTGGATGACCGGTACATGTCCACTCTTCCGGGGAGTGGTCCGTTTCCTCCGGACCACCTGGGGGCGCCCGCCGCCGTCCGGAACCCGGTAAGGCCCTCCCACTGGGCGAAACCGTGGGGTACGGTCGCGGCCGTGTGAGGAGTACCACAAGGAGCTGGGTCATTGCGCGAGTTCACCGTGGAGCCGTTGGCTACCGGGCCCCGGGTCGGTGGGCTGGCGGACACCGTTTTCGACCACGCCGCCCGCGACCCGGACCGGGCCGCGCTCGCCCGTAAGGACGCCGAGGGGCGCTGGGTCGACGTCAGCGCCGGGCAGTTCCGGGACGAGGTCATGGCGCTGGCCAAGGGCCTGCTCGCCCAGGGCGTCCGGTTCGGCGACCGGGTCGGGATCATGTCCCGCACCCGTTACGAGTGGACCGTCTTCGACTTCGCCGTCTGGGCGATCGGCGGCCAGTCCGTACCGCTGTACCCGACCTCCTCCGCCGAGCAGGTCTTCTGGATGCTGCACGACGCGGGCGCGACGGCGTGTCTGGTGGAGCACGAGGACCATGCGATGACCGTCGGTTCGGTCATCGGCCGACTGCCGCAGCTGCGGCGGCTCTGGCAGCTCGACGCGGACCCGGTGGCCGAGCTGACCGCGGCGGGCGCGCACCTCGACGACGACGTGGTGCACCGGCACCGGATGGCGGTCACCCCGGACGCCATCGCCACCGTCATCTACACCTCGGGCACCACCGGCCGCCCCAAGGGCTGTGTGCTGACCCACGCCAACTTCATGGCCGAGGCGGACAACGTCCTCGAACGGTACGACACCGCGTTCCACTCCCGCCCCGGCGACGAGGCGTCCACCCTGCTCTTCCTGCCGCTGTCGCACGTCTTCGGCCGGATGGTCGAGGTCGCCGCCCTCCGCGGCAAGGTGAAGCTGGCCCACCAGCCGGAGCTGAGCGCCCGCGCCCTCCTGCCCGACCTGCGCAGCTTCCGGCCGACGTTCGTCCTCGCGGTGCCGTACGTCTTCGAGAAGGTCTTCGCGGCGGCCCGGCGGCAGGCGGAGGCCGAGGGGAAGGAAGGGCCGTTCGACAAGGCGGTCGATGTCGCGGTCCGGCATGCCGAGGCGATGGAGCACAAGGCGTTCGGCACCGGCTCCGGGCCCGGCGCCGCCCTGCGGATGCAGCACCAGTTCTTCGACAAGGTGGTCTACAGCAAGGTCCGTGACGCGCTGGGCGGCCGGGTGCGGCACGCGATGTCCGGCGGCTCCCGGATGGAGCGTCGGCTGGGCCTGTTCTTCGCCGGGGCGGGCGTGCGGATCTTCGAGGGGTACGGCCTGACGGAGTCCACCGCCGCCGCGACCGCCAACCCGCCCGAGCGCACCCGGTTCGGCACGGTCGGCACGCCCATCCCCGGCACCACCGTCCATGTCGCGGACGACGGCGAGATCTGGCTGCGCGGCGGGCAGATCTTCCAGGGGTACCTGGGCGATCCGCAGGGCTCCGGCGCCGTGCTGCACAACGGCTGGTTCGCCACCGGTGACCTCGGCGCCTTCGACGAGGACGGCTATCTGACGATCACCGGCCGCAAGAAGGAGGTGCTCGTCACCTCCGGCGGCAAGACGGTCTCGCCGGTGGTTCTGGAGGACCGGGTCCGGGCGCACCCCCTGGTCGCCCAGTGCCTGGTGGTCGGCAACGACCGGCCGTTCATCGCCGCGCTGGTGACGCTGGACCCGGAGGCCGTCACCCACTGGCTGACGATGCGCGGCAAACCGGACATGCGCCCCATGGAGCTGGTGCGCGACCCGGATCTGGAGTCGGAGATCCGGCGGGCCGTGGTCGCCGCCAACACCCTGGTCTCGCAGGCCGAGTCGATCCGTACGTTCCGGATACTGGCCCACCAGTTCAGCGAGGAGCAGGGGCTGCTGACGCCGTCGCTGAAGCTGAAGCGGAAGGCGATCGAGACGGCGTACGCGAAAGAGGTGGAGGCGCTGTACCGGAGCTGAGCCGGTCGGGTACGCCGCACGGGTGGAACAGGGCGTTCTCTTCCCGCGCGCGGGAATGCGGAGCGGCGGGTGATCGTTGTCGTCGGTGGACATGCACGACGACGTAAGGATCGATTCCCCGTGAGCCAGGTCCCGACCATCACGCTCAACAACGGCGTCACGATGCCGCAGCTCGGTTTCGGCGTCTGGCAGGTGCCGGACGACGAGGCTGCCGCCACCGTCGGCCACGCCCTGGAGGCCGGCTACCGCAGCATCGACACCGCCGCGATCTACGGCAACGAAGAGGGCACCGGCCGGGCGCTCGCCGCCTCCGGCATCCCCCGTGACGAACTCTTCGTCACCACCAAGCTCTGGAACGGCGAGCAGGGCTACGACTCCACCCTGCGCGCCTTCGACGCCTCCCTGGCCAAGCTCGGCCTGGAGTACGTCGACCTCTACCTGATCCACTGGCCGCTCCCGGCCAAGGACACCTACATCGACACGTACCGCGCCTTCGAGAAGATCCACGCGGAGGGCCGGGCCCGTGCCATCGGTGTCTCCAACTTCCTTCCGGAGCACCTGGAGCGGCTGATCGGCGAGACCTCGATCGTCCCGGCGGTCAACCAGATCGAGCTGCACCCGTACTTCCCGCAGGCCGAGTCCCGTGCGGCGCACGCCCGGCACCACATCGCGACGGAGGCGTGGTCGCCGCTGGGCCAGGGCAAGGACCTGCTGGCGGAGCCGGTGCTCGGCGAGATCGCGGCCAAGCACGGGGTGACGCCCGCCCAGGTGGTGCTGCGCTGGCACCTCCAGCTCGGCAACGTCGTCATCCCGAAGTCGGTGACGCCGTCGCGGATCGCCGCCAACATCGACGTCTTCGGCTTCCAGCTCGACGACGCCGACATCGAGGCCGTCGCCGGTCTCGACAACGGCACCCGGCTGGGCCCGGACCCGGCGTCGTTCGACGTCGCCTGAGCCCGGCAGCACGGCGCGCCGCCGCCCCCGTTCGGTCGGGGCGGCGGCGCGCCGCGTCGCGGGACGGCGTCACTGCCGCGGGTTCGGCGGTTTGCGGTGGTGGCCGCTGCCGGGTTCCTCCGCCGGGGCGGGGCGCGGCGGCGCGGGAGGTTCGATCTGGCGCACCAGTTGGTGGAAGGAGAGCAGCGCGGTGATCGGCGGCAGTCCGGCGACGCTGATGGCGGAGAGCGTCAGCGGGGCGTGCGCGACGCACAGCACGACGGCGAGCGCGGAGAAGAGGATCACCACGCACCACGAGTGCGCGACCCGGCGGCCGTGGGCGGAGGCGCGCAGGATGGCGAGGGACGCCACCATCCAGGGGCCGTAGATCAGCAGCGGCCACAGGTCGGCGAGGTCGCCGGAGGCGCCCTGGGAGGCGAGGGCGCGCAGCGGTGCGTAGCAGACCATGGCGCCCAGCACGCTGATCATCACGGCGGTGAGGGCGGCGACGACGGCGCTGATCCGCCGTGCCCAGCGGCGCAGCCGGACGGCTCCGGCGCGGTGCACCCCCGGCCGGTGCTGCCGGGTGCGGGCATGGCTGACGGTGGGTCCGGTGGGTGGTGGCGCCGGGTATCCGTCGCCCGCGTGCGGGTCCTGGGGTACCGGACCGTCGGTCTCCCACACCGGGACGTTCGCCCAGGCGACCGCGTCGAACCCGTAGGGGTCGGGCTGCGGGGCGAACAGCGGGATGTCGACCCGGGGGTCGGTGTCCCGGACCGCACGGGTGAAGGTGCCCTGGCTCGGCACGAATTCGTCGGTCTGCTGCGCCGGGATGTAGGTCTGGGTCTCGTGCACGTCATGTCTTTCGGGAGAAGGACCCGGCCGGGGCGCGCGTGCGCCGCGGGCCCGCCCGCGGCGTGGCCGCCGGGGCGGGCCCGCGGTGGCGGGGCCGGGTCGGGTGAGGGACGCGGTCGCAAGGGGACGTTCACACGCGGCGTACGGGGCCGGGCCGCCCGGGGGCCGCGGGGTGGCGCGGGCGTATGCGCCGGGCGCGGGCGGGCGTACGGCGGGCGGGTGGTGGCCCCGCGCAGGCGGCGCAGCGGGCGTCGGGACGGTGGCCGGGCGGCCCGCCGGGTCCTTCGGCTCGGCGCGCGGCGGGGCCACCCGGCCGCGCGCGGTCACTGGCGCGTGCTGACGTCACGCCCGGTCCAACGAACAAACCGGCCAGTCGTACATGCTGCATTCGAGTGATGCGGAAGCACCCGGATTCGCGAACGGGTTCGGCCGGTCGGCCCAGCCTTGCCGTGTCGCGCACGGGGCGTCCGGCCGGGCGTCCGGCCGGGAGCGGGTGTGGCGGGCGGTTCAGCGGCGGCAGCGGCGGCGCCTGCGGCAGCAGCTCCAGCGGGCGCCGGAGCCGAGCAGGCCCAGGCCGATGCCGAGCATCCAGGTGTCCTTGGCGAGCGGGATGCCGTTCTGGGTGGGGCGCAGACTGCCGGGCTCGCGCATGCCGGGGGTGCGGAGGTAGAGGCCGACGAGCCCGGCGGAGAACCCGGTGAGCGCGGCACCGGCGAGGCGGTTGGGGACGACCGGGGCGAGCAGGGCGCTGCCGACGGCCACCTCCGACCAGGCCAGCAGCCGGACGAAGACGTGGGGTTCGAGCTTCTCCAGGAACGGGTACGCGGTGCAGGCCATGCCGTGGATTCCGGCGGCGGTCTCGTCGTCGGCCTTCAGTTTGCCCAGACCGGAGTTGAGGATGAACGCGCCGGTGGCGAGGCGCGGGGCGATGTCACGTGGTTCGGGCGCCAGCTGCATCGGAGCCTCCCTGGATCGGGTCCTCGGCCCCCCGATCGAGCTTAACCAGGGGGTACCGTGGCTGCCAGGTCACCGGCGCCCGACCACGTTCCCGCAGGCCGGAGCGGGTGCCCTCAGCGGGCGCGGGCCGCGTGCACGGTCTGGGCGGCGAGCAGGAAGACGTCGGGGCGGCGGGCGAGACCGGCCGGGTCGTCCGCGTCGAGGAGGCGGGTGGCGGTGGCCAGGTCGTCGGGGGCGAGGTCGTCGCCGAACGCCTCGACGGCGCGGGTCAGCCCGGCGGCGACGTACGCGCGGCCGTCGGCGGAGAGCGGGGCGGGCAGGTCGACGAGGAAGCTGCGGCTGTGCGGGGTGTCCAGCCCGGCGTCGGTGAGGAAGGCGGGCCAGTCCTCGACGGTGTCCTCGGCGCCGGGCAGCGCGGCCCGCATCCGCGCGAACCACTCCTCGGTCACCGCGTCCAGCCGCGCCTGGAGCCCGGGGCGGCCCAGCCCGATGTCGCGGGGGAGGAAGCGCTGCGGCAGACCGCCCTCGGAGAGGGCCAGCACACCGCCGGGGCGGAGGTGGCGGGCGAGCGTGGCGACGGCGCGCCGCTGGTCGCCGACGTGGTGCAGGGTCCGGCTGGACCAGATGAGGTCGGCGTCGCCGACCGGCCCGGTGGGGTGGCCGCCGTCGTCCGGGGCGGCGTCGCCGTCGAGTCCGTCGGGGAGTTCGGCGCGGTGGGTGGTGACGCGGTCGGCGAGGCCGAGGGCGGCGGCGCGGGCGCGGGTGCGGTCGAGCAGCGCGGGTGTGGGGTCGACGGCGACGACCTCCGCGTCGGGGAAGGCGCGGGCCAGCAGACAGGTGGCGACGCCGGGGCCGCTGCCGACGTCCAGGATGCGGCGGACGGGGGCGGCGGAGCGGCCGTCCGGCGGGGCGAGGAGGGTGCCCAGCCAGGCGGCGGCCTGTTCGAAGACGGTGGAGTGGAGTTCGGCGCCGCTCTCCAGGAGCGGGCCCATCACCTCCCAGTCCATGTCGGCGTCGCCGTGGTGGTGTCCGGGGGCGGGTGCGCCGTGGCCGTGCGCCGGGGTGTGCGGGCGGGCGTCGTCGTGGGTCATGGGGCGAGCCTGGACCGGTCCGCACCGGGGAGCAAGCTTCGTTGCCGCTTCGGCAAGGCGGTGGGTGATCGGTGGGAGACGCCCTGGTGACGGCGGGTCGGGGCGGGCGCCGTAGGGTCGGGCGGATGGGTACTCCGGTGTGGATGCCGCCGACGGACACCGAGCGGCGGCTGTGTGAGGCGACGGCGCGGGGCGACGGGGCGGGGCAGATCGCGGCCCTGGCGGGCGAGGATCTCTATCTGGTGGCGCCGCAGCCGGGTCAGGACCCGCTGCCGGTCTACGACGACCCGGTCGTGGGCGGGAAGTGTCTGCCGGTGCTGACGCGGGGGATGTTGCCGCCCTGGCAGCCGCAGCAGTTCTTCGACCGGGTCTCGGTCGAGGAGCTGGCGCAGGACTGGCCGAACGACAAGTGGCGGCTGGCGGTCAACCCGGGGACGCCGTCGGCCGCGTATCTCGTGGCGGCGCCCGCGCACCGGGCGTCCTGGTTGCAGGCGCGCGCCCACTTCGGGGTGCGCCCCGGCGGGCTGCTGACCACGCTGGCGACGGGGCCGCTGCACGGGCCGTCGGCGCAGGGGCTGGCGTGCGGGGCGCCGCTGGCCGTCCACCACAGCGTGCCGTGGAACGAGCTGGGCACCGTCTTCCTCGACCACGCCACGGACGCACAGACGCTGCGGGAGCAGTGGTCGGTGACGGATCCGGGGTCCTGGCAGGAGCGGTCGGAGCAGCTGCTCGGCGGCGGTTTCCTGCCCGCGGAGACCGAGGCGGCGCTCCGCGCCCGCCGGGACGGCGACGCCGCGGCCGAGGTGCCGGAGCTGGTGACGCGGTACGAGGAGCGGTTCCGTACGGACGGGGTGCTGCCGCCGGACGGGCGGGTGAGGTCGGTGCTGGCGCTGGATCTGGCCCATGCGGTGCACCTCGTCCGCCTGGGACTGGGGGCGCGGCTGTGCGCCCCGCCGCAGGCCGAGCAGGTGGTGCAGCGGGTCGGTGCGCTGGCCCGGGAGGCGTACGACTCCTGGGAGGGGTACGCGGCCGGGTACGCGCTGGGCCGGATGCTCGCCTTCGACCACGGCTGGTTCGGCGCCCCGTACGCGGAGGCGCTGCATGTCCACCGGGTGCTCGCCCAGGATCCGGCGTCGCCGTGGCAGGGGTTGGCCTTCGTCTGACGCCGGGTGCGTCGGTGGCCCGGGGCGCGGCGGATGCGCCAGGGTGGGCGCATGGATGTCGCGGTGTGTCTGTTCACGTCCGATCTGCGGGTGCACGACCAGCCGGTGCTGCGGGCGGCGGTACGGGCCGCGACCCGGGTGGTGCCGCTCTTCGTCGTGGACCAGGGGGTGGCCGCCGCCGGGTTCGTGACGGCGAACCGTGCCGCGTTCCTGGCGGCGGCGCTGGCCGATCTGGATAGCTCGCTGCGCTCCCGGGGCGGGCGGCTGATCCTCCGTACGGGGGATGTGGTGGCGGAGACCTGCCGGGTGGCGGCGGAGTGCGGCGCCGGGGAGGTGCATCTGGCGGCGGGGGTGTCCGGGTACGCGGCGCGGCGGGAGCGGCGGCTCGCGGACCGGTTGGCGGCCGAGGGGCGGCGGTTGGTGGTGCACGACGCGGTGATCACGGCGGTGCCGCCGGGTGCGGTGGTCCCGTCGGGCGGGTCGCGACCGGGCTCCGGCAAGGACCATTTCGCCGTGTTCACGCCGTACTTCCGGCGGTGGTGGGCCGAGGGGACGCGTCCGGTGGTGGCCGCACCGCGCACCGTCGCGGTGCCGGAGGGGGTGCGGTCGGCGGCGCTGCCCACCGGGGCGGAGCTGTGTCCCGGCGGCCGTCCGTCCCCGGCGCTGCCCGAGGGCGGTGAGGCGGCCGGGCGGCGGCGCTTCGCGTCCTGGCGGCGCACGGGGCTGGCCGCGTACGAGGACCGCCACGACGATCTGCCGGGCGACGCCACCTCACGTCTCTCCCCCTATCTGCACTTCGGCTGTGTCTCCCCGGTGGAGCTGGTCCGCACGGCGGCGGACCGGGACGACGCGGGGGCGTACGCCTTCGTCCGGCAGTTGGCCTGGCGGGACTTCCACCACCAGGTGCTGGCGGCGCGTCCGGCGGCGGCGTGGCGGGAGTATCGCACCCGGGGCGACCGCTGGCGGGGCGACGGCGTGGAGGCGGCGGCGTGGCGGGCGGGGCGGACCGGCTACCCCGTGGTCGACGCGGGGCTGCGGCAGCTGCGGCACGAGGGGTGGATGCACAACCGCGCCCGGCTGCTGGCCGCGAGCTTCCTGACGAAGACGCTGTACGTGGACTGGCGTGTCGGCGCCCGGCACTTCCTCGATCTGCTGGTCGACGGCGACCTCGCCGACAACCAGCTGAACTGGCAGTGGGCGGCGGGCACCGGCACCGACACCCGCCCCAACCGGGTCCTCAACCCCGTCGTCCAGGGCCGCCGCTTCGACCCCGACGGCGCGTACGTACGGCGCTGGGTACCGGAGTTGGCGGACCTGCCGGGCGCCGCCGTCCACCGCCCGTGGCGGCTGGACGGCCGGGAGCGGGCCGCGCTGGACTACCCGGCGCCGGTGGTGGAACTGGACGCGGGGACGGCGCGGTTCCGGCGGGCCCGGGGGCTGGACTAGCGGCGGCGGGCGGGCGGTCGGGCAGGGGGCGCGCGACGGGTGGGCGTGCCCCGGTGCGTACGCTGCCGGTTGTCCCCTCCGAGCGCACAGACCGCGCGCTCCCGGTCCGCCGACCGGTCCCGGGGCGAACCGACCGAAAGCTGATGCCGCCGTGCACCGCCTGTTCCGCCGATCCGCTCCGCTGCTCGCCCTGTTGTGCGCGACGGCCGCCCTCCCCGGCTGTTCCCCCGCCGCCGACGGCGCGTCCGACGCCCGGCCCGCGGCGGCGTCCCCCGCGCCCGGGAAGGTGCGGCTGCCACCCGCCGACGCCGTCTTCGACTACCAGTTGGGCGGCGCGTACCCGCCGCGGGACGACGTCCGGGTGGTCTCCCGCGACCGCACCGAGAAACCGGCGGCGGGCCGCTACAACGTCTGTTACGTCAACGCGTTCCAGACCCAGCCCGGTGGGGCGGTCGGCTGGTGGCGGCGCCACCAGCCGGATCTGCTGCTGCACGAGAAGGGCGACGACGGCCCGCTCGTGATCGACGAGGACTGGGACGAACCGCTGCTGGACGTGTCCACGCCCGCGAAGCGCACGGCCGCCGCCGAGGTGGTGGGCGGCTGGATCGACGGCTGCGCCACGGCGGGCTTCGACGCCGTGGAGGCGGACAACCTCGACTCGTACGAGCGCTCCGGCGGGCGGCTGGACGCGGACGACGCGGCGGCGTTCGCCCGGCTGCTGGCGCGGCGGGCCCATGCGCGGGGGCTGGCCTTCGCGCAGAAGAACACCGCCGCGCTGCTGGGCGAGCGGTCCCGGATCGGCTTCGACTTCGCGGTGACCGAGGAGTGCGCCCGCTACCGGGAGTGCGACCGCTACCTCTCCGCCTACGACGGCCGGGTCCTCGACATCGAGTACCGCGCCCGGGACTTCACCTCCGGCTGCCGCCGCTGGGGCGACCGCCTCTCCCTCACCCTGCGCGACCGCGATGTGCGGCCGGAGGGGGAGCACGGTCACGTGTACCGGCACTGCTGACGGCAACCCCTGGGACAGGGGCTCGGCCCCCTAAGTCCTCGGGGTTCGCGGGCGCGGGGGCCGGTGGATGAGGTTGACTTTCCCGGAACAGTGGGCAGGCGAGAGAGGGCGGGCGCGATGCCGGAAGTGTCCGGTGGGGCGGGCGGGACCGTGGTGTACGGGGTGGGTGCGGTCGCCGCGACCGCGCGGAGCGGCAGGGTCCCTGCCTGGTGCGCACCCGCCGGGCGGCCGGGGCGGCGCGGAGCGGCCGCGGATCCGGAGCGGTACGCACCGGAGGGACCGGAAGCGGGAACGAGGAGGACGACGGCGATGGAGCGCGCGGGGCGCCGGTGGCGGGCGGTGCTGACGGCGGGAGCCGTGGTGCCGTGCTGTGCGGCGTTGACGGCGGCGGGGGCGGGTCGGCCGTCCGGTCTGGCGGGGGTGCTCGCCGGGCTGCTCGACGGGGTGGTGTCCGCGGTGCGGCTCACCGACGGATGGCTGGTCGCGGGCGGTGCGGTGGTCGCGCTGCTGGGCGTGGCGATGGTGGTGCTGGCGCTGGTGCCGGGCCGGCTGCGGGAGGGCTCCGGGGCGCGGCTGCTGCCCGGCGCGGACGCCGCGCTCGACCGGCGCGGGTTCGGCGCCCTGCTGCGGGACGCCACCTTGCGGATGCCGGGCATCGCGCGGGCCCGGGTGCGGGTGCGGGGCCGCCGCGCCGTGGTCCGGGCGGTGCTGGTGTTCGGCGATCCGGCCGAGGCGCGGGCCGCGCTCACCGCGGAGCTGCGCGCGCTGCGCGACCGGCTGGGCCTGGTCCGGCCGCCGCGTCTGGTGATCCGGATCGCCCCCGCGTAGCGTCCGGCACCGCCCACCGACGTACACCCCGATCACGTAAGGACGGACAGAGATGGCCGGGAGCGGTATCCGCCGCGGGCCGTACCGCACGGCGCCGGGTCTGCGCGGGAGGTCCGGGTGAGCGCCCCGGCGGCCCCGCGCCGCGGGCGGTTGCGGCGGGCGCTGCCGACGGCGCTCCAGTGGCGCACCGCGCTGCGCCGGACGCCGCTGTCGGTGTGGCACGACGATGTGACGGACTGGGCGGCGAGCCTGACGTACTACTCCGTGCTGGCGCTGCTGCCCTCGACGATCGTGACGGTGTCGCTGATCGGGCTGGCCGATCCCCCGGCCACCGAGCAGTTGATCAACCACCTGACGTCGCTGGCCCCGGCCGACTCCGGGCCCACGCTGCGGCGGGCGCTGGTGGGTATGGCGCATCAGCGGACCGCCGCGTGGATGCTGGTCGGCGGTGCGCTGGTCAGCGCGGTCTGGTCGTCGTGCAGCTATCTCGCGGTGTTCCGGCGGGCGCTGCACGCCATGAACCGTACGAAGGACGACCGGCCGCCGTGGCGCAAGGCGCCGCGCATCCTGGCGACCGCGCTGCTGCTGATCGCGCTGCTCATCAGCTCGGCGGTGGCGCTGCTGGTGAGCGGGCCGATCGCGACGGCGCTGGGCCGGACGCTGGGGCTGGGCGAGGCCGGTGAGCAGACCTGGAACCTCCTCCAGTGGCCGCTGCTGTTGCTGCTGGCCGTGGTGTTGGTGATGCTCCTGTACCGCTCCGGCCCGCCGCCCTCACGCGGGGTGCCGCGCGCCGTGCCCGGCGGGGTGGTCGCGGTGCTGCTCTGGCTGGTCTCGTCGGCAGCGTTCACGTTCTACGCGTCGTACGTCGGCACCTTCAACCGGCTCTACGGGTCGCTGGCCGGGCCGGTGGTCTTCCTGATCTGGCTGTGGTTCTCCCACCTGTCGCTGCTCTCGGGCGCCCAGTTCAACGTGGAGCTGCGGCGGGCGGGGTGGCAGGGGGCGGACGGCGACGGCGCGCCCGGGCCGACGGCGGAGCCGGAGGCGCCCGGACAGGAGGAGCCGCAGCCCGAGGCGGGTCCGGGGCCGGAGGCGGGCTCGCGGTCGGAATCCGTGCCGAGGCCCGCCGCCGCACCGGACCCGGAGCCCGCGGCCCGGCCGGACGCCGCGGTGCCGCGCCCCGGTCCCGGGGTCACCCGCTCCTCGGGCTGACCGCGGCCGCTCAGTCGGCCCCGTGTGCCGCCGCGACGGCCTCGATGCGGTGGGCCAGGCCGAAGTCGAGGGCGGTGATCCGGTCACCGGCGCTGTGGGTGTTCACCGCGATCGCGAGCCGGTTGTAGCCGAGGGTCAGATCGGCGTGGTGGCCCAGCTCCTCCTGGATCTGGGCGATGTGGATGACCATCGCGGCGGCCGGGAAGTGGCCCGCGAAGTGGTAGCCACGGCGCAGCAGGCCCTCGGAGACCGACCAGCCCGGCAGCTCCCCGAGCCGTGCGGCGATGTCCTGGTCACTGAGCGGTTCCGGCTGGGGCATCCCGGTCCTCCTCGTCGTCTCCCGGCGCGGCCGCTCCGCCCCGGGCGGGCCGGTACGGGACCCGTGCCCCGCACCGGCCTCCAGCGTGGCACGTGGGCCCCGGCGCCCGCCCGGCGACGGGGCCGGGCGGCCGGTCACGGCGTGGGCGCGTCCCCGGAGTGCGCCGGTGCGGCCGGTGCGGGGTGCGGGCCGCGGCCCTTGCGCCGCGCGGCCATCCAGGCGTAGACGAGGATCCCGGCGAAGAGGAACAGCACGCCCTGGTAGATCGCGGCGTATCCGGCCCCGGCGACGAGCCAGAAGGTGAAGCCGAAGGCGGCGAGCGCCAGGGCCAGGTCGCGGGCGAAGCGGCCCGGGCGGACCCGGTCGCGTTCGCCGGTGAGCAGGAAGTAGATCTGCGCCCCGGCGGCGAGGAGGTAGGGCACGGTGGCCGAGAAGGTGGTGATGAGCACCAGGATCTCGAAGACGCCGCCGGAGCCCAGCAGGTAGTTGATCACCGTCAGGCCGCTGGCCAGCACCGCGGCGGCGATGACGCCGAAGGTCGGCACCCCGCGCCGCTTGGTGAGGAAGGCGGCGGGGAAGAGGCCGTCCTGCGCGGCGGCGTACGGGGACTGGGCGCTCATCAGCGTCCAGCCGTTGAGGGCGCCGACGATGGAGATGACGGCGGCGGCGGCGATCAGGGTGCCGCCCCAGTGGCCGCCGAACATGGCGTTGACCGCGTCGGAGAACGGCGCCTTGGAGTGGACCAGCCTGTCGTGGGAGACGGTGCCGAAGACGGCGACGGTGCCCAGCAGGTAGACGAGGGCGGCGCCGAGGGTGCCGAGGACCGTGGCGCGGCCGACGTTCCGTCCCGGGTCGCGGACCTCGCCCGCGCTCATCGCCGCGGACTCCACGCCGACGTAGCTGTAGAGCAGGATCGCGGCGGCGGCCGACAGTCCGCCGAGGGTGCCGGTGGTGCCCTCGGTGAACGAGCCGAGGTTGTCCGGGTCGAAGAAGAACACCCCGACGACCGCGATGAACAGCAGCGGGACGAACTTCAAGACCGTGGAGACCAGCTGTACGGCGCCGACGTAGCGGGTCCCGGCGAGGTTGGAGAGGGCCGGGAGCCACAGGGCGGCCAGCGCGACGATCAGGTCGGTGCCGCGCCCGGCGTGGCCGGGCAGCAGGACGTGGACGTAGCCGACGGCGGCGACCGCGAGGGCCGCGTTGCTGACCCAGGTGAGCGTCCAGTACGACCAGGCCGACAGGAACCCGGCGAAGTCGCCGAACGCCTCGCGGGCGTAGACATAGGGCCCGCCGGTGTCCGGATGGCGACGGGCCAGCTTGCCGAAGACCAGGGCGAGGGCCAGCGCGCCGAGGGTGAGGACGCCGAAGGCGACGAGGCTGACGGTGCCGTACGGGGCGACGGACGCGGGGAGCAGGAAGATGCCGCCGCCGATGATGTTGCCCATCACCAGGCAGGTGGCGGTGGCGAGACCGAAGCGGCGGACCGGCGCGGGCGCGTCGGTGGCCGCACCCGTCCCGGGGTGCCGCTCGTCGGGGCTGGGGTGCATGGAGTGGGTGTCTCTCGTCGTGCGGGGTGTCCGGTGTGCCGGACTGGTGCACATCGTCACCGGTTCGGGGCACGGCGCAAAATCGCCGCGAATGCTCCCGTCAACCGTTCGCCGGGACGGAGGATCTCCGGCCCGGCGACCGGCGGACGCAAATCCCGCAACCCCCTCCGAACGGGTGTCTTCGCTGGTCCGGGGCGTACGGGAGGACGGACGCAGCCGGCTTCCGGGCAGTGGCCCGGCGCTCGGTGCCGTGGCCGGTCCGGTGCGCCCGGCCGGGAGGCGCGGGCCGTCGCACCGGCTCCGGCGCAACCGGCTCGCCGCCTCAGCCGGTTCCCCGTCTCAGCCGGTTTGCCGACGCCGCACCGGGCCGTCCCCGCTCACGCCTCGTCGGTGACCGGGGTGCGGGCGGGGGTCCCGTCGCTCTCCGCCGCCTCGCGCAGCCAGCGGCGGAGGACGTGGTGGACCTCGGCGGCGCCGGTCAGGGGTGGGGCGTCGGCCGGGACCGGGGGTGAGAGGGCGGCGGGGGCCAGCAGGAAGGGGCGGCTCTGGTCGCCGCCGAGACCGCCGTGTGAGCCGATCTGTTCCTCGAAGGCGTGCACCTCGCCGGTGGCCGGGTCGTAGGCGGAGTTGACCATGATGTCGGCGACGTGCGGGAAGCCGTCGGTGCGGCGCACCGCGTCGGCGGCGCCCGGGCCGAACGGCGCGAGCGGGTCGGCGCCGATGATCCGGCCGGTGTCGAGATGGTGTTCGGCGCCCGCGGGGCCGAGGACCACCGCGCCGTGCGCCGCGGAGCGGACCAGCAGGAAGCCGATGCCGGGGTGGTTGGCGAGGGTGCCGAGCAGCGCCGGGTTGCGGCGGTCCAACTCCTCGCGGGTGACGCGGCCGGGCATGTCCGGGAACGACACCAGGCCGAGGTTGCCGGAGGCCAGCACCACCGGCTGGGAGGTGGTGTGGCCGTCGGTGTCCTCGGGCCGGTGCAGCGCCGCCCGCGCCGACTCCCGCGCCTCGGCGCCGCTGCGGGTACGCCGCACCCGGCGCGGCACCGGCAGCCCGCACCCGGCGCGTACCAGGTCGGCCAGGCTCAGCCCGTAGCGCTCCAGGAAGGTCTCGCCGGGGCTCTGGCCGTGGTCGGAGAGGAGCACGATGCGGTACGGGCGCGGGGCGTGCCGGGCGGCCTTGGCGAGGAGGGCGACGGCCCGGTCGAGGCTGCGGAGCACCTGGTGGGTGTCGCGGTGGCGGGGTCCCGAGTGGTGGGCGACCTCGTCGTAGGCGACCAGGTCGGCGTAGACGGTGGTGCGTCCGGCGAGGAGGTCGCCGACGATCGCGGCGACCACCACATCGCGTTCGACGACGGTGGCGGAGGCGCGCAGGACGGGGTAGAGACCGCCGCGTCCCACCCGCGGGGTCTCGCGGCGCAGACGGCCGCGGAGCGCCTGGCCGGTCTCGCGGAAGAGTTCGGCGACGAAGGAGACGGCGGTGCGGGTGGCGTTGGCCGGGTCGGAGAAGTAGGCGAAGTATCCGGCGCGGGAGCGGGTGTCGCGGCCACGGCGGGCGGCGACCGACATGACGAGGGCGACCTGGTCGGCGCCGCCGGTGAAGAGGTTGCCGCGGCTGGCGCCGTCGTCGGCGAGCAGCCCGGGGTGGCCGGTGCGGGCCACCGCGCGGCGCTGGAGTTCGGCGGCGCCGGTGGGGCGGTTGCTGACGAGGGTGTGCCCGGTCTCCTTCTCGTACCAGCGGAAGGCGGGCAGGTCGTGGTTGGTGCCGTGCAGGATGCCGAGCTGGCTGGCGCCGGTCTGGCTGGACCAGTCGGTGTGCCAGGGCGTGAGGCGGTGGCCGTCGGCGCGCCAGCGGGCCACCGTCGGCATCAGCGGACGCTCGCCCTCGGTCGCGTCGCGGAGCAGGTCGTGGCCGACGCCGTCGAGCTGGAGGAAGAGGGTGCCGGGGGTGCGGGGTGCGGTGGCCCCGGCGCGGCGGGCGCGGCGCCCGGCGAGCCGCACCAGCCGTCGGCGGTACGCCTCGTCGTTGCGGACGGCGAGGAAGGCGGAGGTGGCCGAGGAGGTCGCGGACATCACGGCGGCGACGATCACCGCGGTCTCGGGGGCGACCTGACCGCGGCCCTCGGGGAGCAGACCGAGGGCGACGAGCAGCAGCGAACCGTTGAGGAAGAAGACCAGCAGGCCCAGGACGAGCGCGGGGACCAGCAGGAACGCGCGGACCAGCAGCGGCCAGACCAGCGCGCCGAGGAGGCCGAAGGCACCGGCGCCGAGGACGGCGGTGAGCGCGGTGCGGGTGAGGCTGTCACCGCCGGGCGACTGGAGCCGGAAGTCCGGCAGCACCACGGCGAGCACCAGCAGGGTGAGGCTGGACACGGCCCAGACCGCGAGCACCCGCAGCACGGCGCCGCCGATGGATCTCCACCGCCCGGTCACGGTCTCCCTTTCGCTCCTGGTCCGCTCCCGGGCCGGCGGCACGGGCGTCCGCTCCAGCGTGTCATATACGCGTCGGTCCCCGGCCTTGGCCCCGTGATGGGCGGGAAGGGGAGGGAGTGTACGGATATGCCGCGCCTGCCCCGGGGCCCGGGGCGGGCCGGGGATGAGGCAGGATCGACGGGCGGCGCACGGGAGACGGCCCGGCGCCGGGAGTCGGGAGGTCCGGTGGCGGTGGAGATCACCTGGTGGGGGCATGCCACCGCGACGATCGAGGACTCCGGGGTGCGGGTGCTCACCGATCCGCTCTTCGCCCGCCGCCTGGCGCATCTGCGGCGGCGCCGCGGCGCCCTGCCGCCGCCCGAGGCCGCCCGCGCCGATCTCGTCGTCGTCTCCCATCTCCACGCCGACCACCTCCACCCCGCCTCCCTCGCCCGCCTCGCGCCCGGCACCCGGGTGGTGGTGCCGCGCGGCGCGCCCGCCGAGGTCCCGGCGCTGCGCCGGGTCGCGCTCGCGCGCGGGCTGCGGCTGACGGAGGTGACGCCCGGCGACACGGTCGCGGCGGACCCCGCGGGCACCGTCACCGTCACCGCGGTCCCCGCCGCCCACGACGGACGGCGGCTGCCGTACGGGCCGCACCGCGTGCCCGCCCTGGGCTATGTCGTACGGGGCGCGGCGCGCACGTACTTCGCGGGCGACACCGGGCTGTACGACGCGATGGCGGAGGAAGTCGGGGCGTGTGAGGTGGCGTTGTTGCCGGTCGGCGGGTGGGGGCCGTTCCTGGGGAGCGGGCATCTGGACGCGCGGCGCGCGGCCCGGGCGGCGGCGCTGCTGGGTCCGGTGTGCGCGGTGCCGGTGCACTACGGCACGTACTGGCCGATCGGTCTCGACGCGGTGCGGCCGCACGAGTTCCATGCGCCGGGCCAGGAGTTCGAGCGGCAGGTCGCGCTGCTGGCGCCCGGGGTGCGGGTCCACCGGCCCGCGCACGGCGAACGGGTCCGGCCGGTGGTCGTGCGATGACGCCCACCGTGGTGCTGGCGGCGGCGACGGTGCCACCGGAGTCGACGCAGCAGGCGGTGGGCTATCCGTCGCTCTTCCTTCTGGTGGTGCTGGGGTCGCTGGTGCCGGTGGTGCCGACGGGCGCGGTGGTCAGCTCGGCGGCGGTGGTCGCCTTCCACCACACCTCGCCCTTCGCCCTGCTCGGCGTCTTCGTGGTGGCGTCGGTCGCGGCGTTCCTCGGCGATCTGGGTCTCTACCGGCTGGGCGCCCGCGGGCTGCGCGCCGGGAGCGGTTCGCGGTGGCCGGAGCGGCTGCGCGACCGGGCGGCGCCCGAGCGGCTGGCCCGGGCGCAGGAGCAGCTGCGGACGCACGGGGTGCTGGTGCTGACGGTGTCGCGGCTGGTACCGGCTGGGCGGATCCCGGTGATGCTGGCGTGTCTGCTGTCGCGGATGCCGCTGCGCACCTTCGCCCGCGGCGACGCGCCCGCCTGTCTGGCCTGGACGGCGACGTACCAGCTGATCGGGCTGGCGGGCGGTTCGCTGTTCGGCAGTCCGTGGCAGGGGGTGGCGGCGGCGGTGGCGCTGACGGTGCTGGTCGGTGCGGTCCCGGTGCTGTGGCGGCGGGTGCGGGCCCGGGAGCCGCGCGGCCAGAGCTGAGGCCGCGTCAGACATCGGGCAGGACGCGGGAGGCGCCGACCGGCAGGTCCCAGAGGTCCTCGCGGGGCCGCCCGGTGGCCTGCCAGGCGGCGCGGACCCGGTGCAGCGGCTCCATCGGCGGCTCCCCGGAGAGCAGGAACGTCGACCAGTGCATGGGGGCCAGCGCCCGCGCGCCGAGATCCCGGCAGGCGCGGACCGCCTCCTCGGGGTCGGTGTGCACCGGCCGCAGCATCCACCGCGGGTCGTACGCGCCGATCGGCAGCAGCGCCACGTCGATGCCCGGGTAGCGGCGGCCGATCTCCTCGAACCAGTGGCCGTAGCCGGTGTCCCCGGCGAAGTACACCCGGCGGCCGTCGGGCGCGGTGAGCAGCCAACCGCCCCACAGGGTGCGGCAGGTGTCGAGGAGGGTGCGCTTGCTCCAGTGGTGCGCGGGGACGAAGTCGATCCGGACCGGGCCGCCGGGCGCGGGCAGTTCGACCGCCTCCCACCAGTCCAGCTCGGTGACGGCGGTGAAGCCGCGGCGCCGGGCCCAGGGCGCGAGGCCCGCCGGGAGCAGCAGCGGGGTGGTGCGCGGCAGCCGCTTGAGGGTGGGGGCGTCGAGGTGGTCGTAGTGGTTGTGGCTGATCACCACCGCGTCGATCGGCGGCAGGTCCTCCCAGCGGACGCCGACGGGCGTGACCCGGGCGGGGGTGCCGAGGATCTTGCGGGACCAGACCGGGTCGGTCAGCACCGTCAGCCCGCCGATCCGGACGACCCAGCTGGCGTGCCCGGCCCAGGTGACGGCGGTGGTGGCGGGTCCGGCGGGCGGCAGCGGGCCCGGCGCGAACGGCAGGTCCTGGATCTGCGCCATCGTCCCCGGCGCGGGCCGCAGCTTGCCCTCCCGCGCGATCCGGGCCAGCGCCCGGACGCCGGGCAGCGGTGCGGTCAGCCGGTCGGTGAAGTCCCGCGGCCAGGTACGGGGTTCGCCCGGTGGCCGGGGTGCGGTCAGCGGCGGGACGTCCGGGCGGACGGGCGCGGCGGGGCGCCGGACGGCGGACCGGGCCACCGCGGGCGGCCCCGGGGGCGCGGTGTGCGGGGAGGCGGGGACGGAGCGCTCGGTCTGTTCGGTCATCGCGGGGCTCCCTTTCGAGGGGTGGGACGACACGGCCGGATCGGGTGCGAAGGGGGCGGGGCGGTGGGGTGCGGGCGTCAGCCGCCGGTGGTCAGGACGGTCAGCGTGTGGTCGAGCCGGGCCAGCGCGGTGGCGACCGGGGCGGTGCGCAGCGGGTCGGGGGCGGCCAGGACGGGGCGGCGGGCGTCCGGGTCGGGGCCGAGGAGCGCCTCGGTGCTCAGGCGGACGCGGAGCGCGCCGGGGTCGTCGCCGAAGCGGTGGCCGCCGCGCGCGGCCCACGGCGCCAGCTCCCGCTCCAGGGCCGCCGCGCCGGTGACCCCGGCGGCGGCCAGCGGGTGGCGGAGCGGTTCGAGGTCGGCGTAGAGGTGGCTGCCGGAGCGCGGTGGGCGGCAGAGCGCCCCGGCGGCGGTGAGGGTGCGGTAGAGGGCGGCGGCGAGGGTGCCGTGCAGCCGGGCGGCGGCCGCGGTACGGGCGCGGACCGGGGCCGGTTCGCCGAGCGCGTACCCGGTGGCGTCGGCGAGCGGTCCGGGCAGCGGGGTGGCCGCGGCGGTCAACGCGCCCAGGGCGGCGGCGCGCAGCGCGGCGCCGCGCTCCCCCTCGGGGAAGCGGGCGATCCCGACCGGCCAGGACGCGGGCAGCAGGGTGGCCCGCAGATCGCTGAGGACCACGACGTCCGCGGGCAGCATCTCGGCGGGGCTGAGCACCACGGTGTCGTGCGGATCGTGCAGCAGATCGCGGCGTGTCTCGTCGCTGACCACCCACATCCCCTCCCCCGCGGCCGCCTCGCAGACCTCGTGCAGCTGCTCGGGCGGCGGGCAGGTCCCGGTCGGGTCGTCGGCGACGGAGAGCACCAGCACCCCGGGCCCGTCCCCCTCCATCCGCGCCCGCCGCACGGTCTCCAGGAAGGCGAACGGGTCCGGCGCGCCGCCCGATTCGGCCGGTACGGGCGCGAGGTGCACGGCCCGGCCGAGCAGCCGGGCGGGCGGCGCGTACCAGGCGGCGCAGGGCCGGGGCAGCACCACTGCGCCGCCCACCGCCGCGTACAGCGCGAGCAGCAGGGCGGGCGCGCCGGGGCCGACGAGCAGCCGGTCGGGACCGGCGGCCGGACCGCGGCGTCCGGCGTACCCGGCGGCGGCGGTCCGCAGCTCCGGGGAGCCGCCGGAGGGCTCCGGTCCGGCGCGTCCGGCGGCGGCGGTGAGGCGGTCGGCGAGCTCGGGGAGCACCGGGAGGCCGGACGGTTCCGGGGCGGGCTCCGGCCGCGGATCCGGGGCGGTCCGCTGCATCCGTACCTCCACAGTGCACACGACGGGACGGGGGGCCGCCGACGGCCGGACGCGGCGTCGGCGGTGCGCCGACCGGACGTCGGCCGCGTGGGTCGTTCGTGGGCCCATCACATGAATCACGCCCGGCCCACCTTGGCAGATCCCGCGCCCCACACACCCCCGACACGTCAACGGAGCCCACGCCACGCCCGCCCGGCCGGGTCCGACGCCGCCGTCGTCATCCGAATGGGGCAGCGGGGGCGTCGGTCCGGTGGGGCCGGGGCGGGCGCGGGGCGGTGGGCCCGGGACGTCGGCCGACCGCACCGCTCAGCCGGGCCGCCCCGCCGTGTAACGGTGGATCACCACCCGCTCCCCCGGCAGCCACTCCTGTTCCTCGGTGGCGGTGCGGGTCCAGCCGTGGCGTTCGTACAGGGCGACGGCCTCAAGATTGGTGGACTTGACCTCCAGGACGGGCGGGCTGCCGTGGGCGAGCGCCGCGGTGTGGGCGGTGCGCAGCAGCAGGCCGCCGATGCCGTGGCCGCGGGCGGCGGGGTGGACGTAGAGGCGGCTTATCTCCGGGCCGCGCAGGGCGGCATGACCGACGATCACGCCGGACTCCTCGGCCACCCAGGCGGCGGTGAGGCCGTCGGGGGTGAGCCAGTCCACGGGGTCGGCGGGCCAGTGGTGGGGGTAGCCGCTGTGGCGGTGCACCTCGGCCAGCACCGCCGCGCAGGCGTCGAGGTCGGTGGCGTCACGGTTCCTGATCACCGGGGAAGACAAGCACACCGGGGCCCGGAAGGCGCCCGGTTTTCCGGCGGCCGTCTGCGTCCGGGAGCCGTCGGCCGCGCGGTACGCCCGGGCCCGCCGGGCCGCCCGACCGCGCGCCGGGGCGCCGGGAACCCGGCCCGCGCACCGGCCGAACGGCAGCCGCCGCCCCGCCACGGCGGTGCCCGTTCCGGCAACCTCCCCGTATCGCGCCCCGCGTCTGGGGTACAAGGGGCCGCATGCGCTCTCTCCTGTCCCGTGTGGACCGACGGCTCTTCGACACCATCGCCACCCGCGAGTGGCCCGGCGCGCAGCGGGTGCTGCCGCGGCTGACCCGCGGCGCGGACCACGGACTCCTCTGGCTGGGGCTCGCGGCCGGTGCCGCGGCGCTCGGCGGCCGACCGGCCCGCCGGGCCGCCGTCCGGGGCGTCGCCTCCCTCGCCGTGGCCTCCGCGACCGTCAACACCCTGGGCAAACGCTCCGTACGGCGGACCCGCCCGCTGCTGGACACGGTGCCCGTCATACGTCAGCTGCGGCGCCAGCCCTTCACCTCGTCCTTCCCGTCCGGACACGCGGCGTCCGCGGCCGCCTTCGCCACCGGGGTCGCGTTCGAGAACAAGTGGTGGGGGCTGGCGCTGGCGCCGCTCGCCGCGTCCGTGGCGTTCTCCCGCGTCTACACCGGGGTCCACTACCCCGGCGACGTGCTGGCGGGCGCCGCGCTCGGCGCCGGTGCGGCCTTCGCGGTGCGTGGCCTCGCCCCGACCCGCGCCCAACTGGCGCCACCGGCCCGGCCACGCGCCGACGCGCCCGCGCTGCCCGGCGGCCGCGGGCTGTTCGTGGTGGCGAACCAGGGGTCGGGCCAGCGCGGCGAGACCCGTCCGGACCGGGGGCCGGAGGTGCACGGCGTGCTGCCCCGCGCCACCGTCGTCACCTGCGGCGGGGCCGATGCCCCCGATCTGGACAAGGCGCTGGAGGAGGCCGCGGAGAGCGCCAAGCGGTGCGGTGGCGCGCTGGGCGTGCTCGGCGGCGACGGCACGATCAACGCGGCGGCCGCCGTCGCGGTCCGGCACGGGCTGCCGCTGGCGGTGCTGCCCGGCGGCACCCACAACCACTTCGCCTACGACCTGGGAATCGAGACGCTCGGCGAGGCCGCGCGCGCCGTGGAGGACGGCGAGGCGGTCGCCGTCGACCTGGCACGCTTCCGCACCGCGCCGCACCGCGCGGGGCAGTACTTCCTCAACACCTTCTCCATCGGCGCCTATCCGGAACTGGTCCGGCTGCGGGAGCGGTGGGCGGGCAGGATCGGCGCCTGGCCCGCGGGGGTGCTCGCCGCCTGGCATGTGCTGCGGACCGCGCAGCCGGTGTCCGCCGAGATCAACGGCCGCCGGATGGAGCTGTGGATGCTCTTCGTCGGCAACTGCGCCTACCGCGGTCTGGGCCTGACGCCCGTACGCCGCCACGATCTCGCCGACGGGGTCCTGGACGTACGGGTGGTGCGGGCCGGGCGGCTGGCCCGCACCCGGCTGCTGGTGGCGGCGCTGACCGGCACCCCGCGCTCCTCCCCCGTCCTCAAGGAGGCCCGGCTGCGCACCCTGCGGATCGGCGGGCTGCCGGACGGCACGGACCTCGCCTACGACGGTGAAGTCGCCACCACGCCGGGCCCGTTGACGCTGACGAAGGAGAACGAGGCGCTGACGGTCTACCGCCTGCTGCCCGAATCCTGAGATGCCACTCTCGTGATACGAGATGGCGGCGTACGGTGGAGCCACCACGCCGCGAGGGCGTCCGTGCCGCCGCGGCGCGGGCGCCCCGGGGGCATCCGGGGCGGTCCGCGGCTGCGCGGAGCCGCCGTCCGACGCCGCGAAGGAGCCCGCATGCCGCAGGAGACCGCCGTCTACACCCACGGCCACCACGAGTCCGTCCTCCGCTCGCACACCTGGCGCACCGCCGCCAACTCGGCCGCCTATCTGCTGGATGCGCTCCGCCCGCACATGAGGGTGCTGGACATCGGCTGCGGACCCGGCACCATCACGGCCGATCTGGCCGCGCTGGTGCCGGACGGGGAGGTCACCGCCCTCGACCGGGCACCCGGGATCCTGGAGCAGGCCCGCGCCACCGCCGAGGGCCGCAGCCTGACCAATGTCCGCTTCGCGGTCGGCGACGTCCACGCACTGGACTTCCCGGACGACACCTTCTGTGTGACCCACGCCCATCAGGTGCTCCAGCACGTCGGCGACCCCGTCCAGGCGCTGCGGGAGATGCGCCGGGTGACCAGGCCCGGCGGCATCGTCGCCGTGCGCGACGCGGACTACGCGGGGATGACGTGGTACCCGGAAGTCCCCGGCATGGACGCCTGGCTGGACCTCTACCGGCGGGTGGCGCGCGCCAACGGCGGCGAGCCGGACGCCGGTCGGCGGCTGCACGCCTGGGCGCGGCAGGCGGGCTTCGCCCCGGAGGCGATCACCGCGACCGCCGGTACCTGGTGCTACCGCACCCCCGAGGAGCGTGCCTGGTGGAGCGGGCTCTGGGCGGACCGCACGGTCTCCTCGGGCTACGCGGAGCTGGCGGTGGACGGCGGTCACACCACCCCGCGGGAGCTGGCGGAGATCGCGGCGACCTGGCGGGCGTGGGGCGCCGAGGAGGACGCCTGGTTCGCGGTGCTGCACGGCGAACTCCGCTGCCGGGTCTGACGCCCCCGAAGGCGTCGGCGCGGCCCGCCGCACGCACCCCGGCCGATCTCCCCCGTCCGGCGATCGCGCGCCGCCCACCTGCTCAACTACCCTGCCCCGTATGGACATTCTGGGGACCTCCTTGCGGGTGTGCGTCGGCGATCTGGACGCCGCCGTCGGTGTGTACGAGCGTCTGACCGGGACCGAGGCCGTGCGCTTCCAGCGCGGTCCGGTCGCGGTCGCGGCGGTGGGCTGTTTCTTCCTCATGAGCGGGCCGGAGGCGGAGCTTTCGGTGCTGTCGAAGGTGACCGCGACGCTGGCCGTGAAGGATGTGGACGAGGCGGTGGCGGATCTGCGGGCGGTCGGCGCGGAGATCATCGCCGGGCCGCTGCCCACCCCGATCGGCCGCAACCTCATCGCCCGCCACCCCGACGGCTCGATCTTCGAGTACGTCGACCGGCAGGGCGACTGACACACCGTCGTCCCGACCGGCGGAAGGATCGCCGGAGACCACCGGACAGCAAGACAGCCGGACCGGCGGTGCGGCCCCGGCCCCGCGCGCCGACGGCCGCACCGCCCGCACGAGGTCGCCCACGCGAGGTCACCCGCGAGAGGCCGCCCGTACGCGCGCCGTCCGCGCAGGTCACCCGCGCGGGACCGGCCCCCGGCCCGACCGGCGCCCCGTCGCCTCACACCCGCCCGCTCACCGCGCTCCCCTCATCCCGCCTCCCCCGCCTCCCCCACCTCCAGAACGATCTTTCCGCGGACATGGCCGCCCTGGCTGAGGCGGAAGGCGTCGGCCGCGCCGGAGAGCGGGAAGGTGGCCTCGACCGGGACGGTCAGCCGACCGGCGTCCGCCAGCGTCGCGAGGGCCGTGAGATCGGCGCTGTCGGGCCGCACCCACACCAGGTGTCCGCCGCGGGCGGTGACCTCGCCGTCGGCGATCGACGCCACCCGGGATCTGTCCTTGAGGACCTCCTGCGAGACGGCCACCACTCCGCCGCCGACGAAGTCCAGCGCCACGTCCACGCCGTCGGGCGCCATCTCCCGCACCCGCTCGGCGAGCCCGGGACCGTAGGCCACCGGCTCGGCGCCCAGGGAGCGGAGGAAGGGGTGGTTGCGCTCGCCCGCGGTGCCGATGACCCGGGCGCCCTCCGCCACCGCGATCTGCACGGCGAGCGAGCCGACGCCGCCGGACGCCGCATGGATCAGCACCGTCTCGCCGTGCCGCAGCCCGACCCGGCGGATCGACTGATACGCGGTCAGCCCGGCGAGCGGCAGCCCCGCCGCCTGCTGCCACCCGAGCGCCGCCGGACGCCGGGCGAGGGTGCGCACCGGCGCGGCGACCAGCTCGGCGTAGGTGCCGTGCTGGACGGCGTCCTTGCGGACATAGCCGATGACCTCGTCACCGACCGCGAATTCGGTGGCGTCGGCGCCGACCGCCACCACCACACCGGCCACGTCCCAGCCCGGGATCAGCGGGAAGTGGACGTCCATCATCGGATCGAGCGCTCCGGCGACGACCTTCCAGTCGACGGGGTTGACCCCGGCGGCCCGTACGCGGACGAGGACGGAGTCGGGGCCGACCTTGGGGTCGGGGCGGTCGGCGAGCGTGAGGACCTCGGGGCCGCCGTAACTGTTCGCAATGATTGCCTTCATGTTCGTCACAACGAGTAACCATCGGAGATGATTCCGTGTCCGCCCGAACTCTCCGGAGAAATTTCCGGGCGGAGAAATTCGCGCGCGGCGCCGCGCCCGCACGTCTACGCTGGCCGCGCCCTCCCGGCGGCGCCGGGACGGTACGGATGCGGGGCGACGGGCGCCGCGCACCGCACGGAACACGGAAGTCGGGCCGATGGCAGCGCAGCACACCTACCGAGTGATCGTCCGCGGCAACTGGGACCGCCTGTCGGAGGCGTCCCGCGCCACCCTCCTCTCGGAGGTGGCCGACCACGGGATGGCGCAGCTGCGGTTCACGCCCGAGGGGTCGCTGGTCTACGACGCCGCGCTGGTGTCGTTCAGCTACCGCTACACCGTCGTCTCGGACGCCGCGGACGGTGAGGAGATGGCGGCGGCGCTCGCCGAGGAGAAGGCGGAGACGGCGCTGCGGGCGGCCGGGCACGGCTACCGCAATCTGCGGGCCAAGGCCACGGACATGGACACCATGAAGATCAACCGGAAGGGCCGCTGACGCCCCGTGGGGACAGCCGTCAGGGCGTCTCGTCCTCCGGCAGCATCTCGCTGGTGATCGCCCAGCGTTCGTGGTCGCGCCAGGCGCCGTCGATGAAGAGGAAGTCCGGCGAGAACCCCTCCAGACGGAAACCGGCCCGGCTCACCAGGGCGAGGGAACGTTCGTTGCCGGGCTGGATGTTGGCCTCCAGGCGGTGCAGCCCGAGGACGTCGAAGGCGTACCGCAGGACGAGCCGCAGGCCCTCGCCCATCAGACCGCGTCCGGCGGTGTGCGCGAAGCCGCCGTAGCCGATCGCCCCGCAGCGGAAGGCGCCGTGGACGATGTTGTTGATCGTCAGATATCCGGCGATGCCGCCGCCGTCGCGTTCGCAGAACAGGAAGCCCTCGCGCAGCGGCTCGCGGAGCTTGGCGGTGTACCCGGCGTAGGTGTCGTCGTCGGCCGGCGGCTGGAGCCACGGGTGGTGCAGCGCGGCGCTCTCCCGGGCCCGGGCGGTGAACTCCGCGCAGTCGTCCGGGGTGAAGTGGCGGATGCCCACCCGGGGCCCCGTCGCGAGATAACGATCAGCGGTCATCGGCCGATCGTACGGAGCCGCGGGCAGGTCCGGCCAGGTCTTTCCGGGCCGTGGCACGGTGGTCAGCCGTCGCGCCACCGGGGCGCGTCCGTGCCGCACAGTCCGGGCGGGGTGGCCCAGTCCGTGGGCCCGCCGTCGAACGTGACGGGCGGGGCCGCGTACCGCAGCCGCCCCACCGGGCTGTCGGTGCTCCGCAGATGGTGCGCGGGGTCGTACGCGCCGTCGGCCGCGGGTCCGGGCGGGGCGTCCCGGTCCGTGCCGTGCACCAGCCAGCGGGCGGTGCGGGCCAGGGAGAGCGTGGTGAACTGGGCGTCGCCGGTCTCGGCCTGTTCGGTGAGGGAGCGCAGCACCGCCGCGGCCAGCAGATAGCCGGTGCCGTGGTCGAGCGCCTGGGCGGGCAGGGCGCCGGGCGTGCCGTCGGCGGCCGCCTCGACGAGGGCGATGCCGGTGGCCACCTGGACCACGCTGTCGAAGCCCCGGCGACCGCCCCAGGGACCGTCCTCACCCCAGGCGGAGAGCCGGGCGAGGACCAGCCCCGGACGGCGTTCGACCAGCGCCTCGGGGGCGAGACCGAAGCGGTCGAGGGAGCCGGGGCGGTAGCCGGTCACCACCACGTCCGCGGCGGACAGCAGCTCCTCGAAGACCGCCCGGTCGGTGCGGGAGCCCAGGTCGAGGGAGGTGGAGCGCTTGCCGAACCCGGTGTCGTCGTGGGCGTCCTGGCTCTCCGGCAGCTGCGGCGCGTCGATCCGCAGCACATCGGCGCCGAGCAGTGCGAGCGTCCGGGTGGCGACCGGGCCCGCGATGACCCGGGTGAGGTCGAGGACGCGCAGCCCCGCGGCGGGCAGCAGCGGGGTGCCGGTGAGGGGCGGCAGGCGGCGCGGCGGGGCGCTCGCGCCGAGGCGCTGGCGGGTGACGAGCGGATGGGTGGCGACGGTGGCGCCCTGGCCGTGCACCGCCCACTCCCGGGGCGTGCGGGCGGCGACCGCCAGCCCGCCCGCCGCGTAGACCGTCTCCTGGACCTCCTCGGCGCGCCGTCCGGCGAGTTCGGAGGCGACATCGGCGACATCGGCGGTGGCGGGCAGGCCGAGGGCGTGCAGCAGCCGTTCGCGGTGGTGCGGGTAGTTGGCGTGGGTGCGGACCCAGCCGTCGGCGGTGCGCCAGAAGCGGGAGAGCGGGGCGAAGGTGGACGCGGCGCGGCCGTCGATGCGCAGATGGCGTTCGCTGACGAAGGCGGTGGCCACCGCGCCCTCGTCGACGCGGACGGCGGGGACGGGGCGGCCGGTGCGGCGCGCGGTGAGTTCGGCGGCGGCCAGCGCGCAGCAGGCGACCGTGGCGCGGGCCAGTTCCCGCACCGGCAGCCGGGCGGGCAGCAGCCCTGGTGGTCCGGTGTACCGGATACGGTCCGTCAGCTCCGGGGCGCCGCCGAGCGCCGCCCATGCCTGCGCGGTTTCCCCGCCGTGTCGTTGCCCCATGGGCGCAGTCTGGCACCGCGCGCGGGGTCAGGGGTAGCCGGGGGCGGACGGCGGCCGGAGCGCCGCGGCCGTGGTGGGGCGGGTGGGACGGCAGGGGTGGCGCGCGCCGTCCGGCGCCGCCGGGTCGGCGGTACCGGACGGCGCGCACGGTCCGTGGACGCGCCCCCGCCGCTACCGCACGCTCCCCTGGACGACGGGGAGTTCGAGGACGCCGGTGTCGCCGGGTGCGCTGGTGACCGTCACCGGCTTGATGCCGCGGTTTCCCTTGTACGCGCCGTCGCTCGCGGCGATCGTGAAGCGGAGCCGGTGGCCCGGGGCGTAGCGGTGGACGATGCCCGGGAGCTGGACGGTGAACGCCCGGGTGGCGTCCGGCACCCGTACCGGTGCCACCAGGCGGTGCACCAGGGTCCGGGAGCCGTCGGGCGCGATGTCGTAGAGCTTGGCGAAGAGCACCAGCCGGTCGGCGGCGTCGGCGCTGTGCTGGGTCCGCTCGGCCGCGGGCGAGACGACCTTCAGCGTCGCCCGGGGGATGCCCGCGACGTCCAGCGGGGTGTCGCCGACCGGGTCGGACGTCCAGTCCAGGGCGGTGCCGCGGAGGTCGTACGGCGCGGGGTCGGACATGCCCAGCGTCCCGGCGAGGGAGCTCTCCGAATGGCTGGTGGGGATTAGCCAGTTGCGGTACTCGCGGCTGCCGCGGACCACCTTCGCGCGGCTGTCGACGAGTCGGCCGTCGCCGGAGAGGTAGAGCTTGCGGGCGCCGCCCGCCGGGAAGGTGTCGGCGGTGCCGTACGGGTCGCCGTCGGCGGCCCAGTCGCGGTAGTAGGCGAACGCGGGGCCGGTGTCCGTGCCGGTGCGGTGGTGGAGGTAGCGGTCGAACCACGCCAGGATGCGGCGGCCGACGTAGCTGGTCTCCAGGTTGCCCTTGCCCAGGTCGAGTTCGCCGGGGGCGGGATCGGCCATGCCGCCGCTGTGGCCCCAGGACTGCCAGATCATCTTGGTGTCGGTGCCCTGGGCCTTGAGGGTGCGGTAGGTGGCGGTCGCCTCGTTGAGGTTGAAGAGGGTGTCGGCCTCGCCCTGGACGAGCAGGGTCGGCGCCTTGACCGACTTCAGGTAGGAGACCGGGGAGACGCCGCGGGCGTACTTCAGCATCGCGGCGGTGCGGTCGGCGGGGTAACTGCCGGAGTCCAGCAGCCGCTTGGTGCGGCAGGCGTCGGCGACGAAGTGCAGACAGCCCGCGCCGCCGATCCGGGACGGGTCCAGGCTGGGGTTGAGCAGCCCCTGCGCCTCACCTATCAGGAAGAACCCGCCGGTCCACTCCTTCTTGTACGCCCCGGGGACCGGTCCGGTCACGCCGTCGGTGCGGCCCGCGTTGTTGGGGTCGAGGGAGTACGAGAGGTCGTTCCAGGTGATGAGGGGGACGAGCGCGTCGACGCGGGGGTCGACGGCGGCGGTGGCCAGCTGGATCGCGCCGCCGTAGGAGCCGCCGATCATGCCGACGCGCGGGTCCGGGCCGCCGTCGGCGGCGCGGTCCTCGGTGACGTAGTCGACGCGGGTGCCGTCGTCGGCGGCGCGGGTCCCGGCGAGGAAGTCGATCAGCTGACTCGCCGCCCGGCCGTCGATCTCGGGGTCGTCCAGCGAGACCGGGCAGCCGGACTTGCCGAAGCCCAGCCCGGAGTAGGCGAGGGCGACATAGCCGCGGGACGCGAACGCCTTGGCCGTGGCGGCGGTCGAGCCGTCGGACTTGCTGCCGCCGAAGCCGTTGGTGGTCATCACGGCGGGCGCCGGATGCGCCGCGTCGACACCCGCCGGGCGGTAGAGGTCGGCGTCCACGGTGCAGGTGCGCCCGCCCGCGTCGACGGTGAGTTTCAGCGCGGTGGCGGTGTACGGGGCGGCGGGCGCGGCGGTGGCCGGGGCGGCGAGGGCGAGGGGGGCGGTGAGCGCCGTGGCGGTCAGCACGGTCAGGGCGGTGCGGAGCGCGGGGCGGGTGGTGCGGCGGTGCGCGGGGCGGAAGACGCTGGGCACGAGGACCTCCACGAGACGTGCCGTACCCACCAGTCGGTAACGGCGCGCTCATGCTCGGGGATGCCCAAGTGGCGTGTCAACGGCGGGAACAGGGGGAATTCCCGGGCGTCCGGAGCGGTGCCCGCGCACGCCCCCGTGTCCGCGGTCCGCCGGGCCGCCCTCTCGTACGGGGCGGCCCGGCGGTCGGCGGTCAGTGCCGCAGGTCGAGCGCGGTCAGATCCGGGCGGGCCACCCCGAACGCGTAGGCGTACAGGGCGAGTTCGGACTCCAGGGCGCGGATGATGGTGTCGGCGCGGCGGAAGCCGTGGCCCTCGCCCTCGAAGGCGAGGTAGGCGTGCGGGATGCCGCGCCCGGCGACCTCGGCGAGGAAGCGGTCGCACTGCGTGGGCGGGCAGATGACGTCGTCCAGGCCCTGGAGCAGCAGGAACGGGGCCTTGATGTGGTCGGCGCGGTGCAGCGGCGAGCGGTCGCGGTAGCGGTCGGGGACCTCCGTGAGCGGGCCGATGAGGGACTCCAGGTACCGCGATTCGAAGTCGTGGGTCTCGCCGGTCGCCCAGCCCGCGAGGTCCAGGATCGGGTAGCTGATGGTGCCGCAGGCGTACAGGTCCGTGGTGGTGAGCGAGGCGGCGGTGGTCCAGCCTCCGGCGCTGCCGCCGCGGACGGCGAGCCGGGCGCGGTCGGCGGTGCCCTCGTCGGCCAGTGCCCGGGCGACGGCGGCGCAGTCCTCGACGTCGACCACGCCCCACTCGCCGCGCAGCCGCTCGCGGTACTCCCTGCCGTAGCCGGTGGAGCCGCCGTAGTTGACCTCGGCGACGCCGATGCCGCGGGAGGTGAAGTAGGCGATCTCCAGGTCGAGGACGAGCGGCGAGTGGCCGGTGGGACCGCCGTGGGCCCAGACGACGTACGGCGGGAGTTCCCCGTCGGGCGCGGTGTGGTCGGGGTTGTGCGGCGGATAGAGGTGGGCGTGGACGTCGCGTCCGCCCGGTCCGGTGAAGGTACGGGCCTCGGGCCGCGGGTAGTAGGCCGGGTCGACGGCGTCGGTGTGGTGGTGGGCGAGGACGCGGGCGCGGCCGGTGCAGGTGTCCAGTTCGACGATCTCGTAGCCGGTGCGGGCACCGGCGGCGACGCCGATGACGCGGCTGCCGTGGACGGCGAGGTGGGCGGCCCACTCCGTCCAGGGTCCGGCGGTGTCGACGAGGTCGCCGCTGACCGGGTCGAGGATGCCGAGGGTGGTGGTGCCGTGGCCGTGGAGGGTGGCGAGGGTGCCGCTCTCCAGGGGCAGGAACCAGCGGGAGCCGACGTTCCACAGCGGGCCGCCGAACTCCTCCCGGCGGGCGGCGCACAGCCGCCGGGGCTCCTTGACGCGGCCGTCGGCGATCTCCGTGCGGTACAGCTCCCACCAGCCCTCGCGGTCGGAGGCGAAGAGCAGCGCGCCGTCCGGGGCCCACTCGATCTGCGCGACGGACTCGCCGCGCCTCCCGGGCGCGGGGGCGTCCGGTCCGAGGTCGCCCAGTATCGGGCGGACGTCGGTGAACTCCCCGTCGGCGGTGTCCGCGAGCATCACGAGGGTGCCGTCCCAGGGCATCCGCGGATGGTCCCAGGCGAGCCAGGCGGTGTGGCGGCCGTCGGGCGAGCGGCGCGGGCCGGTGACGAAGCGGTGGCGGTCGTCGCTCAGCTCCCGGACGGCCGTACGGTCCTCGGCGGCGGAGCCGTCGAGCGGGACGGCGGCGACGAGGCGGCGGACGTCGGTGGGCCCGTCGCCGGTGAACTCCTCCAGGACGCACCACACCTCGTCGCCGACGAGCACCGGGTCGGCCCAGCGCAGTCCGTCGCCGACGGGTGAGAGCGGGGTCAGGGGGCGGGGCGCCGCGTCCCGGTCGGGGGCGTAGGCGTAGAGGCGCTGGTCGGTGAAGTGGCTGAAGACGACGAGCGGTCCGTGGTCGGTGACGGTGCCGGTCCAGGGCTGGCCGCCGTACTCGTGGACGCGGCTGCGGACGTTCCAGGGCGCGGGCAGTACGGATTCCTCCGTGCCGTCGGCGCGGCGGCGGACGAGCGCCCGGCGGCCGCCCTCAGCGGGGCGCGGCGCGGTCCACCAGACCTCGTCGCCGATCACGCCGACGAAGGCGGGGCGTCCGTCGTGGGCGGCGACGGTCCGGGCGTCCACGGGGGACGTCCAGGCTCCGTAGGGGGCCGTGGTCACCATGCGGGGTCTTCCTCCTTGTGCACCGGCGGGGCCGGGTCGTGGGTGCGCGGACGAGAGGACGTGGCGGGGCCGCGCGGCCGGTGCCCGGGCAGGGCACCGGCCGCGCGGCGGCGGTCAGGCGCGGAGCAGGAAGTGGTCCAGGACGCGGACGCCGAAGTGCAGGGCGTCGACCGGGACGCGTTCGTCCACGCCGTGGAAGAGCGCCTGGTAGTCGAAGTCCGGCGGCAGCCTGAGCGGGGAGAAGCCGTAGCCGGTGATGCCGAGCCGGGAGAACTGCTTGGCGTCGGTGCCACCGGACATGCAGTACGGCACGACGTGGGCGTCCGGGTCGAACCGCTCCAGCGCGGCGCGCATCCCCGCGAACGCGGGCGAGTCGACGGGTGCCTGGAGGGCGACCTCGCCGTGGTCGATCGCCCAGTCGACGTCGGGTCCGGTGAGGCGGTCCAGGGTGGCGTGGAACTCGTCCTCGCCGCCGGGCACGACCCGGCCGTCGACCTGGGCGGCGGCGCTGCCGGGGATGACGTTGACCTTGTAACCGGCGTCCAGCATCGTCGGGTTGGCGCTGTTGCGGACGGTGGGCTCGACGAGGGCGGCGGCGGTGCCGAGGCGGGCCAGGAGCGCGTCGACGTCGAAGTCCGGTGCGTCCGGGGCGGCGTCGGTGATGCCGTGCAGGGCGGCGAGTTCACGGAGCGCGGCGCGGACGGTGGGGGTCAGCCGGACCGGCCAGCGGTGTTCGCCGATGCGGGTGATCGCGGCGGCGAGGCGGGTGACGGCGTTGGCGCGGTTGACCTTGGAGCCGTGTCCGGCGCGGCCGTGGGCGGTCAGTTTGAGCCAGGCGGTGCCGCGCTCCCCGGCGGCGACGGGGTAGAGGTGCAGCCCGGTGTCGGTGTGGAAGGAGAACGCGCCGGATTCGCTGATGCCCTCGGTGCAGCCCTCGAAGAGCGCGCCGTGCTCGTCGGCGAGGAAGCCGGAGCCGTCCTCGGCGCTGGCCTCCTCGTCGGCGGTGAAGGCGAGGACGATGTCGCGGCGGGGGCGGGCGCCCTCGCGGGCCCAGCGGCGGACGGTGGCGAGGACCATCGCGTCCATGTTCTTCATGTCGATGGCGCCCCGCCCCCAGACCACGTCGTCGCGGACCTCACCGGAGAAGGGGTGCACGGTCCAGTCGGCGGGCTCGGCGGGGACGACGTCGAGGTGGCCGTGGACGAGGAGGGCGTCGGCCGACGGGTCGGTGCCCTCGATCCGGGCGACGACGTTGGTGCGGCCCGGGGTCCGCTCCAGCAGCGTCGGTTCGAGCCCGGTCTCGGCCAGCGCCTCGGCGACGTACTCGGCTGCCGGGCGCTCCCGGCAGGTGCCGTCGCCGTGGTTGGTGGTGTCGATACGGATCAGGTCCGAGGTGAAGCGGACGACCTCGTCGAGGGCCTTGTCGTCGACGGGCCCCTGGTACTGCTCAGCCATACTGCTCCTCCACTGCGGACGAGGCGAGGGTGGTGACCGCCTTGAAGCAGCGGATCGCCTCGTACATGTCGTCGCTGGTGTAGGCGACGCGGCGCTCCCCGCACCGCTCCACGCCCGGGACGCAGGAGGCGGCGCCGACCAGGTGCTCGGCGTCGAACTCCATCTCCACCCGGAACGGGCCGCCCCGCGCGGGCTCGTGGCGGACCGCGAGCGCGGTGGCCTCGCGGGCGGCCTCCCGGATGTCGGCGGCGGTACGGGCCGGGGGGCGGCAGACGGCGGCGTAGCGGGAGACGTAGTCCTTGACCGCGACGGTACGGGCGTCGGGGGCGTAGCCGCGGGCGTCCACGCAGGTGCGGTCGTCGCCGGTGACGAGGACGACGGGGACGCCGTACTCGGCGACGACGAGGGCGTTGAGGTAACCCTCGCTGGCGCGGGTGCCGTTGACCCAGACGCCGGTGAGGGAGTTGGCGAGGTAGGTGTGGGCGAGGACGCCCTCGGTGCCGGCGCCGGTGTGGTAGCCGATGAAGGCGATGCCGTCGACGTCGCCGTGCTGGACGCCCTCGACCATGCTCAGGGACTTGTGGCGGCCGGTGAGCATCTGGACGCGGTCGTCGAGCTGTTCCAGCAGGAGGTTCCGCATCGACCAGTGCGCCTCGTTGATCAGCACCTCGTCGGCGCCCCCGGCGAGGAAGCCGGTGGCCGCGGCGTTGACGTCGGAGGTGAACAGATGGCGGCAGCGCTCCCATTGGGGCGTGCCCGGCAGCACATCGGCGGGCCAGGTGACGCCGGTGGCGCCCTCCATGTCCGCGCTGATGAGGATCTTCATGTGGTTGCGCCCTCTCGCCGGTCGGAAGCTGTCCGTGCCCGTCGTGGGTCCCGGCGGTCGATCTCCCCCAAGAGGTACCGCCAGGTCCCGTGTTCGACCGACCCATCCAAGCATCCCCACCGCCCGGCCTGCGCCTCCCCTCCCCGATCGGCGGCCGCCAGGCGCGCCGGGCCGCCGGGCCCGCCCGCGGTGCGCGCACCGGGCCACGGCGGGGAGGGCGCGTCCGTCGGCACCCCGGGGCTTCCCCCACCCCCTCGATTAAGTAAGGTTAGCCTTACCTAATCAACAGGAGGCGTGTGTGCGCATCTTCAGCTCCCCCGGCGGCCGCCCGACGGACGCGGAACGGGTCCGGACGATCCTGGCGTCGGCACAGTCGATGACGGTGCTGACCGACGGGGCACGCACGGAGGTCTCCCGCCACAGCACCGACGGGACCCCGCCGCGCCTCCACCTCCACCCGGCGCCCGCCACGTCCGACGCGCCGGACGCACGCACCGTCACCACCCTCGAATTCACCGACATCGCCCCGCTCCCGACCCGCAGCCGGGTCCGCGCCCGCCTCACCCTGACCGGACGGCTGCTGCCCCCGAACGGGCGCGAGGAGGGGAGCGGCGGCTGCCTGGAGTTCGGCGGCGCCGTCCTCACCACGCCCACCGGAGCCGCCTCTGTCTCCCTGGACGAGCTGCTGACCGCCACCCCGGACCCGCTCGCCACCTGCGAGGCGGGTCTGCTCACCCATCTCGCCGACGGGCACGGCAACCTCGTCCCGCTGCTGCTGCGCCTGGTCGAGCCGTGTCTGCTGCAACGGGTGCGGCGGGCGGTCCCGCTGGCCCTCGACCGGTACGGCGTCACCCTGCGCCTGGAGTACCCGCTCGGCCACCACGACGTCCGCCTCCCGTTCCGCAGGCGGCTGCACGACGCGGACCAGTTCGGCGCGCAGCTGCGCTCGCTGCTCGCCACCGCGCGCCGCGCCTCGCACCGCAGCCGGCTCTTCAGCGGCTCCTGACGGCCCGGCGCACCGGTACGGCGGGCGGACGGCGGCCGGGCACCCGGCCGCCGGGGGCGATTGTCGGCCACGGGGAGAAACCGGCCCACGGGTCACCCGGGGTGCGGGCCGGGCGGTGAACTTCATATGAACACGGCACAGTTCATCCGGCGGCGCCGCAGGCCGGAGCCGTACCGGCGCCCGGAAAGTGCCTCGGGACGGCCGGATCGGCACGGATCATGGCTGCACACTTCACGTATTCTGTGAGAAGTTCAGAGGGTCCCTTGAGGTTGCCGGGCCGGACTTTGCGTCAAGCTCACGAGGTGTCCGGCGCGCCTCCCGGGATGACCACCCGGGGCGGGAGCAGCTCACTGCCGACCGGGACCGGGGACCCCGTGCCCCGTCACCTTCCTGCGCCCCGCGCCGAGAAAACGCCACGCACCGGTGGTACGAGAGATCTTTGCCCGGTTCGTGCCCTGTCCGAGGAGGAGTGCCCGTTTTGCGAACGGCCCACCCGTCCACACCTCGCGCAGACGGCGGCCGCTCCGGCGGGGCGCGCCCGCCCGCCGACGCGGACGCACTGCTGCGCGGCGCGATGGAGCGCCACCGCCCCGCCCTGCTGCGCTACGCCGCCCGCCTGACCTCGGGCGACCCCTACCGCGCCGAGGACATCGTGCAGGAGACCTTCCTGCGCGCCTGGCTCGCCGCCGACCGCCTCGACCTCACCGACGAGGACCTCCACGACCTCCGCACCGCCGAAGAGCCCCACGGACCCGGCGCCTTCCGGGCGGGCGAGGGCGGGTGCGTACCGTCGCCGGAGGCCCGGGTGCCCGCCCCGCGTGCGGGCCACGAGGGCGACCGCCGGTGCGGCCACGGCGAGGGCCCGGACGCCGGGCGCGGCCGGGCCCGGGCCGAGGGTCGGGGGCAACCCCGGCTCGGCTCCTGGCTGTTCACCGTGGCGCACAACCTCGCCGTCGACGCGCACCGCCGGGAGCGGGCCGTGCCGGTGGGCCCGACACCGGCCGAGGCGCTGACCCGGCCCGCGGGCCCGGACATGGCCGACGCCGTCGTGGACCGCCAGGTGATCACCCAGGCGCTGTGCCGGTTGAGCCCCGAGCACCGCGACGCCCTCGTCCACGTCCATCTGCTGGACCGCTCCGGCGCCGAGGCCGCGCAGGCCATGGGCATACCGCGCGGCACCGTCAAGTCCCGTACGCACTACGCTCTGCTCGCGATGCGGCGCGAACTCGCCGCGTCGCCCAGGCCCACCGTCCCGCGCCCCCGGCTGCGGAACACGACCCCGAGGACCGCCACGAACGCGCCGCCCCCGCACCCCGCCGACCGTACGACCGCGACGCCCCCTCCCTCCCCCGCCGAAAGCGCCGCCGCATGAGCCGTTCCGGCGATCCGATCGCCTTCATCAACGCCCACCAGAACCTCATCTTCACCGTCCTCGGCGTGCTCGGGATGGTCCTGCTGCTGTTCTTCCTGATCCGGATCCCCGTCCAGCGGGCCGGCGGCTGGAAGGCGTCCGCGCACGCGATACGCCGGGAGGCCGCGGCGACCCGCCACGCCTTCGGCGCACCGCTGCGTGCGCTGCGCGCCCACCGCAAGGCGCTGCGGCTGCTCGTGCGCCGGCTGCGCTCCCCGCACACCTGGCGGGACGCCGAACGCGCCGTGACCGCCGCCCGGCAGGCGGCCGCCCCCGGCGCCGCCGCGGACCGCGCACCGCGGCCGTACGCGGCGCTGGTCGACGGCGACACCGTCACCGTGCTGTGCGCCGGGACCGCCGCGGACGCCCCCGGCGCCCCGTGGTCCGAGGACCCGGCGGACCCGCGCCGCTGGACGGTGCGGCGCGAGGACCTGCCCGCCGTCGCGCCCTCCCCCGGCGACGGCCCCCCTTTGCTGGTCGCCGTCGGCGTCGCGGAGGGCCGCCGCTGCGCCTTCCTCGACCTGGCGTCGGGCCCCGCCCTCACCGCGGTGGAGGGCGACGCCCGTACCGCCCCCGCCCTGGTCCGGGCGCTCACCGCGCAGCTCGACGCGCGGCTGCCGGAGGGGTTGGTGACCGTCGCCGAGGGGGTCCACCCGCGGCATCCGGGCGCACCGGTCCGCGAGGCGTACCGCGCCGCCCGGGAGACGGAGCCGCGGCACGGCATCGCGCCGGTGCTCGCCGCCGCCGAGCTGCCCGATCCGCTGCCCGACGACTTCGGGCACAGCCCCGGCGGCCCGCCCCGGCTGCGGATCGTGGTGCCCGGCCGCCCGCGCGGTCACGCCCGGCGGCTGCTGACGGACCGCCACGGTCAGCTGCTGCTCACCGGCACCTCGCTGCTGACCTCGGCCAACGCGCTGGGCGCGGCGCTGTCGCGGGTGCTGTCGGACCTGCCGCCGGTGCTGCCGCCGCCGCCCGCCGCGGGCACCGCCGACGGCCATCCGGACGCGCTGTTCGACGAGGACACCGCCGAGGCGACCGCGGCGGTCGGCAGCCGGGTCCCGGCGCCCGCCGAGCGGCGTCCGGCGCCGACCGTCACCACCGTGAAGAGCGCCGCCGCGGAACCGGCGGCCCCGGGTGCCTCCGCCCGCAGCGGCGCGGCCGGTGCGCCCGGCGTCTCCGCGCGCGCCGCCGCGGCCGACACCGCGCCGGACGCCGCCGACGGGTTCCCCGGTCAGGCCGCCCCCGCCGACCGGGGGCAGGAGGCGACCGGCGGCGCCGCCCGGCCCGCCGCGCGTTCCTGACCCGACCCGCCGCACCGCGAGCGGCCGCCGCCCGGCGGCCGCTCGCCCCGTACCGCCCCTTTGACGGCACCGATCAGTGGGACCTCCGTGAAACTGACGCTCACCACCTCCGACGCCGGACGCCTGACGGACCATCTGCTCGATGTGCCCGAGCAGGCGACCGTCGCCGACCTCGCCGCCTCCCTGGCCCCGGCGCCACCGGACACCGGCGACCCCCTCCCGTCGCCCGCCCCGCCCCCGCAGGTCTACCTCGGTGACCGCGCGCTGGACGGTGCGCTGCCGCTGCGCGGCTCCGGCATCCGCGACGGCGCCCTTCTCGGGCTGGGCGCGCCCTGCGCCGTCGACCACCCCGCGCAGGCGTGGCAGCCCGCGCCGGGCGACCCCGTTCTCATCGAGGTCCGGCACGTCGGCGGGCCCGGCGCGGGCCGGGTCTGGCGGCTCGGCGCGGGCAGCCACGAGATCGGCACCGCCCGCGGCTGCGCGCTGCGGCTCTCCGGCGGCGACGCCCCCGAGCACGGTGTCTGGCTGACCGTCGGCCCGGACGGCGAGGTGACGTACCTGCTGCCGGACGGCGCCGACGAGGACAGCTGCGGGCTGCGCAGCCTGACGCCCCCGCCGCCGGTGGACCCCGAGACCGGCACCCCGCTGACGGCGGAGGAACCGGCCGGGACCCGCGACGGCGGCACCGGCGGCCACTCGGTGGCGCCCGGTCCCGACGGGCTGCCGCCGACCGAACCGGAGCGGCCCCCGGGCCACCGTCCGCCGCCGGACGACGGCGCCGCGGAGTGGCCCGCCTTCGCCGATCTCTCCCTGGGCGAGCATCTGCTGCGGCTGTCGGCGCCGTTCCAGCCGGACGCGGCGGTGAACCCGTCGGCGGACGGCATGGCGGTGGAGTACAACCGTCCGCCGCGGATCGCCCCGCACCTGGACGCCGAGACGATGCGGATGCAGGGCCCGCCGTCGCGCCCCGGACCGCGCGCCTTCCCGCTGCTGTTCGTGCTGGCGCCGCTGATGATGGGCCTGATCATGATGGGCCTCTTCCGGTCCTTCTACTTCATGATCTTCATCTTCTTCAGCCCGATGATGGCGATCAGCAACTGGATCATCGGCCGCCGCACCGGCCGCAAGCAGTACGAGGAGTCGCTGCGCATCTACCGGCTGCGCCGCGCCGCCCTCGAACTGGAGCTGCGCGAGGCCGCCGTCGAGGAACGCCGGCTGCGCAACGCCACCTTCCCCGACCCGGCGACGGTGCTGCTGACCGCCACCGGCCCGTCCGGCTCCCTCTGGGAGCGGCGCCGCCGCGACCCGGACCGGCTCACCGTGCGGCTGGGCACCCTGACCCGCCCGTCGCTGCGGCGGATCGAGGACCAGGCCCGGGACGCCAACCACCGCTCCGTGCACTGGCGGCTCGCCGATGTGCCGTACGGCCTGGAGATGGCCGACCTCGGTGTCGTCGGTCTGGCCGGGCCGGGCGCCACCACCCGCGCCATCGCCGCCTGGACGGTCGCCCAGAGCGCGGTGCTGCACAGCCCCCGCGATCTGCGCATCGTGGTCCTCACCAGCGACGAGAACGCCGAGGCGTGGTCGTGGGTGCGGTGGCTGCCGCATCTGGACACCGGCCGCGGCACCAGCGTCGTCGCGCTCGGCAACGACCCCGAGAGCACCGCGCACCGCATCAACGAACTCGTCGCCGACATCCAGGCGCGTACCGCTGCCGCCGCCTCCGCGCTCGGCCGCACCCTGCTGGACGAGCCGGATGTGCTGGTCATCGCGGACGGCGCGCGGCGGCTGCGGGACGTGCCCGGCATGGTGCAGGTCCTCAAGGCCGGGCCGCCGGTGCACATCTACAGCCTCTGCGTGGACGAGCAGGAGCGGCTGCTGCCGGAGGAGTGCACCTCCGTCGTCACCGCGACCGGCAACCACCTCGCCGTCCGCACCACCGGCTCGCCCAAGGTCAGCGGCGTCCGCGCGGATCTGGTGGACACCGCCTGGTGCGAGGAGGTCGCCCGGGCGCTCGCCCCGGTCCGGGACGTCACCCTCGACGGTGACTCGGGGCTGCCGGACGGCGTCAAGCTGCTCGGGCTGATCGGTCAGGAGCCGCCGGACGTCGAGGCGCTGCTGCGGTCCTGGGAGCGGCGCCCCGCCTCCACGACGTTCGTGCTGGGCGCCGGGTACGACGGGCCGCTCCGGCTGGACCTGGTGCGCGACGGGCCGCACGGGCTGGTCGCCGGTACCACCGGTTCCGGCAAGTCCGAGCTGCTGCAGACGATGATCGCCTCGCTCGCCGCCGCCAACCGCCCCGACGAGTTGGCGTTCGTCCTCATCGACTACAAGGGCGGCAGCGCCTTCCGCGAGTGCGCCGAACTGCCGCACACCCTCGGTATGGTCACCGACCTCGACGGCCACCTCGTACAGCGGGCGCTGGCCTCGCTCGACGCGGAACTCCGCCGCCGTGAGCAGCTGCTCGCCGACGTCGAGGCCAAGGACCACCCGGACTACCGCGCCAAGCGGGCCCGCAACCGCGAGCTGCCCGCGCTGCCGCGGCTGCTGATCGTCATCGACGAGTTCGCGACGCTGGTGCGCGAGGTGCCGGACTTCGTACCGGGCCTCATCAGCCTGGCGCAGCGCGGCCGTTCGCTCGGTCTGCACCTGATCCTCGCCACCCAGCGGCCCGGCGGTTCGGTCTCGACCGACATCAAGGCCAACACCAACCTCCGGATCGCGCTGCGGGTCACCGACAAGAGCGAGAGCCAGGACATCATCGACTCCGGCGACGCGGTGAGCATCTCCTCCGCGACGCCGGGCCGCGCCCTGGTGCGCCGCGGCGACCATGCGCCGACGCCGTTCCAGACCGCCTGGGTGGGTGCCGCCCGCGCCGGTCAGGAGCCCGGCGAGGACGAGGCGCCCGCGCAGCCGGGCGCGGTCACCGCCGCCGCCCGCAACGTCCGCGGGGTGGAGCTGTCCTGGAACCGGCTGGGCCGTCCGGTCGAGCTGTTCGACGAGGACGAGGAGACCGGGGCGGACGCCGCGGCTCCGGAGACCGCGACCGATCTGCTGGCCCTCGTCGAGACGATCCGCAAGGCGACCGCGGCACTGGCGGACCACAGCGAGCAGGCCAGCCCGTGGCTGCCCGCGCTGCCGGACGTCGTCACCCTCGACGACCTGCCCCAGGCACCGCCGACCCCGCCGGGCCGCCCCGCGGCCGTGCCGTACGCGCTGCTCGACCTGCCGAGCCAGCAGGAGCGCCGGGTCTGCTGCCTGGACTTCTCCTCGTTCGGCCATCTCTACGTCGTGGGCGCGCCGCGCTCGGGCCGTACGCAGGTGCTACGCACCCTCGCCGGTTCGGCGGCGCGCACCCTGTCCGCCGCCGATCTGCATCTGTACGCGATCGACGCGGCGGGCGGCGGGCTGTCGGCGCTGGAGGCGCTGCCGCACTGCGGTGCGGTGGTCTCCCGGTTCGACACCGAGCGGCTGGCGCGGCTCCTGGGCCGCCTCGTGCGGGAGCTGACCACGCGCCAGGAGAAGATGTCGGCGCACGACTGCGCCAGCCTGACCGAGCTGCGCGCCGCGCTGCCGGTCGCCGAGCGTCCGGCCCATCTGATGCTGCTGATCGACGGCTGGGACGGGATCTCCCAGATGCTCGACGAGTACGACGGCGGGCGGCTGTTCGACGAGGTCACGCGGTTGCTGCGGGAGGGTGCCGCGGCCGGTATCCACCTGGTGGCGTCGTCCGAGCGGGGGCTGCTCGGCGGGCGGCTCTCCGCGCACAACGATTTCCGGCTGCTGCTGCGCCAGTCGGACAAGGGCGACTACTACCTCGCGGGGATGTCGCCGAACCGGGTGCCGGGCCACATCCCGCCGGGTCGTGGCTGGCACACCCCGGCGGCGGTCGAGACGCAGATCGCGCTGCTGCCGACCGCCGGTGACGGGGTGCCGGGCCAGGGCAGCGCCGATCAGGCCGATGCGCTGCGGGAGATCGGCCGTCTCGCCACCGAGCGGGATGCCGCGCTGCCCGCGGAGCGGCGGCCGTTCCGGGTGGCGGAGATGCCGAAGCTCATCGGCTTCCAGGAGGCGATGGAGCAGGTTCCGGAGACGTCGCGCCGTCCGATGTGGGCGCTGCTGGGCATCGGCGGGGACGAGGTGCGGCCGCTGGGCTTCGACTTCCTCTCCGGCGGCGGCAGCTTCGCGGTCGTCGGTCCGCCCGGGTCGGGCCGCTCCACCGCCCTGGCGGCGATGTCCGTCTCGCTGATCACCGGCGGTACGTCGCTGGTGGTGCTCGCCCCGCGCGAGTCGCCGCTGCGCAAGCTCGCCGACCACGGTCTGGCGCACGTCATCACGGACACCGACCCGTCGGCGAACACCGTGGAGGAGGCGCTGCGCGCGGTCGGCGACAAGCCGGTGGTCGTGGTCGCCGACGACAGCGACCTGATCGCCAGCTGCGGTGCGGACAAGGTGCTGCGGAAGATCGCCTCGTCCGGCCGCGACCGCAACCAGGGCATCCTGATCGGCGGCCCGTCGGAGGGCATGAGTTCGATGGGCTGGATCGGTATGGTCCGCCGCTCGCGCCGGGGGCTGCTGCTCGGGGCGCGGGCGATCGGTGACGGCGACATCATCGGCGCGCGGATCAGTGCCGAGCACATCCGCACCCGGATGAACCCGGGCCGCGCCTGGACGGCGGGCCCGTCCGGCAGTGTGGTGCCGGTGCAGGTGCCGCTGACGGTCCTGGAGAGCTGACCCGCCGCTCCCGCTGCGCGGACGGGCCCGGCACCCACGGTGGGTGCCGGGCCCGTTCGCGTTCCGTCGTCAGCCGTTGGAGCTGCTGCGGACGCCCGCGGCGATCTGGCTGTCGGAGTCCGTCATGGACTTGACGATGTCGGTGAAGGACTGTGCGAACACCTTGATGTTCGCCGAGGACTCCTTCATCTGCTTGCTGAACGCCTGGTACGCCTCTTCGAGCGCCGGGCTGGACTGCTCGAAGACGAGACCGTCCTTGAGCAGCGTGCTCACCGTGTTCTCCAGATCGCCCAGTTCGTTGGCGATGTCGGTGAACTTGTTCTCCATGGTGTTGGCGACACGCTTGATGTCGTCGTAGTCGAGAAAGACGTCCTGCGCCATGTGTTCCTCCGGGGAGTGCGGTCGGGTCGTACGGGGCGCCGCCGGGCGGCGCGGGCGTCAGCTGCCGCTGGAGCGGATCTTGTTCGCCATCTCGTCGTCCATGTCCCGCATCGACTGAACGATCTTCTCGAACTGCTCCGCGAAGTCCTTGATGCTCTGCGTCGCCTCGGTCAGCGACTGCGTGAGCTTCTCGTAGGACTGCTGGAGGGCGGGGCTGGAGTTGTTGAACTTCAGCGTGGAGTTGAGCATCGTGTCGACCTCGTTCTTGGCCTCCGTCATCCGGGGCACAAGGGTGTTGTCGGCACTGTTCTTGAGCAGGTTCGAGACGCGCTCGATCTCCGCGAAGTCGAGGCTGATGTTGGCGGCCAAGATCTCTCCTTGGTTACGGGATGTCGTACGGGGGCTCAGGGGTGCGGGGCGGGGCCCCGGGGCGGACGGCCGGTGCGCGGGGCGCGGCTCAGTCGTCCTCCTCCTTCCATTCGGCGCCGTCGCCGAAGGGGGAGGAGCGGGTGTAGGTCGTGGTCTCGTCGTCCGAGGTGACGGTCATGGTGCCGCTGCCGTCGTCGTTGATGACGTAGCGGGTGGTGGTCTCGGAGCCGTCCGGGCCGGTCGTCACCGTGGTGTAGTCACGCGCGTCGAACGTCTTGCCGTTGTCGAGCGTGATGGGCTGCGGCGACGAGTCGTACGTCGTCTTGTTGATGTACTTCTGCTCGTCGGCGCCGGAGCCGATCGTGACGGTGGACTCCTCGGTCATGACGTTGTTGTCGTCGTCGAGGGTCACCTTGACGTGGGTGCTGCCCGAGTCGGTGGTGATGGTCTTCTCGGTGGGCGGGGTGTCGTCGGGGCGCTCGCCCTCGGGGTGGTCGCCGGGCTGCGAGGGGACGTCCTTGTCGTTGTTGTACCGCTCGCACCAGGAGGGGGCGCCGTCGACGGCGGAACACACGTCGTTGATGTCGGCCCCGGGGTGCTCCTTGAAGTAGTCGGACGCGCCGATCTCCTTCAGGTAGTCGTTCCACGCCTTGGTGTCCTCGTCCCACTGGTCCCAGGCGGCCTTCTTGTGCTTCCAGTCGTCGAGACCGAGGCTCGCGCCCATCACCCCGGCGCTGTCCGCCATGCCCGCGTCGACCTGGAAGTAGTTGTCGGACACCGACTCGAAGATGTCGGCGAGCTTGTTGAGGCCGTCCTTCGCGTCCTTCGCCCGGCTCGCCGAGCGGTGTGAGAAGGCGTACATCGCCGCGCCGAGGTCGCTGAAGCCCATGACGCTCTTGGCGTCGTCGGTCGACTCCGTCAGGGTCTTGAGCGCACCCTTGGCACCGCCGGAGTCGGCCGTGTCGGCCAGCTGACGCATCCGGGTCTGCACCTGGTTGAGCAGCTCGTAGTCGATGGAGAAGTCGGGCATGGGCACCTCTGGGGCCTGCGGCCGGGCGGCGGAAGCATTACCTTGCACTCCTCTCACGCACGGGCGGGCCGGATGGTTCACCCCGAAGCGGAATTACCGCGCGGGACGGTGAACCTCCCGGGGCCGTGGTGCGTGTAATGCGTACGGGCCCTTCTCCCCGCCGGGCCTCCCTTCCGGCGGCACCGGGCCCGAACTGCCCGTACTGCCCGCACCGCACCCACCCCCACCACCCTGCCGCGCCGCCCGCGGCAGCCGTTCAAGGAAGGCCGGTACGTCGTTGCCCCGCGAAACGGACTGGAGCGCCCTGGGCCTGGACTCGGACCCGACCCCGGGTGACGCGGCCAGGATCCGGGAGGTCATCGCGTCCCAGCAGGAGCTGGTCGATCTCGCGGACAAGATCGACGACGGGCTCACCGAGGTGAAGAACACCACGGACGGCGCCTTCGTCGGCAAGACCGGTGACGCGTTGCGCGAGGTCATCGACGGCAAACTGCGCAAGTTCGTCTCGACGTTCCGCGAGGCGCAGGAGGACGTGCAGAGCGCGCTGCGGACGTACCAGGCGGTCATGGAGGAGCAGCAGGGCCGCGCGGACACGGCGCTCCAGCAGGCCAAGGGGCTCGACGAGGACGACGAGGACGGCCGGGACTCGCTGAAGTCGACAGCGAAGGACGCCGGGGACGTCCAGAAGGAGGCGTCCAAGACGGCGGCGCGGGCGGTGCGGGCGGCCGGTGACAAGATCGCCTCGCCGATCGACGCCTGCGACGAGATCATGAAGGCGCTCAGCTGGCTGGCGATCATCCTGATCATCCCGGCGATCATCGTGGGCGGTCCGGTGGCGCTGTTCGCCGTCGCGCTGAACGTCGCCATCTTCATCAAGACCGCGGTGGACTTCGCCAACGGTGACGCCAGCGCGCTGGACCTGTTGCTGGCCGGGCTCGGCATGATCGCGCCCAGCACCAAGGGTCTGCAGATCACCAAGGTGTTCCAGAGCCTGCGGGGGCTGGCCGCCAAGGGCATCAGCGGCGTCAAGACGGCGTTCACCTCGTTCAAGAACGTCTTCACCGGGCGCAACATCCTCAACATGTCGCTGCATCTGTTCTTCGGCACGAAGGACTTCGCGCGGGGCGCGGCGAGTTGGAGCCGGGGCCTGAACGGGCTGTGGACGCACACCCCGTTCACGAAGATCCCCGGCTTCGGCGGCCGGATCTTCACCGGGATGAACGGCGCCTTCCACATCGTCACGCCGTTCAAGGCGCTGCCGATGATGCTGCCCGCGGGCATCAGCGGGCTGCACTTCGCGGGGGCGCTCGCGTACGGCGGGATGAAGGGCATCGGCAACGCGGCGAAGTGGATCGGCTCCGGGCTGGTCGCGGGCGGCAGGTCCGTGGTCGACGGGTTGTCCGGCTTCAAGGCGCTGCGGCTGATCCTGCCGGTGGACGCCGCCGAGATCCAGGCGCTGGGCGTCGGCAAGGCGCTGCGGATCGGCTTCATCGACCGCGGCATGTTCGGCAAGTACCGCTTCGGCGCGGTCGGTGCGGGCGGGCGGCTGCTGGGCGGCGCCGGGCCGATCAACCATCTCGCGGGCGCGGGCGGCGGCTCCATCCCGTCGGTGCACATCGACCCGATCGGCGACCTCGCGGTGATGCGGACCGGGAACTTCGCCGGTCCCGGGTCGTTCTCGCCGTCGCTGTCGATGCACGGCGTCGGCACCCCGCCGGCGATGCACCTCGACGGTTCGATGGCCGGGCTGAGCACCCCTCATCTGTCCATGCCGAAGCTGGAGGGCATGGGCGCCGGGCTGCACGGCGGGATCTCGATGCCGTCGGTGCAGGGCCTGGGCGGGCTGCACGGCGGGCTGAACCTGCCGTCGGTGCAGGGGCTCGGCGGGCTCGACTCGTCGCTCGGCGGACTGTCGAACCTCGGCCACTCCGGGGTGCTCGGCAACCTGCCGACCGTCGGCCCCGTCTCGCATCTCTCGCCGCAGGGCGGGCTGTCCGGGGTGGCGGCGCCGGGCGGGGCGACCGGTCTGGGCGGGCACGGTCTCGGGTCGGTCTCCTCCGGGCACCTCAACGTCTCGCACGGGCTGGGCGATCTGGGCAACATCGGCTCGGGCGCGCGGATCGCGGACGTCCCGGCGCTGCGCTCCTTCGACCTGCCGTCGCCGTCGACCGCGATGCCGCACGGTTCGTCCGCGGGCCTGGTCGACCTCGGTCATGTCGAGGCGCCGGGCGTACCGGCGGCCGGCACCTTCGATCTGCACACCGGCTCCCTGACGCCGGGCGCGATGCCCACCGTCGGGCATCTCGACATCCCGGCCACCGGGGCGCACACCCCGGTGGCGACGCCGTCCGTCGGCCGTCTCGACCTGCCCGCGACGGGCACCACCGCCCCCGTGGTGACCGCGCCGGGCGAGATCCATCTCCCGGCCACCGGCTCGGTGACGCCGGGTCCGGTGCACGGGCTGGCCCACACCGAGGTGCCGGGCGCCGCCGTCAACGCGGGCGCCGGGCGGATCGCGGACGTCGGCGCGGGACGCGGTCTCGGCGCCGGGGTGGACGTCTCCGGCATCACCCCGCCGACCCTCGCCACCCACGGCATCACCCCGCCGGTGACGGGCGTCCACGGGATCACGCCCCCGGCCACCGCCACGCACGGGATCACCCCGCCGGGCACCGTCACCCACGGTGTGGACGTGCCCGCGGCCGGAGCCACCGGCGTCGTCCCGCCCCCGGCAGCGCGTGGTCTGACGCCGCCGACCGCCGGGGAGCACCTGGCCCCGCCGACCGTGCAGCCGGGCGCCACCGCGCACGGCATCACCCCGCCGCCCGCCGCCGCGGCGCACCCCGAGGTGCCCGCGGTGGGCGGTGCGGTGCGCACCTCGCAGGGCGGGTTCGGCGGGGATCTTGCCGGGCTGGGCGAGCGGTCCGTCCCGGCGCCCGGCCACGGCATGCCCGACGGACCGGGCGCCGTGCCGGGCCACCCGGTGGAGACCCCGGCGACCGGCTCGGCGGTCACCGCCGTGCCGGAGCCGAAGCTGCCGGAGGTGCCCGGCGCCGGAACGCCGGGCCACGGCGTCACCGCGCTGGACGGTGCGACCACGCCGGTGGTTGCGCACGGTGCGGGCGGGATCGACGTCCCGGGCGCCGAGGCCGTCCGCCCGGGCACCGGGCACCTCCCCGCCCCGGGCGCCCCGCACGGGCGGGCCGACGGCGTCGACCTCGGCGGTCCGGACGGCGTCGGGACCGGCGGGAAGGGCAAGGGCAGGGCGCCCGACCCGTTCGCGCAGTGGAAGAACGAGTCGCTCGCCAAGGTGGACGTGTTCCGCAAGCCCGGCGATCTCCCGGGCGACCTGGAGGCGCGGTTGGGCGCCTGGGACCGGGTGCAGCGGGCGCGGATCGACCATACGGCGGCGGAGGGACGGCTGGACGCGGTCGGCGGCCGGATCGACGGTCCCTCGTCCGGTCCGTCCGTCGGTGAGCAGGCGCTGGCGGACTTCCGGGCCACCGGGAAGGCGCTGGACGACGCCGAGGACGCGTTCCGGGTGCACGGTATGGACCCGCACGACGTGACGCGGAAGCTGGACGCGCTGGACGCCGCGTCGCTGAAGGAGCGTCCGCGGCTCCTGGGCGGCGCGGTGCCGAGCGGCCGGTTCGAGCGGGAACTGCCCGGTGTCGAGGGCGCGGTGGTGCGGGCGCCGCGGGGCGCGGCCCCGGACGTCGTCGACGCCGGTGCCCTCGGGGACCGCCTCGTCGTCCACGGCGGCGCGGGCGACCGGCAGTTCCGCGTCGAGCTGCTGGACGCGCCGGGCGGCAGCCCCGTCCGCACCTGGCACTACCAGCGCGGGATGGGGCTGGCCTTCGGCGGCGAGGACTTCGTGCTGCGCGGCGGCGCGTTCGACGGCGCGACGGTCGCCACCACCTCGAAGCTGGGGGTGTCGACGGCGGCGCCCGTCGACGCGGCCGGGCACTCCTGGCCGGTGCGGATCGACGGGGACGAGGTCACCATCGCCTCGCCGGGCGGACCGCAGCGCTACACCTGGTCGGGCGCCTTCCAGGACGGCCCGTTGCTCCCGGCGCCGCACACCGACCCGCCCCCGGCCGCCGCGGGTCTGACCGGCGACGCCGCCGCGAACTGGGGCAAGCTCGTCGATCTGGCCCGGGTCCACCTGGGCGAGTCGGCCGTGAACAAGACGGTCGAGGCCATGATGAACAAGGTCATCGGCGGCGGGTTCACCGGCAAGCGCGGCTACGGCGGTTTCGTCGACCCCGAGGCGCTGGTCCGCGGCGATCTGGTCGGGCAGACCAAGCAGTTCCACGGCCTCACCCAGGATCTGCTGTTCAAGGGCGCCAACGAGCGCATCACCGTCTACCGCGGCGTGTCGATGGAACCGGCGGCCCAGACGGTGGACACCTTCATCGAGCGGCTGCCGATCTCGACGTCCAACACCTTCGAGTTCCAGCCGGTGTGGGCGAAGAACGGGGTGCTCAGCAACCGCGTCGTCTTCGAGATCGACGTCCCCGCCGACCACGGCAAGCTCGCCATGTCGTACCCGCCGCACTACGACCACGCCGGTGCGGGCGCCGCGCCGCCCAAGAGCGACCAGTGGGAGGTCACCCTCCCGCCGACGACGCTGGTCCGTACCGGGCCCAACCGCATCGATCCGGACAGCGGCCTGACGATCGTGCCGGTCCGCGCCGAGGCGATCTCTCCGGACGACTTCGCCACCGTCATCAAGGCGGAGTGGTCCGGCTTCCCGTCGGGCACCGCCTTCGACGACTTCGGGCGCGCCTTCGAGCCGGGCGCCGTCGGCCGCTGGGAGGGGCTGGAGGGCGCCTTCGCCCGCTCCGAGCTGAACGGGGACGGCCTGGTGCGGACGGTCACCGTCACCAAGCCGGGCCACTCCGGCGAGCTGACCATCGGGATCACCCACCTGCCGGAGCAGCAGTCCGTCCGTCTGACGTTCACCGACGGGGACGGCAAGCTCCTCTCCGACCGGACCTTCGACCAGCAGAAGTTCCGCGGTCTCGGGCAGGATCTGCGGGGCGGTGTGCTCCACAACAACGAGGTGATGAAGCCGCTGCCGCTGCCCGAGGGCTGGCACGGCTCCCCGGCACCGGCGGCGCCGCACTCCCCCGGCGCCGTCGAGGCGACGGGCACGCCGGGGCGGCTCCCGGATCCCGCCGTCGTCGCGTCCCGGCCGTCCGGCGCGGAGCTGGACGCGCTCTGGGCGCGGGAGTCCGACGCCCGGCTGGACGTCTTCCGCAGCCCCGGCGCCTCCGACGAGGTGGTCGACGCGCGGGTCGGCGCCTGGGGCGAGGTGCAGCGCGCGCAGCGGGAGTTCGACCAGGCGCAGCTGGACTTCGACATCAACGGTGGCCGCGGGGACGGCGGTTCGGGCGGCCCGACCGTCGGCGAGCAGGCGCGGGTTGACCTCGACGCGGCGGCCAACCGGCTCGGCCACGCCCGGGACAGCTTCCGGCAGCTCGGCATGGACCCGGACACCGTCGCGCACGAGCTGCGTGCCCTGGACGACCTCTCGCTCGCCGAACGCCCGCGGCTGCTGGGCGGGGCGCAGGCGAGCGGCCGGTTCGAGAAGGATCTGCCAGGTCTTGCCGGGGTGGTGGTCCAGGCGCCGCGCCGTGAGGTGCCGACGCTCGCGGGCGCCGAGGAGTTCGGCGACCGGCTGGTCGTCCACGGCGGCGCCGCCGACAGCCGGTTCAGCGTCCAGCTGCTGGACGCGCCGGGCGGCAACCCCGTCCGCACCTGGCACTACCAGCGCGGTCTGGGTCTCGCCCTCAGCGGGGAGGACATCGCGCTGCGCGGCGGTCCGCTCGACGGGATCACGGTCGCGACGACATCGAAGCTGGGGAAGTCCACGGCGGCGCCGGTGGTGGACGCGGCGAGCGGCCACGCCTGGCCGGTGCGGATCGAGGACGGCCATGTCACCGTCGCCTCGCCGTCCGGTCCGCAGCGCTATCTGTGGTCCAACGGCGCGTTCCACGACGCCCCGCCGGTCCCGGCGCCGCACACCGGCACGCCGCCCGCCGCCGCCGGGCTGACCGGCCGGTACGCGGAGAACTGGAACTCCCTCATCGATGTGGCCCGGGTGCATCTCGGACGGGCCGACACCGACGGCAAGGTCGCGGCGCTGATGCGGGACGTCATCGGCGGCTCGTTCACCTCCAAGCGCGGCTACGGCGGTTTCGTCATCCCGTCGAAGCTGGAGGACGGCGCGCTGCTGGCGAAGGTGGAGGACTTCCACCGGGTGACGCGGGACCTGCTGTTCGAGGGCCCCAACAAGGAGCTGACGGTCTACCGCGGCGTCTCCATGGACCCCGCCTCCCAGGCGGCGGACACCTTCACCGAGCGGCTGCCGATCTCCACCTCCAACACCTTCGACTTCCAGCCGGAGTGGGCGAAGAACGGGGTGATCAGCAACCGCGTGGTCTTCGAGATCCAGGTCCCGGCGGACCACGGCAAGCTGGCGATGGCGTACCCGCCGCACTTCGACCACGGCGCGAACCCGGCGCCGCGCAGCCCCGAGCAGTGGGAGATCACCCTCTCCCCCACCACGCTGGTGCGCACCGGGCCGAGCCGGATCGACCCCGGCAGCGGCCTGACGATCGTGCCGGTCCGCGCCGAGGCGATCTCCCCGGACGACTTCGCCACCGTCATCAAGGCGGAGTGGCCCGGACTCCCGTCGGGCTCCGCCTTCGACGACTTCGGGCGCGCCTTCGAGCAGCCCTCGCTCGTCCGCTGGAGCGGCTTCGAGGACGTCACCGTGCACCCCTCACTCAGCGAGAACGGGCTGGTGAAGACCTTCACCGTCACCAAGCCGGGAGCGTCGGCGTCACCTTCACCGGTCCCGGCGGCGAGAAGCTGCTCGACAAGAGCTGGAGCGGCACCGGCTTCACCCATATCGCCGCCGATCTGCGCGGCGGGGTGCTGCACAACGCGGAGGAGTTCAGCAGCCTGCCGAAGCCGGGCAGTTGGGACCGTCCGCACACCCCGGCGGACGGCCTCTCCTCCTCCCTCGGCGGTCTCCACCTGGACGGCGCCCCCACCGGCGGCCTCAGCGCCAAGGCCCTGGGCAAGCTCCCCGAGGGCACCGTCCCCTCCGTCCACGCCTCCCGCCCCACCGGCGCGGAGCTGGACGCCGCCTGGATCCGCGAGTCCGACGCCCGGCTCGACGTCTTCCGCCGCCCCGGCGACTCCGAGGACACCGTCCGGGCCCGCGTCGACGCCTGGGTGGAGGTCCAGCGGGCCCGGCGGGAGCTGGACGGGGCGCAGTTCCGCCTCGACACCGAGGGCGGCAACGGCGCCGGAAGTTCGGAGAGTCCGTTCACCGTCGGCGACCATGCGCGGCTCGGCCACGAGGCGGCGGGCCACCGGCTCGACCTCGCCCGGGACGCGTTCCGGGCGCACGGCATGGACCCGGACGCGGTCGGCGCCCGGCTGGACGAGCTGTTCGCCGCCTCGCTCAAGGAACGCCCGCGGCTGCCCGGCGGCAGCGGCGGCGAGCTGGGACCGCACCAGAAGGAGCTGCCGTTCGGCCACGGCGCGGTCGTCGAGGCGCCGCGCGGTGGGCTGCCGCAGTTCCGTGACGGGGACGACGCCGGTGGTCTGCTGGTGATGCACGCCGAGGACTTCAGCCCGCGGAACAAGCAGTTCCGGGTGGACCTGCTGGACACGCCCGGCGGCAGCCCCGTCCGCACCTGGCACTACCGGGTCGGCCTGGGCAACCGGCTCACCCCGGCGGGCGAGGACCTCGTCCTGCACGGCGGGCCGCTCGACGGCACCCGCCTCACCACCACCCCGCACCTCAACGAGCCCCGCCCGGCGCCGGTGGTGGACGCGGCGAGCGGCCACTCCTGGCCGGTGAAGTACGAGGACGGGCACCTCGTCGTCGCCTCGCCGTCCGGTCCGCAGCGCTATCTGTGGTCCAACGGCGCCTTCCACGACGCCCCGCCGGTCCCCGCACCGCACACCGGCGCGCCGCCCGCCGCCGCCGGGCTGACCGGCGAGGCGGCCGACAACTGGAACTCCCTCATCGATGTCGCCCATGTCCACCTCGGACGCGCCGAGGCCGACGGTACGGTCGCCGCGCTGATGCGGGACGTCATCGGCGGCTCGTTCACCTCCAAGCGCGGCTACGGCGGCTTCCTCAACCCGGGGGCGGCGAGCGACCATCTCCTCGGCAAGGTGCGGGACTTCCACCGGGTGACGCAGGACCTGCTGTTCGAGGGCCCCAACAAGGAGCTGACGGTCTACCGCGGCGTCTCCATGGACCCGGCGAGTCAGGCGGCCGACACCTTCGTCGAGCGACTGCCGATCTCCACCTCCAACACCTTCGACTTCCAGTCCGAGTGGGCCGAGGGCCTGGTGCTGAGCAACCGGGTGGTCTTCGAGATCCACGTCCCGGCCGATCACGCCAAGCTCGTCATGGCGTACCCGCCGCACTACGACCATGTGGCCGCGGGCGCCCCCGTGCCGCGCAGCCCCGACCAGTGGGAGATCACCCTTCCGCCGACGACGCTCGTCCGGACCGGTCCGGCGCGCGTCGAGGGCGGGCTGACGGTCGTGCCGGTACGCGCCGAGGCGATCTCGCCGGACGACTTCGCCGCCGTCATGCGGGAGGAGTGGCCGGGTCTGCCGTCGGGCACCGCGTTCGACGACTTCGGGCGCGCCTTCGACGAGCCGTCGCTCGTCCGCTGGAGCGGTTTCGAAAACGTCACCGTGCACCCCTCGCTCAGCGAGAACGGGCTGGTGAAGAGCGTCGGCGTCACCTTCACCGGTCCCGGCGGCGAGAAGCTGCTCGACAAGAGCTGGAGCGGCACCGGCTTCACCCATATCGCCGCCGATCTGCGCGGCAACGTCCTCCACAACGGCGAGGACTTCAACCGGCTGCCCGTGCCCGACAGTTGGGAGAAGACGCCGCCGCACACCCCGGCGGACGACCTCACCACCTCCGTCGGCGGCCTCCACCTGGACGGCGCCCCCACCGGCGGCCTCAGCCCCAAGGCCCTCGGCAAGCTCCCCGAGGGCACGCTCCCCTCCGTCCACGCCTCCCGCCCCACCGGCGCCGAGCTGGACGCCGCCTGGATCCGCGAATCCGACGCCCGGCTCGACGTCTTCCGCCGCCCCGGCGACTCCGAGGACACCGTCCGGGCCCGCGTCGACGCCTGGAACGACGTGCAGCGGGCACAGATCGACCTCGATCAGGCGCAGTTCCACCTGGACACCCGGGGCGGGCGCACCGACGGCTCCTCGCACGGGCCCAGCGTCGGCGAGCGGGCCCGTACCGAACTGCACTCCGCGCAGACCCGGTTCGACGAGGCCCGGGACGCGTTCCGGGCGCACGGCATGGACCCGGACGCCGTCCGCGCCCGGTTGGACGACCTCCTGGACGCGTCCTTGAAGGAACGCCCCCGGCTGGTGGGCGGCGCCGGACGGTCGACCCGGCCGGGCGAGTGGCACGAGATGCAGGCCCTGGACCAGGCTGGAGTCCCGGCCGTCCCCGTCCCGCCGCACACCCCGGCGCCGACCACGCACCCGACGCCCCCGCCCGGCGGGCACACGGCGCCGCCGCCCGCCGCGGCAGTGCACGGCACCCCGCCGCCCGCGGGCACCGGCGCCCCGCGCCAGGTGTCGCTGCACACCCCGGAGGGGCTGACGCTCTACCGCACGGTGGTGGAGACGCCCGACGGCCCGGTCCTGCGGTTCGGCGACGGCGCACCGGTGCCGGGCGCCCGCGTCGAGGCGTACGGCGACCACCTCCGCGTCTCCACCGCCCAGGGCCATCAGGTCTTCGACCGACAGGGCGGTCAGCTGCACGATCTGGTGGCGCTGACCGACGCGGACGGCGCGACGCACTTCGCCCACCGGCCGCTCACCCGGCCCGGCGGCGCGGCGCCCGCCCCGTCCGGACCGCTGCACACCGCCGACGGCGCCCCGCTGCCCGGTACCGAGGTCGCCGCGCACGGCGACGGCTTCCGGGTCACCGACGCCACCACGGTGCATGTCTTCGACGCCTCCGGCGCCCACGAGTTCCGGGCGCTGCGCCTCCCGGACGCCCCCGGCGCCGCCGGGCAGTCGCTGCGGGTGTACGAACACGGCGCGGTGGACGTCCTCGGCGCCGACCTCCAGCGGGCCGAGGGCTTCACCGCCCGCACCCGGCCCGGCGGCGGCTTCCGTGTCGAGGACGGCGACGGCGGCTTCCGGCTGGTCGCCGCGGACGGCACGGTGACCCATGTCGTCACCCCGGAGGGCACCACCTTCCATGTCGCGGACGGCGCCGGGAACCACCTGTACGACGCGGTGCGGCTCGGCGACATGCCCGACGGCCGGTTCCTGCGCGCGGGCTCCGACGAACTGCTCGACGCCCACCTCGACGCCACCGGCGTCCACGTCGTCCGGCAGCCCGACGGCGGCTTCCGCGTCGACGGCTCCGGGCCGCTGCGCCGGGGCGAGTACACGCTCTACCGGGCGGACGGCAGCCCGGAGAGGATGCGGATCAACGTCGTCCGCCACGGTGCGCCGCTCCCCGGCCACCACTTCGAGGTGGACTTCCCGGCGCCGCCCGCCGACGGCGCGGACGCCGCGGCGGCCACCTGGAAGCGGATCACGCCCGGCACCACGGAGCGGCCGGATGCCACCGCGAAGTGGTTCGACTCCGGCACCGTCGGCGAGAAGGGGCTCGGCGAGGGCCGGGTGCAGCTGCTCAGCCACAGCGGCGCCGAGGTCTTCGAGCGGCGCCCGCTGCCCGGCGGCGGCTTCCTCGACGCCCAGCGGCCCACCGGCGCCACCGGCTTCGCCCGCTTCGGCCACCAGCGCAGCGACTGGCAGGAGATCCTGGCCGACGGCACCGCCGGTCGCCACGGCCACCGCCACTTCGGCACCAGCGGCCGCAGTTGGTACGACATGGACGGCGCCACCCGCGTCCGGCACTGGCGGGAGAACCCCGACGGCGGCCATGTCCTCGCCGAACTGGACCGCACCCCGCTCACCCAGGGGCTGACCGGCCGCCCCACCACCTGGCACCGCTACGACGCCGAGTACCGGCACCTCGCCCAGGGCGAGCGGACGTGGAGCCCGGGGCGCGGCTGGACCGACACCCTGACCGACCCGCGGACCGGGCTGACCGAGACCGTCCACGAGCGGTTCGGGCGGCTGCACGCCGACAACAACCGCCGGTACTTCCAGCGGGAGATGGCGGCCGACGGCACCCTGAAGCGGGACTGGATCTCGCACTCCGCGCACGGCAAGGAGAACGCCGCGGGCACCACCCTGAAGGACGGCGGGTTCCTGGAGACCCACCGCCTCATGGAGCAGCGTCCGCCGTCGTGGGTGCGGCAGTTGCTCTCCTCCGTCGAGCACCGCACGTTCGCCGGGAAGAGCTGGCTCGCCGCCGACAACGGCTTCCAGGTGCACACCTGGAAGTACACCCCGGCCGGTGCCGACGCGCCCACGACCACCGGCGTACGGCTGGTGGGCCGGGACGGCTCGACGCTCGACGTGGCCTCCGACGGCACCGTCGTCCGCGCCACCTCCACCCTCTCCGACGGCTCCAAGCTGACCGTCGGCGAGGTGGAGCTGCCGACCGGCGCCACCCCGCGGGACGGCTATCTGCCCTGGTCGGCGGGGGACGACGGACTCAAGGGCCACCGCACCTTCCACGCCGGTGACTTCACCGGCACCGGCGGCGGCGACCGCGGGCACGGCGGACTCGTGTGGCAGGACCGCTACCGGCCCGGCGCCGCCGAGGGCGACTGGTTCACACCGGGCGCCGGGGAGTGGCGCGTGGCGCGGGAGGGCTTCGCCGACGGCACCGTCGTGGAGTACCGCACCCCGCCGCGTGCCGCGGACGCCGACGGCACGGTGCACGCCGGGCCCGGCGACGACTGGATCCGTACCGACCAGCACGGCGAGATCGTGGCGCGCCGCGACACCTGGCCGGGCGGCGTCGAGGTCACCGCGGGCGGGCGTCCCGGCGCCGCCGAGATCACCTGGCAGGCGGGCGGCGAGTCCGGTGTCCGGGTGCAGTCGGCGGGCGGCGGCACCGGCCGGTACTGGGACAACGCCTCGTACCAGGACTTCGACTCCACGGGTCGGCTGGTCCGCGAGCACCGGGTGCTCGACGACGGGACGTCCGTCGACGCCTGGCGGGTGCCGGGACGCGACGGCGAGCCGTCGGTGTGGCACTGGAACAAGACCGACAAGGACGGCCACCTCCTGCAGTTCGGCGACGGCGCCGACGGCCGGATCCGCACCTGGACCGACGCCCGGGGTACCGCACTGGACGACTGGCGCAAGGGCGCGCTGTGGGCCGACCGCGCCGACGGCGTGCTGGTCCAGGAGATCCCGCCGGTGCCGCGCTCCGGCTCGGCGTTCCAGGACCACTTCGGCGACCCGTCGGTCCGGGTCCGCGAACACCGGGCGACGCCCGACGCGGAGTACACGGCCGGTACGTGGCGGGAGTTCGACAACGGGGTGGCGGTGCGGACGCGTACCGCGCTGGACGACGGGACGTTCCTGGAGTCCGACGCCTGGAACAAGCAGTGGCGGCGCTACGGCGGCGCGGACGGCACCACGCTGCTGTCGGAGCGGACGATGGCCGGGTACGTCTGGGAGCGGGACAGTTTCGGCCGGATGGGGCTGGTCGGCCGGGAGAACGACTTCCGCGGCTGGGCGGCCGAGTTCCGCGGCGGCAGCCGGATGCTCCGTGAGCCGAACCGCTTCGAGTGGTCGAAGACCGTGAACGGCGAATCGCTGTACACGCCGTTCGTGCAGAAGGCGGCGACGCAGGCGCTGGTGGAGTTCCTCCAGGAGTTCACGCTCGACTTCACCGTCGGCCTGATCGTCAACGCCGTCGCGGCGGAGATCTCCGGCCGGGAGTTCAGCTGGACGGACGTGGCCAAGGCGGCGTTCGGCGCGTCGGTCGGCTCCACCGTGAAGATCGGGGTGAGCGGGCTGCACAACATGGCCGGGCGCGGCGGCACCCTCAAGACCGGGATGAGCAACGTCGATTCCGGCAAGCCGTTCGCCCGGCCCCCGGCCTCCGACGACACCTGGGCGTCGGAGTGGGCGGGCAACGAGAAGGTCACCCGCTGGCGGGCCGGTACCTACGACTTCAGCGTCGGTATCACCTCCGGTCTGGCGTCCGGCCTCATCGTCGGCGCCGCCAACTCGGCGATCTTCGGGGTGTACGACTCCAACGGCAACCTCGTCCATCTCTCGGGCACCGACGCCCTGCGCGAGGGCGCCCTCGGTATGGCCTCGGGCCTCGCCGGCGGCCTCACCTTCGGAGCCGGCAAGACACTGCTGCAGCAGTCCGCGGCGGGCAGGTTCTACCATCGGCAGGGTCTGGTGGACCTGTTCCTGGTGGGTGGCATCAGCAAGTTCGCCGACAAGATGTTCGGCGGGCTGGTCCTCACCCCCGAGCTGCGCAAGGCCGATCCGCCGTGGTGGCAGCAGCAGCCCGCACCGGAGCCGTCCGAGGACGACCCGCACGACCCGCAGGAGAGCACGTCATGACGAACCCCGTGTACCGCGTCGCCGCCCGGGGGCGCGGTGCCCACCGGACGATCTCCGACGCGGTGGCGGCCGTCCCCGCGGGCGCGGTGATCGCCGTCGCGCCGGGCACCTACCCGGAGCACGTCCGGCTGGAGCGCCGGGTGGTGCTCGTCCCCGAACAGGGCCCCGGCACCGTCGAGATCCGTCCGGCGCACGGCCCGGCGCTGAGCGTCGCCGCGCCGGACTGCGCGGTGCGGCAGCTGACGCTCCAGGGCACCGACCCGGCGGAGGCGCTGGTGCGGGTCGAGGACGCGGCCGGTCTGGTGCTGGAGGAGTGCGCGCTCAGCCACGGCCGGATCGAGGTGCTGGGGCGGCCCGACGCGCCGGACGCCCCGGAGGCCGAACCGCCCGAGGAGGCCGCCCGGCTGGCGGTGCTGCACGGCGCGCTCACCGCGGACCTGGTGGCGGACCTCCAGGACCCGACAACCGGCGGGGTGCTGCTGTTGCGCCGTACCCGGCTGCACGGCGCCCGCCATGCCGCGCTGCACGTCAGCGGCGACGGCCGGGCGCGGTTGGAGGACACCGTGATCACCTCGGTCGACGGCATCGGGGTGGTGCTGTCGGGCACCGCGCGGGTGGTCGCCGACGGGCTGCGGATCACCGGGAGTTCCGGCTCGGCGCTGCGCGCCCGGGGCGCGACCCGGCTGGCGGTCCGCGCCGCCCGGCTGACCGGCCCGGGCCGTCACGGCGTGCTGGCGCAGGACACCGCGCAGGTGCTGCTGGACGACTGCCTGGTGGCGGGTGCCGCGGGCTCCGGCGCGCAGGCCGAGCACGAGGCGCGGATCGATCTGACCGGCTGCCGCATCGCGGCGCCGGGCGGCAGCGGTCTGGTGACCGGCGGCGGCGCCCGGCTGACCGCACGGGACTGCCGGGTGGTGACCCCGACGGCCAACGGCGCGCTGGCGCTGGGCGACAGTGCGCTGGAGCTGGTGGACTGCGCGGTCTCCGGCAGCGGTTTCAGCGCCCTGCACCTGGGCGAGCGGGCCCGCGGTGGGCTGACCGGCTGCCGGATCACGGACAGCGAGGAACACGCGCTGGTCGTCACGGACGAGGCCCGGGCGCGCGCCGCGGACACCACGCTGAGCGACGCCGCGATGTGCGGGGTGCAGGTGGCGGTGGCCGGTGCGGTGGCGCTGACCGGCTGCCGGGTGACGGGCGGCGAGAGCGGCGTGCGGCTGCTGTCGGCCGAGGAGTCGGAGCTGACGGAGAGCACGGTCGCCGGGCAGCGCAAGGCCGGTGTGGAGCTGGGCCCGGGCGCCCGGGCGCGGCTGACCGGCACCCGGATCGCGGACGTGGGCAGCGCGGGGGTGACGGTCGCGGGCGGCGCCCGGCTGCGGATGGACGGCGGCGGGGTGTTCCGGGCCGGCGGCACCGCGCTGGTGCTGTGGAAGGACACCGACTGCGCGGTGACCGGCGTCCGTATCGACACCGCCGGGAAGAACGGCGTCCTGATCGGCGACGACGCCTCCGGCACCTTCGAGTACTGCGACATCCGCGCCACCGCCTTCCCCGCGCTGCACATCGGGGAGCGGGCCGAGCCGCGTTTCGTCCGCTGCCGGATCTTCGACTGCGGACAGGATCTGGGCACCGCGAAGGACGCGGCGCCGGTGTTCGAGGACTGTACGGCGCACGGTGTGGAGCAGTCGGTGCTGCCGACCGCGACGGCGTCGGGCCCCGGCCCGGCGGCGCCCGCCCGGCCCGGCGCGTCGGACCGGCCGTCCGGCCCGGCGTCCGACGCCGCGCGGCCGGAGGAGGACGAGGAGCTGGCCGACGAGGGCGCGCCCGAGGCGGAGCCGGAGTCGCTGGAGGACCTGCTGACCGAGCTGGGCGAACTGGTCGGTCTGGAGCGGGTCAAGAGCGATGTCGGCGGCATGGTGAAGCTGATGCAGACGGTCCGGCGGCGCCGCGAGGCCGGGCTCCCGGCGCCGCCCCTCAGCCGCCATCTGGTCTTCGCGGGCAACCCGGGCACCGGCAAGACAACGGTGGCGCGGCTCTACGGCAGGCTGCTGAAGGCGCTGGGGCTGCTGGCCGTCGGGCACCTGGTGGAGGTGGACCGCTCCGCGCTGGTCGGCGAGTACGTCGGCCACACCGGTCCGAAGACCACCGAGGCGTTCAACCGGGCGCGCGGCGGGGTGCTCTTCATCGACGAGGCGTACTCGCTGGCCCCGGCGGTCGCCGGGAACGACTTCGGTACGGAGGCCATCGCCACGCTGGTGAAGCTGATGGAGGACCAGCGCGACGAGGTCGTCGTCATCGCGGCGGGCTACCCCGACGACATGGACCGCTTCATCGGCTCCAACCCCGGTCTCTCCTCGCGTTTCTCGCGCACCCTGCTCTTCGAGGACTACAGCTCCGACGAGTTGGTGCACATCGTGGAGCACCATGCGGAGCGGCACGCGTACAAGCTGACCGACGAGGCGCGTGCGGCGCTGTCCGGTCACTTCGCGGCGATCCCGCGGACCGTCCGCTTCGGCAACGGCCGTACCGCGCGTCAGGTCTTCCAGGAGATGACCGAACGGCAGGCGATGCGCGTCTCCGAACTGGCGGCGCCCGACGCCGACGTCCTGATGCAGCTCTCCCCGCTCGACCTGCCGGAGAGCGCCCTCACCCGCTGACCACTCTCCCTCCCGTCCCTGCCAACCGTTCCGACTCGGAGGTCCCGTGCCACCGGACAATTCCCGCTCCCCCAGTTCCCCGCCGAAGGAACCACCCGGCGGTTTCTCGAAGACGTTCGCCCGCGACCCGGGCCGGGCCCGGATCGGGCTGCTGCCCGAGCGCCGGGTGTGGATCGCGCTCGGCTCGACCGTCGCGCTGGTCGCCGGAGCCGTGGTGCTCGGGCCGCTGGCCCAGCGCGGGCTGCAGATGAGCGCCGACGACACCCGGGTGGCCGCCGCCGCGGTGACCACCCCGTCGCCGGAGGCGTCGAAGAAGGCCGAGCCGTCGCCGAGCCCGACGGAGAAGACCGAGGCCACCGAGAAGCCCGGCGCCAAGCACGACGACGCGCCGCCGGCCGAACGGCCCACGCACGACGCGCCCCCGCCGCGCACCCAGGACACCCCGAAGCCTCCGGCACCGGGCCGGAACGGCGGGGTGACCGCGGACCGTCCGTCCACGGGCGGCGCCAAGCAGCACCCGGCGCGGGCGCCGAAGGTCACCGGCCCGACCGGGACCATCAACGGCATGAACGGCATCTGCCTGGACGTCGCCAACGGCAACCGCGCCAACGGCACGCCCATCCAGGTCCACGACTGCAACGGCATGCCCGCCCAGCGCTGGACGATGGCGTCGGACGGCACGGTGCGCGCGTACGGCAAGTGCATGGATGTCGCGGAGAACGCCACGTCGGACGGTTCGCTGATCCATCTGTGGGACTGCAACGGCCGTCCCTCGCAGCAGTGGATCTTCTCCGGTGCCCCGCACGACCTGGTGAACCTCCCGGCCAACAAGTGCCTGGACATCCGCGCCGCCAACGCCTCGAACGGCACGCGCGTCCAGATCGCCAACTGCTCGGGCAACCCGGCGCAGAAGTGGAGCGTGCCGACCTGATCCGGCCACCGGACGGCGACACCTGACCCACACCGGGCGCGGAGGATCCCCTCCGCGCCCGGCGGCGTGTGACGGCGGACCAACTGCCTTGTTTTTACGTGTTCTTGGCCGATCAGGGGTGGTTCGTTGGCCGGGCTCCGGGCCTTGCGGAGGTTCGTAGGGTGAGGGCGTGCCCAGACGCAGCGAACAGGCCGGGTCGGCGCGCGGTGGCCGCGCGGCGGGCCCCGCACCCGACGTCTTCGTCCCGCGCGGCGGTGTCAACGACGGCCCCCGCCACGACGATCCGGTGCCCCTGCACCGCCTCGACGTGCCCACGCCGCACCTCCTCCCCTTCGCGATCGGCTCGTTCGACACGATCGGCCCGCTGGCCCGGGCGAACTTCCCGCACCGCCACTCGTTCCACGAGATCGCCTACGTCACCGGCGGGCGCGGCGCCCATGTGGTGGATCTGGTCCGGCGGCCGCTGTGCCCGCCGGAGCTGAGCGTGATCGTGCCGGGGCAGGTCCACCACTGGGAGCAGGTGACGCAGTTGCACGGCTGGGTCATCCTCTTCACCGAGGACTTCCTGCTGGCGCACCCGGGCGACCGGGACGCGCTGGCGACGCTCGGCGGCTGTCCGGGGCTGCGGGTGACGGCCGGGGTGGCGCCGCGGATCGGGTCGCTGGTGGCGGAGATGGTCCGGGAGCACGGCGAGCGGGCCGACGGTTTCACCTCGGTGCTCCAGGCGCAGCTGCACATCCTGATCGCCCAGGCGCTGCGGCTGCCCGGCGTGTCCGGCCCGTCCCCGGCGTCGGGCCGGATGCCGCCGCTGGCCCGGGAGTTCGCCGCCCTGCTGGCCCGCCCCGGCGCCGCGGGCCGCACGGTCCGCTCGTACGCCGAGGAGCTGGGCGTCTCGGTGGGGCATCTGACCGAGGTGGTCAAGCGGGGCACCGGCCGAACGCCGGGCGGGCTGATCCGGCACGCGCAGACGGTCGAGGCGAAGCGTCTGCTCTCCGGCAGCGGGCTGAGCGTGGCCCAGGTGGCCGCCCGGCTGGGCTTCGCCGACCCGGCCTACTTCTGCCGCTTCTTCCGCCGCGAGACGGGGGTGAGCCCCGGGGACTTCCGCCGGGCGACGAGCGGTACGGCGCGGCAACGGGCCGACCGCGGGGCGCCGCTGGAGGAGGCGGGGGCGTAGCGGGGCTCCCGGAGGCGGGGCGGGCGACAGCCCGTGAGGTGTCCCGCCCGAGCCGTGGAATTCACCATGACCCCCGCGTCCAGTCCCTCGAACGCCCCGCGCCGACTGCCCTACCGTCTGTCGTCATCGGCCCGCACCACATGGTCCGGACCATGTGGCAGGACGACGGGGACGCCCGTCGCCCGTGGCGGTCCGTTCCGTACGCCCTCGCCGTCCCCCCCACCGAACTCCCCTCTCCCCCTCCCTCTCTCCCCCTTCCCCTCTCCCCCAGGAGCGCGCGATGGAAGACGACCGCAGTCAGGACCCCCGGCCGGGCGCCGCACCGGACGGTGCCGCCGACCGGCCCTCGCGTCCGATCAGCCGGAAGAACGTGCTCAAGGCCGCCGTCGCGGCCGTACCGGCGACGATGCTGCTCGGCGGGGTCGCGCTGGCCCGCGACCGCAAGCCCGTCGACGGCCCGCTCACCCCGACGCCCTACTGCGACGACGGGGACGACCCGACGCCGCCGCAGATCGAGGGCCCGTACTTCAAGCCCAACTCGCCGCTGCGCGACTCGCTCGTCGAGCCGGGCACCCAGGGAACGCCGCTGACGGTGAGCGGCTTCGTCTTCGGACTGTCCTGCACCCCGCTCGCCGACGTCCTGCTGGACTGGTGGCAGGCGGACGACGACGGCGCCTACGACAACACCGGATTCCGTTTCCGGGGGCATCAGTTCACCGACGCACGCGGCGCGTTCACGCTGACGACGATCGTGCCGGGGCTCTACCCGGGGCGCACCCGCCACCTCCATGTGAAGGTCCAGGCACCGGGCGGCCCGATCCTCACCACGCAGCTCTACTTCCCGGGCGAGCCGCGCAACAACACCGACCCGATCTTCGATCCGGCGCTGCTGATGAACGTGCGGGACGCGGGCGACGGCAAGGAGGCGACGTTCGACTTCGCCCTCCAGGTGTCCGGGGCGGCGCCCCGGTCGCGCGGCTGACCCGCGGCGGCGTCCGGTCGGCCGGGCGCCGCACGCGAACCGGCGGTGGGTTCCCGCACCCTGCACGAGGCGCGGGAACCCACCGCCGGAGTTCTGTTCACCCGGCGGGCCCGGGCGCGGGCCCGCCGGATCAGCGGCAGCGTACGCCGCCGGGTGCGGTGTCGCTCACTTCTCCGTCTCGGTGGCGAGATTGGCGAGAATCGCGTCGTAGATCCGGCCGAGGCCCTTGGGTGCGAAGGTCCGCTCGAAGAAGCCGCCGATACCACCGGCGCCCTGCCAGGTGGTGGTGACGACGACCTTGGCGCGCTTCTCGCCCGCCGGGGTGACCACCCAGGTGGTGACCATGGACGAGTTGCGGTCCTTCTCGACGAGCTGCCCGTCGGTCGGCTCGTCGACCTCCAGCAGACAGTCGCGGACCCGCTTGCTGGTCGCCTGGAGCTTCCAGTGCACCAGCGTGCCCTTGCCGTCGCCGCCCTCGCGGACCTCGTACTCGCTGAACTGCTCGGGCAGCAGCTTGCCGCGGGTACCGGTGTAGTCCGCGAGCGCGTCGAACACGTCCTCCGGGTCCGCAGCGATCTCCCGCTCGGTGACGGCCTCGACCTGACCCATGTGTGCTGTCCTCCACTTTTCGGCGCGGTCCTGCCCAGCGCGGTCCCGCGGTGCGCGCTCAGCCAACCATCCCGGGGCCACCCGCCCAAAATCGGGTGCAACCCATCCGAACGAACAGGTGTTCTATTGTAGTGAGGGGATCGACAGGACGGCGAGGAGGCAGGATGCGCTGGGAACATCTGGGCGAGGGCCCGTCGGCACTGTTCGGCACGGAGACCGTCAGCCGGAGGTTCGACACCCCGGAATTCCGCGGCATGACCTTCCACGAGGTCCGCGCCCGCTCACTCGTCAACCGCGTCCCGGGCGGCTCCCGGGCGCCCTTCGCCTGGACGGTCAACCCGTACCGCGGCTGCAGTCACGCCTGCGTCTACTGCTTCGCCCGCCGGACCCACAGCTATCTGGACCTCGACACCGGCACCGGCTTCGACTCCCAGATCGTGGTCAAGGTCAACGCCCCCGAGCTGCTCCGCCGCGAGCTGGCGCGCCCCGCCTGGCGCGGCGAGCACATCGCGATGGGCACCAACGTCGACTGCTACCAGCGGGCGGAGGGACGGTACGCGCTGATGCCCGGCATCCTGGCGGCACTGCGCGACCGGGCCAACCCGTTCTCGGTGCTCACCAAGGGCACGCTGATCCTGCGCGATCTGGAGCTACTGCGGCAGGCGGCCGAGGTCACCGACGTCGGCGTCTCGGTCTCCGTCGGCTTCCTCGACCGGGAGCTGTGGCGCACGGTCGAGCCCGGCACACCCGCCCCGGAGCGGCGGCTGGACGTGATCCGCACGCTGCGCGCCCACGGCATCGGCTGCGGGGTGCTGATGGCCCCGGTGCTCCCGTTCCTCGGCGACACCCCCGAGCAGCTCCGCGCCACGGTCCGCGCCCTGGCCGAGGCGGGCGCCGAGTCCGTCACCCCGCTCGCCCTCCACCTACGCCCGGGCGCCCGCGAGTGGTACCTCTCCTGGCTCGCCCGCCACCACCCCCGACTGCTCCCCCGCTACGACCGGCTGTACGCAAACGGCGCCTACGCCCCCACCTGGTACCAACGCCGCATCACCCGCCAGGTCCACGAGTTCGCCACGGAATTCGGCATAGGTCCGGGCCGCCCGGGCGAGGCCCGCCGCATCCGGCCCGTACGGAGCGAGCCCACAGGCGGCAGTGGGCACCCCGAACCGCCCAGGCAGCCGACGCAGTTGACGCTCCTGTGAGGCCGCTCCCCGGAAAAGGGCGTGCTGCCGTCCGGCCGGGCGCCCTACCGTCCCCGCATGACGACAGCTGACGGGGCGCCGGTGCGCGTCCGGGAGATGACCGAGGGCGATGCCGGAGCGGTGGCCGCGGTGCGGGTGCGGGGGTGGCAGGTGGCGTACGAGGGGCTGATGCCGCGGGCGTATCTGGACGGACTGAGCGTGCCGGAACAGGCCGCGGCGCAGCGCGTCCGGCTGCGGCGGCGGTCGCCCGCGGTCCGCGATCTGGTGGCGGAGCGGGCGGGCGCGGTCGTCGGCTGGGCGTGCGTCGGGCCCGCGCCCGCGCCGGACGCCACGGACCGGCCCGCACCGGAGGTGCCGGGCACGGCACCCGACCCCGTAGGCGAACTGTTCGCGCTGTACGTCGCACCGGAACTGATCGGCATGGGCATCGGCCGCACCCTCATGACCGCCTCGCTGGAGCACGCCCGGGAAGCCGGTTTCGCCGAACTGCGCCTCTGGGTGGTACGCGGCAACGCCCGGGCCCGGCGGTTCTACGCCCGCGCCGGTTTCACCCCGGACGGCACGGAGCAGACGGACGAGGTCGGCGGCGAGCCCGTCCCCGAACTGCGCTACCGGCGGCCGGTGGGGTGAGGGAAGCTGCGGGCCACGCCCCGAGTGGCGGCTTCGACGGGCAGTCGGTCGGACGAGGTCGGCGGCAGGCCGCACCCCGCACCCCGGGAGGCGGCTCCCGCCCGCAATCGGCGCACCGGCGCTCAGACCCGGACGGCGGCAACCGTCCGCCCCGTCTCCCCCTTCCTCACGCCTCCCCCACCTCCCCCAACCTCGCCAACGCGGCCGCCGCCGCGGCTGCCAGGCGGGGGTGGGCCGTGGCGGTGGTCAGGGCGGGGACCGCGCGGCGGTCGCCGAGGGCGCCCAGGCCCTCGACGCAGGCGAGCGCGACGCGCCAGTACGGCGTGTGCGGGGCGGTCAGCCGTTCCAGGGTGGCGATCAGCGCCGGTACGGACTGCGGGGCCCGCAGTTCGGCGAGCAGCCGGACGGGGTGCAGCGCGTAGGCGGTGCGCAGCGGATTGGTGGCGAGGGCGGCGGCCGCGCGGGCGGTGCGCGGGTCGCCGAGCCGGGCCAGGGCGTGGGCGGCCGTGGCGCACCGCACCGGGTCGCGGTAGTTGAGCAGCAGCACCAGCGTCTCGAAGGCGCGGGTGTCGCCCGCGCAGCCGAGCACGTAGGCGGCGATCTCCCGGGCCCACAGCGGGCGCTCCACCGCGGTCAGTACGGCGGCCAGTTCGTCGCGGGCGGCGGCGCCGCCGCGGCGGGCGAGGCCGAGCAGCCGCTCGTAGGCCGCCAGATCGTCCGCGGTGCGCAGTTCGGCACGCACCCGGTCCGTCAACTCGTGGAATTCTTCTTCCATTTGCCGCCTTCTCTCCCGCCGACCGGCCGATGTCCCGCCGGGCCCGCCCGCTGTGGCCCGCGCCACGCTACAAGCCCCGCCCTACCCCTGGACCAGCGGTTACCCACCGGTTAACCTCGGGGAACGAGCAGCACCCCTGCTCCGGCGGCCTGGTGACGCAGCCGCCTGTAGTACGTCGGTTCGGTGAGCACCACCCGGTCCGGTCCGCACGCCCGGCCCGGTTTTCCCGCGACACCGTTACGGAGAGCACGGCACGGCCCCGGGACAGGGCCCGCCTCCGCCTCTTCGCGTATCCGCACCCCTCCGCCCCGCACCGTCCGCGGTGTCCGGCCCGCCCCGGCGCGTACCCCTGCCGTGGTGGACGCCGTACGCCGGGCCGTGCCGCCGGGCGCAACTCCTCAGTCGTCACTCTCCCCCGCGCGCGGGGGAACACCCTCTGGAGTCCCTCGATGGACCGTCAGTCCACCCCAGATCCCTCCTCCGACCTGTCCGGCGCCACGCCGCCCCTGACGACCGTGGCCGTCGTCGGCCTCGGCACGATGGGCAGCCAGCTCGCCGAGATCCTCGCCCGCGCCGGGCGGGAGGTCATCGGCGTCGACACCGACGACGCCGCCGCCCGTACCGCCGCGGACGCCCTCGCCGCCGCCACCGCCCGCTCCGTCGAGCGCGGCCGGATCACCGAACGGGAGCGGCAGTCGGTGCTGGCGCGGTTCCGTACCTTCCCCGACGTGCGGGCCGCCGCCGACGCCGACCTGGTGATCGAGGTGGTGCCCGAGGACCAGGCACTCAAGCGGGAGGTGCTGGCCGCGCTGGACGCGGTGGTGCGCCCGGACACGATCATCGCGACCGGCACCAACGCGCTCTCGGTGACCCGGCTCGCCGCCGACTCCCGGCACCCCGAGCGGGTCCTCGGGCTGCACTTCTTCAACCCGGCACCGGCGATGAAGCTGGTCGAGGTGGTCTCCTCGGTGCTGACCGCGCCGACCGCCGTCACCGCCGTCACCCAACTCGCCCGCGACCTGGGCAAGGACCCGATCGCGGTGGGCGACCGGCCCGGCTTCGTCGCCGACGGGCTGCTCTTCGGCTACCTCAACCAGGCTGCGGCGATGTACGAGTCGCGGTACGCCGGGCGGGAGGACATCGACGCGGCGATGCGGCTGGGCTGCGGTCTGCCGATGGGTCCGCTGGCGCTGCTCGACCTGATCGGCGTGGACACCGCCCGCACCGTTCTGGAGGCGATGTACACCGCCTCCGGCGACCGGCTGCACGCCCCCGCGCCGATCCTCGGCCAGCTCGCCGAGGCGGGGCTGACCGGCCGCAAGGCGGGCCGCGGCTTCTACACGTACCAGGCGCCGGGCTCGGCCACCGTGGTGCCGGACGCGCAGACCCCGGCGGACGGCGGCGGGCGCGGCGGCGGGCGGCCGGTGCGTGCCGTCGGTGTCGCCGGGTCCGGGACGATGGCGTCCGGGATCGCCGAGGTCTTCGCGAAGGCGGGCTTCGACGTCGTACTGGCGGCCCGTGGCCGGGAGAAGGCGGAGCGGGCGGTGGCGCGGATCGCGAGGTCGCTGGAGCGCTCGGTGGAGAAGGGGCGGCTGACCGCCGGGGAGCGGGACGCCGCGCTGGCCGCGATCACCCCGGCGGGCTCGCTGGACGCGCTGGCCGGGGTCGATCTCGCCGTCGAGGCGGTGGCCGAGGACCTGGCGGTCAAGCAGGAGCTGTTCGCCCGCCTGGACGCGGTCTGCCGACCGGGCGCGATCCTGGCGACCACCACCTCGTCGCTGCCGGTCATCGCCTGCGCCCGCGCCACCTCCCGGCCGCAGGACGTCGTCGGGATGCACTTCTTCAACCCGGCTCCGGCGATGAAGCTGGTCGAGGTGGTGCGGACGGTGCTGACCGCCGACGAGGTGCACGCCACCGTCCGGCAGGTGTGCACGGCGGCGCGCAAGCACGCGGTGGACTGCGGGGACCGCGCCGGGTTCATCGTGAACGCGCTGCTGTTCCCGTACCTCAACAACGCGGTGAAGATGGTGCAGGAGCACTATGCGACGCCGGACGACATCGACGCGGCGATGAAGCTGGGCGGCGGCTACCCGATGGGCCCGTTCGAGCTGCTGGACGTCGTCGGGCTCGATGTCTCGCTGGCGATCGAGAAGGTGCTGCACGCGGAGTTCCGCGATCCGGGGCTGGCCCCGGCGCCGCTCCTGGAGCACCTGGTCGCCGCGGGCTGCCTGGGGCGCAAGACGGGCCGCGGCTTCCGTGAGTACGCCCGGCGCTGACCGGGACCGGTGGGGCGGGCTGCTGGCGCCTGCGGGCGGCCCGCCCCTGGTCAGCGGGGCGCGGATGGCACCGAATGCCACGGGGCGCGGGAATATGAAGTACCGTCCCCACATGTCCCAGCCCGCTCGTTCCCCGTCCCCCGACACTCCGGAGACCAGTACTCCGGGCGCCCGCCGCGCGGCGGCCCAGCGACTCAAGATGCGCCGCGAACTCTCGGCCGCGGCCATGGAGTTGTTCGCGACCAAGGGCTACGAGGCGACCACGGTCGACGAGATCGCGGCGGCCGCCGGTGTCGCCCGGCGGACGTTCTTCCGCCACTTCCGCTCCAAGGAAGAGGCGATCTTCCCCGACCACGACGACACCCTGGTGCGCGCCGCGGCGGTCCTCGACGCGGCACCGGCGCACGAGAACCCGCTCGACACGGTCTGCCGCGGCATCAAGGAAGTCATGCGGATGTACGCGGCGTCCCCCGCGGTCTCCGTGGCCCGCTACCACCTGACCCGTGAGGTGCCCACCCTCCGGGAGGCCGAGATCGCGTCGGTGGCCCGCTACGAGCGGCTGTTCACCCGCTATCTGCTGGGCCATTTCGACGAGGACGCGCACCGCGAGGGCGACGACGATCCGCTGCTCGCCGAGGTCGCCGCGTCGGCGGTGGTCACCGCGCACAACCACGTACTGCGGCGGTGGCTGCGGGCCGGTGCCCAGGGCGATGTGGAGACCCAGCTGGACCACGCCTTCGAGATCGTCCGGGAGACGTTCGGCACCGGCATCGGCGGGCGCAGCGACGCGGGCGAGAGCGCGCCCGCGGCGGTCTCCCGCACGGGTGAGGTGCTGGTCACGGTGGCGCGGACGGACGCCCCGCTGGACGAGGTCATGCGGACCATCGAACGGGCGCTGAAGAAGCGCTGACCCCGGGGGCGCCGCCCGCCGCCTCCCCCCGCCCGCACACCGATCCCGTACCACCCCCGGCCCCCGGGACCCGACGCCGCGCGTCCGGTCCCGGGGGCCGCGGCATGCCCGGGGAACCCGGGCCGACCTGCGCGATCATCGCGTATCCGAGGGCTCTTTGATCGATCATGCAGCGCCCTCGGGTCCCCTTTGAACGATCATCGCTCAGATGTGAGGACTTTCTTTCATCTGAGAGAAAGTCATGGCACTCGGTGTCTTGTTCGCTGGCACCCGGTGTCATACGTTGAGGGAGTCCGAGCGACCGGCACACACCCCACCCCGTGTGCCGGATGTCCCAACGGCCTTGTCAGGGCCGCCCGTTCGGACGCCTGCGTCACAGGCACACCGCGCTCACCGGCGCCGACTTCCGCGGACCCCTCATCCGCAGCCCGCACCACCCCCGACGTTCCCTCAAGCCGTTCCTGAACGCGCTTCGCCGGAGGCACACCGTGAACGAAATCCTGGACGCGATCCTCGCGCCCGACACCACCCGCGACGACTTCGCCGCCCTGCCGCTCCCCGAGTCCTACCGCGCGGTCACCGTCCACAAGGACGAGGCCGAGATGTTCGCCGGGCTCGCCACCCACGAGAAGGACCCGCGCAAGTCCCTGCACGTCGAGGACGTCCCGCTGCCCGAACTGGGCCCCGGCGAGGCGCTGGTCGCCGTCATGGCGTCCTCCGTGAACTACAACAGCGTCTGGACCTCGATCTTCGAGCCGCTGCCGACCTTCGGCTTCCTGGAGCGCTACGGCAAGCTCTCCCCGCTCGCCAGGCGCCACGACCTGCCGTACCACGTCATCGGCTCCGACCTGGCGGGCGTGGTGCTGCGCACCGGCCCCGGCGTCAACTCCTGGCACCCCGGCGACGAGGTCGTCGCGCACTGCCTCTCCGTGGAGCTGGAGTCCTCCGACGGGCACAACGACACGATGCTCGACCCCGAGCAGCGGATCTGGGGCTTCGAGACCAACTTCGGCGGGCTCGCCGAGATCGCGCTCGTCAAGTCCAACCAGCTGATGCCGAAGCCGGACCACCTCAGCTGGGAGGAGGCAGCCGCCCCCGGGCTGGTCAACTCCACCGCCTACCGCCAGCTGGTCTCCCGCAACGGCGCCGGGATGAAGCAGGGCGACAACGTCCTCATCTGGGGCGCCAGCGGCGGCCTCGGCTCGTACGCCACGCAGTTCGCGCTGGCCGGCGGCGCCAACCCGATCTGTGTGGTCAGCAGCGCGGACAAGGCGGAGATCTGCCGGCGGATGGGCGCCGAGGCGATCATCGACCGCAAGGCCGAGGACTACCGCTTCTGGAAGAACGAGCACGAGCAGGACCCGCGCGAGTGGAAGCGGTTCGGCAAGCGGATCCGCGAGCTGACCGGCGGCGAGGACGTCGACATCGTCTTCGAGCACCCGGGCCGTGAGACGTTCGGCGCCTCCGTCTACGTCACCCGCAAGGGCGGCACCATCGTCACCTGCGCCTCGACCTCGGGCTACCGGCACGAGTACGACAACCGCTATCTGTGGATGTCGCTGAAGCAGATCGTCGGCTCGCACTTCGCCAACTACCGCGAGGCGTGGGAGGCCAACCGCCTCATCGCCAAGGGCAAGATCCACCCGACGCTCTCCAAGGTGTACTCCCTCGACGACACCGGCCAGGCCGCGTACGACGTCCACCGCAACCTCCACCAGGGCAAGGTCGGCGTCCTCGCGCTCGCCCCCGAGGAGGGTCTGGGCGTCCGCGACACGGAGCTGCGCGCCAGGCACCTCGACGCGATCAACCTCTTCCGCGACGCATGAGCGCGCGCTCCGGCGGGCCCGGAGCGCACCGTCGCACTGTCCGAACCGATAGGCGGTTGCACCACCATGACTGAGCGTCAGAAGGATCGTCCGTGGCTGATGCGGACCTACGCCGGGCACTCCACGGCCGAGGCGTCCAACGAGCTGTACCGGCGCAACCTCGCCAAGGGGCAGACCGGGCTGTCGGTCGCGTTCGACCTCCCGACGCAGACCGGATACGACCCCGACCACATCCTCGCCAGGGGTGAGGTCGGCCGGGTCGGCGTCCCGGTCTCCCACCTCGGCGACATGCGGCGGCTGTTCCACGACATACCGCTGGAGCAGATGAACACCTCGATGACCATCAACGCCACCGCGATGTGGCTGCTGGCGCTCTACCAGGTGGTCGCGGAGGAGCAGGGCGCGGACATCGCCAAGCTCCAGGGGACGACGCAGAACGACATCGTCAAGGAGTACCTCTCCCGGGGCACCCACGTCTTCCCGCCCGGGCCCTCCCTCCGGCTGACCACCGACATGATCGCGTACACGGTCCACCACATCCCGAAGTGGAACCCGATCAACATCTGCAGCTACCACCTCCAGGAGGCGGGCGCCACCCCGGTCCAGGAGATCGCGTACGCGCTGTCCACCGCCGTCGCGGTGCTGGACGCGGTGTTCGCCTCCGGGCAGGTCCCCGAGGACCGCAAGGGCGATGTCGTCGCCCGGATCTCCTTCTTCGTCAACGCGGGCGTCCGCTTCGTCGAGGAGATGTGCAAGATGCGGGCGTTCGGCCGCCTGTGGGACACGATCACCCGCGAGCGGTACGGCATCGAGAACCCCAAGCACCGCCGCTTCCGCTACGGCGTACAGGTCAACTCGCTGGGCCTGACCGAGGCGCAGCCGGAGAACAACGTCCAGCGGATCGTCCTGGAGATGCTGGCGGTCACGCTGTCGAAGGACGCCCGCGCCCGGGCCGTCCAACTCCCGGCGTGGAACGAGGCGCTGGGCCTGCCCCGCCCCTGGGACCAGCAGTGGTCGCTCCGCATCCAGCAGGTCCTCGCCCACGAGAGCGATCTGCTGGAGTACGAGGACCTGTTCGCCGGGTCGCACGTCGTCGAGGCCAAGGTGGACGCCCTCGTCGCACAGTGCCGGGCGGAGATGGACCGGATCCAGGAGATGGGCGGTGCGATGGCCGCCGTGGAGTCCGGCTACCTCAAGGCGCAGCTGGTCTCCTCGCACGCCGAGCGGCGGGCGCGGATCGAGTCCGGCGAGGAGAAGATCATCGGCGTCAACTGCTTCGAGTCCACCGAGCCGAACCCGCTCACCGCCGACCTCGACACCGCGGTCCAGACGGTCGACCCGGCGGTGGAGGCGCGCGTGGTGCGGGCGCTCGCCGACTGGCGCACCACCCGCGAGGAGCTGGCCGACCGCCAGGGGCGCGGCGAGCCGTTCCACTTCCCGCGCGTCCGGGAGGCCCTGGACCTGCTCAAGGAGGCCGCGGCCGGTACGGAGAACCTCATGGAGGCCACCGTGGAGTGCGCCCGCGCCGGGGTCACCACCGGCGAGTGGGCGGGCGCGCTGCGCGAGGTGTTCGGGGAGTTCCGGGCGCCCACCGGCGTCTCCGGCGCACCGCTGGCCGTCCCGGCGGAGGACGGCAGTCCGCTGGCCCTGGTCCGCGACAAGGTGGCGAAGACCGCCGCCGATCTGGGCACCGGCAAACTGCGGCTGCTGGTCGGCAAGCCCGGTCTGGACGGCCACAGCAACGGCGCCGAGCAGATCGCGGTGCGCGCCCGTGACGCCGGGTTCGAGGTGGTCTACCAGGGCATCCGGCTGACGCCCGAGCAGATCGTCGCGGCGGCGGTCGCCGAGGACGTGCACTGTGTGGGCCTGTCGATCCTGTCCGGTTCCCACGCCAAACTGGTCCCGGACGTCCTGGCGCGGCTGGAACGCGCCGGAGCCGAGGAGCTGCCCGTCATCGTCGGCGGGATCATCCCGTCCGCCGACGCCGCAGCCCTCCGCGAGGCGGGGGTGGCCGCGGTGTTCACCCCGAAGGACTTCGGTATCACCGAGATCATCGGCCGTATCGTCGACGAGATCCGCGGGGCGAACGGGCTCGCCCCGCTGGAGGTCCCCGTATGACCTGGGCGCAGGCCCGCGCCGCCCGTACATCCCCGCCCCAGGCTCCGGAGGAGTGAGCACGATGCAGTTCGGCCGTACCTACGAAGAGTTCACCGTCGGCGACGTCTACAAGCACTGGCCCGGCAAGACGGTCACCGAGTACGACGACCACCTCTTCTGCCTGCTGACGATGAACCACCACCCGCTGCACCTGGACGCCCACTACGCCGAGGAGACCACCGACTTCGGCAGGAACGTCGTCGTCGGCAACTACGTCTACTCGCTGCTGCTGGGCATGTCGGTGCCGGACGTCTCCGGGAAGGCGCTGGCCAACCTGGAGGTCGAATCGCTCAGGCATGTGGCGCCGACGTTCCACGGCGACACGCTCTACGGCGAGACGACGGTGCTCGACAAGACGCCGTCGCGCTCCAAGTCGGACCGCGGCATCGTCCAGGTCGAGACGAAGGGCTACAACCAGGACGGCACCCTCGTCTGCGTCTTCCGGCGCAAGGTCATGGTGCCGACCGCCCAGTACATCGCACAGCGCGGCGGCGAACAGCCCGGCCGCCCCGAGCTGAAGGCCCCGGCGGCCCGGAAGGAGAAGTAGACATGTCCCGTCTCGCGCAGACCGAGGGCCTGACCGACATCCAGCGGGAGATCCTCGCCACCGTCCGCGACTTCGTGGACAAGGAGATCCTCCCCGTCGCCACCGAGCTGGAGCACCGCGACGCGTACCCGACGCAGATCGTCGAGGGCCTCAAGGAGCTGGGCGTCTTCGGGCTGATGATCCCCGAGGAGTACGGCGGTCTCGGCGAGTCCCTGCTCACCTACGCCCTGACGGTGGAGGAGATCGCCCGCGGCTGGATGAGCGTGTCGGGCATCATCAACACCCACTTCATCGTGGCGTACCTGCTCAAGCAGCACGGCACGCAGGAGCAGAAGGAGTACTTCCTGCCCAGGATGGCGACGGGCGAGATCCGCGCCGCCTTCTCGATGTCGGAACCGGCACTCGGCTCGGACGTCGCCGCGATCTCTTCCAAGGGCGTCCGCGACGGTGACGGCTATCTGCTCAGCGGCCAGAAGATGTGGCTGACGAACGGCGGCTCGTCGACGCTGGTGGCGGTGCTCTGCCGGACCGACGAGGGCCACCCCGAGGGCACCGCCCCGCACAGGTCGATGACGACCTTCCTGGTGGAGAAGGAGGCCGGGTTCGGCGAGGTCCGCCCCGGTCTGACCGTCCCCGGCAAGATCGAGAAGATGGGGTACAAGGGGGTCGACACCACCGAGCTGATCATGGACGGCCTGCGGATACCGGCCGACCGGGTGCTCGGCGGGCGGACCGGACGTGGCTTCTCTCACATGATGGACGGCGTCGAGGTGGGCCGGGTCAATGTCGCCGCGCGCGGCTGCGGCGTCGCCCGGCGCGCCTTCGAGCTGGGCATCGACTACGCACAGCAGCGTCACACCTTCGGCAAGCCGATCGCGCAGCATCAGGCCATCCAGTTCAAATTGGCAGAAATGGCGACAAAGGTCGAAGCAGCCCATGCGATGATGGTGAATGCTGCACGCAAAAAGGACTCGGGACAACGAAACGACCTTGAGGCGGGCATGGCGAAGTACCTGGCCTCCGAGTACTGCAAGGAGGTGGTGGAGGACGCATTCCGCATCCACGGTGGCTACGGCTTCTCGAAGGAGTACGAGATCGAGCGCCTCTACCGCGAGGCCCCGATGCTGCTGATCGGTGAAGGTACCGCCGAGATCCAGAAAATGATCATCGGCCGGCGGCTACTGGAGGAGTACCGAATCCAGGGGTGAAATTCCGCTTTGCCCGCATTTCATCTAGACGAAGATCACACCGCGTCATCCTTGTTCGGCCACGGATTGGCTCTGGCTCTTGGCCAGTTGCCGCTCGTAACCGATAGCATCCCCGGAAAGCCGCCGTCCCCCGTAACCACTACGCGGCATCCTCCGCTACGAAGGTCATCCATGCCCCACAGCCAATCCTCTGCACCACGCGGTCGCGTCCGCCTCGCGCGCGGAGCGTCGCCGTGGCTCCTCCCGACCGTGGCAACGGCAGCGGTCAGCCTGGCCCGCTCCCGTCGCTCGGGACGCTGGGCCGCCGTCGCCGTGCCCACCACCGCTCTCGCGGCGGGCATGCTGTGGTTCTTCCGCGACCCCGAGCGTGAGATCGCTCAGGGCCGCGTGATTTCCCCGGCCGACGGTGTGGTGCAGAGCATCATGCCGTGGAAGGACGGGCGCACCCGCGTCGCGATCTTCATGAGCCCGCTGAACGTCCACGTCAACCGCGCACCGCTGGCCGGCACGGTGACGTCCGTGGAGCACATCCCCGGTGGGTTCGTGCCGGCGTTCAACAAGGAGAGCGAGAACAACGAACGCGTCGTCTGGCATTTCGACACCGAGATCGGTGACATCGAGATGGTCCAGATCGCCGGTGCGGTGGCCCGCCGCATCGTGCCTTACGTGCCGCAGGGCACCAAGGTGGAGCAGGGCGAACGCATCGGTCTGATCCGCTTCGGCTCCCGCGTCGACGTCTACCTTCCGGAAGGCGTCGAGGCGGCGGTCGAGGTCGGCCAGGCCACCACCGCGGGGGTGACTCGTCTTGACCGTGATTGATCCCGAAACCCAGGCCGGCTGGGCTCCCGAGAACGAGGAGGAGGGTGACGTCGACATTCCGCTGTCCACGCGGCTGTCGATAGCGGACACCCTCACCCTCGGCAACGCCATCTGCGGCTTCATGGCCGTCTACTTCACAACCACCGGCGTCCTCATCCCGCATCTGACGGGCATGGACGACGGCGGCATGGCGCGGCACAGCGCGGCGATGGCCGTGATCCTGATGCTGCTGGCGTCGGTCTTCGACCTCTTCGACGGACTCGTGGCGCGCAAGCTGCGGGCCTCCGCGATGGGCGCCGAGCTGGACAACCTCTCCGACCTGATCAGCTTCGGTCTGGCGCCCGCCTACTTCGTCGTCACCTGGGGCATGGTCGCGCAGGACGCGAACCAGCAGGTGTCGGTGGTGGCCGCGGTCGTGGTGCTGCTCGCCGTGGTGCTGCGGCTGGCGCGCTTCTCGTGTGTGCCGATGCGCGACGGGATGTTCCAGGGCATGCCCGGACCGTTCGGCGCGCTGACCGTCGTCGCCATCGTCCTGCTGGAGCTGCCGTTCCTGCCGACGCTGCTGGCGATCATCGGCGTGGCCTGGCTGATGGTGAGCCGGGTCGAGTACCCGAAGCCGCGCGGCCGTCTCGCCGTGGCGATGCTCAGCTGGATCGTGCTCAGCATGGGCATGCTCGCCGCCTGGGCGCTGGACGCCCCGGCCGGGCAGCGGCTGCTGCAGACCGGCTGCGCCCTGCAGATCGTCCTCGGTGCGATGATCCCGCTCTTCGCGACGGCCCGGCGGGTGAACACCTTCCGCGACAACCGCCGCGAGGCCCGCGCCGCGCAGCTGCCGTAAGGCGTAGACGTACAGACGAAGGAGCCCCGGGCGGATCGCCCGGGGCTCCTTCGTGTGTACGGTGCCCGGCCGTCAGCTCAGCAGATCACGGGCGAGCTGTTCCGCGGCGCGCTCCAGGAGCGGGCCCGCCTGGGCCATGCAGCGCTCCGGGTCGCTCTCCAGGTCCGTGAGCGGATAGGCCCGGCCGATCCCGGCGGCGGCCAGCGCCTCGGGGGTCAGCCGCAGCCGCCCGCAGACCGCGGCGACCTCCAGACCGGCCGCGCGGGCCGCCGCGGCGACCCCGGCGGGCGCCTTGCCGTGGAGCGTCTGCGCGTCGAGCGAGCCCTCGCCGGTGATCACGAAGCTCGCCCCGGCCAGCGCGGGCGCGAAGCCCAGCACCTCCAGCATCACGTCGATCCCGGGCCGGAACGTGGCGCCGAGGCCGACCAGCGCGCCGTAGCCGATCCCCCCGGCCGCGCCCGCGCCGGGCGCCTGGGCGCACTCCGCGGCCCGGGCGCCGAGCGTCCGCTCCAGGACGGCGGCGTAGTGCGTGAGCGCCGCGTCCAGCTCCGCGACGTCCGCCTCGCTCGCGCCCTTCTGCGGACCGTAGACCGCGGGCGCGCCCTTGGGGCCGGTGAGCGGGTTGTCGACATCGCTGGCGAGGACGGTCTCCGTGGTGGCCAGCCGGGGGTCGAGGCCGGAGAGGTCGGCGGTGGCCAGGGAGCGCAGGGCGCCGCCGCCGGGGCCGACCGGGGCGCCGTCCGCGTCCAGGAGGCGGGCGCCGAGCGCCGTCAGCATGCCCGCGCCGCCGTCGGTCGTGGCGCTGCCGCCGACGCCGAAGACGATCGAGGTGGCCCCGGCGTCGAGCGCCGCCCGCAGCAGTTCGCCGGTGCCGTACGTGGTCGCCGTCAGCGGGGCGAAGACGCCGGGCGGCAGATGCTGGAGGCCGGACGCCTCGGCCATCTCGACGACCGCGGTGCCGTCCGCGCGCAGGGCGAAGGTCGCGGTGACCGGGGTGCCGGTGGGGCCGGTGACCCGCGCCTCGTGCCGGGTGAAACCGGCCGCCAGCGCGGCGGCGACCGTGCCGTCCCCGCCATCCGCGACCGGTACGGCCGTCACGCTCAGGCCCGGGACGGCGCGGCGCAGGCCCGCCGTGACATGGGTGGCGACCTCGACGGCCGTGAGGGAGCCCTTGAACTTGTCCGCGGCGATCAGCACGTGTGCCGCTGTCCTTGCTGCGTCCGCCATCGTGTTTCCCCTTGCTTTCGAACTGGCAGTCGCGCCGGTGCGACCCTATCCGGCGAAAGCCACCACGAACAGGGCTTCCTTCGGCGTCCGCGGCCCCGTACGAGGGGGCGTCTCTCCTATGCTCGCGGCCATGACGACGATGGATGAGGCGACCTATATCGCGAGCCTGCCGCGGGTGCTGTCCGGTGCCGGAACCGTCCTGCGGGACGCGGCGGGCCGGATCCTGCTGGTGGAGCCGGACTACCGGGACTGCTGGCTGCTGCCCGGCGGGACCGTCGAGTCGGATGCCGGGGAGTCCCCGCGGCAGGCGGCGCACCGGGAGACGGCGGAGGAGATCGGTCTGGACGTCGAGGTCGGCGCCCTGCTCGCCGTCGACTGGGTCCGCAGTCCCGGCTGGCCGCCCGTGGTGTCGTACCTCTTCGACGGCGGGGTCCTGGACGCGGCGGCGCTCGCCTCGGTCCGTCTCCAGGAGGACGAGTTGCTGTCCTGGCGGATGGCCCCGTGGGAGGAGGCCGCCGGGCTGCTCGATCCCCAGTTGGCGCTGCGGGTGCGGGCCGCGCTCGATGCGTTGGAGCGGGGTACGGGGACGGTGGAGCTGGAGGACGGGAGGGTGCCGCACCGGCGGGTGAGGGGCTGAGACCGGGGCGGCCGGGGCCCGGCCCACCGGCCGGAAAATCCCGTTGAGGGGGCCCGCGGGCGACCGTACGGTGCCCCCATGCTGCGATCACCCCGGCTGGAGCCGCTCACCCACGGGAACGTCGACGCCGCCTGCGCGCTGCGGGTCCGGCCCGGGCAGGAGGGGTTCGTCCGGCCGGTCGCGGTGTCACTGGCCGAGGCGTATGTCCGTCCGGAGCGGGCCTGGCCGCGGCTGATCGTGGACGAGGGGCGGGCCGTCGGGTTCGTGATGGCCTTCCTCGACGTCCGCTTCCGGCCGGACGATCCCGGGGACCGGCCCCGGAGCGGGCTGTGGCGGCTGAACATCGCCGCGGACGAGCAGGGCAGGGGGTACGGCTCGTTCGCGGTGGACGCCGTCGGCGCGATGCTGCGGGAGCGCGGCGCGGAGTCGATGACGGTGACCTGGGGCGTCGGGGAGCAGGGGCCCGAGCCGTTCTATCGGAAGCTGGGGTTCCGGCCCACCGGGGAGCTGAGCGGCGACCAGATCGTCGCCGAGCGCGCCCTGCCCGCCGCGGTCCGACGCCCGGACCGCTCCCCCCTGTGACGAGGAGCCGTGATGGAGAGGATCGCCGCGCGTCTGGCCGAGGTGCCGGGGGTGGTCGGGGTGATGCTCGGCGGGAGCCGGGCGCGGGGGACGGAGCGGGCGGACTCCGACTGGGATCTGGGCGTGTACTACCGGGGCGAGGTGGACGTACCGGCCCTGGCGGCGCTGGCGGCGGAGGTCGCCGGTGAGCCGGTCGAGGTGTTCCCGCCGGGGGCGTGGGGGGCGTGGGTCAACGGCGGGGCGTGGCTGACACCGGCCGGGGGCGGGGCGTCCGTGGACTGGCTGCTGCGCGATGTGGACCGGGTGCGGCGGGTCTGGGCGGAGTGCCGGGCGGGGCGGTACGAGATCGGCGAACAGCTCGGGCATCCGCTCGGGTTCTGGTCACCCGCGTATCCGGGTGAGGTCGCGCTGGGGCGGGTACTGGCCGATCCCTCCGGGGAGTTGGCGGAGCTGCGGCGGGCGACGCGGCGGTATCCGGAGGCGCTGCGGACGGCGCTGTGCGGGCGGGCCGTGGGGGACGCGGAGTTCTCGGTGGCGATGGCCGCGAAGGCGCCCGGGCGCGGGGACGTGCTGCATGCGTCGCTCTGTCTGTCGCGGGCGGTCGGCGCCCTCGTGCAGGCGCTCCACGCGCACCACCGGGTCTGGTGCCTCAACGAGAAGGGCGCCCTGGAGGCGGCCGCGGCGCTGCCCGGCACCCCGCCGGGGTTCGCCCACGAGGCCGCCGCGCTGCTCGGCGGCCTCGGCACCGAGGAGGAGCCGCTGCGCCGGTCGCTGGAGCGGGCGCGGGGGTTGGTGGCGCGGGTGCGGGAGGCGGTGGGCGGGTAGCGCCCGGCCGCGTACCCGGGGTGCGGGGGCCGGTGCCCCGCCGGGGCCGGGTGACGCCCGGCCCCTTACGGGTTCCGTGCCTTACGGGTCCCGTGCCTTACGGGTCCCGTGCCTTACGGGTTCCGTGCCTCACTGGTCCCGCGGGTGCGGCCCCTGCGGGAGCGCCCCCGTCACCCGACCTCGGCGACCGGGAAGAGCGCCCCGTCGCCGTCCTGTTGCGCGCTCTCGAAGGCCAGCAGGCGGCGCTTGTTGTCGAGGCCGCCGCCGTAGCCGGTGAGGCTGCCGTCGGCGCCGATGACGCGGTGGCAGGGGACGATGATGCTGACCGGGTTGCGGCCGTTGGCGAGGCCGACGGCGCGGGCCGCGGAGGGCCTGCCGAGGCGGTCGGCGAGCTGCCCGTAGGTGAGGGTCGTCCCGTACGGGATGGTGACCAGCTCGGCCCAGACGCGGCGTTGGAACGGGGTGCCGCCGAGGTCCAGCGGGAGGTCGAAGTCGGTCAGCTCGCCGCGGAAGTAGGCGTGCAGCTGCGCGGCGGTGGCGGCGAAGGGCGCCTCGTCGGGGTCGGCGCGGCGGCCGAAGGTCTCCAGCGGCGGGCGGTGGCGGTGGTCGGTCAGGTAGACGCCGCAGAGCGCGGGCCCGGTGGCGACGAGGGTGAGCGGGCCGACGGGCGTCGCGTCGAGGACGGTGTGGGCGCGGTCGGCGGGCGGCTCGGGGATGGTTCCCGAGGGCGGGTGCGTGGTCATGGTGTGCCGTCTCAGTCGGTCGGAGCGGGGTGCGGTCGGTCGGGGTGGCCGGTACGGGGCGGACGGGCGCGGGCCCGGGCGTCAGTCGGCCGGGAGGACGTTGATCGGATGGTCCTCCGTGGCCCAGAGGTACTGGACGGCGTAGGCGCGCCAGGGGCTCCAGGCAGTGGCGTGGCGGATGAGGGCCGCGGGGGTGCCGGGGAGGCCGAGGGCGGTGGCGGCGCGGCGTAGGCCCAGGTCGGTGGGGGTGAAGGCGTCCGGGTCGCCGAGGGCGCGCATGGCGATGCACTCGACGGTCCAGGGGCCGATGCCGGGGAGGGCGGCGAGGCGGGCGCGGGCCTCGGCGCGGTCGCCGCCGATGCCGAGGTGGAGCGCGCCGTCGGCGAGGGCGGCGATCAGTCCGGTGAGGGTGGTGCGGCGGGTGCGGGGCATCGCCAGTTGCTCCGGGTCGAGTCCGGCGAGCGCTTGCGGGGTGGGGAAGAGGTGGGTGAGACCGCCCTCGGGGTCGTCGACCGGCTCGCCGTGGGCGAGGACCAGCCGCCCCGCGTGGGTGCGGGCGGCGGCGGTGGAGACCTGCTGGCCGAGGACGGCGCGGACGGCGAACTCGTCGGCGTCGGCGGTGCGCGGCACCCGGCGGCCCGGTGCCGCGTCGACCAGCGGGGCCAGCACCGGGTCGCGGCGCAGCTGTCCGTCGACCGCCTCCGGGTCGGCGTCCAGGTCGAGCATCCGGCGGCAGCGGGCGATGGCGCCGGTCAGGTCCCGCAGGTCGGTGAGGGAGAGGCGGCAGTCGATGTGGTCGGGGCGCGGGGTGAGCGCGGCGATGCCGTGGCCGTACGGGAGGCGGAGGGTGCGGCGGTAGGCGCCGTGGCGCCACTCCTCGACGCCGGGGACGGCGGTGGCCGCGAGGTGGCCGAAGAGGTTGTCGGGGCAGAGCGGGCGGCGGAACGGCAGCCGCAGGGTGAGGGTGCCGGGCACCGTGGCGCGCGGGCCGGGCGCGGCGCGTCGTCGCAGGTCGCCGGGGGCGAGGGCGAAGACCTCGCGGACCGTCTCGTTGAAGGTGCGGATGCTGGCGAACCCGGCGGCGAACGCCACCTCGGTCATCGGCAGCGCGGTCGTCTCGATCAGCAGCCGGGCGGTCTGGGCGCGCTGGGCGCGGGCCAGGGCGAGCGGTCCGGCGCCGAGTTCGGCGAGGAGTTGGCGTTCGATCTGGCGGGTGCTGTATCCGAGGCGGGCGGCGAGTCCGGGGACGCCGTCGCGGTCGACGACGCCGTCGGCGATCAGCCGCATGGCGCGGGCGGTGAGGTCGGCGCGTTCGTCCCACTGCGGGGAGCCGGGGGCGGCGTCGGGGCGGCACCGTTTGCAGGCGCGGAAACCGGCCTGCTGGGCCGCCGCGGCGCTCGGGTAGAACCGCATGTTCTGCGGTTTCGGCGGCACCGCGGGGCAGCTGGGGCGGCAGTAGATCCGGGTGGTGAGCACGGCGGTGCAGAACCGGCCGTCGAAGCGGGCGTCCTTGGACCGCACGGCGCGCAGACAGCTCTCGGTGTCGGTGTGCATGTCTCCAGGATTGTCCTCCGGGAGGCGCGGCGCTGGCGGAAATCCGACATGGGCGTGCGCCTGCCGGGGCGGATGCCGTTCCCCGTCCGGCAGGCGCCGAGCCCGGTCACGCCCCGTCGGCCCCCGCGAACCGGTCCAGCGCGCCGATGACCACGTCCCGGGTCGCCGTGCTGCCCTTGTGCCCGGCGTCCTCGATGATCGTCAGCTCGGCGCCCGGCCAGGCGCGCGCCAGCTCCCAGGCGGTGTCCAGGGGCGTACTGAGGTCGAGGCGCCCGTGGACGAGGACGCCGGGGATGCCCGCGAGGCGGCCCGCGTCGCGCAGCAGCGCGCCCTCCTCCAGCCAGGCGCCCCGCGAGAAGTAGTGCGCGCAGATCCGGACCAGCGCCTGCCGTGCCGCAAAGGGGCGGCCGCCGTACACGTCGGGGGCGCCGTGCGGTTCCAGGGAGAGGACCGTGTCCTCCCAGGCGCACCAGCGGGCCGCGGCCCGCTCCCGTACGGCCGGGTCGGGGTCGGCCATCAGGGCGGCGTACGCGGTGAGCAGGTCGCCGTCGCGGTCAGCTGCCGGGACGCCGTCGCGGAACCGCTGCCACTGCTCGGGGAAGAAGCGGCCGACGCCGCGGTAGAGCCAGTCGGTCTCGCGGCGGCGGGTGGTGGTGACACCCGGGATGACGATCTCCGAGACGCGGGCGGGGTGCTGTTCGGCGTAGGCGAGGATCAGTGTGGAGCCCCAGGAGCCGCCGAAGAGCAGCCAGCGGTCGATGCCGAGGTGGGTGCGGAGGCGTTCCATGTCGGCGACGAGATGCGCGGTGGTGTTGACGCTCATGTCGGTCGCCGGGTCGGCGGCGTGCGGGGTGGAGCGGCCGCAGCCGCGCTGGTCGAAGAGGACGGTGCGGTAGCGCGCCGGGTCGAAGTTCCGGCGGGCGCGCTCCGTGCAGCCCGAGCCCGGCCCGCCGTGCACGACGAGCGCCGGCTTGCCCCGCGGGTTGCCGCAGACCTCCCAGTACACGAGGTTGCCGTCGCCGACGTCCAGCATGCCCCGGTCGTACGGTTCGATCGGCGGGTACGGCTCGGCCATGGTGTCCCTCTCGTGTCCGGTCGGTGCCCGGGCGGGTCAGGCGCCGCCGGGGCCCTGGTAGGCGGTGTAGGCGGTGCCCAGTTCGGTGACGTCCACCGAGGCGTGCACCACCGTGCCGGGCGGCACCGTGGCGGTGTGGCGGCGCAGCACGCCCAGCGCCGCGGCGCCCAGCGCCCGCTTGGCGCCCTCGGTGCGGCCCGGCAGTATCGCGAACTCCAGGTGGATCAGCGCCTGTCCGGGCCGGTCGTCGCCGACGACGGTCTCCTCGACGCGCTGGAAGCGGGTCCGGCAACCGCCGACGGTGATGCCCTCGTCGGTCTCCGCCGCCACCGTGTGCAGCTCCCGGGCGAAGGCCCGGCGGTCGAGGACGTCGTCCAGGGACGCGTCGTAGGAGACGAGGATCTGCGGCATGGGGTACTCCTGATCGCGGGGCGGGCCACGTAGACCCTGCCACACGGGGGCGGCGGGGCGGTACCGCGGCGCCCGGCGGCGGGCGGCGCCGGTCCGGCCGCACCGGCGCACGCCGTGGCCCGCCCCGCGGGGCCCGTCTCAGACCGCCGACCAGCCCCCGTCCACCGGCAGTACGGCGCCGTTGATGAACGAGGCGGCGTCGGAGGCGAGGAAGGTGAGGGCGGCGGCCTGTTCCTCGGGGGTGCTGATGCGGCCGGTGACCGCGCCGATCAACCGGCCGATCACCGCGGGGCCGTGCGCGTCGGGTGCCGCGTCGACGCGGATGCCGGTGGCGGTGGGGCCGGGCGCGACGGCGTTGGCCCGGATGCCCTGGTCGCGGTAGGTCACCGCGAGGCTCTTCACCAGCCCGGTCACGCCGTGCTTGGCGGCGGTGTAGGCGGCTCCGGCGGCGCCGCCGCGCAGCCCCGCCTCGGAGGCGGTGAAGACGATCGCGCCGCCGCCCGCGGCCAGCAGGTGCGGCAGCGCGGCGCGGGTCAGCAGGAAGGGGGCGGTGAGGTTGATCCGCAGGACCCGCTCCCACTCCGCGTCGTCGGTCTCGCCGAGGGCGGACATCCGGTCCATGATCCCGGCGTTGTTGACCAGCACGTCCAGCCCGCCGAAGGCCGTGACGGCCCGTTCGACGACGGCGTCGACGACCTGCTGTTCCCCGAGGTCACCGGCGACCGCGAGGGCGGTGCCGCCGCTCTCCTCGATCGCGCGGACGGTGGCGTCGACGCCCTCCCGGTCGAGGTCCGCGGCCAGCACCCGGTCCCCGTCCGCGGCGAACTTCAGGGCGGTGGCGCGGCCGATGCCGGAGGCGGCGCCGGTGACGACGACGGAGCGTCCGGCGGGCCGGGTCGTGGGGGTGCTCATGGGGTCTCCTCGTGCTCGGGGGTGGTCTCGTCGGACGTGGCGTCCCGCTCCGGCGCGCCGCGGGCCGACAGCCGCAGCACCGTGCCCTCGCCGTTGGCGGCGAGGAGGAGCGAGCCGTCGGGGGCCGCGGCGAGCCCGGCGAAGGGCGGGGCCACCCCGGGCATGCCGTGGGTGAAGAGCGCGGGGCGCTCCCGGGGCGCGGTGTCCGGCGGCGGGCCGACGGCCAACCCCTCGGCCTCGACGCGCCGTTCGCCGGTGGTGAGGGAGAGCGCGGTCAGCCGCCGCGCGCCGCTCTCCACCACGAACAGTTCGTCGCCCCGGACCGCCAGCCCCTGCGGTGCGTCCAGCCCGTCCGCGACGACGGTGGCCCCGCCGTCGTCGAGCCGTAGCACCGCGCCGCGCCCCTCCTCGCTCACATAGCAGCGGCCGTCCGCGTCGACCGCGACGTCCACGGGCCGCTCCAGCCCCTCGGCCAGCGCGGTGACGGAGTCGTCCGTGCCGACGGCGAGCACCCGGCCCGCGCCCGTCTCGGCGACGAGCAGCCCGCCGCCGGGCCGCGGGCAGAGCCCGGTCGGCTGCCGCAGCCCGCGCGCCCGGACCCGGGTGGTGCCGTCGGCCGGGTCGTAGGTGGTGATCTCGCCGTACTGGGAGGTGAGGTGGAGGAGGTCGCCGTCGGCGGCGATGCCGTGGGCGAAGGGCCGCAGGACCTCGGTGGGGACGGCGTCGGGGGCGCCGGTCACGGGTCCGGCCACCCGGTAGTGGTCGGCGGCGTAGACCGTGCCGGTGGGGGCGACGGTCACGCCGTAGGGGCCGTCGAGTCCGCGGGGGACGATCTCCCGAGTGCGGCCGTCGGGGTGGAGTTCGGTGACGCCGCCGCTGGCGTAGCTGGAGACGAACATCCGGTTCTCGGCGTCGAACGCGGCGTTGTCCAGACCCGCGAGACCGCTGGCGACGACCGTCCTGCGGCCCGTGCCGTGCAGATCGATACGGGTGACGATCCCTTCGACTCCCCGGGAGAGGACGGAGAGTACGCCGCCGCGGTCGAAGCGGACCGCGACCGGCTCGTGCACCTCCTCGGCGACCCTCTCCGGCACCCCGCCGTCCGGGGCGATCCGCCAGACCTGGCCGGTCACCATGTGCGGGTAGTAGAGGTGCCCGTCCGGGCCGAGCTGCATGGCGTTGCCCAGGGCGAGGCCCTCGGTGAGCACCCGGGGCGCGCCGCCGTCGGGGAAGAGTTCGAGGAGGCGGCCGTTCATCCGCATCTCGTTGACGAAGAGCCGGTCGCCGACGCAGGTGATGCCGTTGACCACGGCGACCTCGTCGGAGACGAGGGTGAACTCGCCCCGCGGGGTGCGGCGCCAGACCCGCCCGGGGACGAGGTCGGCGATGTACATCGAGCCGTCGGCGCCGAAGGCGAGGTCGTCGGGCGACTGCACCGGGCCGTCCATGGGGACGACGACCTCGACGTCCCCGGTGGCCGGGTCGACGGCGCTGATCTGCCCGGCCAGGAACTGGGCGACGTAGAGCCGTCCGTCGGGGCCGAAGGCGACGCCGTTCGAACCCCACAGCGGGTTGGGCAGGTTGAGCCGCCGCATCCGGCGGCCGGTGGGGGAGGTGGGCCGGGCGGCGGGTCCGTAGCGGCTCACCGGTTCTCCTTCCGCGACTCCGCGCCGACCAGCACCTCGCGCATGCCGTCGCCCTCGCGCCAGGCGCGGAGCAGGGCGTGGAAGGCGACCGGTCCGTCACCGAACGACTCGCTGCGCTCGCGGGGGCGGCCCTCGTTGTTGTAGTAGCCGGGGGTGCATTCGGCCTGGAAGGTGTACAGGTCGGCGGCCTTCTCGCGGATGGTGGCGACCCAGGCGTCCTCCGCCTCGGCGGTCGGCTCGACGCGGCGGGCGCCGCTGCGGCGGGCCGCGGCGACGACCTCGGCGACATGGGTGGCCTGCTCGTCGAGGATGTGGACGTAATTGACGGAGCTGGCGTTCTGCAGCGGGCCGAGCTGGAAGAGGTTGGGGAAGCCGTGGCTGTAGAAGCCGTGCAGCGTGCGGGGGCCACGCTGCCGCCAGGTGTCGGTCAGCGCGACGCCGTCCCTGCCGTACACCGGCAGCCGTCCGGAGGTCAGCCCGGAGACGCCGACCTCGAAGCCGGTGCCGAAGATGATGCAGTCGACCTCGTAGCCGCGTCCGCCGACCACAACGGCGTTCTCGGTGATCCGCTCCACGCCGTGGCTGTCGGCGGTGTCGACGAGGGTGACGTTCGGGCGGTTGAACGTCTGGAGGTAGCTGTCGCTGAAGGTGGGCCGCTTGCACATGTAGCGGTACCAGGGCTTGAGGAGTTCCGCGGTCGCCGGGTCGGTGACGACGGCGTCGACCCGTGCCCGGATCTCGTCCATCTTCCGGAAGTCGGCCAGTTCGTAGGCGCGTTCGCGCTCCTCGGGCGGGACGGTGGCGTAGCCGTCGCTGGGGATGAGTTTCTGCTGGAGGCGGGCGGTGCTGGTCCAGCCGTCGTCGACCAGGTCCTCGGCCACCTGACCGCCGGTGACGAGGGAGAGGAAGTTCTCCCGGCGGCGCCGCTGCCAGCCGGGGGTCAGCGACGCGGCCCACTCGGGGTCGGTGGGGCGGTTGCCGCGGACGTCGACCGAGGAGGGGGTGCGCTGGAAGACGTACAGTTCGCGGGCATCGGCGCCGAGGTGGGGGACGCACTGGATGGCGGTGGCGCCGGTGCCGATCAGGGCGACGCGCTTGTCCGCGAGGCGGTGGAGGTTCCCGTCGGCGTCGCCGCCGGTGTACGCGTAGTCCCAGCGGCTGGTGTGGAAGGTGTGGCCCCGGAACGTCTCGATGCCCGGTATGCCGGGGAGTTTCGCCTCGCTGAGGGTGCCGCTGGCGGTCACCACGTACCGGGCGCGTATCCGGTCGCCGCGGTCGGTGGCGACGAGCCATTCGGCCGCCTCCTCGTCCCAGCGCAACTCGGTGATCTGCGTGCGGAAGCAGGCGTCGCGGTAGAGGTCGAAGGCGTGGCCGATCGCCCGGGCGTGCTGCCGGATCTCCTCACCGGGCGCGTACCGCCACTTCGGTAGGTAGCCCAGCTCCTCCAGCAGCGGCAGATAGATGTACGACTCGATGTCGCAGTGGATGCCCGGGTAGCGGTTCCAGTACCAGGTGCCGCCGAAGTCGCCGCCCTTCTCGATGATCCGGATCGAGGTCACGCCCGCCTGCCGCAGCCGGGCACCGGCGAGCAGCCCGCCGAACCCGCCGCCGAGGATCACCACCTCGACGCGGTCCGCCAGCGGCTCCCGGGTGAACTCCCCGTCGGTGTAGGGGTCTTCGTCGTAGTAGCCGAACCGGCCGGTGACCTGCTGGTACTGCCCGCGGCCCTCCGGCCGGACGCGGCGGTCCCGTTCGGCGCGGTAGCGGGCGCGGAGGGCCTCCAGACCGGCGTCGGCCGGCGGGCCGTCGGGGGGAACGGGGGTGCCGTGGGGGTGGGGCATGGTGTTCCTCTTCCTCTCCGTGGTCCGTGCCGCGGCGCGGACGCGGTACGGACCGGGCGGCGGCAGGGAGTGGGGCGGTACGGGCGACACGGGCCGGGCGGCGCACCCGGCGGCACGCCATACGGGACACCGCCGCCGACCCGCGGCGATGTGCATCGTGCACACACTATGCATCACGCACACGATATGCACGATGCATAGCGCATGAGAGGATGTCCCGGCGCACCACCGGCGTGGAAACCGCCGGATGGTGACGCGGCGTCACACAGCGGAAGCCAGGAAGCGACGGCAGGTATGAACAGAGCGACAGACGCGATCGAGTACGAGCAGATGCTGCTCAGCCGCCACACGCTGAACCGGCGGGGCGGGCGACGCCGGGGCGGCGAACTGGACCACAGCGCCTATCTGCTGCTCAGCCGCATCCGCGTCCAGGGCCCCATGTCGATCGGCGAACTGACCGACGCCTTCGGTCTGGACCCCTCCACCCTCAACCGGCAGACCGCCGCGGCCCTCCGCGCCGGTCATGTGGAGCGCATCCCCGACCCCGGCGGCGGCATGGCCCGCAAGTTCCGCCTCACCGACAAGGGCGCCCACGCCCTCGACGAGGAACGCGCGGGAACCGTCCGCGCGCTGGACCATGTCATGGCCGACTGGTCGGACGAGGACCTCACCGCCTTCGCCGCCTACCTGCGCCGCTTCAACGCCGACATCGAACGCTCGGGGGGACGGCCCTGGCCGCGGGGTGAGTGAGCGGGCCCGTGCCGTGCGGGCTGCCGCGGCGTCCGGACTTCCGCGCCGTCCGGGCTGCCGCGGCGTCAGTCCAGTTGTGCGGCGAACGCCTCGTACGCCCGGTCGTCGAAGAGGACGAATCTGACCTCCGCCACCGCGGTCGGCGTGGCCCGTACCGTCGTCACCGCGATCCGCGCGGCGTCCGCCATCGGCCAGCCGTAGATTCCGGCGGACACCGCGGGGAAGGCGACGCTCCGCGCGCCCAGTTCATCGGCGAGGCGCAGCGACTCCCGGTAGCAGGAGGCGAGCAGCGCGGACCGGTCCTCGTCCGGCGAGTGGCGGGGGCCGACGGTGTGGATCACCCAGCGCGCGGGCAGCCGACCCGCCGTGGTCGCGACCGCCCGGCCCGTCGGCAGCCCCCGCCCGTACTGCGACGCCCGCAGCGCACGGCAGGCGGCCAGCACCTCGGGGCCGCCCCGCCGGTGGATCGCGCCGTCCACTCCCCCGCCGCCCAGCAACGAGGAGTTGGCGGCGTTCACCACCGCGTCCACCCGCTGCTCGGTGATGTCCCCCCGGACGAGCACCAGCCGGGGGCCGGAGGCGGACGGGGTCTGGGCGTCGTCGGATGCGGCGTTCATGGGCGGGAGCCTAGGCCGTGCCCGGGCGACGGCGCGTCAGACTTACGGGGACGGCGGACGGAACGGCCCGGTCAGCGCCGCCAGAACAGATGGTGGACGACGCCGCTGGGGCTCGGCACCTTCTCCAGGTGGAAGCGGTCCAGAAGCTCGTCGGGGCTCTCCCAGAGGCGTTCGCCGCGGTGCAGATCGACGGGGGCGACGGCGATGTGCAGGGTGTCGACCAGATCGGCGGCGAGGAACTCCCGGACGGTGGCGACTCCCCCGCCGAGGCGGACATCGCGCCCCGCCGCGGCTTCCTTCGCCCGGGCCAGCGCCTCGACCGGGGTGGCATCGAGGAAGTGGAAGGTGGTGTCGGCCAGGGTGAAGGACGGACGCGGATGGTGGGTGAGGACGAAGACCGGGGTGTGGAACGGCGGGGTGTCGCCCCACCAGCCCTGCCAGGAGTAGTCCTGCCACGGGCCGCGCTGGGGGCCGAACTTGTTGCGCCCCATGATCTCCGCCCCGATGTTGGCGGCGTGGTCGCGGGTGAAGTAGTCGTCCAGACCGCGGGTGCCGCCCGGTTCGGTGCGGTTCACCCAGCTCGCAGTGGCGCCCGCCCAGGAGACCAGCGCGGCGGGGTCCGCATGGCCGAAGGGCCGCTCCAGGCTCTGCCCCTCGCCGGAGCCGAACCCGTCCCGCGACACACAGAAACACTGCACCCGCAACAGCTGTGACATGAGCCCTCCTCAAGGAGCCGGAGCCGACCGACCCCGGCATCCGATTGCAATCAACAACCGGTGGTACCGTACTCCGCCATGGACACCCCGCAACCGGAATCGGCCGAACGGCTGCCCGTGCCGCCGGGGAAGTCGGGCTGCCCGATCAATCTCACCGTCGAGCTGCTGGGCGACCGCTGGAGCCTGATCGTGCTGCGGGACCTGATGTTCGGCGGCCACCGACACTTCCGCGAACTGCTCACCCACTCCGTCGAGGGCATCGCGTCGAACATCCTCGCCGCCCGGCTCGCCAAGCTCACCGCCGCCGGACTGCTGACCCGGCACGACGATCCGAGCCACCGGCAGAAGATCGAGTACCGGCTCACCGAGGCCGCCGTCCAACTCGTCCCCGTCCTCACCCAGTTGGGCGCCTGGGGCGCCCGCTGGCTCCCCACCACACCCGAACTGTCCCTCCGCGCCCAACTCCTCGCGGCCGGCGGCCCCGAACTGGGCGAACGCTTCATGGCCGAACTCCGCGCCACCCACCTCGAAGGCCACCCCCTCCCCACCGACGGCGTCCTCGCCGAACTCACCCGCGCCTACGAACGCGCCGCGGCGGAGGGGTAGACGGGGGGGGCGCGGCGCGGGCGGCGGGCAGCGGGCAGCGGGCAGCGGGCAGCGGGCAACCACACCGGGGCGGGCGGGGCGCGGGTCAGCCCGGGCGGCTCGGGCCGACCCGACGCACGGAACGTCCGGGTGTCGGCGCGGCCGTTCCGGCTCAGGCACCGGCGAGCAGGCGCGCCTCCTCCTCCGGGGTCAGGCCGTGGTCCAGGGGCGGTTCGCCGCGTTCGCGGTCCCAGGTGAGAACGTCGGCGAGGGTGGTCTCCAGCGGGGTCGCGGGCATCCCGGCCGCCCGTGCCCGCGCCGGGTCGCGTTGCTGGGTCGGCCACATCGGCTCGGGCCGGATCAGCGGCAGCGGCGGGGAGACCGCGTCGGCGGGCACCGGGACGAGGTCGACACCGCTGCCCGCGACCCGCGCACCGGCGTGGATCAGCCCGGCCAGGGTGGTCGGCTCGGCCGGTCCGACGGCGTGGAAGGCGCCGGGCCGGTCGTCCGCCAGCAGCCGCACGATCAGTCGCGCCAGGTCCCGCGAGTCGACCACCTGGACCGGCTGCTCCGGGCGCCCCGGCAGCGCCACCCGCCCGCCACGCGCGGCCCGGCGCAGCCAGTAGGTGACACCGTCCTGGGCATCGTGCGGCCCGACGACCTTCCCCGGCCGCACCACGGTCGCCCTGGCGCCGTACCGGGCGAACACGTCGTCCTCGCACGCCACTTTGAGTGGTCCGTAGGTCTCCTCCGTCAGCTCCTCGGTGTCCCGGACGGGCGGTAGGCGCGGGGTGTCCTCATCCGCCCCGGCGGCCACCCCCGTCCGGACGTAGACGGCCTGGCTGGAGAGGAAGAAGTATCTGCCGACGCGATCGCCGAGTACGTCCATGGCCTGGCCGACGTGGCGCGGTACATACCCGCTGACGTCGACGACCGCGTCCCACATCCCCTCCCGTAGCGCCGTGTAGTCGCCGGTGTCCCGGTCGCCGAGCCGCCGGGGCACTCCCGGAAACAGCTCGGGCCCCGTCCGGCCCCGGCCGAACAGCGTGATGCCCGCGCCCATTTGAAGGGCGTCTTCCACAAAGGCCCGACCCACGAATGAGGTCCCGCCGAGGACAAGGATGCGCATGCCCCGAAGGTAGCCGCAGGGGCGGTGCGGGTGAGGGAGCGCGCCCCCGCCCCCTCACCCGCCCCCCGCGTGCTCCTTCAGGAAGGCGCCCGCGTAGGCGGCGGCCTCCTCTCTGCTGCCCAGGGGGTGGGAGCCGTCGGCCTCACCGGGGGTGCCGTCGGCGGCTGCGCCCTTCCAGCGCCAGCCGTTCGGGACCGGGTCCCAGTACAACTCGGCTATGCCGCCGAAGAGTTCGACGGTGCTGGGCTCGGGTATGCCCGCCCTCGGGCGTTCGACGGCGTCGGGCCACTTCTTCCGGGCGCCCTGGCGGGTGATGCCCCAGGCCGCTCCCAGCCGCTCGTAGCTGGCGCCGTAGGAGCCCGCCGTCCGGGCGGCGCCCGCCGTCAGCCGCTCGACCGTGGCGTCCACGATCTTCCAGCAGGACAGGACGGAGAGCGTGACGTCGACGGGGTCGGCGTCCCCCATGCGCTCGGCGGGGAGGCCGGTCTCCCGGGCGCGTACGCCGGTGACCAAGGGGTTGAGCGCGTCGTAGAGAGCTGTTTCCAGGGCGGTGATTTCCGCTTCGGTGGCTTCGATCCGCGTCATGATGACGACTGTAGTTCACGGAAAGGGTTTTGGTAACTGAAGTTGTCAAGTGGTGAGCTTCGTTCCGCATAACGACGGTGCCGGTCTTCCTCTCGCGGGAGGAAGACCGGCACCGGTGTGTGGCGGGCGGGTGGAGTCCGCGGCGTTCAGGCGGCGTTCAGCGTGCGCCGCCGTGGAGCCGGCGCCAGACGAAGCGGGCGGCGTGGTGGCCGGACATGCCGTGGACACCCGGGCCGGGCGGGGTCGCCTGGGAGCAGAGGAAGACGGCGGGGTGCGCGGTGGCGTACGGGACGCGGGCCAGCTTGGGGCGGATCAGCAGGCGCAGCCCCGCGGCGGAGCCGGTGGCGGTGTCGCCGCCGACGTAGTTGGCGTTGCGGGCGGCGAGTTGGGGCGGACCGGCGACGGCGCGGGCCAGTACCAGATCGCGGAAGTCGGGGGCGAACCGCTCGATCTGCCGCTCGACGACCTCGGTCGCGTCCCCCTCCCAGCCGTTGGGGACATGGCCGTACGCCCAGAAGGTGTGCTTGCCCTCGGGGGCGCGGCCCGGATCGACGATGCTGGGCTGGGTGGTGATCAGGAACGGGACGGTGGGGTCCGCGCCCCGGGCGGCGGCGTCGAGGGCGGCGGCGATCTCGCCGCTGGTGGGGCCGATGTGGACGGTCCCGGCGCGGCGGGCCTCCTCGGCGGTCCAGGGGACCGGGCCGGAGAGCGCGTAGTCGATCTTGAAGACGCTAGGGCCGTACGTGACGTCGCGGTAGGCGTTGCCCAGACCGGCGATACGGGCGAGCGCGGTGGGCGAGGTGTCGAAGACGTAGGCGCGGGCCGGGGGGAGATCGTCCAGCCGCTTGACCTCGAAGTCGGTGTGGACGGTGCCGCCGTGCTCACGGAGCAGTCCGGCGAGCGCGTCGGAGATCGCCTGGGAGCCGCCGCGCGCCACCGGCCAGCCGCGCTCGTGCCCGGCGAGCGCGAACATCATCGCCAGACCGCTGGTGCCGAAGCCGCCGAGCGGGGCCATCGCGTGCGCCGCGAGACCGGCGAGCAGACCCCGGGCCTTCTCGCCGCGGAAGCGGCGCTCCAGCAGGGTGATCGGCTGCATCGCGGTCAGCCCGAAGCGGGCGTACGTCACCGGGTCGCGCGGCAGGCCCAGCCACTGGGTGCGCAGGAAGTCGTGCGCCATCGTGTCCCACTTGCCGAGGAACGGGGCGACGAGCCTGCGGTACGCACCGGCGTCGTGGGCGCCGAAGGAGCGGGCGGTCTCGGCGACGGAGCGGGCGAGCACCGCGGCGGTGCCGTCCGGGAAGGGGTGCGCCATCGGCAGGTCGGCGTGGAGCCATTCGAGGCCGTGGCGGGCGAGCGGCATGGTGGCGAACGCCGGGGAGCCGATGCCGAAGGGGTGGGCGGCGGAGCAGGGGTCGTGGTGGAAGCCGGGGAGGGTCAGCTCCTCGGTGCGGGCGCCGCCGCCGATCGTGTCGCGGGCCTCGAAGACCTCCACGGACAGCCCGCGGCGGGCCAGTTCGACTGCCGCCGTCAGGCCGTTGGGACCTGCGCCGATCACCACGGCATCGAGCATTCTCGGCACCTGTGCCACTCCCTCGTGTGCGGCCCCCGCCGCCGCGGGGGTCAGTTGGCGGCTGCCAGCAGTCCGAGGATACGCCGGGCCACCTCGGCGTCCCGTGCCGCGGTGAAGGGCAGGGCGTTGCCCCCGGCCAGCGCGAACGGCACCCCGGCGACGGTGGCGTCGGTGCCGCCCGTCTCCTGGACGAGGAGCAGTCCGGCGGCGTGGTCCCAGGCGTTCTCCCAGCTGAAGGCGGTCGCCGCTATCTCACCGCGGGCGATGCGCAGATACTCCAGACCGGCCGAGCCGCAGGGGCGCGGGGCGACGCCTTCGGTGTCGAGGGCGCCGAGCACCCGCTTCTGGTCGTCGGTGGTGAAGTCGTAGTGGGAGATGGCGACTTCGAGGGCGGCGCCGGGCACGGCGGGGTGCGGGACGAGCAGTGCGCCGTTCAGCGTGGCGCCGTGGCCGCGGCGGGCGACCGCCATCAGACCGAGGGCCGGTGCGTACGTCCAGGAGGCGAGCACCTCGCCGTGGTGGGCGAGGGCGACGAGGGTGGCGAAGCCGGGGTCGCCGTGGACGAACTGGCGGGTGCCGTCGACCGGGTCCACGATCCAGACGGGGGCGTCGCCGCTCAGCGCGTCGAGGACGGACGGGTCGGCGTGGACGGCCTCCTCGCCGACGACCACGGAGCCGGGCAGCAGGGCGGCGAGGGCGGTGGTGAGCTGTTCCTCGGCGCGGCGGTCGGCGGTGGTGACGAGGTCGTGCGGGCCGTTCTTCTCGACGACGTCCTCGTCGGCGAGCTGCCGGAAGCGCGGCAGGATCTCCTCGGCCGCGGCGCGGCGTATCGCGTCCTCGACGGCGGCGGCTTCCTCGGGCGTCGGGACGGCGGCCTGCGGCCGGAGGGCCGGGGCGGCGGTGGGGTGTACGAAATCTCCCGGATTGCGGTTGTCGACTGCTTCGATCATGCGTCCATCGAACCACGCCCCACTGACACAGCAGCCGGACCCGAGGTGAATTCCAGGTGCTCCGCAGGTCACGGGCGGGTGCCGGGGACCGCCCGTGACCTGCGGGTGGCTCAGCGTCCGACCGCGTAGCCCTGCATACCGCGCGGGTTCGCGGCGGCCGACAGCACCCCGGTCTCCGGATCGCGGGCCACGGCGCAGAGCCGCCCCTCCGACCAGGGGCCGCCGACGGTGACGTGGTGGCCGCGGCGGCGCAGTCCGTCGATGACGTCCGGGCCGACACGGGATTCGACGGTGACCGCGCCGGGCCGCATGGTGCGCGGGTGGAAGGAGCCGGGGAAGGAGTCGTTGTGCCAGTTCGGGGCGTCGATGGCGCCCTGGAGGTCGAGGCCGGAGCGGACCTGTGCGCGCAGTGCCACCGCGAGGAAGAAGTGGACCTGCCACTGGTCCTGCTGGTCGCCGCCCGGGGTGCCGAACGCCATGACGGGTACGCCGTCGCGGAGCGCCATCGACGGCGTCAGCGTGGTGCGGGGGCGGCGCCCCGGGGTGAGGCTGCCCGGCAGCCCCGCCTCCAGCCACGTCATCTGGAGGCGGGTGCCGAGCGGGAAGCCGAGGCCGGGGACGACCGGGTTGGACTGGAGCCAGCCGCCGGAGGGGGTGGCCGAGACGAGGTTGCCCCAGCGGTCGGCGATGTCGAGGTGGCAGGTGTCGCCCCGGGTGGCGCCGTCCGGGCCGGTCACCGGGTCGGCGGTGGGCAGACCGGTGCCGACGGTCGGCTCCCCGGCGCCCGGGGACCAGGCGGCTCCGGCGGTGCCCGCGGCGGCGGCGAGGGCGTGGCGGGCCAGGCGCGGAGCGCGGCCGTCGGGGCTGCCGGGACGTAGCTCGTGGCTGGCGGTGTCGGTGATCAGGGCGCGGCGGGCGGTGTTGTAGGCGTCGCCGAGGAGCGTGGCGACGGGGACCTCGGCGGCGTCGCCGTACCAGGCCTCGCGGTCGGCCATCGCGAGTTTGCACCCCTCGATCAGGGTGTGGAGGTACGCGGCGCTCCCGTAGGGCGGCAGGGTGTCGGGCAGCAGGGCGAGTTGCTGGAGGAAGGCGGGGCCCTGTGACCAGGGGCCCGCCTTGGCGACGGTCCAGCCGTTCCAGTCGTGGGTGACCGGCGCCTCGTAGTGGGCGGCGTGGGCGGCGAGGTCGGCGCCGGTGAGGGTCCCCGCGTGGCGTGCGCCGGAGGTGTCCATGGCGGGGCGGGCGGCGAAGTCGGCGAGGGCGTCGGCGATGAAGCCCTCGCGCCAGATACGGCGGGCCGCGTCGATCTGTGTCTCGCGGCCGGGCCCGGCGGCCTCCGCCTCCGCGGTCAGCCGCCGCCAGGTCGCGGCCAGCGGGCGGTTGCGGAGCAGCCCGCCCGGGGCGACGGGGCGGCCGTCGGGCAGATACAGCTCGGCGGAGGTGGTCCACTCGGTGGTGAAGAGGTCCTGGACGGTGGCGATGGTCTCGCCGATCCGCTCGACGGCGGGGTGGCCGTGTTCGGCGTACCCGATGGCGTACCGCAGGACGTCGGCGAGGCGTTTGGTGCCGTGGTCGCGCAGGAGCAGCATCCAGGCGTCGAAGGCGCCGGGGACGGCGGCGGCGAGCGGGCCGGTGCCGGGGACCAGGTCGAGGCCGAGGCCGGTGTAGTGGGCGATGCTCGCCCCGGCGGGCGCGGGGCCCTGGCCGCACAGGACCTGGACGGGGCCGCCCGCCGGGGCGAGGAGGATCGGCACCTCACCGGCCGGGCCGTTCAGATGTGGTTCGACGACGTGCAGGACGAATCCGGCGGCGACGGCCGCGTCGAAGGCGTTGCCGCCGTCCTCCAGCACCGCCATGGCGGACTGGGAGGCCAGCCAGTGGGTGGTGGCGGCCATCCCGAAGGTGCCTTGGAGAGTGGGGCGGGTGGTGAACACGGGCGGGCTCCTCGGGGCGCGGCGGGCCGCCGGGCCGGACGGGCTCCGCCCCGGCGGATGATCAACCCGGCCAGCAGACCGCACGGGGCGCGCCGGGCGCAACGAGGCCCGCCCCGACGGCTGTCCGCCGGGGCGGCCCGGCGCTGCGGGGCGTACGCAGTGCCCCGGAGCACCCGGCCCGGCCGGAGCCGGTCAGGCTGCCTGCCGCACCGCCGCGGGGAATGCGTCCGTGAGCACCGCGAGTCCGGCGCGCAGCTCGGCCGGGTCGCGTCCGACCGCCACCCGCAGATGTCCCGGCCGGTCGGAGACCTCGCCGGGGATCACCAGGACGCCGCCGCGCAGCGCCCCCGGGCGAATGCGAGGCCGTCGGTCCCGCGCGCACCACCACGAACGTCATGGCCAGGGTCTGACCGATGCCCATGAAACGGCGCTGACCAGCAGCTACCCGAAGCGGGAAGAGGCTCCATGCGAGCAGGCCGGCGGTACGCGAGGCGTCACCGGTCAGGGCAGCGGGTGCCAGGGGCCGCCGTCCTGACCGGTTGCACCGTCAGGCAGGACGCACGTGCTTACGGTGCGTCAATTCCCACCAGGCAGTATGGGTTCACGTGTGCTGCCCGAAGAGTTTCCAGCCGGTCCGGGTGCCGTCCCATGCGTACCCGTTGACCCACGAGCGTCCGTCGGTGCCAACGAGGGAGACGTAGAACTCGATGTTCTTGTGGTCACCGTCGAGCAGGACCACATTGCCCCACCACTCCCCGCCCAGGGAAGACCAGTCGCTCCAGTCGGTGGTGGCGGTCTTGGAGCGGACGTAGGCGGCGTGGTCGGTGCCGATCGCGAACTCGCGCTGGACTCCGGCCTTCGAGGTGAAGGTGGCGACGCCGTATTCGCAGATGATGGTGCCGGTACCGCGGTTGCAGTGGCTGAGGGCCTGTGCCGGGGTGGCGGCGAGGGCCGTGCCGGCGATGATCGTGGCGGCGATGACCGCAGCCCTGATTTTCTTCATTGCGGATCTTTCTGTGCTTTAGCGGATGCTGTGCCCGTTCAGCCCGGACGGGGCGTGCAACGAGACGAACGACAGCACCTACCTTGTGGCAAGCGGCTGACGTTTCGCATGCACTCTTCTGACGTTCCGCTGCTGTCCTGCCGGTGGCCGGTTCGGAACCGTCCGGCGGTGGGGAAGAGCGGTCTCCGGGATGTGGGCCGGAGCACCGACGAACCGCCGTCGGCGCCGGGCCCGTCCCCTCACAACTCCGCGTCGAGCGGCAGCCGGTGGACGCCCGGCAGATAGGCGTCCAGCTCGCCCGGGGTGAACCGGGCCATGCCGACGACGTGCCAGAACTCGCCGGTGACCTCGCCCTCGTACTTGTAGCCGCCCTCGGGGGTCAGCGCCGCCCAGCCGCCGGGGACGCCGATGAGCGTGGCGTGCGGGGTGGGCGGGCCGTCCGGTGCCGGGACGTTCCACAGGCGGACCGTGCCGTCCTCGCCGCCGCTGGCCAGGCGGGTGCCGTCGGGGCTGAAGGAGAGCGAGAAGATCCGGCCGGTGTGGCCGGTGAGACGGGCGACGCGGGCGCCGGTGCGGGCGTCCCAGAGGCAGATGACGCGGTCGTCACCGGCGGTGGCGAGCAGCGGCAGCCGGGGGTGGGCGACGGCCGCCCAGAGACGGCCGTGGTGCCCGGTCAGGACGTGGCGGGGGGCGCCGTCGCGCCAGATGAGGGCGGTGCCGTCCCAGGAGGCGCTGGCCAGCCAGTCACTGTCGGCGCCGAAGGTGACGGCGTAGACCCGGTCGGCGTGGCCGTCGAGTTCGGCGGTCATCCGGCCGCTGTCCTGCTCCCAGAGGCGGACCCGGCCGTCGTCGCAGCCGGTGGCGAGCGCCGCGCCGTCGCCGCGGAAGGCGATCGACCGCACCCGGCCACGGTGGTCGGCGAGAGTGGCGATGTGGGCGCCGGTGGCGCGCCACCACAGGCGGACGGAGTCGTCGTCGTTGGCGGTGGCGAGCAAAGTGCCGTCGGCGCTGAACGCCTCGGCCCAGGTGTGGTCGGTCTCCACATCGATCTCGCGGAGATACTCGCCGGTCATGGCGTTCCAGAGGTAGACGTCGCCGTCGTTGCTGGCGGTGCCCAGGATCGGACCGGCGGGGCTGAAGACGCCGGAGATCAACCGGTCGCCGCGGCCGGTGAGTTCGGCGGTGCGGCGGCCGGTACGGGTGTCCCACAGGCGCACTATGCCGTCGTTGCCGCTGGTGGCGATGCGGGAGCCGTCGGCGCTGAAGGCGACGGTGTTGACCCGGCGGCCGTGGCCGCGCAGGATCCGCTGGCCCTGACCGGTGTCGGCGTCCCAGATCTGCGCGCCGCCGTCGTTGCCGACGGTCACCAACTGGCTGCCCTGCGGGCGGAACCGGCAGGCCCAGGCGGAGCCGCGGTGCTCCACGGGCTGCTGCCGCAACAGGCTGATGGCGCGGTGGCCACCGCTCAGCGCGACCCGCCACAGCCGGACGGTGCCGTCGCTGTCGCAGGCCGCCAGGAGCCGACCGCCGTTGCCGAACATCACCTGGTAGACCGCGCCGGTGCACCGCTCCAGGGCGCCCGCGGGCGCGCCGACGACCGGGTCCCACAGCCGGACCTGACCGTCGGTGTCGCCGCTGACCAGGAGATTCCCCTCGGGGTGGAAGTCGAGGGTGTAGACCCGGCCGGTGTGGCCGGTGAAGGTGTGCAGCAACCGGCGCCCGGCCAGATCCCAGACGCGGACCGTGCCGTGGCCCTCGGCGCCGTGGTCGCCGGTGGCCAGCAGCGTGCCGTCGGGGCTGAACCGGGCCCGGAACACCGCGTGCTCATGGCCGTCGAGGGTGCCGGTGCACTCTCCCGTACGGGTGTCCCAGATGCGGAGGTTGGCGGCGGCGTCGCCGGTGACGAGGGTGCGGGCGTCGGCGCTGAAGACCGCGGTGTAGACGGGCGCGGCGTGGCCGGGGAGTTGCTGGAGCGGCTCGCCGGTGGCGGTGTCCCAGAGGGTGACCAGGCCGTCCGCGTCACCGGTGGCGAGGAGGGACCCGGCGTCGTCGAGGGAGACCGGCCAGACGCCGCCCGGATGGATGTCCAGCCGGTGCAGCTGCCGCCCGGAGACCGGGTCCCACAGCCGGACGGTGCCGTCGGCGCCGCCGGTCGCCAGCACCCGGGAGCGGAACTTCACCGCGTACACCCGGCCTTCGTGGCCGTGCAGGGTGCGCAGGGCGCGCCCGGTGTCGGCGGCGCAGACCAGCACCCCGCCGTCCTCGCTGCCCACCGCGAGGAGTTCCCCCTCGGGGCTGTACGAGAGGGGTTCGGGCAGTCGGCTGGTGCGCATGTCGAAGCCGTACGGGACGCCGACGGCGGCCGGGCGGAAGCCGACCTCGACGGGCATACCGGGGGCGACGGAGGCGGTGCGCAGCTCGGGGGCGGCGCGGACCTGCGGGTCGATGAGCGGGTCGATGAGGGCGGCGCGCTGCCAGCGGCTGCGGGTCAGGACGGCGCCGCGCAGATCGGCGCGGGTCAGCCGGGCGCCGCGCAGATCGGCGCCGGTGACGTCGGCGCCGGAGAGGTCGGCGTGGTCGAGGCGGGCGCCGTTGAGGCGGGCGTCGCGGAGCACGGCGCCGGAGAGGTTGGCGCCGATGAGGCGGGTGTCGGTGAGGTCGGCGCCGGTGAGGTCGACGCCGGAGAAGTCACGTCCCGAGAGGTCCTCGCCGGAGAGGCGGGCGGCGCGCAGATCGGCACCGGCCGGGACGCGGAGGCGGTCGATGACGCGGACGGCGTTGGCGCGCGCCGCGTCGCCGACGCCGGGCCCGGGGGCGTTGAGGACGGTGCGGACCCAGGCGGTGGACAGGTCGTGGTCGGCGAGGTCGCAGAAGAACTCGACGGCCAGGGCGCTCAGCGGGCGGGCGGCGAGCAGCGCGCTGTCGCCGTCGGCGAGGCGGTCGGCGGCCTCGCGGGCGATGAGCCATTCGACGACGGAGCCGTGGATGAACTGGAACAGGCCGTCGTCGGTGCGGATCAGCAGCGATCCGGCGCCGACCGCCTGGGCGCTCTCCTGGGTGGTGAGGGTGGTCCCGGCGAGCCCCGCGAGGGCGGTGGCGACGGTGTCGGTCAGCTCGTCGAGGTGGAGGGCGCTGCGGCCGGTCTCCCACAGGCGGCGGGCGAGGGCGGTGACCGCGGCCCACAGGTGGTCGAGGGTGAGGCCGGGCGCGGCGCCGGGACCGCCCTGGCCGCGGCGCTCCTCGTGGGCGAGCCAGGCGGTGAAGACGTCCTCGTAGAGGCGGGCGGGGCTCAGGGCGCGGCCGGCGCCCGCGACGGCGTGCAGCTGGTCGGGGTCGAGGTCGGCGACGAAGCTCAGCAGCCGGGGGTTGGCGCACAGGGCGAGCAGGTCGGGGATGTTGCCGAGGAGTTCGAAGCGGCGGGCGGCGGTCTCCTCGTCGCCGTAGCGGTTGACGAGGTAGGCGCGGATCTGCTCGGGGACGAAGCCCTCGACGGCGAGGATGCGGCGCTGGGAGAGGAGGCCGACGCGTTCGCCGAGCGCGGTGAGGACCTGGTCCTGGGACTTGAAGTGCTGGGTACGGCTGCTCACCACGATCTTGGCGTTGTCGACGGCGGCGTTGAGGAGCACCTGGAGGTGGTCGGCGGCGCGGTCGTAGCTGACGCGGTTGACGAGTTCGTCGAAGCCGTCGAAGAGGAGGACGACGCGGCCCTGGCCGAGCATGTAGCGCAGGGCGCGCAGGTCGATGGTGTCGACGTCGTGACCGGCGAGGTGGGCGGCGACGAGCCCTTCGAGGCTGTGGGCGCGGTCGAGGGTGTGCAGCGGGATGAGGATCGGGGTGAGGTGCGGGAGGCGTTCGGGGATACGGCGGGCCAGCTCGCGCAGGGCGAAGGTCTTGCCGTGCCCGAAGTCGCCGAGGAGCAGCAGGAAGCGGCCGTGGTCGGTCTCCAGCAGCCGGAGCATCTCCTCGACGAGATGGTCGCGCTCGTCGGCGTCGGGGCGTTCGGCGTCGCGGTAGCGCTGCGGGAGGTAGAGGTCGGGGGCGTAGCGGTCGTCGTTGCCGAGGCGGGCGGTCTGGGCGGTGACGTAGGAGCGCAGGTCCAGCAGGCCCTGGAATTCGAGGAAGCTGCGGATCCGGATGCCGCGGCGCCCGGCGCGTTCGCGCAGCGACGTCGCGGGCGGCGGGCCGTCGTGGACCAGTTCGGCGTCGGAGCCGGTGTCGGTGGCGTGTGCCTGGGCGAGGAAGCGGTCGAGTTCGGCGTCGGTGGGGGTGCCGGGGTGGACGGCGATGCGCTGCTGGCGGATGACGCCCTCGTCGCTCCAGGTGACCATGATCTGGGTGAGGTCGTCGGCAGTGGCGCGGGGGACGTCGCGCAGCCGGACGCCTTCCTGGCGGGCCCGGCAGACCTCCTTGACGCGTTCGGCGAGGGAGTCGGCGGGCTCGGTGACGGCACGGTGGTCGGCGGGCGGCGCGGCGGTCGGCGGCCCGGCGGGCTCCCCGGCGGGGGCGAAGAGCCGTCCGGCGCCCTGCCAGCTGACCGGGAAGACGGTCGGTTCGGTGCCGCCCTCGCCCGTCCAGCGGGTGACGCCGTCGGCGGTGACGTGGAGCAGCTCGAACCCGGCGGGGGCGGCCGAACCGTACAGCGGCAGCGCGCCGTTCTGGAGCGGGAGGTGGTCGTGGGAGGGCTCGCCGCCGGTGGTGCGGGGGCCGCCGCTGGGGCCGTGCAGGACGAAGTGGAGGCGGGGCGCGGCGAGCCGGGTGAAGGTGTCGACGTCGCGGAGGATGCCGGGGCCGCCGGGGGCGTCCTGGGGGCGGCGGCGGCCGGTGAGCGGGTGGCGGAGCGCGCCGATCCGCAGCCAGCCCTCCTCCTCGTAGCCGCGCAGCGCCTCGGCGAACCAGGTGGCCTGGTCGCGGCCGAGGAAACCGTACTGGTCCTCGGGGCGGTGGCTGGAGGCGATGGAGGAGTTGAACCCGGCGACGACGGTGTGGAGTTCGGGGACCGGGAAGAGGGTCCAGGGCTGGTCGCTGTCGAAGACGGTGTCCAGGCCCTCGTAGAGGCCGCGGAAGAGGCGGGTGTAGTGGCGCCACTTGGGCCAGTACGGGGGCTGCGGCGGGATCTCGTCCGCCTCGCAGGTGTGGAAGTAGCCGCGGCAGGCGGCCTGGCTGACGTCCTGGTTGCCGGGGAGGACGACGACGCGCTGCGGCGGCAGGTCGAGCTGGGAGCGGAGTCCGGTGAGGAAGCTGAGGGCCTGGTCGCACTCGCGGGGGCTGCCGGAGGCGGTGAGGTCGCCGGTGACGACGAGGAGGTCGGGCGAGGGCGCCCCGGCGTCCTTCAGCTCGACGAGGTCGCCGCGGATCTCCCGGCGCAGCGCGTCCGGTTCACGGCCGCGGCCGAAGTCGGGACCGGCGAGATGGAGCACCGTGAGCGCGCCCTGTTCGCGGGCCGGGCCCGGGGACCGCGGGTACTGCGGGGGGCGGGCCGGGCGGCGGCGGCCGGACCAGCCGGTGCGGCCCAGCGGGCGCTGCCGGTCGTCACCGGCGGTGCCGGGCGCGGGCAGCTGGAAGGAGCCGGTGGCGGAGAGGGAGCCGGGGTAGCCGGGGCTGTGGCCGGGGCGGGCGTGGCCCTCGACGGCCTGGCCGACGCGGGTGAGGAGCATGCTCCGGGCGGTGGCGGGGTCGGCGACGCCGACGAGGTCGACGTAGGTGATGGTGGCGAGGAGGCCCTCGATGGGGATGTCCTCGACGCGGACGGTGAGCAGTTTGCGTTCGGGCTGCTCCGGTTCGGCGCGGAGCGCGGCCTGCCACTCCATGCGGCCGTAGGTGGAGCGGCCGTAGTGGCCGGAGAGGACGGCGATGACGGCGACGGACTCGCTGACGCCGCGGTCCATGAAGTCGATGAAGTTGGTCCCGGCGACGAAGTCCCACGCCTGGATGACGGTGCGGTACCCGGCCTCCTCCAGGGTCCACGCGATCCAGGACGCCCATTGCTCGTCGGCGGGCGAATAGCTGATGAAGAAGTCCAAGTCACGCGTCCGGCCGAGCAGTTCCCCGTCTGTCACCATGGCCCCATCGTAGGAGGTCGGGGGTGGCGGGGCAGGGGGTTCGACGGGATCACGTGTGCGGGCGGCGGGCCGTGGGCGGGATCGGGCCGCGGCGGGCGGGCGCGCGGCGGGCCGCCGTCCGGGCGGCGCCGGGCTCCGGCGTGCGGGGCGGGGCGGCGGGCGCCGGAGCCTTCCGCCCGGGCCCTTGATCCTCGCCTCGCCCCCGTCCCGTCCGGCCGTGTGTGCGACGCTGTCCGGCGTGCGCTTCCTCAAACGTCTGCATCCCCTGGACTGGCTCGCCGCCGGGCTGCTCGCCTGCGGTCTGATCTGTGTGGCCACGGGGCTGCTGCCGACCGCACCGGCGGGGGAGGCGATGGCGCGCATCGGGCCGCTGCTGGCGTTCCTCGCCACGGTGATCGTGATGGCGGAACTGACCGGCCGGGCGGAGGTGTTCGACGCGGTGGCGTCGTGGGTGGCGCGGACCGGCCGGGGCAGCTATCCGCGGCTCTTCGGGCTGTGTGTGCTCTTCGCCTCCGTCACCACCATCGCGCTGAACCTCGACACCACGGCGGTGCTGCTGACGCCGGTGATGCTGGCGCTGGCCGGGCGGGTCGGCATCGCGCCGGTGCCGCTGGCGATGACCACGGTCTGGCTGGCGAACACCGCGAGCCTGCTGCTCCCGGTGTCGAACCTGACCAATCTGCTGGCGTCGGACCGGGTCGGCCTCTCCCCCACGCAGATGGCGGCGACGATGGGCCTGCCCCAACTGGCCGCGATCGCCGTGACGACGGCGTGCCTGTGGGGGTTCTACTGGCGGCGCGGGCGGCGGGGTTCGGACGGGTACGTGCCGCCGGAGCGGACGGCACCGGCCGATCCGGTGCTGTTCCGGGTGTGTGCGCTGGCGTGTGCCGGGTTCCTGGTGGCGATCCTCGTCGCGGACGTACCGCTGTGGTCGGCGTCGCTGACGACGATGCTGATCGTGGTGGTGGCGTTCGCGCTGCGGCGCCCGGCCGAGCTGCGCCTGTCGCTGGTGCCGTGGCGGCTGCTGGTGCTGGTGCCGGGGATGTTCCTGGTCGTCGAGACGGTCAACGCGCACGGGCTGCACGCGCTGCTGACCGCCGCGATCGGGCCGGACGGCGGGCTGCTGGGCATGCTCCGCTCGGCGGGCGTCGGCGCGGGACTGTCCAACGTCCTCAACAATCTGCCGGTCTACATGGCGGGCGAGGCGGCGGTGCCGGTCGGCAACCACCACCAGTTGCTGGCGCTGCTGATCGGCACCAACGTCGGCCCGCTGGTCACCCCGTGGGCCTCGCTGGCGACGCTGCTGTGGTTCGAGCGGTGCCGCGGCCAGGGCACCGTCATCCCGCTGCGGCGCTTCATGGGCACCGGTCTCGTCCTGGCCGTGACGGCGACGCTGGCGGCCACGGCGGCGCTCACCGTGGCGTGAGGCGGACGGCCCCCGGGAGCCGGTGACCGCCCGCCTCCCGGTCAGGCGGCCCGCGCCTCCCCGACCACGTCGAGCAGGTACGTCAGGGTGTCCGCGCGGGCGGCGACGAAGTTGCGGTCGGTGTCCGGGGCCGCGGCGTCCACCGTGAAGGGGCCGCCGTCCAGGGTGCGGAACTCCACGCCCGTCTCGGCGGCCAGCAGCGCACCGGCGGGGAAGTCGATGCCCTCCGCGCGGTAGCCGACGAAACCGTCGATCGCGCCGCGCGCCAGCATGGACCAGCCGAGCAGCGGCGCCCACAGCTGGAGCACCCGCCGGGACCGCCGCTCCAGTCGGCCGCGGAGCCCGGCGGCCACCGGGTCGGCCCGGCCCACCGCGTGACCCTGCGTCCAGGCCACCACCGGCCCGCTGCGCGGCACCGCGCCGGACGGTCCGGGCAGCCGCTCCGGGCCGCAGGTGGCGCCCCGGCCGCGGACCGCCTGCCAGGTGCGGCCGGTGACCGGTTCGTGCACCACCCCGACGACCGGTGCGCCGTCCAGGCACAGCCCGATGCCGACGGCGTATGCGGTCAGGCCGATCGCGACGTTGTTGCTGCCGTCGAGCGGGTCCACCAGCCAGGTGCGGCGGCCGACGGCGTCGAGCAGACCGGCCTCCTCGGACAGGATCCGGTCGTGCGGGAAGTGGGTCTGGAGGCGGGCGAGGATGATCTTCTCGGCGGCCAGGTCGAGGTCGGTGACGACATCGCCCTCGGCGTCCTTCTCGCCCACCGCCCGCGCCGCGCCGAACCGGCCGCGCAGCAGCGCCCCGGCCTCCTCGGCGGCGGCGACGGCCACCCGCGTCTCGTGCGCGTACGGTGCGGCGTCCCGGTCACTCGCGCTGCTCGGCATGGATCCTCCTGAGTGCTGTGCGGACGGTCCGTTCGGTGTGTTCCGCGCCGCACAACCGGCGCACCGTACGGTGGCCGTGGCCGTGCAGGGGGCCCAGGGAGAGGTCGGTGTGGCCGGGCAGCGACCGGCCGAGCACCAGCGTGGCGGCGGGCTCGTCGCGGGTGACGACGGTGGCGTGGAACTCACCCGCCGGCAGGCTGTACGTCTCCCCGCTGCCGCTGGCGGCGGCGGGTCCCGGCTCGCAGCGCACCAGGCGGGGGGTGGGGCGCAGTTCGTCGACGCCGGAGGGAGCGCTGATGACCTCGAAGATGCGGTGGGTGGGGGCCTGCGCGGCGTCGGTCACGGTGACGGGGAGGTTGCCGACCCGGCCGTAGAGGACGTAGCTGCGCAGCTCCCAGCTGTGGGCGTGCATGGGGGCGGCGGTGGGGTCGGGGCGGGCGCCGGTGCCGAAGAGGTGGACGCAGACGCCGCGGGCGCCGTCGCGGACCAGCGGCAGGCAGAGGAAGCCGAGCGGGTGGTGGACTGCGCGGAGCTGCCGTCTGCCGCGGGCGATGTCCTCCAGGACGCGGGTGATCCCGGCGCGCGGCGCCTCGGGCGGCGTGCCGGGCCGGAGCAGTCGGTCGAGCGTGTCGTAGTCCATGAGCCGCGCCCGGGGCGTCTCACCTCCGGTAGGGGTCCTCGGCGTGCAGGGCCTTGTCGATGATCTCCGCGACGTCGGTGTCGCCGAAGACCGAGGGCAGCGGCAGCGCGACGTCGTCGAAGACCGCGCGGACCTCGTCGACGGTGGGCTCGTCGCTGAGCGGGGCGGCGTCGCGCAGGCTGAGGTGGACGGCCTGTTCGCGGCTCTGGTGCAGCTCGGTGACGTAGTAGTCGTAGAGCGGCCGGTCGCGGGGGACGAGGAGGTTGACGCGGTTGGGGTCGTCCTGGGTGATGATCAGGCAGGACTCGGAGAGGTCGAAGCGGAGGGTGGGGACGCCCGAGGAGAGGTGGACGCTGATCTCCAGGGTGTCGAGCCGCTGGCGGTACCAGCAGGCGGCCAGGACCGTGGCGTACGCCTCCTTGCGGGTGCGGTCGACGGTCCAGGCGTGCGCGGTGTCGTCGTTGCGGCGGTGCGCGAAGGTCTGGCGGAAGCGGGCGTAGGCGGCGCAGGTGCGCTCGTCGGCCGGGTTGATGATGTCGATCTTGACGCTGAGCTGGGCGCGCTGGCGGGTGGCGGTCGCCACGCAGCGCGGCAGCGTCACGGCGCGCAGATAGGTGCCGGTGCCGCCCTTGAAGGACCAGCGGTTGGTCTGGGCGCGGGCCCGCTCCAGGGCGTCGCCGACCTCGTCGCCCGACAGCGAGCGGACCATGGCGAGGTCCTCCAGGGCGCGGCGGGTGTCCGCGGACGCCTCCTCGATGTCGGACTTGCGACGCAGTCTCTCCGTCATCGAGCCGACCGCGAGGGTGCCGAGCACCAGGAGCGTCGCACCGGACGACACGTCGTCGCTGATGACGTCGCCGAAGACGTCCATCATGCCGATGGTCAGACCGAGCCCCACGGCGATCAGTACGTCGAGGTTCCTGATCACCCAGGCGACGCCGAACTCCACCCGTCCCACACGCTGCACCACGTCGTTCCCCCTCCCCGTTCCCCCGCATCGTAGGAGTTGGGGGACGGCTCTGGCCAGGGCCGCCAAGCCCCGCCGGGGGCCCGGGAGTTGCCGCCGCACGCCTGTGACCTGGTGCGGGGCGGCGGCGCCGGGCCCGAACAGACGGACGGGTCCGGTTGTCACCGGTCTCGGTTACGGTGGGACAAACAGGACGGTTCTCGGCCGGTGCGGCCGACGGCGGCGCGGAGGCGGCACGGTGCACGGCGAGTACAAGGTTCCCGGCGGCAAGCTCGTCGTGGTGGATCTGGACGTGGCGGGCGGCGTGCTGCGGCACGTCCGGGTGGCCGGTGACTTCTTCCTGGAGCCGGACGAGGCGATCGGCGCGATCGACAACGCGCTGGAGGGCGCCCCCGCCACCACGGACGCGGCGGGGCTCGCCGCCCGGATCACCGCGGCGCTGCCGAAGGACACGGTGATGTTCGGGCTGACGGCCGAGGGCGTCGCGATCGCCGTACGGCGGGCGCTGGCGCAGGCCACCGAGTGGGGCGACTACGACTGGCAGCTGATCCACGACGAACCGCAGCCGCCCGCCCTCCACATGGCGCTCGACGAGGTCATCACGGCGGAGGTGGCGGCGGGCCGCCGGGCGCCGACGCTGCGGGTCTGGGAGTGGGACTCCCCCGCCGTGATCATCGGCAGCTTCCAGTCGCTGCGCAACGAGGTCGACGCCGAGGGCACCGCCCGGCACGGCGTCACGGTCGTGCGCCGGATCTCCGGCGGCGGCGCGATGTTCGCCGAGCCGCAGAGCACCATCACGTACTCCCTGGCCGTCCCGGAGGCGCTGGTCTCCGGTCTGTCGTTCGCGGACAGCTACGCCTATCTCGACGACTGGGTCCTCGGCGCCCTCGGCGACATGGGCATCCGGGCGTGGTACCAGCCGCTCAACGACATCGCCACCGAGGTCGGCAAGGTCGCGGGCGCCGCGCAGAAGCGGATGGTCGGCCCGGACGGCGGGCCCGGCGCGGTGCTGCACCACGTCACCATGTCGTACGACATCGACGCGGAGAAGATGCTCGACGTGCTGCGCATCGGCAAGGAGAAGCTGTCCGACAAGGGCACGAAGAGCGCGAAGAAGCGGGTCGATCCGCTGCGGCGGCAGACGGGGCTGGCGCGCGAGGAGGTCATCGCGCGGATGATCGGCTCGTTCCGCGACCGGTACGGTCTGACCCGCGGCGCGGTCACCGACGCGGAGCTGGCGCGCGCCGAGGAGCTGGTGCGGACGAAGTTCGCCGACGCGGAGTGGACGGCGCGGGTGCCGTAGCGGAAGAGGCGGGGCCGGGCGGCCGTGGCGGCGTCCGGCGGGCCGCGTCCGGTATCTGACGGGCCGTTTTGTTTCGGCGGCGAATCCTCCATACGATCCGTCGATGATCATAAGAAAGCGGCTGGCGGCCGGGGTGTGCGGCCTGCTCGCCACGGTGGCCGTCGGCCTGCTCCCCACACCCGCCGCGGCCGGTGAGCCGGACGCGCAGCCCACCCCGAAGGTCGAGCTGGTCCTCGACGTCAGCGGCTCCATGCGCGCCCGCGACCTCGACGGCCAGACCCGGATGACGGCGGCGAAGACCGCCTTCAACGAGGTGCTGGACGCGGTGCCCGGCGATGTCGAGCTGGGCATCCGCACCCTCGGCGCCAACTACCGCGGCGAGGACCGCCAGGTCGGCTGCAAGGACACCAAGCTGCTCTACCCGGTCGGCCCGCTCGACCGGAACGACGCCAAGGCGGCGGTCGCCACGCTGGCCCCCACGGGCTGGACGCCGATCGGCCCGTCGCTGCTCGCCGCCGCGGACGACCTCAAGGGCGGCGACTCGGCCCGGATCGTCCTGATCACCGACGGCGAGGACACCTGCCAGCCGCTCGACCCCTGCGAGGTGGCGCGCGACATCGCCGCCAAGGGCATCCACCTCACCGTCGACACGCTCGGTCTGCTGCCGGACGCCAAGACCCGTAAGCAGCTCAGCTGCATCGCGGAGGCCACCGGCGGTACGTACACCTCCGTCCACCACACCGATCAGCTCCGCAAGCGGGTGCACCAGTTGGTGGACCGGGCGGCCGATCCGGTGGTGACACCGGTGGCGACCGAGGGCGCCGCGGAGTGCACCAAGGCACCCGAGCTGAAGCCCGGTCTCTACAACGACCGGGAGCGCTTCGGCGAGCACCGCTGGTACCGCGTCGACGTCCGCCCCGGCCAGGAGCTGCGGGCCTCGGTGAGCGTCGCCGCCGACCGGGCCGTCGACAACGACTACGGCGTGCTGCTGCGGGCGGTGACCGTCCACGGCCGGGAGATCGTCCGCGGCTCCGAGGCGGGCGACGGGCGCACCGACGTCCTCTCCACCGGGCTGCGTTACCCGAAGGCGGACGAGGACGCGCCGGACGGCAGCGACACCCCGCCCGCCGAGACGGTCTGCCTCCAGGTCAGCAACTCCTTCTCCGCACCGGCGTCGGTCAAGCGGGACCCGGGGCTCCCCGTCGAGCTGGCCGTCGACGTGGTGGACGGGCCGCGCGCCGCCGCCGACCCGGCCGCCTTCGGGCTGGGCCGCGGCTGGTGGCTGCTGGTCACCCTCGCCCTGGCCGGTCTGGTGGGCGGCCTCGTGTGGGGCTGGATCTCCCGCTGGCGCATCTCCGTCTGGAGGACCAACTGATGCGGACCCTGCGCACCCTGACGGCGGCGCTGCTCACCGCCGGTTCCCTGTTCGCCGCGGCCGCACCGGCCCTCGCCGACGACCCGACGCCGACGGCTTCCGACGGCTCCCCGAGCCCGGGGTCCGACGGTGAGGCGCCCGCGCCGACCGAGGCGGGCACGTCGTTCCGTACGGCCGCGCTGATGCTGCCCGGTCAGCGCGCCACCGCCGACGCCTCCACGGGCGACTACCTGTACTGGGCGGTCCCCCTCGACCAGGGGCAGGACGCGACGGTCCGGGCGAAGGTGAAGCTCCCCGAGTCGGCGCGGCACGGCGAGGCCACCTGGCGGCTGGACGTGTACGACGGGCTGCGGCGCCGTCAGGCGTGCCGCTACGGCATGCAGGCGCGGACGGTGGCGGCCGACGCCACGTCGGTGGAGCTGGCGTGCACCCTGCGGACCGTCCGCGGATGGGCGGAGCCGTGGTCCGACGATCCGCTGCCGGGCCGCTACTACCTGCGGCTGACCACCACCGAGCAGCCGCAGGAGGACCTGGGGCTGCCGGTGCGTGCCGAGGTGACCGCGGACGTCACGGACGCGGGCGGCGCCCATGCCGTGGACGGGGCGCTGGCCGCGCCGCTCGTCCCGGGGGCGACCGTCTCCGACACGCAGGACCAGGCCGGTGACGACGCGTCGGACAGTCCCTCGCCGAGCCCGTCGGCGTCCTCGGCGAGCGCCGCGACGGCGGCCGAGCCGGACGGTGGCTGGAGCTCCGGCTGGTGGTCCGACCGCTGGATCTGGACGGCGGCGGGCGGTGTCGCGGCGGCCCTGACGGGCATCGCCGGGTACCGCCTCACCGCCGGACGCGGCCGCCCGTCCCGGGTACCGCCGGGCGTCTGATCCGGCGGAGGTTCCGCCTCCATGTGCCACGGGCCCGGTCGTTCCGGCCGGGCCCGTGGTGTGTCCGGGGGCGCCCCGGGCGCGACTCCGGGACGGGCGCGCCCGGGGCCCGGCGGGGCGCGCGGCCCCGGGCCGGGCGCCCCCTCAAGCCGGTCGGCGCCCGGGCCGGTCGGCGCCTCAGTCGGTCAGCGCCGGGATGATCTGCTCCCCGTACGCGTCGATGACCTCTTCCTTCGCGTCGTGCATGGCGTAGAGCGCGAACTGGTCGACGCCCAGCTCCCGCAGCCGCCGCAGCTTCTCGATGTGGGCCTCGGCCGGTCCGAGCAGGCAGAAGCGGTCGACGACGGCGTCCGGCACGAAGGCGGTGTCGGGGTTGCCGGTCCGGCCGTGGTGGGAGTAGTCGTACCCGGCGCGCTTCTCGATGTACGCGGTCAGCTCCTCCGGGACGGCGCCGGAGTGCGCGCCGTACCGGGCGACGAGGTCGGCGACGTGGTTGCCGACCATCCCGCCGAACCAGCGGCACTGCTCCCGGGCGTGCGCGAGATCGTCGCCGACATAGGCGGGCGCGGCCACACAGACCGTTACCTCGGCCGGATCGCGGCCCGCGTCCGCCGCCGCGTCACGCACCGCCTTGACCATCCATTCGGTGAGGTAGGGGTCGGCGAGCTGGAGGATGAACCCGTCGGCCAGCCGCCCGGCCATGGCCAGCGCCTTGGGCCCGTACGCGCCCATCCAGACGGGCAGTCGACCGTCGCGGACCCAGGGGAGGCGCAGCCGGTGGCCGCCGACGTCGGCCTCGCGGCCCTCGGCGAGGTCCCGGATCACGCCGATCGACTCGCCCAGCCGGGCCAGGGTGTTGGGCGGCCGCCCCGCGACCCGCATCGCGGAGTCGCCCCGGCCGATCCCGCAGACGGTGCGGTTGCCGTACATGTCGTTGAGGGTGGCGAAGGTGGAGGCGGTGACCTCCGGGGTACGGGTCGAGGGGTTGGTGACCATGGGGCCCACGATGAGCCGCTCGGTGTGTTCCAGGATGCGGCTGTGGATGACGAACGGCTCCTGCCACAGGACGGCGGAGTCGAAGGTCCAGCCGTAGCGGAACCCCCTCCGCTCGGCCCGGCGCATCAGCCCCACCACGGACGATGCGGGCGGATCGGTCTGCAGAACGACTCCGAAGTCCACGCTGCGCTCCTTCTGTTCGGCGTACGGGCGGGCCCGGGAGCACCGGCCGGGCGGGGCCCGGCGGCCGTGCCACGACGGCACCGTGCGGAGCGGGTCCGCCGGGGCCGCCCGACGCGGACGGTGCCGGAATCCTTCCACACCGGGGCGTTTCGAACCCCGTACGACGCCACCCGCCGACACCTGGCCGAGGACGTCCGGCCGGACCGGGAATCCACCGCCAAAGAGCGCCTCCGGCAGGGAGGTTGGACCTCCGGCGAGGGTTGTCCACAGACCTTGCGGCGCTCGGCGCGGGTGTGGGTGAGTGGCCTCATGAACGGGAACACCGATGCCCCGTCCGGGCGGCCCTTCCCCCCGCTCGGCACCCCGCTGCGCCGACAGCACCGGCCGTGGGGCCTGCTGCTGCGCCTGCTCGGCTCGGCGCTGAACGTCGTCGCCGTGCTCGGCTTCCTCACGGCCGTCACCCAGTTGGGCCGGGCGCGCTTCCCCGAGGATCTGCTCGGTACGCCCGGGTGGCAGCGGGTGCTCATCGCCGCCGTGGCCTTCCTCGCGAGCACCGGCGCCACGGTGGCCGGGCCCCGGCTGCGGCGCCACGGACGGCGCCACTGCGCACGGGTGCTGCGGACGGTGGACGAGGCCCGCGGCGAGCCGTACGTGCTCTATCTGCGGCCGTTCACGGTGGACCGGCCCGCGGCGTCCCTGCCGCCCCCGGCCGCCCGGCCGCACTTCGTCAACCGCAGCGGCGAGCAGCTGACGACGGAGGAGAACCTCACCCGGATGTTCCGGGCGTTCGGCCGGGTGATCGCCGTCGGCCGTCCCGAGGAGCGGCTGCCGCAGCCCGGCGCCGCCCGCCTCTACCTCCCGTGGGACGACTGGCAGCCGGTGGTCACGGCGCTCATCGACGACGCGCGGATCGTCGTGCTGGGCACCGGTGTCGCCGAGGGCACGCTCTGGGAGCTGGAACAGCTGATCCGGCGCCGCGCCCCGCACCACGTCCTGCTGCTGGTCTACTCGGACGAGCGGGAGTACGCGGCCTTCCGGGTCCGGGGCGATGCGATCCTGGCGCGGGTCCTGGGCGGCGCGGAGGGGGCGCGGACCGGCGACGGCGGGGCGGGCGCGGTCACCGCGGACGCCGGTGCCGCCTCCGCCACCGGGGCGCCCGGTCCGCCGCCCGTCTTCCCGGGCTATCCACCGCTGCGCCGTCCGGAGCAGGGCGGGGCGCCGCTGGTGCGGGGCGTGATCCACTTCGGGCCCGGCTGGACCCCGCACTTCACCCGGATCGACCCGACCACGTTCGACGGCAGGCGGAAGCAGCGGGTCAAGGAGGCGGTCAGGGCGCAGTGGCTGCCCGCCTACCGGCACGTCCTCGACGGTGTCCGCGCCGAGGAGGAGGCCGCCGACCGCCGGGACGCGACCGGCTGCCCGACCCTCGCCGACCTGGAGGAGGTGCTGCGGACGGCGGAACGGGCGGGAGCCGCGGACGCGACGACCGGCACCGGTGACGCGGGCACCCGGAGCGGCGAAGCGGACGCCCCCGCGGACAGCGCACCGTCCGGACCGGAAGGCACCCTGTTCCGCGTCGAGTTCACCCCCGGCGCCAGGATCCGGGGCGTCTCCCCCGCCGGGCCCAACGAACCGGCGCTCGATCCACACGGCCGTCTGGTCTCCGTCGCCGGGGCGGTCCGCACCCCCGGACAGGAGCGGCCGGAGGGCCCGGAGAGCGCGGGCGAGGGGCCGGTCGCGCTCGACATCCCGTACGAGTGGCTGTGCGCGCGGCTGCGCGAGGTGCGCGGGCGGGGCGCGGCCGACAGCGACACCGTCCGTCTCGATCTCGGTCCGACGGGCCGGTTGCACGGGCTGGTCGGCGCCCCGCCCTCGGCCGCCCCGGCGCCGCCCGGCCCGGAGATATCCGCCGAGCCCTGACCGCCTGGAGCAGGCGATCGGTTGGTGCGGAACTCTCCCTTCCCGGGCGGGAGTTCGGCCACCATGGCCGCATGGCAGGCATCGATGAGAACCTCTGGAACGTGGACATCGGCCCGTCCGACTACACCCGCAAGGAGGAGACCTACCGGAGCGCGGTGCTGGAGCAGTACAAGCTGTGTGTGGAGATGGCCGACCGGGTCAGTTCCCGGCGCAATCTCACCAACACCTTCTTCCTGACCCTCAACACCGCGGTCGTCGCCGCCGCTGCGGCGGGCAGCGGCATCCACGGTTCGGCCTGGGTGCGGTCGGCCGGGCTGATGATCCTGCTGACGCAGTGTCTGGCGTGGTTCGTCACCATGCGGTCGTACCGCCAGCTCAACGCCGCCAAGTACGCGGTGATCGGTGCGCTGGAGCGGAGACTCCCGGCGCTGGCGTACTCCGACGCGGAGTGGGTCGCGCTGGGCGAGGGCCGTGACTGGCGGCGGTATCTGCCGCTGACCTACGTGGAGCAGTGGGTGCCGCTGATCTTCGCCGCGGCCTACGTTGTAGGGTTCCTGGCCACCGTGGCGTAGCAGCCGAACAGGAGGGCGAGACGGAGTGCGGATGATCGCCGTGACCGGTCACATGGATCTGGCCGAGGGGACGGAGCGGCTGCTCCGGGCGGCGCTGCCCGCGCTGCTGACCGAACTGACCGCCGGGGCGGACGGTCTGACGGGCCTGTCCTGTCTGGCCCCGGGCGCCGACTCGGTCTTCGCGGAGGCGGTGCTCGCCGCCGGGGGCACGCTGGAGGTGGTGCTGCCGTTCCACGACTACCGCGGCTCCCTCGCCGACCCGGCCGTACGGGAGCGGTTCGACCGGTTGGTGGCGGCGGCGTCCGAGGTGACGGTGGAGCCCTACCCGCAGGCGAGTCTGGCGGCGTTCGAGGCGGCCAACTCCGCGCTGCTGAAGCGGGCGGACGCCCTGGTCGCGGTCTGGGACGGGCTGCCGCCCGCGAAGGGCGGCGGCACCGCCACCACCGTCGCCGAGGCCCGCGCGGCGGGGCTCCCGGTCCATGTGCTCTGGCCCGAGGGCGCCCGCCGCGCATCGGCCCGGTAGCCGGGCGGCGGGCACGCATGGCGGGGCCCGGCGGGTCCCCGTCCGGTGGGCCCGGCGAGCCCCCGGTGGGCCCGGCGAGCCCGGCGGACGCGGCGGACCCGGCGAGCCCGGCGGACCCGGCGCCCGGCCTGGCGCCGGGCAACGGACGCCGGACCCGCCGGACACCGGACCCGCCGGACCTCAGCTCAGCCGTTCCGCCGCGTAGACCTCCATCGCGTCCCGCTGGTAGGCGGCCAGTCCTTCCGCGACGCGGTCGAAGGTGGCGCGGAAGCGGGGGTCGTCGACATAGGTCGCCGCCAGACCGCGGTAGGCCGCCGCGTTCGGGGTCCAGAAGCGGCAGACGCCGCGGTGGTGGGCGTCGGTCTCGGCCTGGACGGCGGGGTCGGTGACGGGGGTGCCCGCCACCATGAACTCCGCCATGCGGACCATCCCGGCCGTGACCTCCCGCTGCCACCGCTCGGTCTCCTCGTCGGTCATCGCCTCGGTGGCGCGCCGGGACTCCTCCCACGCCCGCGGCCAGCGCTCGCGGACCTCGGCGTCCGTCTCCGGGTCGGGTGTGAAGCCCGCGAAGAGGTTCTCGGGCCGGTTGATGCCGTTCATGTCGGGGTGTTCCCTGCCTTCCTCCAGTGCGGCGAGGGTGCGGCCGACCGTCCCGGCCAGCGTCGTCAGCCGGTCCCGCTCCGCCAGCAGCCGGGTGTGGTGCGCGCGGAGCACGGCGGCCCGGTCGGCGCGGCTGTCCAGCACCGCCCGGATCTCCCGCAGCGACAGGCCCAACTCCCGCATCAGCAGGATCTGCTGGAGCCGCAGGAGTTCCGCCTCGCCGTAGCGGCGGTGGCCGTTGCTCCCGGTTCCGGCCGGGGGCAGCAGGCCGATGCCGTCGTAGTGCCGCAGGGTCCGGGACGTCACCCCGCTCATCCGGGCGACCTCGGCGATCGACCAGGTCATGGCGGTGTCCCTTCCTCGCCGGGCCGGTCTCTCCGGCCCTGGTGACGACCGTAGGAGTTGACGCAACGGCAACCGCAAGCGGCGGTCAGCCCGCGTAGTGGCCCAGGCCCCGGGGCACGTAGACGCCGTGTCCGGCGCGGCCGGTGTGGCGGCGGTTGTCGATCACCACGGAGCCGCGGGAGAGCACCGTCTCGACCCGGCCGGTCACCCGCCGCCCCTCGTACGCGGAGTAGTCGACGTTCATGTGGTGGGTGGCGGCCGACAGGGTCTGTTCGGCGTGCGGGTCGTAGATGACGAGGTCGGCGTCGGAGCCGGGGGCGATGGTGCCCTTCTTGGGGTGGAGGCCGAACATCCGGGCCGGGGCGGTGCAGGCGATGTCGATCCAGCGGCGGCGGTCGATGTGCCCGTCGACGACGGCCTGGTGGAGCAGGTCCATGCGGTTCTCGACGCCGGGCAGCCCGTTGGGGATCTTCGAGAAGTCGCCGCGGCCCAGCTCCTTCTGGCCGGTGAAGCAGAACGGGCAGTGGTCGGTGGAGACCACCTGGAGGTCGTTGGTGCGCAGGGCGCGCCAGAGCGTCTCCTGGTGTTCGGCCGGGCGCAGCGGGGTGGAGCAGACGTACTTGGCGCCCTCGAAGTCCGGTTCGGCGAGGTTGTCGGTCGACAGGAAGAGGTACTGCGGGCAGGTCTCGCCGTAGACCGGCAGCCCCTCGTCGCGGGCGCGCATCAGCTCCGCGACGGCCTCGCGCGCCGAGACGTGCACGACGTAGACGGGGGCGCCCGCCACCTGCGCGAGCTTGATGACGCGGTGGGTCGCCTCGGCCTCCAGGAGCGCCTTGCGGACCTCGCCGTGGTGGCGCGGGTCGCGTTCGCCGCGGGCCAGGGCCTGTTCGACGAGGACGTCGATGGCGAGGCCGTTCTCCGCGTGGGTCATCACCAGGGCGCCGTTGTCGGCGGCGCGCTGCATGGCGCGGAGGATCTGTCCGTCGTCGGAGAGGAACACCCCGGGGTAGGCGGTGAAGAGTTTGAAGGAGCTGACGCCGGATTCGACGAGGCGGTCCATCTCCTTCAGCGAGGCGGCGTTCACCTCGGACATGATCATGTGGAAGGCGTAGTCGATCGCGCAGACGCCGTCCGCCTTGGCGTGCCAGGTGTCCAGGCCCTCCTGGAGGGAGCCGCCCTTGGGCTGGATGGCGAAGTCGACGAGGGTGGTGGTGCCGCCCCAGGCGGCGGCGAGGGTGCCGGTCTCGAAGGTGTCGGAGGCCCGGGTGCCGCCGAACGGCATCTCCATGTGGGTGTGGGCGTCGACGCCGCCGGGGATGACGTACTTCTGCGCGGCGTCGATGACGCGGTCGGCCTGCCAGTCGTGGCTGCCGTGGGTGGCGAGGGCCACCACCCGGCCGCCCTCGACGAGGACATCGGCGTGGAGTTCGTCGGAAGCGGTGATCACCAGACCGCCGGTAATGAGAGTGCGTGTCACGTCCGGTCTCCCTCACTGCGCCACGGTTGCGTGCCGTGCGGCGGGCGGCCCGGCGCGGACGGCCGCCCGTGCCGCGGACGGTGACCCGCGGCGGGCCGCCGTCCGCTTCCTTCCGTACGGGTGCCCGCGCGCGGCGGGCGGGCCCGTGCGGCGCCGGTTCCCGGGCGGGAAGGAGACCGTAGAAGCATGGCAGCCGCGGGGGCAATACCGTGTCCGGCGCCCGCGCGCGGCGGCCGTGTGGCGCGGTCGGTCATCCGGCCGGTTGAACGGTGCGGCGCACGGTGCGCCCGGGGAGGTATGGACCAAGAGGGGTGCGGGGTGCGCGGACTGGGCAGGTAACCGACGCCGCCGGGGGACGCCCCTCACCGCCTTCGGGGCGGGGGCAGGGCCGCCGGGGAGGGCGCGGGCGCCACGGCACGGGCGGCAGGAGCGGACCGACACCGGGCAGAGAGGCGACACGTCATGCAGCGGAGCACGCCGTGGGAGTTCTCCGACGACCGCGGACGTCTGGCGGTGGCCGGTGAACGGCCGTCGCGGATCGTCGCGTACATACAGGCCGGGGCGACGCTGTGGGATCACGGCGTCCGCCCGGTGGGGCTCTTCGGGTCGCAGCACGACGGGGCGGCGCCGGACCGGACGAAGAGCGGGGAGCTGCCCCGGGAGGGCATCCCGTATCTGGGCGCGGGGGCGGCGGTGCATCCGGACACCGTGCTGGGGGCGGCGCCGGACCTGGTGGTGGCCGTCACCTACGACGGGGAGGCGGTGTACGGGCTGGAGGCGAAGACGGCGCGGGAGTTGGAGGCGCACGTCCCGGTGGTGGCGCTGGGTGTGGGGCCCGGCCGGGGGCTGGCGGTGGTGCGGGAGCGGTTCGCGGCGCTGGCCGGGTCGCTGGGCGCGGGCGAGACGGCGGGCGCCGCCCTCGCGCTGGACGACGCGGAGGACGCGCTGCGCACGGCGGCGGGCGACGGGCCGCGGCCCCGGGTGCTGGCGCTGTCGGCGGCCGGTCCGGAGCAGGCGTATCTGGCGCGGCCGGGTGCCTGGCCGGATCTGCGGACGCTGCGGGAGCACGGGGTGGCGCTGCTGGAGCCGGCCGCCGGGCCCGGGGCGAACTGGGCGACGGCCACCTGGGCCGAGGTCGCGGCGCTCCGCCCGGACATCGTGCTGAGCGACGTCCGGGCCAACGCCGCGCCGCCGGAGGCGCTGCGCGGCGGCGCGCACTGGCAAGCGGTGGCGGCGTCGGCCCGGCTGGTCGGCTGGAACCCGGAGGCGCCGTGCAGCCGCCGGGCACACGCGCGGTTCTTCCGCGAGGTGGCGGCGGCGGTCCGCGGCGCGGCCGGGCGGTGACCCGGCGCGGGCCGCGGGCGCGGCTCACTCCGGCGGCGTCGGGGTGTCGTGGCTGCGGTACATCGCCTGGACGTCCAGCTCCAGCTTGACGGTGGGGCCGACGACGGCGATGCCGCGGGCGAGCATGGTGCGCCAGTTGAGGGTGTAGTCCTCGCGGTGGAGTTCGGCCTTGGCGAGGGCCGCGCAGCGCAGCTCCTGCCCGTAGCCGCCGTTGACGACGCCGAGGTAGGAGGTGTCGAGGGCGACGGACCGGCTGACGCCGTGCATGCTCAGCGAGCCCTGGAGCTGCCACTGCGAACCGCCGCGGTGCACGAAGCGGTTGCTGGTGAAGTGGATGTACGGGTAGTTCGCCACGTCCAGGAAGTCCGCGGAGCGCAGATGGTTGTCGCGGGTGCGGTTGCCGGTGGTGATGCTCGACGCGTCGATCCGCACCTCGACATGGGAGTGGGCCATGTCGGCGCCGACGCGGATACCGCCCTCGAAGCGGGTGAACCGGCCGTGCACGTTGGCCATGCCGACATGGCGGGCGATGAAGCGGATCGCGGTGTGCGGCGGGTCGAAGAGCCACGTTCCGGCGGTGGGCAGTTCCAGGGCGCGGGCCTCGGTGAGCCGGACCGGCTCGGGCTCCGCACCGCGCCCGGCCGTGACCTCGACGCTCTCCTGGTGGGGCTGGAGGGAGTCGACCGACACCATCAGGCTGTAGCGGCCGGGCGGCAGCGCCGCGGCGAAGAGTCCGAACGGGTCGGTGGTGCCCTTGTGGACGACCTTGCGGCTGGTGACCGCGGTGACCGTGACGACCGCCCCGTCGACCGGCTGCCCCGAGGGGTCGGTGACCGTACGGGCGAGACCGCCGGCGCCCACCGGCAGGGCCAGCCGGATGCCCGCTCCGCCGCGTACGCGGTCGGACCGGCCACGCCGGAGGAGTGCGAAAGCCATGGGTGTGCAACCTTTCGTCGGCGTGCGGTGCGAGGGCCGCGGGGCCCGCACCGGCATCCATGATCTTGGAACGTCCGGCGGGTGTCCGGGTGTCTCATTTCGAGACACCCCACCCGGCGACGGCCGGTGTTCCGGGGCACCGGATGCGGCGCCGACGGCCGCCGCGGTGGCGCGTCCCAGTACGGTGGAGCGGTTGTGAGCTGTACAGATTCCTTCCGTTCCGGGCCCGAACCGGCGCTGCTGCGCGAGGCGCGGGCGCGGTTCCTCGCCGGGCGTCCGCTGCCCGACGGGGTGCCCGAGCCGCTGGTCTCCGCCTGGCGCCGGGCCGCGTTCTTCGGCGTCCCGCACGATCTGGCCGCGGGCGCGGCGCCGCGCGCGCCGGGGGACGGGCCGCTGGCCGCGGCCGCCCGGCCGGTGCTGGAGCGGCTGGCCGGGGCGTTGGACGACGGGGAGCGGCGGGTGCTCGTCGCCGATGCGCGGTGCCGGGTGGTGTGCCGCGGCGGGGTGCCGTCGCCGGGCACGCTCCGCGACGACCTGTCGGAGGAGGTCGTGGGGCACAACAGCGCGGCGCTGGCGCTGCGGTACGGGCAGCGGTTCGAGACGCACGGGCCGGAGCACTTCCTCGACCTGTGGCAGGGCGTGTCGGCGGTGAGCGTGCCGGTGCGGCGGCCGGGCGCGGCGCGGGCGCTGGGCACCGTCACCCTCGCGCGCGGGCTGTGCGCCGGGGGCGGCGGGCATCCGGACACCGCGCTGGCGGAGGCGGTGGCCGCGGCGGTCGAGGCGGGGTGGGCGGCGCGGGGGCCGCGGGAGCCGGAGCGGCGGCTGCTGGCGGCGTTCGCGCGGGAGCGGGCGGCCGGGCGGGCGGTGCTCGCCTTCGACGGTCACAGCCGTCTGGTGAGCGAGGCGGCGGCCGGGCTGCTGTCGCCGGAGGCGGTGGACGGGCTGGAGCGGCAGGCGGTGGCGCTGCTCGCGGCGGACGGTCCGGCGGGCCGCTGGGACGGGGAGCCGACGGTGCGGTGGGGCGGCGCGGTCGCCGCGCGGCTGCTGCCGGTGCGCGAGTCCGGGGCGGTGACCGGGGCGCTCGCGGTGGTCGAGGAGGAGGCGGACGGTGCGGGGCGGGAGCCGGGGGCGGGCGCGGTCCCCGGTGTGCCGCCGGGGAGTTCGGCGGTCTGGCGGCGCGCCGTGGGGCGGGCCGTGGAGCTGTTCTCCTGTCCGCGTCCGCTGCTGCTGACCGGGGAGCGCGGGACGGGCAAGACGACGCTGGGCCGGGCGCTGCTGCGTGGCCCGGACGGCGCGGCGTGGCCGCTGACCGTCGATGCGGCGGGCGCGCCGGACGGGGAGCTGGCGGCGCTGCGCCCGTATCCGGTGGCGGACGGCGGCGCGGGTCCGGCGCCGTTGCTGCTGCGGCATGTGGAGCGGTTGGGGCAGCGGGACGTGGCGGCGCTGGTGGCGCTGCTCGACGAGCGGCCACGGCTGCCGCTGGTGGTCACCCACACCCCGGGCACCGAGGTCGGGCCGTGTCTCGCCCGGCTGCTGGACACCCTCGGGGCGCGGTCGGTGACGCTCCCGCCGCTGCGGGAGCGCCCGGAGGACCTGCCCGCGCTGCTGACCCGGCTGGCCCCGCCGCCGTCGCCCGGCCATCCGCCGCTGACCTGGACGCTGGAGGCGGTACGGGCGCTGGAGGCGCAGCCCTGGCCGGGGAATGTCACCGAACTCGCCGCGCTGGTGCGGGAGGTGGCGCGGGGGCGGCGGTCCGCCGGGCCGGTGCGGCGCGAGGAGCTGCCGCGGTCGGTGCGGCGCCGGGCGACGGCGCCGCCGCCGGGCACCATCGAGCGCGCCGAGCGGGAGACGATCCTGGCGGCGCTGCGTACCCACGGCGGCAACAAGGCGCGGGCCGCCGCCTCGCTCGGCATCGCGCGGGCGACGCTGTACCGGAAGCTGCGCGGATACGGGTGAGGCCGGGCGCGGGCGGCGTACGGGCCCCGCCGGGGGCCGTCCGCGCGCCCTCCCGACACCCCTTGACGTTTTCTGGCAACAAACCTAACTTTCACGCGTTCCTCCCCACCCCACATCGGGAGACCCCATGAAACGCGCCTCAACCCACCCTCTGCTCTGGGTGGTTGCCCTCCTGACCGGGCTCGGCCTGGTCGGCATCCGGACCGTCGCGAACGCCGAGGGCGGCACTCCCCCGGACACCCCCGAAGCCACGGCCGCCCCCTCGACCGCGCCGCCCGCACACCGTGCGGCCCCCCTCTGGCGGGCCGATCCGGCCACTGGCACCAAGCCGTTCGAGGGCGTGGAGACCAAGCCCGGGCAGGTCACCGTCGTCAACGATCCGGCCGGGCGGTACGGGAAGACGTACGCGCTGCACACCTCGGGGCACAAGCTCGACGACGCCACGCGGGTGCGGGTCGAGACGCGGGGGCAGCGCACCTCGGGCGGACCGCTGCGCTTCGCGAAGGAGGGGGACGTCTTCTACATCGGCTGGCGCTCGATGTGGGGCCCGCTGCCCACGAAGAAGGGCGACTGGGTGACGCTGTGGCAGCTCAAGGACTACGGCTCCGGTGCCGCCACCCCGCCGCTGTCGCTGCGCGCCCGCGGTGACGGCACCGTCGACCTGGAGTACAGCGACCCGAAGCTGCGGACCACCTACCTGTGGCACGGCGCCCTGAAGCTCAACTCCTGGCACTCGTTCGTCGTCGGGCTGAAGATCTCCAAGGATCCGGCGAAGGGCTGGGTGCGGCTGTGGCACAACGGTGCCGCCCAGAAGCTGGCGGGCGGCGCCACACAGTACCGGGCGGCCACGCTGCGGGCCGGATGGGTCACCGACAAGTGGGGCGTCTACCGCTCCGACGGCGTCACCGGCGCGGCCACCGCGTACCTCAACGACGCCGCGGTGGGCCGCGCGTACGGCGACGTCGCGCCCTGACGCCGGATCAGGCGGCGGGCAGCCGGGCGCGCGCGTCGGTCAGCGCCCCGGCCAGCGCCTCCGCGCCCTCCTCCGCCTCGGCGACGTTCAGCGTCATCGGCGGGGCGATGCGCACACAGGCGCCGCCGCGTCCGCCCTTGCCGACGAGGAGTCCGCGTTCCCGGGCCGCCTCCACGACCAGCGAGGCGGCCTCGGCGGACGGTTCGCCGGTGCCGGGCCGGACCAGCTCCACGCCGATCATCAGGCCCCGCCCGCGCACCTCCCGGACGAGGTCGCTCCCGGCGGCGACGGCCCGCAGCCGTTCGAGGAGGAGCCCGCCGACGCGCCGGGCGTTGCCCTGGAGGTCGTGGTCGAGGAGGTAGGTGAGGTTGGCGAGACCGGCGGCGGCGGTGACCGGGCTGCCGCCGAACGTCGAGATGGAGTGGGCGCTCATCGCGTCCATCACCTCGGCGCGGGCGACGACCCCGCCCAGGGACATGCCGTTGCCGATGCCCTTGGCGAAGGTCAGCAGGTCGGGCGGGCCGTTCCCGGCGTGCGCCTGCCAGCCCCAGAAGTGGTCGCCGGTGCGGCCCCAGCCGGTCTGCACCTCGTCGCTGATCCAGAGGATGCCGTGCCGGTCCAGCACCTCGCGGAAGGCGGCGTAGAGCCCGTCCGGCGGGGAGGTGAAGCCGCCGACGCCCTGGACCGGTTCGGCGATCAGCGCGGCGACGCCCCCGGCGGTCTGTCCCAGCACGTCCTCCAGGTCGGCGACGCACGCCGCGATGTACGCGTCGTCGCCGAGCCCGGCGTACGGGCCACGCCCGCGCACCCCGCCGTGCACGTACAGCGTCTGGAACGGCGACAGGCCGGTCGGGGACCAGCTCGTGTTGCCGGTGACGGCGACGGCGGAGAAGGAGCGGCCGTGGTAGCTGTTGCGCATCGCCAGGACCTGGTTCGAGCGGCGGTAGGCGGTGGCGAGCAGCAGCGCGGTGTCGTTGGCCTCGGTGCCCGAGGTGGTGAAGAAGACCCGGGCGTCGGGGATGCCGGAGAGCGCGGCGATGCGCTCGGCCAGCTCCACCATGGGGCGGGAGAGGTAGAGCGTCGAGGTGTGCAGGATCCGGCCGGCCTGCGCGGTGACGGCGTCGGTGACCTCGGGCAGGGCGTGCGCCGTCATGGTGGTGACGATGCCGCCGAAGAAGTCGAGGTAGCGGTTGCCCTCCGCGTCCCAGACGTGGCGGCCCGCGCCGTGGGTGAGTTCCAGCGGCCGTTCGTAGTAGAGGTCGAGCCAGGAGGGCAGCACCGCGCGGTGGCGGGCGAGCAGCGCCCCGGGGGCGCCGTCCGCCGTCACGGGCGCACCAGTCCCTCGTACGCGTCGGGGCGGCGGTCGCGGTAGAACGCCCACTGCTGGCGGACCTCGTCGATCAGCCCGAAGTCGAGGTCGCGGACGAGCAGTTCCTCCTTGCCGTCGTCGGCGACGTCGCCGACGAACTGACCGCGGGGGTCGACGAAGTAGCTGCTGCCGTAGAAGTCGTTGTCGCCGTACTCCTCGGTGCCGACGCGGTTGATGGCGGCGACGAAGTACTCGTTGGCGACCGCGGCGGCGGGCTGCTCCAGCTGCCAGAGGTAGGCGGAGAGGCCGCGGGAGGTGGCGGAGGGGTTGTAGACGAGCTGGGCGCCGCCGAGGCCGAGCTGACGCCAGCCCTCGGGGAAGTGGCGGTCGTAGCAGATGTAGACGCCGACCTTGCCGACGGCGGTGTCGAAGACCGGCCACCCGGCGTTGCCCGGCTTGAAGTAGTACTTCTCCCAGAACCCCTTGACCTGCGGGATGTGGTGTTTGCGGTAGATGCCGAGCACGGTGCCGTCGGCGTCGATGACGGCCGCGGTGTTGTAGTACACGCCGGACTGCTCGACCTCGAAGACCGGGGCGACGACGACCATGCCGGTCTCGCGGGCGAGGGCCCGCATCCGGGTGATCGTCGGGCCGTCCGGGACCGGCTCGGCCCAGCGGTAGTGCTCCGGCTCCTGCACCTGGCAGAAGTACGGGGCGTTGAAGACCTCCTGGAAGCCGATGATCTTCGCGCCCTGCCCGGCCGCCTCACGGGCGTGGGCCTCATGCTTCGCGATCATCGATTCGGTGTCGCCCGTCCAGGTCGCCTGGACCAGTGCGGCTCGCACAACATCGGCCATGAACAGCTCCTTTGTCGGCGCGTCAGGCTGCGGGCCACGCGGTCTCGGGCGGGCCCTGCGCGCGTGGAGGCGACCGTAGGCCCCGCCGCGCGGCGGGGCAAGCCCCTCTCCGGTGCGTCGCGGCGCCCGCCCGCCACGGACGCGGCCACACCGCCCCACCCCCACGGACATTGACAGGAAAACTTGCAAGTTTCCCTGTCGTACTTCTACGGTGGCGGCATGGACGACGCGCAGAACCCGGAGCCCGGACCGCTCGCCTCCGACCTCGCGGCGGCGGTCGGCCTGCTGATGCGCCATCTGCGGGCCGCCGCGCCGCTCGGCGGGGTGACCCCGACCCAGCGCGCGGTCCTGGCCCGCCTCGACCGGGACGGCCCGGCGACCACCGCGGCGCTGGCCCGCGCGGAGCTGGTCCGCCCGCAGTCGATGCGGCTGACGCTGGCGGCGCTGGAGGAGCACGGCGTCGTGGCGCGCAGCCCGCACCCGACCGACGGCCGGCAGGTCGTCCTCTCCCTCACCGACGAGGGCCGTCGGCTGATCGGGGAGGCGCGGCGGGCCAAGCGGGACTGGCTGACCGACGCGCTCGCCGACCGGCTGACCGCCGAGGAGCGCCGCACCCTCGCCGAGGCGACGGCGCTGCTGCGCCGGGTGGCCGGACCGTGAGCCGGACCCCGTAGAAACCCCTGACTCCCCCGCGGTGACCGTCCGTTGACGCCGCCGCACCCCTCTTCCCTGGAGATCCCATGTCCGTGACGACGCTCGACGCCACCTCCGCCCTCGTCGTGATCGACCTGCAGAAGGGCATCGCCGCACTGCCCTCCGTCCACCCGTCGGACGAGATCATCGCCCGCTCCGCCCGACTGGCCGCCGCGTTCCGCTCGCGGCAGCTGCCCGTGGTGCTGGTGAACGTCACCGGCGGCGCACCGGGCCGCACCGAGGCCGCCCGCCCCGGCGGCACCCCGCCCGCCGACTGGACCGAGCTGGTGCCCGAGCTGGACCGGCAGCCCGGCGACGTCCTCGTCAGCAAGCAGCAGTGGGGCGCCTTCCACGGCACCGCCCTCGATCTGGAGCTGCGCCGCCGGGGCGTGACGCAGGTGGTGCTCACCGGCATCGCCACCAGCATCGGTGTGGAGTCCACCGCCCGCGCCGCGCACGAGCACGGCTACCACGTCACGGTCGCCACCGACGCGGTGACCGACCTGGACGAGGCGGCGCACCGCAACAGCGTCGAGAAGATCTTCCCGCGGCTCGGCGAGACCGGCACCACGGACGAGATCATCGCCCTGCTCGGCTGAGCCCCGGCGGGTGCCCGGCGCCGGGGGGGGACAGCTACCGCTCCCCCGGCGCCGCGAAGTCCTCCGTGAAGTAGCTGTCGTGCCGGATACGGAACTCCTTGAGCTGCTCGGGGCCGCGCTGCGACATCTCCGCGACCCGCTCGAAGTACTCCTCCCGCGGTCCGCCCGGGGCGAAGAGCATCAGCATCGACACGGGGTCGTCGGTGGTGTTCTTGAAGGCGTGCAGCCCGCCCGCCGGCACATGGAGGAAGTCCCCCTCGCGGCCCGTGACCCACTTCTCGCCGTCGAAGAGCTCCAGTGCGCCGGAGAGGATGTAGAAGGACTCCGACATCGCCCGGTGGAAGTGGGTCTTCGCACCGGCGGACCGCGGCCCCAACACCCCTTTGTAGAGACCGAATGCACCGTCGGTCGACTCCTGCGTGGCGAGGTAGCTGGTGGATCCGCCGGGCGAGGAGACCTCCGGCGGGGTGTCGGCCGCACGGAAGGACGCGCTCACCTCGCCCTCGGCGGCGTGGTAGCGGGGCTGCGGGTACTGCATGTTCTCGACGTACGACATCGTGTGCTCCTTCTCGGCAGATCCACCACCAGGGTGTCCGCCGCGGCCGGGCACGGCATCGGGCCCGCGAAGGATCACTGCGGACCCCGGGACGAGGCCCAACGGCCTAAGCCCCGTCCCGCGCGCCCTCGCGGCGCCCCGGCCGCGGCCCCTCCGCCCTCGTCCGGGTCCGGCGGGTGACCGTCAGGCCGCGCCGCCCGCCGCCTCCGTGGCCGGGCGGCGCTCGTGCCAGCGCAAAGCGTCCTGGAGCTGTGCGGTCAGCGACAGCAGCCGGGCGTCCCCGTCGCCGGGCCCGAGCAGTTGCGCACCGAGCGGCAGCCCGCCCGCGGTGAACCCGGCGGGGACGTTCACCGCGGGCCAGCCCAGGACGTTCCACGGCCAGGCGTACGGGCAGGCCGCGATCATGGCCTGATCGGTACGGCGCCCGTCGAGCCCGGCGAGGGCGCCGATCCGCAGCGGCGGGGTGGCGGTGGTCGGCGTCAGCAGCACGTCGTACCGGCCGAACAGCGCGCCGATACGGCGCCGTTGGCGGGGTTCGGCGGCGCGCGCCCGGCGCAGCGCCGCGCCGCCGAGCAGCCGCCCCATGCGGGCCGCGCCGCGGGTGCGCCGGTCCAGCAGCGCCGGATCGGGCACCCGCGCCGCCCACTCGCGCACCCCGGCGGTGGCGCGCGGCACGAACGCCAGGCCGATCAGCCCGTAGTCCGGATCGGCCTCCTCGACGGAGTGGCCGAGCCCGGCGAGCGTCCGGGCCACCGCGGTCACCGCGCGCCGGACGTCCGGGTGGAGCGGGGTGGCGGTGGCGGTGAACGGCGGCTTCCAGGACAGGGCGACGCGCAGCCGTCCGGGGTCGCGGCGGACGGCCTCGCGGGCGGCGAGCGGCGGCGGCCGGTGCAGATCGCCGGGGTGGCTGCCGCTCGCCGCGTCCAGCAGCAGCGCCGCGTCCTCGACGGTGCGGGTCAGCGGGCCGATGCCGGTGATGCCCTGGAACGACTCGGGGTCCGGCCAGGTGGAGAGGGTGCCGCGGCGCGGTTTGACACCGACCAGATGGGTCCAGGCGGCGGGGATACGGACCGAGCCCGCGCCGTCGGTGCCGAGTGCGGCGGGGACCAGGCCCGCGGCGACGGCGGCGGCGCTGCCGCCGGAGGAGCCGCCCGGGGTGTGGTCGAGGTGCCAGGGGTTGCGGGTGTCCCCGAAGGCCGGGCCCTCGGTGAACGGCCACTGGCCCAGTTCGCAGGCGTTGGTCTTGCCGACGACGATCGCCCCGGCGGCCCGCAGCCGCCGCACCACCTCGGCGTCGGCCGCCTTGGCGGGGAACTCCCCGGCGCAGCCGAACGCGGTGGGCTCGCCCGCGACGTCCATGTCGTCCTTGACCGCCACCGGTACGCCGAGCAGCGGCAGCCGTTCCCCGGCCGCCAGCCTGCGGTCGGCGTCCGCGGCCTCCGCCTCGGCGGCGTCGGCCCGCAGCAGGCGGAAGGCGTTGACGGTGGGCGCGGAGGCGGCGATGCGGTCCAGACAGCGGCGGACGAGGGCGGCGGAGGTGACCTGTCCGTCGGCGAGCGCGGCGGCCTGCTCGGCGAGCCCTTCCGGCGGGCCCCCGGCGCCGGGCGGTGCGGGACGGCTCTCGCGGCTCTCGCGGCTCTCGTCGATGCTCACGGCGTACGCCTCCCGGGGCTGCGGCGGACCGGCGGTCCCCGGGAGGCTATGTGGCCCGCGCCCGCCCGGCAACGACGCACCGTGGCGGGGCGCGTCGTCGCCGGGCGGGCGTGGGCGGTCCGGGCGGCGGGGCCCGGGCCGGTGACGGCGGGGCGGCTACTTCTGGTGGACGACCATCGCCGAGCCGCCGCCGCGCCGGACCTTCTCGGCCGCGGCGAGCCAGCGGCCGTCGGGCAGCGGCTGCACACCGGTCGCCGCGCCGATCTCCTCGACCTTGGTGAACTGGTGGCCTATGCCCTCCAGTTCGCCGCGGAGCGGGCTGTTCCACAGCGCCGGCTCCAGCTCCGTCCTCGCCGCGTTGCGCTGGCTGGCGCGGGGCGCGGCGATGGCGTCGACCAGCGGCATCCCGCGGTCGAGGTGGTTGACGAGGGACTGGAGCACGGTGGTGATGATGGTCGCGCCGCCGGGCGAGCCGAGCGCCACCACGGGCCTGCCGTCCCGCAGCACGATCGTCGGCGAGATCGACGACCGCGGCCGCTTGCCGGGACCGGGCAGGTTCGGGTCGTGCACGCCCGGGGTGATCGGCGTGAACGAGAAGTCGGTCAGCTCGTTGTTGAGCAGGAAGCCGCGCCCGGGGACGACGATGCCGCTGCCGCCGGTCTGCTCGATGGTGAGGGTGTAGGCGACGATGTTGCCCCACTTGTCGGCGACGGTGAGGTGGGTGGTGTTCTCCCCCTCGTACGTCGTCGGGGACGCCTTGCCGTGGCTGCCGCACGGCTCGGGGTGGCGCGGGTCACCGGGGGCGAGGGGGCTGGTGAGGACCTTGTCGTCCTTGATGAGGCAGCCGCGCGCATCGGCGAACCGCTGCGAGGTCAGGCCCTTGACCGGCACGTTCTCGAACTTCGGGTCGCCGACCCAGCGGCCCCGGTCGGCGAAGGCGATCCGGCTGGCCTCGATGTAGCGGTGGAGGTACTGCTTCTCGCTCAGGTGCTTGACGTCGCTGCGCTCCAGGATGTTGAGCGCCTCGCCGACGGTGGTGCCGCCGGAGGAGGAGGGGCCCATGCCGTAGACGTCGAGCCCGCGGTAGCGGGTGCGGGTCGGGGCCTCGCCGAGCGCCTTGTAGTCCGCCAGATCGCGCGGGGTGAGGTCACCGGAGCGGACCTTGCGGTCGGCGCCGGGGCGCACCGGGGGCTTGCGGACGGTGTTGACGATGTCGCGCCCCAGGTCACCGCGGTAGAGCGCGTCGACACCGCGGCGGCTCAACTCGTCGTAGGTGCGGGCGAGGTCGGGGTTCTTCATGGTGGAGCCGACGACCGGCAGCTTGCCGCCGGGCAGGTAGAGGTCGGCGGTGGCGGGGAAGTCCCGGAACCGCGCCTCGTTCTGGGCGGTCTGGTCGCGGAACGTTTCGTCAACGGTGAAGCCGCGCGCCGCGAGGTCGCGGGCGGGCCGCAGCACCTGGCCGAGCGACCGGCTGCCCCACTTGCGCAGCGCGGTGTCCCAGGTGGCGGGCGTGCCGGGGGTGCCGACGCTGAGGCCGCTGGTGACGACCTCGTCGAACGGCAGGGCCTTGCCGTTCTCCTGGAAGAGGTCGGGTCCGGCGGTGCGCGGGGCGGTCTCGCGGCCGTCCAGGGTGCGCACGGTGTGGGTCCTGGCGTTGTAGTAGACGAAGTAGCCGCCACCGCCGACACCGGCGGAGTACGGCTCGGTGACGCCGAGGGCGGCGGCGGTGGCGACGGCGGCGTCGACCGCGTTGCCGCCCTTCTTCAGCACCGCGATACCGGCGGCCGAGGCGTCCCGGTCGACGCTGGAGACGGCGCCTCCGGAGCCGACGGCGACCGGGGTCTTGGCCGGGACGGGCGCGGGGTGCGGGGCGCCGGAGCCCGCCGGGGCGGGTTGGGCGACGGCCGGAACCGCCACCAGTGATCCGGCCAGGGTGGCCACGGCCCCCAGGACGGTGAGACGTCGGGCACGGGACATGGGTGGACTTCCTCCAAGCGCAGGGAACGCAGGTGGCGGGAGCCTACTCGTGGTACTCGTGTCGTAACAGAGGGGTCCACCAGGCGATCTCCGCCGGTTCCGCCGATGCGTCATCTGCCGGTGATGCCCCGGATGGTGACCGCCTGCCGGGCGAGAGATCCGGCCGCGCCGTGCCCCGTTCCCGGCGGTTTCGCGCCATCGCCGTACGCCGGGTGACGGCACGTCGAAGACGCGCGTGCGGCCCGCGCCGCCCCGCGGCATCGGATACCGGCCAACCACGCCGTACGAACCGGGACGAGCGCCCCCATCCCGCCCGCCCCGCTCGAACACACACCCGGACAGGGGTTACGCTCCCCCGCCATGAACGACTCCCTGCTCCTCCTGATCGTCGCCGTCGGTGCGCTCGTCGTCGGGGCGGCGGCCGGTTGGGCCGCCTCCTCGGCGGGCGCCCGCCGGACGCTCCACCGCACCCAGCGCTTCTTCGGCCTCCCGGAGGGCTCGGAGTGCGTCCTGGTCACCCACCGGGACAGCGCCTCGGCCCACGGCAGCATCCCGCGCCACGACGCGCTGGCCCTGCTCGGTCTCGCCGCGGTGGTCGAGAACTGCCGCGCCCACCCGGAGGTCGCCCCGCACGACACCGGACTCCAGGGCTTCGGCGCCCGTACGGAGTTCTGCGTCGGCGACCCGACGGCCCACCGCCGCCTCGCCGCGCACCTCACCTCGCTGCTGCCGGGCGTCGTGGTGCACCCGGGCGACGCGACCGGCGCCGACCGGGGGACGTTCACCATCGGCTCGACCGCGTACCGCATGGAGCCCGGCGCCGTGGAGTACGTCCTGCTGGCCCGGCTGACGGCCGGGGAGGGCGGCCGTCCGGTCTTCCTGGCGGCCGGGCAGCGGCCGGTCACCCACCGCGCCGCGGTCCGCCATCTGGTCCGCAACCATCCGCAGCTGGCCCGCAGGCACGGCACCGACGGGCAGTTCTGTCTGCTGCTGAAGGTGGTCAATTCGCAGGCGTACGGGCCGGACGTGGTGGAGGTCGTCGCGGATGTGACCCGCGCGGCGACCGCGCCCGCCGAGCCGCGGGGCCACCGCGCGTCGGCCTGAGCCCGTCCGGGGCGCCCGGCCCCGCGCCTGAAACGGTGTGAGTCCGGGCGTTGGAAGGGGCGGCGCGCGCCCGGTTCGCGACGGTCCCTCAAGGCGCGCGCCCGGCACCCGGCGGGCGGTCGTCGGCGCGCGCGTCCGGGTGGGATCTGCCAAGCTCGTCAACATGATCGCCCGGATCCGTTCGACCGCCCAGCACTGGACCCGGGCGGTGCCCGTACTCGCCGTCGTCCTGCTGATCCTGGTCTGGGGGCGGTCCCTGCCGGGTCCGCTGGTCGGTCTGGTGACGCTCTTCCTGGCGGGGTCGGTGCTGGCCGCCGTGCACCATGCGGAGGTGATCGCGCACCGGGTCGGGGAGCCGTTCGGTTCGCTGGTCCTCGCGGTCGCGGTGACCATCATCGAGGTGGCGCTGATCGTCACCCTGATGGCCGACGGCGGCGACAAGAGCGCCGCGCTGGCCCGGGACACCGTCTTCGCCGCCGTCATGATCACCTGCAACGGCATCGTCGGACTCTGTCTGCTGGTCGGCGCGTTGCGGCGGCGGGTCGCGATCTTCAACCCGGAGGGCACCGGCGCGGCGCTCGCCACCGTCTCGACCCTGGCCGGGCTGAGCCTCGTCCTGCCGAGCTTCACCACCAGCGGCACCGGCGCGCAGTTCTCCACCCCGCAGCTGGTCTTCGCCGCGCTCGCCTCCCTGGTGCTGTACGGCCTCTTCGTGACGACGCAGACGGTGCGCCACCGTGACTACTTCCTCGCCCCGGTGACCCAGGCGGGCGATGTGCTCGACTCCGACCACGCCGAACCGCCGTCGAAGCGCACGGCGCTGATCAGCCTGGGGCATCTGGCGCTGGCCCTGATCGCGGTGGTGGGGCTCGCGAAGGCGGTGTCGCCCGCGATCGAGTCGGGGGTGGCCGCGGCGGGGTTGCCGTCGTCCGTCGTCGGGGTGGTGATCGCACTGCTGGTGCTGTTGCCGGAGACCATCGCGGCGGTCCGCGCGGCCCGCCGTGGCCGCATCCAGACCAGCCTCAACCTCGGCCTCGGCTCCGCGATGGCCAGCATCGGCCTGACCATCCCGGCGGTCGCCGCCGCGTCCGTGTGGCTGGCGGGCCCGCTGGAGCTGGGGCTCGGCCCGACCCATATGGTGCTGCTCGCGCTGACGGTTGCCGCGGGCACCCTCACCGTCATCCCCGGCCGCGCCACCCCGCTCCAGGGCGGCGTCCACCTCACCCTCTTCGTCGGGTACATCGTCCTGGCCCTCAGCCCCTGACCTGCGACGACACCCACACGGGCCGGAAGTCCCCGCCACGGAAGCGCTCTTCGACGGGATCGGCGTACCGGCCGCGGCGTAGAAGATCGACATCGGGCGCGGACCGTGACACTCGCCACGCCGCACCCCTTTGGGGCCCTTTTCGGGCGGATCAACCCACCACGTGGTTTATCGTTCAAACGGAGCGGGTGTCACCGTGCCGCCCGGGTCACTGTCCCCCCAGTCGCCCGGAAGATCCGGCCGCCGACACCCGCGGGCCGGACGCCACGCGCGTGACCGGCCGTGCCCCGGCCGGATTCCCCCGTCCGGCCGGGGCCTCCCCCTCTTCCCCACGGCCCGACGCGGGCCCACTGCCGGACCGCTCCGTGCGGCGGCGCCTCAGCGCAGATGCGACGCCCCGTTCACGTCCAGCACCGTGCCCGAGCTCCAGACCGCCTCCGGTGAGGCGAGGTGGAGGACGGCGGCGGCGATCTCCGCGGGCTCGGCGACCCGCCCGAAGGGGCTCTGCGCGCGGACCTCCTCGGTGAGCCGGTCGGCGACCCGCTCGGTGGCGACGAAGCCCGGTGCGACCGAGGCGACCGCGATGCCGTAGGGCGCCAGATGGACGGCGAGCGACTGCCCGAGGGCGTGGAGCGCCGCCTTGGTGGCGCCGTACGCCGGGTGGTCCGGCTCGCCCCGATAGGCGCCGCGGGAGCCGATGTTGACGATCCGGCCGGACACCGCCCGGTCGATCATGTTCCGCGCGGCACAGTGGCTGACGTGCGCGGCACCGAGCAGATTGACGTCCACGATCTCCCGCCAGGCGCGCTGCCAGGCGTCGAACGGGGTGGTGGCCGCCGGGTGCGGACGGTTCACCGCCGCGTTGTTGACGAGCACGTCGACGCCGCCGAGCCCGTCGACCGCGGCGGCGACCACCGCGGCGGCGCCCTCCGGGGTGGCGAGGTCGCCGCGGACCAGCACATGGCCGCTGCCGTGCAGCCCGGCCAGGGCCTCCCGGGCCGCCTCCTCGCGCGTGGCGTAGTGCAGCGCGACCCGGTCGCCGTGGGCGGCGAACCGCTCGGCGACCGCCCGTCCGATCCCCCGCGAGGCGCCGGTCACCAGGACCGCGCGGCTCACCGGACACCTCCCGCGACCGCGCCGACGCGCACCGCACCGCGGTGGGACGACGGCCGGACCGGGGCCTGGTACCGCCGCCGGAAAGGCCGGCCGGACAGCTGCACGGACATGCTCCACCTCGCCGTTCTCCCCGCCGTGACCGCGGGGTTGACCGTCAGCGATCGTAAAGGATCATCGTCGGCCGCAGCCGGGCGGACCGGGCCCCGACGAGGCGGGACGCGGCCCCGGGACCCGTCGCGGCGGCGGACGCGGCACCGCCGGGCCCGGATACGCGACGGGCCCGGCGGCGCGGCCGGTTCAGCGTGCCTGCTGCACCAGCTTCTCCAGGTCCGCGGCGACCTGACCGGCGTCCGGCAGGGCGAGCGCGGCGCGGTGCGCCCGGCGGACGCGGGTGGCGACGTCCCCGTCGACCAGCAACTCCTCGCAGGCGGTGGCGACGGCGTCCGCGGTGGTCTCGGGGACGTGCCGCCCCAGGCCCAGTTCGGCGACGCGGGCGGCGTTGTGCGGCTGGTCGCCGAAGTTCGGCAGCACCGCCATCGGCGTCCCCGTCCGGATCGCCTCGCGGACGCTGTTGTAGCCGCCGTGGGTGACGAGCAGGTCGGCGCATTCCAGCAGCAGCGGCTGGGCGAGCCGGTCGACGAGCCGGACATGCGGGGCGGGCTCGATGCCGTCGAGCGGCACACCGCCGGTCGCCACGATCGCCGAGCAGTGCAGCCGGGACAGCGCCTCGACGGTCGCCCGCAGCATCTCCGCCGGGTGCGTCATGCCGGGCGGCAGGTCGAGACCGCGCTCCCGCAGCCCGATGATCATGGGCAGCGCGGTGCCGGTGGCCGCGAAGACCAGCGGCCGGTCCGCGGGGAGTTCGGTCACCCACGACGGCAGCCCGTCGGTGCGGTCCACCAGCGTGGTCTGCCGGTAGGCCCGCACCTGCGCCGGGAAGCGGGCGAAGGAGTACTCCTCGGGCAGGTAGTCGAACCGGCCGTACGGGACGGCCGATGCGGCGTCCTCCTGCTCGGGCACGCCCACCTCCCGGCGCAGCCGGTTGAGGTTCGGCAGCAACTGCGCCGGGTCGACCATGTTGACCAGCCCGGACGGGATCGGCAGCTGCGGGATGCCGAGCCGCTCGGCGAGCACGATCCCGGCCATGTCCATGCCGTCCCGGATGATCACATCGGGCCGGACCCGGCCCGCGACCTCCGCCAGCACGTCGTACATGGCGCGGGCGTGATCGCCGGTGAGCAGGGTCAGCACCAGCTGGATGTGGCCGTCCCCCGAGAAGTCGGCCCCCGGCTCCACGGCGGGCGCGGCGCCCGGGTCGGTCATGGGCAGCGACGCCAGGCAGGGTTCGAGGGTGACGTCGTCGGCGTGGAAGACGGGCGCCATCTCGGGGGTCGCGGCGACGGTGACCGCGTGTCCGGCCCCGGCCAGCGCGCGGGCCAGCGGGAGCATGGCCCGGCCGTGGGACGGCGAACCGGTCGAGGTGCACAGAACACGCATACGGGGTTCCTCATTCTCTTGACGGTGGCCACGAACGCCGCCGATCGCCGTGGTCGCCGTCGCGCCGGGCACCGCCGTGAACCGCGTCACGCGCACTCCCCCGCCGCGGTCCGCACCCCCCACCGACCGGCACATGATCGACGGTAAGGAGACCCTGATCAGCACGTCAAAGCAGCTCAGCGCGGGCCACCGGGATTGAGCCACCCGCCCCGCGGCGCCGCTCCGGCCACCGCATGTGAAATTGGTATTGGAGATACCACTTCTGTACGGTGGTGACCGTGCGACTCACCAAGAGCACCGACATCGCCCTACGTATCGCCATGCGTCTGGCGGTCATCGGCGACGGCAGCGACGCGCCGACCACCCGCGAGGTGGCCGCCGCGGTCGACGTCCCGTACACCCACGCGGCCAAGGTCGTCAGCAAGCTCCAGCACCTCGGCGCCATCGAGGCACGCCGGGGGCGCGGCGGCGGTCTGACCCTGACCGAGACGGGGCGGACCACCTCGCTCGGGCGGCTGGTCCGGGAGTTGGAGGGCGTCCATGACGTCGTCGGCTGCGAGGACGGACCGGGCTGCCCGCTGCGCGGCGGCTGCCGGTTGCGCGGTGCCCTGCGCACGGCCCAGGAGGCGTTCTACGCCTCCCTGGATCCCCTGACGATCGACGATCTGGTCCAGCCCCCCACCGGCCCCTTGTTGATCACCCTCTCGCCACGACCACCGGGCTGAGGACGGCACCGGCCGGGCGATCCGACCTCGCGATCCGGGCGCCCCGCCGAACCCCCTTCCCCCGTAAGGCCGTTGCCGACGCTCCACCCCGACCCCGGCCCGACCGACCGGACTTGACCACCCGCCCCCTCACCCTCACCCCTCCGGCATCCCCGCACGGCTAAAAATACGCATCTCACATGCACATTTGATCTCCGTGCAGGCGCCCCCGGCCACTCCTCCCCCTCACCCGCCCCCTTCCTCCCCGCGGTTCCCCTCCGTACCGCCCTCCCGAAAAGCAGGAGTCCTCCATGTTGTCGCCGAAATCGGCCGAGACCGTCCGCCTCACCCTGCCCGCCGTGGCCGCCGCCATCGGCGAGGTCACCCCGCTCTTCTACGAGAAGCTCTTCGCCGCCCACCCGGAGCTGCTGCGCGATCTCTTCAACCGCGCCCACCAGGCCGACGGCACCCAGCGCGAGGCGCTCGCCGGATCGATCGCGGCGTTCGCCACGCATCTGCTGGACCACCCCGACGAGCGGCCGGACGCCCTCCTCGACCGGATCGCGCACAAGCACGCCTCCCTCGGCGTCCGCGAGGAGCAGTACCCGATCGTCCGGAAGCATCTCTTCGCCGCGCTGGCCGAGGTGTTGGGCGATGCGGTGACCGAGGAGGTCGCCGCCGCCTGGGACGAGGTGTACTGGCTGATGGCGAACGGGCTGATAGCCGCCGAACGACGGCTGTACGCGGCGGCCGGTACCCCGGACGGCGACACCTGGCGGACCTACCGGGTCGTCGGCCGGGTGGCGGAGACCGCGGACGTCGCGACGTTCTTCGTCCGGCCCACCGACGACCGTCCGGTGCCGCCGTCGCTGCCCGGGCAGTACGTCTCCGTCCAGGTCGAACTGGCCGACGGGGCCCACCAGATACGCCAGTACAGCCTCTCCGGGCAGCCGGACGGCGGGCTGCAGTTCTCGGTGAAGCGGGTGCCCGGCACGGCGGGCGCGGCCGGTGCCACGCACCCCGCGGGCGAGGTCTCCGGCCATCTGCACGACCACGTCCACGAGGGCGACACCCTGCGGGTGAGCGCGCCCTTCGGCGATGTGGTCATGGCCGAGGGCGACCGGCCGCTGCTCTTCGCGACCGCGGGCATCGGCTGCACCCCGGCCATCGGGATGCTGTCCCACCTCGCCGCCGCCGGTTCGCCGCGCCGCGTCATCGCCGCCCACGCCGACCGCACCCCCGCCACCCACGCCTTCCGCGACGACCTCCGCCACCTCGTCGACAAGCTGCCCAACGCCACGGCGGAGGTCTGGTACGAGCGTCCGGAGCCCAGAACCACAGCGACCGGCCCGGACGCGACCGGCTCCGCCGACGGGCGGACGCCGACCGTCCGGCAGGGGCGGATGGACCTCGGCGCGCTGGAGATCCCGTCCGGCACCGTCGCCTACCTGTGCGGCCCGGTGCCGTTCATGAAGGCCGCCCGCGCACAGTTGCTGGCCGCGGGCGTGCGCCCGGCCGACCTGCACTACGAGGTCTTCGGCCCCGACCTGGGCCTCTGACCGCCACACCGGCCCGGGCCCGCGCCCGTCCGCTCCGGCACCACCCCCAACGCCAGCAGCGCCCGGTGCGGAAGGACGAGCCGCCCGTCCGGGCCGGTGAACGGGAGCGCCAGGCGCCGGAAGTGACGGGCGATCCGGTCGGTGACCTCGGGGCCCTGGCTGATCACGGTCTGCCCGATGGTGGCGACCCCGGCGGCCGGGCCCCGCCACCACTCCTCCGGGGTGGCACGGTGGTTCCAGACGACGGACCGGCAGGCCACCCCGGTCAGCCCGGCGCCGCGCAGCAGCCCGGCCAACCCCGGCGCCGTGCGCGGGAAGTCGTCCTGCGGTGCCGGCGCCGGGAAGCCGCCGGGACGGGCGACCCCCGCCGCGGCGACGGCCCGGCCGAGGAGCGTCTGCCCGGGGGCGGCGGGCACCGCCCAGACGGTGAGCGCGATCCGGCCGCCGGGCCGCACCACCCGGCACAGTTCGGCGAGGGCTTCCCGGGGGCGCCCGACGTGGTTGAGGACGAAGTTGCCCGCCGCCGCGTCGAACACCCCGTCGGCGAAGGGCAGCCGGGGCAGCGCGGCCCGGTGGACCGCGGCGCCCCCGGCGACCACCGCGGTACGGCGGACCATGCCGTCCTCCGCGTCGACGGCGGTCACCCGCGCCCCGCGCGCGAGCCCCGCGACCGCCACCGTGCCCGTACCGCACCCGACATCCAGCAGGACGGTCCCCGCCCGCACCCCCGCCGCATCGAGCAGCAGCGGAACGGTGTGCGCACAGAGCCGCCCGAACCCCGCCTCATACGCCACCGCCCGCCCCGCCCAGGCACGACGCTCCCCCAGATCGAAGGGGGTGGGGGCGGCCCCTGCGGCGTCGCCTCCGGCTGTGGCGCTCCATGCGCCGCCATCTCCAACTTCGGCACTCTCTGCGGCGTCGCCTCGGGCCGCGATGGCCCCTGCTCCACCGTCTCCGGCTGCGGCGCTCCATGCTCCGCCGTCTCCGGCTGCGGCGCTCCATGCTCCGCCGTCTCCGGCTGCGGCGCTCCATGCTCCGCCGTCTCCGGCTGCGGCGCTCTCCGCGGCGTCGCCTCCGACCGCAGTGATCCCTGCACCGTCGCCTCCGGCCGCGGCGTCGCCTCCGACCGTGGCGCCCCCCGCGTCGCCGTATCCGGCCGCACGGTGGCCGGTGCCGTGGGCGCCGTCGCCCGCTTCCACTGCCGCTCCGGCTCCCGCCCCCGCTCCCACCTCGCCGCCGTCGCCACGGCAGCCGCGCCGCTCATCGCCACCGTGGGACCCGCCCCCGCCCGGGGCAGCCGTGTCTCTCCCGATGGCGCCGTCCCCGTGGACTTCCCGCTGCACCGTTCCGCCTCCTGATCGCCGTCGTCCCGTCACCGTGCCCTCCTCGTCACGCCGTCGGCCCGCACCGGACGTTACCCACACGTAACCTACTGTCGGGTTACCACCGGTAAGTCACGCGCCGTACTCTCCTGTTCACCTCGCACGCCGGGTGTCGCGCCCTGTCGGCAGGGGCTCGCGGGCGCCGCCCGCACCTCCGTGCCGGAGGTGTCCGGGCCCCGCCGGACGGACCGCGTCCGGCGGTACGCCTCACGGTCTGGAGCAGAAGATGACGCCCTCCCGCACGGCGCTGCGCGCCGCGACCGCCGCCGTCTGCGCCGCGGTACTCGCCACCACCACCCTCACCGTGGCCCCCGCCGCGGGCGCGGTCACCACCGAGCAGGGGCGTGCCGCGGCGCCCGCCGTACGGTTCGTCGACATCACCGGCGACGGCGGTGTCACGCTGAAGGCCAACGTCACCACCCCGGCGGACGCCGACGGCTCCCGCCGGTATCCGCTCGTGGTGCTGCCGACGAGCTGGAGCATGCCGCAGGTCGAGTATCTGGCGCAGGCGCGGAAGCTGGCCGCGGCGGGCTATGTCGTCATCGGGTACAACGTGCGCGGTTTCTGGCAGTCCGGCGGGGAGATCGAGACGGCCGGGCCGCGGGATGTGGCCGATGCCTCCAAGGTGATCGACTGGGCGCTGGCACACACCCCCGCCGACCCGGCGAAGGTCGGCATGGGCGGGGTGTCCTACGGCGCCGGTATCAGCCTGCTGACCGCGGCGCAGGACAGGCGGGTGCGGGCGGTCACGGCGCTCAGCGGCTGGGCCGACCTCATCGACTCCATCTACAGCGGACGCACCCAGCACCTCCAGGCGACCGCGATGCTCGGCGCCTCGGGCGCGCTCACCGGGCGGCCCGGGCCGGAACTCCGCTCCGTGCTCAAGGACTTCCTCGGCTCGAACCTCGCCAAGGAGAAGGACATGATCGCCTGGGGGAAGAAGCGCTCCCCCGCCACCTATGTCGACCGCATCAACGCCAACGGCGCGGCGATCATGCTCGGCAACGCCTGGGGCGACTCGCTCTTCCCGCCGAATCAGTACGCCGACTTCTTCGAGAAGCTCAAGGGCCCCAAGCGGCTGGAGTTCCGCCCCGGCGACCACGCCACGGCGGAGGGGCTCGGGCTCTTCGGACTGCCCAACGACACCTGGTCGCACGCCCGGGAGTGGTTCGACCACTACCTCAAGGGCACGGACAACGGCATCGACCGCGCGGCGCCGGTGCAGCTCAAGCCCCGCTCCACGGGCGGCTACGAGGGCTACCGCAGCTGGCGGGAGGTGACATCGGGCCAGCGGCGGATCGCGCTCGACGGCTCCCACACCCTCCGCACCGGTCTGGACTCCGGCGCCGACGGCGGGCTGATCTTCCTCTCCAGCGTGCTGGACCAGTTCCTCCACCTGCCGCCCACCGCCTCGATCCCGCTGCTGCCCCGCTCGCTCGCCGCCGTCTGGCAGTCCGAGCCCTACCGCACCACCCAGCACATCCGCGGCACCGCGACCCTGCACACCACGCTGACCGGCACCGCGGAGAGCGGCACCGCCGTCGCCTACCTCTACGACGTCGACGCGCTCGGCATCGGCAAGCTCGTCACCCACGCGCCGTACACCTTCCACGACCGGACGCCGGGCACCCCCTTCGGTGTGGATCTGGACCTCTTCTCGACCGCGTACGACGTGCCCGCCGGGCACCGGCTCGCGGTGGTCGTGGACACCGTGGACCCGCTCTACATCGCGCACAACCCGAGCGGCGCGAAGCTCACCCTCTCCTCCCCGGCGTCCGACCCCTCGTCGCTCTCCGTGCCGATCCACGACTGATCCCACCCCTCGCTCCGCTCCCCTGCAGGGCCCGACCGCACCGCTCCGGTGCGGTCACTACGGAACGTTACAACCGGCCACTGACAGCGCCCCGCGCGGCTCAACCCGTCCGGCGTGGCCGGAAGTTGACTGTGCGGGCGGTGCGGGCCGCCGTACCTTTGACCACGTGACCAGAATGGAAATCTGGTCACGGCACGGACGGGGGTACGGCGATGGAGCAGCCGGGGCGCGGGGAGCGGATTCTCCGGGTGGCGGGGGAACTCCTGGTGTCCTGGGGCTACCGCAGGGTGACCATCGACGAGATCGCCCACCGCGCCGGTGTCGGCAAAGGCACCGTCTACCTGCACTGGAAGACCAAGGACGCACTGCTGCTCGCGGTGCTCCTGGACAGCAAGAACGCCGCGCTCCGACGGCAGTTGTCGCGGCAGCGGGAGTCCCCGCTGGAGGCGCTGCCGAGCCGGATGGCGCGCGGCTACTTCCACGACTTCCTGACCAGCCCGGTACTGCGCGCCCTGCACACCGACAACACCAACGTCCTGGGCCGTCTCACCGACATCGCCACCGTGGAACTGGCCGAACTGATGGACCACACCACCGACGCGGTCCTGCGCCATCTGGAGATCCTGCGTACCCACGGTCTGGTCCGTGACGATCTGAGCACCGCCGACCAGCTGCACACGTTCACCGCGGTGCTCAGCGGTTTCTTCACCACCGAGGCGCTGCGCGACGGGCGCGCCCCGGAGACCGCCGGGCACCGCGCCGACCTTCTCGCCCGCACCCTGCGCGCCGCGCTGGAGACCCCGGCCGGCTCCGTCACCGACCCGGGCGACCTGCCCGGCGTCCGGGCGGCAGCGACCCTGGCCGCACCCGCGGTCATCGCGCTGTACGAACACGTCGCCCGGCTCAGCGCCGAGGAAATGCGCCGTCAGCTGCGCGATTGACTCCCGACCGGAGGAGAACACGATGTCTGCGAAGCCGTCCACCGAACCGAACGCGGTGCCCGCCGCCTTCTCCGCCCACGTCGGCAAGCACCCGGGCGAGCCGAACGTCATGGACCCCACGCTGCTCACGGACCCGTTCAGCGGCTACGGCGCACTGCGGGAGCAGGGCCCGGTCGTCCGGGGCCGGTTCCTCGACGATTCGCCGATCTGGTTCATCACCCGCTTCGACGACGTCCGCGCGGTGCTGCGGGACCCGCGGTTCGCCAACGACCGCTCGCACGCCAGCGGCAGCGCCGAGGGTGAGGACCCGCTGACGCGGACGCTGAGGACGTTCGGCATCCCCGAGGGGACAAAGCAGCACCTCACGGAATCCATCCTCAACAAGGACGCGCCGGACCACTCCCGGCTGCGCCGTCTGGTCTCGCGCGCCTTCACCGCGCGCCGGATCAATGCGCTCCGGCCGCGGGTGGAGCAGATCACGGACGAGCTGCTGCGCCGCCTGCCCGAGCACGCCGAGGACGGGGTCGTCGACCTCATCGAGCACTTCACCTACCCGCTGCCGATCACCGTGATCTGCGAACTCGTCGGCATCCCGGAGGAGGACCGGGTGCAGTGGCGCAGCTGGGGCGCCGATCTGGTCTCGATGGAGCCGGAGCGGCTGGGGCGCTCGCTGCCGCTGATGGTCGAGCACATCCACGAGCTGATCGGGCGCCGCCGCGCGGCGCTCACCGACGATCTGCTCAGCGATCTGATCCGGGCGCAGGACGAGGACGGCGACCGGCTCAGCGACACCGAGATGGCCACCATGGTGTTCACGCTGGTCCTGGCGGGCCACGAGACCACCGCCCATCTCCTCGCCAACGGCACCGCCGCCCTGCTCACCCACCCCGACCAGCTGCGGCTGCTGCGCGAGGACCCGGAGTTGGCACCCCGGGCGGTGCACGAGCTGATGCGCTGGTGCGGCCCGGTCCAGGGCACCCAGCTGCGGTACGCGACAGAGGACGTCGAGATCGCCGGGGTGCGGATCGCCAAGGGGGACGCGGTCCAGCCGATCCTGGTCTCCGCCAACTTCGACCCGCGCCACTACGACGACCCCGACCGGCTGGACCTCACCCGTCACCCGGCGGGCCAGCCCGAGAACCACGTCGGCTTCGGCCACGGGATGCACTACTGCCTCGGCGCGACGCTGGCCCGGCAGGAGGGCGAGGTGGCGTTCAACAGGCTGCTGGCGCACTACCCGGACCTGTCGCTGGCCGTCGCCCCCGAGGAGCTGGTGCGGCTACCGCGCCCGGGCAGCTGGCGGCTGACGGCGCTCCCGCTCCGGCTGGGCTGACCGGCCGTCCGGCGCCGTCGCGGTCACTCCCGCGGCGGCGCCGGATGCTGTCCGGCGCCGGGCAGCAGCGTGCCCGGCTCCGGCGGCCCGACCTCGGCCGCCTCCACCTTGGGGTTGCGCCGCTGCCGCCGGGAGACCCAGGTGGCGAGCGCGGAGAGCAGCATGCACAGGCCGATGTAGATCGGCGAGATGATCATGACGACGGGGATGAACGGCAGGTCGTAGTCGAGGTTGGAGGCGATCAGCTTGCCCGCGTGCAGGAACTCCTCGTAGGTGATGAGGAAGCCCAGCGAGGTGTCCTTCAGGGCGACCACCAGCTGGCTGATGATCGTCGGCAGCATCGCCCGGACCGCCTGCGGGACCAGCACATGCGTCATGACCTGCGTCTTACGCATCCCGAGCGCCTGCGCCGCCTCGCCCTGGCCGCGTTCGACGGCGTTCACGCCGGTACGGAAGACCTCGGCGAGCACCGAGCCGTTGTAGAGGGTCAACCCGCTGACCAGCGCGACCAGCGGTTCCGCCTTCAGCGCCACATAGACGAAGAAGATCATGACGAGGACCGGCATGGCGCGGAAGAACTCGACCAGCACGGTGGACACCCAGCGCACCGCGCGGTGCTCGGAGAGCCGGCCGGACGCCAGCACCGCGCCGAGCGCCAGCGACAGCACCGCCGCGTAGGCGAACGCCTTGAGGGTGTTGCCCAGGCCCTTGAGCAGCAGTTCCTGGATTCCCTTGTAGAGGAAGGGCGTCCACTTCGCGGCGGTGAACTGGCCGGTGTCGAAGAGGAGGTAGAGGATCCAGCCGATCAGGGCCAGCAGGACGGCGGTGGCGGCGATGCCGTAGGTGCGGTGGCGGCGCCGGGTGTGCGGTCCGGGGACGTCGTAGAGGGCGGTGGTCATCGGGCGACTCCCCAGCGCTTCTCCAGCACGTTGAAGAGCGCGCTGATGGTCAGGGTCACGAGCAGATAGCCGACGGCGATCCAGACGAACGACCAGACGATGCTGTAGCCCAGCTCGTTGAGGGTCTTGTAGGTGCCGAGCAGTTCGACGACGCTGAACGACCCGGCGATGGCGGAGTTCTTGGCCAGCGCGATCAGGGTCGAGCCGATCGGCGGGATCACCGAGCGGAACGCCTGCGGCAGCACCACGTCGCCGAGGGTCTGCGGGAAGGTCATGCCCAGGCTGCGGGCCGCCTCGCCCTGGCCCTTCGGCACGGTGTTGATGCCCGCGCGGACCGCCTCGCAGATGAACGCGGAGGTGTAGCAGCCCAGCGCGAGGACGGCGAACAGCTGGAACGGCAGCACCAGCCCGAACCGCGGCAGCCCCAGCACCACCGCGAAGAAGAGCAGGGTCAGCGGGGTGTTGCGCAGCACCGTCACCCAGACCGTGCCGAAGACCCGGAGCGAGGCGACCGGCGCGACCCGGAACCCGGCCATCAGCAGACCGAGGGCGAGCGCCAGCAGCGAGGCGTAGACGGTGAGTTCGACGGTGCCGAGGAGCCCCTTGCCGTAGAGCGAGAAGTTGTCGAGGAGAACGTTCATCGGTCGGTTCCTTCTCAGCCCGGGTAGCGGTCGATCGGCGGCGGCTTCGGCGCCGGGACCCCGGAGAGGCCCAACGTCGCCTCGAACGCCCTCTTCCAGTCGCCGTTCCGCTGCCGGGCGGCGAGCGCGTCGTTGAGCGCCATCCGCAGCGCGGTGTCCTCACGCGGCACGCCGATCCCGTACGGCTCCTTCGAGAAGGGCTTGCCGACGACCTTCAGCTCGTCGGGCGCCTTCGCCGCGTAGCCCAGCAGGATCGCGTCGTCCGTGGTGACGGCGTCGACCTGGTAGGTGAGGAGGTTGTCGACGCAGATCGAGTAGGTGTCGTACGCGACCAGGACCGCCTTGGGGTAGTCGGCCTTGATGCGCTGGTAGGGGGTGGACCCGGCGGCCGAGCAGACGCGTTTCCCGGCCAGGTCCTGCGGGCCGTGGATGTTGTCCTCGTCGGCGCGGACCAGCAGCCCCTGCCCGGCCATGTAGTACGGCCCGGCGAAGCCCACCTGCTTCTTGCGCATCGCGTTGATGGTGTACGTGCCGACGTACATGTCGATCTGACCGTTCTGCAGCGCGGTCTCGCGGTTGGCGGAGGCGATGGTCCGGAAGTCGATGGTGGCGGGGGCGAAGCCCAGGGAGGCGGACATCATCTTGGCGATCTCGATGTCGAAGCCGGAGTAGCGGCCGCTGGCGGGGTCGCGTTCGCCCAGGTAGGGCTGGTCCTCCTTGACGCCGATGACGAGGTGGCCGCGGCGTTCGGCCCGTCGCCAGGTGGGCGATTCGGGCAGCTTGAAGCCGGTGTTCACGGCATAGTGCGGCAGTTGTTCGGCGCTCGGGCCCTTGGCGGGCGGGGATCCCTCGCGGCCGCAGGCGGCAGCGGCCAGGGTGAGGAGTGCGCAGAGCAGCAGGGCGGTGAGGGTGCGGCCCGGGCGCCGTCGGTGGGAATTCGGCAGACGACGACCATCGTCATACCGTCCCGGGCGAGCTGCTGCATGACCTCCAGCACCTCGTTGATCATCTCCGGGTCCAGCGCCGACGTCGGCTCGTCGAAGAGGAGCGCCTTGGGGTCCATGGCCAGGGCACGGGCGATGGCGACGCGCTGCTGCTGGCCGCCGGAGAGCTGGGCCGGGTACTTGTCGGCGTGGGCGGCGAGACCGACGCGGTCGAGGAGTTCGCGGGCGCGCCGGGCGGCCTCGTCCTTCTTCTGCCTGCGGACCTTGACCGGGGCCAGCGTGATGTTGTCGAGGACGGTCTTGTGCGCGAAGAGGTTGAAGGACTGGAAGACCATGCCGACTTCGGCGCGGAGCCCGGCGAGCGCCCGTCCCTCCTGGGGCAGCGGGGTGCCGTCCAGAGTGATGGTGCCCGACTCGATGGTCTCCAGGCGGTTGATGGTCCGGCAGAGCGTGGACTTGCCGGAGCCCGAGGGGCCGATGACGACCACCACCTCGCCGCGGCCGACGGTGAGGTCGATGTCCTGGAGGACATGGAGTTTCCCGTAGTGCTTGTTGACCCCGCGCAGTTCGATCAGCGCCTCACCGGCCATGCAGTCTGCTCACTCTCATCCGTACAGCGGAGAGTGTGCAACTTACCGGGACATATCCGACAGTTCTCCGCTGACACGCACGGGGGCGGTGAGGAGAGTGGAATCGGCGGGGCGGGCGGGAGCGCTCCGGGGGCGGGGCTCGCCGCCGAGCCGCGGCCGGACCGGGGGCCGCCCGCCGACGGGGCCACCTCGCGGTCGCCGGGGCGCACCGGCACACCGGGACGCGGCGGGGCCGCCCGGTCCGGTCAGCTCTCCGCGACCTCCGCGTAGACCTGCGAGAGTTCCGGCGCCCCGTCGTCGGCCCACTCGTGCCCGGCGGACGCCACGTCGATCTCCCGGCCGGAGGCCAGACACACCACCGGCTGCCCGTCCGGCCAGAGCCGCCACCGCGCGCCGGGCACCGTGCGGACGAGGACGGTGCCGAGGTAGAGACCCGCGTCGTTGCCGAGCCAGGGCAGCACCTCCGGATCGTCCCGCCAGACCGGTTGCAGCTGGTCGAGCGCCTCCAACGACGCGGCGGAGTCGTCCAGTTCGACCCCGGCGTGACCGGCCTCGGCGCGTAGCAGCTCGCACTCGGACAGCAGCTCGGCGACGGCCTCGGGATCCTCGCGCACCGCGTCCGCGGGCGACACCGCCGTACGGTGCGCGCCCGGACCCTTGCGCCACTTGTCCAGAAAATGCATGTTCATGGGGTGCAGGGTCCCACCCGTCCGCCGGGCCCGGCCACAGGCGCGCGGCAACCGCCGACCGCCGTTCGTCATCCCGACGCCCCCTTCCCTTCTCCCCCCTTTCACGGCGCTCCGGTCTGATCTGCCGGATCCGACAGCCGCCACCTCTCACCGGAACGCCCGTTTCATCAGGGGAAGTCCGCACCGCGCGCCGCCCGCCGCCGTACCGGGCGGGCGGCGCGGACCCTCTCGCACCCCATGTCTCACGGAGGGAACGACCGATGCGCGTACGACATCTGTGCACCGCCCTGGCGCTGCTCACCGCCGCCGCGACGCTGCCGACGGCCACGGCGGACGCCGCCGCACAACAGGCTCCCAAAGCCCGGCCGTTGACGCATCTCTACGACAACACCGCGGTCGGCGGCGGCTCCAGACCCGGCGCCGCCGACTTCGACGGTGCGGGCAACGCCCTCGCCGCACCCGATCTGTCGGCGGCCGACTGGACGCCGGGCCGCGCCCTCGACCTCGACGCCACCACCCTGACCTGGCCGCGCGCCACCGCGGGACGGCCCGACAACGTGGTGGCGAACGGCCAGACCATCGCCGTCCACGGCACGGGCGGCGCGCTGACCTTCCTGACCGCCGCGACCGGCACCGGCGCCGCCGCCACCGGGAGCGGCACCGTCCGCTACCGCGACGGCTCACGGAGCGGCTACCGGCTGACCGCCCCCGACTGGCGCTCCGGCCCGACCGCCACCGCGGCGGTGACGCTGCCGCACCTGGTCACCGGGCGCGGCACCGTCGCCGGACCGGCCCGGCTGTACGCGGTGACCGTGCCGCTGCGGGCGGGCCGCGCCGTCGCCTCCGTACAGCTGCCGCGGGCCACCGCCTCCGGCGCGGCGCTGCACGTCTTCGCACTCGGCGTGCGCCGCAACGACCAGGGGTGGACGGGGAGTTGGGCGACCAGCACCTCCGGCTACGCGGCGGTCGGACCGTGGCGGGACCGGACGCTGCGGTTGGTGGTGCACTCCGGCGCGGGCGGGCAGCGGGTCCGGGTGCGGTTCGCCAACACCTTCGCCGCCGCGCCGGTGACGCTCGGCGCCGCGAGCATCGCCGTCCGCGGTGACGGCGCGGCGGCCGACGGCGCGCCGCGGCGGCTGACCTTCCACGGGGAGCGCGGCGTACGCGTCCCGGCCGGTGCCGAGGTGGTCGGCGATCCGCTCGGCTTCGCCGTGCCCGCCGGGCGGGATCTGCTGGTCAGCGTCCATCTGCCGGGGACGGTGACAGCGGCGCCGGTGCACCAGGAGGCGGCGCAGACCTCGTACCTCAGCGCGTCCGGCGCCGGGGACCGCACCGCCGACACGGGCGGCGGCGCCTTCCCCGAGACCCTCACCACCTGGCCGTTCCTGACCGGCGTGGATGTCACCGGCGGGCCCGGGTCGATCGTGACGCTGGGCGATTCGATCACCGACGGGGTCCGCTCCACCGGCGGCGCCAACCGCCGCTGGCCCGACGTCCTCACCCGCCGCTTCCGGCAGCAGGACACGCTCCCCCGCTACGGCGTCCTCAACCAGGGCATCTCCGCCAACCGCGTGGTCACCGACCGCTACACCGGCGACGGCGTCAGCACCGACATGGGCGGGGTGAGCGCCGGACACCGGTGGCAGCGTGACGTCCTGGCGCAGACCTCGGCCCGTACCGTCGTGCTCTTCGAGGGGATCAACGATGTGCGGTGGGGTACCTCCGCGCCGGAGGTGGTGGACGGGCTGCGGGCGCTGGCCCGGCGGGCGCACGCGCACGGGCTGCGGGTGATCGCGGCGACGGTGACGCCCTGCGAGGGGTACCAGGACTGCACCGCCCAGGTCGAGGAGCGGCGGCAGGCGGTCAACGCGGCGCTGCGCGCGCCCGGCGCGGCGTTCGACGCGGTGCTGGACTTCGACGCCGTGGTCCGCGACCCGGCCCGTCCGCAGCGGATGCTCCCCGCCTACGACAGCGGCGACCATCTCCACCCGGGCGACGCGGGCCTCGCGGCGCTCGCCACCTCGGTGGACCTGCGGAAGCTGGTGCCGGGCCAGGGGTGAGGCGTACGGGGCGGGGGCGCGGGCCGGGGGCCGGTGCCGCCGCCCCGGGGCGCGGGCCCCGGCCCTCGCCCCGCACGCCTCCGGCTCCGTCAGAGATCCAGGTCGACCACGACCGGCGCGTGGTCGGAGGCGCCCTTCCCCTTGCGCTCCTCGCGGTCCACATAGGCGTCCGACACCGCGCCCGCGAAGGCGGCGTTGCCGTAGACGAGGTCGATGCGCATCCCGCGGTTCTTCGGGAAGCCGAGGGCGCGGTAGTCCCAGAAGGTGAAGGGGTGGTCGTACTTGAGGGGGCGGGGCAGCACATCGCTCAGACCGGTGCCCCGCAGGGTGGCCAGCGCCTCGCGCTCGGCGTCGGTGACATGCGTCTGGCCGACGAACGCCGCCGGGTCCCAGAGGTCCGCGTCGGTCGGCGCGACGTTGAAGTCGCCGAGGACGGCGAAGGGCCGGCCGCCCGCCGCGTCCTCGGTGACCGCCGTCCGCAGCGCCGCCAGCCACTCCAGCTTGTAGGCGTAGTGCGGGTGGTCGACCTCGCGGCCGTTGGGGACGTAGACCGACCAGGCGCGGATCGGGCCGCAGGTGGCGGAGACCGCGCGGGGCTCCTCGGCGCCGTCGTACGCCGGGCCGCCGGGCAGACCGGAGACGACGTCCTCCAGGCCCACCCGGGAGACCAGCGCGACGCCGTTCCACCGGCCGGTGGCGGTGACCGCGGACTCGTAGCCCAGCTCCTTCAGCTGGTCGGTGGGGAACTGCTCCGGGGAGCACTTGGTCTCCTGGATGCACAGCACGTCCGTGCCGGTGTTCTCCAGCCAGGCCAGCAGCCTCGGGAGGCGGGCGGTGATCGAGTTGACGTTCCAGGTCGCGATGCGCATGCCGGTAAACCTACAGCGCACCACCGACAACGGCCGCGGGTGTCAGAGCGGGCCGGTGGCGGTGCCGGGCGCCAGGCGGCCGTGGTCGGTGGCGGTGAGATTGCCGAGCAGACCGTCGTAGATCGGCCGGGCGTGGTCGCGCAGCAGGCTGTCGTGGATGTCGACGGCGCGGCGGGGCGCGACCGCGCGGACGTAGTCGATGACCTCGGACACCTTGTTCCAGGGCGCGTGCACCGGCAGCAGCAGGGTGTCGATCCGCCGCCCCTCGGGGACGGTGAGCGCGTCGCCGGGGTGGAAGACCGTTCCGTCGACGAGGTAGCCGACGTTGGTGATCCGCGGGATGTCGGGGTGGATGACGGCGTGCAGCTGGCCGTGGACCTCGATGTCGAAACCGGCGGCGGTGAAGGTGTCGCCCTCGCCGACGGTGTGCACCCGGCCCGGGAACGCCGCCGACAGCTGCTCGGCGACGGACGCCAGGGTCCAGATCTCGGCGGCCGGATTCGCCGCCATGCCCGCGCGCAGCCGTCCCTCGTCGAAGTGGTCGGCGTGCTCATGGGTGACCAGCAGGGCCTCGGCACCGACGGCCGCGTCCTCCTCGCTGAAGCCTCCGGGGTCGATGACGAGCACCCGCCCGTCCTTCTCCAGCCGGACACAGGAGTGGGTCTTCTTCGTCAGTTCCATGACGCCATCCTGCCGCCCCGGGCCCGGCCGCGCCCGGCTCACCCCTCCGGCGTGGTCTCCTCGCGGATCACCCGCTGGGCGACGGTGAAGGCGGCGTTCGCCGCGGGGACGCCGCAGTACACGGCGGTGTGCAGCAGGATGTCCTTGATCTCGGTGGGCGTCAGGCCGTTGCGGAGCGCGGCGCGGGTGTGTGCGGCGATGTCGCCGTGGTGGCCGCCCGCGACCAGCGCGGTGAGCGTGATGATGCTGCGGGTGCGGCGGTCCAGGCCCGGGCGCGTCCAGGTCTCGCCCCACTCGTAGCGGGTCACCAGGTCCTGGAACTCGCCGGAGAACGCGTCGGTGGCCTCCTCGACCGCGTCGACGTGCGCATCGCCCAGCACCTCGCGGCGGACCTTCGCCCCGCGCTCGTACGCGCTGCCGCGGACCGCCTCCGGCTGGACGAGCCCCGCCTCGATCGCGGCGGGCGCGGCCTGCGCGGCGGCGGCCAGCTGCGGCTTGGGCGCCGCCGCCCCGATGGCCGGCTGCCCGCCCGCGGACGGCTTGTCGTGCCAGGCGGTGCTGAAGTGGCGGATGAGGAGTTCGGTGACGGCCGCGGGCTGCTCGACCGGGGCGAGGTGGGAGGTGCCGGGCACCAGCGCCAGGCTCGCGTCCGGGATCCCGGCGACCAGGCTGCGGGCGTCGGTGGTCGGCGTGGTCTGGTCCTCCGAACCGGCGACGACGAGGGTCGGCACGCCCACTCTGCCCAGCGACGATCTGACGTCGTACGAGGCCAGCGCCTCGCAGGCGGCGATGTAGCAGCCCGGGTCGGTGGTGCGCACCATCTGTACGGCCCACTCGACGATGGCGGGCTGCGCGGCGGCGAACCCCGGGGTGAACCAGCGCTCGGGCGCGGTCCGGGCGATCGGGTCGAGGCCGTTGGTGCGGATGACCACCCCGCGCTGACGCCAGGAGTCGGCGGTGCCGTACCGCGGTGAGGAGGAGACCAGGGCGAGCGAGGTGACGCGCTGCGGGCGGGTGAGGGCCAGCTGGATGCCGATGGCGCCGCCGAGGGAGCAGCCGCCGTAGCCGAAGCGGTCCACGCCGAGCGCGTCGAGGGTGGCGGCGACCCGGTCGGCCAGTTCGGCGACCGAGGAGGCGGGATAGGCGGGCGAACCGCCGTGACCGGGCAGATCGAAGCGGATGACCCGCCACTGCCGGGTCAGATCCGGGATCTGCCGATCCCACATGTGCCACGTCGTCCCGAGCGAAGCGCCGAGGACGAGGACGGGGGCGTCGGCGGGGCCGTCGATGCGATGCTGCAGGGTCTTCTCGCTCACCCGGCCACGCTACCCAGCACTGACGCGGTCCTGACACCCGGGTCAGGAACTCTGTGACGGAACCGGTGCACTCGTGTCCGTCCCGTGTTCGGCCCGTACGGCGCCGGTCACACCCGTGTCACCTCAACGCCCGGACACCGCCGTAGAGATGGGGAACGCCGGGGTGGGACTGGCCGGAGAGCGCGTCCGCCGGACAGTCTGGCGGTGCGCGGCCGTCGCCTTCGCGGGCCGCGGGAACAGCGGGCGAAATCGGCGTGAACGGGCAGGAAACGGGGCCGGGTCGGCCGTTGCGGGCGGCGGTGGTCGGCGCCCGGCGCGGGCGCGGCGGGCGTACGGGGAGGGGTGTCCGGAGGCCGGTGGTGCGGCGGCGCCGGGGCGGTCAGGCGGCGCCCGCCCGGTCGGTGTCGCGCGCCGTGGCGTCGTCGCGCAGGACCGACCACCGGGCGCGCAGCAGGAGTTCGCCCGGCGGGACGCCGAGGTCGCCGGTGAGGTGGCGGGCGGTGCGGTCGAAGACGGCGAGCGCCTCGGCCCGGCGGCCACCGTGGTGCAGGGCGCGCATCAGGAGGGCGGCGACCGGTTCGTGGAGCGGTTCCTCCGAGGCCAGTGTGGTGAGGGCGGCGACCGCGTCGGCGACCCGGCCGAGCCGCAGCAGCCATTCGGCGCGCCGCCGGGCCAGCGCGACCCGGCGTTCGGCGAGCCGCATCCGTTCCGTCTCGGCCAGCGGGCCCGGCAGCCCGGCCAGCGGTTCGCCGCGGAACAGCTCCAGCGACCGGGAGCTGTGCCGTACCGCGGTGCGCAGATCCCCGGCGCGGGCGGCCGTCGCGGCGGCCGTGGCCTCGTCCTCCATACGGGCCACGTCCACCTCGGCGACGCCGTGGGCCAGCCCGTAGCCGTACCGGTCGCGCCGGATCACCGAGTCCGGGCAGGTGCCGAAGCGCAGGGGTTTGCGCAGCCGGTAGACGTAGACCGGGACGACGTCGGCGTCCGGCGACTCCAGTCCCCAGACGCCGTCGAGCAACTCCCGGCGGCTGACCGAGCGTCCGGACCTCAGCGCCAGCGCCGCGAGGACGGCCTGCTGGCGGACGGGTCCGACGTCGACGGGGCGCCCGGCGAGCCGGACCCGCAACGGGCCGAGCAGGGAGATCCGCAGCCGTGGGCCGGGCGGCAGGGCGAGGTCCGGCGCCGTCCGGTGCGGGCCGAGGCCGGGGACGACGAGGGCGCGGTCGGCGGTGTGGGCGAGGGCGGCGGTGCGGTCGCGCAGGCCCAATTTGCGCAGGATCCCTTCCAGTTGTGCGGTCACCAGCGGGGCGGGCAGGCCGAGGGTGGCGGCGATCCCGGCGTCGTCCAGACCGTGGCCGAGCGCGTGGAGCACCTCGCGTTCGCGGCCGGTGAGCGGCGTGAGGTGCGGGTGTTCCCGGTCGGTGGCCGGTGTCGGCATGTGGTGTCCCCGTTCCGTGGTGCGGTCGTCCGGCGGTCGCGGGCGCGCCGGTGGCCGGGGGTCACGGTGGCCCGGTGGAGGAACGGTGGACAGGACACCGAGGCGGCCATATGTGGCCGGTGGCCGCGCTACAGTCCTCGACCTGCGAAGGACGTCGTCGCACGGGGAGGGAACGTCAGTTGTGGCCGGTGCGTTCGGCGAGGTGCTGCGGCGGCTGCGGAGCCGTACGGGGCTGACCCAGGAGGAGTTGGCGGAGCGCTCCGGGGTGAGCGTCCGCACCATCCGCGGCCTGGAGACCGGCAGCCGCGTCAACCCGCGGATGACCACGGTCCAGGAACTGGCCCGGGCGCTGCCGCTCGCCCCCGACGAGCGCGGGGAGTTGCTCCGGGCGGCGCTGGGCGGCGAGGCGCGGCGGGGGCTGGACGGGGCGGAGGTGGTGCGGGACGGGGGCGCACCGGAGGTGGTGCCGGGCGAGGAGGTGGCGCGGGGCGCGGGCCCAGGCCCGGTCCTCGGCACGGCCCGGGGCGCGTCCGTCCCCGGCACGGTCCCGGACGCGTCGGCCCCCGGTACGAACCGGGGCGCAGGCACCACACCGGCGTCCCCGGGGGAAGCGGCGCGCCCGGCAGCCGACATCCCCTCGTCCCCCGATCTCTCGTCCACCTCCGCTCCCCCGCCCGCCTCCGGCCCGTTGGCCGATGCCGTCGAGCAGTTGGCGGGCGCCGTGGCCGCGCGCTGGCGCCGGGAGGAGGAGCAGCGGCAGATCCAGGATCCGTTCCCGCTGCCGGTGCGGTGGCGGGCCGCCGCCGAGGAGTTGGCCGACCACTGGGCCAACATCCGCCGTCTGCCACCGGGCGCGGCGGCCGGACCGCTGGCGCTGGAGGGGCGGTTGGACGGCGTCGCGGCGCTGTACCGGCGGGTGCCGTCCGGGCGGCTGGTGGTGCTGGGGCGGTCCGGTTCGGGCAAGACGGTGCTGGCGCTCCGGTTCGTCCTGGACCATCTCGCCTCGCGGACCGCCGCGGAGCCGGTGCCGGTGATCTTCAGCATCGGCGCCTGGAACCCGACCGCCGTCCCGCTGCGGGACTGGCTGGCCGACCGGCTGATCCGCGACCACCCCGGCTACGCCGCCCAGGGTCCCGGCGGGACGACGCTGGCGGCGGCGCTGGTGGAGTCCGGGCGGGTGCTGCCCGTGCTGGACGGCTTCGACGAGATGGCCGCCGGGCTGCGCCGCCCCGCGCTGGAGGCGCTCAACGCCACCACCCTCCCGCTGCTGCTCACCAGCCGCCCCGCGGAGTACGCCGCCGCGGTCGCCGAGACCGATGTCCTCACCTCCGCCGCGGCGGTCGAACTCACCGACCTCACCCTCGACGACCTGGCCGCCTATCTGCCCCGCACCACCCGCAAGCCCGGCCGCGCCCGGCCCGCTGCGAACGCCTGGGAGCCGGTGCTGACCGCCCTGCGCGCGCACCCCGCGCCGCCGCTCGCGGCCGTTCTGACCAATCCGCTGATGGTCGCGCTGGCCCGCGCCGTCTACAGCGACACCCCGGACCACGACCCGGCGGAGCTGCTGGACGGTGAGCGGTTCGGCGGCCCGGAGGCGCTGGAGGACCACCTCCTGGAGAGCTTTCTGCCCACCGTCTACCGCCGCCCGTCCCCGTCGGCGCCGGGCGCCCGGCCGCGCCGCGCCGTCGCCCCGGACCGCGCCCGGCACTGGCTCGGCCACCTCGCCCACCACCTCCACCGGCTGGAGACCCCGGACCTGGCGTGGTGGCGGCTGGGCGGCGGGCTGCGCCGCGGTCCCCGTACGGCGGTCACCGCGCTGGTGACGGGGGTGGCCATCGGTCTCGCCGACGCCGCGCTGGCCGCCGCGGTCGGCGGCCCGTACCCGCTGGTGGACGGGGCGGTGGTGGGGCTGCTGGCCGGGCTGATGTTCGGGCTCGTGTACTGGCTGACCTTCGCGGTCCGGGACGTACAGGTGGCGCCGTCGGCGGTGCGGCTGCGTCTGGGCCGCGGGGCGCCGCGCGGTACGGCCGGTCCCCGGCTGGTCGTCGGGACGCTGGGCGGTGGGGTCTTCGGCCTCGGCTACGGCTTGGTCGTCGGCCTGATGCAGAGCCGCTTCCGCTGGCCGGGCGGGCTGCGGTACGGCCTGATCGACGGGACCTTCTACGGGCTGGTCTTCAGCGTCGCCGCCGGGCTGAGCTTCTGCCTGCTGAGCCTGGTGGAGAGCCCCCTCGATCTGCGCTCGGCGGCCCATCCGCGGGGCCTGCTGCGCACCCACCGCGCGACGGTGCTGACCCGGCTCGCCGTCTGGGCGCCCCTCTTCGGGGCGCTGGTCGGGGGCGGTGCCGCGGCGGCGGTCGATCTGCTGCGCGGGGTGCTGGGCCCCCTGCTGTGGAGCCCCGCCGCCGGGCTGGTGCTCGGCACGCTCAGCGGGGTGGGCGGCGCGCTGGGGTATGTCCTCGCGCTGACCGCGTGGGGGCAGTGGCTGGTGCTCGGCAGGTTCTGGCTGCCGCTGACCGGGCGGCTGCCGTGGGCCGTCACCGCCTTCCTCGACGACGCCTACCGGCGCGGGGTGCTGCGGCAGGCGGGCGCGGTCTACCAGTTCCGCCACGCCCGCCTCCAGCACCATCTGGCGCGGGCCCACCGCACGGCGCCCGGCCGCGGCGGCCCACGGCGGTGAGGCGTCCGGGCGGCCGTAGCGGTCCCGGTTCCCCCGGACGGTGCACCGCGGCCGCCCCACACCAGGCGCGGTCCGTCCGATCCATGCTCATATGGAAGGGTCTGTACGTCGAGGTGAGCGCGTCGTGCGCGCGTTCCGGTGGCGGTGAACAAGGGGCAGCCGGTGGCGCAGGAGCGGGAGGAGAGGACGCCTGACGACCCGGCCGACGTGCCGTATCTGTCGCTGTTCAACCTGCCGCTCAGCTCGGACCTGGACCGCCTCGGCGAGCAGATGCACGATCTGGCGCGTGCCCAGCGGACCTTCCAGGGGCTGCTCGGCGCGGTGGTCAGCATCAGCAGCGAGCTGGAGCTGCCGACGGTGCTGCGGCGGATCGTCCGTACCGCGATGGATCTGGTCGGCGCCCGCTACGGCGCCATGGGTGTCCTGGACGACAGCGGGGAGCAGCTCGCCGAGTTCATCCCGCTCGGCCTGACCACCCAGGAGCTGGCCGGGCTCGCCGGGGTGGAGCTGCCGCGGGGGCGCGGATTGCTGGGGCATCTCATCCACCATCCGCAGCCGCTGCGGGTGGACCGTATAGCCGACCACCCGGGCTCGGCGGGTTTCCCGCCCGGGCATCCGCCGATGCGCACCCTGCTCGGTGTCGCGATCTCGGTACGCGGCCGGATCTACGGCAACCTCTATCTCTCCGACCGGAGGGACGGGGAGCCGTTCGACCGGCACGACGAGGGCGTGATCCTGGCGCTCGCCGGGACCGCGGGGGTGGCGATCGAGAACGCCCGCCTGTACGACCAGGTCCGCAACAGCTCCGAGCGGTTCCAACGGCTGCTGCTGCCGGAGCTGTTGGACCTGCGGCCGTTCGAGGCGGGCGCGATCTACCGGCCGGCGCGTACACCCGGTCAGCTCGGCGGCGACTGGTACGACGCGGTGAAGCTCTCCGACGACTCGTGCATCGCGGTGATCGGCGATGTGGTCGGCCACGATCTGGAGGCGGCGGCGGCCATGTCGCAGACCCGCAACATGCTGCGGGCGCTGACCTTCGACGGGCACACCCCGCCGAGCGCCGCGCTGACCCAGCTGGACCGCATCATGGACATGACCGGCGGCCAGTTGCTCACCACGGCGTGCGTGGCCCGCCTCGACCCCGCCGACCGGGGCTGGCGGCTGCGGTGGAGCAGCGCCGGGCACCCGCCGCCCCTGGTGGTGCCGCCGGACGGCACCGCGTACTACCTGGACGCGGAGCCCGGACTGCCGCTCCGGGTGGACACCACCCGGCCCCGTCCCGACCACTCCCGCGTCCTGCCGCCGGGCAGCATCGTCATCCTCTACACCGACGGGCTGATCGAGCGCCACGACCGGCCGCTGACCGAGGGGATGACCGCGCTGGCGGCGCTCGCCCGGCACCACGCCCGGGAGCCGGTCGACCAGCTGTGCCGCTCGCTCGCCGACCGCCACCCCAGCGACGGACACGACGACATGGCGGCGCTCATCCTGCGTACGCCCGGTCCGTGAGCCGCCCCCCGGCCGCCCGTCCCGGCGTGGCCAGCGGCCCCACGGCGCTCGCGGCGAGCTTCGGCCGCGGCTCGCGCAGCAGCCCCAACTCGATGGCGGTCCGGGTGAGATCGGCCTTGTTGCCGACGTTGAGCTTGGCCCGGATGCGTTTGACGTACGTACTGACGGTGGCCTCGGACAGGCCCATCCGGCGGCCTATCTGACCGTGCGTCAGTCCTTCGGCGAGCAGCCGCAGCGCCTCCAGTTCGCGGCGGGCGAGCGAGCGCGGTTCGATGCCGCCGGGCTGCTCCAACTCGTTGCGGAGCCGGGGCACGAGCGTGGCGGAGAGATGGAAGCCGCCGGTGACGACGGTGCCGACGGCGCGCAGCAGTTCCTCGTCGTCCACCTGGTCGGTGACGCAGCCCAGCACCCCGGCGCGGACGGCGCCGAGCAGGCGGTAGGGCTGGACGAAGCCGGACACCAGGAGCACCGGGGCGCAGGCGACGAGGCGGTCGAGGGTCCGCGCCGGGGGCTCGGTGCCCGCGTGGTCGTAGGCGGGCGGGCTGTAGAGGATGGCGTCGGGCGCGTCGGGTCCCGGGGTGAGCGGGAGGTCCTGCACGCGCTCCACCGAGGCGACGACCTCCAGCCACGGAGCCCGGGAAAGCGCCCTTTCCAGACCGTACCGGACGAGATTCTGGCGCTCGACAATGACAATGCGCGCACAGCTGGACATGCGTATTCCTGTCGTCAGATCAACGCGTCGTTCCCCGTTCTTCCGAGCGGCACACTAGCGGAAGATCGAGGCGATGCGCCCCAACGTACCGCACCGATCGGTACCGTCGGATCGACGGTCCGCGGAGCGGAACACCACACGCTTCGGCGGGGCGTCACACAATCACCCGGAGCCCCCTCGGAAGGCAAACCGACCGGAGCGATTCGATTTCTTCCGGGGGCCTTTTCCGATTGCCGGTGAGCGGTATTCTGCCGCCTGTCTCTTACGGCACGACAATGGGAGAGTACGTACGTGGCTGACCAGGAAAAGTCCCCGCAGTCCGCCGATGCGGCGTCGGGGCGCCTGCCGGAGGAGGACCGGCACGGTTTCGTCTCCGCGTTCGTGGGCGGCGTCCGCTCCGGGGGCGAGGAGGGCAGGCCGGGCAAGCGGCTGATGGTGATCGGCATCGCGGTCGTCGCCGCGCTGGGCCTCGGCGCCCTCGCGATCGGCGCGCTGACCGCCCCGGACGACAAGAAGGCACAGGCGGCGGACAAGGTGGCACCGGCGGGCGCGACCGCCGGGGCCGACCACCACGAGAAGGGCCGGGAGTCCCGCACCGGGAACGCCGGGACCGGCGGCGTGGGCGGCTCCGGCGGCATCGGCGGCACGGGCGGCTCCGGCGGCACGGGCGGCCAGGAGATCACCCCGGACGGGCGGCAGGACATACCCGCGCCGAACACCGCGGACCCCACGGGCTCCGCGCACACCCCGCCGAGCCCGAAGGCCGCCGCCACCGGCCACGACGGCACCGTCACGGCGCGCTCCCGCAGCGTCGCCCCGGCGTTCACCGCGCTCACCGGGTACGGCTGTCCGTCCAACGCGACCGCCGGGTTCTGGATGAAGGACGCCAACTTCCAGCTGAAGCGGGAGGGCTGGGTCAAGTCCGGCACCGGCGGTTACACGGGCTCCGGCTGTACCGGACGGTATGTCTCGCTGCCGATGTCGGGGTCGTCGACCAAGTACGACCCCGCCCAGTACGTGCTGTGGAAGTTCGACTACAGCGCCAGGATCAAGGGCGCCGCGACCTGCCGCCTCGCGGTGTACATCCCGGACAACCCGAAGATCCTCTACGTCGGCGGCCACCCCGCGCAGTACGCGGTCTACGACGCCGACCGCAGCGGCGGCACCCCCGCCACCGCCTTCGGCATCGACCAGGTCAACAGCCGCGGCAAGTGGCTCTCGCACGGCCCGTTCAAGGTCCGCAGCGGCAAGGTGACGCTGCGGATGTTCAACACCGGCGTCGACCACACGGCGGCCACCCAGTACGCACACGATGCCGCCGGTCCGGTGCAGCTGACCTGCGCACCCGCCTGACCGGGCGCGTCCCGGCCGCTCACGGGCGGCCGGGACGCGGACGGGCCGGGGCCCGGCCGCTTCCGCAGGGAAACGGCCGGGCCCCGGCCCGTCGGTGCCGGTGGGCGGCGCGCTCAGCTGTCCACGATGGGTTTGCCGGTCGGTCCGGGGAAGACGGAGGCGTGGTCGGCGTGGGCGTAGTAGGTGCCCGTGCGGTCCATCAGGACCATGTACCGCCCGACCAGTTCGATGGCGTTGGCGCACTCCATCAGCACGTTCTTCATGCTCGGGTACATCACCGGGCCGAACTTCTCGGCCGCCTGCCGCACCCCCGGGTCGTCCTTGATCAGGGGGCCCGGGTCGGGCTCCGCGAAGGTCGCCTCGTGCGGGTTGCGCCGGTCCACGTTCTGGCCGGGGCGGGGCTTGGGGATGGTGTCCGTGTAGGTGGCCTGCTCACCGAAGACGGTGTGCGCGGCGTCGGCGGCGAGGACGAGCGACTTGAGGTTCTCGTACCCGGTGACCATCTGACCGGCGGAGACCCGCAGGAGTTCCATGCTGTCGGCGAGCGCGCCGACGTTGACGTTGAAGGCCGCGTGGCTGGGCGCCTTGGTCGCCTTCCCGTCGCCGCCGCTGCCGTCGGTCTGCGGCATCTCGGTGGTGATGACCGGGGTGGTCTGCCAGAGCATCGAGAGGGTGGGCGGCGCGGCGGCCTCGGGCGGCGCGGCGCCGTCGCCCGACGTGTCCGAACCGCCGCCGTCGGCGTCGATGGGCACCCGGTGGGGGCCGTACCGGGAGTCTTTCGGTTCCACTGCCACAGGTGCCCTTCCGCCATGATCATTCCGGGTGGTGTCCGGTTCTGTCCATCCCATCCAATGCGGGGGCGAGACAGACAGGTCCCCGTTGGGTGACGCCGTATCGCCCCTGATCGGTGACACGGACGGCGTCGGAAGAGGGACCTGCATCGGGGTCATCCGCGCACTTAAAGTCACCGCGTGGCCTCTCGTACCTTCACCCTCGACGAGTTCCGGATCGAGCTGGACCGGCTCCACGACACCATCGGCACGGTGGGCGGATGCACCGCCGCCATCGAGGCGGACATCGCCGCCGTGAAGGAAGCCTTCCGGCTCGCCGAGGGCGTCTGGAGCTCCCCGTCCAGCGCGACCTTCTCCGAGCTCCAGCGCGAGTTCAGCGACCACATGGAGACGCTGGTCGCGCTGTTGTACGAGATGAAGCGGCGGATGCAGGCGGCGTACGACGTCTACCACGAGGTCGAGACCAAGAACACGAAGAACTTCCACAAGTAGCGCCAGGGGTGCCGCACCGGTCCGGACGGGCCGGGCGGCGCCCCTGGCGCATCGGGCGCCCGCCGTGCGCTGCCGCGCGGCGGGCGCCGACGTCCGGACATCCCCCAGGGAGCCCGCCCGGCGGTACGGCGGCGCTCCCGTGTACGGCCCAGGAGCAGCGGTGAGCCCCAGCAAAGACCCCCGGCCCGATCCCCCGGTCACCTACGGCCAGGTGGGCGGCGTGCACGCGACGATCTCCGTCGACGGTGAGGCACTGCGGACCTACGGGGAGCAGATCGGCGGGCCCGACGGCGGCGGCGGTCTCGTCGAGGACCTCGGCAACGAGGTGTCCAAGATCTTCAAGGCGCTCTCCGACCTCCAGGTCGGCTGGGCGGGCAAGACCGAGGAGGAGGCCGGCGCCTTCTTCCGGCGCCTGGACGCCTGCATGACCAGCCTCTTCGGCAAGAGCGGCGACACCGAGAGCCAGACGAACAGCGTGCTGGCGCGGGTCGCCTTCTCGCTGACGCTGGCGGGCAACAATTATCTGGCCGCGGAGGACGCGTCCCATCAGGAGTTCAACGACTTCGCCACCCAGCTCGCCGCGACGGGCGACGGCGGCGGAAAAGCGGAGGACGTCACCGACAGCACGAAGTCCGCGATCGGTGAAAAATTCTGACCCCGAAATTCGCGCCACCCCGCTATTCCCCGCGGATGCTCCGCTTGCGTTTTTCTTGCTTTTTTCTTGCGTTGCGCTGACGTCCCGCTGATATTCGCAGCCGGCACCTTTCCGTGACACAGTTCCCCTCTTTCTCCTTCCGCCCTTCCCCACCCAGGTGATGTCGCCATGTACCAGCCCGATCAGACCATTACCGACGACATCTACGCCCTCGGCAACGCATGGATCGACTTCGGCGACATGCTCTGGGAAAAGATGCTCGACATGGACGGCTCGGTCCAGGGCGTCGACTGGCGGGGCGACGCCCACGACACGGCGGTCACCGTGGCCTGGCCGCGGCTGCGGGACGAGAAGTACCGGCCCGCGGTCAACCACGCCTGGGAGATCGGCAACACCATCAACGCGTACGGCGACTTCATCAAGGAGGTGCAGGCCAAGGAGTTGCACGCGGCGCGGATGCAGGCGATCAAGCTGATGCTGGTCACCCTGCTCCCGCTGCTCGCCGTCGTGGCGCTGGCGGTCCTGCTGCCGCTGGGCACGATCCTGGCGGCGCTCACCTCGGTGCTGGAGGCGATGGGCGTGGTGATGGAGGGCATCGCCGTCGCCGCCACCTACGCCGGTGCCATCGCGCTCGACGTGATCCTGAACGTCGCGGTGCAGCTCGGCGCCGACGTGGGCGCGCAAGCCTTCGCCGCCGCCGTCACCCACACCGACATGCCGGACTTCGGCAGCAAGGAGTGGTGGAAGCAGGAGGGCCTCAACCTCGGGCTCGCGGGCGCGGGCAGCCTCCTCGCCCCCGGTCTGAAGGGGCTGGGCGCGCTGCGGCGGGGGCTGGGCGATCTGATGCGCGGTCCGAAGCTGACCCCGCCGAAGTTCGACCCGAAGATCGAGGCGCCGCCGCTGGGCGGCGGGCGGGGGGCTTCCGGGTTCGACATGCCGAAGGGCTCGATCACCCCGCCGTCGGGGCTCGGCAACCTCGACGGCAAGGTCGTCAACAAGGTGCCGGACGGCCCGGTCACCGCCCTCCCGGACCGGACCACCTTCAAGCCCCCGAAGACGGACACCCTCCTCCCCGGCGGGGATCTGCCCCGCGCCGAGATCCCGGTGAACGCCGGTCCCCACCCGTCGGCCCCGCCGCGCGAGACGCCCGGGAACGTCCCGCCGCGCAGCGAGCTGACACCGCCGAACGGCCCCCGGCCGCAGGGCGAGGTGCCGCTCCAGCCGAAGCCCGATCTGGAGAGCCCGCACCAGCCGAACCCGTCGGCGACCGACCCGGTGTCCCCGCACGCCCCGGCGGGCCGTCACACCGGGCCCGCCAAGGGGGCGCCGCTCTCCGACGAACGGCCCGGGGGTACGTCCACGGGCCGCCCCGAGCAGGAGGGCCCGGGGGCGACGCCGCAGCAGGACGCGCCGACCTCGTCGCGGACGGCGGACGAGCACGCCGAGGTGCCGCCCCTGACGCAGGTGTCCGAGCACGGTGCGCACAACCCCGGCGCGCCGGGCAAGGGTGTGCAGCACGTCGGCGAGGAGGGGCTCCAGAAGGTTCCGGGCAGGGCGCACCTGGAGGCCACGCCGCCCGGCCGTGGCCCGGCGGGCGAGATCCCGAAGTCCGAGGCGCCGCACCAGACGCTCCGCGACGGTCGGAGCGGCGACCTCACGCCCAACGGCGCCAAGACGAACGACGTCACCGGCAACCCCGGCAACGGCAAGACCCAGGACCTCACGGGCAACCCCGGCAACGGCAAGACGAACGACCTGACCGGCAACACCAAGGCGCAGGACCTCACCGGCAATCCCGGCAACACCAAGGCCCAGGACCTCACCGGCAACCCCGGCAGCACCAAGGCGCAGGATGTCACCGCGCCCGGGGTGAAGGACGCCAAGGTCGGTGCGGAGAACGGCAGGCCGCAGCAGCTCAGCCGCTCCGAGCCGCACCCCGCGGGCACCGAGGGGAAGGCACCGACGGAACGGTCCACGCCGGGGACGCCCACCGGGGAGAGGCCGTCGGTGGAGAACAAGCCGGGCGGCGACCGCACCGTCACCACCTCCTCGAAGGAGCTGCCGACCAGGGACGAGGGGAACACCACCGCCCGGAACGGCGCCCGCAACGAGGGGCCGACGCAGTCCGGGGCGCCGAAGAGCACGGAGCACACCTCGGCGTCCTCCGGCGGCCGGGGCGACCGGGCCCACGACGCGGCGGCCGAGGGCGTCCACCAGTCGCGGACCGCGGACGACGCCGTCCACCCCGGCTCCCGGGAAGGCGCCGACCCCCTGCACGCGGGGAGCGGTCCCGGTGCGGGCGCGGCCGGACACGTGGAGCACTCCGGGGCGGCCGCCGCGAAGGAGGCGGACGCCGCCAAGGAGAAGGCGTGGGCCGCCGAGAGCGACACGTTGAAGAAGAACACCGCGGAGCGGCTGTCCGACGCCGAGCGGGTCCGCGAGTACACCTCGGACGCCCACTTCCACGAGGGCGGCCGGAAGCTCCAGGAGAAGTTCACCGACGCCACCGGCTCGTCCAAGGCGCTGCGGTCGCTGAACGACGCCGAACGGCAGCAGGTCTTCGACCGGTTGGTGGGCGACGCCCGCACCACGTTCGACAAGATCTTCGGCCCCCTCCGTGAGGGGACCGACGTCCGGCCCGAGGCGCTGGCCAAGGCCGAGCAGCAGTGGCAGAAGGAGCTGGACAGGCTCGGCGGCACCGTCCGCGGGCGCGCCCAACTCCACAAGCTCCAGCCGAAGCTGGACGGGAGGATCGAGACGAAGGTCTCCGAGGCCCGCCGGGGGTGGCGGGCCGAGGGCCATGAGCCGGACCTCGTCGAGCGGTTCGCCAAGGAGTACGAGGAGGGGCTGAGCCATGTCGCGGACGCCACGTACGGCAAGCTGCGGACGGAGCCGCACTGGCAGGTGAGCGACAAGGGCCGACGCTTCGACCAGATGGCCGACCACCTGCGCAAGGGGCTGCCCGACCGGCTGGGCCGGGAGATCGAGTTCCAGGCCACGGCCCGTGAACACCTCGACGCCTGGCAGGAGTTCGGCTCCGGGCTGAGCACGGAGGACCGCACCGCCCTGCAGGACCGCTACTCCCGCACCGGCCGGGAGGCGTTCGACGAGCTGGTGGACAAGGAGGCGGCGAAGCTCCGCGCCGCCAAGCACCGGCCGCGGGTGCTCTCCCGGCTGACCGCCAAGGAGCAGCAGCTCGCCCACGACCTCGCGGTCAAGAAGTGGCCGCAGCGCGGGGAGGAGCTGATCGGCCGGCTGGACGCCGAGGTCCGGGCCGGACAGGACCTCCGCCGCTTCATCGACGAGCTGCCCACCCGCCTGGACACCCGTCTGCCGGACGGGCCCCGCGCCGCGCACACCCGCGGGGAGTTGATCGACAGCGTCCACGCCTCGCTGAAGCGCGACGCCGAGGCGCTGTGGGACACGGTGCGCGACAAGCCGCTGGAGACCGGCGCCCGGGACCTCGACACCCTCACCCGGGACGGGCTGGAGCGGCTCAACGGGAGCCTGGACGAGCGGTTCCGCTTCGAGCGCGGCGTCCAGGAACGGTGGAACGCCTCGCTGCGCCCCGCCGACGACCTGGGCCCGCACGGCTCGCAGGTGCGCGCCTGGCAGCAGGAGCTGCGCGACCACGCCCTCGCCGACGTCCGCAAGGGCCTGGGCACCGACTACTCCCCCACCCATGTCGACTCCGCGCTGACCCGGCTCGACTCCTCCCTCGCCGACATCGGCCGGGCGACGCCCGAGCTGCGGGCGGGCGCCGAACGGCTGCCGGAGGCCACCACGGGCGCGCGGGCCGCCTGGGACGAACTGACCGCCGGACACCCGGGGTTGCCCACGTCCACCACGGACCGCATGTGGTCGGAGTTCCACCGCGACTGGATGTCCGGCCACGGCAAGATCTGGTCCGACGGACGCCTGGACGGCATCGAGTGGCACGCCCCCGAGCGCACCACCGACATCCCCTACGACGCCGCCCGGGCCGCGGAGCACCAGCAGGCCCGCACCCGTCTCCTGGACCACTACGAGACCGTCGTCGAGCTGGCCGGGGTGCAGGAGCGGCAGCTGTCGCAGCTCGCCGACGACGTCCGGCGCGCGGCGCACGAGTGGCAGCCGCCGCACCACCGGCTCGCGGACGCCACCGGCACCGCGGAGCAGGCCGCCGACGCCGCCCGGAACGCGGCCGGTTCGGCCCGGCAGGCGGCCGCCGCCGCGAAGGAGGCCGCCGAGGCGCTGGAGCGGCTGGTGGGGAAGGGCGGCCGGGGCGGCGCGCTCCCCCCGAAGTCCCTCACCGCCGAGGAGCGGGCCGCCGCGCGCGGCAGGGACACCGTCCCCGCCGCGCCGGAGGTGGACCGGACGCTGCACGGCGATGTCGCCGAGGTCAAGAAGGCCGAGGCCGCCGCCCGTACCGCGGAGGACGCCGCGACGGCGGCGCGGGACGCGGCGGCGCGCGCCGCGGACGCCACCGCGGCGGCCCGCGCCGCCGCCGACCGGTTCCCGGGCGGGGCGGGCGCCGCCGCGCCGACGGCCGAGGTGGCGGCCGCGGTCCGGGACGCCGCCGCGCAGGCCCGGGCGGCGGCCGAGGCGGCCGAGCGGGCCGCGGCGCGGGCGCTGGACACGGCCGGTGGCGCGGACGACGCCGCGGCCTCCGCCTGGCGCGCCTCGACCGCGGCGCAGGACGCGGGGGGCCACGGCTTCCGGAAGCTGATCGACCGTCCTACGTCGTACACGCCGGGCGCCGACGACATCAAGGCGGTGGTGGACGAGGTCACCGCCGAGCTGCGGAGCGAGTTCGAGAAGCTCACCGAGCTGCCCGAAGCCGGGCTGGTGGGGAGCGCCGACCGGGAGGCGCTGTCCGAGTCCTGGTCCCGCTACCACCGCAAGCTCCTCGACGAGCTGCCCACCCGCTTCGACCTGCGCCACCGCGACGGCCACTGGTCCCCCACCGCCGACAAGGCCGTCGACGACCTGCTGGCGACCCCGGAGTTCGTCCGGGACCCGCTCCCCCACGAGATGGTCCACGCGGTCAAGTCCCGCTACGCCCAGGAGCTGACGGCGGCGCGGCAGGCGGGGGCGGACGGCGGGGACGTGGTCGGCTCCCTCCGGGACCGGCTCGACTTCGCCCGCCGGGCCGAGCGGCACGTCGACGATCTGATGAAGCGGTACGACGGCGGCGACCGCCCGGACCGCGCCGCGTGGGACGGTGCCCGCGAGAAGTGGCGCGCCACCGCCCGCGGCCAACTGCTGGACACCTACCGCGACCTGGGGGCGCTGCACGCGGCGGGGGCGGAGGCCCGCGAGGCGGCGGATCTGGCGCTGGACGGCGGGGTCCGGAAGCTGGAGGAGCAGCTCCGTCTCGAACGGGAGCTGCCCGGGCTGCGGGACTCGCTGTTCGACGGGGCGTTCCGGCACGACCGGGACACCGACCTCGTCGACGCGGCCGCGCAGAGCCTGGAGAAGGATCTCAGGGCGGCGGTGGACGACGCGTTCACCGCGCACCACGTGGGCGGCACGACCGATCCGCACGCCGCCGGTCGCGCGGTGGGCCAGGGCCGTACCGCCGCGGCGGCGATGACCGGCGAGCGCGGGCTCGCCGGACGGCTGCGCTACCACGAGGAGATGGACGCCCACCTCCGTGAGCTGCGCGCGCAGGCCGACGGCAGGGGCCTGCTGACCGACCCGGTGACCGTCGAGCGGGTCCACGACAAGCTCGCCGCGGAGCTGGAGAAGCTCGCCGACACCCACCTGGGCGGGGTACGGACCGGCCGCTCCCCACTGGCGGGCGGCGAGTCGGACCCGCGGTTCCGGCAGTGGCGCGAGGACTCCCGGGCACTCCTGGACCGCTTCGACGCGGAACTGCGGCTGGACGAGGACCGGCAGTTCGCCGCCCGGGAGGCGGGCGAGGTCTTCGAGACGACGTTCGGCGACGGGCTGATCCACCATGTCCCGGAGAGCGGCCGGTGGTCCGGCAGCGACGGGGTGGCGTCGGCGTTCCGGCGCGACTGGGTCGCCCTGGACGACCACTTCCGCCGCCCCGGCGCCGACGATCTGAAGAGTTGGCTGGAGACCGAGAAGAACTCCGCCGACGCCTTCCAACAGGGCCTCGACCGTGTGCGGACACAGCGGGAGCCGCGCCCGGCGCCGGACGTGGCGGGGCAGCGGCCGACGGAGACCGCGCCCGCCGGTACCCGCGAACCCGCGGGCGCCGCCGCCGAGGGGGACGCCCCGCACGGTTCCGGCCGGGACCTGACCGCGGAACGCGAGACCCCGGAGGCGGCCTCCGACCGGACCCGTACCCCCGAGGACACCCCGGACAGCCCCGGCGCGCAGCAGCAGATCACCGAGACCGTGCCGCAGGAGCGGGGCGCCGGGCGGCGTGTCCCGGAGCGGCAGGTGCGCGAGGAGGTCACCCGGGAGCCGTCGGCGCGGAACCAGGCCGGATCGCGGACCACGCACGAGCCCGCGGAGCCGCACACGGCCGCCGCGGAGGGTTCCGGCCACATCCGGCAGCAGCTGTTCGCACAGGAGCACCCGGCAGCCGGGGAGGGCGAGTTGCCGCGGTCCTGGGAGTACGGGGAGGAGCTGCGCGTACTCTCCTGGAAGCGCTACGACTCCCACCTGCGCCCCGACCGCTGGGACCGCGGGTTCGCCGCCACCCGGCAGGCCGGGCGTCTGGAGGAGGAGTTCAGCAGCCACTTCGCCCGAGGCATCGCCGACGGGCTGACCGAGACCTTGGCCGCCGAGGCCGCCGGGCGGAAGGTCGGCCCGGCCTACCGGCAGGCCCACGCCGACTGGACGGAGCGGGAGGGCCTGCGGCGGGAGTTCCGCGCGGCGCTCCGGCAGGGCCCGCTCACGCCCCGCTCCGGCCTGGTCGACGGCTGGATGGTGGAGAACGACCTCACCCGTGGCCAGCACTTCTGGGACGAACCGACCCGGAAGTGGTACGCCGCCCAGCTCACGCAGGTGGAGAGCGCCTACGTCGAGGCGCACACCGCGCCGCCCGCCGACGGGCAGGTGCCGCAGACCCGCGAGGAGTGGAACCGCACGGTCCGCGCCGCGGCGCAGCGGCTGACCGCCGTCGCCGCGCCGATGGCCGACCTCGTGGGCCGGTTCACCGCGTACAGCCGCTCCCACGAGTTCCTGCCGGGCTCCGGGTGGAGCGCGGAGACCGACCGCTGGTTCCGGGCCGAGCAGCAGCTCCACCGGGCACAGGCGATCGAGGCCCTGGAGCGCGATCCGGGCGCGTCGGCCGACGTCCGGCGGGCGTACGCGGAGCAGATGGCGGTGGTGCGGCGCGGCGCCGAACTCCGGGAGCACCCGGAGCTGCTCGACGGCGCGTCCGCCCCGGCCACGCCCGTCCCCGCGCATCCGGGGTCGGACGACTGGCGGACGCCGGTCATGCACGAGGCCGAGCAGCAACTCCGGACGGCGTACGAGGAGTTGTTGGCGCAGGAGAGCGCGGAGGCCGCGCACCGGCAGGAGCTGCGCGCGGGCGTCGAGGAGTGGGCGCGGGACGGCGGTCACCCGCTGTCGCCGCAGCAGGCGGAGCGGCTGACCGACGAGATGTCCCGTATCCGGGAGGAGGGCGCGACCGCGCAGGAGCTGCGGGAGGCCGCCGAGGGGCGGCTGACCCTGGAGCGGGCCCGCGAGAGCGCCCGCGCGCAGGGCCGGGCCGCCTTCGACCGTGCCGTGCGGTCCTGGCGCCGGTCGCTGCTCGCCCCCGGCGCCGCGGCCCCCGCCCACGCCCTCGACGAGGAGCTGCTCACGCGGGTGGCCGAGGAGGAGGCGGAGCGGTTCGCGCAGCAGTTGGACGTCCATGTCCGGGCGACGTTCGCCACCCCCGCGGACGCCCGGGGCACCCGGCTGGCCGCCAACGTACGGGCCGGGGTGCGGCAGTTGCGGGACCTGCTCGCCGAACTCCCGGACATGCTGGATCTGCGGGCGCTGCGGGTGTCGGAACTCGACCGCGCGGGGCGGGAGTTCGACGCGGCCGTGGCGGCCTTCGGCGAGCGGCCGACCGAGGAGCAGCAGGCGGTGCTCACGGCGTTCGGGGCACAGGGCACCACGCTGTCCCGGACCGGGATCGCCGCGCTGCGCGAGCGGTATCTCACCGCGCTGGACGAGGCGTTCTCCCGGCAGCTGCGGCCGGACACCGTCGCGGCGGCGCGCGGGGAGAGCCCGGAGGCGCTCGCGGGGTGGCGGCAGGCGTACGCGGCGGCGACGGCGGAGCTGCCGCGGCGACTGGCCCGGCAGGCGGCCCACGAGGCCGTTCTGGCGCGGACGCTCGACGATGTCACGGAGGCCGCGGCGCTCCGGGGCGAGGGCGCCGACCTGGCATTCCTGCGCCGTTTCCCCGCGCTGGCGCCGGAGCGGGCGCTCGCCGCCGCGGTGGCGCCGGTGCAGCACGCCACCGCCGTCGCGGTCGACGCGGCGTTCGAGCGGGCGTTCGCGGACACCGCCACGGCCCGGATTCCCGTCGACTGGGAGGCCACGTACACCGGGCTGACCGGTGCGGAGGCGCTCGCGCCGCGGCTGCTGGCGGTCGCCGCCAAGGCGGCGGCGCTCGCCGGGGCGCAGACGGCGTTCGCCCATGCGCTGGCGGAGTGGCGGGCCGCGCACCCCGGGCTCCCGCTGACGGACGAGGCGGCCGAGCGGGCCGCGGCCGGTTTCCGCGCCCGGGCGGCGGCCGACTTCGACGCCTCCTTCGCCGGGGCACACTCCGGGGTCGCGGAGGTGTCCGGCGGCCTCGTGGACTGGCAGCTGCGGTCCGCGCGGCTGCTGGAATCCCTCGACGCCCATCTCCGCTTCGAGGCGGAGGCACCGGCCGCACTCCGCGCCGCCCACACCGCGTTCGACGCCCTGACCGGCACCCACCCGCTCGACGACGCCACCCGCGCCCGGCTCCGGGGCCGGTTCGCCGGGGAGTTGATGGCCTCCTACCGCCGGATCTGGGCGCCGCACGACCTCGCGCCGTCCTGGCGCCCCGACGACACCGTCACCGAGGCGGCCACGCCCGCCGCGGACGGTGTGGTCCAGGAGGAGTTCCCCGCCGGGTCCGAGGCGCAGGAGATGCCCGTACCGCACGCGGCGCCACCGGCGTCCGGGCTCGCCCGGCCGCTGACCCGGGCCCAGGCCGCCCAGGAGGAGTTGGCGGCGGCTGCGGACGCGGTCCGGCGGGCCCGGGCGGAGCGGGACGCGGACCGGTCCGACGCGACCGGCGACGCCCCGTCCGAGGAGCTGTCGGCGCGGGCGGAGCGGCGTCTCACGGTGGCCGGGAAGGAGTGGCGGGCGGCGCTGACCGACGAGGCGACCGCGGCGCTTCCGGCGCTCCGGGAGGCCGCCGAGGAGACCGCGGCACGGCTGCGGCGGGCGGTCGCGGCCGACCGGGAGGCCCGGACCGGCCGTACGGTGGCCGAGCGGGCGCACCGGCAGGCGCGGGCCGCGCTGGACACCGGCGTGTACGTCGTGGCGGAGCTGCTGCGGTCCGGGCAGTGGACGCAGACGGCGGACACGAATGTCCAACAGCGCCCGGAATACGTGGAGTTCACGCAGGCGCGGGCCGTCGAGGAGCAGACGGCGGCGCGGCTGCGGGAGGCCCGGCAGGAGGCGGAGCGGACCCGGCGCGCCCGGACCGCGGCCGAGGAGCGGGACACCGCGGCGCGGCGGCGGCTGGCGGCCGCGCTGCGGCGCGCCGGGCTGTCCCCCGCACCGGTACACACCGCGCCCACGGAGCGGGTGGGCGGATGGCTGCTGCCGCCGGAGACGGCGCTCGCCCAGTCCGCCGCACCGGCGCCCACCGGCACGGCGCACCACCCGGCGACCGCCACCGCGCCGTCGACCACCGCGCCGTCGCCCGCCGTGGTGGAGGACGCGGGGGAGACGGCCGGGGACCGGCTCGATGTCGCGCTCGACACGGCCGAGGGGTACGCGCGGGCCCGGTCGGAGGTCGAGGCGCGGCTGCGGGAGTACGACGCGCTCGTCCGCGCCGACCGGCAGGCCCGGCGCGGTACACACCCCGTGGACCGGGTCCCGGCCGACCTGAACGCGGCGCTCACCGAGGCGCGCGCCCGGCTCGACGCCGCCGCCGCGGTCCTGCGGGACGCGTGGATGCGCCGGGACCGGGCGGAGCGGGCGGCGTTCGCCCAGCTCACGGCGGTCGAAGGGGCGCTCGCGGTCGGTGCGCCCGCACCGCAGGCCACCACCGCGACCGACGCGCTCACCGACGGCGACCAGGACACGCGGGCGCAGGACACCGCTCCGGCACCGGAGCAGGCGCCCATCGCGGTGGCCCCCGCCCCGCTCACCGACGAGGAGTTCGCCACCGGCTTCCACGACCTGCTGAAGGCGCCGGTCGTCGAGGTGCCCGCGCTGCACGCGCTGGTGGCCCGCCGCGCCCGGCCCGCCGACAGCTTCGCCCTCGACGACCTCGACCGCGCCGTCCACCGGGCGACCGGCTCCACACTCCCGGAGCTGCTCGTCCCGGCGCTGATGACCAAGGCCCTCGCCCCGGCGGACGCGCTGCGGATCCTGCACCACTTCTACGGACCGGCGGCACCGGACGCCCCCTGGGACCTCGATCTGCGCCATGTCGCCGAGGGCGTGCCGCTGCCGCGGCTGCCGCAGGTCACCGCGTTCGCGCTGCGGATCTTCCTGCTCATCACCAGCTATCTCTTCCCGCAGGCGCTGGACGCGGTCGGGGGGCTGCGGCGGGATCTGCGCAAGATCTGGTCGGTCGAGGAGGCGTACACCCGGCTGACCCGGCAGAACCTGTGGAACTTCTTCCTCAGCCCCGGGCGGCTCTCCGTCCCCGATCACCAGCGGCTCCCGGAGGTGTTCGGCCACCCGACCCGTGCGGTGCCGGTCTCCGAGGAGCAGGCGCAGGAGTGGTACGAGCGGCTGACGACGCTGGAGTACCAGCATCCGCGGGACGGGGCGCGCCCGCTGCCCAACCGGCACCCGGAGGACGGCTGCCATCTGCGCGCCCACATCATCACGATGCGGCTCCAGCAGTGGAACACGCAGGTCCGCAAGGTCATCGTCTCCCGCGTCGGCCCGCAGCTGAAGCTGGAGTCCCCGCACGCCGAGGGCGCCGCCGAGATGCTCGGCACCGGGCCGGTGCAGTGGGCGTACCACATCGCCGCGGCGATCCCCGTCCGCACGGCGGCGGGCGCGGACGAGTTCCGGGTGCTGGACCCGGCCCTGGAGCTGGGGCCGCTGACCATCGACGCCTGGCTGACCGCGATCGGGGTCGATCCGCGGCAGGGCGTCGAGTGGTTCAGCGGGCCGCTCGCCGTCGTCAGCGAACAGCTCCGCAAGGACGCCGACGAACGCGGCGAGCGGTGGCTGTGGATCGACGGCAAGACCCTGCCCACCTGGGGCCGCACCGTCGCGGTCCTCACGGATGAGCACGCCTACGACTTCCCACACCTCACCTCGGACACGCCGCCCTTCCGCTCGCTGCGGGAGACCGACACCCACCACCGCGACGCCGGTACGGACGCCCTCGACGCGCACACCGTCCAGCACCTCAACCGCACCCGTCTGCACGAGGCCCGGCAGGGCGTGCGGCGGCACCTCGACGCCGTGGACGCACCGTCACCGGAGTGGGCCGCGACGACCTACGCGGACCTGACGCAGGACGGGCTGCTGCCCGAGGACACCCCGTTGGAGCGGGAGCTGCGCCGGATGCTGCCGGACGGCCACCCCGCCGCCCTCCGGGAGGACGAGGGGAGCGCGGCCACCGGTGACGAGGCGTCCGACGCCGTGGCGGACGCCCCGGCATGGGACCTCTCCGCCCCCGCCGCCCAGAGCACCATGGTGGCGGTCGCCCCGTCCCGTGCGATCGGCGGCTGGCTGCGGAACGCCGGTGCGGGGGCGCGGGAGGCGGCGCTGACCCGCCGGTTCGGCACGCTCATCGGCGCCGGGCCGGGCGGCGGCCACCACTTCGGGCATGCGCTGCTGGACCGGATCGAGCAGGTCCTCGGCTCCCTGCCGCGCCGCGATGTGGAGGAGAACCCGCAGCTCACCGCGGTCACCGCCAGTGCGTCCGGAACGTCCGACAGCGCCTGGCGGCCCGGTGACCGCACGCTCCACCTCACCCACCCGTTCCGTATGCCGTCCTGGCTGGACACCCGCTCCGGCGGGAACGGGCTCGCGCTGCGCTGGGTGCGGGACCTCGTCGCGACCGGCGGCCACCAGAACCTGATCACCGCGGCTCCGCACCCCACCTCCGCCCCGGCGGAGGGCGGCAACCTCGTCGAACGGGTCCTCCGGCACGAGGTGGGCCGCTCCGTCGACGCCCGGACGGGATGGTCGCTCCACCATGCCCACCGGCCGGAGTTCGGCGGCTGGCGGACGCACACCGGCGAGGGGATCTCCGAGGTCGCCACGGCGTTCCTCGCCCTCGTCGGACTCACCGCCGCCACCCACACCCCGGGCACCCGGACGTTCGACGGGCTGGTGGCGGAGGTGGCGTCCCGGATCACGCCGACGCAGCGGGCCCAAGGCCCGGACCCGGAGCGGATCGGGCGGATACCCGAGCAGTTGGCCGACGGTGACCCGGAGCTGTTCCGACAGCTGACGGCCGTGGTCACACTCCTGCGGGACGCCATGGACCGGCCGTGGACACGCGACGACGGCGGCGCGGCCCTGCTGGCGTACGGGGGACGCGTCCACCAGACCCACCCGGTGACCGGCGGGTGGATCAGCTACTCCGTCGCCGCCCGCGCCCACGCGGTCTCCCGCCACCAGTTCGCCTCGCCCGGCGCCTGGTTCGCGGAGGCGTACGCGGCGTACCACGACCCGCGGACGGTCAACCCGCCGCGGCAGGCGCTCCACCCGGACGTCCGGGAGTGGTTCCGGCAGGCGGCCGAGCCGCCGGAGCTGGAGCTGACCGGCCTCGGGGACGGCGCCGGGGAGTCCGAGCTGGAGCTGACGGCGTCGGACGGCACCCGCATCAAGGCGTCCGACATCGACCACCTCCTCATCGTCTCCCCCGGCTCGCTGCGATCGGCCGGGCGGTCCTTCCACACCGTCGACGACACCCGGGAGCGGCTGCTCACCCACACCGATCTCGACCTGACCACCCGGCACTTCGCCCACTTCGACCCGGAGCGCACGGTCCGCGTCCCGGACGGGAAGGGCGGCCACACCGTGCGGCACACGGTCTCCGGCAGTGACCTGGAGACCGTGCCCTGGCAGCCCGGCGACGATCTGTACCTGGCGCTGCTCCACGGCGGGAAGGGCTGGTTGACCGTTCCGGTGCACGGCAGGCCGGTCCGGGTGTCGGGGACGGACTTCGGCCGGATGCTGCGGCGGCGCCCCAGCGTCGTCGCGCTGAAGGAACGCGCGGGGAGCCGGGCGTGGATCCTGCTGGCCGCGTGCGAGGCGGCGGCCACCGACGCGGCGGGCCGCTCGATCGCCCAGCAGATCGCCGACGCCACCGGTATGAACGTCGTGGCGCCGACCACCAAGGTGGCCGCCACCCCGCACGTCAAGGAGTTCAGCTTCCTGCTCTACCACGACGCCCGGGGCAACCGCGGGGCGTGGCGGACGTTCACCCCGCGGAACGCGGCGACCGCCCCGGCGGCACCCGGCGCCACCACGGCGACGGCCACCGGACTCCTGGTGCCGCCCGCCGTCATCGACGTACCGCGGCCGGTGTCCCAGTCCGAGGAGGTCACGGCGGGCGCCGCGCCCCTCGACGGGCAGGACGACCTGCTCGTCCGGGAGAGCGACGACGACTCCGACCTGGTCGTGGAGACCGTCGAGGAGAGCTACCCGACCTACACCCTCCCCGCCCCGGCCGCCCCGCTGTCCGAGGCAGAGCGGACGCGGCTCCTCCACACCGCCGGGGAGACCCTCCCGTACGACGAGACGTATGTGACCTTCCCGCAGGCTCCCGTGCCGCCGGTCGGCTTCGGTGTCGCGGCGGACGGCCGCGCGGCGCAGTTCCCGCTCGGCCTGTTCGGCTCCGTCGTCGCCTTCGGTGACCTCCGCTTCGACGGCACCGTGCTGCCCGGCGGTACGGTCTCCCGTCCGCTCGGCGAGCTGGTCGCCTCGCTGCTGCCCGCCGCTGCCGACATCGGCGCGGCGCTCCACCGGCGGCTGACGTCCGCGGTGGACACCCAACTCGGCGCGTACCTCGACCGGCTGGGGGCGAACAACCTCTCCCGGCGGCTGGTCGACGGCGGTCTGACGCTCACCGTGCCCGGGAACCGGCAGCATGCGGAGCACACCGTCCGTATCCGGCTGACCGACATCCACCGCCACCGCGCCACCCCCGCCACCGCGCCCTACCGGCCCTACGGCGAGAAGCTGATCGGCCCGCAGGAGGCGACCACCAACCGGTCGACGGGCAGTGCGGAGAACGCCGGTTCCTCCGTCGGGCTGAGCGCCGCCGTCAAGGTGCCGCTGACGCCGGGCAACGTCCCGGTCACCCCCAAGGTGGGTGCCGGTCTGTCGTCGTCCCGCTCCTACGACCAGAGCCGGAGCACCAACGCGTACACCAACCCGTCGCTGGGCTACAGCGGCGAGTTGGCACACTTCACCTTCGCCGATGTGCGGCTGGAGGTCACCACGGCGGGCCCGGCGGTGCCGGTCCTGGGCCGCACCCGCTCGCGGCAGGACACGCTGCTCGTCGCCTTCCCCAGCGAGCTGGTGGAACCGGCCACGAACGACACCCGCACGCCGTGGCACGCCACGCTGCCCACCGAGGCGCCCGCCGCGCTGCGGCGCCGGTTCACCCAGGAGGTCCTGCGGTTCTTCTCCGTCGGGCAGCACATCGGCGGTCTCGGCCGCCTGCGGGACCGGCTGATCCACGCCTACCCCGCCGACGCCCGGCCCGGCAACCCGCTCCACGAGTATCTGCACCACCGGCTCGGCGAGCTGAGCGTGCTCAACGACCTCGCCCGCATCCTCAACGGCGGGATGACGCTGCCGCCGGTGCCGCTCAGCGGTGGCCGGACGCTGCACGGCGGGCTGTCGGGGCAGGTGACCGGCGTCGAGCGGATCGGTGACGCGACCGCCCTGCCGACCGTCCTCAACCTGCGCTGGCTGGAGTTGCAGGGCGCCTCCGCCGCGACCGGCGGCGGCTTCTCCGTCACCGCCGGTGCCACCACCGCCGCGGGCACCGTCCTGCCCGCCTTCCAGTTCCCCGGGCGGCTCGACGTCGGGACGTCCACATCGTTCAGCTCGGCGGGCGACACCGGCGGCGGGCGCTGGCACAGCGTCCGGTTCAACGGCCGGAGCGTGCCGTTCCTGCTGACCGTCCGGCTGGAGGCCGGGGTGCGCCCGCTCGGCGACCCGGTCGGCCACGAGTTCCGCGAATCCGTCGCCGCCGTCGTACGGGTCCCCGAGGAGCTGGCCGACGCCTTCCAGGCGACGCTGGGCCGCCTCGTGGACGATGCGGGCCTGAACCGGCTGCCGGACGCCCCGCTGCCGCTCACCTACGCCCCGCGGCCGGACCTCCCGGAGCCGGTGATCCCGCAGGAGCTGACGGAGCCGCGGGGCAGCTCGGGGCTGTACGGGCCGGTCGGGCTGGCGCAGTTGACGCGGCACGGTCAGTCCACGGACGTACGGGAGCAGCTGCGGGAGCAGTTCCTGCACGAGCGGCGCTCCACCGGCGCGCCGGAGTGGACACCCGCGGAGCTGACGGCCATGGAGACGTTCCTCGACACCCACTTCCACACCCAGTCGCTGGGCGCCCGCTTCACGGAGCTGTTCGGCGACCGGGACGCGTCCGCCGCCCCCGAGGAGCAGGGGCTGCGCCGGACCTTCGTCCGGCCGCTGGCCGACGGGGGGAGCGAGGCGGTCCACTTCCGGGTGCGTGCCGAGCGGGTGCCCGTGGCGCCCGGGGAGGCCATCGCGCCGCTCTCCGCCGTACCGCTGGCGCAGGCCGGGTTCGACCTGTGGCCCAGCGCCATGCGGGACTTCGCCAACTCCCAGTCGCACAGCTCCCAGCTGGCGCTGAGCCTGGGCGTGGCGACCGGCTGGGGCCCGCACGTCGGCCATGGCAGCGAGGTGAAGGTGTTCTCCCGCAGCCACACCGCCAAGCAGGGCCTGACGTCCTACGCGTATCTGCTGTCCGGCCTCAACTACTCGGGACCGGCACACCAACTGACGTACCGGGTACGGCTGTTCACCTCCGTGACGGTGGAGAAGGTCCCGGCGGCCGGGCCGATCGGCGCGGTGCACCGCCTGGTGCGCGCGCTCCGTCCGGGGCGCACCGGCGCCACGGCGACGGCCGACCGGCGCCCCGTGCGGGTGCGGACGGTCGAGGCCGAGGCGCGCTGGCTGATCCCGGTGCCCGACCCGGTCGCGGCCGGGGCGCAGGTCACCGAGGCGCCCACGGACGGTCCGGTGACCCTCACCCAGCACGACCGGGTGCTCGGCGTCTCCGGCACCGCCGCGCTGCGCCGCCGCGCCCTGCAACTGCTGACCGCCCACGGCGTCCCGCGGCACCAGGCGCGGGCCCATCTGGAGACGGCCCTCACCCACGACCAGTTGGTGGCGGCGCTGCACACCGGCGCCGCGTCGGCGGCCACCCAGGTGGTCCTGGACGGACTCCTGACCGACCGCCGGGTCCGGCTGCTCTTCCGCGCGGAGATCAGCGAGGTGGTGGACGCCGGGGCGCCGGTCACGCTGTCGACGATGGACCTCGCGGAGTACTCCGCGGGCTTCTCCGACGTCCGCAGCACCACCACCCACCACCTCGACCACGCGCACTCCGCCACCCTCACCGGCGGCTCGGGCACCACGACGGGCGGGCTGGGGTACGAGCGGTCGGTCTCCGGCGACAAGGGGCAGAGCCTCGCGGAGATCACCAACGTCAGCCCGGGCGGTTTCGTGGCCCGCGGCGCGCTGCCGCACCGTCCGCGCACGGGGCGGGTGCGCTGGCATCTGACGGTGCAGACCAAGAACGTCAACCAGTTCGGCGACTGGTCCCCGGTCGTCGAGCGGGACACGGTGGAGGTCGCGCAGGGCCTCACCTTCCTCACCCCGCAGTGGCCGGTGGCCGCCCCCGCCGGGCTGCGCACCGTCCCCGACACACTGCCGGTCACCGCGCTGCCCCCGGCGTCGGTCAGCGAACGCCTCCTCCCGGCAGCCGACGCGACCGCGCTGACGGTGGCCGAGGAGCACGGGCACGATCTGGAGAGCCCCGCCCCCCTCACCGAGGCGGTCATGGCGGAGGTGGGAAGGCTCCTCACCGCCCATGCCGCGTCCGCCCTGGACTCCCAGTGGACGCCGCAGGTCCCGGGCACGGCGCTCTCCGGCACGCTGGACACCGTCCTCACCCCGCGCACCCTGCACGCGATGGCCGACGCCATGGCCGGTGCCGGGATGGTGCTGCACACCACCGTGCCCGGCACCGGACACACCACCCATCTCCAACTGATCTTCCGGCTCCACCGCGACCCCGCCGACCGGGGCGCCCGCTTCACCCACCGGCTGACCCCCGGCACCGTCAGCCGCTACACCCAGTGGAACACCCGCCAGGAACAGGGCCGGAGCCACGGCGCGGGGCAGGGCCACGCCCTCACCCCGGCGTTCTCGGGCGGCTCGGCGACGGCGAGCCGTACGGCGAGCACGTCACAGAGCATCAGCACCGCCGTGCTGACCCGCCGTCACGACGGGTACACGGTCTCCGGGACGCTGGCCACCTTCCAGGTGGACGGCGTCCTGGAGATCACGCTGCGCCGGACGGTGGTGCCGTCCCGCGGCGTCACCACCCTCAGCCTCGATCTGGCCCGCCGGGCCGCCCGCGTCTTCCGGACGGCGAGCGGCGGCGTGCCCCCGGGCCTGGTCCGGCTGCGCGAGGAGATCACCGTCCCGCTGGAACAGCTCCCCGACCAACTGCCCACCACCCGGCGGCCGGAGCCCGTCGCCGCCCGGCTGACCACCCCGCGCCCGGACACCGTCCTCGCGTCCGCCGCCCGGTACGCGATCAGCGCGTCCGAGCTGTCCCGCAGCTCCGTGGGCGCGCTCTTCAACCCGGCCGCGGTCCGGCAGCTGTTCGACCAGGTGACGGCGGCGCTGCACCGCCACGGCGCGCTCCTGGGCGAGCTGACCCGCGACGGCCAGTTCTCGCAGGACGGGCTGCACCGCGCCTTCGACCCGCACGTCCTCACCCGCCATGTGCTGCTCCACGGTCTCACCGCCACCCCGGCTCCCGTCGGCCCGGCGCTGCGCGCCCTGGGCGGCCCGCTCACCGACACCACCGGTGCGCTCACCGTCGCCGTGCTGCCCGCCGCGCAGGGCACGTCCCTGGGCTGGCGCCCGGGCACGGCCGAGCGGAGCGACTACGGCTCCCAGAACAACGGCATGTCGTTCGGTACGGGCCTGGGGCAGGGCCTCTCGACCGGGTGGGGGCAGCCCGTCCCGCTGGACCGGGACGGGCAGTTGCCGGTCGCCACGGTGAGCGGGGCGCTGTCGTTCAGCCACTCCGCCGGGCGCTCCGTCACCAGCTCCGGCTGGGCGATGAGCCGCGTCGACGGCACCGCGCAGACCACGCTCTGGCACACCCATGACTACGCGGACGCCTATGTCGTGGTGGAGCTGCGCGGCGCCAACGAACGCGGTGCGCTCCGCTACGGCGGCGACCGGCTCCGCCTCGTCTTCCACGTATCGGACCTGCTGGCCCTGCGGTACTCGCCGGAGGCCACCCTGCTGGGACTCGGGGACGTACGGCGTACCGCGATCCCCACGCCGTCCGGCCGGTTCGTCCCGCCGCGGAGCGCGGCGGACCGGCAGGACCCGCTCCTGACGGACCTGGTCCGGGCCCAGCAACTCCCGGCCACCGACGGTGTCCTGGTGTGGCGGGTCCAGGCGGTGGACGGGGCCACCGTCCTCGCGTACGGGGCGCGGCTGACCCATGAGGCGTTCGAGGCGGCGTACCTCCACGACGAGCTGGCCGCCGACCCGGCCACGGCGGCGTACACCGTGACCTGGGGAGAGCCCGGACCGGACGGCTATGTCCAGGTCACCGCGGAGGCACCGGCGGTCACCGTCGGCGCCGAGGAGCCGGACGCGACGGTGACGGCCGACCCCCTCCAGGTGGCCGTCGCGCGGCCGGTGCAGAACCTCGCCGGTGCGCTGGCGCTGCCGCCGGAGGCGTTGCCGGACCTGGTGGCGCTCACCGAGCGGCTGAACGGCACGCCGTACGCCCTGCTGAACGCGGGTGTGACCGGCCGGGCCGCCGCCGAACTGGTGCGGCTGTCCCGGGAGTTGGGCGCCGTGCCGACGGCCTTGGCCGAGGTCGCCCAGACCGAGGGTTCGACACCGGAGCAACTGCTGCTGTCCGGCGCGCCGCGGTGGGCCGGGCTCGCCTCCCGGATCCTGCGGTGGCCGCCGGTCATCGGCACGGACGCCGAGGCGGTCCGGCGCCGGACCGCGCAGGAGCAGGCGATCAGGCGGGTGACGCGGGCGCTGTTCCTGGGCGGTCCCGCGGCGGCGCGCGCCGTCGCGGAGACCGTCTCCCGGGACCAGCGGGCGGAAGACCTCGACGTCCTCTCCCCGGAGGTGCGGAACCGGCTCACCCCGCAGGAGCGCACCGCCTTCCTCGCCGGTGAGCGGGTGACGCTCACCGGCGACCGGCGGGCCGGTCTGCCCCGGAGCACCCCGGACTCCTTCGGGTCCTGGATCGGCACGGAGGAGCGGCGCCGACGGCGCGTGGTGGGCGGCGCGCCCGACAGCCTGGACGACATCTTCGCCTCGATGCGGGCCTCCCAGGGCGGCGGCTCCGGTTCGAGCAGCCCGGACCCCTCCGTCCCGGACCACTTCTTCGCCCCCTGGGGAAGCTCCTCCGCCGCCCAGGCGTCGACGGAGCACCCGGCCCAGGAACTGGGCCTGGACCAGGAGCGGTTCGACGCGCTCGACGACGCGACCGGCCACCCCTGGTTCGACGCCGAGGAGTTGGTGACCCTCGCCCGCGATCTCGACCTGCCCCGCGAGGCACGCCCCCGTCTGGTCGATCTCGGCGAACAGCTCGGCGCCGTTCCGCACGCCCTGCGGCACCTGGGCGTGACCGGCGCGGACGCGGTACAGCTGGTGTCCCTGGCCCGGGAGCTGGGCGGCGTCCCGACGGCGTTGCCCGAGGTCGCCGCGGCCCACGGCCTCACCCCGCGGGCGGTGCTGGCGCCCGGCGCCCAGGGCCGGAGCTGGCTCGTCTCGCAGTACCTGCGCTGGCCGTCGATCACCGGCACCGACGCCGAGGCCACCCGGCGCCGCACCGGGCTGGAGGATGCGCTCGGCCAGGTGGAGCGGGCGCTGTTCCGCGAGGGCCCGGCGGCGGCGCGGACCGTGTCGGCGGCCGTGTCCCGGGCGCAGCGGGCGGACGACCTCGACGCCCTCCCCCCGCAGGTGCGGGACGCCCTCACCGAGGAGCAGCGGGCCGTCTTCCTCACGGGCGCGGAGGTGGAGCTGACCGACGCGCAGCGCACCGGTCCGCCCCAGGACGCCCCGCGCACCGTCGTGTCCTGGGTCGGCACGGACGCACAGCACCACCAGCGCCGCCTACACGACTCCGACACCCTCGACGACCACGGCGATGCGGAGTCGGAGAGCGATCCGGAGGAGGACGCCTCGTCCGCCCTGATCGAAGAGCACGGCGCCCTGCTCGCGGGCTTCACCTCCGAGCAGATCCTGCGCCTGGGCGCCCTGTCCGACCTGTTCGACGTGGTGATGGACGACCTCGTCCCGCTGACCCTGGTGACCCAGGAGATCCCCGATCCGGCCGCGGTCCACGAGACGCTCGACGCGCTCGGGCTGGGCGACACCCCCCACGCCCTCTACCAGGTGCTCCGGCAGCGCCCGCTGCACCTGGACACGCTCCGCTCGCTCGCCGCACCGGACGAACTGCGCGCGCTGTTCGCCCCGCTGGCCGATCGTGCCGTGGACGAGGAGGACCCGGAGGTACAGCGGGCCGTCACCGCCCTGGACGCGCTGTTGCGGTCCGCCGCCCCGAACGGTGCGGTGCCGGGCGTCCACTGGTCGGTGCAGCCCGGCCTGTTGGACGACGAACCCGCCGCCCTCGCCCACTTCCTCCACACCTTCGGCATCCCCGACACCGAGGAGAACCGCCAACTGCTCCAGGACTTCGCCACCCTCGCCCGGGCCGTCACACCCCAGGACCGGGCCTGGCTGCTCCGTGCCCTGTCCGACCCCGCGTTCACCGGGCCCGGCGACGCCACCGCACACGAGTGGACAGGCCGTCGGCTCGCACCGCCCCAGGTGGCGCTGGTGATGGCCGATGACCCGTTCGACGCGATGCGCCAGGAGAGTTTCCTCGACTTCCAGGACCGGATCCGCGTCACCGCCGACGACATGGAGCCCGACCTCCTGGAGCGGCACGCACCGGCCCTCGGCGGGCCCGCGCTCCTGACCGCGCTGACGCGGCAGGTCGCCGACCGGGCGGGCCGTCTCGGCACCACCGGGGGCGGCCGGAGCGCCGACGAGTACCGCCTGCTGCTCGGCCACGGCGTCACGCTCACCGACGCCGCCACATACGTCCACGAGACCGGCGCGCCCGCCGAGCTGACGCACGCCCTCCACGAGTACGGTGCGGCCGTCGCCCGCCCCGTGGTGGCCGAGGTCCGCGCCCTCGCCGAGGAGCTGGACCTCGACCCGGTGGCGGCGCTCGCCCTCCTCCCCGTCGCCGACCTCCTCGCCCTGCCCGGCGACCGGCGCCAGCTGCTCCGCGTCCTCACCGGCCACCTCCACGACCACGCGGCGCGGGGGAACTCCCTCCTCGACTGGGTGCGGGAGGAGTTCGAACCGCTGCTGGAGGAGTACGGCTTCGACGTCGAGGACCTCTTCGCCGCCGACGGGCCGAACGAGGTCAACCAGGCCGAAGCCGCCCAGGTCACCTCGCTGCTCACGGCGCTCCACACCTGGGACGCCGGTATCGAGGAACTCCCCTCCCTCATCGAGCACCTGACCCGGTCGGACCCGGAGGCCCCCGAGCTGACGGGCAGCTTCCACCAGGCGACGCCCGAGCGGTGCCGGGTGCTGTGGCAGTACGCCGCCGCACACCGCGACGCCCTCGTACCGACCGTCGCCGTATGGCGCGCCGAGGAGTTGGGGCTGCCCCAGGAGCGGTACGCCGCGTTCGACGACGCGACCCGCCACCCCTGGTTCGCCGCCCGGGAGCTGGTGGCCCTCGCCCGGCAGCTGGAGCTGCCCCCGGAGGCCCGCCCCCATCTGGTGGACCTCGCCGAACAGCTCGGCGCCGTACCGCACGCCCTGCGCGACCTGGGCCTGACCGGCACGGACGCCGTCCATCTCGTCTTCCTGACCCAGGACCTGGGCACCGTCCCGCGGGCGCTGGCCGAGGTCGCCGCGGCCTACGGCACCACCCCGCAGGAGCTGGTGACCCTCAACGACCAGGGGCGGACCTGGCTCGGCACCCAGTTCCTGCGCTGGCCCGCGGTCCTCGGTGCCTACAACGACCCGGAGGCCGTGCGCCGCCGCGCGGCCCTGGGCCGCGCGATCGACCGGGTGACGGCAACACTCTTCGCACAGGGCACCGACGCGGCCCACACGGCGGCGACGGAGCTCTCCCGGGCCCAGCGCGCGGACGACCTCGCCGCGCTCCCCCCGCAGGTGCAGGCCCTCCTCACCGAGGACCAGCACACCGCCTTCCTGGCGGGCGAGGCGGTGCCCCTCACCACCGCGCAGGTCACCGCGTACCGCACCGCCGTGACGCCGCAGAACGGCCCCGCCCGGGAAGCGCCGGACACCGTCATGTCCTGGATCGGCACGGAGCGGCAGCGCAGGCACCGCCGCGCGGACTACTCCGACACCCTCCGCCAGGTCGATGCCGAGGGCCGGATCATCAGCACGGTGCCGACGGCGGGCACCGGTGCCCCTCCGCCGCGCTACGAGGAGGTCGCCGCGCCGCCCGGCTACGGCACGCAGCCGCCGCTCACGGAGGGGTACTTCGCGGCGCTGCCGGAGTCCGACCGGGGCGCGTCCGCCCTGGTCCAGGAGTACGGCGCCGTCCTCGCGGGCTTCACCACCGAGCAGGTGCTGCGGCTCGGCCTGCTGCACGGCATGCTCGACGTCCCGATGGACCACCTCGTCGCGCTGGCCCGGGAGCGGGGCGACGTCCCGGACCCCCGGGCCGTCCAGGAGTCCCTGGACGCCCTCGGGCTGCGCGACCATCCGCACGGCTACCACCACGTCCTGCGGCAGTGGCCCCGGCTGCCGGAGACGCTCCACACGCTCGCCGCGCCGGAGGTCCTGCGGGAGCTGTTCGCGCCCCTGGTCCACCGGCAGTTCACCGAGCCCGACCCGGAGGTGCAGCGGATCGTCGACGCCCTCGACGAGCTGGCCGACCGCCCCGCCCGGCAGGGCGTGCTCCCGGCCACCCACTGGTCGGTACGGCCCGGGCTGCTGGACGACGAACCCGCCGCCCTCGCCCACTTCCTCCACACCTTCGGCATCCCCGACACCGCGGAGAACCGCCAACTGCTCCAGGACTTCGCCACCCTCGCGCGGGCCTATGAGCCCCAGGACCGCGCCTGGCTGCTGCGCACCCTCGCCGACCCGGCGTTCACCGGGCCAGGCAACGCCGCCGAGCGGGAGTGGACCGGCCGCTGGTTCTCGCCGATGCATGTCTTCTTCCTGATGGCCGACCATCCGTTCGCGGAGATGCGGGGCGAGGACTTCCTCGACTTCCTCCAGCGGATCGACGACTCCGCGGCCACCCGGGCGCTCTACTTCGGGTTCGGCATCCTGGAGGAGTACGTACTCGCGCCCGGCGGGCCCGCGCTCCTGGCGGCGATGGAACACCACGTCGCCGAGCACGCGGGCCGTATCGACCGCACCGGGGGCGGCCGGAGCGTCACGGAGTACCGGGAGTTGGCCGCCGCCGGTGTCACCCTCACCGGCACCGTCGACCACGTCCGCCGGAGCGGTGCGCCCGACGATGTGATGCACACGCTGTACGAGTACGGCGCGCTCGCCCGGCGGCCCGTGGTGGACGAGGTCCAGGCGCTCACCGAAGAACTGCGCATCGACCCGATGTCGGCGCTCAGCCTGCTGCGCCTCGCCGACCTCCTCGGTCTCCAGGACGACGCCCGGCAGCTGCTCGTCGAGGCGTTCGAGGACCATCTCCGGGAGCAGGCGGAGCAGGGCGACACCCTCCTGCGCTGGAGCCACCGGGACCTCGGGGAGCTGCTGGAGGAGCACGGCGGCGACCGCGCCGCGCTGCTCGCCCGCGACGAAGCCGAGATCTCCCACCTCCTCGCACTGTTCACCGCGCTGCGGACCTGGGACGTCGGCATCGAGGAGCTGGCGCCGCTCGCGGACTTCCTCACGGCCCACGTCCCGCAGGCGCCCGCACTCGACAACAGCTACGCCTATGTGGAGCCCGCGCAGCGCCGCGCCCTGTGGGAGTTCGCCACCACCTACCGCGACGCCCTCCTCCCGGCCGTCGCCGCCTGGCGCGCCGCCGAACTTGGGCTCTCCGGGGGGCGGTTCCGGACGCTCAACCACGCGGACGACCACCCGTGGTTCCACGCCCGGGAGCTGGTGGGCCTCGCCCGCGGCCTCGATCTGCCCCAGGAGTCGGTGTCGTCGCTGGTCGCTCTCGCCGCACAGCTCGGCGCGGTGCCGCACACCCTGCGCGCCCTGGGGCTGACCGGCCCGGACGCGGCGCATCTCGTCGCCACGGCCCGGGAGTTGGGCGGAGTGCCCTCCGCGCTGTCCCGGGTCGCGGGGATCTACCGGACGACGCCGCAGGAGTTGGTGGCGGTCGGCGCCCGGGGACGCCGCTGGCCGGCGCTGCAGATCCTGGCCTGGCCCGCGCTCCACGGCGCCGACGCCGACCGCCACCGGGCGGCGCTGGCCGAGGCGGTCGACCAGGTGGCCGCGGCGCTGCTGCGGGAAGGGCCCGAGGCCGCGCGGACCGTGGCGGCGACCGCGTCCCGCGCCCGGCGCGCCGACGACCTCGCCGCACTCTCCCCGCAGATCCGGGACGTACTCACCGAGGAGCAGCGCACCGCGTTCCTCACCGGCGAACCCGTCCCGCTCACCGACGAGCAGCGCGCCGGACTGCCCGGGAACACGCCGCACACCCTCACCCCCTGGCTCGCCACGGAGGAGCGGCGCCGACAGCGCCGTACGGACGACGTCCACGCCCTCGCGGCGGAGCTGCGTATCGGCGAGATGGCGGCGCTCAGCCTGCTGCACCTCGCCGACCTCCTCGGGCTGCGGGACGGACAGCGCCCGCTGCTCCGGGTGCTGACCGGCTACGTCCAGGACGACGCGGAGCGGGACGGCACCCTCCTCCACTGGAGGGACCGGGACCTCGGCGGACTCCTCGCCCAGCACGGCATCGACGTCGCCGAGCTGCTCGCGCCCGGCGGGACCGAGGCCGCCCACACCGTCCTCCTGCTCACCGCGCTCCACACCTGGCAGGCCGGGATCGAGGAACTCCCCTCGCTCCTCACCCATATAACGGACCGGCTGCCGGCGGCGGCCGGACTGCCGGAGGTCGACTACCCCGCGGCGACGCCCGCGCAGCGCCGCACCCTGTGGCAGTACGCCGCCGTGCACCGCGACGCCCTCCTCCCGGCCGTCGCCGCCTGGCGCGCCGCCGAACTGGGGATCTCCCAGGAGCGGTACGACGCGCTCGACGACGCGGTCCACCACCCCTGGTTCCACGCCCGGGAGCTGGCGGACCTCGGCCACCACCTGGAGCTGCCCGAAGAGGCCCGTCCCCAGCTGGTGGACCTCGCCGAACAGCTCCGCGCCGTCCCGCACGCCCTGCGCGATCTGGGTCTGACCGGCGCGGACGCGGTGCACCTGGTGCGGCTGGCCCACGAACTGGGCGCCGTCCCGCTGGCGTTGGCCGAGGTCGCCCTGGTCTGCCACCTCACCCTCGAAGAGCTGGTGGCGGTCTCCGACGCCCAGGCGCGCAGCGGGCTCGCCTCCCAGATCCTGCGCTGGCCCGCGGTCTTCGGCCCGTACAACGACCCGGAGGCGGTGCGCCGCCGCGCGGCCCTGGGCCACGCCATCGACCGGGTGGAGCGGACGCTGTTCCGCGAGGGCCTGGCAGCGGCGCAGGCAGCGGCGGCGGAACTCTCGCAGGCGCAGCGCGCGGACGACCTCGCCGCGCTGCCCCCGCAGGTGCGGGACCTCTTCACCGAGGACCAGCGCACCGCCTTCCTGGCGGGCGAGGAGGTGGGCCTCACCGCCGCACAGGCCACCGCGTACCTCACCGGCGAGCCCGCGGGCACCGACCGGGAGGCGCCGGACACCGTCGCCTCCTGGATCGGCACCGACCAGCAGCGCAGGTACCGGCGTACGGACTACTCCGACACCCTCCGCCAGACCGACGCCGAGGGCCGGATCGTCGACCCGGCGCGGACGGCCACACTCGGGACGCGTCTGCCGGACTACGCCTCCGTGCCCACGCCGCCCGAGTACGCCGAAACACCGGCGTCGGCGCTGGACGACCTCTTCCTGGGCCCCCTCCACCATCTGATGGACCTCCAGCACCTGATGGAGATCTCGACGTCGGACCTCTCGGCCCTGCTGCACGCCATGGGCGAGGTCCCGGAGCCCGACGCCTTCCGCGCCTCGCTCGACGCCCTCGGGCTCCGGGGCAACCCGCGCGCCTTCCACCAGGTGCTCAGCCGCCGCCCCATGCGGCTGGTCACCCTCCACTCCCTCGCCGCGCCGCACGTCCTGCGGGAACTCTTCGCCCCGCTGGCCGACGGCCCTGTCCAGGAGTCCGGCCCGGAGGTGCAGCGGGTCGTCGACGCCCTCGACGGACTGGCCCGGCAGCCCGCCCGGCAAGGGGTGGCGCAGGGCGCCCACTGGTCCGTACAGCCCGGGCTGCTCGACGAGGAGCCCGCCGCCCTCGCCCACTTCCTCCACACCTTCGGCCTCCCCGACACCGCGGAACACCGCCAACTGCTCCGCGACTTCGCGGTCCTCGCCCGCGCCTACACCCCGCACGACCGCGCCTGGCTCTTCCGCGCCCTGGCCGACCCGGCGTTCACCGGGCCCGGGGACGCCGCCGGGCGCGAGTGGACCGGCCGCTGGTTCTCGCCGATGCATGTCTTCTTCCTGATGGCGCAGCACCCGTTCGAGGAGATGCGGGGCGAGGACTTCCTCGACTTCCTGGAGCGGATCGACAACGCCGCGGCCATCCGGGCGATCATCATCGGCACCGACATCCTGAACGAGTACGTACTCGCGCCCGGCGGGCCCGCGCTCCTGGAGGCGATGGAACACCACGTCGCCCAGCAGGCGGGCCGCATCGACCGCACCGGAGGCAACCAGCCCCCCGAGGAGTACCGGCGGCTCGCCGCGCAGGGCATCACCCTCTCCGGCACCGTCGACTACGTCCTGCACACCGGCGCCCCCGCCGAGCTGATGCACGCCCTGTACGAGTACGGCGCGAGCATCGGGCGGCCCGTGGTGGACGAGGTCCGCGCGCTCGCCGAGGAGCTGCACACCGACCCGGTGTCGGCGCTCACCGTGCTGCACGTCGCCACCGCCCTCCGCCTGCCGGAGGACGAACACGCCATGGTCTTCGAGGTGTTCGAGGACTACCTCCGGGACCGCGCGGAGCGGAACGACGCCCTCGTCGGCCGGCTCTACCAGGACCTCGGCACGCTGCTGGGACAGCACGGCATCCGCGTCACCGATCTGCTCTCCGCACCCGGCGGAGCCGAAGCCACCCACGCCGTCGCCCTGCTCACCGCGCTCCAGAGCTGGGACACCGGTATCGACGAACTCGGCGCACTGGCCGACTTCCTGACGGCGTACGACCCGCAGGCGCCCGCCCTGGACGGCGGCTACGACGGGGCGGCGCTGCCGCAGCGCCGCGCCCTGTGGGAGTACGCCGCCGCGCACCGCGAGGCCCTCGTCCCGGCCGTCGCCGCCTGGCGCGCCCGGCAACTGGGGCTCTCCCCGGAGCGGTTCCACGCCCTCAACGGCACGGACGGGTGGAACGCCCGGGAGCTGGTCGGTCTCGCCCGCCGCCTCGAACTGCCCCGGGAGGCAGTGCCCCGTCTGGTGGACCTCGCCGAACGGCTCCACACGGTCCCGCACCCCCTGCGCGCCCTGGCCCTGACCGGCACGGATGCGGCGCAGCTGGTGGATCTGGTGCGGGAACTGGGCGCGATCCCGGTGGCGTTGGCGGAGGTCGCCGCGGCCTTCGGCCGCACCCCGCAGGAGCTGATGGCCTCCGGCGCCCAGGGCCGTAACCGGCTCGTGGCCGCCTTCCTGCGGTGGCCCTCGGTCTTCGGCGCCGGGGACCGTGCCGAGGCCGACCGCCGCCGGGCGGGGCTGCGCGACGCGGTCGCGCGGGTGACCCGGGCGCTGTTCCTGGAAGGTCCCGCGGCGGCGCACGCCGAGGCGGCGACCGCGTCCCAGGCACAGCGCGCGGCCGACCTCGCCGCCCTTCCCCCGCAGGTCCGGGACCGGCTCACCGACGAACAGCGCACCGCCTTCCTCGCGGGCGAGGAGGTGGAGCTGACCGACGGACAGCACGCCGCCCCGCCCGAGGAGACGCCGCGCACCGCCGTCTCCTGGATCGGCACGGACGCCGGGCGCGCTCGGCGCCGTACGGACTACTCCGGGCCCCTCGGCGAGACCGATGCCGAGGGTCTGGTGCCCGGCACGGCGGACACCGCCGTCAGCCCTCCGGAGTACGGCGCGGAGCTGTCCGCGGCGGAGGACGACTTCTTCCTCGGCCCGCTCCGGCAGATGGTGGACCTCCAGCATCTGCTGGACCTCCCGGTGGACGACCTCTCGGCCCTGCTGCACGCCATGGGCGAGGTCCCGGAGCCCGACACGTTCCGCGCCTCCCTCGACGCCCTCGGGCTCCGGGGCAACCCGCGCGCCTTCCACCAGGTGCTGAGCCGCCGCCCCATGCGGCTGGCGGCCCTCCACTCGCTCGCCGCGCCGCACGTCCTGCGGGACCTCTTCGCGCCCCTGGCCGCCCGGCACGTCCAGGAGTCCGGCCCGGAGGTACAGCGGGTCATCGACGCCCTCGACGAACTGGCCCAGCAGCCCGCCCGGCAGGGCGGGGCACAGGGCACCCACTGGTCCGTACAGCCCGGGCTGCTGGACGACGAACCCGCCGCCCTCGCCCACTTCCTCCACACCTTCGGCATCCCCGACACCGCGGAGCACCGCCAACTGCTCCGCGATGTCGCCGCCGCGGCGCGGGCCCATGGACCCCAGGACCGTGCCTGGCTGTTCCGGACCCTGGCCGACCCGGCGTTCGCCGGGCCCGGCAGCGCCGCCGAGCGCGAGTGGACCGGCCGCTGGCTCTCGCCGCTGCATGTCCTCGCGCTGATGGACGGCCACCCGTTCGAGGAGCTGCGGAGCGAGGATTTCCATGACGTGCTGACCCGGATCGACCGCACCGTGGACACCCGGGAACGCCGTACCGGCACGGACATCCGGCACCAGTACGTCCTGGCGCCCGGCGGGCCCGCGCTCCTGACGGCGCTGACGGGATGGGTCGCCCACCGCGCGGGCCGCCTCGGCACCACCGGGGGCGGCCGGAGCGCCGCCGAGTACCGCCAACTCGTCCGCGGCGGCATCACCTTCGCGGAGATCGCCACCTACGTCCACGGGACCGGCGCCCCCGCCGAGCTGACGCACGCCCTCTACGAGTACGGCGCGCGCACCGGGCGGCCCGTGCTGCACGACGTCCGCGCGCTCGCCGGGACGCTGCGCGTCGATCCGGCCCTCGCGTTCCACCTGCTGCACGTCGCCGACGCCCTCCGCCTGCCGGAGGGGCGACGCCATCTGCTCCAGGTGTTCACGGGCCTGCTCCGGGGCCACGCGGAGCGGGTCGGCCCCCTCCTGCCCTGGAGCGACCGGGACTTCGGCGCGCTGCTGGCCCACCACGGCATCGACGCCCGGGCCCTGGTCCACCCCGGCGGCAGCGAGGGTCCGTACGTCGTCGCGCTGCTCACCACGCTCCACACCTGGGGCGTGGGCATCGAGGAGCTGCCCGCGCTCGCGGACCACGTGGCACGGTCGGGGAGCACGGCGTCCGCCCCGGCGACCGGTGGCTACGACGGGCTGACCTACGAGCAGCGGCGCGCGCTGTGGCGGTACGCCACCGAGCACCGCGCCGCGCTCGCCCCGGCCATCGCCGCCTGGCGCGCCCGGCAACTGGGCCTGACCCGGCAGCGGTTCGCCGCGCTCGCCGACCCGCGCCGGTATCCGTGGTTCAGCGCCCAGGAGTTGGTGGGCCTCGCCCATGACCTGGCGCTGCCCCAGGAGACGGTGCCGCACCTGGTGGAGCTGGCCGCACAGCTCCGCGCGGTGCCGCACACCCTGCGCGCCCTCGGTCTGACCGGCCGGGCGGCGGCGCACCTGGTGGACATGGCCCGGGCGCTGGGCGCGGTCCCGTACGCGCTGACCGAGGTCGCCACGGACCACCGCGTCACCCCGCAGGCACTCGTGGCGCGCGGTACGCAGGAGCGGCTCCGGCTCGCCTCCGGCATTCTGCGGTGGCCCCCGATCATCGGCACCGACGAGGAGGCCCGCCGCCGCCGGGCGGCGCTGGGCGCCGCGCTCCGGCAGGTGGAGCGGGCCCTGTTCCTCGACGGCCCGGCGACGGCGCGGGCGACGGCGGCGGCGGTGTCGGAGAGTCAGCGCGCGGCCGACCTCGCCGCACTGGACCCACAGGTGCGGGACGCGCTCACCGACGCCCAGCGCACCGCCTTCCTCCGCGGCGAACTGGTGGAGCTGTCCGCGGCCCAACGCGCCGCGCTGCCCCCGCGCACACGGGGCACCGCGGTGTCCTGGATCGGCACGGAGGAACAGCGCGGGCTGCGCCGCGTGGGCGGGGCACCCGTCGGCCGCCGGGAGACCACCGGCCCGGAGCACGCCCCGCACCGGGCCGGTGGCTCCGGTACGAGCAGCGGCGCCGGTACGAGCAGCGGCGGCGCCGGGACGGTCACCGTGCAGGGACCGGAGCGGCTGCAGGTGCCGCCGGTGGCCGAGTTCACCCGCCTCCTGCCGCACCGCGCCTCGGCGGCACCGCGGGAGGCGGTCGCGGCGGAGGAGGCGGTCGCGCCGCGGGAGACGGCACCGGGCCCGCGGGCCCTGTCGGCTCCGGCGGCGCCGGTCCAGGAGTCCGTGGCGGAGCGGACGCCACGGCTCCCGGCTCCCGCGCCGCTGCCGCTCGCCAACCTCGGCGCCGCCCCGTCCCAGACCCCGGACACCACCCGGGACACCGCCCCGGACCTCGCCGCGCCGCCGGTGCCGCTCCTCGTCGACCAGGAGCTGGTCCGGGGACGGCTCCTGGTCACCCGGTGGGCCCCCGCCGAGGCGGCGGCGGATACCGGCGCGGCGCTCGGCAAGATCCACTACCGGATCGGCTCCGTGGACACCGGGGCGCTGACGGCGGCGGACCCGGTGGCGCCGCTGCTCGCGACGGACGGCCGGGGCGGCGGGCAACCGCCGCGGGTGCTGTACCTGAGCGGGGCGGTGTTCTGGGACGACTCCCACGCCTCGGACGTCGTCCGGGCGCTGCTGCGGCGGGTCGCGGCGCTCGCGGCCGGTGACAGCTTCACCCCCGGCGCCGAGCGGGTGTTCGTCGAGGCCGACGGGGCGGTGCTGACGCCGGAGCTGCTCACGGAGCACGGCTTCGCGCGGCTGGGCGACAGCGTGCTGTGGCACCGCTCCGGCGCCGCGCTCGTCACCGCCATGACGGGTACGTCCCTCCCGGCGGGCCTGGTCGTCGAGAACTGCGAGTCCGCGCAGTGACCGGGCGGGCCGGGGCGCTCCGCGGGGAGCGCCCCGGCCCGGCCTCGTGGCTGCGCCGCCGTGCCGGAGGCGGAGATCCCCCGAACAGGGACCTGGGCCGGTGCCGGGCCGGGCCGCAGGATGGCCGTGGACCGCTGCCGCCTGCCGCCGGTGGCCCGCGGTGCGCCCGCGCACGCCGCGCGGCCCGGTCCGTCCCCTTCCGCACCCCCGAGGAGCCCCGCCATGGCCGACAGCCCGTCCTTCGACATCGCCGCGCTCACCCGGCGGATGCGTGACCTCCAGGGGAACCTCGCCGGTCTGGGCGGGCTCAAGGACAGCGAGATGACCGGGCATGCGCGTGGCGGGCTGGTGACCGCGAAGGTGGACGCCGACGGGATGCTGACCTCGCTGCGGGTGGACCCGTCCGTCATCGATCCGGAGGATCCGCAGTCGCTGGAGGAGATGGTCGTCACCGCGGTCGCCGCCGCGCAGTCGACGCTGCGGGAGATGCGGAAGCAGCAGGTCGGCGAGTTCACCGAGGGCATGCTGAGCCTGGCCGACGGCCTCCGCACCGAGAACCGGCACCTGCGGGCCTCCCCGCTCACCGACCCGCAGGCGGCCGGTTTCACCGCCCCGGTGCCGTCCGCGGAGGACGGGCCGGGGAAACGCTGACCGGCCGCGGCGCGGGGCGCGCCGGGAGCGTCAGCGCACCACGTCGAGGACGTTCAGCTGGAGCCCGTTGGGGTACGTCGTGTGCTCGGTCAGCCGCAGTTTCCGGGTGGGCCGGTCGGCGGTGCTGAACAGGCGCTTGCCCGCGCCGAGGAGCAGCGGGAAGACCAGCAGGTGGTAGCGGTCGATCAGCCCGGCGTCGGAGAGGTGGTGGTTGAGGGTGGCGCTGCCGTTGACCAGGATCGGGCCACCCGCGGTCTCCTTGAGGGCGGCGACCTCGTCGAGGGAGCGCAGGATCGTGGTCCCGCCCCAGTTCGTGACCAGGTCGTCCTCGGTGAGGGTGGTGGAGACGACGTACTTGGGCATCGCGAGGTACCCGGCGAATTCCGCCACGTCCGGCCAGATCGGGCTGAACGCCTGGTAGCTGACCCGGCCCAGCAGCAGCGCGGTGGCCTGCGTCTGCTCGCGGCGCTTGATCTCGTACGCCTCCGGCAGGAAGTCGACGTCGTTGAACGTCCATCCGGAGTTGCGGTAGCCGGGCTCGCCGCCGGGGGCTTCCACGACGCCGTCGAGCGAGATGAAGGCGGTGCTGATCAGCGTGCGCATCGGGTTCCTCGGGATCCGGGCCGTCCGCCGCGGCGGTCACCGGACCCGGGCCGGGCCCGGCGCCCCGACATGATCGCCGACCGCCCGGCCCGGGGAAGCCCCGCCGCGGCAACCGCCCGTCGGCCTCAGCCGTCCGGAGTACCGGCGGCAGGTGCCGGGCCCGGCCGCCGGTCAGAACGTGACGGTCGAGACGGTGTGCACCACAGGGTGCCCCGGCTCGTCGAAGCTCACCGTGATCTGCTGCGAGGGCTGCGGCTCGGCGCGGTGTTCGCGCAGACCGGCGAACTGGCCGTCGCCGGTGAAGTCCCAGCCGACCTGTGCCGCCTGCCGGGGCGTGATGGTGACCTCGCCCTTCTTGAGCGCGTCGGTGCTGGAGCCGATCTCCTTGAGATAGCGGGCCAGGCCCACGCCGTTGGTCCGGAACTGGACGTAGAGCGAGCTGGTGTCCCAGGAGTTCGTCTCGTAGTAGTAGACGGGTGTGGAGCCGAGCGGCACCGGGACGTTGTAGATCCGTTGCTGCACCTTGGACGGGAAGGCGTTGGTCAGGCCCGTCGCGGCGGCCTCGGCCTCCTTCATCTCGCCGCTGTCGCGGCTCTGCTCCGCGGAGATGACGATGTAGCCCGCGGGGATGGTGATCAGCAGGAAGACGATCACCGCCATCAGCCAGCGGGGCGTTCCGCGCCGCGGGGTGGCGGCGGGCGGCGGGGCGGCGGCGCCCGTGAGGTCCTGGGTGGTCATCGGCGGCCGGTCCGTTCGTAGCGTTCGTAGCGCTCGACCCGGCGGCGGTTGGCGCGCCGGAAGCGGCGGGCGACCAGCCGGGCGAGATCCGCGGCGCCGACCATCCCGGCCTCGGGGCCCAGCTGCGCCTTGGCGATGCGCGCCTCGGGGCGGTAGCCGCGGCCGGTGAGGGTGCGGCGGAAGGCGTCCGTGGCGGGGCCGATCAGCAGGTCGTCGGCGGCGCTGACGCCACCGCCGATGACGAAGCAGGACGGGTCGAGGGCGGCGGCGAGGTTGGCGATGCCGACGCCCAGCCACTGGCCGATCTCGGCGAGCAGTTCGACGCACATCGCGTCGCCCTCCCGCGCCAGCTCGGTGATGAGCGGCCCGGTGATGTCGGGGACGTGGCCGCCGACCCGCTCGATGATGTTGTACGCGACCGGTGAGTCGGCGGCGGCCAGCTCCCGGGCCTCGCGGACCAGGGCGTTGCCGGAGCTGTACTGCTCCCAGCAGCCGCGGTTGCCGCACGGGCAGCGGTGCCCGCCGGGCACCACCTGCATATGGCCGAACTCTCCGGCCACCCCGTACTTGCCCCGCTTGACCTGGCCGTCCTCCAGGATCGCGCCGCCGATGCCGGTGCCCAGCGTGATCATGACGAGGTGGTCCTCGCCGCGTCCGGCGCCGAACCGCCACTCCGCCCAGGCGGCGGTGTTGGCGTCGTTGTCGACCATGACGGGGACGGCGAGACGGCCCGCGAGGCGGTCACGGAGCGGTTCGTTGCGCCAGTTCAGATGCGGGGCGAAGAGGACGTTGGAGCGGTCCGCGTCGACCCACCCGGCGGCGCCGATGCCGACCGCGTGCACATCGTGGCGGTCGGAGAGGTCGAGGACCAGCTCGGTGATGGTGTCCTCGACGACCTTCGGGCTCTTGGACTTGTCCGGCGTCTCGGTGCGGACCTGCTCCAGGATCGCTCCGTCGGCGTCGACGACGCCCGCCATGACCTTGGTGCCGCCGATGTCGATACCGACGGTCGGCACCCGCGGGGCGGTCAGGTGCGAGCGGCGCTCGCGGGTCCCGGCGGTACGCAGCACGGTCGCCCGGGCGGGCCCCCTCGGGACGCGTTCACGGTACGTGCTCATCGGCCCACCTCGCCGTGGCTGCGGTGGTGGCCCGGTCGGCTGTGTGCGCGCAAGAGTCGTCTCGTCCCTGCGGGTCGGGAGGCCGGTCGGGCCTCGGTCTGCGGGCGGGGGTTCCGCCGGGGCTGCGGTGCGGGGGCCTTCCCTTCCGGTCGTCGAGACCCCCGGGTGCACGGGTTTGGTGCGATTGTGCATCACCGGCCAGGTCCGGCGCACCGCGGCGTGGGGGCGCGGGCGCATGCGCCGCGCGCCCCCCGGCGTGCTCAGCCGGGGCGGTGGCCCCCGGGGAATTCCCCGGGTGCCTCGCGGGCCAGCTCGTGGCTGAGCTGCTCCAGCTCGCTGCCGCCCGCCATTTGGCGGGTCAGCTCCTCCAGCGAGATCTCCGACCGGGCGTGGCTACCGGCCATCGCCCCCCGCTTGAGCAGGACGAAGCGGTCCCCGACGAGGTAGGCGTGGTGCGGGTTGTGGGTGATCAACACCACGCCGAGCCCGGCGTCCCGGGCGGCTGCGACGTACTTCAGGACGACGCCGGACTGCTTGACGCCGAGCGCCGCCGTCGGCTCGTCCAGGACGAGGACCTTGGCGCCGAAGTAGACGGCGCGGGCGATGGCGACGCACTGCCGCTCACCGCCGGAGAGGGTGCCGATGGGCTGGTCGACGTCGCGCAGGTCGATGCCCATCCGCAGCAGTTCGCTACGGGTCGTCTCGCGCATGGTGCGCACATCCAGGCGGCGGAACGGGCCGCGGCCCAGGGTCGGCTCGGAGCCGAGGAAGAAGTTCCGCCAGACCGGCATCAGCGGGACGACGGCGAGGTCCTGGTAGACGGTGGCGATACCGCGGTCGAGGGCGTCGCGCGGGTTGACCAGGCGGGTCTCCTCCCCGTCGATGGTGAAGGTGCCCGCGTCGTGCTGGTGCAGCCCCGCGATGATCTTGATGAGGGTGGACTTACCGGCGCCGTTGTCGCCGAGCACGCAGGTGATCTCCCCGGCGTGCACCTCCAGCGAGACGCCCTCCAGCGCCTTGACGTTGCCGTAGAACTTGCTGACGTCGGCCAGCTCGACGAGCGCCGTCATGCCTTCTCCTCCGCCCGTTTGCGCACCCAGGCGTTCAGCAGTGTGGCGAGCAGCAGCATCGCCCCGAGGAAGAACTTGAACCAGTCCGGGTTCCACTGTGCGTAGACGATGCCCTTGCTGGTCATCCCGAAGATGAACGCGCCGACGGCGGAGCCGATCGCCGAGCCGTAGCCGCCGGTCATCAGACAGCCGCCGACGACCGCCGCGATGATGTACAGGAACTCGTTGCCGACGCCGTCGCCGGACTGGATCGCGTCGTACGAGAACAGCAGGTGCTGGCCGGAGATCCAGGCGGCGAGGGCGACGCCCATGTAGAGCCCGATCTTGGTCTTGACGACCGGGACGCCGACCGCGCGGGCCGCGTCGTCGCCGCCGCCCACCGCGAAGATCCAGTTGCCGACGCGGGTGCGCAGCAGGATCCAGGTGGCGACGGCGACCAGCACGAGCCACCACAGGATGGTGATCTGGATGTCGACGCCGCCGAGCGTCAGATGCGAGGCGAAGACGGCGCGGGCGGAGTCGAAGCCCTCCATGTCGGCGATGGTCTTCGTGGAGACGGTGCCGCTGATCAGCTTGGTGAAGCCGAGGTTGAGGCCGGTCAGCATGAAGAACGTACCGAGCGTGATGATGAAGCTGGGCAGCTTCGTACGGGTCAGCAGAAAGCCGTTGAAGAACCCGATGGCCAGCGTGACCAGCAACGACACCCCGACACCGACCCAGGTGTTGGCGGTCATCTGGTAGCTGAACATCGACGAGATCAGCGCCGAGCTGACCACCATCACCCCGGCCGACAGATCGAACTCCCCGCCGATCATCAGCAGCGCGACGGGGACCGCCATGATGCCGATCGTCGACGAGGCGTACAGCACAGTGGAGAGGCTGGAGGCGCGCAGGAAGGGTTCGGCGACGCAGGCGAAGAAGACGAAGACCGCGACGGCTCCGACGACCGAACCCAGCTCGGGGCGGCCCATCAGACGGTGCAGCGGGGAGCGGCGCAGCAGCCGCTCATCGCCGGACGCCGCGTCCGCGAGGGTGGTGGAGGCACCGGTTCCGGCCGGGCTCATCGGGTGCCCCGCTTCGTGTACTCCTGGAGCGCCGCGGCGTCCTTCTTGGTGATCACCTGCGGTCCGGTGAGCACCGGCTTGCCGCCGCCGAGCATGTCGGAGTTGTACTTGTACAGCCACAGCAGATCGACGGCCTCGTACCCCTGGAGGTAGGGCTGCTGGTCGACGGCGAAGCCGAGCGAGCCGTCCTTGAGACCGTCGGCGACCTGCGCATTGAGGTCGAAGGTGTCAACCTCCGCCTTGCTGCCGGCCTGCTCCTTGGCCTTGACGGCGGTGGGCGCGAAGGGCGCGCCGAGGGTGACGACCGCGTCGATCGACGGGTCGGCCTGGAGCTTGGACTCGATGGACGACTGCACGTCCGGCATGTTGGTGCCCTCGACGTACAGCTTCTCCAGCTCGCCCTTGAACGCCTTCTTCGTGCCGTCGCAGCGCTGCTCGTGGCCGACGTTGCCCTGCTCGTGCAGGACGCAGAGGGCCTTCTTGCGGCCGCGGTGGTTCAGCTCCTCGCCGACCGCCTCACCGGCGACCGTCTCGTCCTGCCCGATGTGGCTGAGCGCGCCGAACTTCTTGGAGTCCTCGGCGCCGGAGTTCACCGTGATCACCGGGATCCCGGCCTTCTCCGCCTTGGCCACGACGTCCTTCATGGCGTCGGGCTTGGCGAGGGTGACGATCAGACCGTCGACCTTCTGGTCGATGTAGGACTGCACCAGCTGGCTCTGCCGCTGGGCCTCCTTGTCGTGGCCGTAGACGAACTTGATGTTGTCCTTGGCCGCGGCCTGCTGTGCGCCGTTCTGGACGATGTCCCAGAAGGTGTCGCCGTCCCCGGAGTGGGTGACCATCGCAAAGGTCCACCTGGGGGTGTTCACCGCCGCCTTGCCACCGGCGGCCTGCGCCGCCCGTGCGTCCTCGGCACGTTTGCCTCCGGTGCTGCTGCACCCCGCGAGGGAGGCGCCGAGCACCGCAGCCAGCACGGCGCCCATGACGCGTACGCCTCTTCGAACCCTTGCCACGAGGTCTTGCCCTTCCGCCGATTGTCACGCTCTGTCGGGGAGTCGCCGCGTACCGTTCCGGGAACGTCGGCCCCAACCGACCAAGTATCCGTTACCTGCGATCTGTACCGGTTCGTGGGGTCTGGCGCCGGGCCGGTGGCGGTGGCTCCGGCCCGGGAGCGTAGCCCAGGGGCGGCCCCGGAGCGGGACCGCGGGGCGGACCGGAAGAAACGGATGCCGCCGGGCGGGTCCGGGCGGGGCCGCCCCGCCCGGTCGCTCCCGCGCCGTTGTGGGCCGGGCGCCCGCACCCTAGCCTCCTCTGCCATGACGGATACCGGATCTTCCCCCGACGGCCCCCGCAGCCCGGAGCGGCGCAAGCGTGAGGCGCTGGCACGGCTGGCACGGGACAACGACGTATGGATCGCCACCGCCGACGCCACCGGCGAACCGTGTCTGGTCCCGCTCGCCTTCTGGTGGGACGGCGAGACGGTCTGGCTGGCCACCCGCGACACCAATCCGACGGGCCGCAACCTGTGCGCCTCGGGACGGGCCCGGCTCGCCTTCGGCCACCCCCGGGACGTGGTCCTGGTCCACGGCACCGCCCGCATGCTGCCCCGCGAGGAGCTGCCGGACGGGGTCGGCGACGCCTTCGCCGCCAAGGACGGCTGGGACCCCCGCGCGGACCATCCCTCGTACGTCTTCTTCCAGGTCACCCCGGAGGTGATCCAGGCGTGGGGCACGGTCCCCGAGATGTCCGGCCGGACCCTGATGCGCGCCGGGAAGTGGCTGGTCTGACGGGTGCCGGGCGCCCCGGGCGGTACGTCCGCGCCCGGGCCGCCCCGCCATCCCGGGTCACTTCATCCAGGCGTCCTCGTACTTCCGGTACGTGCCGTCGTGCGTCGCCAGGTGCACCCACTGGTCGACGTAGGCGGTGAAGTCGGCGTCGCCGCGCGGCACGGCGTACGCCTTCTCGGAGAAGGTGAACGGCTCGTCGGGGTGGAGCGCGCACAGCTCCGGGTGGATCTTCGCCTGGTAGCGGGTCTCCCCCGCGTCGGTCATCATCACATCGGCCCGCCCGGCGATGATCTCGTCGAAGATCGTGGTGTTGTCCGGGTGCACGGTGATCTTCGCCTGTTTCAGCCGCGCCCGCGCGAACTCCTCGTTGGTCCCGCCCGGATTGACGACCACCCGCGTCCCCGGCCGGTCGATCTGCTCCAGCGTCCCGTACTTCTCCTTGTCCGCACAGCGCACGATCGGCGTCTTGCCGTCCTCCCGGGTCGGCTCGGTGAACGCGACCTCGCGGGCCCGCGGCAAGGTGATCGAGACGCCGCCCATGGCGATGTCGCACCGCCCCGCGGCGAGGTCCCCGACCAGCGACGCCCAGGTGCTCGCCACATACCGGGGCTTCGCGTCCAGGCTCGTCGCCAGGTCCTTCGCCATGTCGATGTCGACACCGCGGTACGCACCGGTCTTCGGGTCCCGGTAGGTGTAGGGCCGGTAGTCCCCGGTCGTACAGACCCGCAGCTCCCCGCGGCGCGCCACGGTGTCCAGCAGCGAGGCGTCCGGCCGCGGACGGTGCGGCTCCGCGGCGGTCGGCGCCGCGCCGGGCGCCGGTGCGGGCGTGGCCGCGGACGGCGCTGCGGCGGTGACGGCGAGCAGCACGGCCAGAGCGGGAAGAACGACGGAACGCTTCATACGGCGGGCTCCTGTACGGGGACGGAATCAGGCCAGGGGGCGGCGCGGACAGCGTGGCAGAGGGGACGCGGAGGGTGAAGAGGGTGATCGGTGGATGGGACGGGCCACGAGCCCCGACGGCGCCCCCACCCCCGCCGCTCCCCCAAGTCCGCCACACCGCCCCGCACTTACCGATGATCACTCCACGAGGACGACCGCTTCACGGGAGAACGGAGCGGGCGCGCGATGCCGCAGCAACTGGACGTGATGCTGACCAGCGCCGGACGGACCAAGATCCGCGCTACCCGGCCACCGTGCCGACCGACGAAGGCTCCCACCTCCCGGTCCTGGCCTCGTGGGCGGCGCCCAGGGACCGCGACTTCGGCTTCCTCCACTTCGAGCCCGGCGACCTGTTCACCAAGCACTACCGGCGCGACCGCTGGTACACCGTCAAGGAGCTACGCGACGGCCGGGGAACGCTCAAGGACCGGCACTGCGACATCACCCGCCCCGCGGTGCTCCGCGACAGGGAGACAGTCCCGACGGAGCTGACGGCGGAGGACCTCGCCCCCGCCCTGCGGGTATCGGCGGACGACTCCCGGATACTCCGCCTCGACGAGAACGAGCCCACCGCGAGCGACCTCCCCACCCGGGCCCCGGCGGCGCCCCGGCGCCCGCCGTCCCGGGCCGATCAGGGCCCCGGGACGACGAGCATCCGGCCTACCTCCAACCCCGTACGCGCGGCGCATCCTCCCCGTACTACTCAGTACTCGTAGAACTCCATCGCGCTCTCCGGGACCGGGGAGTCCGAGGCGGCTTCCGCGAGGCGGGAGAGCAGGGCGGAGGCGCGCTTGGTGACGGTGTCGCGGTCGCCGTCGGAGAGGGCGGAGCCCAGGCCGACGGCCGCCGCGCCCGCCGCGATCCACTCGGGGGCGCTCTCCACGCTCACCCCGCCCGCCGGGAGCAGCGGCGCCTGCGGCAGGGCGGCGCGGATCTCGCCGAGCCAGGACGGTCGGCGCTCCGCCGCGGGGAACACCTTGAGCGCATCGGCGCCCAGCTCCAGCGCGCGGACCATCTCGGTCGGGGTGGCGACGCCGGGGAAGACGGGGATGCCGTAGCGGTGGCCCGTACGGATCACCTCCTCGTCCAGGCTCGGCGAGGACAGGAAGCGGGCCCCGGCGTCGACCGCCATCCGGGCCGACACCGCGTCAAGGACCGTCCCGGCGCCGATGACCGCGTCCTCGCCCAGCTCACGGGTGAGGGTGGTGACGGCCTCCAGTGCGAACGGTGTGGTCAGGGATATCTCCAAGGTGGTGACGCCCGCCGACAGCAGGGTGTCGGCGGTGGCGCTCGCCTCGTCGTACGTCGTGCTGCGCACGATGGCGAAGACCCGCTGCGCCAGCGCGGCCCGGGTGATCTCCCAGCGATACACGGCAGTTCGCCGCCCTTCCTTGTCCGTGAACGACCGTGCCCGCCCGGCCGCGGCCGGTGCGGCGGCCTCCGCGCGCGGGCGACCCGCGAGTCGGAGTATTACCGTCGATGCCCGGTCATTTCTTGATTCGACCGGAACGCTACCGGCAGCCACTGACAATTCTCCCGCGGGGGGCCACCGTACGTCCCTGAAGCGACGACATCCCAGGGATCTTTCAGGGTTACCCGCGCGGCAACTCACCGCGACCGCCCTGACCTCGGGCGTCGGCCGTCACCCCGCGCGCAGCCGCCCCGAACGGTTACAGGACGGGGACAGAGAGCGGCGGGACGGCAGGGGAAACGGGGCCGCCCCGGACCGGCCGCGGGACTCGGAAAACGCGAACGGCGGCCGGGATGCCCGCAGCATCCCGACCGCCGTCGGTGCCCGGTGGGTACCGGGCGTCGGCTCAGCAGCCGAAGTCGACGAGGTTGAAGGTCGCGTAGTGGTCGGAGGTGTAGTAGTCCTCCTGCTTCTTCTCACCGGTCACGATGCGGCGCGCGCCGCGGTCCGGGGAGCCCGGGGTGACGACGGTGAACTCGTGGTAGTAGCCGGAGCTCTGCTTCGGCAGGATCCCCTCGCGGTTCGAGAAGACCGTGCCGTCCTTCGGGTACGGGTAGGGGCCGCCCTTGGCGATCAGGTCAAGGGTGTCGTGGGCCTGGGACGGCAGCTTGGACTGGCAGATCTTGCCGACGCTCGCCACCCGTACGTGCTGCGCGGAGACCGCCGGGTGCGCCGTGGCGGTGCTCGGGGTGGCCGCGACGGCGGTGCCGCCGAGGAGAAGGGCCGAGGCGAGGGCGCCCGCGGCGCCGATCCGGGTGATCCGTGGGGGGATTCTCATGGGCCCAAGCATGACGCGCGTAGACATGGCCCTGTCAATGCCAAGGAGCGGAAGTTTCCCGGCCGTTCACAAGGATCCCCCGATCGGCGCAACACGGCCACGCCCACGCCCCCTTGCGGTTCCCTGCGCCCCCGAGGAGCCGTCAATTCCGCCCGACTCCCGTATACCGGAGGGCTGTTGGGGACTCCGCACCGACCGCTCGATCCCCCTGCACCCCCATCGCCCCGGGCGCCCCCACCTCGCACGACTCCCCGTCGCACCTCACCCGTCCGGCTGCCGGGCCGTCACTCCGTACGAATCCGGTCCCGCGGCGGAGGTGCCCCGTACGGGACCGTCCCGGAAGGCGGCCGGGAACCCGTACAGAACGCCGGGACGGCCGCGAGGAGGGGGCGAGGGGAGTACCGACGAGGCTTTGCCTCTCAGGTAAAATTTTTGCCTCTGAGGTCAAAACTGGCTATACCGGGTACATGACCGAGACCCCGCAGGACGCCCCCGCAGAGGCGGCGGAGCTGCCCACCGTCGCGCCCCGGCTGCGCGATCTGCGGCGCCGCAGCGGGCTGACGCTGGAGACGGCCGCCCGCCGGGTCGGACTGTCGCCCGCGCATCTGTCCCGGCTGGAGACCAATCGCCGTCAGCCCTCGCTGCCGATGCTGCTCGCGCTGGCACGCATGTACGGCACCACGGTATCCGACCTGCTGGGCGAGACCGCTCCGGAGCGGGACCCGATCATGCGGGCCGGCCGGACCGAACCGTCGGAGGCCGGGGGCTGGACGTACTGGACGGTCGGCGGCGCCGGGCGGGCCATGCAGGCGCTCCGGGTGCACGTACCGCAGCGGGCGCAGGGCGATCTGGTGCGGGTGCACCCCGGCGAGGAGTGGCTGTACGTCCTCACCGGGCAGCTGCGGCTGACGCTCGGCGAGGCGGTGCACCTGCTCGGTCCGGGTGACGCGGCCCACTTCGACTCGCTGACCCCGCACCGCATCGCCGCGACCACCCGGGCGGGCGCCGAGATGCTCTTCGTCCACACCCTGCTGCAGAGCGGCGCCGCCGAGCTGTGCCTGGGGGACGACACCCCGCGCCGCGGCCTGTGAGACCGCCCACCGCCTTCGGTGCCGCGGAGCCGCCGCGCACCGCACCGCTTCGTGAGGGAAGGACGAACGCCGTGCCCGACCACTCCACCCCTGCCGTCCCCGGGACCACCGGCGGCTCCGACGCCGTCGCGCCGCCGCCCGCGAGCGAACGGAAGTACGTCGAGAACAAGCCACCGCGCGGGCTCTATGTACGGGTGTTCATCTACGTCGTGGCCACCCATGTGCTGCTGGCGTTCATGAGCGTGCTGGTCTTCGCCGCCAAGACGCGCTGACGCCACCGGGCCCCGGGAGCGCCGTGCGGGCGGTGCTCCCGGGGCCCTTCCGGCGCGTCGGCGGGCCGCCCGGTGCCGGGCCCGCACGCTGGGGGCACACCCCTCGGCCGCCGGGCCGGGTGCCGCACACGGTGCGGCGCCGTGGGCGGCCGCCCGTACCGGAGGAGATCCCGCCATGGTCCGACCCGCCGACACCGCGCCCCGGCCGTCCCCGGACGCCGTGCTCGACGCCGCCGTACGCGCCCTCGCCCCGGACTCCGGTGTGAACCGGACGGTCGAGCGGATCGCGGCCGGGCAGGCGCCGCGCACGGTGTTCACGGCGCTCGCCCTGGAGCAGCACCGGGTGATCGCCTCGGACCGGCTCAGCTTCCGCCATCTGACGCACCGGACCGACGCCGATCCGCCGGTCGCCGCCTTCTTCGAACTGCTCGCGGACGGCGAGACGGTCGCCCTGGAGCGGCTGGCGGAGCTGACCGGGGCGCTGGGGATCGCCCCGTCCACCGTCGACGGCCACGAGCCGCGCCCCGGCTGCCAGGCGTACCCCTCGTACGTGGCGCGGCTGGCGCTCGGGGTGGCGCCGGTCGACGTGGTGATCGCGCTGACCGCGAACTTCGCCGCATGGGGCGCGTACTGCGCGCGGGTGGGCCGGGCGGCGCGGGAGCACTACGGTCTGCCGGACGCGGCGTGCGGGTTCTTCGACCTCTTCGCCGCGCCGTCGCCGGAGCTGGACCGGCGGGCCCTGGCGGCCGTCGCGCACGGGCTGGAGACCGGCCAGGCCCGGCCGCTGGAGGCGCACCGGCACGGGCGGCTCCTCCAGGCGTACGAGCTGATGTTCTGGGACGCGCTGGAGGGTTGAGCGGTGCCCGGCCGCCGGTGCGGGCAGCCGGGCGGTGGGTCAGCCGTGCTCGGGACGGGTGAGGAGCGTGCCGGTGGGCGCGGCGAGGGTGGCGCCGTCGTTGATCTTGCGGCCACGCAGCCAGGTGGAGCGCACCACGCCGTGCAGGGTCTTCCCGGCGTACGCGGTGATCTTGTTGCGGTGCTGGAGGGCGGCCGGGTCGACGGTGAACGTCTCGTCGGGCGCGAGCACCGCGAAGTCGGCGTCCCGGCCCGCCTCGATGGCGCCCTTCCGCCCGAGGCCGACCAGTGCGGCGGGGGCGGTGGCCATCCACCGGACCACGTCCTCCAGGGAGTGGCCGCGGGCGCGGGCCGCCGTCCAGATGGCGGGCAGCCCGAGCTGGAGGGAGGAGATGCCGCCCCACGCGGCGCCGAAGTCGGCGGTCTTGAGGTCGGCGGTGGACGGCGAGTGGTCGGAGACGATGCAGTCGATGGTGCCGTCCGCCAGGCCCTGCCACAGCGCGTCCTGGTTGGCGCCCTCGCGGATCGGCGGGCAGCACTTGAACTCCGTGGCGCCGTCGGGGATCTCCTCGGCGGTCAGGGTCAGGAAGTGCGGGCAGGACTCGACGGTGATCCGGACGCCCTCGGCCCTGGCGGCGGCGATCAGCGGCAGCGCGTCGGCGGACGAGAGGTGCAGCACATGCACCCGGGCGTCCAGCCGCCGGGCCAGCGCGATCAGCCCGGCGATGGCGTCGTCCTCGCAGACGCGCGGGCGCGAGGCGAGGAAGTCGGCGTACCGGGGGCCGCGGGGCACGGGCGCCGCGTCCAGGTGGTGCGGGTCCTCGGCGTGCACGATCAGCAGACCGCCGAATCCGGCGATCTCCTCCAGCGCGAGGGCCAGCTGTTCCTGGTCCAGCTCGGGGAACTCGTCCACGCCGGAGGGCGACAGGAAACACTTGAAGCCGAAGACTCCGGCGTCGTGGAGCGGGCGCAGGTCCTTGACGTTGCCGGGGATCGCGCCGCCCCAGAAGCCCACGTCGATATGGGCCTTGGCGGCGGCGACCTCGCGCTTGGTGTCGAGGTGGGCGGTGGTGGTGGTCGGCGGGAGGCTGTTGAGGGGCATGTCCACGAGCGTGGTGATGCCGCCCGCGGCGGCCGCGCGGGTGGCGGTCCAGAAGCCCTCCCACTCGGTGCGCCCGGGGTCGTTGACGTGTACGTGGGTGTCCACCAGGCCGGGCAGCAGGACGTCGTCACCGAAGTCCTCGACCCGGGCGCCGTCCGGCACCGCGGCGTCGTGCGGCAGGACCGCCGTGATCGTCCCGCCGCTGACGGCGACGGACGCGGCGCGCGTCCCCTCCGGGGTGATGACCCGCCTGCTGCGCAGCACCAGCTCTACTTCGGACACCCGGTCCCCTCCTCGTTCTCGTGCTCCATGTCGTCGGCGACCGGCCGCGGGGCCGGTCGGCCGGGCCGCGCCGTGGCGCTCACCAGGTCTTCAACAGACTGTTGAAGGAGTTTCACCGCAGGGCCGGGACCCGTCAAGACCCTTCCGGGACCCGCCGGGACCCCTCCGGGCCCCGCGGACACCGCCCCGGGGGCCAGGCGGCCGACGCCCGCGGCGGGAGAGCGGAAATCCTCTGCACACGACTAGAAGATTCCGCGAAATGGATAATAAGTTTCGAGAAGCAGAACGTAGCCAGGGCCACCGGTCAGGTCAAGGGATCTTGGAGAGCGAGATCACCGACCCGGCCGGAGTTCCGTGACCGAGGCGCTGACCGGCGCGAACGACTGTGCGATACGCCGTGTGTCCGGGAATCGGGACCGGTAGGCTGCACCGGTCGGGCCCGGCGCCCGTACCAGCCGAGACCGACCCCTCCGCCCCGAAAGGAAAGCGACGTGCCGCCGTCCAGCGCCAGCACCTCCGCCGCCGATGCCAAGCCCGCGGGCGCGAGCGGCGGCGTCCAGTCCCTCGAGCGCGCCTTCGATCTGCTGGAGCGGATGGCCGACGCCGGGGGCGAGGTCGGCCTCAGCGAGCTGTCCGCCAGCAGCGGCCTCCCGCTGCCCACCATCCACCGCCTGATGCGCACCCTGGTGGCCTGCGGTTACGTCCGCCAGCAGCCCAACCGCCGCTATGCGCTGGGCCCCCGTCTGATCCGCCTCGGCGAGAGCGCCTCGCGGCTGCTCGGCACCTGGGCGCGGCCGTTCCTGGCCCGGCTGGTCGAGGAGACCGGCGAGACCGCCAACATGGCGCTGCTCGACGGCGACGAGATCGTCTACGTCGCCCAGGTCCCCTCCCGGCACGCCGTGCGGATGTTCACCGAGGTCGGCCGCCGGGTCCTGCCGCACTCCACCGGCGTCGGCAAGGCACTGCTCGCCGGGCACCCGCCGGAGGAGGTCCGGGCGCTGCTCGGGCGGACCGGCATGCCCGCGGCGACGGAGAAGACGATCACCGACCCGGACGCCTTCCTCGACGCGCTCGCCGACGTCCGGCGGCTGGGCTACGCGGTCGACGACAACGAGCAGGAGATCGGCGTCCGCTGCTTCGCGGTCCCGGTCCCCGACTCCCCGACCTCCGCGGCGATCTCCATCTCCGGGCCGACCGGCCGGGTCACCGAGGCGTCGACGGAGAAGGTCGTACCGGTCCTCCAGGAGGTCGCCGCCCAGCTGTCGGTGGCCCTGGCCAACCAGACTCCGGCCTGAGCGTCTCCGTATGTGCCACGGGGCCGGTTCGCCCCGTGACGGCAGAATCCGACCGGCCCCGGGGTGCGTGCCCCGGGGCCGGTCGGCTGCCGGGGCGCGCGCCCCGGACGGGTGCTCAGCGGCGCCCGGGTGGACCGCCGAACCGTTCGACGCCCGCGCGGACGTCGGCCAGCGCGGGCGACAGTGCGCTGACGGATCCGACGGCACCGGCGATCAGCAGCAGCGAGCGGCGCAGCCGGGGCACCTCCGGCAGCCCTTCGCGGACCATCGCGTCCAGGGCGGCCAGTTCATCGTCGGCCACCGCTCGGTCCGGTAACTCGTAGGACAACAGGGCCAGTTCGCGGCGGAGCCGGGCCACCGCGGTGCGCAGTTCGTACCTCCGCGGATCGACCCCGGCCACGCCGGGACCTCCGCGCCCCCTTTGCCTCTGCTCCACGACGACGGCGCCCTCCAAGGAAGTTGAGCGTTCGACAATGCCGGACAGTTAACGCCACCACGCACCGGATACGCCATACGCGGGACGCGATCCGTGCGGGTCCGTCACCCCGGGCGGGCGGGAGCGCGACCGCGGGCCCCGGGCCCGTTCGGCGGAGCGCGGGGGCGCCGTGCGCCACGCGCCGTCGCGCACGGCGCGCGGCCTGCGCAGTGCGCCCCGGAGAACCCTCCAGGCTTCCCCGCGGTGACCGGGCCATTCCCCCGCACATCTGCTCCCCCGCCCCGCCTTCCGCGTGAGCGTCCACCGGGACAGGCGTACGGAGTGCCGGGACGGAGCAGCATCCTTCCGGGCATATCCGGTATATCCCAGAATCGGAGAACGCGATGGACTCTCAACGCGACCCGTACAGCGACCCCGAGCCGGAGCACGGCCACGACGCGGCCCCCGACCGGCACCACACCAGCGTGGTCCAACTGATCTGCCGCGCCTACGGACTCGCGGACGCCTCGGAGATCACCGTCGAGCACATGCACCGGTACGTCACCGAGCGCCGCCTCGCGGAGCAGCGTACGCACGGTATCCGCGGCACCCTGCGCCCGTGGATCCCCCGTCCGCGTACGGCGGGCGACGCGAGCTGACGTCGACGAACCGGCCGAACCCGGGAGGGGCCGGGGGCGGGAGGGCCCGGGGCGCGGGAGGGCCCGGGGCGCGGGAGGGCCCGGGCGTCGCGAGTCGGTGCGGCACCGGCGGGCGGCGCCCGGCCCCATGGGGGCGCGGGGCGCGGCCCGGTCTCCGGAGCGCGACCCCGAACCCCCGGTCCCCGGGGCGCGCAGCCGCAGGACGACCCCATGGGGTATGCACTCCCCCATGACATCGACACCGCATCCGTCCACCCCGGCGCCGACCCCGGGGCGCCCGCCCCGCCCGGGAGAGGTGGCGGGGCTGCTGCTCGCCGCCGGGGGCGGGCGGCGGCTGGGCGGGCGGCCGAAGGCGCTGCTGGAGTTCCGCGGTCGGCCGCTGGTGGAGCATGCGGCGCGGGTGCTGCGGGAGGGCGGCTGCGGCCCCGTCCACCTCGTCCTGGGCGCCGCGGCGGCCGAGGTGCGGGCCCGCGCCGACCTCTCCGGCCACACCGTGCACACCAACCCCGACTGGGCGTCCGGGATGGGCTCCTCCCTGCGGACGGGCCTGACCGCGCTCGCCGGTTCGGGGTGCGGGGCGGCGCTCGTCATGCTGGTCGACCAGCCGGGCATCGGCCCGGAGGCGGTGGCGCGGGTGGCCGCGGCGTACACCGGTCCCAATGCGCTGGCGGCAGCCGCGTACGAGGGGCGGCGCGGGCATCCGGTGCTCTTCGGCGCGGACCGGTGGGCGGAGATCGCCGCGACCGCCGAAGGCGACCGCGGTGCCCGCGCCTACCTGCGCGACCACGGCGCCGAACTCACCCTCGTCGAGTGCGCGAACATCGCGGCGGCGGACGACATCGACACCCCGGAGGATCTGCACCTGCTCCGGTGAACGGCTACCGGCGGGCGGCGAGTTGGGGCGGGCGCGGGGTGATCTCGGCCACGCCCGAGGGGAGGGCGCCGCCCGGGAAACCTTCAGGGACCCTTCCGGAAAGCGAACCCGCTGCCGCCCCGGAATCTTCAGGAACCCTCCCTGAAACAAGCCGTTCCCCCGCCTCCCGTACGCCCCGTCGCCCCGCTCACGGCATGGCACTCGGAGTCACCACGGGGCCACTTCTGTCGACCCGGAGAATCTCGACATCAACAAACGATTGAACTTCCGCGATAAGGAAACTAGTCTCCACTGGTCAGAAGCGCCCTGAACCCGAACGGCGCCCGCGACCGTACGTCCGGCCCCGCGGCACCCCGTGCCGCACGGCCTCCCGGCGGCCGCTCGGCACCGCCGCTGAATGGAGTGACAGCTCATGTCCGCACCAGCGCCGTCCCCGCTGGCCCTCGCCGACGTCGACCCCGCGCACGCCCCCGCGCGCCAGGACGAGGTCCTCACCGACGCCGCGCTCGCCTTCCTGGCCGAGCTGCACCACCGGTTCACCCCGCGCCGCGACGAACTGCTCGCCCGGCGCGCCGAGCGCCGCGCCGAGATCGCCCGGACCAGCACCCTCGACTTCCTGCCAGAGACCGCGCACATCCGCGCGGACGACAGCTGGCGGGTCGCCGAGCCGCCCGCCGCGCTCAACGACCGCCGGGTGGAGATCACCGGTCCCACCGACCGCAAGATGACCATCAACGCGCTGAACTCCGGCGCCAAGGTCTGGCTCGCCGACTTCGAGGACGCCTCCGCTCCCACCTGGGAGAACGTCATCGGCGGCCAGCTCAACCTCACCGACGCCTATGAGCGCCGCATCGACTTCACCGACCCGCGCTCGGGCAAGTCGTACGCCCTCAAGGACGCCGCGGAGCTGGCGACCGTCGTCATGCGGCCGCGCGGCTGGCACCTCGACGAGCGGCATCTGACGGTCGACGGCAAGCCCGTCCCCGGTGCACTGGTCGACTTCGGCCTGTACTTCTTCCGCAACGCCCAGCGGCTCCTGGACCTCGGCAAGGGCCCGTACTTCTACCTGCCCAAGACCGAGTCGTACCTGGAGGCCCGCCTCTGGAACGACGTCTTCGTCTTCGCCCAGGACCACCTCGGCATCCCCCAGGGCACCATCCGCGCCACGGTCCTCATCGAGACCATCACCGCCGCGTACGAGATGGACGAGATCCTCTACGAGCTGCGCGACCACGCCTCCGGGCTGAACGCCGGGCGCTGGGACTACCTCTTCTCCATCGTCAAGAACTTCCGCGACGGCGGCGCCAAGTTCGTGCTGCCGGACCGCAACGCGGTGACGATGACCGCGCCGTTCATGCGCGCGTACACCGAACTCCTCGTCCGCACCTGCCACAAGCGCGGTGCGCACGCCATCGGCGGGATGGCCGCGTTCATCCCCAACCGCCGCGACCCGGAGGCCAACGAGAAGGCGCTGGCGAAGGTGGCGAACGACAAGGACCGCGAGGCCGGGGACGGCTTCGACGGTTCCTGGGTCGCCCACCCCGACCTGGTGCCGATCGCCCGCGCCTCGTTCGACGCGGTCCTCGGCGACAGGCCGAACCAGAAGGAGCGGCTGCGCGAGGACGTCGACGTCAAGGCGGCGGACCTGATCGCCGTCGACTCCCTGGAGGCGAAGCCGACCTACCAGGGTCTGGTCGACGCCGTGCAGGTCGGCACCCGCTACATCGAGGCATGGCTGCGGGGCCTGGGCGCCGTCGCGATCTTCGGCCTGATGGAGGACGCGGCCACCGCCGAGATCTCCCGTTCGCAGATCTGGCAGTGGGTCGACGCGGGCGTCGTCTTCGAGGAGGACGGCCACGCGGGCGAGAAGGTCACCGCCGAGCTGGTGCGCTCCGTCGCCGCCACCGCGCTGGCCGACATCCGGGCCGAGGTCGGCGAGGAGGCGTTCACCACGGGCCGCTGGCAGCAGGCGCACGACCTGCTCCTCCAGGTCGCCCTCGACGCCGACTACGCCGACTTCCTGACCCTTCCGGCGTACGCGGTGCTGGAGGGCTGAGCCCGGCACGCGAACCGGCGGAGGGCGTCGCCACCGGGGCACGCCCTCCGCCGCCGCCCCCGTCGGCCCGCACCGGGCGGCGGGGCGGCGGCGGTCGCGGCGGGCGCCGAGTACGCTCTTCCGCATGCCGTCGCCTCCGCCCGAGCCCGTCCGCCACGGCGGCGGCGACGCACCCCGGCCGGCGGGCCACGCCTTAGCCGGGGGACGGCGGACGGCGGACACCGCGCGGACCGTGCTCTTCGCGGCGCGTTCCGCGGTGGCGCTGCACCGTCTCCTCGACACCCTCCCGGTCTTCGCCGGTGACCACCGCATCACCCGGGTCTTCTCCCTCGTCCCCGGCTCGGACTTCTCCACCGACGCGCTCGCGGCGCTGGAGGCCGCCGGGGCCCGCACCGTCCCCTGGAGCGAGGCCCTCGGCACCCCCTACGACCTGACGCTCGCGGCCAGCCCCAAGGGCGATCTGCACCGGCTGCGCGGGCCGCTCGCGCTGCTGCCGCACGGCGCCGGGTTCAACAAGTCGCTGCCGTCCGACGGTTCGCCCCGTGCGGCGTCCGGGCTCGACGCCGCCTATCTGGTGCGCGGCGGCACCCCGCTGGCCGCACTGCACGCCCTCGCCCACCCGGGGCAGATCGACCGGCTCGCCGCCCGGAGCCCGGCGGCCGCCGCCCGCGCCACGGTCGTCGGCGATCCCACCCTGGACCGACTGCTCGCCTCCCGGGGCCTGCGCGACCGCTACCGCGCCGCGCTCGGCACCGGTGGCCGCCGACTGATCGCCCTCACCTCGACCTGGGGCCCGCGCTCGCTGCTCGCCCGGCATCCGGGGCTGCCCGCCCGCCTCGCCCGGGAACTGCCGCTGGACGAGTACCGGTTGGCGCTGCTGATCCACCCCAACGCCCACAGCGACGCGGGCCACCACGAACTCACCGAACGGCTCGCACCCGCCCTCGCCGCCGGTCTGACGATGGCCTCGCCGTACGAGGAGTGGGCATCGGTCCTGGTGGCGGCCGACGCCGTGCTGTGCGACCACGGCTCGACGGCGCTGTACGCGGCGGCGCTGGGCCGCCCGCTGCTGTCGGTGTGCGACGGCGGCGCGGAGCTGATCCCCGGCACCCCGATGGACCGGCTCCTGGCGGCGGTGCCCGTCTTCGACAAGCCCCACGACATCGCCGACGCCATCCGCGGGCACCGCGCCGAGCGGGTCACCGAAGCCGCCGCCGCGGCCTTCGCCGAACAGGGCAACGCCCTGCCCCGGCTGCGCGCCCGGCTCTACGCCTGCCTGGACCTGACACCGCCCGGCACGCCCCTCGCGCCCCGGCTGCTGCCCGTACCGCGCGCCGCCGCACCGCTCCCGACGGCGTGCGCGGTCCGCACCCGGGTGCACGGCACGGCGGTCTCCGTGGTCCGCCACCCCGCGGCCGACGATCCCGAGGACCACCCCGGTGACGACGGTCCCGACGCCCCGGCCGGTCATCTCGCCGTGGAGGAGGACGCCGCCGGGGCGCATCTGGCCCAGGGCGCGGCGCTGTTGTTCCGCCGCGCCCGGGGCGGTCCGGACGACGCCGCCTGGACCGCGGCCGGTTGGATCGACGAGGCGTTCGCCGCGTACCCGGGACGGCGCACCGTGGCCGCCGTCCTCGCCCCGTCCCTGTCGGTGCTGCGCCGCCGCGGCGGCCCCCTGCTGGCGGCGCGGACCGAGCCGTACGAGGAGGCGGGCCGGATCGTCCGCCCGGACCAGGCGGCGGTGCTGTCCGCGCTGCACGCCTGGCTCACCGCCACCCCGGACGCCGCCGCGCCCACGACGCTGACCTGCACCGTCGGGGAGCGGACGTACCGGGTCCAGGTGGCGGAGGCGACGGAGGAACAGGCCCGCCGGGAGCTGTGAGCCGGGCGCCCCGGGCCTGTTCGCCGCGGGAGCCCGGGCCCGGAACGCACCGGTCCGGGCGCGGGGACGGGGCGTTGTCAGTGGCTGGTCCTACCGTGAGCGCATGGCGGACCTGAGCCCGCCGCGCTCCGGACGGCCGGGCCCGAGGCGCCGGTGTGGACACCGGTTCCCGGCGGACGCTCGTCGGGCGGCGCACCCGCGGATGCCCTTCGGCTGAGCCGTCCTGACGGGTCGTCCGGCGCCGGTCAACGGAAAAGGTCCCCTCCTCGGATGAGGAAGGGACCCTGTTCCAGAGCGCCCGGCAGGCCTTGCACCTACATTTCCCACCGGTTGGTGGGCGTCTTTCCTTGGACCACAGACGCACGCTCCACCCGCCGTTCCCGGAGGCGAAGTTGCATCATGATCATATCGGATCGCGGCAGCTCCACGCACCACCGGCCGACTCAGCCCGAAGCGCCGGAAGCGCTGCCGCCGCCCTGCCCGCCCGAGGACAGCCCGGCCCAGGGGTTCGGCTCCGGCCCGAACGAGGCGAACGGTCCGGCGCCTTCCCCACGGGGCGCTCCGGGCCCGTCGGCCCGCCACCCGGCACCGTCCTGCCAGACCTCGTGCCCTTCCCGCCCGGTGGGCCCGCCCTGGAGCTGGCCCGGACCGGTGAACTCGTCAGCGTACGGCTCGGGTTGGGTGCCTAGCCAAGGCCCGGAGGTCGACGGCGGGGTGGACGGCGAGGCCCCGGGCGGAGGCGTCACGCCGGAACCGGAATCGGAACCTGAGTCGGAGCCGACGTCGGAAACGGGATCGGAGCCGATGCCGGAATCCGTATCGGAGCCGGAATCGGAGCTGGAGCGGGAAGGGGACGACGTCCCGGACGAGGACGTCGGCACGGGCGTCGGGGCGGGGCTCCGAACGGGCGTTGGAGCGGGGCTCCGAACGGGGCTCGGCTCGGGCGTCGGAGCGAAGCTCGGCCCGTACGTCACCTCCGCCGTCCCGTCGGCCGACGCCGCCCCGCCCGCTTCCGCCGCCCCCGCCGACCGCGGCGCCCGTAGCAGTCCGTCCACCGCGCCCTCCAGGTGGTCGGCGGGTGAGAGGGAGCCGAGGTTCTTCGGGTTCATCGCGGTGTGCCGGGCGCCCCAGGCACCGTTGAAGGCGCCGTTGGCCGCGCCGGAGACCCAGTCGCCGGAGAGGCCGGACGCGGCGTCCTGCGCGGCGCCCTCCGCCATCCCGGCCACCGCGCCGAACCCGCCCTGCCAGGCCACATCGGCGGCGCCGCGCACCGCGGACCCCGCCCCGGCCGCGGCCAGGCCCTTGCCCAGCCCGTGGCCGAGGGCGCCCCCGGCCAGGCCCGCGCCGAAACCCACCGCGCCGCCGATCGCGCCGTTGACCGCGGCGGCCGTGAGCTGCCGCCCGTCCAGTGTGCCGCGGTGCCCCTGCGCCACCTCGACAACCTGGGCCAGCAGCGCGAACCCCTCCTGCGCCAGCACCGATTCGGCGACCCGGGTCAGCACCCGTACGGCCGCCCGGCGCAGGAAGGCCAGGCAGAGCACCCGGGCGGCGGCGATCTCGACGGCGGCCGCCTCGGCGCCGCCGAAGAGGTACGCCGCCGCGTCCACCATCAGCTGGATCGCGAGGACGATCAGCGCGCCGAGGATCTCGATGCGCAGCGTCTCGATCTCGTTCGCCAGCGCGTCCAGCGCCTCGGCCGCGCCCTCGCAGCAGCGGACCGCCTTCGGCAGCACCGCATCGTCCTCCGCGCCCGGCCGTCCGACCAGCGTGGCGAGGAACGCGTCGATGCCCGCGCGGGCCGCGCCCGCCAGCCCGGCGTCCACGGCGCGCCGTGCCGCGGTCACGTCCTGGGCGCACACCCGGAGCACCTCGGCCACCTGACGCCAGTCGGCGGCCTCCGCACGGAGCGCGGTCTCGTCGCCGGTGGGCCATTTGTTGCCGACGACCACCAGAAGGAGGTTCTGCAGCTCCGGCGGTACGTGGTGGGCGTCGATCACGAGGCCGCGCCGCCCGCGTCGTCGAGGTGCGCCCGCCAGGCCGTGACGCTCTCCAGCGCGGTGTCCTCGGCGCGGGCGAACGTGCCGCGGGTCGCCGCCAGGTCGTCCGCCAACCGGACCAGCACGAGGTGGAGTTGGTGGGCCGTCCGGACGAGGTCGGCGCGGGGTCCGGCGAAGGCGTCGCCGAACGCCTCGCCCAGCCCCGGGTCGTCGCCCCAGGGGGCGGGCCCGGACCGGGCGGTGGCGTCGTCCGCCAGGGCCGCGGCCCGCTGCGCCTCCCCGGCGGCGGATTCGGCGGCCTTGACCGCGGCGAGCAGTGCGGTGAAGTCGACGGCCAGCAGACCCGCGCCGTCCGGCGGGTCAGGTGGCACTGGCGGCGTCAGATCCGGGGCCGGGGCCGCGACCGGGGCGTTGCGGTAGCCGCCGACGGGGCCCGGAACCGTGGGGTGCGGCGCGTTCTCGTGCTCCGGCGGCATACGCGTCCTTCGTGGCGGGCGGCGGCCGTCGCCGTCGGATCACGGCACCGGCCCTCGGTCTCCCGCAGTCCACCACCGCGCCCGCGCGCCGCCGCGCCCCTTGACGGCCTCCGAACGCGCACCGGCCCGCCCTTGGCGCACCGTTGACGCCCATCCGGAGACCGCCCCCGAAAGCGGAGCCGTACGCCTCTGACGTCACGTTACGACGCCGGGGCCGCCCCGCCTTCCCGTGTGCGGATCGCCGCGGCCCGCTCCCGGTGCCCGGCCGCCGCCTCCGTGCGTCCGGCCTCCTCCTCCAGTGCGGCGAGGGCGTCGAGGACCCGCGCCTCCTCGAAGGTCGAGCCGCGCCGCCGGGCGGCGGCGAGCGCGGCCCCGAAGCGGTCCCGCGCGGCGTCGGCACGGCCCTGACGCTGCTCCACCCGGCCCAGGGCGAAGACCGTACGGGCGGTCATCCGGTCGCGACCCAGCTCCTGCGCGGCCGCGTACGCCGCGGTCAACTCCGCCTCGGCCAGATCGAGTTCGCCGAGGGCTTCGCGGGCCAGGCCCAGCTGGTAGGTGAGCAGCATGGCGCCGTAGGCGTTGCCGATCTCGCGGTGGATGGTGCGGGAGCGCAGATAGTCGGGGACGGCGTCGGCCCAGCGACCGCTCTCCGCCCCGAGGCGGCCGCGGAACTCCAGCGCGGAGGCGTAGAGCTTGCGGTCCTCCGGCTCCCGCCCCAGCAGTTCGGCGCCGTGCACCGCCGCGGTCAGCTCCCGCCCGGCGTCGGCGAACCGGCGCTGTTCCCACAGCGGGCGGGCCAGTTGGCAGCGCATCCGGATCGTGGCCCGCAGGTGCTCGGCGCGCTGTGCGGCGTCCCGTCCGAGGGCGAAGGTCACGGCGGACTCGGCGCTGTGCGGATGGTCGAGCAGATGTGTCCAGAGCGGTTCGCACAGCGCCCAGGCCAGGTCGTACCAGCCCGCGTCGTGGGCGATGCGGACGCAGGTGTGCAAGGCGCGCCGCTCGGCCGTCAGCCAGCGGTGGGCGACGGCCTTCCGCTCCGGCTCCGGCGCGGTGAGGTCCACATCGTCCGCGCCGGGCACCGGCGGGGCGGCCGGGGCGAGGGTCAGGCGCATTCCGGCGGCGCCCGCGTCGGCGCGCTGGGCCTGGCGCAGATACCAGGCGACGACGCGGCGCAGCCCGTCGGCGGTCTCCTGTGGGCCGCCCTCGTCGCGGGCGCGGCGCAGCGCATGGGCGCGGACCAGCGGGTGCATCCGCGGGCGGCGGACGGGCGGTCCGGCCGCGCCCTCCTCGGCGGGGTCGCAGACCACGTCGACCAGTCCGGTGTCGGCCAGTTCCGCCAGCGCGTCCTCGGCGGCGTCCCGACCGGCGCCCAGCAGCGCCGCCACGGCCGCCTCGGAGAGGACCTCGCCCGCCTCCGCGGCGAGCAGCCGGTAGAGCTGCCGGGCCCGCGGGCCGAGGTCGCGGTAGGCGGCGTCCCATACGGGTTCGATGTCCGGCACGCCCTTCTCCCGCAGTTCGGTGGTGAGTCCGGCGAGCAGCCGCGGCCAGCCGCGGTGCCGGTGGCGGCGCACCCAGCGTCCGGCGACCCGCAGCGCCGCGGGCGATCCGGCGCAGAGCCGGGCCAGCTCCGCGGCGGTGCGCGGCGCGGCGGACAGTTCGGGGTCGTTGACGATCCGCAGCAGCAGCCGTACGGCGTCGGGCTCCCGCAGCGGTTCGAGGGAGAGCTCCACGGCGGCGGCGTGCTCCAGGTCGTCCAGGCGCCGCGATCCGGCGAGGATGACCACGCTGCCCGCGGACGCCGGGAGGAGCGGTTCGGCCTCCGAGGCGTAGCGGACGTTGTCGATGACGACGACCAGCCGACGGTGTTGGGTGCGGTCCCAGTACTGCGCGGCGCGCCCGGCGAACGTCGGCTCCACCCACTCCGGTGTCACGCCCAGATCGCGCAGCAGCCGGGCGAGCACATCGCTGAGGGAGACGCCGCCGTCGTGCCGCATGCCGTCGAGGTCGACGTAGAGGACGCCGTCCGGGTACCCCTCGCGCAGGGTCCGGGCGAGCCGGAAGCCGAGGGTGGTCTTGCCGACGCCGCGCAGTCCGCGGAGCGTGACGATCAGCGGGCGCTGGACCTCGGGGCGCTCGCGTTCCCAGTCGCGTACGGTCCGCAGGACGAGGGCCTGTTCGTCGTCGCGGTCGGTGAAGTGGGGCACTTCCGGCGGTAACTGACAGGGCGGCCGGGGCGCGTGCGACTGGTGCACGTGCAGCTCCTGGACCGAACCGGCCTGGACCAGGCTGTTGACATGGGCCTGACCGCCCACGCTGTTCCGCGTCTCCTCGGCCATGCGTCAACTGTATGTGGTGCGGCATCGCGGCGTGCGGCACTTGGCGGGGCGGGCGCGGGCGCGCAGCCGTCCCGGGGTCCCGGGCGGAGAGCTGCGCCGGTCACGGGTGCGCGCGGCGCGGTCGGCCGCTCCCGTACCGGGACCGCTCCCCCGCAACTCCCTTGATCTGTAAGGGAATCGGCGCGCTCGGGGTTGTGCGCGACTCCTGTACGCGCCCCCTCAAGTCTGGTAGGAAAGCTTCCTAACGATTGGGGAACCCCCCACAGCCCACTCCGGAATCGGAGGATCGTATGCGCTCTCGGTCGATAGGGTCACGTGTGACCAAAATATCCACCCGCGTCATCCTCGGCGTGGCACTGCTCGCCGTTCCCGCGACCGCAGTCGCGGCAACGGCCATCCCGGGCGGCAAGTCGGATTCCGCCACACACTCCCCGCACTCCTCCCGCGCCGCGTCGGGGCTCGACGACCCGGCGAAGAAGGAGATCGCGATGAAGCTGGTCTCCAGCGCGGAGAACTCCTCGCTGAACTGGAAGGACCAGTACAAGTACATCGAAGACATCGGCGACGGACGGGGCTACACCGCCGGCATCATCGGCTTCTGCTCCGGCACCCACGACATGCTCGAACTCGTCGAGCTGTACGCCAAGCGCAAGCCGGACAACATCCTCGCGAAGTACCTCCCGGCGCTGCGCAAGGTCGACGGGTCCGACTCCCACGAGGGGCTCGGCAACGCGTACGTGAAGGACTGGAAGACGGCGGCGAAGGACCCCGACTTCCAGAAGGCGCAGAACGACGAGCGGGACCGGGTGTACTTCAACCCGGCGGTCAAGCAGGGCAAGGCCGACAAGATCGGTGTGCTGGGGCAGTTCGCGTACTACGACGCGATCGTCATGCACGGCGACGGCGACGAGGACACCAGCTTCTCCAGCATCCGCGAACGGGCCCTGAAGAAGGCGAAGCCGCCGTCGCAGGGCGGCGACGAGAAGAAGTACCTCAACGCGTTCATGGACGCCCGGGTCTGGGCGATGCAGCAGGAGGAGGCGCACAGCGACACCAGCCGCGTCGACACCGCGCAGCGGGTCTTCCTCAAGGACGGCAACCTCGATCTGCACACGCCGTTGAAGTGGAAGGTCTACGGCGAGGACTTCCACATCGGCTGAGCCGGTGCGGGAGGGGGAAACCCCGAGGGGAAGCGGGTGGCGGCCCGCGGCGGATCCGGTCACGGCCGGTCCGTCGCGGGCCGCCGGTGTGTTCCGCCGAGGGCCGCCGGTGCGGTCAGCGGCTGTGACCGGGGAGCCGGGCCGTGTCGTCGGCGGTGCGGCGGGCGGACTGCGGCGGGACGGTCGGCGCGGCGGGCGCCACGGGTGCGGGAGCGGCGTCCGCCGGAGTCGGCGGCGGCGCTCCGGCGTCCTCGTCCCCGCCCTCGTCCGCCGGGTCCCCGGTGGCCGCCGACCGGCCGCCGAGGTGGTTGAAGGCGAGGTTGAGGACGATGGCGACCAGGGCGCCGGTGCTGATACCGGAGTCCAGGACGACCAGCAGGTCCTTGGGGAAGGCGTGGTAGAAGTCCGGCGCGGCGATGGGGATCAGACCGATGCCCACGGCGGCGGCGACGATCAGCGCGTTCTCCCCCTTCTCCAGCGCCGCCGAGGCGAGCGTCTGGATGCCGCTGGCGGCGACCGAGCCGAACAGCACGATGCCCGCGCCGCCCAGCACCGGCAGCGGCACCAGGGAGATCACCGAGGCGGCCATCGGACAGAGCCCGAGGAGCAGCAGGATCGCGCCGCTGGTCGCCACCACGAAGCGGCTGCGGACCTTCGTCATCGCGACCAGCCCGATGTTCTGGGCGAAGGCGCTGGTGGCGAAACCGTTGAAGAGCGGGCTGAGGGCGGTGCCGAGGGTGTCGGCGCGCAGTCCGCCCTCGATGGTCCGCTCGTCGGCGGGGCGGCCGACGATCCGGCCGAGGGCGAGCATGTCGGCGGTCGACTCGGTCATACAGACCAGCATCACGATGCACATCGACACGACGGCGGCGGCGTTGAACTGCGGGGCGCCGAAGTGGAACGGCGTCGGGAAGCCGACCGGGGCGGCGCCGGTGAGCGCGGAGAAGTCGGTGAGCCCGACGGGGATCGCCAGCAGGGTCCCGGCGATCAGTCCGAGCAGGATGGAGATCTGCCGCAGGAAGCCGCGCAGCACCCGCCGCAGCACCAGCACGATCACGAACGTCACCGCCGCCATCGCGACGTTGGTCGGCGATCCGTGGTCGGCGGCGGACGCGTCGCCGCCCTGTGACCAGTTGAAGGCGACCGGCAGCAGAGAGACGCCGATGAGGGTGATGACGGTGCCGGTGACCACCGGCGGGAAGAAGCGGACCAGCTTGGAGAAGTAGGGGGCCAGCAGGAAGCCCAGCACCCCGGCGACGATGATCGCGCCGAAGATCACCGGCAGCGCGTGCCCCGGGCCCTGGGCCTTGCCGATGGCGACCATCGGGGTGACCCCGGCGAACGACACCCCGTTGACGAAGGGCAGCCGGGCGCCGACCTTCCAGAAGCCGAGGGTCTGCAGGAGGGTGGCGATGCCCGCGGTGAAGAGGCTGGCGCCCACCAGGAACGCCGTCTCGGTGGGGCTCAGCCCGCAGGCCGGCCCCACGATCATCGGCGGGGCGACCACCCCCGCGTACATGGCGGCCACATGTTGCAGTCCGCTGGTGAACATCTTGAGGGGCGGGAGGAGTTCGTCGACCGGATGTGTGCTCCGGTCCGACCCCGGCGTTGCGGCCACTGCGGGCCTCCTGTCGATTTCCGCGCGCTCCTGCGGGGAGCCGCGCTTTGCTGTCACGGAGGGAGTGGTGCGGGTGGTGCGCGCGCTGCGGGGTGCCGGCGCGGTGGGGGGTGTACGGAAGCGACCGCGCGGGTGGGCGGGGTGGCACGGGACGCCGGTGGGCGGGGTGCGGGCGCGGCGGTGCGGTGCTGGTGGCGGGCGCCGCCGCGGCGGGACGGTGGTGCGGTGGCCCGGGGACGCGGGGTGCGCCCCGCGTCCCCGGGGTCGGGCGCTCGCGGAGCCGCTGGGGTTCCGCGAGCCCGGCCGGGAGCCGTCCCTCCCGGTCGGGTTCGGGGGTGGCACCGTCGTGTCCGGCGGCGCCACGGGAGCGGCGCCGGGTCAGTCCCCGGCGGCGATCCGGGTCAGGCGCCGCGCCTCGTCACGGGCGGCGCGGGCGACGGTGTCCTCGTCGACGCGGGTGAGGTGACCGTCCTCGACGACCGGGCGACCGCCCACGAGGGAGAGGGTCACCGGTGCCGCCGCGCCGAAGACCAGCGCGGTGACCGGGTCGGCGATGGAGGAGTGGGCGAGTCCGTCCAGCTTCCAGAGGACCAGGTCGGCGAGTTTGCCGGGCTCCAGGGAGCCGAGTTCGGTGGCGCGGCCCAGGACCCGGGCGCCGCCGTGGGTGCCGAGCCGCAGCGCCTTGCGGGCGGTGAGCGCGGCCTCCTTGTGGGCGCCGAGGCGGTTGATGAGCAGGGCGTTGCGCAGTTCGGTGTGGAGTTCGCCGGACTCGTTGGAGGCGGTGCCGTCCACGCCGAGGCCGACCGGGACACCGGCGGCGAGCATGTCGGGGACGCGGGCGATCCCGGCGGCGAGGCGGGCGTTGGACGACGGGCAGTGGGCGACGCCGGTGCCGCTGCGGGCGAAGGCGTCGATGTCGGCGTCGTTCATGTGGACGCAGTGGGCCATCCACACGTCCTCGCCGAGCCAGCCGGTGGTTTCGAGGTAGGCCGTCGGGCCCATGCCGAACAGCTCGTGGCAGAACTTCTCCTCCTCCACCGTCTCCGAGCCGTGGGTGTGCATCCGGACGCCCTTACGGCGCGCCAACTCGGCGCTCTGCCGCAGGAGTTCGGTGGAGACGGAGAAGGGGGAGCAGGGGGCGGCGGCGAGGTGGACCAGGGAGTCGAAGGAGGCGTCGTGGTGGGTGTCGATCGCCGCCTCGGTGGCGAGCAGCGCGCCCTCGGTGGTCTCGACGGCGAAGTCCGGCGGCAGTCCGCCGTCCTTCTCGCTGCGGTCCATCGAGCCGCGGGCGAGGGTGAGCCGGGCGCCGATCGCGGCGGCGGCCTCCAGCTCCGCGGCGACGAGGTCCCCGGCGTCGTGGGGGAAGACGTAGTGGTGGTCGCAGGCGGTGGTGACGCCGCCGCGGACCATCATGCCGAGGGAGCCCTGGGTGGCGGCGGCCAGCATCGGCGCGTCGATCCGGGCCCAGGTCGGGTAGAGCGCGACCAGCCAGTCGAAGAGGTTGTGGTCGGTGGCCAGACCGCGGGTGATCCACTGGTAGAAGTGGTGGTGGGTGTTGACCAGCCCGGGGGTGACCAGGTGGCCGGTGCCGTCGATGCGGCGGGTGACGTGCGCGAGGCCCTCGGGCGCCGGGCCCGCGCCCACCGCCTCGATGGTGGAGCCGGCGATCACGACGTGTCCGGTGGGGTGGACGGTGTCGTGGGCGTCGACGGTCGCGACGGCGCAGTTCTCGATGACGAACCGCTCGGTCGCGCTGTCAGGGGATGCCGGTGCTGCCGGTGCTGTCATGGACTTCCTGCTTTCGCTTCGGCGGTCGGGCACGGCAGGGCCCTACGGGATTTGAGTGCCGGAGCCGGACGGGGCGGCTGACAGTACCGCTGTCCGTGAGGTGCTCCGGGTGCCGAGATGGTGGAAGAAGAGGTTGAGCAGGACGGCGACCAGGGCACCGGCGCTGATGCCGGAGCCGAGGACGGTCTGTGCCCAGGCGGGGAAGTCGGCGTAGAAGGTGGGCGCGGCGAGCGGGATGATGCCGGCGCCGAGCGAGACGGCCACCAGGATGATGTTGGAGCTGTCGTCGAGCCCGGCTTCGGCGAGGGTGCGGATGCCGCTGACGGCGATCGAGCCGAAGAGGACGATCCCGGCGCCGCCGAGGACGGGCATCGGGACGAGCGAGACGACCGCGCCGAGGACGGGGAACGCGCCGAGGACCAGGAGGGTGCCGCCCGCGGCGGCGACCACGTAGCGGCTGCGGACGCGGGTGAGCGAGACGACGCCGACGTTCTGGGCGAAGGCGCTGGTGGCGAAGCCGCCGAAGAGCGGTCCCAGCAGGGTGGCGAGGCCGTCGGTGCGCAGCCCGCGGGTGAGGGTGGCGCCGTCGCAGCGGCGGTCGCAGATCTCGCCGAGCGCGAGCATTCCGGCGGCGGACTCCGTCATCAGGACGAGCATCACGATGCAGAGCGAGAGGATCGCGGCGGGCTGGAACTCCGGCGGGCCGAAGGCGAAGGGCGTGGGCAGGGCGGCGACGGGCGCCGAGCGGAGTCCGTCGAAGCTCGCCATGCCGAAGGGGATGGCCGCGAGGGTGCCGATGACCAGGCCGAGCAGGAGGGCGACCTGTTTGCCGAAGCCCTTGGCGAAGCGCTGGATGAGCAGGATCACCAGGAGGGTGAAGGCGGCGAGGGCGAGGTTCTTCATGTCGCCGAACCCGGGGGCGCCCTTGTCGCCGCCCTGGGCCCAGCCGACCGGTACCGGCATGAGGGTGACGCCGATGAGGGTGATGACCACGCCGGTGACCAGTGGCGGGAAGAAGCGGAGCAGTCTGCCGAAGAACGGTCCGACGGCGAGACAGAAGACTCCGGCGACCATCACCGCCCCGTAGATCGCGGGGAGTTGGTGCCCTTTGGCGGTGGTCTCCGCGATGGCGAGCATCGGGGTGATCCCGGCGGAGCTGGCCGCGTTGACGAACGGCAGCCGGTTGCCGACGGCGTTACGGATGCCGAGGGTCTGCAGGAGGGTGGCGCAACCGGCGATCAGGAGACCGGCGGCGATGAGGCGGGTGCGGCCGGCGGCGTCCAGCCCGACGGCCTGGCCGATGATGAGCGGCGGGGTGACGACGCCGGCGTACATCGCGGCGATGTGCTGGAGTGCGGCGGGAATCAGCCGCTTGGGCCCCGGCTTCTCGTCCACGGGGTGGACCGGTGGGGCGGGGTGGTGCCGGTCGTGCGGGAGCTGTGCCATGGGTGGTTCCCCTCAAGGATTCGCGGCCCCTCCCCCCTGGGCGTGGGGAGGGGCGCGAGGCACGGCGCTGCGTCCAAGCCGTCAGAGGTTGGTCAGATCCTGGGGGATCAGGGCTTCGACACCGTCGCGCAGAACAGTGGCTTCGATCAGGCCGTACGGGCGGTCCGCGGCGTGGTAGACGGCGCCGTCGGCGGCTTCGTTCTTGAGACCGAACGGCTCCAGGTCCACCTTGAAGTGGTGCTTGTTCGGGAGCGAGAAGCGGATCTCGTCGATCTCGGAACGGTTGTTGATGACGCGGGACCCCATCTGGTACAGGGTCTGCTGGAGCGAGAGGCTGTAGGTCTCCGCGAACGCCTCCAGCATGTGCTTCTTGACCTGGGCGTAGGAGCGCTCCCAGTTCGGCATCCGCTGGTCGTCGTCGGTCCAGTTGAACCGCCAGCGGCTGGAGACCTCGGTGGCGAGGATGCGGTCGTAGTCCTCCTTGAGCGTCGTGTACTTGTCCTTGATGTAGCCCCAGAACTCCGAGTGGGTGGAGTTCATGACGACGAGGTCCTTCAGACCGGAGATGATCTGCCAGCGCTCACCGTCGTAGGTGATCTCCGTCAGGCGGGTCTCCTGGCCCTTGCGGACGAAGGAGTGCTTGACCTCGTCGGCGCCGATGAAGCGGGAGTTGCCGTCGGAGGTGGCGATCCGCTCCCAGGAGTACTCCTCGATGCGGATACGGGCCCGCTTGATCGGCTCCTGGCTGGTGACGAAGTGGCGGGCGAGGTGGATGCCGAACTGCTCCGCCGATTCGATGCCGTGTTCCTTGGCGAAGGCGAACACCGTGTTCTTGGTGGTGTCGGTGGGGAGGCAGTTGGCGTTGGAGCCGGAGAGGTGGACCTCTTCGAGGTCGCCGGAGAGGGCGACGGAGACGTTGAGGTCCTTGATGTGGTGGGTGTCGCCGTCCCGGACGATCTTGACGACGCGGTTCTCCGCTTTGCCGTACTGGTTCTGGCCGAGCATCACAAGGCGGGGCGTGGCAGGGCGGTTGGCGGTCATGTCGGTGCTAGCTCCCTCGGTATACGGAGTAGCCGAACGGGTTGAGCAGCAGCGGTACGTGGTAGTGCTCGCCCGGCTGGACGGCGAAGGTGATCGCCACCTCCGGGAAGAAGGCACCGCTGTCCCTTACGCGGGGGGCGTCCTGCTGTTCCTCGGCTTGCTGACGGGTGCGGGACTCGAAATACCCCTCGACGGCGAAGTCGAGGCGTACATGGGTGGTGCCCTCCGGCAGGGCCGGAAGGTCCTTGCAGCGTCCGTCGGCGTCGGTCGCGGAGGCGCCGTGGGCGTGCCAGGCGCCGTCGCGCCCCGCGCGCACGGCGAGCGTGAGGGCGACGCCCTCCGCGGGGCGGCCCACGCTGGTGTCCAGGATGTGCGTGGACACCGACGTCGGTGCGGCCGTCTCGCTGCTCATGCGGGGTCTCCTTCGGCGGTCTCCGTCATACGGTGCAGACGGATGCGGTTGATCTTGCCCAGCTCCGTCCGGACGATCTCGCGTTCCCGCTCCGGCGCGTTGCCGAGGCGTTCCCGGACGGCGTCCCTCATCTGCTCCCCGGTGCGCCCGGAGGCGCAGATCAGGAAGACATGCCCGAACTTCTCCTGGTAGGCGAGGTTGAGGTCGAGCATCTCCTCCTTGAGCGCGGCGGAGGCCGAAGCCATGCCGCTCTGCTCGCGGGAGGAGGTGGGGTCGCCGGGTTTCGGCCGTCCGATGGGCGGGTGCCCCGCCATCGCCTCCGCCAGATCGTCCGCGGTCAGCTCCGCCGTGGCGGCGTCGCTCGCTGCGTACAGGGCGTCGGTGGTGGCGTACGGGCGGCGGGCGGCGAGTGCGCTCCCCCAGGCCCTGCTGGCGCAGACCTCGTGCAGTGCGGCGAGTGCCGTACCGTCGTCGGCCGCGTTGAACCGGGCGAGGCCCGGGGTCGTACTCGAAGACACGGGAAGCCTCCGTGGCCTGATGCTGATGGCTCTGCTGGCTGGGGAACAGCTAAGACCTCCGGCAACATCACGTCAACACTTTGTTGAAAAGTCGGCAACGCAAAAGCCGCCGCCCGGATTTTCCGGACGGCGGCGCGGGCCGATCGGCCGCCGTGGCGCGGCCGTTGGGGCTCAGTCCTCCTGCTTCGCGGCGTTCTCCCTGTTCAGGTAGTTGTAGACGGTGAAGCGGCTGACCCCCAGCGCCCCGGCGACGGTCTCCACGCCGTGGCGGACGGAGAAGGCGCCGCGGGTCTCCAGGATGCGGACGACGGACTGCTTGGCCTTACGGTCGAGATCGGCCAACGGCACACCGTGGCGGCGTTCCAACTCGGCCAGCAGATGGTCGAGCGATTCCGACAGGTGCGGCAGCCGCACGGCGACCCGCTCCGCCCCCTCCCAGCTGAGGACGACGTCGTCGCCCTGGGCGAGACCGGGGGCGACCATCTGCCCGCCCATCGCGTCGACCAGCGGTTTGACCGCCCGGACGAACGGGTGGTCCGCGGGGTCCGTCACCGGGCGCCCTCCCCGGAACCGGCGCCGTCGACCACGTTGACCTGGAGGGAGACGCGGGTGGCGCCCGCCTCCAGGGCGTCGCGCAGCAGGGCGGTCACCGTGTCGAGGACCCGTCCGGCGTCGCCCTCGGCGGTGTTGCCGAACGGGCCGACGTCGACGGCGTCCAGCCCGGCGCCCGTGACGACCTCCCGCGCCACCACCGCATGGGCGGGCGCCTCGTCGAGATCGAACGGTTCGGTCGTGAACTCCAGCTTCAATCGCACGCCGCTCAACCTACGCGGGCACCGCCGCCACCACCAGAAAATGCCCCGGCCCCCTCTTGACAGCCGCGGAGACCGCCAGGCACTGTTCCGTTAAGCAGAAAGAATATTCCACCATGCAGAATATTCACCGGCTGCGACACGCCCCCTGACCTCTCCCTCGGAAGGAGCGCCGGGCCTCATGGGATTCACGGACACACGCTTCAACGTCAACCTGTCGATCCTGTTCACCGAACTCCCGCTGCTGGAGCGCCCGGCGGCCGCGCGGGCCGCGGGGTTCACGGCGGTGGAGCTGTGGTGGCCGTGGACCGACGCCCCGGTCCCCGAACGCTCCGAGCTGGACGCCCTGCGCCACGCGCTGCGCGACGCGGGCACCGCCCTGACCGGCCTGAACTTCTACGCGGGACAGCTGCCCGGTCCGGACCGCGGCGCGCTGTCGATCCCCGGTGAGGAGTCCGAGCGGTTCCGGGCGAACGTCCCGGTGGCGGTGGAGTTCGGCCGCTCGCTCGGCTGCACCACCTTCAACGCGCTCTACGGCAACCGCGTCGAGGGCGTCGACCCGGCCGCGCAGGACGCGCTGGCGCTGGAGAACCTCGCGTTCGCGGCGCGGGAGGTCGGCGCGGACGGCACCTTGCTGATCGAGGCGCTGAACGCCCCCGAGTCGCCGCGCTGCCCGATCGTCTCCGCACCGAAGGCGGTCGAGGTCGTCGACGCGGTGAACGCCGCGACCGGCCTGGACAACGCCCGCTTCCTGATGGACCTCTACCACCTGTCCATGAACGGCGAGGACCTCGACGAGGTCATCGACCGGTACACCGGCCGCACCGGGCACGTACAGATCGCCGACAACCCCGGCCGCGGCGCGCCCGGCACCGGCGATCTGGACTTCGCCGGTCTCCTCGCCCGGCTGCGGAAGAACGGCTACGACGGCTACGTCGGCCTGGAGTACAAGCCCGGCGACGGCCCCTCCGCGGGCGCGTTCGGCTGGCTGCCCGCGCCGCTGCGCGCCGCGCACTGACCCGCCGCCCCGCCCCCGCCGACTGCGAAAGAGGCTTCACGATGAGCAACCTTCCCAAGATCGCGTGGATCGGCCTCGGCATCATGGGCTCGCCCATGGCCGAGAACCTGATCAAGGCCGGTTACGAGGTGACCGGCTACACCCTGGAGGCCGACAAGCTCGACCGGCTGGCCGCGGCCGGTGGCACCGCCGCGGCGTCGATCGCCGACGCGGTCCGCGCGGCGGACGTGGTGATCACGATGGTCCCGGCCTCCCCGCAGGTCGAGGCCATCGCGTACGGCCCGGACGGCATCCTGGAGAACGCCCGGCACGGCGCGCTGCTGATCGACATGTCCTCGATCACCCCGCAGACCAGCATCGATCTGGCCGCGAACGCCGCCGCCAAGGGCATCCGGGTGCTGGACGCCCCGGTCTCCGGCGGTGAGGCCGGGGCCGTCGAGGCGGTGCTGTCGATCATGGTCGGCGGCGAGCAGTCCGACTTCGACACCGCCAAGCCTCTCTTCGAGGCGCTCGGCAGAACGATCGTGCGCTGCGGGCCGCACGGTTCGGGGCAGACGGTCAAGGCCGCCAACCAGCTGATCGTCGCCGTCAACATCCAGGCGTGCGCGGAGGCCGTGGTCTTCCTGGAGAAGTCCGGCGTCGACCTCGGCGCGGCCCTCGACGTCCTCGGCGGCGGGCTGGCCGGGTCCACGGTGCTGGCGCGGAAGAAGGAGAACTTCCTCAGCCGCGACTTCGCGCCCGGCTTCCGGATCGATCTGCACCACAAGGACATGGGGATCGTCACCGACGCGGCGCGGAACGTCGGGGCGGCGCTGCCGGTCGGCGCGGTCGTCGCGAACCTCGTCGCCTCGCTGCGCGCCCAGGGCGACGGCGGACTCGACCACTCCGCCCTGCTGCGCGGTGTGGAGCGGCTGTCCGGGCACGGCGCCGGCGCCTGATGGGCGGCCCGCCGCGGCGCGTCCCCGCGCTGCGCGGCGTGGTCCGCGCCCTGCGCCGGGCGGGCTGCGACACCGTCTTCGGCTGCCCCGGCGCCTCGCTCGCCCCGCTGTACGCGGCGCTCGACGGACCCGGCATCGCGCACCTCGCGGTCCGGCACGCGGAGAGCGCGCCGCACATGGCGATCGGCTGGTCCCGCGTCCGGGGCCGGGCGGCACTCGCGGCGGTACCGGCCGACACCGGCGCCGCCCGGGTGCTCCCGGCCCTGGGCGTGGCGCTGGCGGACGCGGTACCGCTGGTCTGTGTCGTCGGCACCGGCGCCCCGGGCGGCGCCCCGGATCTGGTGCGGCTGGCCCGTCCGCTGGTGAAGTGGGCGGTCCGGGTCGAGCAACCCGCCCGGCTGGCCTGGGCGTTCCGGGAGGCGCTGTGGACCGCTCGGGAGGGGAGCGCGGGCCCGGTGCTGATCGAACTGCCGCTGGCGGTCGCCTCCGCCACGGTCCCGGCGGACGGGCCCGGCGACCGGCACCCCGCACCGCCGGGCCCGCCCCGGCCACCGGCGCCGCCCGCACAACCGCCGCCGCCCGCGCACCCGGAGATCGCCGGATGGCTGGCGGAGGGGGCGGAGACCTACCTGGTGGGGTCGGACGCCGCGGCGTACGCGGCGGTCGGGGGCGGGCGGTTGCGGGCGGTGGCCACCGCCGCCGGTCCCCCGGGCTGGGAGATCCCCACCGCGCTCGGCGTCCGGACGGCGCTGGACGCGGCGGAGCCGACCGGCGCGGACGGCAGGGACGTGGTCGCCCTCCTCGACGATCCGCACGGCTTCCCGGCGCTCGCCGGGGAGTTGGCCCTCGCGGCACACCGCGGCGCCCCGCTGGTGCTGCTGATGCCGCCGGGCCGCGCCGGGCTCCCGCCGGGGCACGGTCCGGGCGGGTGCGCGCAGGACGCGTCCTTCACCGATCCGGTGCAGCTCGTCGCGGCGTACGGCTGCACCGGCCGCACCGCGGACGGGCCCGGGGAGCTGCGCTCCGCGCTGGCCTGGGCCCGTAAGGAGGCGGTCTCCACCCGGCGGCCGGTCCTGGTCCGGGCCCGGTACGCCACGGCGCCCGCGTCCGGCGGGCCGCCGCACACCGCCCGGGAGTGACCCGGGCACCGAGACTTCCGGACGGCGTCCGCGCCGACACCTGTCCTGTCGCGCCCAGGCGCGGCCGCCGTCCGGAACACCCCGTTCTCTCCCCGCGGTTCTTTGCCCGCACTTGTTTCAACAAACTGTTGACGTTTGGTCGGGGCGGTTCCTACGCTCCCGACATGCGGAAGCCAACTTCCGCGCTCTCGTACGGAAGGTCATCATGACGAAGCCCACGCCGACCGCGCGCGTTCTCACCACGGAGTCCGGCGCCCCCGTCGCCGACAACCAGAACTCCTCCACCGCCGGCGTCGGCGGCCCGATCGTCCTCCAGGACCAGCATCTGCTGGAGAAGCTCGCGCGGTTCAACCGCGAGCGCATCCCGGAGCGCGTCGTGCACGCCCGGGGCTCCGGCGCCTACGGCCACTTCGAGGTGACCGACGACGTCACCGGCTTCACCGGCGCCGACTTCCTGAGCGCCGTCGGAAAGCGCACCGAGCTGTTCATCCGCTTCTCGACCGTCGCCGACAACCTCGGCGGGCCGGACGCGGCGCGCGACCCCCGCGGCTTCGCCGTGAAGTTCTACACCGAGGAGGGCAACTACGACCTCGTCGGCAACAACACCCCGGTCTTCTTCATCAAGGACCCGCTGAAGTTCCCGGACTTCATCCATTCGCAGAAGCGCGACCCGTTCACCGGCAAGCAGGAGCCGGACAACGTCTGGGACTTCTGGGCCCACGCCCCCGAGGCCACCCACCAGGTCACCTGGCTGATGGGCGACCGCGGCATCCCCGCGTCGTACCGCCACATGAACGGCTACGGCTCGCACACCTACCGGTGGACCAACGCCGAGGGCGCGTCCTTCTTCGTCAAGTACCACTTCAAGACGAACCAGGGCATCCGCTGCCTCAGCGCCGAGCAGGGCGCCGAGCTGTCCGGCACCGACCCCAACAGCCACCAGACCGACCTGCTCCAGTCCATCGAGCGCGGTGTGTACCCGTCGTGGACGCTGTACGTGCAGCTCATGCCGGAGGCGGAGGCGGCGGACTACCGCTTCAACCCCTTCGACCTCACCAAGGTCTGGCCGCACAAGGACTACCCGCTCCGGCGGGTCGGCCGCATGGTGCTGGACCGCAACCCCGACAACGTCTTCGCCGAGGTCGAGCAGTCCGCCTTCTCGCCGAACAACTTCGTCCCCGGCATCGGCCCGTCGCCCGACAAGATGCTCCAGGGCCGCCTCTTCGCCTACGCCGACGCGCACCGCTACCGCCTGGGCGTCAACCACACCCAGCTGCCGGTGAACGCGCCCCGGGCGACCACCGCGAACAACTACGGGCGCGACGGTCTGATGGCCACCAACGGCTACGACCGCCACGCGAAGAACTACGAGCCCAACTCCTACGGCGGGCCCGTGCAGAGCGACCGGCCGCTCGCCGCGCCGCTCGCCGTGGACGGCCACGTCGGCACCCACGCGGCGCCCGCCCACTCCAAGGACGACGACTTCTTCCAGGCGGGTGAGTTGTACCGGCTGATGTCCGAGGACGAGAAGGAGCGGCTGATCGCCAACATCGCCGGGGGCCTCTCGCAGGTCGGCCGGGAGGACGTCATCGAGAAGAACCTCGCCCACTTCCACGCCGCCGACCCCGAGTACGGCAGCCGCGTCGAGGCGAAGGTCCGCGAACTGCGCGAGGACTGACGGGAGGTCGGCTCCCCGCGCATCCGTACCGGCCGGTCCGCTGAGGGGTGGCCGGCCGGTACGGAAGGGAAGCGCGGTGCTCCGCGGCACCCGGGGAGACCGGTGCGGCGGCAGCGCGCGCCCGGCAGGCGCGCCCTCCCCCACCGCGGAGCCCGCCGCTCCCACCCTTTGCACCACCAAGCTCCGTCCGGCGCCGCGCTGTCCTGTCGCGCCCGAAACGCGCGTCGCCGGACGGGAACCACCCGCGTACGGCCCGGATCCGCCGGTCACGGATCCGGGCCGTCCGTGCGTCCACGGCGGCGCGCGACGGAGCCGATGCGCGCCCGCGTACGCGCCCCCTGCGCCCGGGCCAGGGCCCCGCGGAGGCCGTACGCTCCCCCGGTGTCCCCGGCCGACCGGCGGCGATCGGCGCGATTCCGCCCCCGGTCGGCCTGTTCGGGGGCACGATGGCAGAAATCAGCGGGCGTGCGGCGCCGGAAGACCGCCGCCCACCGATCGAACGCCAGGAGCGACCATGGCCGACAGCGTGCCGGTGCGGTGCCCCACGTGCCGCCGCGAGAACGCCTTCACCCCGCCGACCTTCCCCTGCGCGTGCGGGGCGCCGCTGACCGTGCCGGTGCTGCGCGGCGGCGTCCCCGTCGAGATCGTGCACCGCACCTGGCAGGGTTCCTGGGTGGCGGTGCGCTGCGAACTCTGCGGCCGCCGGGACGAGTGGCCCGCACCGGAGTCCGGCTGTGTCTGCGGCACGGTCGTCCGCATCCCGGTGGTCCCGGTCCCGCCCGCCCCGCCGCACACCACCGCCCCCGGCACCCGCGGTACCGCCCCGGCCGCCCCGCCCCAGGTGCTGCGCCCGGCGTTCCGGCCGGTCACCATCCGCACCGCCCGGGACTGCGTCACGGCCGCCGCGCAGTATCTGAAGTGGCTGGGCTTCACCGACGTCCGCCGCACCCAGGAGCGCACCGCGTCCGGGGTGGATCTGCGGGGCTCGGGGGTGGTGGCGCAGGTCGATCCGACGACGCGGTCCACGGCGCTGCGCGAGATCGAGTGCGTCTGGCTCAACGGCCTCCACGACTCGGCCATCGCCGTCTTCTTCTCCCTCGCCGGTTACGCCCACGACGCCCGCTGCCGCGCCGACGACCTGCACATCCCGCTCTTCGTCATGGATCTGACGGGCACCCCGCAGCCGGTCAACGACGCCGCCGACGAGCTGATCCGGAACGGGGCGCAGGCGGGCGGGTGACGCGGCGGCCGTCCGCTCCGGCGCGTCACCCGTCCGGAATCCGGTTGCGGGGACGCGCCCGGTCGGCGCAGACTCCGCGGATGATCATCCGCCCGGCCCTCGCCACCGAACTGCCCGCCCTGCGCACCCTGGAGACCGCCGCGGGCGCCCCCTTCCACGACGTGGGCATGGCCTCCGTCGCGGAGGACGAACCGCCCGCCCTCCCCGTCCTCGCCGCGAGCCTGCGCGCCGGTCGGCTGCTCGTGGCGTACGAGGAGGGCGGGCCGGACGGCGGTCTCGCCGGATATCTGATGTGGGAGCCGGTCGACGGCGCCACCCACATCGAGCAGGTGTCGGTGGCCCCCGCGTACGCCCACCGCCGGATCGGGCAGGCGCTCATCGACCGGGCCGGAGCCGACGGCGGCGACCGCCCGCTGACCCTGACGACCTTCCGCGAGGTGCCGTGGAACGCGCCCTACTACGCCCGTCTCGGCTTCCGCCCGCTCACCGACGCGGAGCTGACACCCGGGCTGCGCGCGATCCGGGCGCACGAGGCGGAGCTGGGCCTGGACCGGTGGCCCCGGCTGTGCATGCGGCGGGAGGCGGCCGGGTGAGCCACGGCTGACGGCCGCGGGCGGGGGCCGGGCGGCGGCCCGGCCGACCGCTCCCCCGGCGGCCGCCCGGCATAATTGCCGCCATGATCGACGCCCCGGCGCTGCGCGCCGTCTGCCTGGAACAGAACGGCGCGGGCGAGGAGTTCCCGTTCCCGCGCAGCCCGGATCTCTCCGTCTTCAAGGTCTGCGGCAAGATCTTCGCGCTGGCCGATCTGACGGCCGATGCGCTCTCCGTCAGCCTCAAGTGCGACCCCGAGCTGGCACCCCAACTCCGCGCCGCCCATCCGGAGATCGTCCCCGGCTACCACCTCAACAAGCGGCACTGGAACACCGTCGCCCTGACCGGTGCGCTCCCCGACCGACTGGTGCGGGAGATGATCGAGGACTCCTACGACCTGGTCGTCGCGGGTCTGCCGCGCGCCGAACGGCTACGCCTCGACCGGGACCGGCCCCGCCGGGGCTGAGCACCACCGGGGCCGGGCACCGTCCCGGAACCGGCCGCTCCCGGGCCGCCCGTCCGTCAGGCCGTACGGTGCAGCCGCCACACCAGGTCCACCCGGGTCCCGGGCTCGCCGGTGGGCGACGGTGCGGGGCGCTCCACCGCCTCCCGCGTCACCACCTGCCAGCTCTCCGGCAGCGCGAGCTGCTCCAGGACGCCGTCGAGCGTCGGGAAGACCGCCTCGAAGGGGTGGTCGTGCTCGCCCTGCCAGGACGGCCAGCCGCCGTGCAGCACCAGCAGCAGCGTGCCGCCGGGGGCGACCGCCTCGGCGGCCAGCCGCAGCACACGGCCTTGGTCCAGCGCCACCGGCGACTGCAGGAACTGGGCGCTGACCAGGTCGTACGTCCCCTCCGGGAAGGTGACGCCCAACTCGTGGCGCTGCCATTCGGTGCGCGCGGCGACGCCCGCCGCCGCGGCGTGGGCGCCCGCGCGCTCCAGCGCCGTCGCGGAGATGTCGACGCCGGTGACCCGCCAGCCGCGCCCGGCGAGCCAGACCGCGTCGGCGCCCTCCCCGCAGCCCAGCTCCAGGGCGGTGCCGGGCGTCAGGGTCTCGACCTCGCGGACGAGCAGCGGGTTGGGGTTGCCGCTCCAGATCCGGTCGCTGTCGCGGTAGCGGTCCTCCCAGAAGCGGGCCGGGTCGGTGGTCGGGGGCGTGGCGGGCATGGCGCTCCTCGGGTGCTCGGCTCTCCGGTGCGCCGGGCGGGCGCACCGGCGGCCAGGATCGCGCCGGGTGCGGGAGGCGCCAAGGAAGGTTGCCGGAACGGCAAGACCCGCCCGGCCCGTCGGCTACGCCTCTTCGCCCTCCGTCGCCAGCCGCTCCCGCAGCTCGATCTTGCGGACCTTGCCGCTGACCGTCATCGGGAACTCCTCGACCAGCTCCAACCGGCTGGGGACCTTGAAGTGGGCGAGCCGGGCGCGGCAGTACTCGGTGAGTTCGTCGAGGGTGAGCGGGTCGGCGGCGTCGCGGAGGATGACGCAGGCGGCGATCGTCTCGCCGTACTTCGCGTCCGGGACGCCGACCACCTGGACGTCGGAGATCTTCGGGTGGCCGTGGAGGAACTCCTCGATCTCCCGCGGATAGACGTTCTCACCGCCGCGGATGATCATGTCCTTGATCCGGCCGACGATGCGGACGTAGCCGTCGTCGTTCATCACCGCCAGATCGCCGGTGTGCATCCAGCGCTCCGCGTCGATGACCTCCGCGGTGCGCTCCGGCTCCTCCCAGTAGCCGAGCATCACGCTGTAGCCGCGGGTGCAGAGTTCGCCGGTCGCGCCGCGCGGCACGGTCTCGCCGGTCGCCGGGTCGACGACCTTGACCTCGATGTGCGGCAGCACCCGGCCCGCGGTCGCGGTGCGGTGCTCCAGGTCGTCGTCGCGGCGGGTCTGGGTGGAGACCGGGGAGGTCTCGGTCATGCCGTAGCAGATGGACACCTCCGCCATGTGCATCTCGGCGACCACCCGCTTCATGATCTCCTCCGGGCACGGTGAGCCCGCCATGATGCCGGTGCGCAGCGACGACAGGTCGTACCCGGCGAAGTCGGGGTGTTCCAGCTCGGCGATGAACATCGTGGGGACGCCGTAGAGCGAGGTGCAGCGCTCGTCCTGGACGGCGCGGAGCGTGGCGGTCGCCTCGAAGGAGGGTGCGGGGATGACGGTGCAGGCGCCGTGCGAGGTGGCCGCGAGGTTGCCCATCACCATGCCGAAGCAGTGGTAGAAGGGGACCGGCAGACAGATCCGGTCGTGCTCGGTGTAGCCGACGGTCTCGCCCACCCAGAAGCCGTTGTTGAGGATGTTGCGGTGGGAGAGGGTGGCGCCCTTGGGGAAGCCGGTGGTGCCGGAGGTGTACTGGATGTTGACCGGGTCACCCGCCGACACCTCGGCGGCGCGGTCCGCCAGCCGCTCCCGGGGCACGGCGGCGCCGGACGCCAGCAGCTCGCCCCAGCCCGCCTCGCCGAGGTGCACCACCTTGCGCAGCTCGGGGCAGTCGCCGCGTACCTCGGCGGCCATCTTCCGGTAGTCGCTGCTCTTGTGCCCGGTGGCGGCGACCAGCAGCCGGGTGCCGGACTGCCGCAGCACATAGCCGAGTTCGTGGGTGCGGTAGGCGGGGTTGACGTTGACGAGGACGGCGCCGATGCGGGCGGTGGCGTACTGGAGGAGCAGCCACTCGGGGCAGTTGGGCGACCAGATGCCGACCCGGTCGCCGTTGCCGATGCCCTGGGCGAGCAGCCCGAGCGCGACCTCGTCGACGTCGTGGTCCAGCTCCGCGTAGGTCCAGCGGCGCCCGGAGGGGACGTCGACCAGCGCCTCGCGGTCGCCGAACCGCTCGGCGGTGCGGGCCAGGTCGGCGCCGATGGTGCGGTGGATCAGCGGCTGGGCGGTGTCCCCGCGGGCGTAGGCGGATGCCGTGCCGTCCGGGGACGGTGCGGCCGCGGTCTCCGTGGCGGGTGGGGTCATCGGTGGTTCTCCTCCCGGTATTCGGCGCCGCCGTCGCCCTGCGCGGTGCGTTCGCGCAGCTCGATCCGGCGGATCTTGCCGGAGACGGTCTTGGGCAACTCGGCGAATTCCAGGCGCCGGATGCGCTTGTACGGGGCGAGCACGTCGCGGGAGTGGGCGAAGAGCGCCTTGGCGGTCTCCGGCCCCGGCTCCCACCCCTCGGCCAGCACGACGTACGCCTTGGGGACGGCGAGCCGCAGCGGGTCGGGCGCCGGGACGACCGCCGCCTCGGCGACCGCCTCGTGCTCCAGGAGCGCGCTCTCCAGCTCGAACGGGGAGATCTTGTAGTCGGACGCCTTGAACACGTCGTCGGCGCGGCCCACGTAGGTGATCCAGCCGTCGGCGTCGCGGGCGCCGATGTCGCCGGTGCGGTAGTAGCCGTCCGCCATCACCTCGGCGGTCCGCTCCGGGTCGCCGTGGTAGCAGGCCATCAGGCCGACCGGGGACGAGGAGAGGCGCAGCGCGATCTCGCCCTCGTCGCCCGGAGCGCCGGTGAGCGGGTCGAGGAGGACGACGTCGTAGCCGGGCGTGGGGCGGCCCATCGAACCGGGCTTGAGGGGCTGACCAGGGGTGTTGGCGACCTGGACGGCGGTCTCGGTCTGCCCGAAGCCGTCCCGGATGGTCACGCCCCAGGCGGCGCGGACCTGCTCGATGATCTCCGGGTTGAGCGGTTCACCGGCCGCGACGATCTCCCGCGGCGGGCGTGTGAGCGCCGACAGATCGGCCTGGATGAGCATCCGCCAGACCGTCGGCGGGGCGCAGAAGCTGGTCACCCCGGCGCGGTCCATCTCGGCCATCAGCCGGCCCGCGTCGAAGCGGGTGTAGTGGTGGATGAAGACGGTCGCCTCGGCGTTCCACGGGGCGAAGAGATTGGACCAGGCGTGCTTGGCCCAGCCGGGTGAGGAGATGTTGAGATGTACGTCGCCGGGGCGCAGCCCGATCCAGTACATCGTCGCCAGATGCCCGACCGGGTACGAGGTGTGGGTGTGCTCGACGAGCTTGGGGCGGGCGGTGGTGCCGGAGGTGAAGTAGAGCATCAGCGAGTCGTCGGCGTGGGTCGGGCCGGTCGGCTCGAACGCCTCGGACGCCTCCGCCGCCTCCTCGTACGCCAGCCAGCCCTCGGGGGCGCCGCCGACCGCGATCCGGGTGTAGTCGCCGGGGACCCGGTCGAACTTGGCGGTGTCCTCGGCGCGGACGACGACGAAGCGGGCCTTGCCGCGGGCGATGCGGTCGGTGAGGTCGACGGGGCCGAGCAGCGGCGTCGCGGGGATCACCACGGCGCGCAGCTTCATCGCGGCGAGCGCGGTCTCCCACAGTTCGGCCTGGTTGCCGAGCATCACCACGATGCGGTCACCGGGGCGGACGCCGTGCGAGGCGAGCCAGGAGGCGGTGCGGTCCGAGCGGCGGCGCATCGCGTCGAAGCTGATGCGGGTCTCGGTGCCGTCCTCCTCGACGATGTGGAGGGCGGTGCGGTCGTTGTCGCGGGCGATGACGTCGAACCAGTCCAGCGCCCAGTTGAAGTGGGCCGGCCGGGGCCAGCGGAAGTGTGTGCGGGCGCCGTCGTAGTCGTCGCGGAGGCGCACCAGGAGGTCCCGGGCGGCCCGGAACTCCTCGGTCGCGTCCGGCGAGCGGCCCTGCTGGGTCCCGTCCCTGTCCGACATGTGTCCTCCTCATTGCCCCACGCCTGGTGGACATCGTGTAATCAGTGACGCATGTCTCACCACCCCCGTACGGGGGGAAGCGGAGGTTACGGGTGTACGGCGAGCCGGGGACGGACACGTCCGCAGACCTGGGGGCGGCTCTGGCGCGGTTGCGCCGCGGCAGCGGACTGCCGGTGGCGTTCGGCGGACTGCACGGCGGGAACGGCCGCTACCGGCTCAGTTCCCTGGCCGGTACGGCGACCGCCGCGCTGCGCGGTCTCGACATCCATCACGGCAACGGCGTCGGCGGCAAGGCGGTGGCGCTGCGCCGCCCGTTCACGGTGACCGACTACCACTCCTCCGTGGTGATCAGCCACGAGTACGACGCGGTGGTCGCCACCGAGGGGCTGCGGTCGGTGATGGCGGTGCCGGTGGTCGTACGGCGGCGGGTGCGCGGGGTGCTGTACGGCGCGCTGCGGACACCGGTGCGGCTCGGGGACGCGCCGCTGTCGGCGGCGATGGACGCGGCGCGGGAGCTGGAGGAGGCGCTGCTGCTCCAGGACGAGGCGGCGCGGCTGCTGGCGGCGGCGCGGCGACCGGCCGCCGATCCGGCGCGGTGGGAGGAGGTCCGCGAGGCCCACGGCGAACTGTGGACGCTGGCCCACCGGATCGCCGATCCGCTGCTGCGCCAGGAGATGCTGACGGCCTGTGGTCGGCTCGCCGCCGCCTCCCCGGACCGCGCGGCGCCGTCCGGCGAGGCGCCCGCGCTGCCCGGTCCGCGCGAGACGCCGACGCTGGCGCCGCGCGAGGTGGACGTCCTGGTGTGCGTCGCGGCGGGCGCCGCCAACGCCGAGGCGGCGGAACGGCTCGGCCTGCGCCCGGAGACCGTCAAGAGCTATCTGCGCTCGGCGATGCGGAAGTTGGGCACCCATTCGCGGATGCAGGCGGTGATCGCGGCACGGCGGGCGGGGTTGCTGCCGTAGGGCGACCGGGCGGGCCGGGGCGGCGGTGCGGGCGGGAGGCGGGGCCCGGTCCGGAAACGCCGTTGCCGCGCCCCCTTCCCGGCCGACATCATCCCGGCATGATCGATGCCTCCGCGCTTGACGAGAAGCCCGTGCTGACCGGGGAACGGATCCGGCTGGTGCCGTTGGGCGTACGGCACGCCGCGGCCTACCACGCCGCGACGGAGGACCCGGAGATCCGGCGGCTGACGGGCAGTCACCGGGAGTTCACCCCGGCGGAGATCGGGGCCTGGTGCGCGGGGGCCGTCACCCGGACCGGGCGGCTCGATCTCGCCGTCGAGGACCGGGAGAGCGGCCGCTTCCTCGGGGACATCGCGCTGCTGGACGTCGATCCGGACAACGCCCACGCCACCCTGCGGATCATGCTGGTCGCCGGGGCCACCGACCGCGGGCTGGGCAGCGAGGCCGTCCGGCTGCTGCTCGGCCACGCCTTCGACCGCGTCCAGCTGCACCGCGTCCAGCTGGAGGTCTGGGACTTCAACCACCGCGCCCGACGCGCCTACGAGCGCTGCGGATTCACCCTGGAGGGCCGGATGCGGCAGGCGCTGCGCTGGGACGGTGCCTGGCACGACGTCCTGGTGATGGCGGCGCTGCGGACGGAGTGGACGGACGGCGCCGGGCGGGCGGACGCCACCGGCTGAGCCGCGGCGCCGCCCGCCCCCGTACGCGAGCGGTCCGTGTCAGGCGACCGAGCCTATCCGCGGCGGCGGGTCCCGGTGGATGGGTGTGTGGGCGCCGGTGAGCGGGACGCCGGTGCCGCCGCGGCGGTTGGCGACGATCTCGGCGGCGATGGAGAGCGCGGTCTCCTCCGGGGTGCGGGCGCCGAGGTCGAGGCCGATCGGGGAGCGCAGCCGGTGCAGCTCCAGCTCCGTCAGCCCGGCCTCGCGCAGCCGCTCCAGACGGTCGAGGTGGGTGCGGCGGGAGCCCATCGCGCCGATGTACGCCACCGGGAGCCGCAGCGCCCGCTCCAGCAGCGGGACGTCGAACTTGGCGTCGTGGGTGAGGACGCAGAGCACCGCGCGGGCGTCCAGCTCCTGGGAGTCGAGGTAGCGGTGCGGCCAGTCGACGACGATCTCGTCGGCGTCGGGGAAGCGGCCCGTGGTGGCGAAGACCGGCCGGGCGTCGCAGACCGTGACGTGGTAGCCGAGGAACTTCCCCACCCCCGCCAGCGCGGCGGCGAAGTCGATCGCGCCGAAGACCAGCATCCGCGGCGGCGGCACCGAACTCTCCACCAGCAGCGTCACCGGCTCCCCGCACCGCGACCCGTCCGCGCCGATCTCGACGGTGGCGGTCCGCCCCGCCTCCAGCAGCGCCCGGGTCTCGGCGACGGCGGTGCGGTCCAGGTCGCGGTGGCCGCCGAGGGTGCCGGTGACGGTGGCGTCGGGGCGTACCAGCAGGGCGCGGCCCAGGAGGGCGGGCGGGCCCTGCACCACACGGGTGAGGGCCGCCGCCGCCCCGCGGGCGGCGGCGGCCAGCGCCCCGGCGAGCGTGGCGGCGTCCGCCGTCCGCGCACCGTCCCCGGCGTCCGCGGTATCCGCGGCGCGGACCGGGGTGACGAGGATGTCGATGGTTCCGCCGCAGGTCAGGCCCACGGCGAAGGCGTCCTCGTCGCTGAAGCCGAAGCTCTCGCGGACCACCTCGCCGCTCGCCAGGGCTTCCTGGCACAGCTCGTAGACCGCGCCCTCCACACACCCGCCGGAGACCGAGCCGACGGCCGTGCCGTCGGCGTCCACGGCGAGCGCGGCACCCGGGTGGCGCGGTGCGCTGCCGTGGGTGGCCACGACGGTGGCCACCGCGAAGTCGCGCCGCTGCTCGACCCACCGGTGCAGTGCGTCGGCGATGTCCAGCATCTCGAATCTCCTCAGGGAAGGGGGCGGGCGGGCTATCCGACGCCGAGCCAGCTTTCTATCGGGTGCAGGGCGAAGTAGACGACGAAGACCAGGGTCAGCGCCCACATGAAGCCCCCCACCTCACGCCATCTGCCCTGTGCCGCCCGGATGGCGGTGTAGGAGATGACACCGGCGCCGACGCCCGCGGTGATCTGATAAGTGAACGGCATCAGGGCGACGGTCAGGAAGACCGGGATCGAGGTGGCCCGGTCGCTCCAGTCGACGTGGGCGGCCGCGCTCATCATCATCGCGCCGATGACGACGAGGGCGGCCGACGCGACCTGCGCCGGGACCAGTTGGGTGAGCGGGGTGAAGAACAGGCAGGCGGCGAAGAGGAGGCCGGTGACCACCGCCGACAGGCCGGTCCGGGCACCCTCGCCGACGCCGCTCGCCGACTCGATGAAGACGGTCTGCCCGGAGCCGCCGGTCACCCCGCCGATGGCGCCGCCCGCGCCGTCCACGAACAGCGCGCGGGACAGGCCCGGCATCCGTCCCTGGTCGTCGGCGAGGCGTGCCTCGGTGCCGACGCCGATGATGGTGGCCATCGCGTCGAAGAACCCGGCGAGCACCAGCGTGAAGACGATCATGCCGACGCCGAGGCCGCCCAGGGACTGCCAGCCGCCGAACTCGACGTGGCCGAAGAGCCCGAAGTCGGGGGCGGCGACGGCGCCGCCGTGCAGCGCGGGGGCGGCGCCCTGCCAGTCCTTGTCGGTCAGCCCGGCGAGCTTGGTGACGGCGACGGACACCACGCTCCCGGCGACGATGCCGATGAGGATGGCGCCGGGGACCTCACGGGCCTGGAGCATGAAGATCAGCAGCAGGGTGAGGCAGAAGAAGAGCACCGGCCAGCCGGAGAGGTTGCCGGTGAGCCCGAGGGTGAGCGGGCCGCCCTCGCCCTTGCCGACGAATCCGGCCTTGACCAGCCCGAGGAGGGCGACGAACATCCCGATGCCCATGGTGATGGCGTGCTTGAGGGCCTGCGGGATCGCGTTCATGATCATCTCGCGGAGGCCGGTGACCACCAGCAGCATGATCACCGTGCCGTAGAGCACGCACATGCCCATCGCCTGCGGCCACGTCAGATGCGGGACGACCTGGGTGGTCAGCGCCGCCGAGACGTTGAGCCCGGCGGCGAGCGCCAGCGGCACCTTGCCGACGAACCCCATCAGCAGGGTGCACAGCGCCGCGCCGAGCGCCGTCGCGGTGACCACCGCGGCGTGCGGCGGTGCGTGGCCGGTGACGTCGGGGGTGCCGAGGATCAGCGGGTTCAGCAGCAGGATGTAACACATCGCCATGAACGTCGTGACGCCGCCGCGTATTTCACGGGCGGGTGTCGAGCCGCGGTCGGATATGTGGAAGTACCGGTCGAGCCACGCGCGTCCGGCGGGCTGACGCGTGCCGCGGCCCGCGTCGTCCGCCGTCGTCGGTGGCCGGGTGGACTGTGGGGTCATGGTGCCTGGCTCCCAGGGTGCGGAGGGAGCCCGCGCCGGGCGGGCTCCGGGACGGAACATCGGCTGCACGACCCGGGGGACGGCCCGAGACGGAGGGGGCCGTCCGGCACTGCGCGGACGGCGACCGGGCCGGGGTGCGGCGCACGCGCCCCGGCCCGGTGGCTCAGTTTCCGGTGAGGTGTTCGGGACGCACCGGCGTCCGGTTCAGCTCCAGGCCCGTCGCGTCGCGGATGGCCGCGAGGACGGCCGGGGTGGACGAGAGGGTCGGGGCCTCGCCGATGCCGCGCAGCCCGTACGGCGCGGCCTCGTCGGCGAGTTCGAGGACGTCGACCGGGATGGTCGGGGTGTCCAGGATGGTGGGGATGAGGTAGTCGGTGAAGGAGGGGTTGCGGACCTTGGCGGTCGCCGGGTCGACGAGGATCTCCTCCATCACCGCGACGCCCAGGCCCTGGGTGGTGCCGCCCTGGATCTGGCCGACCACCGACAGCGGGTTGAGCGCCTTGCCGACGTCCTGCGCACAGGCCAGTTCGACGACCTTGACCAGGCCGAGGGCGGTGTCCACCTCCACGACGGCGCGGTGCGCGGCGAAGGAGTACTGGACGTGACCGCGGCCCTGGCCGGTACGCAGGTCGAACGGTTCGGTGGGCCGGTGCCGGAACTCCAGCTCCAGATCGACGGCCTCCTCCCCCAGGACGTCCGCGAGATCTGCCAGCACCTCGCCGCCGTCGGTGACGACCTTGCCGCCCTCCAGCAGGAGTTCGGCGGTCGCCCACGCCGGGTGGTAGGCGCCGAACCGCTCCCGGCCCCGCTGGAGCACCTTCTCCCGTACCGCCTCGCAGGTGTTCTTCACCGCGCCGCCGGTCATGTACGTCTGCCGGGAGGCGGAGGTGGAGCCCGCCGAGCCGACCTGGGTGTCGGCCGGGTGGATGGTGACCTGTTGGACGCCCAGCTCGGTGCGGGCGATCTGGGCGTGGACGGTGACGCCGCCCTGGCCGACCTCGGCCATCGCGGTGTGCACGGTGACGACCGGCTCGCCGCCGACCGCCTCCAGCCGCACCCGGGCGGTCGAGTAGTCGTCGAACCCCTCGGAGAAGCCGACGTTCTTGATGCCGACGGCGTAGCCGACGCCGCGCACCACGTCCTCGCCGTGGGTGGTGTTGGAGAGCCCGCCGGGCAGCGCCCGGATGTCGGCGCCCTCGGTGGTCACCCACTGCTGCTCCGGCGGCAGCGGCATCGCCTTGACGCGGCGGAGCAGTTCGGCGACGGGCGCCGGGGAGTCGACGGGCTGCCCGGTCGGCATGACCGTGCCCTGCTCCATGGCGTTGATCCGGCGGAACTCGACCGGGTCCATGCCGAGCTCTGCTGCGACCTTGTCCATCTGCGCCTCGTAGGCGAAGCACGCCTGGACGGCGCCGAAGCCGCGCATCGCGCCGCAGGGCGGGTTGTTGGAGTAGAGGGCGAGCGCCTCGATCGCCACGTCGTCGACGACGTACGGGCCGACGGCGAGGGAGGCGGCGTTGCCGACGACCGCCGGGGAGGAGGAGGCGTAGGCGCCGCCGTCCAGGACGATGCGGCATCTGACGTGGGTGAGCCTGCCGTCCTTGGTGGCGCCGTGCTCGTAGTGGAGCCTTGCGGGGTGGCGGTGGACGTGGCCGAAGAAGGACTCGAAGCGGTTGTAGACGATCTTGACGGGTTTGCCGGTGCGGAGCGCCAGCAGACAGCCGTGGATCTGCATCGACAGGTCCTCGCGGCCGCCGAAGGCGCCGCCGACGCCGGAGAGCGTCATCCGGACCTTCTCCTCGGGCAGTCCGAGGACGGGGGCGATCTGCCGCAGGTCGGCGTGGAGCCACTGGGTGGCGACGTAGAGGTCGACGCCGCCGTCCTCGGCGGGCACCGCGAGCCCCGACTCCGGGCCGAGGAACGCCTGGTCCTGCATGCCGAAGACGTAGTCGCCGGTGACGACGACATCGGCGCGCCCGGCGGCGGCGTCCGCGTCGCCGCGGACGATCGGCTGGCGGTGGACGATGTTCGGGTGCGGGACGTGCGCCGCGTGGTGGTCGGTGCGGCGGTCGTGGACGAGCGGGGCGCCCTCGGCGGTGGCGGACGCCTCGTCGGTGACGACCGGCAGCTCCGCGTACTCGACCTTGATCTTGGCGGCGGCGCGGCGGGCGGTCTCCGGGTGGTCGGCGGCGACCAGCGCGACCGGCTCGCCGTGGTGGCGCACCCGGCCGTCGGCGAGGACCGGGGTGTCCTGGACCTCCAGACCGTAGTGCTTGACCTCGGTGGGCAGGTCGTCGTAGGTGAGGACCGCGTACACGCCGGGGGTCGCCAGCGCCTCGGAGGTGTCGAGGGTGACGATCTCGGCATGGGCGACGGTGGAGCGCAGGGTGTGGCCCCAGAGCATGTCCTCGTGCCACATGTCGGAGGCGTACGCGAACTCGCCGGTGACCTTGAGGGTGCCGTCCGGGCGGAGCGTGGAGGCGCCGATCCCGGCCGGGGCGGTGGAGCCCTGGGTGAGGCCGGTGGGGGTGCGGGTGACTCCGGCCATGGTCAGGCCCCCTGCTCTGCGGTCGGGGCGGCGGCGCGGGCGGCCGCGAGGCGGACCGCGTCGAGGATCTTCTCGTAGCCGGTGCAGCGGCAGAGGTTGCCGGAGAGCGCCTCGCGGATGTCGGCGTCGGAGGGCTCGGCGGTGCGCTCCAGGAGTTCGTCGGCGGCGACCAGCAGGCCCGGGGTGCAGAAGCCGCACTGGACGGCACCGGCGTCGATGAACGCCTGCTGGACGGGGGCTAGTTGGGCGTCGCTGCCGGGGGCGGGCCGGGCCTGCCAGCGGCGGGCGGTGTCGGGGTCGGTGCCGCAGGCGCCGGGGGCCCCGGCAGCGCAGCCGCGACCGGCGCGCTCCTCGGCGAAGTCCGCGAGCCCCTCGACGGTGACGACCTCGCGGCCCTCGGCCTGTCCGGCGGCGACCAGGCAGGAGCAGACCGGCACCCCGTCCAGACGGACCGTGCAGGAACCGCATTCGCCCTGCTCGCAGGCGTTCTTGGAGCCGGGCAGGCCCAGTCGCTCACGGAGCACGTAGAGCAGGCTCTCGCCCTCCCAGACGTCGTCGGCCTGCTGCGGGCGGCCGTTGACGGTGATGTTCACGCGCACTGTGCGCTCCTCTCCTGTCCGCGGTAGGACTCCCAGGTCCAGCCGAGGGTGCGGCGGGCCATCACGCCGACGGCGTGGCGGCGGTAGGCGGCGCTGCCGCGGACGTCGTCGATGGGGTTGCAGGCACCGGCCGCGAGCTGCCCGAACTCCCGGGCGAGGGACGGCGGGAGCGGTCCGCCCGACTCCCACAGCCCGGCCTCGTCCAGCGCCGCGGTGAGGAACTCCTCGGCGGCGGTGGCGCGTACGGGGGTGGGGGCGGCGGAGCCGATGCCGGTGCGTACGGTGCGGGTGTCGGGGTGGAGCGCCAGGCCGAACGCGCAGACCGCGATGACCATGGCGTTACGGGTGCCGACCTTGGAGAACTGCTGGGGTCCGGTGGCCTTGGGGATGTGGACGGCGCGGATCAGCTCGTCCGGCTCCAGGGCGTTGCGTTTGACGCCGCGGTAGAAGTCGTCGATCGGGATCATCCGGCGACCGCGCACCGATTCGGCCTCGACCTCGGCGCCGGAGGCGAGCAGCGCGGGGTGGGCGTCGCCCGCCGGGGAGGCGGTGCCGAGGTTGCCGCCGACGCCGCCGCGGTTGCGGATCTGCGGGGAGGCCACGGTGTGCGCGGCGAGCGCCAGCCCGGGCAGCTCGGCGCGGAGGTTCTCCATGATCCTCGTGTACGGCACCGACGCCCCCAGGCGTACGGTCCGCTCCCCGGTCTCCCACTCCTCCAGGTCGCGGATGCGGCCCAGGTCGAGCAGGTACGCGGGGCGGCGGTGGTCGAAGTTGATCTCGACCATCACGTCCGTGCCGCCCGCGAGGGGTACCGCCGAGGGGTGCTCGGCCTTCGCGGCGAGCGCCTCGTCCCAGGTGGCGGGGCGAAGGAAGTCCATCACGACTCTCTTCCAGGAATAGGGCGAAGTAGGGCAAAATACGGGAATCTCACAGAAGACTCTCGCTCGCCACCCACGGTGGAGTTCCACCGGTCGCGCCGCCGGCGAGCAGTTCATGTCCTGTTCATGCCGTCGGTGCCAGTCAACGCGGCCCCGCGCCCCGGGGTGCAGTCACCGAAACCATGAAGCGGTTGGCTGGCCACGCGGCCTGTCTTGTAGATTCGAACGAACGGCGGGGTCGGTACACCTCGCGGCATTCACGGCACCACCACACAGCACAGATCGGCGAGGTCATGCGGCTCCGCGCACTCCTGGACACGGCATCCCTGGGCCTGACCCTGCTCGGGGGCGAGGACGAGCTGGAGCGCTCGGTCCGCTCCATCATGACCACCGACCTCCGCGACCCCAGCCGCTATCTCTCCGGCGGCGAGCTGGTGCTGACCGGGCTGGCCTGGCGCCGCGAGCCGGGCGACGCCGAGCGGTTCGTCCGCATCCTGGTCGCCGAGGGCGTCGCCGGGCTCGGCGCGGGCACCGCGGAGCTGGGCCCCGTCCCCGAGGACCTGATCGCGGCCTGCGCCCGCCACCGGCTGCCGCTCTTCGCCGTCGCCGAGGCCGTCTCGTTCGCCTCCATCACCGAGTACGTCGTCCGCCAGGTCTCCGCCGAACGCGCCGGTGACCTCGCCGCCGTCGTCGACCGCCACCGCCGGATGATGACCTCCGGCCCGGCGGGCGGCGGCCCGGACGTCGTCCTGGACCTCCTCGGCTCCGACCTCGACCTGCGCGCCTGGGTCCTCTCCCCCACCGGACGGCAGATCGCCGGTTCGACCCTGACCGACCAGGGCCCCGAGCTGCCCGAGAACCGGGGCGCCCGGCTGGCCGGGGCCCATCTCGCCGCCGCCCGCGAGGGCCGCCGCGGCCCCTGCCGCGTCACCCTCGACGACACCGCGTACGCCCTCTTCCCGGTGCGCCAGGACGGTCGGGAGGGGCGCGAGACGCTGCTGTCGGAGTGGCTGCTGGCGGTCGAGGCGGACATCGCGGAGTGGCCCGCCGAACGGCTCGACCTGCTCCAGGGCGTCACCCAGCTGATCGCCGTCGAACGCGAGCGGCGCGACGCCGCGCGCACGGTGCGGCGGCGGCTCGCCCAGGAGGTGCTGGAGCTGGTCCAGACGGGCGCCGCCTCCACCGAGATCGCGGCCCGGCTGCGGCTGGCCGCCCCGGTGCTGCTGCCCGGCCCGGGCGGTGCGCCGCACTGGCAGATCGTGGTGGCCCGCGTCGAGTGGGACGGCGACGAGGGCCCCGGCGGCCCGGTGGCGCAGGCCCTGCTGGAGGAGGTCCTGGTGGCCCCCGGCGCCTCCGGGCCGGAGGCGTCCGACCGGATCGCGGTGGCCGACACCGGCGACGAGGCGGTGGCGCTGGTGCCGCTGCCCGCCACCGCCGACGGCGAGGGCGAGGGGCTGCACGCCACCGCGCTGCTCTCCGCCGTCGAGGAGCCGCTCGGCAGCGGACTGGCCGACGACGGCCGGCTGACGATCGGCGTCAGCGCGCCCGTGCACTCCGCCGACGGACTCCGCGGCGCCCTGGAGGAGGCCCGGCACGCCCGCCGGGTCGCCGCCGCCCGCCCCGGCCGGGTCTGCACCGCCGGGCACGAGGAGCTGGCCTCGCACGTCCTGCTGCTGCCGTTCGTCCCCGACGACGTACGCCGCGCCTTCACCGCGCGGCTGCTGGACCCGCTGCGCGACTACGACCGCCGCCACCGCGCCGAACTCATCCCCACCCTGGAGGCGTTCCTGGACTGCGACGGGTCGTGGACCCGCTGCGCCGGACGCCTGCATCTGCACGTCAACACCCTGCGCTACCGCGTGGGCCGGATCGAGCAGCTGACGGGCCGTGACCTCTCCCGGCTGGAGGACAAGCTCGACTTCTTCCTCGCCCTGCGGATGAGCTGAGTCCGGACGGCCCGCCACCGGATCCGTGGCGCCCCCGGGCGGGGCGCACGCCGGGGCAGGCGGCCGGGGACACCGCCGACGCCGTACGGGAGCGGGCCGCGCGGGGGCCGTGACGCCGCGCCGGGACCGGCCGTATCCGCCCCGCTCCCGGGCCCGTTCGGGGTACCACGATCGGGCGATGCCGGGGCGGTGTGCGCCGGGTGCGCCGGGTGTGCGCCCGGCCCGGCGGCCCGGTGCTCACCGGCCGTTCCCGGGGAGCGGAGCGGTTCCGGGGCGATTGTGAAAACTTTCACCCGAGCCCTTGGCCGCGCCACGGAATCCGTGCTGAGATGCGCCCACGGCTTCGGCCACGGCTTCCATTTCCAGCTCAGTTTCCAGCTCAATGGCGCGCTCGGGAGGGCAAGGTGGCGGATCCCGCTATGCCGAAATCCGCGAAACCCGAGGGATCCCCGGACGCCACCGCGTCCCCTGTGTCCCCGCGATCCACGACTTCGGCAGCGGCCCGCCGGGCCCCCGCCCCGCCCCCGGTCCCCGCGGCCCGTACACCCGGCGACGACCCGCTCGACCGCGCCGTGTGGCGGCTGCGCTCCCGCGGCTGCTGGGACGATGCCGCGGCGCTGCTGGAGCCGCACGCCGCCCGCAGCGCACCCGTCGCCCTGCACCGCGCCGCCCTCCTGGTGGAGCGCTGTATGTACACCGCCGCGGGCTGGGCGGCGGCGGAGGACGCGCTGCGCGCCGCGGAGGCGCTCGCCGCCGACGACGCGGAGCGCGGCGGCGCGGCCTGCGAACGCGGCCATCTCGCCTACACCGCCACGGTGTTGGGCGTCCGCGACCGCGCCGACGAGGCCCGCTCCGCGCTCGGCCGGGCCGCCGCGCTCCTCGCGCCCGGTGCGCCCGGGCGGCCGCTGCTGGACTTCCGGCGCGGGCTGATGTCCGAACATGTCGCGGACAGCCCGCAGTCCGCCCGCGCCGCCTACCGCCGGGCGCACGCCGGGGCGACCGCCGCCGGGGACGCCCTGCTGCTCTCCGCCACCTGGCGCCATCTCGCCGGACTCGCCCTGCGGGACGGCGAGGTGGCCGAGGCGCGGCACGGATTCGCCGAATCGCTGCGGATCCGGGAGGAGTTGGGGTTCCTGGTCGGCACGGCGCCCGCGCTGGTCGCCCTGGCGGACGCGGCGCCGGAGGACGACGCCGACCATCTGCTCGCCGAGGCGGCCCGCCTCTTCCGCCTCATGGGCGGCCTCCCCACCTGGCTCACCGGACGCTTCCCCCGCGCCCTGCTGGACGAGCACGACACCACGGACGGACCGGGCGCCGAGCCCACCTGACGGCGGGGCGCCCCGCCGCCCCGGACCCCGGGCCCCGTGCCGCCGCGGGAGCCCCGTCAACCCCTTGGCGTCGGCCATGCCCGCCCGCGGCGTCATCGGCCGAAAACCTACGGCGGCGGGGCCGGAACGGCCGCCGCGGCGGGCCGCCGTACCCGCGCAGCCAGGGCGTCCCGGCCGCGCCCGACGGCCGTCGCGGGCGCCCCGGGCCCGGGCCGGAGCGCCGAAAATGGCCGCAAGTGACGGTGCCGCCCCGGGGTCCGGGCTGGATGCTGGTCCGGTCCCCCCACCGTCCGGCAGAGCTTTCAGGAGGCATCCGTGGCAACTGAAGCGCACCGCCCCACCACCTCGTCCGACTGGGGCAAGGCTGATTTCGAGGCGATCTACAACTGCCCGGATCCACGCCGCTACTTCACGACGCTCCAGCCGCTCGACTACCAGATACCCCACCACGGCCAGGCGGTGTTCCGCGCCGCCGTCGACGCCCTGCACCGCCGCCGCACGGACCGTCCGCCGTTGCGCGTCGTCGATCTGTGCTGCTCGTACGGGATCAACGCCGCGCTCCTCAACCACCGGCTGACCCTCGCCGACCTCTACGACCGCTACACCGCCCCCGGTCCGGACGGCGCGGCGGGGGTGGCGGCCGACCGCGCGTACTTCGCCACCCGGCGCCGGGACGACGCGGTCCATCTCACCGGCATCGACGCGGCGGACCGGGCCGTGCGCTACGGGCGCGAGGCCGGGCTGCTGGACGCGGGCTTCGCGGAGAACCTGGAGACCGCGCCGCCCACCCCCGCGCTGCGCGCCGCGCTCGCCGGGACCGATCTGATCACCGTCACCGGCGGCGTCGGCTACATCACGGCCCGCACGTTCGGGCATCTCCTCGACGCGGTGACCGCGCCGCCGTGGATCGCCGCGTTCGTGCTGCGCACCGTCTCGTACGGCCCGGTGGCCGATCTGCTGGCGCGCGCCGGGCTGGTGACGGAGAAGCTGCCCGCCCGAACGTTTCGTCAGCGCCGGTTCGCGGACGACGGCGAGCGGCGGGCGGCCTTCACGGCGCTGGCCGCGCACGCCCTGCCGACCGACGGCAAGGAGGCGGACGGCTTCTACCACGCCGATCTCCACCTCTCCCGGCCCGCCGCCGATGTCGCGGCGCTCCCGCTGGAGAAGCTGGTGACGGACTGACCGCACACCGTACGAGCCGCCCGGCCGGACCACCGGCCGGGCGGCTCAGGACCGGTGCCGGGCGAGCGAGAGATGGTCGCGGGCGAGGCGCTCGGCACGGGCCACCTCACCGGCGGCCAGCGCGTCCACCAGCGCCACATGCTGGGCGGCGTCCGCCTGGAGGTCCGCCGGGCGCGGGCGGGGGCCACCGGCCGGGCGGCGGGCCCGGCGGAGCAGGTCGTCGACGACCGCGGCCAGCCGCCGGTTGCCGGTGAGGGACATCAGGGCGTGGTGGAAGGCGCGGTCCGCCTCGGCGTACCCGGGGCGGTCGCCGCACGCCGCGGCGGCGACCCCGTCGGCGGCCAGCGTCCGCAGCCCCTCCCAGCGCTCCGGGCCGAGCACCGCGCCCGCCAGCCGGACCACCGCCGGGACCTCCAGCATCGCCCGGACCTCCGCCACCTCGGTGAGGTCGCGGATGCTGTGCTCGGCGACCCGGAAGCCGCGGTTGGGCACCACCTCGACCGCGCCCTCGCCCGCGAGCTGCTGCATCGCCTCCCGGACCGGGGTCGCCGAGACGCCGTACCGCCCGGCGAGCGCGGGCGCGGAGTAGACCTCGCCCGGCGTCAGGTCCCCGGCGAGCAGCGACTGCCGCAGCGCCGCGAGGATCTGCGCGCGGACGGAGTGACGCTGCGGCCGGACGACGGGCGGCACGGCCTCCGGGCGGGGCCCGGCGGCGGCCGTCCCGGGGGCGGCACGCTCCTCCCGGTCCGTGCCGGGAGCGGTCCGCTCCGCCGTGGGTCCGCTCCGGTCCGCGACGGGACCGGCCTGGGCGGGCACCCGGGGACGGGCCGCCGGTCCGTGGTCCGCTGTGGCCTGTTCCATGGGGGCGCCTCCTGACATCCCCCGAACTGTAGGCGCCGAGGGCGAAGGTTCCCAGCTCGCGCCCCACGGGTAGGCATCCGCTAAGGTAAGCCTTACCTGCCAACGATCGCGATTCGGTGGTCTCGCATGCCCTCTGCCCTCGCCACGTCCGCCCGCACCTCCCCGCTCTCCGGCGCCTACGCGCGGCTGACCGAGGTCTTCCCCGCGCTGCGGGTCACCGAGGCGGACGCCGCACTGCCGGAGGGCGACGGCTGGGTGACCGCCGCCGCCCTGGCGGCCGGCGGCGAGGCCCTGGAATCCTTTCTGACCTGGGACGATGCACAGATCCAGCGGGACTACGGCACCCGCGGCCGCCCGGACGTCGTGGCCTCCTTCGCACTGCACCGCTACGGCTGGCCCGCCTGTCTGCTGATCACCGTGCCGTGGTTCCTGCACCGTCGGGTGCCGTCGCTGCCCGCCGCCGATGTCGCCTTCCACCGCGAGGAGGGCCGGATGGCGGTACGCGTTAGCTCGTTCGCCTGTCTTCCCGACGACCCGGCGGCGGAGCTGCCCGGGGCGCGGGTGGTCCCCGACGAGGAGGCGCTGCGCGGTGCGGTGCGCGAGGCGGTGGCCGAGCATCTGGGGCCGGTGCTGGACGGCTTCCGCGGCCGGATGCGGCGCGGACCACGCGCCCTGTGGGGCATGGCGTCCGACGAGATCGTCGAGGGGCTGTGGTACCTCGGGCACCTGCTGGGCGAGGAGCGGCGCGCCGTCGCCGAACTGGAGCGGCTGCTGCCCGGCGCCACCGCCCCGTACGTCGGCTCCGCCGCGTTCCGCGAGCTGACCGGGCCGGACGGTGCGGCGCTGCCGACCCGGGACCGCGCCAGTTGCTGCATGTTCTACACGCTGCGCCCCGAGGACACCTGCGTCACCTGCCCCCGCACCTGCGACGCCGACCGGGTCGCCCGGCTGACCGCCACCGGCTGAGCCCGTTTCAACCGGCCGGCCGGGCCCGTACGGTGCGGCGCGCCGCGACGTACAGCAACACCACCACGCCCAGCAGCGCCGCGCCGCGTGAGGCGTACAGCACCGGCTGCGGGGTGTGCTGCGGGTTCACGGCGAAGGCGAGGCCCGCGTAGAGCAGCAGCGCGGCGGCGGCGACGGCCAGCCGGTGGCGGCGGCCCCAGCCCGACCGCCGCGACCAGCGCACGAGCAGCACCCCGAGGAGCGTCAGCGCGGCCAGCGCGACGGCCACACCGCGCCAGGCCCACTGGTCGTTGAGGGTGACGAACGCGGCGAGCAGCGCCAGCGCGACGAGGCCGACGCCCCACGGCGGCGGGACGGTGCCGGTCGTCCGTGCGGTGCGCCGCGGCAGCGCGAAGGCGGCGCCGACGGCCGCCGCCACCGCCACCCCGACGGCGACGAGCTGCCCGGGCCGGGCGTGGAAGCCCGGCACGACGACCAGTTGGTAGGTGAAGAAGACCGCCCCGGCGACATAGACCACGGCGAGCACCGCCGTGCCCTTCCACCCCAGCCAGGGGCGTCCGGCGCGCTCCGGTACGCAGGACTCGATCACGGCGACGGGCGCGCCGAAGCTCCAGATCACATGGCCGACGAGGAAGGTCAGCAGCTGGCTGGCGTCGACGTCGAGCCCGGGCAGCAGGGTGGGCAGCGGGCCGTCGGCGAAGTCCCGGTGGTTGAAGAGCGATTGGTCGATCCAGCCCGCCTGGATCAGCCCCACCGCCGTGGCGAGCAGCAGCAGGGTCGGCCAACCGCGGCCGGTGCGCCGGGTGAGGTCGCGGATCAGCACCGCGGGCGCGCCGTAGATCGGCAGTACGAACACCACGGCGGCCAGCAGATCGACGGGGCTGGTGAGCACGCCCTGGTAGCCGACCAGGTACTCGGCGCAGTAGGGCGACAGCAGGAGCAGACCGGCGACCGGTGCGGCCCGGCGCCACCACGGGCGCCGGACGGACGGGGCGAGGACAGCGGACTCTGAGGACACCCCGGCACATTAACAGAGCAGCCACTCTATTATTCAAGGGTGCGTACCGTGAACCCCGAAGTCCATGCCCGCCGCCGCGCCGCGATCGTCGAGGCGGCGGCCGCCGAATTCGCCACCCACGGCGTCGACGGCACCAGCACCGCGGCGGTCTGCCGCCGGGCCGGTATCGGCTCCGGCACCCTCTTCCACTACTTCGCCACCAAACGGGAGCTGTTCCACGCGGTCTTCGCCGACGATCTGCCGCGCACCGCCCGGCGCTGCGCCGAGGCGCTGGCCGCACCCGACCCGGACACCGGGCTCGACCTGCTCACCGGCCATCTCATCGACGAACTCACCGATCCGCTGGCGCCCGGACTCGCCTCCGCCGCGCTCCTCCAGGCCAACCGCGACCCGGAGTTCGCCCGGCTGCTCACCGCCCTCGACGCACAGCTCCAGGAGGCGTTGACGACCCTGCTGGCGCGGTTGGCGGAGCGCCCCGGGCGCACCCTGCCGCTGCCCGCGCCGTCCGCCGCCCGCTGGATCCGCAACCTCATCGACGCCGCCCATCTCACCGCCGACGCCGCGGAGCGCGACATCACCACCGCCGAACTCCGGCTGATCCTGTCGTGGTTGACGGGCCGCCGGGAAATGCCTCCGGGGGAATCCCCGTGAATCCCCCGCGGTCAACTCACCGCACGCGCCTCGGCATTACCGCCGCGTAATGCATTGCCCCCGCCTTTTCCCGTTCCCGCCGGGAAAGGGCGGGGATTGGGCCGTTCGGGTCAGCCCGGCACCCGAGGGCGTGTGGCGAATGCGTGGGGCGCGTTCTGTGATGAGATGCGGCCGTGGGGTGTGAAGGGGAGCCGGGCCGCCCGTGCCGTTCGGAGGAACGCAGGGGGCATCACCCGAATTCCGGAACGGCGTACCGGGCTCCGGCACCCGCCCGTTCCGCCGCGGCACACGCCCCGATCCGGTACGGAAATCATCCGTACCGATGCGAGGAGAGCAAGGTGACCACCCTTCAGATCTCGGTTGTGGTGCCGTGCTTCAACGAGGCAGCCGTCATCGAGACCTTCCACACGGCGCTCGTCACCACCCTCGGCCACACCGGGGAGCCCTTCGAGATCTGCTACGTCGACGACGGCAGCGCCGACGGCACCGGAGCGCTGCTGCGCGCCCTCGCCGCCGCCGATCCCCGCGTCCGCTACACCTTCTTCAGCCGGAACTTCGGCAAGGAGGCGGCCATGCTCGCGGGGCTGCGGATGTCCCGCGGGCGGGCGGTGGTGCTGATGGACGCCGACCTCCAGCACCCGCCGGAGCTGATCCCGCGGATGGTCGCCCTCCAGCGGCACGGCTACGACCAGGTCGTCCCGCGGCGGGACCGCGCCGGGGACGCGCTGGCGCGCACCGCGCTCAGCCGCACCTACTACGCGCTGGTACGCCGCTTCATGGACGTGGAACTCGTGGACGGCGCCGGGGATTTCCGGCTGCTGTCACGGCGCGCGGTGGACACCGTGCTCTCCCTGCCGGAGAACAACCGCTTCTCGAAAGGCATCTTCTCCTGGATCGGATTCGAGACGGTCACCTTCCGCTACCGCAATGCCGAACGCGCCGCCGGATGTTCGAAATGGGGTAGCAGACGACTGCTGAATTACGGCATCGACGGCCTCCTCTCCTTCAACAACCGCCCACTGCGCCTCGCGATCTACGGCGGACTCTGGGTCTTCCTCTCCGCCCTCGCCTACGCCCTGTGGGTCGTCGCCAATGTCGCGCTGAACGGTGCGAACGTCCCGGGCTATGCGACGCTGCTGACCGCCATCGTGGCGCTGAGCGGAATTCAGCTCGTCACACTCGGCGTCATCGGCGAATACGTGGGCCGCATCTACCACGAGGCGAAACGCCGACCGCCGTACGTCGTCCGGGAGACCGACGCCGCACCGGCGACCGATCCGGTGCCCGGGCCCGTACCGGTGACGGCGGCGACCGGTCCGGAGCCCGCGCCGCGCCCCGCCCGGCAGCTCCCGCGCCTCCCCCGGCAGCTCGCCGTCTTCGTGCTGATCGGCTTCGCCAACACCGCCGTCTACCTCGCCGTCTACGCCGCGCTCAACCGCACCGTCCCCTATCTCGCCGCGCACGTCCTGGGCTACGCGGTCAGCACGGTCGGGTCATTCCTGCTCAACTCGCGGTTCACCTGCCGCACCCGGCCCACCTGGCGGGGGCTCGTGCGCTATCCGCTGTCGAGCGTCTTCAACCTGGTGGCGTCCGGTGCGCTGCTCTACCTCGCGGTCAGCCGGTTCGGGATGGACCGGAACCTCGCCGCGCTCGGCGCCGGGGTCCTCGTCACCCCCGTCACCTTCCTGCTCGCCCGGTGGGCCATCACCTCCGGCGGCGCGGCGTCCGCTCCCCCGCGCCGGACGGCCGCACCGCTCGGGCGACCGGCCGACCGGCCCGAAGCGGGCTGACCACCTCACGGACCGGCCGCCCGCGCGGGCGGCGACGTCGAAAGGCAGTACCGCCATGGCCGACCGCGCCACCACCGTCCCCCACGAACCGGGCCCGGCGCCGCAGCCGGTGCGGGCGCCCGGCGCGCCGGAGCCCGCCGCCCGGCCCGGCGGTCGCCGGGTGGCGCTGCTCGCCCTGGCGCCGCTGACGCTCCTCGCCGTCGCGTCGTGGTCGGGCCGCTGGGTGCGGCCGAGCGGCGACGAGTGGTGCTTCCTGCCGGTGGTCCGCGACGGCGGCGTCGCCGCGCTGGTCGACACCTTCTACGCCAAGGACAACGGGCGCGTCGTCAACGCCCTGCTGGTCGGCGCGTACGCGCGGTTCGACGTGGCGGGCCACCAGTGGTTCCCGCTGCTCAGCGGCTTCCTGATGCTGGGGATCCTGTGGGCGGTGACGGCGGCGGCGCTGCGCCGGGCGGCCGTCACGGCGCCCGCCGGGACCGCGCCGCTGGTCGCCGCCGTCACCGCCGTGCTCTTCCTCTTCGCCTCCCGGAACACGTACAAGACGTTCTTCTGGCCCGCCGCGTCGGTGTCGCACACCCTGCCGCCGGTGCTGGCCTGCGCGGCGGCGCTGCCGCTGCTGCGGGCCCGGACGCGCAGCGGGCGGCGGCTCGCGGTGGCCACGGTGGGCGTCGCGGGCGCGCTGATGGCGACGCTGTCGGAGGAGACCACCGTCGTCGCGGTGCTGGTGCTCGCCGCCGCCTGGCTGCTCGCCGGGCGGATCGCCGGGGCGCGGATGCGGCCGTTCCTGCGGCGCTGGTGCGCGGCGGGCCTGGCGGGCGCGCTGCTCGGCGGGGTGCTGCTCTACACCTCGCCGGGGCTGCGGATCCGCCGCGAGCGGCACGACGCGGCGACCTCGCAGCTCTTCGCCCCCGACTCGCTGCTCGGCGCCCTGGAGGGGTTCGCCCGCATCCTCGGGATGCTGCTGACGCACTGGCCCTACCTCGCCGCCGTCGCCGTCGGCGTGCTGCTCGCCCTGCTCACCCGGCCCACCGGCGACGCCCCGCCCCGCCCCCCGCGCGGCGCCGCCCCGCTCGCCGCCGCCGGTGCCGTGGTCTTCCTGCTCTCCGGCTATCTGTGCACGCTGCTGGCGTATCCGGTCTTCGGCGGCCATGTGACGTCCTCGACCCGTATCTGGAACGACTTCCTCTTCCTCTACCTGGTGCTGCTGGTCGGCGCGGGCGTGCTGCTGGGCCGGGCGGTACGGCGGCGGGTGCGGCGGACCGGCCCGCCGCTGGTGGCCGCCGCGGCGGTCTGTGCGGTGGTCTGCGCCGCGCTCCTGGTCGATCTGGTGCACCTCGACACCGCGATGCGGGCGCGGGCGCAGGCGTGGGAGCGGCAGGACCGGTCGCTGCGCGCCGCGGCGGCCGCCGGTGCGCGCACGGCGCCGTACACGCCGCTGGTCATCGCGCGGATGACGGAGCCGTTCGACGCGCACGGCACCCCGCGCTGGTCGGCGCCGTGCGTCGCGCACTACTACCACCTCGACCACGTCACCCGCGGGACCCGGCGGCCCTGACCCCGGTACGGCCGCGACCGCCCGGGTGAACGCCGCGGCGCGCCGGTTTCCGCGCCGGGCCGTGGCGGCACGCTCAGTCCGCGGCCCGCCCCGCGGCGACGGCCGTCCAGGCAGACCGGGAGGGCGCATGGCTGACGGACCCCGCACGGCCGGGCGGCGCCCGCGCCCCGGCCCCGTCGCGGTGGCGGCGCTCCTGCTGCTCCTCGCGCTGACGCTGACCGCCCTGCTGACGCCCACCGGCCCCGCCGCCACCGGCGATCCGGCGTCCGCCCGGGCCGCGCCCTGCCGCCGGACGCTGGTGGGCGTCGCGCACGAGGACGACGACCTGCTCTTCGTCACCCCGCAGCTCCAGCACCTGCTGGCCGCCCGCTGCCCGGTGCACACCGTCTATCTGACCACCGGCGACGCGGGCCACGCGGCGCCGCTCAACGGCTACGTCCTCGACCGCGAGCACGGCGTCCGCGCCGCCTACGCGCAGCTGGCCGGTGCCCCGAACGTCTGGCGCCGCGACGACCTGCCGGTGCGGGCGGCGCGCATCCCGTCGTTCACGCTGGCCGGACGGCCCGAGGTCCGGCTGACGTTCTTCGGCCTGCCGGACGGCTTCCCGTACGGCGAGGGCAGCGCCGCGCACCACCGGCAGAGCCTGCTGAAGCTCTACCGCGGCGAGGAGCGCGTCCTGCACTCGACCGACGGCACCCGCGCGTACACCGACAGCTCCCTCGTCGACGCGCTGTCGGCGCTGGCCGGGAAGGGGGGCACGGACAGTTTCCGGACGCTGGACTTCGACAGCACCCGCTTCGGCGCCCCCGCCGACCCGCTCGCCGACCACAGCGACCACGCCGTCGCCGCCCGCTACTTCCGGCGCGCCGCCTTCGCCGTCCAGGCCCGCCCCGACGTCCGCGGCTACCTCGGCTACCCGCTGAGCACCCTGCCGCCGAACCTGACGCCGGAGCAGGCGGTGCGGAAGACGGACGGGTTCGACGCCTATCTCCGCGGCGTCACCTGCGTCCCGCTCCGCTGCCCCCAGCCGCATCCGACGGGCCTGTACCGGGGGTGGCTGCTCCGGGAGTACCCGCGGACGCACCGGGAGCCGCGGGACGGCGAGATCATGTCGGGCATCGGCGACACGGACCGGCGCGGCGCCGTGGAACGCTGCCTGGACGCGAGCGCCGCCCCGGCGGTCCGCACCCGGCCGTGCGACGGCTCCCCGGCCCAGTCGTGGCGGTCCGGCCCCGGCGGGCGGCTGCGTCCGGCGACCGGGCAGCTGTGTCTGACGGCCGCCGCCGCGCCGGGCCTGGCACCGTGCGACGGGCCCCCGGGCCAGACCTGGTGGACCGACGGCCGGGGCCGGATCGGCTCCGGCGACCGCTGTCTCCACCAGGACGACATGATCCGTCCCGCCCCCACCCTGCGCCTGGCCCCCTGCACCCCGTACCGCCCGGAACTCCTCTGGCGCCGCTGACCACACGGCGCCGATACCGAACACAGCTCGGCGCACCCTTACGTACGTTCGACGGACACGCCGACAAGGGCGGTGCTCCTCGCACCCCTTGGCGTTCACTTGTCCCGAATCCCGGGGCGCGGGCGGCGACTTCCGTCAAGGTGGCGCGCGAAAACGCGTACCACTACCCGAAGGATCCCCGAATGAGAATGACCGACACGGCACTGGACTGGCTGGTTCCGGGGGTGCTGCTGCTCGCCGGGGTGCTGACCGCCGGGGGTGTTCTGCTCTTCAGCAGGCGGGCGGCGAACCGGTCGTCGTCCGGCGAGGACTCCTGGGAGCGCAGCGAGGAGCGTCGCCGCCGCAAGGAGACCGTCTACGCCATGGCCTCCTACCTGCTGCTGTTCTGCTGCGCGGCGGTGGCCGCGGCGCTCTCCTTCCACGGTCTGGTCGGCTTCGGCAAGCAGAACCTCAACCTCTCCGGCGGCTGGGAGTACCTCGTCCCGTTCGGGCTCGACGGCGCGGCGATGTTCTGCTCCGTGCTCGCCGTCCGCGAGGCCAGCCACGGTGACGCGGCGCTCGGCTCGCGGCTGCTGGTGTGGACGTTCGCCGGGGCCGCCGCCTGGTTCAACTGGGTGCACGCGCCGCGCGGGCTGGACCACGCGGGCGCGCCGCAGTTCTTCGCCGGGATGTCGCTCTCGGCGGCGGTCCTCTTCGACCGGGCGCTGAAGCAGACCCGGCGCGCGGCGCTGCGCGAACAGGGGCTGGTGCCCCGGCCGCTGCCGCAGATCCGGGTGGTGCGGTGGCTGCGGGCGCCGCGGGAGACGTTCGCCGCCTGGTCGCTGATGCTGCTGGAGGGGGTGCGCTCGTTGGACGAGGCGGTGGAGGAGGTCCGGGAGGACCGCCGGGAGAAGAACCTGCGCCGGATGCGCCGCCGCGACCAGGGCCGGATCGACCGGGCCCGGATCCGGGCGCTCAACCGGCAGCACCGCAGCTGGGGCCTGCGCCGGGGAGCACGTCAGCTGCCGGTGGAGCCGTCCGCGAGCCCGTCCGGTGCGCTGCCGGAGCCCGCCGCGGCAGGTGAGCCGCAGCCCGTCGGCGAGGCGCCGCGGCCGTCCGCGGAGGGGCTGCCGTCGCCGTCCCGTCCGGCGCTGAAGGCCGTCAGCGGCGCCGAGGCGGACGCCGCCCGGGCCGCCGGGGCGCGTCCGCAGACCGTCGATCTGACGGCGGAGGACGACACCCAGACACTGCCGCGGCTGGACTCCCTGGAGGAGAAACTCGCCGAGATCGAGCGGCAGTTCGGCTGAGGTGACCGGCGGACCGCGCCGGGCATCCCGCCCCGTGGGCGCCGCTCAGGCCGGTCCGCCGCCCAGCTCGAACCAGACGCTCTTGCCGAGGCCGTGCGGCCGTACGCCCCAGGCGTCGGCCAGGGAGCGGACGAGGATCAGGCCCCGGCCGGAGGTGCCGTCGCCGGTCGGCGGGCGCGGCTCGGGGCGGGTGGCGGCCCAGTCCCGCACCTCGACCCGGAGCCGGTCGGTGACGGTGGCGGTGAACACCGCGCCGCCGGTGGTGTGCACCAGGGCGTTGGTCACCAGCTCACTGACGAGCAGCGCCGCCGTGTCGCGGAGCCCGGCGGACGCCGGACCGTCCCAGCGGTGCAGCAACTCCTGTAACGCGTGCCGTACTTCCGCGACCGCCTCCAGATCGGCGGGGCGGATTCTTCGCTCCAGCACTCCTGGTGTGCGGGCGACCACCGCGGTACCCCGGCCCCCCTCGGCCACCGCACCGTGTCGCTCGCCGTCCTCGCGCCGCACAGGCTGACGCATCTCTCCCCCGCCCCCAGACGTCCCACCGGCTCTCTCGAACAGCCTCACGGAGATGCATGCCCACGGGGAAAGGCGACATGCTTCGACTTTCACAGGTCCACCCCACCGGGCGCCCGGCCGCACGCGGAACGCCGCGATCCGGACATCCGGCGTTCACCTCTTGCATGACACCACGTCACATACGGGGAATGTTGCGCAGGTTGGACCGCGCCATCTGAAGCATCCGCCCGACACCGCCGTCCAGCACGATCTTCCCGGCGGAGAGCGCGAAGCCGGAGACCATCTCGGCGCTGACCTTCGGCGGGATGGAGAGCGCGTTGGGGTCGGTGACGACATCGACCAGCGCGGGCCCCTTGTGCGCGAACGCCTCGCGCAGCGCGCCCCGTAGCTGCTTGGGTTTCTCCACCCGGATCCCGTGCGCGCCCGCCGCCCGGGCGACCGCCGCGAAGTCCGGGTTGCGGTTGGTGGTCCCGTACGACGGCAGGCCCGCGACCAGCATCTCCAGCTCGACCATGCCGAGCGAGGAGTTGTTGAACAGCACCACCTTGACCGGCAGGTCGTACTGGACGAGCGTGAGGAAGTCGCCCATCAGCATGGTGAACCCGCCGTCGCCGGACATCGACACGACCTGCCGTCCCGGGTCGATGAACTGCGCGCCGATCGCCTGCGGCAGCGCGTTCGCCATCGAGCCGTGGGTGAACGAACCGATCACCCGGCGGCGGCCGTTGGGCGTCAGATAGCGGGCCGCCCAGACGTTGCACATACCGGTGTCGACGGTGAACACCGCATCGTCGTCGGCCTCGTCGTCGAGGACGGAGGCGACGTACTCCGGGTGGATCGGGATGTGCTTCTCGACCTTGCGGGTGTACGCGCTGACCACACCCTCCAGCGCGTCGGCGTGCTTCTTCAGCATCCGGTCGAGGAAGGCGCGCTGTGACTTGATCTGCACCTTGGGCGTCAGACAGCGCAGCGTCTCGCGGACATCGCCCCAGACACCGAGCGCCAACTGCGAGCGGCGGCCGAGGTGTTCGGGCCGGACATCGATCTGGACGATCTTCACATCGTCGGGGAGGAAGGCGTTGTACGGGAAGTCGGTGCCGAGCAGGATCAGCAGATCGCACTCGTGGGTCGCCTCGTACGCCGCGCCGTAGCCGAGCAGTCCGCTCATGCCGACGTCGTACGGGTTGTCGTACTGGATCCACTCCTTGCCGCGCAGGGCGTGGCCGACGGGTGCCTTGACGCGTTCGGCGAACTCCATCACCTCGGCGTGGGCGCCCGCGGTGCCGCTGCCGCAGAAGAGCGTGACCTTGCCCGCCGCGTCGACGAGTTCGGCGAGCCGGTCGATCTCGGCGTCACCGGGGCGGACCGACGGGCGGGCGGTGACCAGCGCGTGTTCGATGGCGCGGTCGGGCGCCGCCTCGGCCGCGATGTCGCCGGGCAGCGAGACGACGGAGACGCCGCTGCGGCCGACGGCGTGCTGGATGGCGGTCTGCAGCACCCGCGGCATCTGCTGCCGACTGGAGATCATCTCGCTGTAGTGGCTGCACTCGGCGAACAGCCGGTCCGGGTGGGTCTCCTGGAAGTAGCCGGTGCCGATCTCGCTGGACGGGATGTGCGAGGCGAGCGCGAGGACCGGGGCCATCGAGCGGTGGGCGTCGAAGAGCCCGTTGATGAGGTGGAGGTTCCCGGGGCCGCAGGACCCGGCGCAGGCGGCGAGCTTGCCGGTGACCTGCGCCTCGGCGCCCGCGGCGAACGCGGCGGTCTCCTCGTGCCGCACCTGGACCCAGTCGATCGCCCGCGAACGGCGGATCGCGTCGACGACGGGGTTGAGGCTGTCGCCGACGACGCCGTACAGCCGTTGCACCCCGGCCCGCGCCAGGATGTCCACGAATTGCTCGGCCACGGTCTGCTTCGCCATGTCCCGCCCGCTCCTTCGCCGCCGTCGGTGAGCCGTCCCCTCCCATGAACCCATGAGGCGGCGGGCTCCGCCTCCGCTGCCACCCGGGCGGACGGCAACGGGGCGGCCCGGGACGGTGCGCTACGTGTCCCACACCCCGACGGCCGTACGGTCGCGGGCATGGCCCTTGACCCGGACCTGGGCGGAGGTGAGGAAGGAGGTCAGGCCGGGCGGCGGGCCGGAGAGGTCGGCGGCGAGGCGGTCGGCGAGAGCGGGTTCGTCGGCGAGCGGTTCGGCGAGCCCGGCGCTGCACAGCAGCAGGGCGTCACCGCGGCGCCCGGTGACGGTCGTGAAGAGGAACGGCGCGGGGCGCGGGGAGCCGTCCGCGTCCGCCCCCGGGCCGGTGGCCGACGGTTCGAGGTCCTCCCAGCTCCCGTCGCGCAGCCGCAGGAAACCGCCCTCGCCGACGCCGAAGAAGACCCGCGTACGGCACGCCGGATCGGCGGGCAGCAGCAGACAGCGCACCGCGGCCGGAGACTCCGGCACCCCGTCGGACCCCGCGGTGCGCTCCCGCAGCTTGCCGTAGCCGCGGTCGGCGAGCCGCTGGAGCCCGGAACGCAGGGCGCTGCGGTGGTCCGTCCGCAGGTCCTCCGCCAATCGGGTGCAGCTGCGCGCCACGGCCCCGCCGATCCAGGCACAGACGTCGTGCGCCGCCCGCGGGTCCCCGACGGCGGGCCCGGACGCGACGGCCGCCAGGATCAGCGTCTGCGCCCCGCTCCCGAACCGCGCCAGCAACAGCGCGTCCCGGCGCGGCGCCCCCCGGTAACGCGCCGAGTCCCCCCGCTGCGACACGGCCCGCACCGTGAGCGACCCGTACTGCGCCCCGTCCAGCACCGTGTCCGGCACCACCTCCCCCATCGCCCCGGGCTCGGCCACGGGCAACGCCACAGGCTCGGCGGCATAGGTCGGCGGCCGGTCACCGATGAAGGCGGGGAGTGGGGGTTGCGGGGGCTGGGCGGCTTCGGGGGGCTGTACGGGTGCGGGGGCCGGGGCGGCTTCGGTTTCCCGTGTGGCTTCGGTCTCCCCTGTGGCTTCGGTGGTCGGCTCGGGCTCGGGGTCTGTGGCGGCTTCGGTTTCCCGTGTGGCTTCGGTCCGCCGTGTGGCTGCGAGGGGTTCGGGACGCTCGGGTTCGGCGTCCTGTACGGCCGGGTCGCCCGGGGTGTCGGCGGGCTCCAGGGCTCCGGGGGTGGGCGTCGCCTCATCCGGGAGGGGCGTCGGCTCACCGGTGGTGGGCTCCGGGGCGCCGGAGAGGGGCATCGGCTCGCCGGCGGTGGGCTCCGGATCACCGCCGGTGGGCGGCGCTTCGGCGTCCGGATTCGGTGCCTCGGCGGGCGGGGTGGGCTCCGCGTCCGCGGTCGGCGTCCGATCGGGCGGCGGGGGCTCCGTGTCCGCGATGACCGGCGCTTCCTCCGGTCCGCTGTCGGGCTCCGGTCCGTCACCGGGCACCGTCCTGTCGTCGGCCTCCGGTCCGTCCCCGGTCCCGGAGGCGCCCTCGCTTCCGGGCGCGGCCCCGCTCCCCGGTGCGGCCTCGGCGTCCGGCTGCGCCTCGTCCCGTGGCGCGGGCTCCGGGTTCGTCGGCTCCAGGGGCTCCGACGCGGCAGGGAGCGGTTCCGCAGGGGACGGTTCCGCAGGGGCCTCGGGCTCAGTCGTCGGTGGCCGTTCGTCGGGGAGCGGCTGTGGTGCGGGAGGTGTTCGTACGCCCGCGTGGGGGCGGGCGGAGGGCAGTTCCTCCGGGGGCAGCAGTCCGGGCGGCAGCGTCCCGGAGCGGAACGGCCACGGCGGGGCGTCGGCGGCGGAGAGGCCGACCGGCAACTCCTCCGGCGGCAGCAGCCCGGGCGGGAGCAGTCCGACGGCCGGGAGCGGGGCGGGGCGGGGCGCGGCGGCCACCGGCCCGGCCGGGCGCGGAGGCGCCGGGGCCGGGGGCACCGGGGCGGACGGCGGAGGAACCGCGGCGGCCGAGTCCCCCGCCGCCACGGGCAGCTCCGGGCCCGCCACGGAGGGATCAGCGGAGGGCCCCGGGGACGGGACGGGGACATCCGGGGCCGTCACGGACGGATACGGGGACCGCGGGGGCACCACGGCGGAATCCCGGGAGCCCACGGCCGGGCCCGGCACCGTCGGCCCCACGGGAGCTTCCGGGGCACTCGCGGCGGCCGGACCATCCGGGGTGCCCGGGGCACTCGCGGTAGCCGGGCCGTCCAGAGCACCCGCGGCAGCCGGGCCGTCCGCGGCCCCCAGGGAACTCGCCGCGGCCAGGTCATCCAGGGCACCCGGGACACCCGCGACCGCCAGACCGTCCGGGGCGCCCGGAACACGCACGGCGGCCGGGCCGTCCGGGGCACCCGGAACACGCACGGCGGCCGGGCCGTCCGGGTCACCCGCCCCACCCGACGCCCTCCCGCCGCCCCGTCCGCCGTACCCGCCCGGCGCGCTCCGGGCTCTCCGGCCGCTCGGTGTGCCCGGGGCATCCGCCGCGCCCGGGGGCGTGTTCAGTGCGCGGAGTGCGGAGGCGACGCGTTCGTCGAGGGTGTCGGTGGCTCCGGACGGGCCGGTGTCGGCCGGGGCGGGGAGGGCCGGGCCCGGGGTGCCGGGGCCGTGGCCCGGATGGTCCCGGTCCGGACGGATGTCGCCGTAAAGCTGCCGCCACCAGTCGTCCTCCGGCCCGCGGCATGGTGCGCCCTGCTGGTTCATGCGCCGTATTGTCCACGCGCCGGCGGCGGGGAAACAGGGCGCGAAGATGTGTTCGCCCGGACGTTCCGCCGGACGGCCCACCGGCCCCCGACCGCCCCCGGCGCGGCCGCGAGCCGGTCCGGGGGACGCGTACCACGGGAGCGGGGGCCCGGCGTCCCGGTGGGACCGGTCCGGGGAGCGCGTTCGGGGCACGTCCGGCAGGCTTGGGCCATGAGCGTGCGCAACGTGCCGCAACGGGGGACCGCCGTGGCGGGGGCGGTGGACCGGCCCCGTGGGGGCGCCTCATGAGCGGGTGGCAGCTGTGCGCCGTCGGGCTGGTGCTGCTGCTGGGACTGTTCGGGGTGCTGGTGCCCGGCGTGCCCGGGACGCCCATCGTCTGGGCGGGGGTGCTGTGGTGGGCGATGACCGAGCAGACCTCGCTCGCCTGGACGGTGCTGATCGCCGCCACCGCGCTGCTCCTGATCCAGCAGGCGGTGAAGTTCCTGCTGCCGACGCGGAACCTGCGGGCCGTGGGGACCCCGTACCGCGTGCTGTTCCTCTCCGGCGCCGCCGGGATCGTCGGGTTCTTCGTGATCCCCGTGATCGGCGCCCCGCTCTGCGCCCTCGGCGCGCACTACCTGCTCGAACGGGTCCGGCTGGGCAGCCACGGCGACGCCTGGGCCGCCACCCGTACAGCGATGCGGGCGATCGGGCTGAGCGTGCTGGTGGAGCTGTTCGCCTGCCTGCTGGTGGTGGGCGCGTGGGCGGGGGCGGTGCTCGCGGGGTGAGGCGCGGGCCCGGCGGTCACCCGGTGGCGGGCGCGGGCAGCGCGAACTCGCCGGGCGGGACCAGCCCCGCGCTCCACAGGTGGTGCAGGGCGTAGGCGCGCCACGGGCGCCACGCCTCGGGGGCGCCGTCCGGGCCCGCGTCGGGGTCGCCCAGGGCCCGCATCCGGAGGTGGCCGACGGCCCGGGCGCCGACACCGGGCAGCGTCCGCAGGACATGGACGGCGGCGGCGCGGTCGGCGCCCGCCCCGAGGTCGAGGGTGGCGTCGGCGAGCGCCGCGCACAGCGCCCGTACCGGGGCCGGGACCTCGGCGGAGAGGAGGGCGCCGGGGGCCGGGAAGACATGGGTGAGACCGCCGTCGGCGGCGTCCAGCGGCTTGCCGTGGGCGGCGACCAGCTCCGCGGCGCGCTCCGGGGGCCCGCCGAGCACGGTCCGTACGGCCAGTTCCTCGGGGTCGGCCGCGCCCGGTGAGCGCAGCCCGGGGCGAGCGGCGACGAGCGGGCCCAGCAGCGGATCGCCGCCCAGCCGCTCGGCGACGGCGTACGGGTCGGCGTCCAGGTCGAAGAGGCGGCGCAGCCGCTCGACGGCGGTGGCCAGATCGCGCGGGTCGGTCAGCCGCAGCCGGCACTCCAGCCAGCCGCCGCCCTCCGGGGTCCGCCCCGGCTCCCCCGTACGCCGCCGGGGCGGGCCGCCGGTGGCCTCGTCGACCTCGGCGATGGCGGTGCCGTAGCTGAGCCGCAGGGTGCGCCGGTAGGTGCGGCGACCGCGCGGGCCGACCGTCTCCTCGATCCCGGGCACGGCTTTGGTCGCGAGGAAGTCGAAGAGCGCGGTGGCGGCGTACGGGCCGCGGTGGGCCAGGCGCAGCGGTATGCCGTGGGGCGCGGGGCCGTCCGCCGCGCGCCGGGTCCCGGAGCGGGCCGGGCCGTGCGGCGCGGCGGCGCGCAGTTCGCGCGGGGTGGCGGCGTAGATCTCCCGCATCGTGTCGTTGAACTGCCGGATGCTGGCGAACCCGGCGGCGAACGCCAGCTCCGTGACGGGCAGCTCGGTGGTCTGGAGGAGCACCCGCGCGGTGTGCGCGCGGCGCGCCCGGGCCAGCGCCACCGGGCCCGCGCCCAGCTCGGCGGTGAGCTGCCGCTGCACCTGGCGGGTGCTGTAGCCGAGGCGGCGGGCGAGCCCGGCGACGCCCTCGCGGTCGACGACGCCGTCGCCGATGAAGCGCACGGCCCGGCCGACCAGGTCGGCGCGGACGTTCCACGCGGCGGAGCCCGGTACGGCGTCCGGGCGACAGCGGCGGCAGGCCCGGAAGCCGCCCGCCTGCGCCGCGGCGGCCGACGGGAAGAACCGGACGTTGGCGCGTTTCGGGGTGACCGCCGGGCAGCTCGGGCGGCAGTAGATGCCGGTCGTCGTGACGGCGAAGAAGAACTCCCCGTCGAACCGCGCGTCCCGGCTCGACACCGCTTCGTACCTGGTCTCGTCATCCCTCACACCCCCAGTGTGCGCCGTGCCCCGGCCCCGGACCGGCGGAAATCGGACGTCGGGGTGGGGCCGGTCGGGGGGCCGGGGGCGTCCGGGCCCGGCGGCGGGACGCATCCGTATGCGCCGTCCCCCCGCGATTTCCGGCCGTCGAGGTACGGCCGCAAGAGCCGCGGACGGCGCGGATTTCCGGGCTCCGGGGCGGTAACTCCCCGGTACGGCACAGGGATTGGCTCGGTGGCCGGATGTCCGGAGCACGGCTACGGTATGGCCCTCGCTGCACCGCGTTCCGGGCACCACCGTCCCCCGATGAGGCGCCGTTCATGACCGAGCAACTGACTCCGGAGAACCCCAGGTCCACGCGGTACCGGACCTATGTCGTGACGATCTGCACCGCCGCGTACGTGCTGTCGTTCGTCGACCGGCAGGCGCTGTCCCTGATGATCGAGCCCATAAAGCGCGATCTCAGCCTGACGGACACCCAGTTCAGCCTGCTCAGCGGGCTCGCGTTCTCGATCCTCTACGGGGTGATGGGGCTGCCCGTCGCCACGCTGGCGGACCGCCGCTCCCGCCCCGTGATCATCTCCGTGGGCATCGCGCTGTGGAGCCTGGCCACCACGCTCTCCGGGCTCAGCCGGAGCTTCGCGCAGATGTTCCTCGCCCGGGTGGGCGTGGGCGTCGGGGAGGCGGCGCTGACGCCCGCCGCCTACTCGATGTTCAGCGACCTGTTCCCCAAGGAGCGGCTGGGCCGCGCCCTCGGGATCTACGCGCTCGGCTCGTTCCTCGGGGGCAGCGCCGCCTTCTTCATCGGCGGATACGTCATCGGCCTGGTCAAGGACGTCCGGACGGTCGCCCTGCCGCTGGTCGGTGACGTCCACGCCTGGCAGGTGACCTTCTTCGTCCTCGGGCTACCCGGACTGCTGCTGGCGCTGCTGTTCCTCCTGACGGTCCGCGACCCGGCCCGGCACGGACTGGCGCGAGACGCCTCGGGAGCCGTGCGGCGGGTGGCGATGCGCGAGGCGCTCGCCTTCCTCCGCGGCCATGCGAAGACGTTCTCGTTCCACGTCGTGGGCTTCTCCCTCTACGGGATGGTGCTCCTCGGCCTGATGTCGTGGGCACCGGCCTTCTACCTCCGGACGTTCGGGATGAACCCGACCCAGGTGGGGTACGCGCTGGGCGCCGTCGTGCTGGTGGCCAACGGCGCGGGCGTGCTCTTCGGCGGCTGGCTCGTCGACCGGCTCACCCACCGCGGCCACCCGGACGGGTCGATGCGCGCCGGGCTGGTCGGAGCGGTCGGCATGGTGGTTCCGGTCGTCCTCTTCCCGCACGTCAGGCCGGTGGGGCTGTCGCTGGCGCTGCTCGCGGTCACCATGTTCTTCGGCTCGTTCGCGATGCCCGCCTCGACCGCGGCCATGCAGGTGCTCAGCCCCAACCAGGTGCGCGCCCAGGTGTCGGCGCTCTTCCTGCTGGTGTTGAGCCTGAGCGCGGTGGGCGGCGGCACGACGCTGGTCGCGCTGGTCACGGACGAGGTCCTCGGCTCCGAGGCGCGGATCGGGACGTCGCTGTCGCTGGTCTACGGGATCGCCGGGGTCCTCAGCATCGGGCTGCTGTGGCTCGGCTGTGCGCCCTTCCGCGACAGCATGGCCCGTCAGGAGCGGCTGGCCGCCCGGGAGCCGCTGGGCGCGGTCCCGGACGGTGCGGTCGGCTGAGACCGGAGCGCCCACCGAAGGGAACGGCACCCATGGACCTCACGATTCTCGGCGGCGGGCACGGCGCCTTCGCCGCTGCCGCCGCGCTCGCGGACGGCGGCCACACCGTGCGCTGGTGGCGCCGGAACGCCCCGGCCCTGGCCGCCCTGGGCGAGCGCGGCACCCTCGGGCTCCGGGACCACCGGGGGCTGCGGCAGGTCCCGGTCGGCGCGGCGCCGCGGCCCGGGGCGATCCGGCCGGTGGCGGACCTCGCCGGGGCGGTGCGCGGCGCCCGGCTGGTGGTCGTCCCGCTCCCGGCGACCGCCCACACGGACCTGGCGCCCCGTCTGGCGCCGCTGCTCGGCGACGGGCAGGTGGTCCTTCTGCCGCCCGGCACCTTCGGCACGGTGCTCTTCGCCGAGGCGCTGGCCGCCGCGGGGAACCGCGCGCGGGTCGCGTTCGCCGAGACCGGCACGCTGCCCTACCTCGCCCGCACCCACGGCCCGGACGAGGTGGCGGTCAGCGCGTACGCCACCCGGCTGCCCACCGGCGTGTTCCCCGCCCGGTCGGCCGAGGGCGCGTTCCGGGTACTGCGCGAGGCGTACCCGGCGGTCGAGCCGGTCGAGGACGCCCTGAGCGGTGCGCTGATGAACGCGGGGCCGGTGATCCATCCGCCGCTGATCCTCATGAACGCCGGTCCCCTCGAACACCATGCGTCCTGGGACATCCACCAGGAGGGGACCCAGCCGTCGATCAGGCGGGTGACCGACGCGCTGGACGCCGAACGGATCGCGCTGCGCCGGGAGTTGGGGTACGGCGCCCCGCACTTCCCGCTCGCCGACCACTATGCGACGGCGGGCGACGAGTGGATGTACGGGCGCGGCGCCCACGGGAGGCTCACCGACAGCGGGGACTGGCGGGAGCCGGTCGATCTGCTCCACCACCGCTACCTGACGGAGGACACCCGGCTCGGGCTGTCGTTCCTGGTGTCCACGGGGAGGTGGGCGGGGTGTCCCACGCCGGTCGCCCAGGGCCTGCTGAGCATCGCCTCGGCCGTCACCGGCACCGATCTGTACGCACGGGGCCGCACCTGGGAGTCGTTGGGGCTCGCCGGTCTGACGCGTCCCGCGCTCCGCGAACTGCTCCAGGAAGGGTTCTCACGGTGACGGACACGGAGCATCCCCGGGTGGTGGTCGTCGGCGCGGGCCGGATGGGGCAGGGCATCGCGCTCGCCTTCCTGGCCGCGGGGCGGGACGTGACGCTGGCGGACGTCAAGGAGACCGACGGGGACCGGGCGCCCTACCGGAAGGCCGCCGAACAACAGGTCCTGGAGCGTCTGGGCGCCCGGCCCGCGCACGGGCCCGGGCGGGCGCCACGGCTCACCGTGTGCGACCGCGCGGCGGCCGCGGCGCCGCTCGCCGCGGCGGACGTGGTCTTCGAGGCGGTCCCCGAGGTCCTGGAGGTCAAACGGTCCGTGCTGTCCTGGGTGGACGCCACCGCGGCCGGTACGGCGGTGATCGCGTCCACCACCTCGACGTTCCTCGTCACCGACCTCGCCGCGCTGGTCCGCGACGGCAGCCGCGTGGTCAACGCCCACTGGCTCAACCCCGCCGATCTCATGCCGCTGGTCGAGGTGAGCCGCAGCGAGGACACCGACCCCGACCGGGTGGCCCGGCTGACCGCGCTGCTGCGGGACATCGGCAAGGTCCCGGTGGTCTGCGGGCCGACCGCCGGATACATCGTCCCCCGGCTCCAGGCCCTCCTGATGAACGAGGCCGCGCGGATGGTCGAGGAGGGCGTGGCGAGCGCCGCCGACATCGATCAGGCAGTACGCGCCGGACTCGGCCCCCGCTTCTGCGTGCTGGGCCCGCTCGAATTCATCGACTGGGGCGGCGGGGACATCCTGTACTACGCGTCGCGCTACCTCGCCGCCGAACTGGGCGACCGGTTCCGCGCGCCCGCGGTGGTCGAGGAGAACATGACGGCCCGGCGCCGCGGACTCCAGGACGGCACCGGCTTCTACCACTACGCGCCCGAGGACGTCCCCGCGTACCGGGCGGGCCGGGTGCGGGAGTTCGAGGAGCTGCTCCGGCTCCGCGCGGCCGGACTCCGCGCCGACGCCGCCTTTCCCACCCGTCCGGTCGCGCCACCGGAGCCGGAGTGAGCCGCAGCCGGACGGCCCCGCGGGCACCGGCGCCGACGCCGTGCCCGCGGGGCCCCGGGAGGCGCAGGTCAGCGCATGTGGAGGCCGCCGTTGGCGTCCCAGCAGGCGCCGGTGACGGTGTCCGCGTGCTCCGAGGAGAGCAGCACGGCCATGTCCGCGATGAACTCCGGCCGCCCCAGCCGCCCCACCGGGATCGTGGCCTCGATCTGCGCCAGCCGCTCCGGGGCGACGGTGCGCCGGACGACGGGCAGATCCTGCGGGCCGGGCGAGATGGCGTTGACCGTCACGCCCCGGGCGCCCAGATCGCGGGCGAAGACCTTGGTGAGCGTGGCGACGCCGCCCTTCGCCGCGGCGTAGTGCGCCCCGGTGGCGGTGCCGCCGTTCTGCCCGGCGAGGGAGGCGATGTTGACGATGCGTCCGTAACCGCGCGCCGCGAAGTACTCGCCGAACACCTGGCAGCCGTAGAACGTGCCGTTGAGGTTGGTGTCGACCACCCCGGAGAAACTCTCCGGGGTGATCTCCATCAGCACCTCGACCTTGGAGTGCCCGGCGTTGTTCACCAGGACGTGCACGGCGCCCCACCGCTCGGTCAGCCGGTCGCGCACGGCGGCGAAGGCGGCCTTGTCGCGTACGTCCAGCGCCAGTCCGACGGCGCTCCGGCCGGTCGGGTCCAGCTCCTCGGCCGCGTCGGCGGCGGCAGCGGCGTCCAGATCGGTCAGCGCCACCCGGAAGCCCCGCTCGTGCAGCCGCCGGGCGATACAGCCGCCGAGTCCGCCCGCCGCGCCCGTGACCAGGGCGACCTGCCGGTCGTCCGCCGCCTCGTCGCTCATCGGGTCACATCCGGCAGCGGACGGCCGATCCTGGCCTCGATCTTCATGTAGCGCCACAGCCCGTACTCGCCGACCTGTACGGCGCGGAAGAGGTTGCAGGCGTCGGCGACCGTGCGCTGGTCCACAACGTCGGCGAGGACGTAGCAGGTCCACGGCCAGGAGTCGGACGGGCCGACCATGTGCTGGTCGTCGTCCATCGTGCCGAGCACCTCGACCCCGGGCAGGGCGTGCAGTTGCTCCAGCATGGTCACGGTGCCGTCCCAGACGGTCTTGTGCTGCCCGGTCGGCAGATCGAAGAAGTTCTGGTTGACGCCGATGCAGAAGAGGACGCGCAGGGGCGCGTCGGGGGTGCCGGACATGGTGGTGCCTTTCCGATGGGTGACGGATGCGGAGTGACGCGTTCAGAGAAACCCGGGGAAGGGCCGGGCGTCCAGGAGCACGGCCCCCGCACCGTCGTACATGGTCTCCTGGAGGAACGCGTGCTGCGGGACGACCGAGGCGTCGCGCAGATAGCGCTGCATGGGGCTGTCGTCGGCGATGGCGCGGATCCCCGCGAGCTGGTAGGCGTCCCGGACCACCTCGAACGACGTCTTGGCGGCGTGCGCCGCGGCGAGGCGCAGCAGACCGGTCTGCCGGTCGGTGGCGGGGTCGCCGCGCTCGACGGCCTGCCACACCTCCTCCGTGATGTCGTGGAAGAAGGCGTGGACCGACCGCAGTTGCGCCTCGGACCGCCCGACGGAGATCCGGTACGAGGGGCGGTCCGCGGCGACCGGCCCGCCCGTGTAACTCGCCCGTCCGCCCTCGGAGATCACCTGGTCGAGGGCGGCGCGGGCCACCCCGAGGCCCACCGCGGCCAGGACCTGCGCGGCGTAGGGGACCGTCGGGTAGCGGTAGAGGGGTTCGTCGACCGTGGGCGGGCCGCCGCGGACGAACGTCCACTCCTCGGGGACCACCGCGCCGTCGACGACGAGATCGTGGCTGCCAGTGCCCCGCATGCCGATGACCTGCCAGTTCTCGGCGATCTCGACCTGCTCGGGCCGTAGCAGCGCGGTCAGCGGGCGGCCCGCCCGGTCCTGGCCCACCGTGATCCCCACACCCAGTACGTCCGCGCCCAGGCAGCCGCTGGCGAACTTCCAGCGCCCGGCGATGCGGTAGCCGCCGGTGACCGGTTCGGCGGGCTGGAGGGGGAAGAGACCGGCGGCGAAGACCACATCGGGGCCGTCCGCGTACAACTCCGCCTGGGTGTCCGGCGGGAGCGCGGCGAGATAGCCGAGGGACGAGCCGAAGCTGGCCACCCATCCGGCGGAGGCGTCGACGGCGGAGATCCGCTCGATGAGCCGGAGGAACCGGCCCGGCGGCAGCGGCTCACCGCCGAACCGGCGTGGCGTGGCGGCGCGGTAGAGCCCGGCTTCCTTGAACGCGGCGATCACGTCCCGGGGCACATGCCGCTTCTCCTCGAATTCGGCGCGCCGCCGGGCGACCAGTTCGAGGACCCGGGCGAAAGCCGCGTCGCCCGGGCTCGCCGCCGGAGCGGCGGATGACGGAAGGGCGTCCCTCGCATGCGTCATGAACACATCCTCTGCCGACTCCCGGGCGACCACGGCGTATCGCCCCGCCCACAACCTAGGCGCGGCCACCGCCCGCCTCAACGGGGCCGCCGGTCGCGCCCGGCGCGCCGGACGTGGCGCCCGAAGGTCCGGCGCGCCGGGGCGCCTTCGCCGGGTCCGCGATCCGGACCCCGGCGAAGGCGCCACCCGGTGCGGCCCTACCCCCGGCGGCCGGTCCCCCGCTTCCGCGCCGACCGCTCCCGCCCCTCGGCCTGCTTCAGCCGCCACTCGCGGCGCATCTCGGCCCGCAGCCGGACATCGGTCTTCGCCACGATGCGGCGGTTCTCCCGTTGCAGCTTGCGGTAACTGTCCAGGCGCCGGGCGGACAGCAGCCCGCCCTCGACCGCGTCGCGCACCGCGCAGTCCGGCTCCGCGCCGTGTACGCAGTCGGGGAAGCGGCACCGCGCGGCCAACTCCTCGACGTCCGCGAACGTCCGGCTGAGCCCGCCCTCGGCGTCGTACATGCCGACGCCCCGCAGCCCCGGGGTGTCGATCAGGACGCCGCCGCCGGGCAGCGGCAGCAGATCGCGGGTCGTGGTGGTGTGACGGCCCTTGCCGTCGCGGTCGCGGATGGCCTGTACGCGCTGGGCGGGCCGTCCGGCGAGGGCGTTGGCGAGGGTCGACTTGCCCGCGCCGGACCGGCCCAGCAGCACCGTGGTCCCCGCGGCGAGCGCGGCGGCCAGCGCCTCGGTGCCCTCGCCCGTCTCGGCGCTGACGGCGAGCACCCGCACCCCCGGCGCCGCGCCTTCGACGTCCGCGACGAGCTGCGCGGCGCACACCGCGTCCGTCACCAGGTCCGCCTTGGTCAGCGCCAGCAGCGGCTGCGCGCCGCTCTCCCAGGCGAGGGAGACGAACCGTTCGACACGGCCCAGGTCGAGCGGTTCGGCGAGCGACACCGCGATCACCGCGTGGTCGACGTTGGCCGCGAGGATCTGCCCGTCCGACCGTTTCGACGACGCCGACCGCACGAACGCGGTACGGCGCGGCAGCAACGCCCGGACGAGACCGTCCCGTTCCGGCCCGACCCGGCCGTTCGCCAGGTCGATGACGGCCCAGTCGCCGGTGCACGGCACCCGCAGCGGATCACCGGTCGCCACCGGCGCGGTGTCCACGAGCACGGTCCGCACCCCGGCACCGTCCGCCACCACGGCGTCCACCCGCCCCCGGTCGACACGGACGATCCGCCCGGGCACGAACCCCCGCTCGGGAGGCCCTTCGTACGGGCCCCGGCCGCACGCCCCGGCCCGGGGTACGGGCGGGCGTGAGGGGACGGCGTCTGCCGTCGGTGGTGGGTCAGCCGGTGGCCACGGAGGTGAACGGTATGAGCTTCTGGAGCGGGGCGATGCCCCTCGCAACGGCAGCCATCAGCCGCACCTCCCTCTTCTTCGGCGACGAGGCCCCGTCGGCGTCGTCCGCAACGCCTCGACGGTAGCCTCCGGCGCCCGGCCCGGGCCACCGATTTTTCCCGCGGCCGTGCCCGGCGGGCGGCCCGCCCCGGACGGCACCCCGACGGGCGCCCCTCACGGCAACTCCCCCCGCCCCGCCGCCCCGCTCTCCCGGAGGGCCTCCAGGGCGAGGGTGCGTTGGTCGGGGTGGGCGGCGGCGCCGGGGAGGGTGAGGACGGTGCGGAACTGTTCGCGGGCCTCGGGGAGGCGTCCGGCGGTGGCGTAGGTGCGGCCCAGGCGGTTGCGGATGTCCATCTCCAGGCGGTCGCGGTGGGGTTCGGCGAGCGGGGAGAGGGTGCGGTGGCGGGCGAGGGCCTGGTGGTGGAGGGCGGTGGCGGCGGGGAGGTTTCCGGCGCCGTGTTCGGCGGAGCCCATACGGGTCAGGACGATCGCGTGCAGCAGGGCGTCGCCGGAGCGTTGTGCCAGGTCGGCGGCGTGCCGGTAGAGGGCGCGGGCCTCGCCGAAGTGGCCGAGGTCGAGGTGGACGTCGGCGGTGGAGGCGAGGGTTTTGCTGATCATGCGGGGGCGGCCGTTGGCCTCGGCGTGGGTGAGGGCGGCGGTGTAGCAGGCGAGCGCCTGCGCGTGGCGGTGCCGGGTGTGGTGGAGGGCACCGAGGACGCAGAGGCCCATCGCGTTGAGCCAGTTGTCGCCCAGGCGGCGGGCGACGGCCAGGGCGGCGGTGAGGTGGACGAGGGCGTGGTCGGGGCGGCCCGCCTGGAGTTCGACGGTGCCCAACCCGCCGAGGGCCCGGGCCTGTTCGTAGAGGTCGGTGTGGACGCCGTCGCGTTGCAGCACCTCGGTGAACCAGACGCGCCCCTGGTCGTGACGGCCCTGGTAGACGTCGGTGATGCCCAGGCAGTTGCGCAGCGCGCCGGGCATCCGCGGGTCGCCGCACTCCTCGGCGTGGGCGAGTGCGGTGCGCAGTGCGGCGCGGCACTCGTGGTAGCGGCCACGGCGGGCGAAGTAGTCGCTGAGCGCCTCGGCGATCCAGCACGCCTGGTCACTCTCGCCGAGCGCCGCGGCGTGGGCGACGACATCGGCGAGCTCTCCGCCCGCCGCGTCCAGCCAGGCGTCGGCGTCCTGCCAGCCGGTGAACGGGGCGTCGCCGGGCCGCGGTCCGGTGGGGAAGCCCTCGGGGCCCCAGTCGCTGGTGAGGCGGCCCGCGTCGAGGTAGAGCCGGAGCCCGGCGGTGCGCGCCGTGGCGGACTCGTCGGGGTTCTCCGCGGCGAGGCGGCGGGCGTGCGCCCGGACCAGGTCGTGCAGGCGGTAGCGGCCGGGTCCCGGCTGGTGGAGCAGACCGGCGTCGACCAGGCCCTCCAGCAGCCGTTCGGCCTCCGGGGGCGGCCGGTGCAGCATCGCCGCCGAGGTCAGGACGTCGAACTCGACGGTCGGGGCGCCGCCGAGCGCCCGGAAGCCGCGCCGCTGGTCGGGGGCGAGATGGTCGTACGAGAGCCGGAAGGCGGCCTCCACGCTGCGGTCCCCGGCGCGGAGTTCGCCCAGTCGCCGTTCGTCGCCGGTCATCCGCTCCGCCAGGGAGGCGAGGGTCCAGGCGGGGCGGGTCTGGAGGCGGGCACCGGCGATGCGCAGGGCGAGCGGGAGGCCGTCGCAGAGGCGGACCAGTCGGCGGGTGGCGGCCGGTTCGCGGTCCGCGCGGGCGGCGCCGACCAGGTCGCGGAGGAGGGCCAGTCCGTCGCCGCCGTCCAGCGGTTCGAGGGTGACACGGCGGTCGGCGTCGAGTCCGGGCAGCCGTCGGCGGCCCGCCACGAGCACCGTGCTGCCGGGTCCGGCGGGCAGCAGCGGCCGTATCTGCCCGGCGTCGCGTACGTCGTCGAGGACGAGGAGCAGCCGCAGGGCGCTGGTCGCGGCGCGCCAGGCGGCGGTCAGGTCGTCGAGGTCCTCGGGGACCTCGCTGCCGGGCGCGCCGACCGCGCGCAGCAGCCGCCGCAGCACCCGCTGCGGGGCGCGGGGGCGGGCACCGGCGCTGTGGGTGCGCAGGTCGACGAAGAGACAGCCGTCGGGGTGGCGAGGGCGGAGGGTCTTGGCGGTGTGCAGGACGAAGGCGCTCTTGCCGACACCCGCGACGCCGTCGACGGCGAGGACGGTGACGCCGTCGGCCGTCGTCTCCTCGGTGAGCAGGGCGTGTTCGGCGGTCCGGCCGATGAGGCGGGTGGGTCCGGCGGGCAGGTCGTCGACGACGCGGCGGGGGCGCGGCGCCGGGCCGGGCGGGGGCGCGGCGCCGGGGGCGCGGGGGCCGCGCAGCTGTGCGTCGTCGCGGCGGAGGACCGCCTGGTGGGCGCGGCGCAGCTCCTCGCCGGGGTCGACGCCGAGTTCGTCGCGGAGCCGGGTGCGCATCTCCCGGTGGACGGCGAGCGCGGCGGCCTGCCGTCCGGCGCCGTACAGGGCGCGCATCCGCAGGGCGGCGAGCGCCTCGTCGTAGGGGTCGGCGGCGCAGAGCGCGGCGAGGCCGTCGAGGGTTTCGGCGCACCGGTCGAGGTCGACCAGGCAGGCCAGCCGGTCGCGGCGGAGCGTGGCGCGGTGCCGGGCGAGGCGTTGCCGTTCGGCGTGGGCGAAGGGGCCCGGGAGGCCGGTCAGCGGGGCGTCGCCGAGGAGGGTGAGGGCCCGGCCGAAGCGGTCGGCGGCGGTGGCCGGGTCGCCGTCGGTCCAGGCATGGTGGGCGGCGGCGGTGTGGGCGGCCAGTTCCGTGGTGTCGAGCAGGACGGCGTCGGCGCACAGGCGGTAGCCGCCGCGGTCGCTGCGGATCACCGACGCCGTGAACGGGGTGCCCGGCGGGTCGAGGGCCTTGCGCAGCGGATAGACGTAGCTGGGCAGGACCCGGCGGCCGGTGGGCGGTGGCTGGGCGCCCCAGACGTCGTCGAGGAGTTGTCCGTGGCTGACGCGGGTGTCCGGCCGCAGCGCCAGCGCGGCCAGGACCGCCCGTCGCCGTACCGGGCCCAGCGCCAGCGGTGTGCCGTCGCGCCAGGCGCGTACCGGGCCCAGCACCGCGATGCGCCGGCGCGCCGCCCCGTCCGGTCCGAAGTCTCCGTCCATGTCCGCCCCCTGTCGCCTCAACAGAATTTCATCGGCATTTCAGCGCCCGCCGCAAGGGTGGGCGCGTCACCACCGGCGCCATGGGGGACGCGGGGGACACGGGGGACCAACGGGGCCTGGGGGGAACGGCGATGGCGGGCAGCGGACGCGATGCAGGGGGCGTGCGCCCGCTGTGGTGCGCCGGATGCCGCGGCGGCGCGCTCCCGGGTACCGGCGCACGGGTCACGGCCCCGGACTCCCCGGCTCCCGCGGGCGTACCGCCCGGGCGGCGGGGAGCGGTGGCGTACCCGAGCTTTCCGCGGCACGCGCCTCGGCCGTGCCGCCATTCGACCTGGAGGTCATGTTGAGCGAGCACCGCACGAGCCGACGGAACGTGCTGAAGGCCGTCGGCGGGGTATCCGCCGCGCTGGCGCTGGGCGGGGCGGGGGTCCTGGCGGCCGCGGCTCCCGCCGGTGCGGCGCCGGGCGACGGCGCCGGGCTGCGCATCGTCGAGCGCAACGAGCACGACTCCCGGATGTGGTTCTACCGCTTCGCGACCGACGCCATCGCCTGGCAGCCCGCCGTCAACGTCCTGCTGCCGGACGACTACCACAGCAGCGGGCGCACCTACCCGGTCCTCTACCTCTTCCACGGCGGCGGCACCGACCAGGACTTCATGACCTGGGACCGGCTCGACATCCGCCGGTTGACCGCCGGGAAGCCGCTGATCGTGGTGATGCCCGACGGCGGCCACGCCGGGTGGTACTCCAACCCGGTCAACTCCAACACCGGGCCGCGCAACTGGGAGACGTTCCACATGGCCCAGCTGATGCCGTGGGTGGAGGCGAACTTCCGGACGTACGCGGAGTACGAGGGCCGGGCCGTCGGCGGGTTCTCGATGGGCGGCTTCGGTGCGCTGAAGTACGCGACGAAGTACCCGGACCGCTTCGCGTCGGTCAGCGCGCACTCGGGTCCGCCGAGCCTCCGCCGCGATCTGGGGGCCGTCGCCAACTGGGCGAACATCTCGGCCGCCGCGCTGGACCTGGCGGGCGGCACCATCTACGGCGCGCCGCTGTGGGACGAGGCGAAGGTCAGCGCCGACAACCCGATGGAGCACCTGGACAGCTTCCGCGGCAAGCGGGTCTTCCTGGTCGCCGGGACGAGCCCCAACCCCGTCGACCCGTTCGACGTCCTCAACGAGGTCGAGGTCCTGCGCGGCCAGCGGGAGTTCCGGGCGGCGCTGGACGGCGCCGGGATCCGGTACGAGGCGCACGAGGAGCCCGGCGGGCACTTCGTCCGGCCCGCGCGGGCGCAGGAGGACATCAACGGGATCGTCGCGCGGCTGAAGAAGGCGTGAGACGGCGGGGCGGCCGGTCCGGGGGATCCGGCCGCCCCGGCGCCGCGTACCGCCCGCGCGCGGCCCGCTACCGGGGTGCGGCGGCGGGCGGCGGGGCGGTGAAGTAGCCGCTGGGGGTGGTACCGAGGGTGCGGCGGAACATCGCGGTGAAGGCGCTGGGGGTGGCGTAGCCGAGGGCGCCGGAGACGGCGGTGACAGGGGTTCCGGCGGCGAGCAGGGTGACCGCGTGGAGCAGCCGGGCCTGCTGGACCCAGCGGGCGGGGCTCATGCCCGTCGCGGCGGTGAAGCGGCGGTGCAGTCCGCGGGGGCTGAGGTGGGCGTGGGCGGCGAGGTCGGCGGTGGACCAGCGGGCGCCCGGGTCGCGGCGGACGGCGGCGCAGACCCCGTCCAGCTGGGCGTCGCCGGGGGCGGGCAGATGGAGCGCGGGGAGCGGTTCGGGGGCGAGCTGGAGGAGGAGCAGCCGCATCAGGGCGCCGTCGCGCCCGTCGGGGTCGTAGGCGACGGGGATGCGGGTGGCCTCGTCGATGAGTTCGCGCAGCAGCGGGGAGACGGGGACCACGGCGGGGTCGGCGGGGAGGTGTCCGGCGGCGGCCGGGTCGATGTAGAGGGTGCGCATCGCGACGGCTCCGGCGCAGGTCATCGCGTGGGTGAGCCCGGCCGGGAGCCAGGCGGCGCGGGTGGCGGGGACGATCCAGGTGCCGTGGGCGGTGGTGACGGTGATCGCGCCGGTGGTGCCGTAGAGGAGTTGGTGGCGGCGGTGGCGGTGCGGCGGGATGTGGTGGCCGTCGGGGAGGTCGCGGGCCATCGCGGCCAGCGGCCGGGGGACGTGCTGGTAGTCGTCCCGGTCCTCGCTCTTGCCGTACACGGTGCCGCTCCTCTCCGCCCGCCGTCCCGGCCGCTTCTCGACAGGGGACGGCCGGGGTTCGAAAGTATGCCGTCCGGCGCCGCCCTAGCGTCGGGGGCTGTGCAGCAATTCACTTCTTCCGCCCAGGTCAGCGACGGTACGACGGGCGGTCCGCCGCCGCTCGGCGGGCGGTCGCCGGTGCCGTTGCTGGCGGTCGCCGCCGCCGTCACGGCCGCCAACGTCTATCTCAACCAGCCACTGCTGGACGCCGTGGCCCGCTCCTTCGGCACGGATGCCGGGACGCTCGGGGCGCTGCCGACCGTCACCCAGGCGGGGTACGCGGCGGGCATTCTGCTGCTGGTACCGGCGGGCGACAGCCACGACCGGCGGCGGCTGATCCTCACGCTCGGATGGGGGTCGGCGGCGGCGCTCGCGGTGTGCGCGGTGGCGCCGTCGGTGTGGTGCCTGCTGGTGGCGGGGTTCGCCCTCGGGGTGCTGTCGCCGGTGCCGCAGCTGCTCACCCCGCTCGCGGTGGCGCTGGCGGACGCGCCGGGCGGCCCGGCGGCGGGACGCGGCCGGATCGTCGGTACGGTGCAGGGCGGACTGCTCGTCGGGGTGCTGGCCTCGCGTGCGTACGCCGGGGCGCTGGCGGAGCTGGCCGGGTGGCGGACGGTGTACGCCGTCTCGTGTCTGCTGACGCTCGGGCTGATGGTGGTGTTGCGCCGGGCGCTGCCGCAGCTCCCGGCCGCCGCGCCCGCCTCCGGGTCCGGCTACCGCGCCACGCTCGCCTCGCTCCCCCGTCTGTGGTGGCGTCCGGTGGTGCGGGTGGTGACGGTGTCGGGGGCGCTGGTGGGGGTGGCGTTCGGCGCGTTCTGGACGACGCTGACGTTCCTGCTGGCGGACGGCCACGGGCTCGACCCGGCGCGGATCGGACTGTTCGGGCTGGTGGCGGCGGCGAGCGCGGCGGCGTCACCGTCCGCGGGGCGGCTGGCGGAGCGGTGGGGGCGGCGCGGGGCGACGGCGGCGCTGACCGGGCTGGTGGTCGTCGGGTGGCTGGTGCTGCTGCCGGGGACCGGTTCGCTGTGGTGGGTGATCGCGGGCGTGATCGTGCTGGACGTGGGGGTGTGGGGCGGGCAGGCGGCCACCCAGACGGTGCTGTTCCGCCTCGATACGGCGCTCCACAACCGGCTCAACACCCTCTACTTCACGCTCCGGTTCCTCGGGATCGCGGCCGGTTCGCTCTGCGGTGCGCTGGCCTGGACGGCGGGCGGCTGGCCCGTGGTGGTGGCGACCGGCTGCGCCGCGGCGCTGGCCGGGCTGCTGGTGGGGCTGTTGCCGGTCGGGGACGCGGACCGGTGAGGGCGCGCCGCCGGAGCCCGTACGCGGCGGGCTCCGGCGGCGCGTGGGCGTCACGCCGTGGCGGGCGGCGCCTCCGGGTAGAACTCGCGGGGGCGCCCCCGGCCGTCCTTGAGGCGGCCGAGGAGGCCCGCCGGGTACTCCAGGAGCCAGTAGCTGAGCCAGGCGACGGGCAGCGCCGCCGCGAGGACGAGCAGCACGGCGAGCGGGAAGCCCGCCTGCTGGGCCGGGAGCAGTCCGGCGCGGTGCAGTTGGAGCATGACCGGCTCGTGCCAGATGAAGAGGCTGTAGCTGCACAGCCCGACCAGGGTGAGCCACCGGGCCGTCAGGAAGCGGTTCCAGACGGTGCGGCGGCGGATCCGCAGGGTGGCGTAGAGCAGCACCGCCCAGAGCGCGGAGGCCAGCGGGTGGTAGTAGGTGAAGGCCGCGTTCTCCGGGGCGGAGAGCAGCGAGAGGGCGTAGAGCGCGGCGAGGACCGCGGCGGTCAGCGGCAGGGCGACGGCGCGGCGCGGACGGCCCCGCTCCCCCAGCGCCGTGGTGAGCACCGCGAGCCCCATCCCGGCGGCGAACCCGCCGAACCGTGCCGCCGGGCCGAAGTACACCACCCAGTCGGTGTGCGGGACGCCGAGCCCGTGGTGGGCGACGGCGATCCAGACCCACGGCAGGGCGTACAGCGCCGCGCAGCCCGCCGCGCAGACCGCGATCCGGGCACCGCGCCGCCGCAGCGGGCGGCAGGCGCGGACCGCGAGCGGCCCGAGGACGACCAGCACCAGGTAGAAGCAGACCTCCAGCGACAGCGACCAGCTGGGGCCGAGCGTGTAGAAGATCCGCCGCTGGTCGAAGAGGTGGGTGAAGGTGAGGTGTTCGGCCAGGTCCCGCCAGTCGCCGGGCAGGTCGGGGTTGCGGGTGGCCCAGACGGTGAGGACGGCGAGGACGTACAGCGGCAGGATCCGCACGGCGCGGCGGAAGAGGAAGACCCGGGCGGTACGGGTGGCGCCGCCGTCGATGGCGGCGCGGGCGTACGAGAGGGTCAGCAGGTACGCGGACATCACGAAGAACAGGTCGATGACCTCGAACGACAGGGCCGCGCCGATCAGCGGCTGGTCGATCGGCGGATGGCTGCCCGCGGCGTCGTAGCGGTGGTACTGCTGCCAGACGTGGAAGAGGACGGTGCTCAGCGCCGCGAGACCGCGCAGCCCGTCGAGGTCGGAGGCGCGCGACCGCCCGGTGGCGGGAGCCGGGGTGGCGGGAGCCGGGGTGGCGGTGGTGGTCATCGGCGGGCCACCGCCCGGGAGACGGCGCGCGGGGTGACCCGCCACTGGCGGTCGCCCAGCGCCTCCTTGAGGTGCGACTGACGGGCCACGATGTTCTTGAAGTGGCTGTAGAGGACGGTCGAGGCGGCGAAGTAGAACCAGAACCACGGGGTGCGGCGGCGGATCTCCGGCACCGCGAGCCGCCGGGCGAAGAGCGCCTGCACCGGCCCCGCGGAGAGCGTCAGCAGCGTGGCGAGGACGCCGACCGGCACTGCCCAGTCCAGGTGGGTGGGGCCGCCCGCGCGCCAGCAGGCGTACAGCAGCACCGGCAGGATCTGGAGGGTCAGCCAGGGCTGCACCTCGCGCCAGCCGAGCAGCACGAAGAGGCCGAGCTTCTGCCGGGCGGTGAAGACCGGGGAACGCAGCGCCCGCCACAGGTGTGTGAGGGTGACCTGGAGCCAGCCCTGTGCCCAGCGGGTGCGCTGGTTCCACAGGGCGGTGGCGGTGGTGGGCGCCAGTTCGCGGGAGAGCAGGGTGCGGTCGACGGCGAAGCGGGCGCCCTCGCCCAGGGCGCGGAGGGTGGAGTCGATGTCCTCGGTGAGCATCGAGCCGTGCATCCGGGTGCGGGCCAGCAGATCGGTGCGCCAGAAGCCGTTGGAGCCGCCGAAGAGCCCGAAGCCGTAGAGGCGGGCGCGTCCGGGGTGGCTGACCGCGTAGATCGCCTCGAACTCCACCGCGACGAGCCGGGCGATCCGGGAGCTGTCACCGTTGCGGATCACGCAGTGCCCCTGTACGACGTCGTAGCCGTTGGACAGCCAGTGCCAGGCGTCGCGGAAGGCGGTGGGCGCCGGGTGGTGGTCGGCGTCGAAGATGCCGACGAACTCGCCGCGCACCCGCGTCACCGCGGCGTTGACGTTCTGCGCCTTGGAGGTGGACCCGGCGACCGGCAGCAGCACCAGCCGGGGATCGCGCCGGGCGATCTCCCGCAGGGTGTCCTCGACCGGCAGCGGATGCGGGGTGTTGTACGCGAGGACGATCTCCAGCTCGCCCGGGTACTCCAGCCGCAGGAACGACTCGACGGTCTCGACCAGCGTCGCCGCCTCGTTGGGCAGATACGCGGCGATCACGGCGCTGGCCGGTGGATAGGGCGCGCCGGGCTCCGCCGGCCGCTCGGGGGCGTCCAGCGAGAAGAGGCATTCGACGACGATGAGCAGCGCGGACAGCACCAGACCGGCGACGACCACCCAGTACATCGCGGAGCCCAGCTCCCAGCCGAGCGCATGGGTCTGCCGGTAGAGGAGGTAGGGCACGCCGACGCCGAGGAGCAGCGAGAGCGCCGGGGAGAGGGCGGAGAGCGGCGGGCGCAGCAGGGAGCCGAGGGTGCGGCGGGGGCGGCGGTGCGGGGCGCCGCGCATCCAGGCGGCGTGCCGTACGGGCCGCAGATCGCGGTGGCGCAGCGCCTCGGTGGCGGCGTCGGCGGCGAGGCGCGGGCCCCGGTCGGCGTCGGGGCAGGCGGTGAGCGGCAGCCAGCCGATGGCCGGGGTGAGGCGGACGTGTTCGTCGGCGACGACGAAGCGGGTCCCGGCGACGGTGGTGGCGAAGTGCTCCAGGGCGCGGCGGGCGGTGTCCTCGTCGACGCCGGGCAGCAGCATCAGCAGCTGTCCGTCCTCGTCCCAGCCGAAGCGGTCGCAGGCGGCGCCGAGCCGTTCGGCGACCCCGGCGAGGCGTTCGGCGACCTCCCGGCGGACGCGCGGGCCGAGCCGGGTCTCCAGGGCGGCCATCTCGGCGACGGCGACGACGGCGAGCGCGCCGCCGCTGCGCCCGGCCGCGGGGCGCCGCAGTTCGCGGTCGAGTTCGGCGCGGAAGTGGCGGTGCGAGTAGAGGCCGGTGCGCGGGTCGAGGAGGAGGTTCTCGACGGGGACGGGGACGCGGCGGAGCTTCGCCTCGATCCGGGCGGCGAGTTCGGCGGGTGCGGAGGCTTCGGGGACGCAGTCGTCGGCGCCGTGGCGCAGGACGGCGGCGACATCCGCGGCGCCGACCACGATGAGCGGCAGGGCGCGGCCCGCGGGGGCGGTGCGGATCTCGTGGACGAGGTCGAGTGCGGGGCGCGGGGCCGGGCCGTCGCCGGGCGGTGCGGCGGGCTCGCCCGGGTCGAGGGCGACGACGGCGTCCGGCGGTGCCTGGCCGACGTGGTGGGCGAGGCCGCCGGGCGGGGCGTGGCGGACGGTGTGGCCGGTGGCGGTCAGGGTGTGGGTGAGCCGGTCGCGGCGCGGCCCGGGGGCGCCGACGAGGAGGACATGGCCGGTGGTGTGGTGGGTGGGGGCGTCCGGTGGCGCCACGGCCCGGGCGTCGTCGGGCGGGGGCGCGGTGGGTCCGGCCCCGGGCGGGGAGGTGGGTGCGGGGTGCGAAGTGAGCACCGGTGAGGGTCCTTTCTTGCCACGGTCGGGGCCGGGCCGGTGCGGGACCGGGGCGGTGTCCTCGGCGGGCGTCCGGGTCGCGGGGCCACGTCGACGACACGTCCGCGGTCCGGCGGGCGGCCCGGTCCGGGTCAACTGCCGTGTTGCTGACGCGCGTTCACGGATGGCGCGGCGCATGCGGGCGGGGCCGCGGGGCACCGGGCCGGTGAGGGGCGGGTCTCACCCGCGCCGTCTCGCCCGGTGGCGTGGCGCGGGGTGGCAGGCGGCCGGGTGTCGCACCGCACCCGGCCTGTTTGTTGAATACATGACAATCTCGGCGTCGCGGTGACGCCTCCGGGACACGGTGCGGCGGGGCGTGGGGCGCCCGGGCACCGCGGCCCGCCGCGCGCGGGCACGGCTCGGCGGAGTTCGCATGTGCAGGTCCCATCCTGATCGGATCGTGGGGGGAGGACCGGATGTGAGCACCGAGCACCCCTGCGGGCCCCTCGGCACCGCCAGCCTCACGGACCACTGTGACGCGCCACCGTCATCCACGTAACGCTCTTGTGACGTCGGGGTGTTGGGGTCCTGTACCGGGGACGTCGGCCGACAGCCGCGGCACCGGTAACGACAACCGGCCGCGCGGGGAGCGAAGTTGACTCTCGTGTACGAACGCGAAGAATTCCGGGGGGGGGACGGGCGCCCCGGCAGGCGTACGCGACAGCGCGACCGGCCTCCGGGCGGGCGCCCGGTGGCACCCCCCGGCACGGGAGTTGACCCGTCCGCCGGGCCGGAAGCCCGGCTCACCGGCCCCCGCTCACCCCTCTCCGCGGGGCCCGTCCAGCAGCTCCGCGACCAGCTCGCGGACGTACCCGTCGTGTGTGCCGGGGAGCGAGAAGACGACCCGGAAGTAGAGCGGGGCGACGATCCGGTCCAGGACCCGCTCCAGGGACGGGGGCGCCTCGCCGCGCTCCCGTGCCGCATCGAGGGCGGGCCGGAAGCGTGCGCTGACACGGTCCAGACACTCCCGCAGCCCGGCGTGGCGTTCGTCGATACCGGGGGCGACCTCGGCGCGGAAGAAGGCGATACCGCCGGGCCGGGACAGCTCCGTCAGCGTCCAGGTGGCGCGGCGCTCCAGATCGGTACGGAGATCACCGGCGAGCGGGGGCGCGCCGGCGTCGTCGCGGTGGCCGGCGACATCGGCCAGGAGCGCGGCGACGGAGCCCCAACGGCGGTAGAGGGTACTGGAGTTGACCCCGGCGCGACGGGCCACGGCAGGGAGGGTGACCCGGTCGGCGCCGTGCTCGGCCACCAGCGCGACCGCGGCGTCGTGCACGGCGGCACGGACGCGGCCACTGCGGCCACCGGGCCGTTTCGTCGAGGCGTCAGCGTTCACCCCACCATGCTAAAGCAGAGACTTGTGCGTTAGCGAGCGGCATGTCTACAGTCGCTCTAACGCAGAGATCTCTGCGTTAGAGCTGCCGAAAGGGATCGCCATGTCCACCGACGAAGCCGCCCTCGCCCTCGGGCACCGCTTCCACCAGGCCCTCACCAGCCGCGACTGGGACGGCATCCGGGCCCTGCTGCACCCCGACGCCACCTGGACCCTGCCCGGCGACAACACCGTCTCCGGCACCGCCGACGGCGCCGACGCCGTGGTGGACCGCGCCCGGCTGATCGCCTCGTACGGCCTCGACTTCGCGCTGGAGCACGTCCTGGTCAGCCGGGAGAACGTGGCGCTCTCCCTGCACAACACCGCACGGCGCGCGGATGCCGTGCTCGACGAGCATCTGGCCACGGTCTGCACGCTCCGCGACGGGCGGATCGCGCGGATCGAGACCTACCTCTCCGACGTGCCCGGGATGAACGCCTTCTTCGTCTGACGCCGGGCGCACGGTACGCCCGCACCCCCCGGCCCGCCGCCCGGCTTGCGGCGCGTGGCGGCGCCGGGCAGACAATGGTCCGGCGGGGACGAAGTGGGACGGAACGGCACAGCGGGGCCCGCGCCCCGTATACCGTCCTGCCCCGCGCCCCCCGCCACCGGACGCCGGACGATCGGAGAGGGCCGTGACCACGACACCACCCCCGCCCGAGCACGGGCCCCCGGACCCGGACGACGCCCGGGGTGCCGGGGAGCCGACCGGCCACGCCCCGGCCGGGCACCCGCCCCAGGGGTATCCGGCCGCCACCGGACGCCCGGTCCGGCCGACCGGACCCGCACCCTGGTGGCGCCGGACCGCCCGGCTCGCGCTGCCCGCCGGGATCCTCGCGGCCGGGCTGCTCCTGACCGGCTTCCTCACCCGGCCGTACCAGGGCGCGCCCGCCGCGGCCGAGGCCCGCACCGGGCTGCTGCCGCTGCCGCTTCAGGACCCGGGCCCCGACCCGTTCACCGCGTCGGTGGCGCACCGCACCGGCCCGCCGTCACCGCACGCCGCACCGCGCCGCCCGCAGACCGTCCGCGACCTGCCCGGCTCGCTGCACGGCCTCTACGGCGGCAGGCGCACCACGGCCTCCTGCGACACCGGCCAGCTGATCCGGTACCTGTCGGCCGACCGGGCGCGGACCGCCGCGTTCGCCGACACCGAGGGCATCGAGGACAGCTCCGTCCCGCAGGCGGTACGCGCCCTCACCCCCGTCGAGCTGCGCTACGACACCCGGATCACCGCCCACGGCTTCCGCGACGGCGAGGCCACCGACTACCAGGCGGTGATGCAGGCCGGGACCGCCGTCCTCGTCGACGGGCACGGGGTGCCGCGGGTGCGCTGCGCGGGCGGCACCCCGCTGACCCCGCCGATCGAGCTGAAGAAGACGCCGCCCGCCGGGGGCCGGGCGTGGCCGGGGTACGACCCGGAGCGCACCATCGCGGTGCGGCAGACCTCCGCGGAAGTCACCGACTTCGTACTGGTCGACCCGACCACCGGCCGTCAGTTCGTCCGCCCGGCCGGGACCACCGGGAACGCCGACCGTACGGCGCCGTGAACGCCGCCCGCCGGGCCCCGGCCGGACGCCGTGCGGACCGGGGGCGGCGGTCGCATGATGGAGGGACCCGAAGTGAGCGTCGGCCGGACCGGACGGTGAGCAGGTGTCCGGGCGGGCCGGAAGAGGAGGACATCCGTGAGCGCTGACGACGAGGGAGCGACCACCGAACGGCCGACGGACCTGTACACCGGCGGCGAGCGGCCGTTCGACGCCGAGGATCTGGTGCGGGCGTCGGGGCGGGAACCGAGCCCCGAGAGCCTGGAATGGGCACGGCGCATGATCGAGGAGAAAGGGGCCGCCGCCCTCGAACGCTATCTGCCGTGAGCGGCGGCGACACGGACGTGCTCCGCGCCTCCCGGGCCACTGCGCCCCCGGGAGACGCGGAGCACCACTGTGCGGGGCGCCGGACACCCGAACACCGCTCACACGATCAGCGCTTCTCCCGTGATTCGGCACCGACACGGAGGCATTCCGGGCGTAATGTCCCCCTCGCGGCAATGGGCGTCATTGCGCGTCGAGAACAGGAGACCTCCCATGTCCATGAGCGGCACCCTCGCACGCGGCAAGAAGTTCGTCAGCACAGCGGGCGCGCTGGCCGCGGCCGCCGCCCTCTCCACCACGGTGCTCGCCGCGGCCCCCGCCCAGGCGGCCGCCGTGCAGCCGTACGGCAAGGTCCTCTCGGTCACCGGCATGAAGGAGCGCCAGTACCCGAGCACGGACGCCCCCTCCACCGGCTACCAGCGTCAGGGCGCGCAGCTCGGGCTGCGCTGCAAGGTCCGCGCGCAGAACATCGGCGGGAACGACGTCTGGTACCTGCTGCGCGACCGCGCGAGCTGGGTGTCCGCCAAGTACGTGGCCAACAACGGCCCGGTGCCGTTCTGCAACGCACAGCAGCACCGGCCCGTGGCCGGACACCAGGACGCCCGGGGCTGACCGCTCCCGCACGGTTCACCCCGGCGCGTGTCCGCGGGCGCCGCGCCGTCCGCCCCCCGGGGCGCGGCGCCCGCGCGGACCCGCCCGCGGACGCGTCCCCGCCCCCGGACGCACGCCGGGCCCGGCACCACCCCCCGCGGTGCCGGGCCTCGTCCGTGTCCGGGGCGGCATCCGGGACCGTACCCCCGGGTGCCGCCCCGGACGGGCCGCCCTCCCCGCGGGCGACCCGGCACGGCCGCCGCCCCGTCCCCCTGTCGGGCCCGCCGCCGTGCTCCCGGTCCGTCCGCCCCCCGCGGCCGTCCGGGATCTGGCCGGACCCTCTCCCCCGTGGCGCATCGGCGAAGGCCCGTACGGAGAGGCTGGCCGCGGGGGGTTGCCGTTCGCTGAACGTTGCGTCAACGCGCCTGTGGGGCGGGGGTGTTCGCGGTCAGTCGGCGGGGGTGCCGCCGACGCGCAGGGTCAGGTCGCGGGCGGTGCGGGCGACCTCCTCGGCCAGCCGGGCGCGCTGGGCGGCGTCCACCTCGGCCGCCGGGAAGGTCGTCGCCACCCCGGCGATCGGATGCGCCCCGTGGTCGAGGACCGGCGCCGCCACCGACGAGAACCCGGCGGTGACCTCGCCCTCCTCCGTCGCGTAGCCGCGCCGCCGGACCTCGACGAGCAGTTGGTGCAGCGCGGACAGCGACCGCGGGCCGGTGCCGGTGCGCTCCACGAAGACCGACGGGTCCGGGAAGAGCGCCCGCACCTGTGCCCGCGCCAGCCGGGCCAGCATCGCCCGGCCGCTGGCGGTCAGATGCGCAGGGAGCCGCACCCCCACCTCGGTCACCAGCGGCGGCCGTCCCAGGGCCCGTTCCTCGATGACGTAGATGACCTCGCGGCCGTGGAGCACCGCGAGATGGGCGCTGTGGCCGGTGCGGTCCACCAGACCGGCGAGCGGCACCCGGGCGAGCCGGGCCAGCGGCGCCTGGCGGCTGTAGCCGGAGCCGAGTTCGAAGGCGCTGACGCCGAGTCCGTAGCGGCGCTCGTCCGCCAGATGCACCACAAATCCGTCGTGCACCAGCGTGTCGAGGAGGTGGTACGTCGTGGAGCGGGGCAGCCCCACGTCGCGGCTGATGGCGGCGGCCTGGACCGGGCCGACCTGCCGGGCGAGATAGCGCAGTACGGCCAGGACCTGGGCCGCCGCGGGCACGATGGACATGCGGTGACGCTACCGCCGTCTCGGTGCCGAGACTCCCCGACGCCGGGCAAATGTCTTGGATCCCAGACACAAGAGCCGCGGCGGACATGGCGGAACCCTTGCCGCCCGGTGCTTCATGGAGGCATGAACCACGTTCTCGTTGACGTCGGCCCGCTCAGCGCCGACGATGTCGTTTCCGTCGCCCGCCACGGTGCCCCCGTGGAGATCTCGGCCGCGGCCCAGCAGGAGATCGGCCAGAGCCGGAAGGTCATCGAGGCGCTGGCCGACGACGTCACGCCGCACTACGGCGTCTCCACCGGCTTCGGCGCCCTCGCCACCCGTCACATCCCCACCGAGCTGCGCGCCCAGCTCCAGCGCAGCCTGGTCCGCTCGCACGCCGCGGGCTCCGGCCCCGAGGTCGAGCGCGAGGTGATCCGCGCGCTGATGCTGCTGCGCCTGTCCACCCTCGCCACCGGCCGCACCGGCGTCCGGCCGGAGACCGCGCAGGCGTACGCGTCGCTGCTCAACGCGGGCATCACCCCCGTCGTGCGGGAATACGGTTCGCTCGGCTGCTCCGGCGACCTGGCGCCGCTCGCGCACTGCGCGCTGGCGGTCATGGGCGAGGGCGAGGTCCGCGACGCCGCGGGCGAGCTGCGACCGGCCGGTGAGGCGCTGGCCGCCGCCGGGATCACCCCCGTCGTGCTCCAGGAGAAGGAGGGCCTGGCCCTCATCAACGGCACCGACGGCATGCTGGGCCAGCTCATCCTCGCCCTGCACGACCTGCGGACGCTGCTGGCCACCGCCGACATCGGCGCGGCCATGAGCGTCGAGGGGCAGCTCGGCACCGACGCGGTGTTCGCCGCCGACCTCCAGGCGCTGCGCCCGCACCCGGGCCAGGCCGACAGCGCCGCCAACCTCCGTGCGGTGCTGGCCGACTCCGCGATCGTGGCGAGCCACCGCGGCCCGGAGTGCACCCGGGTGCAGGACGCGTACTCGCTGCGCTGTTCGCCGCAGGTGCACGGTGCCGCCCGGGACACCGCCGCGCACGCCGCGCTGGTCGCCTCGCGGGAGCTGGCGAGCGCCGTCGACAACCCGGTCGTGACGCTCGACGGGCGGGTGGCGAGCAACGGCAACTTCCACGGTGCGCCGGTCGCCGCGGTCCTCGACTTCCTCGCCATCTCGGTCGCCGACGTCGCCTCCGTCGCCGAGCGCCGCACCGACCGCTTCCTGGACGTGGCGCGCAACCACGGGCTCAACGCCTTCCTCGCCGACGACCCGGGCGTGGACTCCGGCCACATGATCGCGCAGTACACCCAGGCGGCCATCGTCTCGGAGCTGAAGCGCCTCGCCACGCCCGCGTCGGTCGACTCGATCCCCTCCAGCGCCATGCAGGAGGACCATGTGTCGATGGGCTGGTCGGCCGCGCGCAAGCTCCGCAAGGGCGTCGACGGGCTCACCCGGGTCATCGCCGTGGAGCTGCTGACCGCCGCCCGCGCCCTGGACCTGCGCGCCCCGCTGACCCCGGCGCCCGCCACCGCCGCGGTCGTCGCCGGGCTCCGCCGCGACGTCGAGGGCCCCGGCACCGACCGCTACCTGGCCCCCGAGATCGAGGCCGCGGTCCGCTACGTCGCCTCCGGCGAGGCGCTGCGCGCCGCGGAGTCCGTCACCGGCCCGCTGCACTGACCTGCTCCTCCCTCGCTCTCCCCACTGAACGCACACCGATCTCTCCTCACGGAAAAGGACTCACCATGCACGGTGCACGACCGGTACGGGCCACCCGTGGCACGCAGCTGAGCACGCTGGGTTGGCAGCAGGAAGGCGCCCTGCGCATGCTGCAGAACAACCTGGACCCCGAGGTGGCGGAGCACCCGGACAACCTGGTCGTCTACGGCGGCACCGGTAAGGCCGCCCGCGACTGGCGCTCGTTCGACGCGATGGTCCGCACGCTGAAGACCCTCAAGCAGGACGAGACGATGCTCGTCCAGTCGGGCCGTCCGGTGGGCGTCATGCAGACCCACGAGTGGGCGCCGCGGGTGCTGCTCGCCAACTCCAACCTGGTCGGCGACTGGGCGAACTGGGAGGAGTTCCGCCGCCTGGAGCAGCTGGGCCTGACCATGTACGGCCAGATGACCGCCGGGTCGTGGATCTACATCGGCACCCAGGGCATCCTCCAGGGCACCTACGAGACGTTCGCCGCGGTCGCCGCGAAGAAGTTCAACGGCACCCTGGCCGGGACGATCACCCTCACCGCCGGTCTCGGCGGCATGGGCGGCGCCCAGCCGCTGGCCGTGACGATGAACGACGGCGTCGCGATCTGCATCGACTGCGACCCGCGCGCCATCGAGCGCCGTATCGAGCACCGCTACCTCGATGTGAAGGCCGACAACCTGGAGCACGCGCTCCAGCTGGCGACCGAGGCCCGTGACGCGCGCAAGCCGCTCTCCATCGGGCTGCTCGGCAACGCCGCGGAGCTGCTGCCGCGGATGCTCGCCGAGGGCGCGCCGATCGACATCGTCACCGACCAGACCTCGGCCCACGACCCGCTGTCGTACCTCCCGGTCGGCGTCGACTTCGACGACATGAAGGACGCCGCCGCGAAGGACCCGGCAGGCTTCACCACCCGCTCGCGCGAGTCGATGGCCCAGCACGTCGAGGCCATGGTCGGCTTCATGGACGCCGGTGCCGAGGTCTTCGACTACGGCAACTCCATCCGCGGCGAGGCGCAGCTGGCCGGTTACGACCGGGCGTTCGCCTTCCCCGGCTTCGTCCCGGCGTACATCCGTCCGCTGTTCTGCGAGGGCAAGGGCCCGTTCCGCTGGGCGGCGCTGTCGGGTGAGGCGTCGGACATCCACAAGACGGACAAGGCGATCCTCGACCTCTTCCCGGAGAACGAGTCGCTGCACCGCTGGATCAAGATGGCCGGTGAGCGGGTCCACTTCCAGGGTCTGCCCGCGCGGATCTGCTGGCTGGGCTACGGCGAGCGCGACAAGGCCGGTGAGCGCTTCAACGACATGGTCGCCTCCGGTGAGCTGCAGGCGCCGCTGGCCATCGGCCGTGACCACCTCGACTGCGGTTCGGTCGCCTCGCCCTACCGCGAGACCGAGGCGATGCTCGACGGTTCGGACGCCATCGCGGACTGGCCGCTGCTCAACGCCATGGTGAACGTCGCCTCCGGCGCGTCCTGGGTCTCCCTGCACCACGGCGGCGGCGTCGGCATGGGCCGCTCGATCCACGCGGGCCAGGTCTGCGTCGCGGACGGTACGCCGCTGGCGGGCGAGAAGGTCCGCCGGGTGCTCACCAACGACCCGGGCATGGGCGTGATCCGCCACGTCGACGCCGGTTACGACATCGCCGAAACCGTCGCCACCGAGCGCCACGTCCGCGTCCCGATGCGCGAGGACGACGCCTCCGCGTAACCTCCGCGGCCGTCCACGACGCCCGCACGGTGCAGGATTCCTGCGCCGTGCGGGCGTTCGGCGTTTGGAGGGGGCGGGCCCGTGTGGGCTTCGGCGCGAGCGGGTGTGCGGCGCGTGCGGTGCGTGCGGTGCGTCTGTGGTCGGGGCGTCTCGTACGGGGCGGGGCCGGGGCGGTACGCCCTTGTACGGAGTGGGGTGCGGGACGCGGGGCGTCGGGCTGCGTACCGCTCGCTGCCTGGGGCGCGGCTCGGGCGTCCGGCCTGGTCGGGGCACGTACCGGAGCGGGCAGGCGCCCGGGCTTCCCGGCGCGGCCCCGCGGCCCGGCCCTCCTGGGCCCGGCAACCGCCACAACAAAAGGCCCCGCTCCACGCCTGGCGCGTGGAGCGGGGCCCTGGGGAGCCCGGGTGGGCGCCGAGTGCGGCTACTCGGCGGCGGTGGGCGCGGCGGAGGTGCGGGGCTGCGCCTCCGGGACCTCCTCGGGCGCGGGCCCGGCGGCTGCGGCACCGGCGGGCCCGGCGGCGTCCGGGGTCGCCGCGCGGGCGGCCTCGCGCGGGCGGAGCCAGAGGCGGTGGACGACGGCGAGCAGGGCGAGCCAGACGGCGCCGACGATCAGGGCGACGCGGGTGCTCGCGGAGAAGGCCAGCAGCACCGTCACCGCCGCCATGAAGACGACCGCGATGATCTGCCCGTAGGGCCAGAACGGCGCCGGGTAGTCGAGCGCCGCCTCCTCCTCGGGGCTCATCGAGCGGCGCGCCTTCATCTGCGTCAGCAGGATCATCAGCCAGACCCAGACGGTCGCGAAGGTCGCGATCGAGGAAATGATGAGGAAGATCCGGTCGGGAATCAGGTAATTCAGCAGAACGCCCAGGAGCAGCGCGCCGATCATGATGGTGACGGTCATGACCGGCACCCCGCTACGGGAAAGCTTCCGCATCACCTTCGGCGCCTGGCCGCGCTCGGCCATTCCGTACATGATGCGGCCGGCCGCGAATATGTCGCTGTTGATGGCGGAGAGCGCGGCGACCACCACGACGACGTTCAGTACGGTCGCGGCGGATTTGATGCCGAGGCCGACGAAGATCTGGACGAACGGGCTGCCGTCGGAGCCGACGCTCTCCCAGGAATTCAGCGACATGATGACCGCGAGGGTCAGCACGTAGAAGAGGACGATACGGACGGGAATGGAGTTGACCGCGCCCGGAATGGTCTTCTTCGGGTCCTCCGCCTCACCCGCGGTGACGCCGATGATCTCGGTGCCGCCGAAGGCGAACATCACCACGGCGAAGGAGAGGATGAAGCCGTTAGCGCCCTGGGCGAAGAATCCGCCGTGGGACCAGAGGTTGGAAATGCCGGTATGTGCGCCTCCGCCCCCCTTGAAGCCGATGACCAGCACCACAGCGCCCGCGATGATCATCGCGACGATGGCGACGACCTTCACCAGCGACAGCCAGAACTCCATCTCCCCGAAGACCTTGACATGGAAGAGATTGAGCACACCGATGACGAGAATCGCCGCCAGCAACCAGATCCAGCGCGGTACATCGGGAAACCAGAAACCCATGTAGACGCCGAGGGCGGTGATGTCGGCGATACAGACGATGACCATTTCGAAGGCGTACGTCCAGCCGGTGGTGAATCCGGCGAGCGACCCCAGATGCCGGGTCGCGTACTCGCCGAAGGAGCCCGCGCAAGGATTGTGCACGGCCATCTCGCCGAGCGAGCGCAGCACCAGGAAAACCGCGGCACCGCCGATGAGATAAGCGAGCAGAACGGCCGGGCCGCCCGCCTGGATCGCCTCGGACGATCCGTAGAAAAGGCCGGTTCCGATGGCGGAACCGAGCGCGATGAAACGAATGTGGCGCGACCGCAGGCCCCTGCGCAGTGTCGCTGTTTCGGTGGTCAAAGGATGCCCCTCCTCGGGGAATGGCACGTCCGTCCCTGACATACGGCGCGCGGTCCGGACCAATCGGCCACCGGCGCCCCTCGCAAGACCGCAAGAGCGCCTGTATATTCCTGTATAGACAGGCACGTCAAGAGGTGGTCCGGTGCAAGAACAGGAGCGCGGGTCGAGCACATCGCCCGCCGTCGGTCGGGCGTTGGACATCCTCGGCCACCTCGCCACGCGTCCCGGGCCGGTGCGTGCCGCCACGCTCGCCCGCGAGCTGGGAATTCCGTCATCCTCCGCCTACCACATCCTGGCGATCCTGATCGATCGCGGTTTCGTCGTCCATCTCCCGCAGGAGCGGGCGTACGGCCTGGGTGCCGCCGCCCTGGAGCTCGGGGCGGCCCACCGCCGCCACGAACCCCTCGAACGGCTCGCCCGCCCCGTCGCGGGCGCCCTCGCCCGGCGGCTCGGACACCCCGTGCACCTGGGCGTGCTGCACGGCGCCGAGACGGTCTACCTGCTCAAGGAGCAGCCGCCCGCCCGGCGCCACGACACCGACCGGACGCTGGTGACCGGCGTCGGCGTACGCCTGCCGGCCCATCTGACCGCCACCGGCCGGGCGCTCCTCGCGCACTGCGCCGAGGCCCAGCTGCGCGCCGCCTTCCCGCGTCCCGGCGCGCTCGTCACCCGGACCGGCAGGGGCCCGCGGTCACTGACCGAGCTGCGCGCGGAGCTGGACCGGGAGCGGGCGCGTGGCTGGTCGGAGGAGACCGAACTGGTCGCCCCCGGCCTGCGCTCGATCGGCGTGGCCGCCTTCGACCACCTCGGACACCCGGTCGCGGCGCTCTCCACCACCTGGTGCCGCCACCATCAGCCGCACGACGCGGAGCGGATCCGCGACGCCCTGCTGAGCGCGGCCGCCCGGCTGACCGCCGCCGTCTCCGGCCGCGCGCCGCACCGGCAGGCTTCCTGACCGTACCGTCACCCCCGCACCGAACCGGAAGGGGCCCGTCCGGTCAGCGGTGGTCGAAGGTGCCCATCAGGCGGTAGCGCGAGCCGGGATGGAGCAGCCGGGCGACGCTCACCAGCGCCTCGCCCGACCACGTACGGCGCTGGATGAGCAGACACGGCTCGGACGCCGCCACCCGCAGGATCCGGCACTCGTCCGCCGACGGCAGCACCGCCTCCACCACATGCTCGCCCTTGCCCAGCGGCGCCACCTCGGACAGGAAGGTGAACGGGGTGCGCCGGGTGAAGTCCTGATCCAGATAGCCGGGGGCGAAGGCCGGGTTGACGTAGCGGTCCTCCAGCTGGATGGGGACGTCGTCCTCGAAGTGGACCACCTGGGAGTGGAACACCGGGGTGCCCTCGCCGATCCCGAAGCGGGCGCCGGTCTCCTGGCCCGCGGCCTCCTCGCGGACGAAGCGCACCTCGGTGCGGTGGCGGTGGCCGCGCGCGCTCACCTCGTCGGCGATGTTGTGCACCTCGACCAGCGCCGAGCTGCCCTTGTGCAGCGCGACGAAGCTGCCCACGCCCATGACGCGGCGGATCAGCCCCTGGGCGGCCAGCTCGCGCAGCGCGCGGTTGACCGTCATCCGGGACAGGCCCAGCGCCTCCACGAACCCGCTCTCCGACGGCAGCGCATCGCCCTCGCGCCAGCGGCCGCTCAGGATCTGCTCGGTCACCAGGTCCTTGACCCGCTGGTACGCGGGCGTCGCCCCGGACGCGGTCGCCGCGTACCGTCGCGCAAGCTCCGTCGCCTCCGCCGCCACGCCGTTTCCCGCCCTCGTCGTCGTCACTCGTCCCGCTCTGCCCGCATCCGTCCGGCGGCGCGGCCTCGCCGCGCCCCCCAAGATTCTAGGGCGTTCCCGAACACCGTCTCGGATCCGAGGAGAACCGGCGCCCGCACTGGTCCGCCCGGCGCGGCCGGGCTGTCATGGGCCCACCGGGCCAGGCAGTCCCGGTGAGCGAGGCGGAGAGGGCGGACGATGACCGTGGACGTGGCGGCGCAGGCGTGGAGCGGGCGGAGCGACGGGGACGGCGACGACGTACTGCGCTGGCACCATGTGACCGCGCCGCTCACCGGCCCGGACGCGCCCCGGGACGCCGCGTTCGTCGGCTTCCGCAGCGACGAGGGCGTCCGCCGCAACCAGGGGCGGCCGGGTGCGGCCGGCGGCCCCGGGGCGCTGCGCTCCGCCCTCGCCTCGGTGGCGCTGCCCGCGCCGCTGCGCGCCGTGGACGCCGGGGACGTCGTGGTCGGCGACGGCGCGCTGGAGGACGGGCAGCGGCGGCTGGGCGAGGCGGTCACCGCGCTGCTCGACGCGGGCGGCCCGGTGGCGGTCCTCGGCGGCGGCCACGAGGTGGCGTACGGCACCTACCTCGGGGTGGCCGGGAGCCGGGCGATGCGGGCCGGGGCGCGGCTGGGGGTGCTCAACCTCGACGCCCACTTCGATCTGCGCGACGCGCCGCGCCCCAGCTCCGGTACGCCGTTCCTCCAGATGGCGCGGGACGAGGAGCGCCGGGGGCGGCGGCTGGACTACCGGGTGCTGGGCATCAGCCGCCTCAGCAACACCGAGCGGCTGTTCCGCACCGCGGACCAGCTGGGCGTGAGCTACCTGGAGGACACCGACTGCGGGCTGCTCTCGCTGGACCGGGTGGAGGCGTTCACCGGGGCGTTCCTCGACGCCTGCGACCTGGTCCACCTCAGCATCGACCTCGATGTGCTGCCCGCGGCGGCGGCGCCGGGCGTCAGCGCGCCCGCGGCGTACGGGGTGCCGATGGAGGTCGTGGAGCGGGTCGTCACGGCGGTGGCGGCGAGCGGGAAGCTGGCGGTGGTCGACATCGCGGAGCTCAACCCGGACCTCGACATCGACGCCCGTACCGCCCGCGCCGGGGCCCGGCTGGTGCACCGCGCGCTCACCGGGACGCCGCAGGCGCGCGGGCGGCGCTGACCCACCGACCGCCCCGTGCGCGGTGGCCCGCCGGGCACGGGGCACCCGCCTCAGACCGGCGTCGGCGCGCCCGGGGCGGCGGGCGCCGCGTCCGGTCCGGGCTCGGCCTCGGGTACGGAGTGCGGCGGCACCGGCGCGGTCCGCGGGGTCTCGCGGGCGGCGGCGACGCGGCGGGTGAACCACACGACCTTGCCGTCGTCGGTGGGGCAGGTGCCCCAGCTGTCGCCGCTGGCGGCGACGGCGGCCAGCGCGCCGCCCTGTGCGCTGTCCAGCCGGGCCATCCGCGGGCCGCGGTCGGCGACCGACACGGTCAGCTGGCGGCCGCTCCAGCGGACCTCGACGGCGCACTCCGCGTCCGGCCCGACGGTCCGCCGGACATGGGCCAGCAGCTCGACCAGCCCGCGGCAGACGGCCGGTATCTCCGCCGCCAGTCGCCAGTGGCGCAGATGCGCGGCGACGATGCGCCGGATCTGCGGCACCCGTTCCGCGGTGACCCGTAGCTCGGCCGCGTAGCGACGGTGGGCGGTGACAGTCATGGGCGGGCTCCTTCACACGGCTCACCCCGGACGGGGACACGGAGGGTGAGTGCTCGTCACTGACGGGTGAAGGTCATCGTCGCCCGGGGGTCCGGCCCCCGCAACCGCGGGACGGGCCGCCCGCGCCGTGTGGTCAGGGCAGATGCGGCAGGACGGCGTCCGGGGTCAGCGGCAGGGTGCGCAGGCGGACGCCGAGGGCGTGGTGGACGGCGTTGCCGACCGCCGCGGCGGCGCCGACGATGCCGATCTCGCCGATGCCCTTGCTGCCCATCGGGTTGAGGTGCGGATCGTCCTCGTCGAGCCAGTGCGCCTCGATCGTGTGGACGTCGGCGCAGACCGGCAGGTGGTAGGAGGCGAGGTCGCGTTCGGCGAAGCCGCCGACGACGGGGTCCATGGTGCTGTGTTCGGTGAGCGCCATGCCGATGCCCATCGTCATCCCGCCGATGAACTGCGAGCGCGCGGTACGGGGGTTGAGGATCCGGCCCGCCGCGAACATGCCGAGCATCCGGCGCACCCGGATCTCCCCGGTGACGGTGTCGACCTGCACCTCGGCGAAGTGCGCGCCGAACGCGTGCCGGGCGTAGGGCGTTCCGGCGGCGATCTCCTCCCGGGTGTCCGCGGAGACGGTCACCCCCTCCTGGGGCAAGGGTTCCTGACGCCTGCTCAGCTCCGCCTTCAGGGCGCTGCACGCCTTGTGGACGGCCCAGCCCCAGGAGCCGGTGCCGGAGGAGCCGCCCGCCAGGAAGGCGTCGGGCAGATCGCTGCGGCCGATCTCCACGCGGACCCGCTCCTCCGGGGCGCCGAGCACCTCGGCGGCGATCTGCCCGAGGACGGTACGGGCGCCGGTGCCGAGGTCGGTGGCGTTGATCCGGATGCGGAAGCCGCCGTCCGGTGCGGCGAACGCCTCGGCGGACGAGGGGAAGATCAGCACCGGGTAGGTGGCCGCGGCGACGCCGGTGCCCAGCAGCAGATCGCCCTCGCGCCGGACGCCGGGGCGCGGATCGCGGGGGCGCCAGCCGAAGCGGTCCGCGCCCTCCCGCAGCGCCCGCGCCAGCCCGCGGCTGCTGAACGGGCGGCCGGAGTCCGGTTCGGTCGCCGGTTCGTTGCGCAGCCGCAGTTCGACGGGGTCCAGATCGAGGAGGACGGCGAGTTCGTCCATCGCCGACTCCAGGGCGTACATGCCGGGCGCCTCACCCGGGGCGCGCATCCACGACGGGCTCGGCACGTCCAGCGCCACCACGCGGTGCACGGTGCGGCTGTGCGGCGAGGTGTACATCACCCGGGCGGGGACCGCCGCCTGCTCGACGAACTCCTTGACCGTCGAGGTGTGGGTGACCACCTCGTGCGCCAGCGCGGTGAGCACCCCGTCCGCCCCGGCGCCCAGCCGTACCCGCTGGAGGGTCGGCGCCCGGTGGCCCACCACGGCGGGCATCTCCCGGCGCGGCAGGGCGAGGGTGACGGGACGGCCGGTGACCTGCGCGGCCATCGCGGCGAGGACCGCCTGCGGGCGGAGGGTGCCCTTGGAGCCGAAGCCGCCGCCGATGTGCTCGGCGACGACCGTGACGTCCCGCCGGTCCCGCCCGAACAGCGCGGCGAGGTCGTCGCGCGCCTTGGTGGAGCCCTGGCTGGAGTCGTGGACGGTGAGATGGCCGCCGTCCCACCATGCGGTGGAGGCGTGCGGCTCCATGGGGTGGTTGTGCAGCGCGGTGAGGGTGTACGTGGCGTCGACGGTGACCAGCGCACCGGCGTACGCCGCGTCGAAGTCGCCGCGCTCACGCGTCCCCGGGTGGCCGCCGTTGACCTCCTTGGGCAGATAGCGGTCCGGGTGGTCCGCGGTGAGGGTGACGTCGTACTCCTCGGCGTCGTAGGTGACGCGGACGGCCTCGGCGGCGGCGCGGGCGGTTTCGAGGCTGTCGGCGACGGCGAGCGCGACGTACCAGCCGCGGTGCGGGACGGCGGGCCCCTGGAGGACGGCGACGGCCGGGTCCTCCGCCTGCTCCAGGCGGGGCGCGTTCTCGTGGGTGAGGACGGCGTGCACCCCGGGCAGCGCGAGGGCGTCGGCGGTGTCGACGGCGGTGATCCGGCCGCGGGCGACGGTCGCGGGCACCGGCCAGGCGTGGACGCGGTGCGGCGGGGCGTGTTCGGCGGCGTAGCGGGCGGCGCCGGTGACCTTGGCGCGGCCCTCGCGGCGGGCGGAGGCGGCCCCGAGCGGATGGCCGGGCGCCTTGGGGGGAACGGGCTGCGGATCGTGGCTCATGGGCGCGTCCTCACAGGGCGTCGGTACGGGGCGCCGCGCGGCGGGGCGCCCCGGCGGGTCAGCGGTGGCGGGCGGCGAGCCGGGCCAGGACGGAGACGGTCAGCCGCCGGGCCAGCTCCACCTTGAAGCCGTTGTCGCGCAGCGGGCGGGCGGCGGAGAGTTCGGCGTCGGCGGCGCGGCCGAAGGCGTCGGCGGTCGCCGGGGCGCCGCGCAGCGCCTCCTCCGCGGCGGCGGCGCGCCAGGGCCGGGGCGCCAGCCCGCCGTAGGCGAGCGCCGCATGGTGCACCACACCGTCGCGGACCTCCAGCAGCGCGGCGACGGAGACCAGCGCGAAGGCGTACGAGGCGCGGTCGCGGGCCTTGCGGTAGTGCCCGTGGGCCAGTGGCCGCGGCGGGGGCAGCCGCACCGCGGTGATCAGCTCGCCGGGCTCCAGGACGGTGTCCCGCTCCGGGTGCTCGCCCGGCAGCCGGTGGAAGGCGGTGACCGGGACGGTGCGGTCGCCGTCCGGGCCGGTCACCTCGACGGCGGCGTCCAGTGCGGCGAGGGCGACGGCCATGTCGGAGGGCTGGGTGGCGACGCAGTGCGCGGAGTGCCCGAGGACGGCGAGGTCGCGGTGGACGCCCTCGACGGCGGGGCAGCCGCTACCCGGCCGCCGCTTGTTGCACGGCACGGAGACGTCCTGGAAGTAGAGGCAGCGGGTGCGCTGGAGGAGATTGCCGCCGGTGGTCGCGGCGTTGCGGAGCTGCCCGGAGGCACCGGCCAGCAGCGCCTGGGAGAGCACCGGGTAGCGCTCCCGGACGGCGGGGGCGGCGGCGAGGTCGCTGTTGCGGACGGTCGCGCCGATGCGCAGTCCGCCGTCGGGCAGCTCCTCGATCCGGTCCAGCGGCAGCCGTCCGACATCGATGAGCAGTTCGGGGCCGCTCACGCCGAGCTTCATCAGGTCGACGAGGTTGGTGCCGCCGCCGAGGAACGCGGACCCGGGGTGCGTGGCCCGGGCGCGTACCGCCTCCTCGACGGTGGCCGGGCGCAGATAGGCGAAGGGTTTCACGACGCCGCCTCCCGGCGCTCGTGCACGGAGACGGCGCCCAGACCGTGGACGGCGTGCGGGACCGGCGGGGCGGCGGGGTGCGCGGTGGCGTCGCCGATCGCCTCGACGATGCGCGGGTAGGCGCCGCACCGGCAGAGGTTGCCGCTCATCCGCTCCCGGATCTCTTCGGCGGTCAGCTCCACCGGGGCGCCCGGCTGCGCGGTGTCCGGGGTGACGTGGCAGGGGTGTCCGTCGGCCGCCTCCTGGAGCACCCCGGCCGCCGAGCAGAGCTGGCCGGGGGTGCAGTAGCCGCACTGGAACGCGTCCCGCTCGACGAAGGCGGTCTGGAGCGGATGGAGTCCCTCGGCGTCGGCGAGCCCTTCGACGGTGGTCAGGGCGCTGCCGTCCAGTGTGACGGCGAGCAGCAGACAGCTGTTGGCGCGCCGGCCGTCGACGAGGACGGTGCAGGCGCCGCACTGCCCGTGGTCGCAGCCCTTCTTCGTGCCGGTCAGCCCGAGGTGGTTGCGGAGCGCGTCCAGGGCGGTGGTGCGGTGGTCGAGGGTCAGCCGGTGCGGTACGCCGTTGACGTGCAGGGTGACCGTGGAGCGGGTGGCTCCGGGCGGTGGTCCCGCGGCGTCGGGAGGGGGTGCGGTGGACTCCACGCGCTCGCCTTTCGGGCTGGGCCACCGCCGCGGTACGCGGGCGCACGCGGCGGTGGGGTGCGGCTGCGGGACGGTTCGGCGGGGCCGCGCGGCCGGGAGGGCGGGCCGCCGCGGTCGCCCGCACCGGGCCGGACGGCCGGGCCCGGTGCGGGCCGCGTCCGCCGGTGGCGGGTGTTCTCTGCCTATCAGGCGCGGTGGCCGCCCGCGCGTCGGCGCGGCCGTGCGGTGCGCGGCCTCGCCCGGCCGGTCCGGTGCCGTCCAGGTGACGGTCAGCGGTTCTCCAGCCGGAGCTGGACCTCCTGTTCCTGGTCACCGGCGACGGTGCCGGTGACCCGTACGGCGAAGGCGGGGCGGAGGCTGTCCCGCAGCCGGGCGACGGCCCAGTAGCCGCCCTGGAGGCTGATGGAGACGGGTGCGGTCAGCTGCCGGGGGCCGGGCTCCGCCAGCAGGTCGGTGACGTCGAACGTCGAGGTCCAGACGGTGGGGTGCGGCCCGGCGACGGCGCGCGGCACATCGTCCGGCGCCCGGTCGCATGTGAAGGAGGTGCGCAGCGCGCTGAAGACCGCGTGCGCGTCCTCCGTCGGGCAGTCGGTGACCTCGACGACGACCTCGGCCTCCGGGTGGTACGCCGCCGCGGGCCGCGGCGGACGCTCGCTGCCCTGCACCGGGCCCGGCTGCCCGGGCTGGTTCGCCTGCTGCGCGCTGTTCACGGTGGGCCTTCCTCTCGACGGGCGGGGCGACATCTCCAGGCTCGCCCGCGCGCCGGGCACATGCGACCGGAGCCGCCCGGACCACCGGCGGACGGGTTCATTCCGCGGCACCCCGGGGACACCTGGTACGGGCGGCCCGCCGGGCGCGCCACGGCGGGCGACGGCTCGCCCGCTCGCCCGCACCCCGCCCGGGAGGAATCATGGTCCGGCCACCGCTCGGCGGCTTCTGCGCCCCGGGCTTCGCGGGCGTCCGCACCGCCTTCGCGCGGAACTTCACCGCCCACGGCGACCTCGGCGCGGCCGTCACCGTGCTGCGGGACGGCGTCCCGGTCGTCGATCTGTGGGGCGGCCACGCGGACGCCGCCCGCACCCGGCGCTGGGAGCGGGACACCCTGGTCAACGTCTACTCCACCTCGAAGGGGATGACCGCGCTCTGCGCCCATCTCCTGGTCGACCGCGGTGAGTTGGACCTCGACGCGCCGGTGGCCCAGTACTGGCCGGAGTTCGCGCGGGGCGGCAAGGCGGCGCTGCCGGTGCGCTGGCTGCTGAGCCACCGCGCCGGACTGATCGCCCCGCGCGCCCCGCTGCCGCTGCCCGCCGCGTACGACCACGACCGGGTGTGCGCGGCGCTCGCCGCGACGGAGCCGTGGTGGGAGCCGGGCACCGCCCAGGGCTACCACGCGGTGACGTTCGGCTATCTGGTCGCCGAGGTGGTCCGCCGGATCACCGGCCGCACCGCCGGGGCGTTCCTCCGTACGGAGATCGCCGGGCCGCTCGGCGCCCGGGTCCTCCTCGGCACCCCACCGGCCGAGCACCCGCACTGCGCCGACATGGTCGGCCAACTCGACGCCCGGCTCCTCGCCGCACGCCACCCCGGCTTCCCGTGCCCGCCGCTGCCCTCGCTCGCCGCCCATCCGCTGGCCGCCGCGGCCCTGAGCCTGCTCTCCGTCCCCACCGGCGACGTCAACAGCCCCGCCTACCGCGCCGCGGAGATCCCGGCGGGCAATGTCCACGCCTCCGCCCACGGTCTGGCCACGGTCTACGCCGCGCTGGGCGGCGGCACCCTCGTCTCCCCGGGCACGCTGGCCGCGATGCGGCGCCCCCAGGGCCGCCCGGGCGAACCGGATCTCGCGATGGGCCCGCTGGCGCCGCCCGGCACCGAGGTCCGCTGGGGGCTGGGCTACCACCTCAACACCCTGGGGCGCGCCGGTCCGAACCCCCGCGCCTTCGGCCACGGCGGCGCCGGAGGTTCCTACGCCTTCACCGACCCGGAGAACGGTCTCGCCTACGCCTATGTGATGAACCGCTACGGCGGCGGCACCACCGGGGACGACCCGCGCCACACGGGGCTGGTCGCGGCGGTGTACGAGGCGGTGGGGGCACAGCGGTGAGCGGGGCGCCCGTCCGTACGGGGGCCGGGCGGACCGGCGGGGCGCGGCCCGGCCCCGTGCCCGGTCAGCCCCCGAAGCGGTCCGGGTCCGCCGTCTCCCAGTCGCGGCGCCAGGCGGACGGCGGCGCGGTCAGCAGCTGGCCCGGTTCCAGCCAGGTGTACAGCTCCCCGTACGACAGGACGGTGCGCGGGTCCAACCGGCGGCGCAACTGGTGCGGGGCGAGCTCGGCGGGGCTCCGCACGCCCATGGCGGCCATGATCTGCAGGGCGCTGCGCACCGTGGCCTCCTGGTAGCGGCGGACCCGCGCGGACTTGTCGGCCACATCGAGCGCCCGGGTGCGCAGCGGGTCCTGGGTGGTGACCCCGACCGGGCAGGTGTTGGTGTGGCAGCGCTGCGCCTGGATGCACCCGAGGGCGAACATCATGGCGCGGGCCGCGTTGGTGTAGTCGGCGCCCTGCAGCAGCCGTTTGACGAGGTCGGCGCCGGTGGCGACCTTGCCGCTCGCACCGATCCTGATCCGGTCGCGCAGCCCGGTGCCGACCAGCGCGTTGTGGACGGTGATCAGCCCTTCGGTGAGCGGGGTGCCCAGGTTGTCGGCGAACTCCAGCGGCGCGGCGCCGGTGCCGCCCTCGGCGCCGTCCACGACGAGGAAGTCGGGGGTGACGTTCTCCTCCCGCATGGCCTTGCAGACCGCGAGGAATTCCCGGCGGGAGCCGACGCAGAGCTTGAACCCGGTGGGTTTGCCGCCCGCCAGCTCCCGCATCCGGGCGAGGAAGCGGACGAGTTCCCGGGGGGTGTGGAAGACCTGGTGGTAGGGGGGCGAGACGACGGTGCGGCCTTCGGGGACGCCACGCACCCGGGCGATCTCGGCGTTCACCTTGCCGCCGGGCAGCACCCCGCCGATGCCCGGTTTGGCGCCCTGCGACAGCTTCAGCGAGACGCAGGCGACCTGGTCGTACGCCGCCTTCTCGGCGAACTGCCGCGCGTCGAAGCCGCCTTCCGGGGTGCGGCAGCCGAAATAGCCGGTGCCGATCTCCCAGATCAGGTCACCGCCGTGGCGCAGATGGTGTTCGGACAGCCCGCCCTCGCCGGTGTCGTGGGCGAACCCGCCCTGTGCGGCGCCCCGGTTGAGCGCAAGGACCGCGTTGGCGGAGAGCGAGCCGAAGCTCATCGCGGAGACGTTGAGCAGCGCCATGTCGTAGGGGCGGGTGCAGTCCGGTCCGCCGATCCGGACCACCGGGATCTCCCGCGGTACGGGCTTGGGGGCCATCGACGGGACGAGGAACTCGTATCCGGCGACATAGACATCGCGTTCGGTGCCGAACGCCTCCTCCGCCTCGGTGCCCTTGGCGCGCTGGTAGACGATGCTGCGGACGTCGCGGTCGAAGGGGCGGCCGTCGTAGTTCCGCTCGATGAAGTACTGCTGCATCTCCGGGCGGATGTACTCCAGCAGATAGCGCAGATGCCCCAGCAGCGGATAGTTGCGGAGCACCGAGTGCCTGCGCTGTACGAGGTCTCCGACCCCGAGCAGCACCGGCGGCAGCAGCGCTCCGGTCGGCACCCACCACCAGGGCGAGGACAGCACGGCGAGCGCCCCGCACACCAGGGCGGCCACCACGGTCAGGGCGACGCTCAGCAGTCTGGACACCCGCCGAGTTAACCGCGTCCCGGGCGCCGGACCGTGCAGCGCCGCTCGGACGGCGAGCAGTCACATGATCCGCAGAGCCGGGCCCGGGAACCTTCCGATCGGCGCATGACGGCGTCTCAGATACGCCTGAGCCGGAGCGCATCGGGCGCGGGGCGCCGCACGGGCCGCCCGTGTCCCAGCTGTGACAGGGCGCCGGGAACCACTCCCCGGCGCGAGTGGTCATATACAGGGCGCAGGTGCTCACAAGTGCGTATGTCTCCCATACACCCGCACGCGCACCACGAGTCGTGCACGACCTGAACATGACATATGTCAACCCGTGCCGCCGCCGCGGCACTTGGGACACGAAAGGTCTGCCGGATGAAGATTCGCCGCACCCTGACGGCCGCCGCGGCGGCCGCCGTCCTGGCGCCCGCCACCGCACTGGCCGCACCCGCAGCCTCCGCGGCACCCCAGGCGTCCGACACCGCCGCCCGCACACACCGCACCGGGAACGCCGACCGCTCCGACGGCGCGGGCCGGTCCTGCGCCTTCGAGTCCGACCGGCTGACGGTCACCGTCGAGGGACTGCCGCGCGAACTGGCCGCGGGCGGGGGCTGGACCCCGTTCTCCATGACGCTCACCAACACCACCGACACGCCCCTGGATGAGGTCCTGCCCTTCCTGACCGTGTCCTCCGCCGAGGACGTCGACCGGCCGTACTGGGAGCTGGAGACCGAGTACCACGACCCCACGACCGGGAAGTGGAAGACCTTCCACGACGCGTCGCCCGGCGACCTGTTCGGCTACTCCGCCCTCGCCGCGCACCGCACCCGCACGCTGGAGCTGCGCACCCACGCGGTCAGGACCGCCGAGCCCGGTGCCGGATACGCGCTCGCCGCCGGTGACTACCGCAACGCCGACGGCTCCTGCGGTTCGGCCAAGGAGAGCTGGTCGGACTTCACCATCCTGCCCGTGGGCGCGAAGCCGACCCGGCCCGCGACCACCGCCTGAGCCCGGCCCTCTCCCCCACCGCCCGACCACCCGAGGGTCCGCAGCCCCGGCACCCGACAACACCGGGCGCCACGGATCCGAAGCACCAGGAAAGAGATCTCCATGAGACTGCGCCGCGCCCTGTCCGCCTCGGCCGCGACGGCCACCCTGATCCCCGTACTGCTGGCCGCCGCCCCCGCCTCCGCAGCCCCCGCCGCCCTCCCGAAGTGCTCCGACGTCGGGAAGGAGAGCTACAGCTTCCTCGACGGCCGGGTCTTCGGCATACCCGAGTCGATCACCCTCGGCACCGACTGGACGACCTACACCGCCACGCTCACCAACTCCTCGAAGAAGGAGCTGACCTCGTTCACCCTCACCGCCGAGCTGGGCAGCTTCGTCTACAACCCCGGCGAGAAGGATCTGAGCCCGTACGGCGATCTGCAGTACTGGGACACCGCGCGGAACGCCTGGCAGCCGCTGCGCCGGGCCGACGGCGACGCCGGGGGCACCGTCCCCGCCCCGAAGGCGCTGAAGCCCCGAGAGTCGGTCCATCTGCAACTGCGGTTCCGGGTCGGCGAGGACCTGCCCATGGACCACAGCTACGACGCCTACACCGGCCTCACCGGCAGCTTCGCCGACACCTACCACGGCACGGACTGCACGGACAGCGGCAGCGCCACCGGCGGCTTCTCCCCCCGCGAAGCCTGACCGCTCCCGGACGGAGGGCTGCCGCCGCCACGACGGTCGGCGGCAGCCCCCGGGACGCCGCCCCCACTCTCCGGCTCCACGTTCCCGCACTCCGTGACCCCGCCCGGAGCCCCCGCCCGCGCCCCTTCGGCATTTACCCCGACCCCACCCGCTGCGCCATAATGGACGGATAAGGCACGGGATGCCTGGTATGCCACCGATGAGGTCCCATCGTTCGGACCGTGGGGCCGCGGAAGGATGTGGGTGGACATGGACCGCGAGGCCGAGACCGTTCACGAGGCGTACTCGTTCGTCTGTCTGCACTGCGGGCACGGATGGGAAGAGCGCTACGAGATCCGGCACACCACCGACCTCTCCGGTCGGCGCCGCGCCGTGTACTACTCCGGAGGGGTCCACGTCCCCTCCCCGCTGTCCCGGACCGAGTGCCCCGCCTGCAATCTCGGCCCCCTCCGCATCCTGCGTCCCGGCCGGGTGGAGTCGGCCCGGATGTTCCTGCCCTGACCTGCGAAGGAGCACGCGCAGGGCCGCTGCGATTCGGTAACGGCGGGCATTCGAGGTAATTCGCCCGCCGACCAGTGCTTATGCTCAGCTCCGGTGGGGTGGGCCGGGCGGGCCCGACGCCGCCCGTCCCAACCCTCGAACCGCCGGAGCACCCGTTGGCCGTGGACCACCCGAAGCAACCCCTGAGCGCCCGCGTGCTCGCCGTGCTCCCCTACGGCGTGATGGCCGTGGTCACCGCGGTCGACGTGACCGCCGGGCCCGGGGTCGGGTTCCTTCCCCTCGTCTCACTGGGACCGGCCTTCGCCGGTCTGGTCGGCGGCTGGCGCCGTACCGCCGTGGTCGGCTCCGCCGCCTTCCTGCTCTGCCTGGGGCTGGGCATGTACGACGGGCTCTTCGAGGGGCGCCGGGGGCTGCCCGCGCTGCTGTCGGTGGCCGGGGTGACGGTCGCCGGTGTGGTGGCCGCGGTGATGCGGCAGCGGCGCGAGGCGGAGCTGGCGAACGTCCGCTCCATCGCCGAGGTCGCCCAGCGGGTCCTGCTGCGGCCGGTCCCGCGCGGCGCCGGACCGCTGCGGATCGCCGTCTCGTACACCTCGGCGGTGGCCGAGGCGCGGATCGGCGGCGATCTGTACGAGGTGGTGACCTCGCCCGGCGGCGTCCGGATCATCGTCGGCGACGTCCAGGGCAAGGGCCTTGAGGCGGTGGAGAGCGCCGCGGTGGTGCTGGGCGCGTTCCGGGAGGCGGCGCACGACGAGACAGATCTGACCGCGGTCGGCGCACGGGTGGAGCGGGCGCTCGGCCGCCATCTGGGCGGCGAACGGTTCGTGACGGCGGTGCTCGCGGAGATCGGCGACGGCCCGTCCGCGACGCTGCTGAACTTCGGCCACCCGGCGCCGCTGGTGGTGCGCGCCGGGGGCGGGGTGGACTTCGCCGCACCGCCCGAACGCGCACTGCCGCTGGGTCTGGCGGCGTACGGCGACGGGGACGGCCCCAAGCCGCACACGGTGCCGTTCGTCGCCGGGGACCAACTGCTCTTCTACACCGACGGCGTCACCGAGGCGCGGGACGGCGGCGGCCGGTTCTACCCGCTCGACACCCGCGCGAGGCTGCTGAAGGACGACGATCCGGAGGAGGCGCTGCGGGCGGTCCGGGAGGACGTCGTCGCGCACGCCGAGGGGCCGCTCCACGACGACGCGGCGATGCTGCTGGTCCGCTACCGGGAGGCGCCCGGCGAGGACCGCTGACAGTCAGCGGCGGCGCGGGCGCCGGAGGCGGCGCGGCAACCGGCCGCGGATCTCCTCGGGCGGCAGGAACCGCGCCCACCGCTCCGGGTACTCGGCGGGCGGCAGCGGCTCGTCCTCGTCGTCCACCCCGTCGTCGTCATCGTCCTCGTCGTCATCATCGTCGTCGTCCGCCCCGACGTCGCCCTCGGGGCCGTTCTCACGGGCCGCGGCCGCCTCCGCCGCGCGGCGTTCCTTCTCGGCGCGGGCCGCGGCGGTGGCCACCGAGGGCCAGACGCGGTCGATGGCGGCGTTCATCGCGGCGCCGACGAGGACCGCGAACGCCGAGACGCCGATCCACAGCAGCACCGCGACCGGCGCCGCCAGCGACCCGTAGATCGTCGGGCCCTCGACCGTCGCGGTGAGGTAGATCCGCAGCAGGAAGCTGCCCAGCACCCACATCGCGAGGGCCACCACCGCGCCCGGGATGTCCTCCGGCCAGGGCGAACGGACCGGCACCGACACGTGGTAGAGCGTGGTGAGGAAGGCCACCGACAGCAGCAGCACGACCGGCCAGTACAGCGCCCGGATGACGTTCGCGCTCGCCGGGAGCCAGTGCACCAGCGTGTCCGGGCCGACCACCATCAGCGGCAGCGCGACGACGCCGACGAGCAGCGCGACGAGGTAGAGCACGAACGCCAGCAGCCGGGTCCGGACCATGCCGCGGCGGCCGTCCAGCCCGTACATGATCGTGATGGTGTCGACGAAGACGTTCACCGCGCGCGAGCCGGACCACAGGGCGAGGGCGAAGCCGAGGGAGATGACGTCCGGGCGGCGGCCGGTGAAGACGTCTTCGAGCAGCGGCCGGGCGATCTCGTTGACACCCTGGTCGGAGAGGACGGCGGAGGAGGCGTGGAGGATCTGCTCACGGATGCCGTCGATGGTGTCCCGGCCGATCCACGGCTCCATGTAGCCGAGCAGACCGATGAGGCCCAGGAGCAGCGGGGGCAGCGACAGCAGGCAGAAGAAGGCCGCCTCGGCGGCGAGTCCGGTGACCCGGTACGTCATGCAGCTGTGGACGACATCCTTGAGGAGCAGCCAGCCGAGCCGCCGCTTGGAGACATTGCGGTACAGGACCCTGGCCCTGGTCAGACGGCCCTCGGGCCGCTCGGTCGGTTCGCTCTCCGGCTGCACCCGCCCACCGTATCCGGGCGGCGGACGCACGGCGGCGGAGCCCTGGCGGCTCCGGGCGCGGCCCCGCGAAGGCGCTCCCTAGGGCCGGGAGGCGGGCGGTGTGCCGCGGCGTTCGCGGAGCGCCGCCTCGATGACGACGTATAACTCCTCGTCCGGGACGTCCGGCCGGAAGCCGACGAGGACACCCCGGGCCTCGTAGTAGTGGATCGCGCGGTGGGCGGCGCCGACGCCCCCGGCCACCGTCCGCAGATACACCACCAGATCGGCGCGGGCCAGCGCCGGGGGCGGGCCGCCCGCCGCGGTGAAGCGGGCGAGCAGACCGGGCGCGGCGTCGACGACGTATCCGGCGGACGGCGGGTGCGGCGCCGCCGGGATGTCGGCGGCGGCGCGGCGCGGGACGCGGTAATGCGCGGCCAGCCGGTCGGCGCGCGCCACGCGCAGCGGTCCGTCGGCGCCCAGCACCACGACGCACGGGGCCGCGGCGTTGCCGGCAACGTTCATGGCGATCTCCCTCCCGCACCGGCGGGGTGTGGCCCCACCGCGCCGGTGTCCGGCGCGGCCCATCCGTTCCGCGGTCCCACGCCGCCGCGGCACTCCGGCAACGGCGCCCGGCGCGGCGGTGTTCCCGTACGGCAACGCCGCCCCGTCCGGAGTGGCGTGACGTTTTTGCAACGGTCCCGCACCCGCCGCGCCACACCGTTCCGCGGACCGTTCCCGGTGTCCGCCGCCCCCGTACGGGCGCGGGGCGCGCGGCGGCCGGTGGGAACCACGGGGGACGGTACCCACCGGCCGCCGGGAACACGTTCCCCGGGAACATCGGAGGTCACAACGGTTGCGCTCCGTTGCACCGGTCGGTGCAATGGGCTCTTCCGTCACGGCCTGACCCCAGGTCGTCCGTCGTCCGACGGCACCACGGCGCGGACGGGAGGCCCGGCACCACGGAGAGTTGAGTGAGCGAGAGAACGACCGACGGCGACGCGGGCGCCCACGACCCCCGCGCCACCGCGCGCCGCCTCGCCGCGCTCCGGGAGGCGACGCTCTCCGGCGACGGCACGGAGGCGCCGCGGGCCGTCATCGACGCGTCCTGGCGCCGGGTCCGCAGCTGCGGTGTGGACCCCGACCGCGACCGGCGCGAACGCCCGCTGAACGTCGCCGAGTTGGAGCACCGCAAGGCGACCTCGCCGCTGTCTGCGGTGTTGCCGGTGCTGCACGAGGCGCTGTTGCCCGCCGCCGACGCCGCGCAGCAGATCATGGTGGTCACCGACGCCGACGGGCTCGTCCTGTGGCTGGAGGGGAGCGCGCCGATCCGGCGGATGGCCGACCGGCACGGCTTCGACAAGGGCGCGGACTGGACGGAGCCGGTCGTCGGCACCAACGCCATCGGCACCGCGCTGGTGGCCCGGCGCCCCGTCCTGGTGCACAGCGCGGAGCACTTCGTCCGCTCGCACCACCAGTGGACGTGCGCCGCCGCGCCGCTGCACGATCCGCGGGACGGGCGGCTGCTGGGCACCCTCGATGTGAGCGGGCCCGCGCACGGGTTCCATCCGGCGACACTGGCGCTGGTGTCGGCGGTGGCGAAGCTGGCCGAGGGGGAGCTGCGGGAGCGTCACCACGCGTCGGTGGAGCGGCTGCGGTCCACGGCGGCGCCGGTGCTGGCGCGGATCGGCGGGCGGGCGCTCGCCGTCGACCCGGACGGCTGGGTGGCGGGGGCGGTGGGGCTGGCGCCGCCGGACCGGGTGGCGCTGCCGAAGATGCCGGAGCCGGGGCCGCTCTGGCTGCCGCGGCACGGGCTGTGCGCGCTGGAGCCGTTGCCGGGCGGCTGGCTGATCCGGATCGGCGGGGAGCGGGCGCCGCAGCCGCGCCGGGCGCTGCTCGACCTCGCCGAGCCCGGCCGCGCCGCGCTCACCGTCAGCGGTCCGGCGGGCAGTTGGACGCACGAGCTGAGCCCCCGCCACGCCGAGCTGCTGTTCCTGCTGGCCACCCACCCCGAGGGGCGGACCGCCGCGGAACTGGCCCGGGACCTCTTCGGCGACGGTGGCCGCGCGGTCACCGTCCGCGCGGAACTCTCCCGCCTCCGCCGCCACCTCGCCGGACTCCTGGCCCACCGCCCGTACCGCTTCGCCGACGGCATCGTCCCGGAGTTGCGACTCCCCGCGGAGCCGGGCCAGTTGCTGCCGCACTCGGTGGCTCCGGGGGTACGGGCGGCCCGGGGAGAGGCGGGGAGCCCCTGACGGATGGGGCTCCGCGGCGGCCGAACGCTGCGGGAGCGGGGAGGCGGGGGTGGGTGGCTGCCCGGGGAGCGGCGGCCCGCAGGGATCCGGCCACCTCGGACATGCCCGTCCCTCCCGTCCATCCCGTACGCCACATCCCTCACGTCCGTCAGGAGGGCTCCGGGTCCGTCTCCGGGGCGGGTGGGGTGTCGACGCCCAGCAGGGCGAGGAAGGCGGAGGCGGCGGGGGACGGCGGGAAGCGGCGCCAGGCGAGGCGCTCCACGCGTACGGGACCGTCGATGACCGGTACGGTCCGCAGACCGTGGAGTTCGGCGGCGAATGTCGCGGGCAGCAGGGCGATGCCCAGCCCGTGACGGACCATCGGGGCCATGAGTTCGACCCCGGACACCTCGAAGGCGACCTCGCGCCGCAGGCCCAGCGCCGCGAACGCCCGGTCCGACTGGGCGCGGGCGGCGCTGCCGTCGGCGAAGTCCACGAACACCTCCCCGGTGAGGCGGCGGATGTCCACCTCACCGCACCTGGCCAGCGGATGTTCCGGGGCGACCACGGCGACATGCCGGGTGCGGGCGAGTTCCCGGTCGTGGACGCCCTGCGGCAGGAAGCCGGGCTGTACGCCGAGGAGCGCCGCGTCCAGGTGGCCGTCGCGCACCCGCGCGACGAGCTGTTCGCTGGAACCGGCCCGCAGGCTGATCCGCACCTGCGGATGGCGCAGGCGGTACTCCCGCAGCACCGCCGGGAGGTCCACGGACGCCACCGCGGGGATGGAACCCACGGTCAGCGCGCCCCGTATCTCGCCGGTGGCCGCCGCCACGTCCGAGCGGGCCCGCTCGGCAGCCTCCAGGGCGCGGCGGGCAGGGGGCAGGAACGCCTCCCCGGCGGCGGTCAGCCGCACCCGTCGGCTGGTCCGCTCGAACAGCCGGGCCCCCAGCTCCTTCTCCAGCCGGGCCACCTGGTGGCTGAGCGCCGACTGGACGACATGGCACCGCTCGGCGGCGCGGGTGAAGCCGCCGGTCTCCGCCACCGCGACGACGTAGCGCATCTGCTGGAGGTCCATCGATCCATGATCGAACACGATGGATACCGATGACCAGCAGGTGTTGGACCGATGGATACCCGCTCGCCGATGCTGGTGACCACGGCCGACGGGACGCCGACCACGTCGGACCACGACGGACCACGATGGTCGGCCTGCGGCCCGGACCGGCCCGGTGAGCCCGGGACCGTCGCCCCTTCCGGCGCCGGGTGCCTCCCCCAACCCAACCCCACGGAGACAGCCATGCGTGTGATCGCCTTCGACCATCTCGTCCTCAACGTCGCCGACATCGAGCGCTCGCTGGACTTCTACACCGGCCCGCTGGGGCTGGAACCGGTGCGGGTGGCGGAGTGGCGGACCGGCCAGGCGCCCTTCCCGTCCGTGCGGGTGAGCCCGACCACGATCATCGACCTCGTCGAGGCGTCCGACGGACGGCCGCGGGGCGCCAACGTCGACCACCTCTGCCTGGTGGTCGAGCCGCTCGACTGGCAACAGGTCATCGACTCCGGCGTCTTCACCGTCCTGGACGGCCCCGGCGAACGCTACGGCGCCCGGGGCACCGCCGTCTCCGTCTACGTACAGGACCCGGACGGCAACACCGTCGAACTGCGCTGGTACCCGCGGGACGCCTGAGTTCCTTCGCGGCGGACTGCCGGACTCGGCGGCCCGCCGCGGCCCGTCGGGCAGCGTTCAGGAAGCCTTCCTGAAGGAAACCGGCCCCACCCGCCGCCCGGCGCACCCCTCCCCCGATCGCCCCTCCCCGATCGCCCGCCGCCCACCGCGCGCCTACGGTGCCGGGAGCGGAGGCGCGCGGTGGGCGGCGGAGGGAGTGCGATGAGCCTGAGGGCGGCGTGGCCGGAGCGGCGCCCGGAGCCGACGGCCCGGCGGCAGCGGCCCTGGGGCGCGCTGGCGCTGCTCGCGCTGACCGGGATCTTCCTCATCCGTACGGGGCTGCCGGACCGGCCGGGCGGCCCGCCCCGGCCCGGCCCCACCCGCGCCGCGCCCGCCGCCCCCGCCCCGGCGGCGCCGCCGTTGCCGCGCTCCGTCCCCGACCGGGTGGTGATCCCGGCGCTCCAGGTGTCCGCCCCGGTGATCGCCCGCGGTCTGGACGCCCACGGGGCGATCGAGGCGCCGCCGTCCGCCGACACCCGCGTCACCGGCTGGTACCGGGACGCCCCGACCCCCGGCGAACGCGGCACCGCCGTCCTCGTCGGGCACGTCGACAGCTACACCGGCCCCGCGGTCTTCTACGGGCTGGGCGGGCTGAAGCGGGGCGCCACGGTCGAGGTGCGCCGCCGCGACGGGCGCCGTGCGGTCTTCGCCGTCTACTCCGTGCGGACCTTCGCCAAGGACCGCTTCCCCGCCGAGCAGGTCTACGGTTCGACGGGCCGCCCCGAGCTGCGGCTGCTGACCTGCGGCGGCAGCTACCACGCGGGCTCCGGGTACGCCGGTAACGTCGTCGTCTTCGCCCGGCTCGTCACTCCCCGGGGCGGGCATCCGGCGGCCGGGGCGCCGTGATTGGCTGCCGCCATGAGCAGCCTCACCGTCACCACCTGGTACCTCGAACAGACCGCGCCGGGCGATCTGGCGCCCGCCGCCGAGCCGCCCGCCGCACAGGGCGTCCGGATCGTCCGGGCCGAGCGCCCGCTGCCGGAGTTCAGCCGGTTCCTCTACTCCGCCGTCGGCGGCGACATCCTGTGGACCGACCGGCTGGGGTGGCCGTACGCGCGGTGGGCGGAGTATCTGTCGCAGCCGGGCGTGGAGACCTGGGTGGCGTACGTGCACGGCACCCCGGCGGGCTTCATCGAACTGGACGGCCGGGCCGACGGCGTCACCGAGATCGCCTACTTCGGCCTGATCCCGGCGTTCCGCGGGCAGGGCGTCGGCGGCCATCTGCTGTCGTCCGGCACCGCACGGGCGTGGGATCTGGGCGAGCGGTACGAGGGGCGACCGCCGACGCGCCGGGTGTGGGTGCACACCTGCAGCAAGGACGGGCGCCATGCGCTGCGCAACTACGAGCGGCGCGGTTTCCGGCTGTACGACACCACCGTCGAGCAGGAGGCCGTGACCGAGACGCCGGGGCCGTGGCCGGGCGCCGGGGACACCGCGCTGCCCGTCTGGGAGGGCGCGCCCCGTCCGGTGTGACGGACCGCCGCGTACCGGGGCGCGCCGCCGTCCGCGTGCCCCGGTGGAACGGCTCCGTAGGGCACGATGACCGCGTGATCAAGACCACATCATCTCGCGATGCGGGACCAAGCTGTCCAGACTCCGGACGATGGTGGACTGCCGCGAGAACGGCGTGCCACGCTGCGGTCATGTCTCGAACAGGAATTGCGTTGGTGAGCCGACTCCACGTCGACCTCGGCCGCCTGTCCAGCGCGATCTGTCCGGCGCGCTGACGCTGCATCGGCCAGGGGTCACCGCCCCGGCAGCACCGCCGGCACCACCGCGCTTCCCCGCACCTGCCGTCCCCGTCGTCGCGGACGCACCGAGACCTCTCCTCCTCCCCTTTTCACGACGCGCCGCCGCGCGCCGCTCCACCGCGTGTCCGCGCAGGTCACCGCGGGTTTTCCCGTGCCCTCCCGCCTCCCTTGAGCCGCCCCGAAGGACGTACCCCCATGGCCGCCACCCCGGAACGCCCCGCAGCTGCCACGACCCGCCGCAAGGCCGGACGCCACCGCGGCGAGGGTCAGTGGGCCGCCGGTCACTTCACCCCGCTCAACGGCAACGAACAGTTCAAGAAGGACGATGACGGTCTCAATGTGCGGACACGCATTGAGACGATCTACGCGCAGCGCGGTTTCGACTCCATCGACCCCAACGACCTGCGCGGACGGATGCGTTGGTGGGGCCTCTACACCCAGCGCCGCCCCGGGATCGACGGCGGAAAGACCGCGGTGCTGGAGCCGGAGGAGCTGGACGACGAGTTCTTCATGCTGCGGGTCCGCATCGACGGCGGGCGGCTGACCACCGACCAGCTGCGGGTCATCGGCGAGATCTCCCAGGAGTTCGCGCGCGGCACCGCCGACATCACCGACCGGCAGAACGTCCAGTTCCACTGGATCCGTATCGAGGACGTCCCGGAGATCTGGCGCCGCCTGGAGGGCGTGGGCCTGTCCACCACCGAGGCGTGCGGCGACACCCCGCGCGCCATCCTCGGCTCGCCGGTCGCCGGGATCGCCGAGGACGAGATCATCGACGGCACGCCGGTCATCGAGGAGATCCACCGCCGGATCGTCGGCAACCCCGCGTTCTCCAACCTCCCGCGGAAGTTCAAGACCGCGGTCTCCGGCTCCCCGCTGCTGGACGTCGCCCACGAGATCAACGACATCTCGCTGGTCGGCGTCGTCCACCCGGAGCTGGGCCCCGGCTTCGACGTCTGGGTCGGCGGCGGGCTCTCCACCAACCCCAAGCTCGGCGTACGGCTCGGCGCCTGGGTCTCCGCCGAGGAGGCGGCCGAGGTCCACGAGGGCGTCATCTCGATCTTCCGCGATCACGGCTACCGCCGGCTGCGCACCCGCGCCCGGCTGAAGTTCCTCGTCGCCGACTGGGGCCCGGAGAAGTTCCGCCAGGTGCTGGAGGACGACTACCTGGGCCGCAAGCTGCACGACGGTCCGGCCCCCGCCGAACCCGCGCAGCGCTGGCGCGACCACGTCGGGGTGCACCGCCAGAAGGACGGCCGGTTCTACGTCGGCTTCGCCCCGCGCGTCGGCCGGGTGGACGGCGCCACCCTCACCAAGATCGCCGAGGTGGCCGTGGCCCACGGCTCAGGCCGGGTGCGGACCACCACCGAGCAGAAGATGCTCGTCCTCGACGTCACCGAGGACCGCGTCGACTCGCTGGTCGCCGGGTTGGAGGCGCTGGACCTGCGGGTGACCCCGTCGCCGTTCCGCCGCGGCACGATGGCCTGCACCGGCATCGAGTTCTGCAAGCTCGCGATCGTCGAGACCAAGGGCCGCGGCGCGTCCCTCATCGACGAACTGGAGCGCCGCCTCCCGGACTTCGACGAGCCGGTCACCATCAACCTCAACGGCTGCCCCAACGCCTGCGCCCGTATCCAGGTCGCGGACATCGGTCTCAAGGGCCAGCTGATGCTGGACGGCGACGGCCGACAGGTCGAGGGCTACCAGGTGCACCTGGGCGGCGCGCTCGGTCTGGAGGCGGGCTTCGGCCGCAAGGTGCGCGGGCTGAAGGTCACCGCCGCCGAACTCCCCGACTACATCGAGCGGGTGCTGACCGCCTTCACCGAGCAGCGCACCGAGGGCGAGCGGTTCGCCCAGTGGGTGGGCCGTGCGGAAGAGGGTGCGCTGAAGTGAGCGAACGCGCCGCGCCGTTCCACTGCCCGTACTGCGGGGACGAGGACCTGCGCCCCTCCGAGACGCCCTCGGAGCGGGGCACCGGTGCCGCGTGGGAGTGCCGCTCCTGCAACCGCGCCTTCCGGCTGAAGTTCCTCGGTCTGCTCGCGCAGGGCCTCGCCCCGTCCCCGTCCGACGGCTCCGCCGGAGGTGCCCCGTGACCACCGCGTCCGAACTCCCGCAACTGGCCGAACGCGCGGGCCGCGAACTGGAGGAGGCCGATCCGCTCGACATCCTCCGGTGGGCGGCCGAGACCTTCGGGCCCCGCTTCTGCGTCACCTCCTCGATGGAGGACGCGGTCGTCGCCCACCTCGCCTCGCGCGTCGCGCCCGGCGTGGACGTCGTCTTCCTCGACACCGGCTACCACTTCCCCGAGACCCTCGGCACCCGCGACGCCGTCGCCGCGGTGCTGGACGTCAACGTCCTCACCCTCACGCCCCGGCGAACGGTGGCCGAGCAGGACGCCGAGCACGCGCCGAAGCTCCACGACCGCGACCCGGACCTGTGCTGCGCCCTGCGGAAGGTCGAACCGCTGGAGCGGGGGCTGGCCGGGTACGACGCCTGGGCCACCGGGCTGCGCCGCGACGAGTCGCCGACCCGCGCCGGTACCCCCGTCGTCGGCTGGGACGCCCGCCGCGGCAAGGTGAAGGTCTCGCCGATCGCCCGCTGGACGCAGGCGGACGTCGACGCGTACGTCACCGAGCACGGCGTGCTCACCAACCCGCTGCTCCAGGACGGCTACGCCTCCGTCGGCTGCGCCCCGTGCACCCGCCGGGTCCTCGCCGGTGAGGACGCGCGGGCCGGGCGCTGGGCCGGGCGCAACAAGACCGAGTGCGGACTGCACGGATGACGAAGACAGCGACTGCCACCGCCGCAGCGGAAGTTGAGGAGATACCCATGACCGGCGCCACCGTGTGGCTGACGGGCCTGCCGAGCGCCGGCAAGACCACCATCGCCCGCGCCCTCGCCGACCGGCTGCGCGCCGAGGGCCGCCGCGTCGAGGTCCTCGACGGCGACGAGATCCGCACCTTCCTCTCCGCCGGACTCGGCTTCAGCCGCGCCGACCGCGACACCAACGTCCAGCGCATCGGCTTCGTCGCCGAACTCCTCGCCCGCAACGGCGTCACCACGCTGGTACCGGTCATCGCCCCGTACGCCGCCTCCCGCGCGGCGGTCCGCGAACGCCACCGGGCCGAGGGCACCCCGTATCTGGAGGTGCACGTCGCCACGCCCGTCGAGGTCTGCTCCGAGCGGGACGTCAAGGGGCTCTACGCCAAGCAGGCGGCCGGTGAGATCTCCGGCCTGACCGGCGTCGACGACCCGTACGAGCAGCCCGAGGCGCCCGATCTGCGGATCGCCTCGCACACCCAGACCGTGCCGGAGTCGGCGGCCGCGCTGCACGGTCTGCTCACCGAACGGGGCCTGGTGTGAGCGCCCCCGAACCCGCCGTGGCGCCGCCGCCCCGGGCCCGGGCACACGGCGAAGGAGAGCCCGACGAAAGGGGCAGCATGACCACGACCACCACCGCTGCCGCCGGGAGCACCGGCGGCACCGGCCCGTACGCGCTGTCACACCTGGACGCCCTGGAGTCGGAGGCGGTCCACATCTTCCGCGAGGTGGCGGGCGAGTTCGAGCGGCCGGTGATCCTCTTCTCCGGCGGCAAGGACTCCATCGTCATGCTGCACCTGGCGCTGAAGGCGTTCGCCCCCGCGCCGGTGCCGTTCGCCCTGCTCCACGTGGACACCGGGCACAACTTCCCCGAGGTCCTCGACTACCGCGACCGGGTCGTCGCCGAGCACCGGCTGCGGCTGCACATCGCCGCCGTCCAGGACTACATCGACCGCGGTGAGCTGCGCGAACGCCCCGACGGGCTGCGCAACCCGCTACAGACCGTGCCGCTGCTCGACGGCATCACCCAGGGCCGCTTCGACGCGGTCTTCGGCGGTGGCCGCCGCGACGAGGAGAAGGCCCGCGCCAAGGAGCGGGTCTTCTCGCTGCGCGACGAGTTCGGCGGCTGGGACCCGCGCCGCCAGCGCCCCGAGCTGTGGCAGCTCTACAACGGCCGCCACTCCCCCGGCGAACACGTCCGCGTCTTCCCGCTGTCCAACTGGACCGAGCTGGACGTGTGGCAGTACATCGGCCGCGAGAAGATCGAACTGCCCGCCATCTACTACGCGCACGAGCGGGAGGTCTTCTCCCGTAACGGCATGTGGCTGTCGCCCGGCGGATGGGGCGGCCTCAAGGACGGCGAGCGTCTGGAGACCCGGACGGTGCGCTACCGCACCGTCGGCGACATGTCCTGCACCGGCGCCGTCGACTCCGACGCCGCCACCATCGAGGCGGTCGTCGCGGAGATCGCCGCCTCCCGCCTCACCGAGCGGGGCGCGACGCGGGCCGACGACAAGATGTCCGAGGCCGCCATGGAGGACCGCAAGCGCGAGGGGTACTTCTAGCCATGAGCACTGTTGTTGAGCACGGAGCGGCCTCGCTGCTGCGGTTCGCCACCGCCGGAAGCGTCGACGACGGCAAGTCCACGCTGGTCGGACGGTTGCTGCACGACTCCAAGTCGGTCCTCGCCGATCAGCTCGAAGCCGTCGAGCGGGCCTCGCTGGGCCGCGGCCAGGAGGCGCCCGACCTGGCGCTGCTGACCGACGGGCTGCGCGCCGAGCGCGAGCAGGGCATCACCATCGACGTCGCCTACCGCTACTTCGCCACCCCCAAGCGACGGTTCATCCTCGCCGACACCCCCGGGCATGTGCAGTACACCCGCAACATGGTCACCGGCGCCTCCACCGCCGAACTGGCCGTGGTGCTCGTCGACGCCCGCAACGGCGTGGTCGAGCAGACCCGTCGGCACGCCGCCGTCGCCGCGCTGCTCCGCGTCCCGCACGTGGTGCTGGCCGTCAACAAGATGGACCTGGTCGACTACGCCGAGCCGGTCTTCGCCACCATCGCCGAGGAGTTCACCGCCTACGCGGCGTCGCTGGGCGTCCCGGAGGTCACCGCCATCCCGATCTCCGCGCTCGCCGGTGACAACGTGGTGGCCCCGTCGGCGCACATGGACTGGTACGGCGGCCCGACCGTCCTGGAGCACCTGGAGACCGTGCCCGTCGACACCGACCCGGCACACGACCCGGTCCGCTTCCCGGTGCAGTACGTCATCCGCCCGCAGACCGCCGAACACCCCGACTACCGCGGCTACGCGGGTCAGATGGCCTCCGGTGTGCTGCGGGTCGGCGACACGGTGAGCGTGCTGCCGTCCGGCCGCGTCTCCACCGTCACCGGCATCGACCTGCTCGGCCGGGCCGTCGAGGCCGCCTGGGCGCCGCAGTCGGTCACCGTCACCCTCGCCGACGACCTCGACATCTCCCGCGGCGACCTGCTCGCCCCCGCGGCGGGCGCACCGGCCGTCACCCAGGACGTCGAGGCGACCGTCTGCCATGTGGCCGACCGTCCGCTCACCGCCGGTCAGCGGGTGCTGCTCAAGCACACCACCCGTACCGTCAAGGCGATCGTCAAGGAGATCCCGTCGCGGCTGACGCTGGACGACCTCTCCCAGCACCCGGCCCCCGGCGAGCTGGCGGCGAACGACATCGGCCGGGTCCGGGTCCGTACCGCCGAACCGCTGGCCCTGGACGCGTACGCCGACTCCCGCCGTACCGGCTCCTTCCTGCTGATCGACCCGTCGGACGGCACCACGCTGACCGCGGGCATGGCGGGCACCGCCTTCGCGGCGCAGGCGGCCGAGGCGGCGGCCGACGACGAGGGCTGGGACTTCTGACCGTGCACCAGGACGTGTTCTCGACCTTCGCGAAGGAGGGCGGCCGCATCGGCAGCGGCGCCCTCGGCAGCGGGCAGGGCGGAGTCGGCCGATGTGTGAGCTGACGACGCACCACTCCGCCTGCCCGCCCACGCCCGTACGAAGACCCGTCGCACCGCCGGGCGCGCCCTAGAGGGGCGCGTACTGCCCCGGCCCTACGAGAGGAACGCCTCCCGTGCCTGCCGTTCGACCCCGCCATCCGGCGGCCGCCGCCCTCGCCCTGCTGCTGCTCGGGGCGGTCAGCGCCTGCGGCTACGGCTCCGAGGCCAGGAAGGACCCGGCGGCCCAGGTCACCGCCGAGGGGCCGAAGACCGACGGCCTGGACACCGTCAAGATCGGCTTCTTCGGGAACGTCACCCACGCCACCCCGCTGATCGGCCTCCAACAGGGGCTGTTCCAGAAGGAGTTGGGTGGCACCGCGGTGAAGTCCTCGGTCTTCAACGCGGGCCCCGCCGAGATCGAGGCGCTCAACTCCGGCGCCATCGACATCGGCTGGATCGGCCCCTCCCCCGCGATCAACGGCTACGCCAAGTCCCACGGCAAGAGCCTGAAGATCATCGGCGGCTCGGCCTCCGGCGGCGTCTCGCTCGTCGTCAACCCCAAGAAGGTCAGGAGCCTCGACGACCTCAAGGGCAAGAAGATCGCCACCCCGCAGCTGGGCAACACCCAGGACGTGGCGCTCCTCAACTACCTGGCGGAGAAGGGCTACCGCGTCGACGCCACCACCGGCAAGGGCGACGTCACCGTCCAGCGCACCGAGAACAAGGTGACGCCGACCGCCTTCCAGCAGGGCGCCATCGACGCCGCCTGGGTGCCCGAGCCGACCGCCGCCAAGCTCGTCAGCGTCGGCGGCAAGACGTTGCTGGACGAGAAGGATCTGTGGAAGGACGGCAAGTTCGTCATCACGAACATGATCGTCTCGCAGAAGTTCCTCGCCGAGCACCCCAAGGCCGTCGAGGCGGTGCTGCGCGCCTCGGTGCGGACCAACGCCTGGATCCGCTCGCACCCCGCCCAGGCGGTCAAGGCGCTCAACGAGAAGCTCGCCGACCCGCAGATCTCCGGCAAGGCGCTGCCCGCCGACATCATCGGCCCGGCCTTCAAGAACACCGATGTCACCGACGACCCGCTGGCCGCCACGCTCCAGCTGGAGGCGGACCACGCCGTCAAGGCAGGTCTGCTCCAGAAGCCCGACCTCAAGGGCATCTACGACCTGCGGCTGCTGAACAAGGTCCTCAAGGCCGAAGGCAAGAAGCCCGTCGACGCCGCCGGTCTCGGCGACGACTGACGCCCGCACCGCACTCCAGGAGGTGACACCGATGACGACCACCACCCTCACCAAGCGGCCGACCACCACGGCGGACGCGGGCCCGGCGGCCTCGTACGCCGCGCGCATCGACCACGTCTCGAAGTCCTTCGGCCGCCCCGGCGCCCGCCAGCATGTGCTCGACGACATCAGCATCGATGTCGCACCCGGCGAATTCGTCTGCCTGCTCGGCGCCTCAGGCTGCGGCAAGTCCACGCTGCTGAACCTGGTGGCCGGGCTCGACGCGCCGACGTCCGGCACCATCGAGACGCCCGGCGGCCGCCCCGCGCTGATGTTCCAGGAACACGCCCTCTTCCCCTGGCTGACCGCCGGACGCAACGTCGAACTGGCGCTGCGGCTGCGCGGGGTGCCGCGCGCGGAGCGCCGTGAGGAGGCCGAACGGCTCCTCGAACTCGTCCGCCTCAAGGGCGCGTACGGCAAGCGCGTCCACGAACTCTCCGGCGGCATGCGCCAGCGTGTCGCGATGGCCCGGGCCCTCGCCCAGGACAGCCGGCTGCTGCTGATGGACGAGCCGTTCGCCGCGCTGGACGCCATCACCCGCGATGTGCTGCACGACGAGCTGACCCGCATCTGGCACACCGCGAACGACACCGCCTCCGGCTCCGGCTCCGGCTCCGGCGGGCTGTCGGTGCTCTTCGTCACCCACAACGTCCGCGAGGCGGTACGGCTCGCCGAGCGCGTCGTGCTGCTCTCCTCCCGACCCGGCCGGGTGGCCCGGGAGTGGCGGGTCGGGATCGCCCAGCCGCGCCGCATCGAGGACGCCGCGGTCGCCGACCTCTCCGTCGAGATCACCGAACAGCTGCGTGGGGAGATCCGCCGCCATGGCCAGCACTGAGACCACCACCGGCCCCGCCGGGAACACCCCCGGCGACACACCGGACGCCACGGACTCCCCGGACGCGCCCACCCCCGCCGACGCCGCGGCGACCGCGCCCGCGGGGGGCGGCACGGACCGGGACGGCGCCGATCTGGCGGGCCTGGAGGCCGGGCTCGACGCCCTGGAGTCCTCCGTGGCCGCCCGGCAACCCTGGCTGCGTACGCTCGCATCGAAGGCGCTCCCTCCGGTCATCGCCGTCGTCATCGTGCTGGTGCTGTGGCAGCTCGCCTACCACTTCGAGGTCAAGCCGCACTACCTGCTGCCGAGCCCCGTCGAGGTGGCCCGCTCCCTCCAGGAGAAGTGGCTGGAGGGCACGCTGCTGGGCTATGTGTGGACCAGCCTGTCCCGCGGTGCGCTCGGCTTCCTCGCCTCGGTGGTGCTCGGCACCGTCCTCGGGCTGGTCGTGGCCCGCGTCAAGGCGGTGCGGGCCGCGATCGGTCCGATCCTCAGCGGGTTGCAGTCGCTGCCGTCGGTGGCGTGGGTCCCGGCCGCGATCATCTGGTTCGGTCTGAGCGACGCCACCATCTACGCGGTGGTGCTGCTCGGCGCCGTCCCGTCGATCGCCAACGGCCTGGTGGCCGGGGTCGACCAGATCTCCCCTCTCTATCTGCGGGCGGGCCGCACCATCGGCGCGACCGGTGTGGCCGGGGTGCGGCACGTCCTGCTCCCGGCCGCGCTGCCCGGCTACATCGCCGGACTCAAGCAGGGCTGGGCGTTCTCCTGGCGCTCCCTGATGGCCGCCGAACTCATCGTCAACGCCCCCGATCTGGGCACCGGCCTCGGCCAGCTCCTGGAGCAGGGCCGGGAGTTCCAGGACATGCCCTGGGTGCTCTCCGCGATCCTGCTGATCCTCGTCGTCGGTATCGGTATCGAGCTGCTGGTCTTCGCGCCGCTCGAACGGCGGGTGCTGCGCAGCCGCGGACTTCTGGTGAAGAGCTGACCCATGGACACCTCACCCACCCTTCTCGTCGTCGCCCACGGCAGCCGCGACCCGCGGCACGCGGCCACCGTCTCCGCGCTCTGCCCACGGGTGCGGGCGCTGCGGCCGGGGCTGCGCGTGGAGGTCGGGTATCTCGACTTCAACGCGCCGTCCGTCCCCCGTGTGCTGGAACGGCTGGCTGCGGAGGGGACGCGGGAGGTGGTGGCGCTGCCGCTGCTGCTCACCCGCGCCTTCCACGCGAAGTCGGACATCCCGGCGGCGCTGCGGGAGGCCACCGCGCGCCTGCCGCGGCTGACCGTCCGCCGGGCCGAGGTCCTCGGCCCCTCCCCCCTGCTGACCGCCGCGTTGGAGCGGCGGCTGGCCGAGGCCGGGCTGCGGCCCGGCGACCGCCGCTCGACCGGGATCGTCCTGGCCGCGGCGGGCTCCAGTGACCCGGAGGCGATCGCAGTGATCGCTGAAACCGCGCGGGAGTGGCGGCGCACCTCTGGTTGGTGTGCCGTGCGACCTGCGTTCGCCTCCGCATCTCTGCCCCGCACGGCCGACGCCGTGCGGGCCCTGCGGGCCGAGGGTGCCGCACGCGTCGCCGTCGCCCCGTACGTCATCGCGCCCGGCTTCCTGCCGGACCGGATCGCCCGCGGCGCCCGGGAGGCACGGGCGGACGTCCTGGCGCCGGTCCTCGGCCCCGCCCCGGAGCTGGCCCGGCTGCTGCTGCGGCGTTACGACGCATCGGCCACCACCCGGGCCGACCGCCGGGAGCGGGCGGCGTTGCTCGCCTCCTGAGCCAGGCGTTTCCGGTCGGCGGGCGCCACCGGGGTGTCGGCCCGCCCCTTCTCGTAGACCGTCAGCCCCTTCGACAGTCCGAGCGGCACCAGGAGCAGTTCGACGACGAGGGCTTTCCAGGCGTAGACGAGGTTGACCGCCTTGGTGGCGTAGACGCAGGGCAGGTCCCGCAGCACGGCGAGGGTGCGCAGTCCGCGGCGCCGGGCGGCGTAGAGGAGGGGTGGCGCGGTCAGGAGCAGATCGGTCCCGGCCCACCAGCCGAGGGTGGCGGGCAGCGGCCGGTCGGTGAGGACCGCCAGCGCGAACGGGGTCGCCCACCACAGCGGGGCGGTGACGATCTCGAAGACGGCGAGCGTCACCCACAGCGCGAGCAGCGGTTTGCGGCGGATCAGCGCGCCGAGGTGGAGCCGGACGTTCTGACAGAAGCCCGCCATCCACCGCCAGACCTGTTTCCGCAGGTAGGTGAGGTCTTCCGGATCGGCGGCGAGGGCCACCGCGTCGGAGACGTAGACCGCCTTGCGCCCGGCGATCTGCTGGCTCCACGTGTAGTCCATGTCCTCCACGATGGTGCGCTCCGGGAAGCCGCCGAAGGCCGTCAGATCCACGCGCCGGAAGACGGAGCAACAACCGGAGCAGACCATGGGGCTGTTGGCGCGCGCCTGGATGGGCCGGTGCCAGTGGAAGCCGAAGAGGTACTCGGTGGAGCGGCCGCGTTCCCAGACGGTGCGGGTGTGGCGGGTGCGTACCGTTCCGGCGGCGACGGTGACGGTCGGGTCGTCGAAGACCGGCAGCACCGTCTCGATGTAGTCGGGCGCGAGGACGGTGTCCGCGTCGACGGCGAGCACCAGGTCGGTGGTGCAGTGCGGCAGCGCGTGGTTCTGCGCCCGGGCCTTGCTGCCGAGGTTCCGCGGCGGGCGCAGGACGGTGGCGCCGTGTGCGGTGGCCACCTCGCCCGTGCGGTCGGTGGAGGCGTCGTCGACGACGAGGACGCGGTCAGGTGGCACCGTCTGCCGCGCCAGTGACTCCAGCGTGGCGGGCAGTCCCTCCTCCTCGTTGTGTGCGGGAACGATGACGGTGATGGTGTGCATGCCGAACTCCCCCTGCGGTGCGAAGTGCTCCGGCCACGAGCGTGAGCAGCCCGATCAGGCCGTAGACGAGTGTGCTGATGCCGATGAACGGCAGTCCTCCGTGCATGCGACCGACGGTAGCGAGGGGAGGCACATCGCGTTTTCCGGAGGCATCCTCCTGTGGATAACTCCGCGTTCCGGCACGGCACTTCGACGCAACGACGCCGGCCGCCGCGCCCCGTGGGGGCGAGCGCGACGGCCGGCGGGTGGTGCTGGGGGAACGTCGGTTACTCGACGACCTTCAGCAGCTTGTTGGGCGTGCCCTCGCTCGGGTTCGAGATCTTGTCCGGCGTGGCGCCGTCCGTGAGGGCCTTGGAGACCTCGTCCGGCTTGGCGTCCGGGTGGGCTCCGAGGTAGACCGCGGCCGCACCCACGACGTGCGGGGTGGCCATGGAGGTACCGGAGATGGTGTTGGTGGCGGTGTCGCCGGTGTTCCAGTCCGAGGTGATGTCGGAGCCGGGGGCGTAGAGGTCGACGACGCTGCCGTAGTTGGAGAAGTCCGACTGCTCGTCCTTGTTGGTGCTGGAGGCGACCGTGATGGCCTCCTTCACCCGCGCCGGGGAGCCCTGGGAGGCGTCGGCCGACTCGTTGCCCGCCGCGACGGCGAAGGTCACGCCGGAGGCGATGGCCTTCTTGACGGCCGCGTCGAGCGCCTCGTCGGCGCCGCCGCCGAGCGACATGTTGGCGACCGAGGGGCCCTTGTGGTTCTTGGTCACCCAGTCGATACCGGCGACGACCTGCTCGGTGGTGCCGGAGCCCTGGTCGTCCAGCACGCGGACGGCGACGATCTTGGCCTTCTTGGCGACACCGTGGTCGGTACCGGCGATGGTGCCCGCGACGTGCGTGCCGTGGCCGTTGCCGTCGTTGGCGTCGTTGTCGCCGTCGACCGCGTCGAAGCCGTAGGAGGCACGGCCGCCGAAGTCCTTGTGCGAGATGCGGACGCCGGTGTCGATGACGTAGGCGGTCGCGCCCTCACCCGCGGAGTCGGGGTAGGTGTACTTCTTGTCGCCCTTGGTGTCCGTCTGGTCGATGCGGTCCAGGCCCCACGACGGCGGGTTGTCCTGGGTGGCGTCGATGTGGAACTTCTTGTTCTGGACGACCTTGTCGACGGCCGGGTCGGCCGCGAGGCGCTTGGCGTCGTCGGCGCTCAGGCCGGTGGCCGAGAAGCCGTTGAGGGCGGCGGTGTAGTTCCGCTTGACCTTGCCGCCGTACTTGGAGGCGAGGTCGTTGTGGGCGGTGGCGGAGACCGAGGCGCTGCCGATCGACTTCTTCATCATGACGATGTAGCTGCCGTTGACGGCACCCTTGGCCTCGGCACCGTAGATCTTGCCTTCGGCGGGCGTCGCACCCGCGGTGACCGCGGTGACGGCGGCGATACCAGTGGCGGCTACGGCGGCGGTGATTGCCGTGACGAGCCGCTTCTTGCTGGAACGCTTGTGAGCCATAGCGAGGGTTTCTCCTCGTTCGTGGTGTGGGGGGAAAGCGTTGCGCAATGGCCCGGTTCGACAGGAAGTCCTGCACCGGGCCGATCGAAACCCTGTCGGATTGACGAGTTCAATTCAAGGCCAGCCGCCCCGTGTGAGATAAACAACAACCCTGCATAAAGACAAAATCGGTCACAAGTGGACCAAAAGAAGCGGGTAGTTGAACATTCGAGTCTCAATGCCGTTTACATTTCGGCAATCTGCGGTTACAGACGGTGGAGTGGCCGCTACCGAGGGCCCGTTGGCGTAGCGGCTCGTACCGCGTGTGAGCTGACGGTCCGGAGGCCGGAGCGACCGTCAGGCATCGTGAGGTCAGGCCGCTGTGCATCGCGCCCGGTTCGGCGGCTGTGCTGTGTGTTGCGCCGCCCGTTCGCGGCGGGTCGCATGTGGGGTCGGTGAGCGGAGCCCCGCACCCCTCGCGCGAGTCCGTCGGTCGGTCCGCCGGTGAGCGTGCTTCCCCCGGCCCGTCGCTGAGCCCGCCACCTGAGCGCGCCTCCGCGCCGACTCCTTCCGGGATCGGCCGCCCCCTCCCCTCCCCGCCCCGCCCCGGGCCTGCCCGCCGGGCCCGGAGCCCGTACCTGCGAAACTGGGCACGTCACGCCCGGCAGGAGGAAACACCATGAACGAACCGCGCCCCGGCGCCTTCACCGAGGCCCGCGCCCGCGCCGCGCTGGCGGCCGCCGGGCAGCCCGACGCCGCGGCCGACGCCCGGCTGCTGTCGCTCGGCGAGAACGCCGTCTTCGCGCTCGGCGGGCGCGGGCCGGTCATCCGGGTCGGCCGCAGCGCCGAACTCCTCGAACGCGCCGAGCGGGAGCTGGCCGTGGCCCGCTGGCTGGCGGAGGCCGGTATCCCCGCCGTCCGCGCCGCCGAGCCGCGGGCGCAGCTGGCCGACGGTCACCCCGTGACGTACTGGGAGCAGCTGCCGGACAGTGTCCGCCCCGCCGAACCCGCCGACCTGGCGGCGCTGCTACGGCTGGTGCACGCGCTGCCGGAGCCGCCGTTCACCCTGCCGCGGCGGGAACTCCTCGGTGGCGTCGAGCGGTGGCTGCGGCTGGCCGGGGACGCCGTCTCGCCGCAGGACGCGGAGTATCTGCGTGGCCGCCGGGACGCCTTCGCGCTCGCCGCGACGGCGCTGGAGCCGCATCTGCCGCGCGGCCCCATCCACGGCGACGCCCTGCTCCGCAACGTCCATGTCGGACCCGACGGTCCGGTCCTGGTCGACCTGGAGACCTTCTCCTCCGATCTGCGCGAGCACGACCTCGTGGTGCTCGCCCTCAGCCGCGACCGCTACGGGCTGGCCGCCGAGGCGTACGACACCTTCGTCTCCGTCTACGGCTGGGACGTACGGGACTGGGAGGGGTGCGCGGTGCTGCGCGGCTCCCGGGAGACCGCCAGCTGCGCCTGGGTCTCCCAGCACGCACCGGGCAACCCGGCGGCGCGTACGGAGTTCGCGCGGCGCATCGCCTCGTTGCGGGAGAAGGACACCACGGTGCGCTGGTATCCGTTCTGACGGCGTGCCGGAGCGGCGGGTGGGTCAGTCGCGGGACGCCTGGTGCGGGATGAGCGGCCAGGCGCCCTCGACATACGCCTCCGGCTTGCCCGAACGCCGCAGATACGCCTGGAAGTCGGCGGCCTGCTCGGCCGCCGCGCCCTCCTGGAGCGTGTGCAGCGCCTCCGGGGACGGCAGGGCGACGGCCGGATACCGCTCGCCTATCCGCCGGGCGACACCGGCCGCGGCGACGGCGTCGGCGCCCGCCTCGTGCGCACCGTCGAGCGGCACGCCGTAGTGGCCGCAGAGGGCCTGGAGGGCGCGCTTGCCCTTGCGGTAGCGGTCGACGTGGCGGTCCAGGACCAGGGGGTCGATGACCGGTGAGGGGGCGCGGCCCAGGCGCTCGGTCAGGGGCCGCACGCCGTGGCGGCGGCACTCCCGGTCCAGGAGCGAGAGGTCGTACCGGGCATTCATCACCACCAGGGGTATCCCCGCGCCCAGGGCCTCGGCCAGTGCCTCGGTGATCTCCTCCACGGCGGTCCTCGCCGGGGCGCCGTGCTCGCGGACGTAGGCGGTGGACATGCCGTGGATCGCGGCGGCCTCCTCGGGCACCGGGACGCCCGGGTCGATCAGCCACGTCTGCCGGACCACGGTCGTGCCGTCGGCGTCCAGGCGGATCAGCGCGGCGGTCACGATGCGGTCCCGCTCGATGTCGGTGCCCGTGGTCTCCAGGTCGAAACCGGCCAACAGGTCCTGATGCCAGCTCATGGCGGGGCCTCCTTCGGTGGTGCGTCCCCCGTTGCTCCGCCACTCTCGCACGCGCCACTGACAACGCGACCGGCACCCATGAACGGAAGGGGACGAAGCGGACAGTGGGTCGCGGGGCGGCCCCGGTCCGGCGTACGCGCGCCCGGACCGGCTCCGTCCCAGGTCAGGACACCGGTCGGGAGTCCGCCCACTCGCTCTCGAACTCCTCGCGGTAGGTCTCGAAGAGCCCGGCCTCGCCCTCCCGGCCCGCGCCGCCCTGGCGGACCACGTCCCGGCCGCCGCCGCGCAGCACCAGCACCGGCGACTCCATGCCGCGGCTGCGGCGCAGATAGCTCTGGACGACAGCCAGCCCGTCGGGCCCGTCGCCGTCGACGAGGTAGGCGGTGAACCGCGGGGTCTCGTCGAAGACCTGGATCTCGAACGCCCCCGGGTCGCGCAGCCGCGCCCGCACCCGCCGCATGTGCAGGATGTTCATCTCGATGGAGCGGCTCATCTCGCCCTTCTTCAGCCCGATCTCGCGCTCCCGGCGGCGGACCGCGCTGCTCGCGGGGTTGAGGAAGAGCAGCCGGATCCGGCAGCCCGACTCGGCGAGGTGGACCAGGCGGCGGCCGGAGTAGTTCTGCACGAGGAGGTTGAGCCCGATGCCGACCGCGTCGAGGCGGCGGGCGCCTCCGAAGAGGTCCTCGGCGGGCAGCTGCCGCTGGAGCCGCACCCGGTCCGCGTGGACGCCGACGACATCGGCGTACCGGTCGCCCACCAGGTCCTCGACGGCGTCGATGGGCAGCCGTCCGGAGGTGCGGGTGCCGCTGCCGGAGCCCAGGAGGTCCAGCAGCCGGGCGGAGGCGCGCTCCGCCTGGGCGAGGACGGTCTCCGACAGGGCGCGGTTGCGGGAGACGATGTTGCGGGCCACCTCCAGCTCGTCGAGGCCCAGCTCGACGTCGCGGCGGTCGTCGAAGTACGGCTCGAAACAGGGCCAGTGCTGGACCATCAGCTCGCGCAGCTGCGGCAGGGTCAGAAAGCTGACGATGTTGTCGTCGGCGGGGTCGAGGAGGTAGCCCTTGCGGCGGCTGACCTCCCGGACGGCCACCGCACGCTGGACCCACTCCTGTCCGGCCGGTCCGGCGGCGGCGATCACCCATTCGTCGCCGTGCACCGGCTCGTAGATGGGGCGCAGCACCGCGGAGACCACGGCGCGCAGCCGCTGCTCGACAAGATTCAGCCAGATGTAGGCGCGACCGGCCCGGCGGGCGCGGGTGCGTACCTCGCTCCACGCCTGGGTGCCCCAGTCGAGTTCCGCGCCGATCTCCAGTGGCCGCGCCAGCGACACCGCGCCGGGCGGCGCGTCGACGGAGCCGCCCTCATGACCCTCGTGACCCTCGTCACCAGGGGGCAACTCCAGCCCGCCGCTCACCTGCCACCGCCTTCCGAACCTCCGTGCCAACGATCAAGGCAGACTACTGCGGCGCGGGGACCGGTGCAGCAGGATGGGGCGACCCGTCCGTCAACTCCCCATGTCAGAGGTGGCCGTTGCGCCCCGAAATGCGGGGGCGACGTGAGCGGATTCATAGCCGTACCGCCACCCGGTGGCCCGGGTGCGGCCCCGGGGCGCTGGCCCGGCGCCACCCGGGAGCCGTCGCCCCGGCGGCGTCGTGGGCCGTGTCCGCCGCAGGTCCAGGCTTTCGGCGCGGCGTCCGGGGCGGTTGGCGCAGGGGCGTGTGGGGGCGCGTGGTGACGCCGGGACGCGCGGGGCTCGAACGCCCGGGCGCCGGGTGATTGGCCGGGCCCTTACTGGTGGACTCCCTCTGGATGAGCTAGCCGCTACCGCATCTGGCGTACGGGAGCTGGTCACCGGCGGCGGACGGTGACGACACGACAGAAAGGCCCCACTAGGCTCGAAAATGCCCGCTTTCCGGGGAAAGTCGGGGGATGTACCAGGTGTGCGGGGTGAGCCGGGGAAGGATCCGAGGCGGTCCGCGGACGTGTGTCGTGGCGTGACCGCAGCCCCCGACGAGAAGGTGGAAGCCGACGCATGCAGGTCTGGCCGGGACAGACGTATCCGCTGGGTGCCACCTACGACGGCGCCGGCACCAACTTCGCGGTCTTCTCCGAAGCCGCCCGGCGCATCGAACTGTGCCTGCTGCACGACGACGGGACGCAGACCGCCGTCGAACTACGGGAGACCGACGCGTTCGTCCGCCACGCCTACCTCCCCGGGGTGATGCCGGGCCAGCGGTACGGCTTCCGGGTGCACGGCCCCTACGACCCGGCGCGCGGCCACCGCTGCAACCCCGCCAAGCTCCTCCTGGACCCCTACGCGCGCGCCCTGAGCGGCCGGATCGACTGGAACGAGGCCGTCTACGGCTACCACCACGGCCGTCCGGAGTCCCGCAACGACCTGGACTCGGCGCCGCACACCATGGCGTCGGTGGTGGTCAACCCGTACTTCGACTGGGGCGACGACCGGCCGCCGCGTACCGCGTACCACGAGACGGTGCTCTACGAGGCGCACGTCAAGGGACTCACGATGCGCCACCCGGACCTCCCCGAGGAGCTGCGCGGCAGCTATGCGGCGCTGGCGCACCCGGCGGTCATCGAGCATCTGACGGGGCTGGGGGTGACCGCGCTGGAGCTGATGCCGGTGCACCAGTCCGTCCACGACCACCGGCTGGCCGACGCCGGGCTCGCCAACTACTGGGGCTACAACACCATCGGGTTCTTCGCCCCGCACAACGCCTACGCGTCCTGGGGCGACCGGGGGCAGCAGGTGCTGGAGTTCAAGTCGGCGGTGCGGGCGCTGCACCGTGCGGGCATCGAGGTGATCCTCGACGTCGTCTACAACCACACCGCCGAGGGCAACCACCTGGGCCCCACGCTCTCCTTCCGGGGGCTGGACAACGCCTCGTACTACCGGCTCGCCGAGGACCGGCGGCACTACACGGACACCACCGGCACCGGGAACTCCCTGCTGATGCGGAGTCCGCACGTCCTCCAGCTGGTGATGGACTCGCTGCGCTACTGGGTGCAGGAGATGCACGTCGACGGGTTCCGGTTCGATCTGGCGGCGACGCTGGCGCGGCAGTTCCACGAGGTGGACCGGTTGTCGTCCTTCTTCGACCTGGTGCACCAGGACCCGGTGGTCAGCCAGGTCAAGCTGATCGCGGAGCCCTGGGACCTCGGGGAGGGCGGCTACCAGGTGGGGAACTTCCCGCCGCTGTGGACGGAGTGGAACGGCAAGTACCGCGACACGGTGCGCGACCTGTGGCGGGGCGAGCCGCGCACGCTGGCGGAGTTCGCCTCCCGGCTGACCGGCTCCTCCGACCTCTACCAGGGCGACGGACGCCGCCCGATCGCCTCGGTGAACTTCGTGACCTGCCACGACGGCTTCACCCTGCACGACCTGGTGGCGTACGACGAGAAGCACAACGAGGCCAACGGCGAGGAGAACCGCGACGGGGAACGCTTCAACCGCTCGTGGAACTGCGGCACCGAGGGGCCGACCGACGACCCCGGCATCCGGGCGCTGCGGGCACGCCAGATGCGGAACTTCGTCGCCACCCTGATGCTCTCCCAGGGGGTGCCGATGCTGTCCCACGGCGACGAGTTCGGCCGCACCCAGGGCGGCAACAACAACGCGTACTGCCAGGACAACGAGGTCTCCTGGGTGCGCTGGCCGACGCCGGAGGACACCGGGGAGCGCGAGCTGGCGGCGTTCGTACGGCGGCTGGTGCGGCTGCGCCGCGAGCACCCGGTGTTCCGGCGGCGGCGCTTCCTCCAGGGGCGGCCGGTCCCGGGGGCCGAGGACGCGCTGTCGGACATCGCGTGGTTCACCTGCGACGGGACGGAGATGGGCCCGGACGACTGGGAGTCCGCACAGGCAAGGTCCCTGATGGTTTTCCTCAACGGCCGGGCGATCTCGGAGCCCGGCCCCCGGGGCGAGCCGATCGCGGACGACTCGTTCCTGCTGCTCTTCCACGCCCACCCCGAGGAGCAGGAGTTCACCGTGCCGCCGCGCCACGGGCGGCGGTGGCGGGTCGTGGTCGACACCGCGCGGCCCCTCGCCGGGGACGGCACGGACGGCGCCGGGGCCGTGGTGAAGGCCGGTGACCGCCTGACGCTGACCGGGCGCAGCCTGGTGGTGCTGCAGCGGCCCACGGAGCCGTACGGGCCGGTGGGGGCCGCGTAGCGCCGGGCCCGGGGACGCGCCGCACGGTGCGGGCCCGGGGACGCGCCGCACGGTGCGGGTCCGGCTCGTGCGGGCCCCGGCCCGGCCCGCTCGCCCGACCGGGCGTGGGTGCCACCCGTTCGGTGCGTCCGGAGAGGGGATCGCGCGCGGGGGCGCGCGGGCGGGCCGGTGCGCCGGGTACGGCTGCTCCCATGACGCACCCGTCCGCTCCCCCGCCGACCGCCACCTACCGGCTGCAGCTCCAGCCGGACTTCCCGTTCGCCGCCGCCGGGCAGGCCGTCCCGTACCTGGCCCGGTTGGGCATCTCGCACCTCCATCTGTCGCCGGTGCTGGAGGCGGTCCCCGGCTCGACGCACGGCTACGACGTGGTCGACCACACGGCCGTCCGCGCCGAACTCGGCGGTGAGCGCGGGCTGCGGGCGCTGGCCGCCACCGCCCGGGCGCACGGCCTCGGGCTGATCGCGGACCTGGTGCCGAACCACATGGCCGTCCCCGCCCCGATGTCCCTCAACGGGCCGCTGTGGCGGGTGCTGCGGGACGGGCCCGCCTCCCCCTGGGCGCGCTGGTTCGACATCGACTGGGAGGCCGGGCACGGCGGACGGGTGCTGCTCCCGGTGCTCGCCGGGCGGCTCGGCGACGAACTGCCGCGGCTGCGCGTCACGGACGGCACGCTGCGCTACGGGCGGCACGCCTTCCCGCTGCGCCCGGGGACCGAGGAGCTGCCGCTGCCCCGCCTGCTGGACGCCCAGTGGTACCGGCTCGCCTGGTGGCGGCTGGCCCGCACCGAGCTGAACTACCGCCGGTTCTTCACCGTCCCCGAGCTGATCGGGGTGCGGGTCGAGGACCCGGAGGTGTTCGAGGCGACGCACGCCACGGTGGTGCGGCTGGTGCGGGACGGCGTCCTCGACGGCCTGCGCGTCGACCACCCGGACGGGCTCGCCGACCCGGCCGCCTACCTGGAGCGGCTGGACACCGCCACGGGCGGCTGCCGCACCGTGGTGGAGAAGATCCTCACCGGCGTGGAGCGGCTGCCCCGCGACTGGACCTGCGCCGGGACCACCGGTTACGACGCGCTGCGCCACCTCGACGCCCTCTTCGTCTGCCCCGAGGGGGCGCGCACACTGCTCGCGCACTACCGCGCCCACGCCGCCCCGCCCCCGGACCGGGGCGGCGACTGGGCGGTGACGGTGCGCCGGGCCGCGTACGAGGTGCTGAACGACGGGCTGGCCGCGGAGGTGGAGCGCCTGGTGCGGGCGGCCGGGCGGATCGCCGCGGCGGACGGCGGGGACCACGCGCCCTGGGCGCTGCGCCGGGCGATCCGGGAGCTGCTGGTGCGGCTGCCGGTCTACCGCCCCTACCCGGCGCGGGCGTCCGGCGCCGCCCGGGACGCGGCCCTGCTGGACGCGGCGGCCCGAGGCGCCCGCGAAGCGTTCCCGGTCGCCGCGGAGGCCCGGTCGGTGGAGCTGATCCGGACGCTGGCCCTGGGCGGCACGGAACGGGCGGACGCGGCCCGGGAGTCGACCGGGACCGGGGGCGCGCCCGGGGAGGCCGAGGGGGCGGGCGACGAGGGGGTGGGCGCCCCCGGTCCCGGGGGCGACGCGCTGCGGGGCGAGGTGGCCGCGTTCGCCGCGCGGTTCGCGCAGACCGCGTCCGCGCTGCACGCCAAGTCCGTGGAGGACACCGCCGGGTACCGCCACCCGGTGCTGCTCTCCGCCTGCGAGGTGGGCGGCGACCCCGGGCGGCCCGCGCTGGACCCCGAGGCGTTCCACGCGTACTGCGCCCACCTCCAGGCCGAGTGGCCGGGGACGTCGACGGTGCTGACCACCCACGACACCAAGCGCAGCGGCGACGTACGGGCCCGGATCGCGGTGCTGTCGGAGTGCCCCGACCGGTGGCGCGACGCCCTGCGCGAGGCGGGCGCCCGGCCCCGGGGCGGACCGGAGGACGGCCCCCCGGGCGAGCCGGGCGCCGCTCCCCGGGGAGAGCCGGACGGCGCCCCCGGGGCGCCGGACCCGGTGGTGGCGTGGCTCGCCTGGCAGAACGCCTTCGGACTGGGCACCCCGCCCACTGGGGAGCCTCCGGTGGCCGAGCGGCTGACGGCGGCGGTGCTCAAGTCCGTACGGGAGGCGGGGCTGCGCACCTCGTGGAGCGCCCCGGACACCGGCTACGAGGACGCCGTCGCACGGTTCGTACGCTCGGGACCGGGCGGGCCGGGCGCCGCGGTGGTGCGGAAACTGGCGGACGAACTGGCGCCGTTCCTCCGCGCCAATGTGCTCGGCACGGCCCTGCTGCATCTGACGATGCCCGGCGTCCCGGACCTCTACCAGGACAGCGAGCGGGAGTACACCGCCCTGGTGGACCCGGACAACCGCCGCCCGGCCCGGCCGCTGCCCGCACTGCTCGCCCGGCTGGACGACGGCGGCGCCCCGTCCGACCTGTCCGCCGAGAAGCTGGCGCTGACCGCCGCGGCGCTGCGGCTGCGCCGCGACCGCCCGCAGGCGTTCGGCGCGGACGGCTCCTACCTGCCGCTGTACGCCACCGGGCCCGCGGCGGCGCACTGTGTCGCCTTCTGCCGCGGCGGGGCGGCGGTCTCCGTCGCGACCCGGCTGTCGCTGCGCCTGGCGCGCTCCGGTGGCTGGCGGGGCACCACGCTGCGGCTGCCGGACGCGGGGCGCTGGCGGGAGGCGCTGACCGGCCGGGTCCGGGAAGGCGGTGCGGCGGTGGACCTCGACGAGCTGCTGGACGGGGCGCCGGTGGCGCTGCTGACGGCGGAGTGAGCCGACGGCGCACGGCCCTTGCCCGCACGCCCCCGGGCGGCGGCCCGCCGAGCCGTCCGCCCGGGGGCGCGCGGCGGACGGCCCCGCGCCCCACGTCGTGCGCCCGCACCGTGCGTCGCCCGGCCCTCCCCGGGCGCGGCGGTCAGCGCTCCGTCAGGACGTAGTCCATGTTCCCGAAGCTGATGTGGTCGCCGGGGCCCACCGGGACCTCGCCGACCACCCGGAGACCGTTGACGCAGGTGCCGTTGGTCGAGCCGAGGTCGCGCAGCATCCAGCCGTTGCCCTCGCTGCGGAGTTCGGCGTGGTTGCGGGAGACCGTCTCGTGGTTGAGCCGCAGCCCGGCGCCGGGCGCCCGCCCTATGCTCAGCGGGATCGGCCCGGGCACCGGCAGCATCAGCTTCGGCAGCCGCTCCGTGCGCCAGGCGCGACGGATCCGCAGATGGAACGCCGACACCCGGCCCACCACCCGCAACAGCGCGCCCTGAACCTTGCCGCGGCTCTCCAGATCGGCGGTGGCCAGGGAGAGTTCGGAGTGCTGCTGCGCGGTGAGAACCAGCTCCAGCCGACGCAGAAAGGTGTCCTGCGACAGCCGTCCCTCCGCGGCGCCCTCGCGCAGCAGATGCAGCGCACGTTCCCGGTCCGCGTCCGACGGGCGCGCCGGTCGGGCGGGGAAGTCGAGCGAAGTCATGGGCTGATTCTCCGGGGCGGGTGACGTGCTGTCCAGGCGAGGTACCCGTTCCGGCCGCCCCGCGCCGCGGTCCTGACGTCGCACCAGGTCGGCGCTGCGGCGGCGGGCGTACGGGGTTGCCGGGCTCGCCCCGGTACGGCCCCCGGCGGGCAGCCCGGGGCAAGCCGGTACCCGCGTACCCGCCGGGCCCGACGGCGCACGGCACGACCGGCGCGCCGGGGGCGCGGCCCGGCGGACGGCGGCGCGCGCGGACTCCCGCGCGCCCCCGGCGTCGGCGGTGACGGAAACTGTCCCCATGCCCCTGCGTATCGCCGACCTGCTGGCCCGGACGGACCTCGCGCTGTCCACCGGTTACGACGTCCCGCCGCCGCTGCGGGAGCGCGTCGTCGAGGCCGCGACAGTCTCCGACCTGCTGCGACCCGGAAAGTGGCTACAGGGCGGCGAGTTGCTGATGACCATCGGACTGCTGCTGCCGGACGACCCGGAGGGCTGCCGGGCGTACGTCCGGGACGTCGCCGGGGGCGGCGCCGCCTGTCTGGCGCTCGGCCTCGGGAACGACCTGCCGTACCAGGAGGCGCCCCGGCCGCTGGCCGACGCCGCGCGGGAGGCCGGGCTGCCGCTGCTGACCGTCCCGGACGAGGTGCCGTTCATCGCCGTCACCAAGGCGGTCTTCGCGGCCCGGGCCGAGGAGCGGCGGGCGGCGCTGCACCGGTCGTTCGCCACCCAGCGGCGGCTGACCGCCGCGGCGGTCGGCGGCGGGCTGCCGACCGTGCTGCGGGAGTGGACCGCCGCCACCGGGGTGGGCGCCACCGTCCTCGACCCGTTGGGCCGCCCCCTGGCGACCGGCGCGGACCCCGGGGACGGCGTACCGCTCCCGGAGGCGGCCCGCGACCTCGTCGACCGGGTCGCCGCCCAGGGGCTGCGCACCAGCGCCACCAGCACCGCCGACGGCCACCATCTGGAGGTGCAGCCGCTCGGCGCCCGGCGGCTGCGCGGGCTGCTGCTGCTCACCGGCCGCCCGGACGGCGCCGCCCGCGCCGTCGTCCCCGGCCTCGTCTCGCTGCTCTCCCTGGAGCTGGAGCGCCGCCATCTGCGGGACGAACCGGAGCGCCGCCGCCGCTCGGCGCTGCTGTCCGAACTCCTCGCCGACGACGGGCCGACCGCCGAACGCGCCGCTGACCTGCTGGTTTCGGCGGGTCTGACGACCGGGCGGGTGCGGGGCGTCGCGGTCGGGGCGCCCGGCGGGCCGGACGGCGCGGCGCGGGCGGCGGCCGCCCAGGACCTCGCCGCCGATCTGGCGCTGGCCCTGCCCGGCGGTCTGGTGCGGGTCCGCGGCGGGGTGGTCGAGGCGGTCGCCGCGGAGGAGTGCGACGTCCGCGAGGTGCTGGGACGGTTCGCGGCGGGCCGTCCGGCGGGGATCGGACCGGCCACCGCGCCCGTCTCCGCCCGGGTGTCGCTGCGTCAGGCCACCGGGCTGCTCGGCGTCAGCCGGGCCACCGGCGAACCGGCCGAGGCCCGCGGCTCCGGCACCAGCCGCCTGCTGCTGGGCCTGGGTGACCGGCCGACGCTGCTCGGCTACGCCGACACCGTGCTGGGCCCGCTCGACCTCGACGACCACGGCGCGGAGCTGGTGGCGACGCTCACCGCGTGGCTGGAGACCGGCGGCGCCTGGGACGCCACCAGCCGCCGCCTCGGCATCCACCGGCACACCGTCCGCAACCGCCTCGACAAGGCCATGGCCCTCACCGGACGCCACCTCGACGACCCGGACGACCGCTTCGACCTCTGGCTCGCCACCCGTATCCGCCGGGGCACCGCCCCGTGACACCCCGGCGCCGCCCCGGGAACGTAAAAGGAATCCGTCCCGCCCCAGGACGCCCGGACCGGCCCCAGAACACCGCCCGACCGGCCCCGGGAGCGCTCCGCCGGTCCGGGCCGACGCGCCCCGTCCGCACCGGGGGCCCCTTCCCTCCCCCCTCCCCCACGGTCTTTACTGCGCGGGTGACTTACGAGATCCGCGCCACGGGCCCGCTGCCCCACGCCCCCGACCGTCCCCGGCCCGCCGACGGTCCCGGCACGCCGGGCGACCGGCCCGGGAAACTCGTCGCCGTCAGCGACCTGCACGTCCGGTACGACGAGAACCGCGAGATCGTCGAACGGCTGCGGCCGGAGTCGGACGCGGACTGGCTGCTGGTCGCCGGGGACATCGGCGAGCAGGTCGCCGACATCCGCTGGGCCCTCTCCCTGCTCCGTGACCGCTTCGCCCGGGTGGTGTGGGTCCCCGGCAACCACGAGCTGTGGACCCCGCCCGACGACCCGGTACAGCTGCGCGGCGTCGCCCGCTACGAGCATCTGGTCGCCGTCTGCCGGGAGTTGGGCGTCCTCACGCCCGAGGACCCGTACCCCGTCTGGGAGGGCGACGGCGGCCCCGCCGTCATCGCGCCGCTCTTCCTCCTCTACGACTACACGTTCCGGCCGCCGGGCACCCACGACAAGGACTCCGCGCTGGCCACCGCCCACGAGGCGGGCGTGGTCTGCACCGACGAGTACCTGCTGCACCCGGATCCGCACCCGACGCGCGACGCCTGGTGCCGGGAGCGGCTGGCGGTCACCGAGGCGCGGCTGAGGGAGATCCCCGAGGAGTTGCCCACCGTCCTCGTCAACCACTTCCCGCTGGTCCGCGAGCCGCTGCGGCCGCTGCGCTACCCGGAGTTCTCCCTGTGGTGCGGCAGCGAGGCGACCGCCGACTGGCCGCGCCGCTTCCGCGCCCGGACCGTCGTCTACGGCCATCTGCACATCCCGCGCCTGCTGACCTGCGACGGCATCCCGCACCAGGAGGTGTCGCTGGGCTATCCGCGCGAATGGCGTCCGCGGGCGAAGGAGCCGGGCCGCCCGGTGCAGATCCTGCCGCCGGTCACCGCCGGGGTCCCAGCATGATCGAGAAGCTGCTGCCGCCGCCGATCGCGACCGCCGAGGCGTTCGAGGACCGGCCGCTGGACGAGATGTTCCCCGAGGAGCGCGCGGCCGTGGCCCGCGCCGTCCCCTCCCGGCAGCGGGAGTTCGGCACCGTACGGGCCTGTGCCCGCGCGGCGCTGGCGACCTTCGGCGTCCCCCCGGCGCCACTGGTGCCGGGGGCCGACCGGGCGCCCCGGTGGCCGGAGGGGCTGGTCGGCGCGATGACGCACTGCACCGGCTACCGCGGCGCCGCCGTCGCCCGCGCCACCGACGTCCGCTCCGTCGGGCTGGACGCGGAGCCCAACGAGCCCGTCCGCGACCCCGGCGTCCTCGGTCTGATCACGCTGCCCGAGGAGCGCGCCGCGCTGCCCGCGCTGCAGGCGGCGCAGCCGGAGATCCACTGGGACCGGCTGATCTTCAGCGCCAAGGAGAGCGTCTACAAGGCGTGGTACCCGCTCACCGGCCGCTGGCTGGGCTTCGAGGACGCCGTCCTCACCCTCGACCCCACCGACGCGTCCTTCACCGCCCGGCTGCTGGTCGAGGGCCCCGAGATCGACGGACAGGAACTGACCGCCTTCCACGGCGGCTGGCTGGTCGCCGACGGGCTGGTGGTGACGGCGGTGACCGTCGAACGCTGAGACCGGGCCGGGCGCGCTCCGCGGAGGCGCCCGGCCCGTGTCCCACGACGGTCAGCCCGCGTCCGGCGTCAGCCGCAGGGATATCGAGTTGATGCAGTACCGCTGGTCGGTCGGGGTGGGGTAGCCCTCGCCCTCGAAGACATGGCCCAGGTGGGAGCCGCAGCGGGCGCAGCGGACCTCGGTGCGGACCATGCCGTGCGAGCGGTCCTCGATCAGCTCGACCGCCGTGGAGTCCTTCGGGTCGTAGAAGGACGGCCAGCCGCAGTGGCTGGCGAACTTGGTGTCGGAGCGGAACAGCTCGGCGCCGCAGCCGCGGCAGGAGTAGACGCCCTCGGTGGTGGTGTCGGTGTACTCACCGACGAAGGCGGGCTCGGTGCCCGCCTGCCGCAGCACCTGGTACTCGCCGGGGCTCAGCTCGGCGCGCCATTCCTCGTCGGGCTTGTCGATCTCGTACGGCATGGGGTCTCCTCAGCTCAGCCGGCCAGGCGGGACAGGATCGCGGGGCCGAGGTCGGTGACGTCGCCCGCGCCCATGGTGAGAACAAGGTCACCGGGCTTCGCCATTCCGGCGACGGCGTCCGGGACGGCGGTGCGGTCGGCGACGGCGGTGACATCGGCACCGGCGGCGCGCGCCGCGTCGACGATCAGGGCGCTGGTGATGCCCGGGATCGGGTCCTCACGGGCCGGGTAGATGTCGAGGACGACGGAGGCGTCGGCGAGGGCGAGCGCCTGGCCCATCTCCTTGCCCAGCTCCTGGGTGCGGGAGAAGAGGTGCGGCTGGAAGACGACCAGCACCCGGGCGCCCTCGGCGGCGCCGCGGATGGCCTCCAGGTCGGCGGTCATCTCGGTGGGGTGGTGCGCGTAGGAGTCGATGACCTGCACACCGGCCGCCTCGCCCTTGAGCTGGAGGCGGCGCTTGACGCCGGTGTACGTGCCGAGCGCGGAGGCGAGGTTGTGCGGCGGCAGGCCCAGGGCGATACCGGCGGCGAGGGCGGCGACGGCGTTGTGGGCGTAGTGGCTGCCGGGGACGGAGACGGTGAAGGTCAGGATCCGGCCGGTGGCCAGGGAGACGCTGACGTCGCTGGTCAGACCGCGCGGGTTGATCTTCAGGATGCGGACGTCGGCGTCCTTGGACTCGCCGTAGGTGACGACCTGGATGTCGAACTTCCCGGCGATCTTCGCGGTCAGCTCCCGGGCGCCGGGGTGGTCGGCGGAGATCACCAGCGTGCCGCCGGGGCGGATGCGTCCGGCGAAGGTCTCGAAGGACTCGTAGATCTCGTCCATCGAGGCGTAGTTGGCGTGGTGGTCCAGCTCGACGTTGAGGACGATGGCGACCTCGGGCGCGTACTTGTGGAAGCTGCGGTCGCTCTCGTCGGCCTCGGCGACGAAGATCTCGCCGGTGCCGTGCTCGGCGTTGGAGCCGGGGGCGTCGAGGTCGCCGCCGATCGCGTACGACGGCTTGAGGCCGAGCGAGGTCAGGGAGACGGCGAGCATGGAGGTGGTCGTCGTCTTGCCGTGGGTGCCGGCGACGGCGATCGGGCGGACGCCGTCCATCAGGGCGGCGAGCGCGTCGGAGCGGTGCACCACCGGGATGCCGCGCTCGCGGGCGGCGGCCAGCTCGGGGTTGTCGTCGCGGATCGCGGAGGAGACGACGACGGCGGTGGCGTCCGCGGCGAGGTGGTCGGCGGCGTGGCCGATGTGGACGGTGGCGCCCCGCTCACGGAGGGCGGCGGCGGTCGCGGACTCCTTGGCGTCACTGCCCGCGACCCGGGCGCCGCGCTGCGCGAGGATCTTGGCGATGCCCGACATACCGGCTCCGCCGATGCCGATGAAGTGCGGTCGGTCCATCGAGGCTGGGATGGCGGCTGCCATGGGTGACTCCCTGATCGTCGCGGCTCTCGTGCTGCGGTCGATTCTCGCACCCACCTCCGACAACGCGTGCCCGGCCGCTCCGCGCCGCGGCGGCGGGCGGGCTCAGCGGCGGATCAGCCCGCGCGCCGTGGCGGCCGCCACCGCCGCCGTACGGGAGTCGACGCCGAGCTTGGTGTAGATGTGCACCAGGTGGGACTTGACGGTGGCCTGGCTGAGGAAGAGGCGCTTGCTGACCTCGGCGTTGGACAGGCCGTCCGCGACGAGCTGGAGCACCTCCGTCTCGCGGCGCGACAGGGCGACGGCGGGGTCGCGCATCCGGTCCATCAGGCGCAGCGCGACGGTCGGCGCGAGGGCCGACTTCCCGGCCGCCGCGGCGCGGACGGCGGTGGCCAGCTCCTCGGGCGGGGCGTCCTTGAGGAGGTAGCCGGTGGCGCCCGCCTCGATGGCGGCGAGGATGTCGGCGTCGGTGTCGTAGGTGGTCAGCACGAGGACGCGGGGTGCGCCGGGGCGGGCGGTGATGGCGGCGGTCGCCTGGGAGCCGCGCATCTCGCCGCCGAAGCGGAGGTCCATCAGGACGACGTCGATGCCGGGCAGTGCGGCGAGGGTGACGGCCTCCTCGGCGGTGGAGACGTCGGCGACGACCGCGAAGCCCGGTTCGGTCTCCAGGACGGCGCGGAGTCCGGCCCGGACGACGGGGTGGTCGTCGGCGAGCAGCAGCCGGATGGGGGCGGGGTCGGTCACGGGGCGGCCTCTCCGGGGGCGGGCGGCAGGGGCAGGGTGACGGCGACGGCGGTGCCCTCGCCGGGGGCGGATTCGACGGCGAGCGCGCCGTGCAGGGCGCGGGCGCGCGCCCGCATGGCGGCGAGGCCGAAGCCGGTGCCGTCGGCGGCGGGCGGCGGGGCACCGGGGTCGAACCCGGCGCCGTCGTCGACGACGTCCAGGGCGACCTCGGTGTCCATGTAGCTCAAGGTCAGCTCGGCGCGGCGGGCCCCGGCGTGCCGGACGGTGTTGGCCAGCGCGGACTGGGCGATGCGCAGCAGGGCGACCTCGTGCGGGGTGGGGAGTTCGGCGGGGGTGCCGGAGACCTGGCAGTGGACGGCGAGGCCGGAGGCGCGGGCGGTGGTGGCGCAGAGCCGCTCCAGGGCGGCGGGCAGCGATCCGGCCTCCAGGTCGGGCGGGCTCAGTTCGCGGACGAAGCGGCGGGCCTCGGCGAGGTTGTCGACGGCGGTGGCGCGGGCGTGCACGACGTGTCCCAGCGCGGTCTCGGGGCGGGACGGCAGGGCGCGTTCGGCGGCCCGCAGCAGCAGCTGGATGCTGGACAGGCCCTGCGCCAGCGTGTCGTGGATCTCCCGGGCCAGGCGTTCGCGTTCGGCCAGCACCCCGGCGGCGTGCTCGGCGGCGGCCAGTTCGCCGCGGGTGGCGGTCAGCTCCTCGACGATCCGGCGGCGCTGCTCGCTCTCCCGGTAGAGGGCCTGGTAGCCGAGGACGACGGCGACCGCGACGGCGGCGCCCAGCACCGGGCCGATGACCGTGCCGACGTTCAGCGTCCCGGTGTGGCGGGCGAACCCGGCGACCGCGACGGCCGTGGTGACGGCGACGGCGGGCAGGCCCCAGCGCGGCGCCAGCAGGTGCAGCTGGACGAAGAAGAGCGGGAAGGCGAGCCAGACGCCGTCCTGGGTGAGCGCCAGCAGCACGATCCAGACGGCCGCGAGGACCGCCAGCCACAGGGCCGCGCCGCCGCTGCGCGGGCGGACGCCGGGCAGCAGCGGGCCCGCGACGTAGCAGCCGAGGAGGACGGCGGAGACGGCGACGACGGCGGGGGTGTACGGGTTGCCGTCGGCGACGGCGCGGGCGGCGGCGAGCGCGAGGAGCGCCGCCACCATCAGGTGCAGGCAGCTGCGCAGCACCCGCACGGCGGGGGTCAGGGCGGGGTCGGTCACGATTTCTCCAGATTAGGCACGGGGCCGGGGAGCGGCATCCATCGAAAGGTTGAGCGGCCGCCGCGCCTTTCGATCCGGGGGAACCGCTCCCGGGCGCGATGCCCCGGGGCGTCCCGGGGCGGGACGGTGGAGCCATCCGCCGGGCAGTGGGCCCGGCCGCCGCAGAAACAAGAGGGATGGGGCCGTGTTCGTCGCCTGGAGGGATCTGAGATTTGCGAGGGGCCGGTTCGCCCTGATGGGCACGGTCATCGTGCTCATCACGGTGCTGGTCGGTCTGTTGTCGGGGTTGACCGCGGGCCTGGGCCGCGAGAACACCTCGGCGATCACCGCGCTCCCCGCCGATCACCTGGTGTTCTCGAAGCCCGCCGACGGCGGCACGGTGTCGTTCACCGACTCCCGGCTGTCGCGCGGGACGGTGGACGCCTGGTCCGCGGTGCCGGGCGTGCGGCGCGCCGAACCGCTGGGCATCGCCACCACCAAGGCCGAGGCGGGGCGGCACACCGCCGCCGTGTCGGTGTTCGGCGTCGGGCCCGGCTCGACGCTCGCCCCCGGGGACGCACCGGCGGCCGGAAGCGCCGTGCTGTCGCGGAAGGCCGCGGACGAGTTGGGCCTCGCCCGTGGCGACCGGCTCACCCTGGGGGGCCGCACCGTGACGGTGGGCGCCGTCTCGGGCGCCGCGATGTACAGCCACACCCCGGTGGTCTGGACGTCGCTGGACGAGTGGCGGGCGCTGCCCGGCGGCGGGGACGGGGCGACGGTGGTGGCGCTGACCGCGTCCGGCGCCGATCTGGCCGCCGCCGACGCCCGGCTCGGCACCACGACCGTGACCTCGGCGGGGGCGCTGGCGGGCATCGGCTCGTACACCGCCGAGAACGGTTCGCTGCAGCTGATGCGCGGGTTCCTGTTCGTCATCTCGGCGCTGGTCATCGGCGCGTTCTTCACCGTCTGGACGATCCAGCGCAGCGGCGACGTGGCGGTGCTCAAGGCGCTCGGCGCGTCCACCGGCCGGTTGCTGAAGGACGCGCTCGGCCAGGCGGTCGTGCTGCTGGTCCTCGGGACGGGGGTGGGCGCCGCGCTCGTCGCCGGGCTGGGCGCGCTCGTCGGCACCGCGGTGCCGTTCGTCCTCACGCCGTCGACCGTGCTGGTCCCCGCGCTGATCATGATCGCGCTGGGAGCCGCCGGCGCCGCCCTCGCCATCCGCCGTATCACGTCCGTCGACCCGCTGACCGCCCTGGGAAGTGCCCGATGAGCCTCGAACTGACCGATGTCACGCTGACCTACCCGGACGGCGACGCCCGGCTGACCGCGCTGGACCGCGTCTCGCTGACCGTTCCGGCCGGATCCCTGACGGCGGTGATCGGGCCGTCGGGCTCGGGCAAGTCCAGTCTGCTGGCGGTGGCCGCGACGCTGATCACGCCGGACAGCGGGCGGGTGGTGCTCGCCGGACGGGAGACCACCGGACTGGGCCGCGCCGCGCTGACGGCGCTGCGCCGCACCACCGTCGGCACCGTCTTCCAGCAGCCGAACCTGCTCCCCTCGCTGACCGCCGCCGAACAGCTCCAGGTCATGGCCCACCTCGACGGCCGTCCGGCCCGCGCCGCGCGGCGGCGGGCGCAGGAGCTGCTGGCCGCCGTCGGGCTGGAGGGCGTGGCGGACAGGCGGCCGCACCAGCTCTCCGGCGGTCAGCGTCAGCGCGTCAACATCGCGCGGGCGCTGATGAACGACCCGGCCGTCCTGCTGGTGGACGAGCCGACCAGTGCCCTCGACCATGCGCGCGGCGCGGCGGTGCTGGAGCTGCTGACCACGCTCACCCACCGGCGCGGCACGGCGACGGTGCTGGTCACGCACGACCGGTCGCATCTGACGGCGGTCGACGCGGTCGTCGAGGTGGCGGACGGGCGGCTCACTCCTGCGGCCGGGGCGGATCTTCCGGGGCGTGCGAGAACAGTTTGAGGACCGGTACGCCGACCTTGTGGCGGGCGCGGGAGGCCCAGTCGCGGTGGAAGAACTCCTCCACGAAATGGGGGGTGGTCAGCACGATCACCTCGTCCGCGCCCGTCTCCTCGACGATCTCGCGCAGCCGGTCCAGCGGATGCCGCTCGGCGACCCGTCCGGTGGCCTCGGCGCCGGTGGCGCGGAGCGCCGCGAGGGTGTGCGCCAGCGCGCGTTCGGCCGGTGCGTCCGCCGCGTCGCCCTCCGGCTCCTCACCCTCGCGCACCGCGTCGTCGAATTCGCCCAGGGCGACGTCGTCGATGGCCCGCAGCAGCAGGTCCTGCGCACCGCGCGGCTGCATGAGGACGACGAAGCGGACCGGGTCGTCGCCGTGCAGCGTGGTGACGAAATCGACGTCGGCGGGCGTCAGAGGCTTCTCGATCATCAATACGCTCGTGAACACGACGGACGCCCTTCTTCTCTTCTTCCGGGGCACGGCCTGCCGCGGCACCCCACAGAATCCATCCTGCCCCCGCCGTCACACGGGGGTTCCGTTGGCTCTAAGTGTGCCCAAAGGAAGCTAAGCGGAACGGGTAATTCCGCTGATTGTCAGCTTCGACGGTATCGGGTGAACAGGAACCCGGCCTCCTCCAGGACGGACGCCAGGGCGAACCGCTCCGGAACGGCGACCGACGGGCCGTCCATGATCCGCGGCGCGTCGCCCACCGCGACGACCGGCGCCAGCGACAGACACATCTCGTCCAGCACCCCGGCGGCGGCGAACTGCCCCAGCAGCGACGGCCCGCCCTCGGTCAGCAGCCGCCGGTGCCCCCGCGCGGCCAGCACCGCCGGGACCCGCGCCGGATCGACGCCCTGCCCCTCGCCCGCGAACAGCACCTCCACCCCCGCCGCCCGCGCCGCGGCCACCCGCTCGGCCGGAGCCCCGGCGCCGGTGACGACGAGCGTGGGCACCAGCGGCGCGGTGAACAGCGGCAGGGTGAGGTCCAGGCCCAGCCCGGCGGTCACCACGGCGACGGCGGGGGCCGGGCCCTGTCCGGCGGCGGCCCGCCGCGCGGCGAACGCCTCCCGGGCGCGGGCCGGCCGGTACCCCTCCTGACGGACCGTTTCGGCCCCGACCACCACCGCATCGGCGAGCGCCCGCAGTACCCCGAAGATCCGCATGTCGGCGGTGCCGGAGAGCGGCTGCGAACGGCCCTCGTGGTGCGCCGCACCGTCCAGCGACGCCACCATGTTGGCGCGCAGCCACCCCGGCCGCCCGACGCGCAGCGGATCGTCCTCGGCCGGGTACGCGTAGGCGTCCGCCAGCTCGTCGAGCGCCCACTCGCGGTCGGTGGACGCGTCCGGGCCCGACGGCACGGCGGCCGGGTCCTGAGCAGCGGGGGCAGGGGCGGGGAGGGGGTACAGGCGTCGCATGGGCCGCAGTGTGACATGGCTCGCCCGACGGCCCTCGACCCACCACGGAGCGACTAGGCTGGAGCGCTGTGTCGTCTTCCCAGCCCCCGTCCTCTCCGTCCGCGCCGATAGCCGAGTCGCCGGACGGCGCCGACGCCGCGCCCGCCGCGCTGACCTCCCGCGCCCCGCACGTCCCCGCCGACCGGCTGGTCGCCGAGATGGTGCCGCCGCCGCGCTTCCAGGGCGCCCGCTTCGACACCTACCTCCCGGACCCGAAGCAGCCCAGCCAGGCCGAGGCGGTGACAGTGCTCAGCGCCTTCGCCGCGGGCATCGGCGGCGGCGCCTCGGCCGTCGGCGGCAAACGCCGCTGGTTCGCGAAGAAGCCCGCCACCCCCAAGGGCCCGCGCGGCGTCTACCTGGACGGCGGCTACGGCGTCGGCAAGACCCATCTGCTGGCCTCCCTGTGGCACGCCACCGACGCCCCGCCCGAGCGCAAGGCGTTCGGCACCTTCGTCGAGCTGACCAACCTGGTCGGCGCGCTCGGCTTCCAGGAGACCGTCCGCACCCTCGGCGACCACCGTCTGCTGTGCATCGACGAGTTCGAGCTGGACGACCCCGGCGACACGGTGCTGGTCTCCAGCCTGCTGTCCCGGCTGGTGGAGTCCGGTGTGGCGCTGGCCGCGACCTCCAACACGCTGCCCGGCAAGCTCGGCGAGGGCCGCTTCGCCGCCGCCGACTTCCTCCGCGAGATCCAGGGCCTGAGCGCCCACTTCCGGCCGCTGCGCATCGACGGCGAGGACTACCGCCACCGCGGTCTGCCCGAGGCGCCCGCCCCGTACGACGACGAGACCGTCACCCGCACCGCGTACCGCACGCCGGGCGCCTCGCTCGACGACTTCCCCTCCCTTCTGGAGCATCTGGCGAAGGTGCACCCGAGCCGCTACGGCGCGATGTGCGACGGCATCCAGGCGGTCTGCCTCACCGATGTGCAGGCCGTGCCGGACCAGTCGACCGCGCTGCGCCTGGTGGTCCTCGCCGACCGGCTCTACGACCGTGAGGTGCCCGTGGTCACCTCCGGCAAGGCGTTCGACGAGCTGTTCAGCGAGGAGATGCTGCGCGGCGGCTACCGCAAGAAGTACTTCCGCGCGATCTCCCGCCTGACCGCCCTGGCCCGCGACGCGGGCCCGCTGGTCACCGGCGCGTAGCGCAACCCACCGGCGGGGCGCCGTGCCCCGCCGGTGCGCCGCGCCGGACCGTCAGCCCCGGCGGGCGGCGAGGTGGCAGACGGCGGCCACCAGCCCGGCGGACAGGGGTATCGCGGCGCCGAGCGGCAGCCACGGCATCGCGGCCGTACCGCTCATCGAGCCCGCCACCAGGCCCCGGACCACCGCGCTTGCCGGGGAGAGCGCCGGGACGACCAGGACGACGCAGCCGAGCAGCCCGGCGCAGACCGGCAGCGCGGTGCCGTGCAGCACCGGACGGTTGCACACCGCCCCGACCGCGGTGCCCAGCAGCAGACAGACCACGGCGGCAGCAAGCCCGCAGGCCGTCGCGGGCAGCAGGTCCACGGCGACCCGGTGGTCGTTGGAGCGGGGGTCGGAGAAGAGCGCGACGAACGCCGTCCCCGCGAGCGCGGGCGGCAGCGCGACGAGGGCCGCCGTCAGCACCGCCGCGAGGTGCGCCCGCGCCGGGCCCGCCGCGGTGGCGACGCAACTACGGGCGGCAGGCGGCTCGTTGGTCACACAGACCCGGGTCAGCCAGACCGTCAGCGGCAGCAGCGCCGCCGCGGCGAACGCGAAGGCGTCGAGCACCGGACTGCCCGCCCCGACCCCGACGACCAGGAACCCGGCGTACAGCAGTACCGGCGGCAGCCAGCGGTGCGAGCCGAGCAGCAGGCCCGTCTGATAGCGCAGCAGGGCGATCACCGGGAGCCTCCTTCCGTGCCTGCCGGAGAGGTGACGGCCGGGGAGGCGGAGCCCGCCGGGGCCGGACCGGTCGCGGCCCGGGGCGCGGAGCCCTCCGGGACGGCGCCAAGGGCCGCCGTCCCGCCGTCCGGCTCCCCCGCGTCGGGTACGGCACCACAGCCGCCCGCTGGGCTCTCCGACCGCGGCCCCGCCGGGGCGGCCACCGTCCGGATGTGCCACGGCGGACGGGCCGTCAGCAGGGCCCGCAGCAGCGCGTCGGAGTACGCGGCGGGTACCGTCAGCCGGGCCGTGCCGTCCGGCTCCCGCACGGTCACGGGCCGCCCCGGCAACTCCCCGGGCAGCTCCCCACCGGCGCCGGGCGGCTCGGCGTGGACCGTCACCCGGGGCCCGGCCTCCGCGGGGCGGTCCGCCGCGTCCGAGGGCTGCGGCGCGGGACGCAGCCGCCCGTCGGCGATGCGGTGGCAGGCGTCGGCCGCACCGGCCAGCCGCCGGGGGTCGTGGTCGACGAAGAGGACCGTCGCGCCGTCGGCGACCCGCTCGGCGACCGCGCGGTCCAACTCGCCCCGGGCCGCGGCGTCCAGCCCCGTCCACGCCTCGTCCAGCACGAGCAACTCCGGTGCGGCGAGCAGCGCCTGAGCGACCGCCACCTTCTGGCTGGTGCCCTTCGACAGCGCGGACAGCGGCGTACCGGCGTGCCCCGCGGCGCCGAACCGCTCCAGCCACACCCCGGCCGCCCGGGCCGCCGCCGGGCCGCGCAGCCCGTGCACCCGGCCCAGGTGGGTGAGGTACCCGAGGGCCGTGAACGGCAGTGCGGGCGGGAAGCGTTCGGGGACGTACGCGGTGCGGGGGCGGCCGCGGATCCGGCCCGTGGTGGGGCGGTCGATCCCGGCGCACAGCCGCAACAGGGTGGACTTCCCGCTGCCGTTGGCCCCCTCGACCCGTACCAGCGCGCGCTGCGGCAGATCGAGGTCCACCCCGCGCACCACCCACGGCCCGCGCACTCCGTACCTCCGGCCGACACCGTCCAACCGCATGGCCCCTCCTCGCCGTCCCGTCCCCGTCCTCACCGTGCCAACGGCGGCGGTCGCGGGGCCGTTCCCCGGACCTCGTCACCCGGGGAAGGGCCCTCGAAGCCGTACCGATCGGCGCGCGGACGGCGTCGGAGCGGCTGGCACACTGGGCGGATGACCAGCACCGAAGCCCATGACACCGCCTCCTCGACCGCGGTCGGCGCGCACCTGAGGAGCGCGGCGGAGCGGGACGCCTCACCGCAGTTCGTCCTGCCGCTCGTCGTCCGCATCGAGCGGGCCGCTCCCCCGGCGCGCACCGACGCGCTGGAGACGGCCGCCCGCGCCGTGCTGGTGCTGCTCTCCGACGCCCGCGCCACCGGCGACGGCGAGTGGGCCGCGGCCGTCCGGGACTGGCAGGACGCCCGGATCCGCAAGGTGGTGCGGCGGGCGCGCGGCGCCGAGTGGCGGCGGGCCGAGGCGCTGCCGGGCATCACGGTGACCGGCGACCATGCCGAGGTCCGCGTCCATCCCCCGGTACCGCTCGACGGCTGGCCCAAGGACCTGGCCCGCCTCCAGGTCTCCGGCACCGAACTGGACGACCCGGAGCCGCCGTCCGCGCCGCCCGCCGGGAATCCGGTGCTCTGGCTCAACCCGGGCGTGACGATGTCGGCGGGCAAGACCATGGCGCAGGCCGGGCACGGCGCGCAGCTGGCCTGGTGGGAGCTGTCCGCACCGGAGCGCGCGGCCTGGCGGGACGCCGGTTTCCCGCTGTCGGTACGGACCGCACCGGCGGACGCCTGGGACGGGCTGACCCGCGGCGGGCTCCCGGTGGTCCACGACGCGGGCTTCACCGAGATCGCCCCCGGCCCGACCGTGGTGGCCGAGGGCGGCGATCCGTTCTGCCCGCTGCCCGGGGGTCGACGGCCGTAGGCGTCGGCAGCGGGGCACCGCGGCGGGGTGTGGCCCGGGGCGGGGCGTGGCCCGGGGCGGGCGGAATCCCGGGCCCCCTGCCGGTGGCCGGAACCCGACCCGTACCTTTGTGGCGTGTTCACGTCTCTTCTCGGCTTCACCGCCGTCGCCGCGCTGCTGACCGTCTCGCCGGGGCCCGACTTCGCCGTCGTGCTGCGCACCGCGCTCGGTTCGGGGCGGCGGGCCGCGCTGTGCAGCGCCTTCGGCATCGCCGCCGGGTGCTTCGTCTGGGGGCTGGCCGGGGCGGTCGGGCTGACGGCGATGCTGTCCGCCTCCGAGGCGGCGTACGGGGCGCTGCGGGTGGCCGGGGCGCTGTATCTGATGTGGCTGGGCGTCCAGGCCCTGCGGGCCGCGCGGCGCGACCGTACCGCCCCGGGCGAGGCGGCCCCGGCCGTCGCCGAGGGGACGGCGGACGGCGCGGGCGCGGCCGGGATCTCGCCGCTGCGGGCGTTCCGCACCGGGCTGCTGACCAACGTCCTCAACCCCAAGGTCGGCGTCGTCTACCTGTCGCTGCTGCCGCAGTTCATCCCGCACGGCGCACCGGTGGTGGCGACCACGCTGCTGCTGGTGGCGGTGCACGCCGTGCTGGGCGTGGTGTGGCTGGGCACCCTGGCCTGCGCCGTCCACCGGGCGCGCGCCTTCTTCGGGCGTCCCCGGGTGCGGCGGCGGCTGGATCAGGCCACCGGCGGGGTGTTGCTGGCCCTGGGGACGGCCGCCGGGTTCGAGGTGGCGCGCTGACGGCGTACGGCCCGCGGCGCGGGCCGCGCGGGGAAGCTCAAATCCAGCTCTGAACCCGGTGCGCGCAGGGTTCGGCGGGCGGCGCCGGGGTGAAGTACCGGTGAGTACGGCAGTGCAAGGGGGAGCGCATGGAACGCCTGGGAACAGGCATCGGATGGCGGCCGGAGATCGCCGCGGAGATCGCCGGGTTCGACGGCCTGGACTGGGTCGAGGTGGTGGCCGAGAACCTCTGCCCCGACCATCTGCCCCCGGCGCTCCAGGAGTTGCGCGCCCGGGGTCTGACGGTGGTCCCGCACGGGGTGTCGCTGGGGTTGGGCGGCGCCGACCGGCCCGACCCGGGGCGGCTGACGGCGCTCGCCGAGCGTGCGGTGGCGCTGGACGCGCCGCTGGTCACCGAGCATCTCGCGTTCGTCCGGGCCGGGGGTCCGGCGACCGGTTCGCCGCCGCTGGAGGCGGGCCATCTGCTGCCGGTGCCGCGCACCCGCGACGCGCTCGACGTGCTCTGCGCCAATGTGCGGATCGCCCAGGAGGCGCTGCCGGTGCCGCTGGCGCTGGAGAACATCGCGGCGCTCCTCTCCTGGCCCGGTGAGGAGCTGACCGAGGGGCAGTTCCTGACCGAACTGGTCGAGCGGACCGGTGTGCGGCTCCTCGTCGACGTCGCCAATCTGCACACCAACCACGTCAACCGGGGTGAGGATCCGGCCACCGTCCTGGACGCGCTGCCGCTGGAGGCGCTCGCCTATGTGCACGTCGCGGGCGGTGTGGAGCGCGACGGTGTGTGGCACGACAGCCACGCCCATCCGGTGACCCGTCCGGTGCTGGACGTCCTCGCGGAGCTGTGCGCGCGGACGGTGCCGCCCGGGGTGCTGCTGGAGCGCGACGAGGACTTCCCCGAGCCCGGTGAGCTGGCCGGGGAGCTGACCGCGATCCGTGCGGTGCTGGAGGGGGCCCGGCATGACGCGGCGGCCTGACGGCGGACCGGACCACGGCCCGATACGGACGGCGGACACCCCGGGCGCCCGGGAGTCGGCGCACGCCCCCCGGCACGTCCCCGCCCCGGACGCCACCGAGGCCGCCCGCGCCCGTCTGGCCCGCGCCCAGGAGGAGCTGCTGGCGGCGCTGGTCGCCGGGGCGCCGGTGCCCGAGGGGTTCGATCCCGTACGGCTGGAGGTGCAGCGGCGGGCGCTGGTCGCCAAGCGGGCCACGGTGATCGCGAAGATCGCGCCCGAGCTGCCCGAGATCCTGGGGGCGGGCTACCGCCCGGCGTTCCTCGCCTACGCCCGCGGCCGCCCGCTGACCGGCGGTCACCGGCGCGACGCCCTGGACTTCGCCGCCCATCTGCTGGCGCAGGGGCGGCCGGACGACGCCGGGGCGCGGGCCCGGCTCACGCGGTGGTGGCAGGACCGGGCGGGCCCCCGGCCGCCCCGCACCGGGCCCCTGGCCCGGCTCACCCGCTCCCCCTTGCTCTCCCGACTTCTGCGGGCCGTCCGGTCCGCCTCGCACCGGAGGTGACCGCGGTGTCCTTCATTGCCTGGGTGTACGTGGTGGTGGTGCTGTCCTCGGCGGGCCTGATCGTGGCCACCGTCCGCGGGCGGCGTCCGGAGAACCGGATCCGGCTGGTGGACGCGCCCACCCACGACGTGTGGGAGATCGCGTTCCTGGGCGGCGGTCCCGCCCGTGTGGTGGACGCCGCCGTCGCCGCGCTGCACGAGGACGGCCGGGCGGCCGTCGGCGAGCCCGGTGTGCTGACCGTGCTCCGCAACGACCCGCGCGACGCCGTGGAGGCGGCCGTGCTGAACGCCGCGGCGGCGACGCCCGGTGGCGCGCTGGCCGAGGTACGGCGCCGCGCGATGACCGATCCCGCGGTCCAGGCGATCGGCGACCGGCTCGCCGATCGCGGGCTGATGCGGCGCCCGGCGCGCGGGCGGCCCGCCCGGGTGTGGGCCGGTTCCCAGATGGCGGGCTCCGTGGTGCTGCTCCTGTGCGCCCTGCTGCTCACCGTCACCGGTCACCTCGACACGGATCCGGTCGAGGTGCCCACCGTGGTGGTGATCGTGCCCGCGGTGGTCGTGGCGTTGGTCGTCGGCGGGATCTGCCGGCAGAGCGGCGGGCGGCGGCTGACGGAGCCGGGGCGGCTCGCGCTGCGGGCGGCCCAGGCCACCCACCATCCGCTCGCGGCCCTGAACCCGGCGGTCCCGGCGGCGCTCCTGGTGGCGATCGGCAGCGCCACGCTGCTCACGGACGAAGTGCTGCGGGAGCAGCTGGCCCAGGCCCGGACCGCGATGGCCGTGAACGGCGCGTCGTCGTCCGACGGCGACAGCGGCTGGAACGACGCGTCCGACGGCCCGGCCTGGTGCGGGACGTCCGGCGGGTCGAGCTGCGGGGGCTCGCACCACCACGGCGGCGGCTCCTCGTGCGGCGGCTCGCACCACGGCGGCGGCTCGTCCTGCGGCGGTTCGCACCACGGGGGCTCGTCCTGCGGGTCCTCCTGTGGCGGCGGGTCGTCGTGCGGGGGCGGCGGGTCCTCCTGCGGGTCCTCGTGCGGCGGTTGAGCGCGGGGCGGGCGCGGCGGGGCGGGGGCCGGTTCCGGCCACGCCCCGGGGCCGCCCGCCCGGTTCCCACATCCTGAGATACGCCGTGGCGGCCGGACAGGTGTTCCCGTAGAAATTTCGCCATGGGGCTCCTCTTTCTCGCCGTCGCCGTGCTCGCCACCGCCGTCGCCTGCCTCCGCGTCTGCCGCACCGCCCGCGCCCTGCCGCCGCAACCGCCCCACCCGTCGGCCGTCCCGGAGCCCGGACCGCCGTACGGGCCGACGCTGTACGAGACGGCGTTCCTGGCGGGCGGGCCGGACCGGGTCGCCGACGTCACCCTGGTGTCGATGGCGCAGCAGCGCCGCCTCCTGCTGGCGCACACCGGCTGGGCCACGGTCGTCGACCCGGTCGGCCGGGACGCCGTCGAGTGCGCGGTCCTCGCCGCCATCGGCGCCGACGGTCAGCGCCGCATCCCCGCCATCCGCGACGGGCTCGCCGCCACGGAGGCGCTGCGGTCCCTCACGGAGCGGCTGACGGCCGCCGGTCTGGCGCCGCGGACCGACCCGTACCGCGGTCTCCGCGAGGCGCTGCGGCAGGTGCGGGCCGCCACCCTCGTGGTGCTGCTGGCCGCCGCCGCGGCGGTCTGGCAGGCGCCGCCGGAGCGCGCCGTCGGGCCGCTGCTCGGCTGGTTCGCGCTGCCGCTCGTCCTCACCGCCGGTACGTGGGCGACGGCGCGCGCCGAGTACCGCCCGGCCGCCCGCTGGGCGACGGAGGCGGGCGCGGGCCGGTTGCGCCGCGCCGCCGGGACCGGCCGCCCGGCCTCCGGGGACGCCCTGACCGCGCTGGCGCTGCACGGCCCGCGGGCGCTGGACGACCCGTCGCTGCGCTCGGCCCTCCACTCATCCGGGGTATAGCGGGCAACACCGCGGCCCGGTGCTTTACTTCACCGATCGCCGCACCAACCATCCCTTCCGTATGCACGTATGTGGCCGCGCGCGGGCCGCGTCGTGCCGGGCACGACGAAGGGACGCTCCGTGAGAGCACTCGCGTTGTACGGAACCATCGGGTCGCTCCTCCTGGGCGCCCTCGCCACCTCCCCGGCGGACAGCGCCACCCGCGCGCCCGCCGCGCCGCCCGCGCCCCTCGCGCGCCCCCTCACCTTCGGGCGCTGCGCCCCGGTCGAGCATCTGCCGTCGGACGTCGAGTGCGCCGCGCTGACCGTGCCGCTCGACTACGGGCGCCCCCAGGGCAAGCAGATCAAGCTGACCGTCAGCCGGATCCGGGCCACCGCGCCCAAGGAGCGGCAGGGCGCCCTGATCTTCAACCCGGGCGGTCCGGGCGGCTCCAGCATGGACTTCCCGCTCTACGGCACGCTGCCCAAGTGGCGCCGCACCGCCCGCGCCTACGACTTCGTCGGCTACGCCCCACGCGGCGTCGGCCGGTCGGCGCCGCTGTCCTGCCAGGACCCGAAGGAGTTCGCCAAGGCGCCGACCGACAGCCAGGTCCACCCCACCGCCGCCTTCAAGCGCACGAAGACCGCGCAGGCCGAGGCGTACGCCCGCGGCTGTGCCCGGAACGCCGGTGCCGACCTGCCGTTCTACAACTCCGTCAACAACGCCCGCGACCTCGACATGCTGCGCGCCGCGCTCGGCGAGCGGAAGCTGACGTTCATGGGCGCGTCCTACGGGACGTACTTCGGCGCGCTGTACGCCACGCTCTACCCCGGGCACGTCCGGCGGATGATCTTCGACAGCGTCGTCGACCCGGACCCGCGGCAGATCTGGTACGGCAACAACCTCGCGCAGAACGTCGCGTTCCAGGGCCGCTGGCGCGACTGGCTGCGCTGGGTCGCCCGCCATCAGAGCGCCTACCACCTGGGCACCACCGAGCAGTCCGTGCAGCAGGCGTACGACACCGCGCTCACCCGGCTGCGCAGCCACCCGGCGGGCGGCAGGGTCGGGCCCGCGCAGCTCCAGTCGGCGTTCCTGCGCACCGGCTACAACGACGTCTACTGGCCGCGCCGGGCCCGGGCCCTGTCGGCGTATCTGCACGGCGACGACAAGCCGCTGCGGGACCAGGCGACGCCCGACCCCGAGGACGCGGTCGCCGACGAGAACAGCAACGCGGTCTACACCGCGGTCTCCTGCAACGACGCCGCCTGGCCGCACGACCTGCGCACCTGGGACCGGGACAACGCCGAGGTGGCGCGGCGCGCGCCCTTCGAGACCTGGGACAACGTCTGGATGAACCTGCCGTGCGCCTTCTGGCCGGACGCCGCGCAGTCGGCCCGCGCCGGGCTGAACGCCGCGACCGGCCGGGCCGAGGACCGCGCCGCGGCCGGTGTCCCGGGGACGGACGAGGTCGGCGAGGCCGCCCGGTACGCGGCGGCCGCCCGCGCGGCGCAGGCGCTGCCCGGGCGGCACGGCCCGGTCGACATCCGCACCGCGCCCGGCGCGCTGCCGCCGGTCCTGCTGCTGGCCGCCGAGCGCGACGGCGCGACGCCCTACCCGGGCGCGCTGGCGCTCCAGGAGCGGCTGCCGGGCTCGTCGCTGGTCACCGAGAACGGCGCCGGTACCCACGGCGTCGCGTACGGCCCCAACTCCTGTGTGAACGCGCATGTGGAGGCGTATCTGCTGCACGGCACGGTCCCCGGGCACCGGGTGTACTGCGCCCCGCGCGCCGAGCCGAAGCCCGACGACCCGAAGCACCCCGCCGAGAAGGCGGGGAGGGGCGCGACCAGCCCGCTGTGACCCCCGGACACGACGACGGCGGGCCGCCCCACCCGGGGCGGCCCGCCGTCGTCGTGGCACTCGGGCCGTAACGGGTCCGGATCAGGCCAGACCGGCGACCAGTTCGGCGACCGGCTTGCGGCGACCGGTGTAGAACGGCACCTCCTCGCGGACGTGCCTACGCGCCTCGGAGCCGCGCAGGTGACGCATCAGGTCGACGATGCGGTACAGGTCGTCCGCCTCGAACGCCAGGATCCACTCGTAGTCGCCGAGCGAGAACGACGGCACGGTGTTGGCGCGGACGTCCGGGAAGCCGCGGGCCATCTTGCCGTGGTCGGCGAGCATCTTGCGGCGCTCGTCGTCGGGGAGGAGGTACCACTCGTAGGAGCGGACGAACGGGTAGACGCTGACGTAGTCGCGGGCGCGCTCGTCGGCGAGGAACGCCGGGATGTGCGACTTGTTGAACTCCGCGGGGCGGTGCAGCGCCATGTTGGACCACACCGGGGTGAGGGCGCGGCCCAGGCGGGTGCGGCGGAAGAGGTTGAACGCCTCCTGGAGGGCGTCCGCACTCTCCGAGTGCCACCAGATCATCACGTCGGCGTCGGCACGCAGCCCGGAGACGTCGTAGGTGCCGCGGACCACGACGTCCTTGGCGGCGAGCTGGGTGAACAGCTCCTCGACCTCGTCGGCGTAGCCGCTGCGGTCCTCGGGGAGGACGTCCCGCAGCCGGAACACCGACCACAGGGTGTAGCGAATGGTGTCGTTGAGGTCCTTCGCCTTCTTGCCGGCGTTCTGCGCCCGGTCCGCGGCGGGGGTGGAAGCGTCTGTCATACCGTCCATTCTCACTCGCCTCCGGAGAAGTCCGGCGCCCGGGTCTCCAGGCCCGCCAGGATCTCGTCGGCGGCCCGCCGCGCCGACCCGATGCACGCCGGGATGCCGACGCCGTCGTAGGCCGCGCCGCACACCCGCAGCGCCCCGGGGAGCGCCGCGCGGATCCGGGCGACGCGGTCCGGATGGCCGACGAAGTACTGCGGCAGCCCGCCGTCCCAGCGGGTGACGGTGGAGGCCACGGGGCGGGCGGCGAGGCCGACGGCGGCGCCGAGGTCGGCGAGCGAGATCTCCACCAGTTCGGCGTCGTCGCGGCCCAGCAGGGCGTCGTCGCCGTAGCGGCCGACGGAGGTGCGCAGCACGAACAGCTCCGGGTCGGCGTCGGCGAGCCAGCCCCACTTGCGGCTGGCGAACGTGGACGCCTTGATGCGGTGGCCGTCCACGGGCGGCACGAGGAAGCCGCTGCCCTCCGGGATCCCCGCCACATCGGCGCGGCGGAAGGCCAGGGTGATCAGCGCCATCGAGGCGGAGTCGACGGTGTCCAGCTCGGTGGCGGCGGCCGGGCAGTCGTCCCGCAGCAGCCGCGCCGCGGGCCCGGCGGGCGCCGCCAGGACCACCGCATCCGCCTCGATGGTGCGGTCGCCCGTCTCCACCCACCAGCCGTCGGCGCCGCGGCGGCGCAGCGCGCGGACCGGGGTGTGCAGCGCGATCTCGCCACCGGCGGCGCGCACCGCGTCCGCGACGGCGCCGGGCAGCGTGCCGATGCCGCCGTCGATGCCCATGAAGACCGGCCGGTCGGCGGGGAGGTCCCGGGCCGCCTCGGCGGCGCGCGCCTGGATCCCGCGGACACCGGCGATCAGCGACCGCTCGGCGCGGGCCGCCTCGAAGAGCTGCGGGACGGCGGCGCGCATCGAGATGCGGTAGGCGTCGCCCGCGTAGACGCCGCCGAGCAGCGGTTCGACGAGCCGGTCGACGACCTCACGGCCGAGCCGCTCGGCGACGTACGCGCCGACCGCGACGTCCTCGCCGACCTCGGTGCGCGCCAGATCGGCGTCGGCGGCGATGCGGTCGAGGCCCTGCGCCGAGATCACGCCGGAGGCGGCGAGCGGGGCGAGGTCGCCGGGGACGCCCATGACGTGGCCCTTGGGCATGGGGCGCAGCGCCCCGCGCGTCCAGAGGGTGGCGGAGGCGGTGGCGGGCGGCTGGAGGCGGTCGCCGAGGCCGACGGCGCGGGCCAGCTCCACGCCCTCGGGCCGCCGGGCCAGCATCGACTCGGCGCCCAGGTCCACGGGGACACCGGCGATCTCCCCGGCCCGCAGCTTGCCGCCGAGCCGCCCGGACGCCTCCAGAAGGGTCACGGTGGCGCCGCCGCCCAGGAGGCGGTGCGCCGCGGCGAGTCCGGCGATGCCGCCGCCGACGACGACCACATGGCGGCCGGCTGCCCGGCCCGTACTGGTGTGCGCTGCGCTCATGCCCCCACTCTCTCAGAGCGCTCCGGGGACGTTGGCCGAGGACCGCGTTGACAGCGTCGGGGGCCCGGCAAAGACTCGGGCGGGCGGCGGCCCGGCGCCCGCCCGCGCCGCTGCCGCCTCGCGCGCTCGCGTGCCCGGACGGCCCGGTCCGCCGGTTCCCCGGACAGCCCCACACAGCGAGGACAGTCTTGATGACCGAGCAGCGCGCACGGGACGTCTACGTCGTCGACGCCGTACGGACCCCGGTCGGCAAATACGGCGGGGCGCTGGCGGGCGTCCGCCCCGACGATCTCGCCGCCCACGTCCTGGGGGCGCTGGTGGCGCGCAGCCCGGAGCTGGATCCGGCGCTCATCGACGACGTCGTCCTGGGCGACGCGAACGGCGCCGGGGAGGACAACCGCAACGTCGCGCGGATGGCGGTGCTGCTGGCCGGACTGCCGGACACGGTGCCCGGGGTGACGGTCAACCGGCTGTGCGGCTCCGGGCTGGAGGCCGTCGTCCAGGCGGCCCGCGCCCTCGCGCTGGGCGATGCGCACGTGGCGGTGGCGGGCGGTGTGGAGTCGATGAGCCGGGCGCCGTACGTCCTCGCCAAACCGGACCGCGGCTTCCCGACGGGCCATCAGGAGCTGTTCTCCACGACGCTGGGCTGGCGGATGGTCAACCCGGGGATGCGGCCGGAGTGGACGGTCGCGCTGGGCGAGGGCGCGGAGAAGATCGCCGATCTGCACGGCATCACCCGCGAGCAGCAGGACGTGTTCGCGCTGGCCAGCCACCAGAAGGCGACCCGCGCCTGGCGCACCGGGCAGTACGACGCGGAGGTGGTGCCGCTGCCCGGGGTGGAGCAGGCGCGCGACGAGACGATCCGGGAGACGTCGTCCCTGGAGGCGCTGTCCCGGCTGAAGCCGGTCTTCCGCCGCACCGGCGGGACGGTCACCGCCGGGAACTCCGCGCCGCTCAACGACGGTGCGGCGGCGCTGCTCCTCGCCGACGAGGAGGGGCTGCGGGCCATCGGCCGGGAGCCGCTGGCCCGGATCCGTGCGAGCGCGGTGACGGGCGTGGAGCCGCAGTTCTACGGGCTCGGCCCGGTCGGCGCGGTGCGGCGGGCGCTGGAGCGCGCCGGGCGCGGCTTCGGGGACCTGGCGGTCTTCGAGCTGAACGAGGCGTTCGCCGCGCAGGCGCTGGGGTGCATCGGCCGCTGGCCGGAGCTGGACCCCACGCTCGTCAACCCGCGCGGCGGCGCCCTCGCGATCGGCCATCCGCTGGGGGCGTCGGGGGCGCGGCTGGCCGGTGCGGTGGCCCACCAGCTCGCGGCCCGCGGCTCCGGTACCGGCCTGGCCGCCCTGTGCATCGGGGTGGGGCAGGGGCTGGCGGTCGTCCTGGAGCGGTAGGCGGCGGGCCGCGGCCGGGCCCCGGTGGCGGCCCGGCCGCGCCCGCCCGCCGCGCTCCCCCGCCGTTGTCGGTGCCGGGCCGTAGCCTGATCGCGGTGGGCTCGTGCGGGCGGTTCCCGCGGCGGGCACGGCGGACGGCGTGAGGGGCTTCCATGGCGGAACGGCTCGTGGTCATCGGCGGCGACGCGGCGGGCATGTCGGCCGCCTCGCAGGCCCGGCGGCTGAAAGGCCCCGGCGAGTTGGCCATCACCGCGTTCGAGCGCGGCCACTTCACCTCGTACTCCGCGTGCGGCATCCCGTACTGGGTCGGCGGCACGGTCGACGGTCCCGCCGCGCTGATCGCCCGGACGCCCGAGGAGCACCGGGCGCGCGCCATCGATCTGCGGATGCGCACCGAGGTCACCGAACTGGATCTGGAGCGCGGCCGGGTGCGGGCGCTGGACGACGGCGGGCGGGAGAGCTGGACGGAGTTCGACAAGCTGGTGCTGGCCACCGGCGCCCGGCCGCTGCGCCCCCCGCTGCCCGGTATCGAGGCGCGCGGGGTGCACGGCGTGCAGACCCTCGACGACGGCCGCGCCCTGATCGACACCCTCGCCGCGTCCCCGGGCCGCCGCGCCGTGGTGATCGGCGCCGGGTACATCGGCGTGGAGATGGCCGAGGCGCTGATCCACCACGGCTACGCGGTCACCGTGCTGGACCGCGGCGAGCAGCCGATGTCCACCCTCGATCCGGACATGGGCGCGCGGGTGCACGAGGCGATGTGCGGTCTGGGCATCGAGACGGTGCGCCGCGCCGTGGTCACCGCCGTGCTGACCGACGACGAGGGGCGCGCCCGCGCGGTGGCCACCGAGGACGCGGAGTATCCGGCGGACGTGGTCGTGCTGGGCATGGGCGTCCGGCCGGAGACGGCGCTGGCCGAGGCCGCGGGGTTGCCGCTGGGGCCGTCCGGCGGGCTGCTGACGGATCTGTCGATGCGGGTGCGCGGCCGGGAGAACGTCTGGGCGGGCGGTGACTGCGTGGAGGTGCTCGACCTGATCTCGGGCCACACCCGCCATCTCGCGCTCGGTACCCACGCCAACAAACACGGCCAGGTCATCGGCGCCAACGTCGCGGGCGGCTACGCCACCTTCCCCGGCGTGGTCGGCACCGCCGTCAGCAAGGTCTGCGATCTGGAGATCGCCCGCACCGGCCTGCTGGAGCACCAGGCCCGCGCCGAGGGGCTGGAGTTCGTGACGGTGACCATCGAGTCGACCAACCACGCCGGGTACTACCCCGGCGCCCGGCCGATGCACGTGAAGATGCTCGCCGAGCGGCGTACCGGGCGGCTGCTGGGGGTGCAGATCGTCGGCCGGGAGGGCGCCGGGAAGCGGGTGGACATCGCGGCGGTCGCGCTGACCGCCGGGATGACGGTGGAGCAGATGACCATGCTCGACCTGGGGTACGCGCCGCCGTTCTCCCCGGTCTGGGATCCGGTGCTGGTCGCGGCCCGGAAGGCCACGGCGGCGGTCCGGGCCGCCGGGATGTGAGGCCCGGCGCCCCGGCGCGGCTCAGCGCGCGGTCTGCGTGTGGACGTACTCGGCGAGGTGGGTCAGCGCGTCCGGGTCGGTGGTCGGCGGGACGCCGTGGCCGAGGTTGAAGATGTGGCCCTCCAGACCGGCGGCCGCGTCCAGCACCTCGCGGGCCTTGGCCTCCACCGCCTCGCGCGGGGCGAAGAGCACGGCCGGGTCGAAGTTGCCCTGGAGCGCCTTGCCGGGGCCGACCCGGCGGGCCGCCTCGTCCAGCGGGACCCGCCAGTCGACGCCGACGACGTCCGCCCCGGCCTCGCCGAGCAGGCCCAGCAGCTCGCCGGTGCCGACGCCGAAGTGGATCCGCGGCACGCCGTGGTGGGCGACCGACTCGAAGACCTTCGCGGAGGCGGGCAGCACCGAGCGGCGGTAGTCGGCGGGCGCGAGCGCGCCGACCCAGGAGTCGAAGAGCTGCACGGCGCTCGCCCCGGCCTCGATCTGCACGTCGAGGAAGGCGGAGGTGATCACGGCGAGGCGGTCGAGCAGGTCGGCCCAGAGCTGCGGGTCGCCGTACATCAGCGCCTTGGTGTGCTCGTGGTTGCGCGACGGGCCGCCCTCGACCAGGTAGCTGGCGAGCGTGAACGGCGCACCGGCGAAGCCGATGAGCGGCGTGGAGCCCAGCTCCTGGACGAGCATCCGCACGGCCTCGGTGACATACGTGACGTCGCCGGGCTCCAGCGGGCGCAGCCGGTCCAGGTCGGCGCGGGTGCGGATCGGGTTCTCGATGACGGGGCCGACGCCCGGCTTGATGTCGAGGTCGATGCCGATGGCCTTGAGCGGCACGACGATGTCGCTGTAGTAGACGGCGGCGTCGACGTGGTGGCGGCGCACCGGCTGGAGGGTGATCTCCGTGACCAGCTCGGGCCGGGTGCAGGAGTCGAGCATCGCGATGCCCTTGCGGACCTTGTGGTACTCGGGCAGCGACCGCCCCGCCTGCCGCATGAACCACACGGGGGTGTGCGGCACCGGCTCGCGCCGGCAGGCCCTGAGGAAGGCCGAGTCGTACGTTCCGGTCTGCTGCTGGCCCGTCGGGCGGTCGTTGGCGCTCACGGACGGAATCTTCGCATGCGGCGCCGGACACCTCCGAACGGGCGACGCGCGCACCGGGTGTCCTCCCCCTCCGCGGCGCCACTTCCGCCTACGCTTCCGGGCATGGCTGCGGCGTACGAACACCTCTCGGACAGCGCGGACGAGACCCCGATCCCCTTCCGACGAGCGGTCGAGTCGCTCCGCGCGGCCCGGCCGCGTCCCGAGATCGAGCTGGAGGTGGTCCCGGCGCCGAAACGGCTCGCGCCGTACGCCGCCGCGCTGGAGGCCACGGTGGTCGAGCGGGGCGCGGGCGCGGACGGCGAGGACGCGGATCTGGCGGACGGGCGGCTGGTGCTGCTGCACCATCCCGCCGGGCACGAGGCGTGGCAGGGCACGTTCCGGGTGGTGACGCTGGCCCGCGCGGAGCTGGAGCCGGAGATGGGCGCCGATCCGCTGCTGCCCGAGGTCTCCTGGTCGTGGCTGACGGGCGCGCTGGACGCCCGCGGGGTGCGGTACGGCGAGGCGAGCGGGACGGTGACCCGGGCGTCGTCGCACCACTTCGGGGGGCTGGCGGCGCGGGAGCCCGCCACCCAGCTGGAGATCCGCGCGTCGTGGACCCCGGCGGAGGGCCCCGGCGGGGTGCCCGACGCGGGCGCGCACCTGGCGGCCTGGTGCGATCTGCTGTGTCAGGTGGCCGGGTTGCCCCCGGCGCCGCAGGAGCCGGGCCCGCGCGGCGGGGTGGTGCCGCTGCCCCAGCGCCGGGGGGCCCAGCCCCGCTGAAGTGTTCCCGGGCCGGACCCCGGACCCCGGACGAGGGCGTCGCACCACGACGGTGCGGCGCCCTCGTGCTTGCCCCCGCCGCACGATCGGCGCCGTCCTCACGGGTGGTGTGCGGGAACAGGGGCACCGCTGATCACCCCGGTGTTCACGTATGATCGCTCACGCATCCGATTTGTCCGAATTGACACTAACTAAATCGTGATCGATGCCTAAAGTCCCCTCCGATTGCTGCCGAAGAGGTCAGTGACCCTTCAGATACGGAACGTCCCGGCTCGCCCCTTGTAGCCCGGTCGCAACCGTCCCGCCACTCCCCCAGGAGGCCCGGTGTCTGTTCTCCTCGAGCAACCTTCGAGCCTGGTCGCCTACCGCCCGAACAAGCCGACGGCCATGGTCGTCGTGGCCGACCCTCGCGTCCGCTCCACCGTCACCCGCCACCTGTGGGCCCTCGGAGTACGGGACGTGATCGAGGCGTCGTCGATCGCGGAGGCCCGCCCCCGGGTCGGCAACCCACGCGACATCTGCGTTGCCGACGTCCATCTGCCCGACGGCTCCGGCCTGACGCTGCTGTCCGAGACCCGCGCCGCGGGCTGGCCCAACGGCCTCGCCCTCTCCGCCGCCGACGACATCGGCGCGGTACGCAACGCCCTCGCGGGCGGCGTCAAGGGCTATGTCGTCACCGGCACCCGCACCAACCTCGGCCTGCCGGGCCGCCCGGGGGCCGCGCCGATCGGCGCCCACGCCGCCCGGATGCAGCGCCGCCCGCCGGGCGCCCCGGGCCACCCCGGCGGCTACCGCGAACTGTCGGGCCGGGAGGTCGAGGTGCTGCGGCTGGTGGCGGAGGGCCAGTCCAACAAGGCGATCGGCGTGTCGATGGGCCTGTCCGCCCTGACCGTCAAGAGCCACCTCGCCCGGATCGCCCGCAAGCTCGGCACCGGCGACCGGGCCGGAATGGTGGCCGTGGCGCTGCGCACCGGCATCATCCACTGACCTGCACCCTCGACACATCGCCCGCCGAGGGAACGTTCCCCTCGACGGGCGATGCGCATACACAGATACCCTTGACCGGTGACCGACGCCCAAAAGACCGCAGCAGACACTCCACTGCGAGCAGCCGGAGACTCGCCTCCGGATTCCCGACCGGCGCCGGAACCCCTGTTGGAGCCCCGTGAGGGCATCCCCCCGGTGACCGCCAGCGGTGACGCCCTCGCCGAGGTCGTCGCCGCCCTCGCGGCGGGCAGCGGCCCCCTCGCCGTCGACGCCGAGCGCGCCTCGGGCTACCGCTACGGCCAGCGCGCCTACCTCGTCCAGCTGCGCCGTCAGGGCGCGGGCAGCGTCCTGATCGACCCGGTCGGCTGCCCGGACCTCGGCACGCTGGGCGCGGCCGTCGCCGACACCGAGTGGGTGCTGCACGCCGCCACCCAGGACCTGCCGTGCCTGCGCGACATAGGGATGGTGCCGACCCGGCTGTTCGACACCGAGCTGGCGGGCCGGCTCGCCGGTTTCGCGCGGGTGGGTCTCGGCGCGATGGTCGAGAACGTCCTCGGCTTCGCGCTGGAGAAGGGCCACTCCGCCGTCGACTGGTCCACCCGTCCGCTCCCCGACCCGTGGCTGCGCTACGCCGCGCTCGACGTCGAGCTGCTGGTGGATCTGCGCGATGCGCTGGAGGAGGAGCTGGAGCAGCAGGGGAAGCTGGAGTGGGCCCGGCAGGAGTTCGCCGCCATCGCCGCCGCTCCCCCGGCCCCGCCGCGCAAGGATCCCTGGCGCCGCACCTCCGGGATGCACAAGGTGCGCCGCCGACGCCAGATGGCCGTCGTCCGTGAACTGTGGACGGCGCGCGACAAGGTGGCCCAGAAGCGCGACGTCTCCCCGGGCAAGGTGCTCGGCGACGCCGCGATCGTGGAGGCGGCGCTGAACCTCCCGCCGAACGCCCACGCGCTGGCCGCGCTGCCCGGCTTCGGGCACCGTATGGGCCGCCGTCAGCTGGAGCAGTGGCAGGCGGCCGTGGACCGGGCGCGGGCGCTGCCCGACAGCGAGCTGCCGCAGCCCGGCGCGCCTCTCAACGGCCCGCCGCCGCCCCGCGCCTGGGCGGACAAGGACCCGGTGGCCGCGGCGCGGCTCTCGGCGGCGCGTGCCGCGGTGACCGCGCTGGCGGAGGAGCTGAACCTCCCGCAGGAGAACCTGATCACGCCGGACACGGTGCGCCGGGTGTGCTGGGAGCCGCCCGCCGAGCCGACCGGGGACACGGTCTCCGCCGCGCTGTCCGGGTACGGCGCCCGCCCCTGGCAGGTCCAGCTGGTCACGCCGCTGCTCGCCCAGGCGCTGACGCAGCACAGCGACTGACGGCGCGTCCGTGCCCCGGCGGGCCCATGGGCCCGCCGGGGCACGGACGGCCGCTCGGGCCGTACGGCGCCGGGCCGCCGACCGGAGCGCGGGGTCAGTGCTGGTCGGTGTGTTCCTTGAGGATCTTGTTGTCCTTGGCGTCGACGTCGAAGGTCGTCTTCTTCCAGTCGGAGGTCGAGACGACGTCCACCTTCCAGACCGGCTTGCCGTGATCGGCGTTCTCCAGCTCGACCGCCGACACCTTGCCGCTCTTCTTCGCCATCGCGGTCTTCGCCGCCATCGGCGCGGTGACCGTGGCGTCCCGCAGCCGTGTGGCCAGCGCCTTGCGGTCCTCGGACTTCTGCTGCTCGGTGACGGGTTTGCCCGCCTTTCCGGTGACCGCGTCGACGCGGAGCGCGTGCGCGGTGCCGTCGCGCGTCGCCATCACCGTCTCCCACACGGGGTTGCCGCCGTCGCCGCCCTTCAGCTCGGTGGAGACGGGCTTGCTGTGTGGTACGGCGCCCTCCGCGGCGGTCAGCACATGCTCGTAGTCGGCCTTGGTCTTCGCGAAGAGTTCCTTGCGCTCGCTCTGCGCCTTGGTCAGATTCCGGCCGGGTGAGGCCATCGGGGAGCCGCCCGGGGAGGTGGCCGCCGCCGGGGACGCCACCTCGGGACTGTCCGGCGCGCCGCTCACGCTCTTGCCGCCGCTGCCGCAGCCCGCGAGGAGCGCACCGGCGGCGGCGACCGCGCACACCGCTCCCAGCGTGCGGGGCCCTACGGGACGCCGCCGACCGCGCACCACCAGATCCTTACGCTTTGTGTCCATAAGGGCACTTTATGTGCGCCTTCGGTTGATCACATCTCCACGGCGCCGCGCCCCGCGCGATGTGACCTTCACCGCTCCGGGCGAGGGGGCTGTGCAGCATGGTTACCCGTAAGTAGCATGTCGGTGTGATGCGTCCCTCCGGGGGCGCCCCGCAGCAGTGCCATCCCGCACCTGGAGGAGAGCCAACGTGCCTCGTACCGCTAGGGACGTCGTCTTCGTCGACGGCGTCCGCACCCCGTTCGGCAAGGCGGGCCCGAAGGGCATCTACCACGAGACCCGCGCCGACGACCTGGTCGTCAAGTGCATCCGGGAGCTGCTGCGCCGCAACCCGGACCTGGACCCCGCGAAGATCGACGAGGTCGCGCTCGCGGCGACCACGCAGATCGGCGACCAGGGCCTGACCCTGGGCCGCACCGCCGGCATCCTGGCGGGCCTGCCGCAGTCGGTGCCCGGCTTCTCCATCGACCGTATGTGCGCCGGTGCGATGACCGCCGTCACCAGCATCGCCGGTGGTGTCTCCTTCGGTGCGTACGACATCGCCGTCGCCGGTGGCGTCGAGCACATGGGTCGCCACCCCATGGGTGAGGGCGTCGACCCCAACCCGCGGTTCGTCAGCGAGAAGCTGGTCGACCAGTCGGCGCTGTTCATGGGCATGACGGCGGAGAACCTCCACGACCGGCTGCCGCACCTGACCAAGGAGCGCGCCGACGCCTACGCCGTCCGCAGCCAGGAGAAGGCCGCGAAGGCGTACGCCAACGGCCAGATCCAGGCCGACCTGGTGCCGATCTCGGTACGCCGCACCAACGCCGAGGCGGGCGAGACCGGTTGGGGTCTGGCCACCGCCGACGAGCCGATGCGCCCGGGCACCACGCTGGAGAACCTCGCCGGGCTCAAGACGCCGTTCCGTCCGCACGGCCGGGTGACCGCGGGCAACGCCGCCGGTCTCAACGACGGCGCGACCGCCTCGCTGATCGCCGCCGAGGACGTGGCGCGCGAGCTGGGGCTGCCCGTCAAGATGCGCCTGGTCGACTTCGCCTTCGCGGGCGTGGAGCCGGAGGTCATGGGCATCGGCCCGGTCCCGGCGACGGAGAAGGCGCTGGCCAAGGCCGGTCTGACCATCGACGACATCGGCCTGTTCGAGATCAACGAGGCGTTCGCCGTCCAGGTGCTCTCGCTGCTCGACCACTACGGCATCGCCGACGACGACCCGCGCGTCAACCAGTACGGCGGCGCCATCGCCTTCGGCCACCCGCTGGCCTCCTCCGGCGTCCGGCTGATGACGCAGCTGGCCCGGCAGTTCGAGGAGCAGCCGCACGTCCGCTACGGCATCACCACCATGTGCGTCGGCTTCGGCATGGGCGCCACCGTGATCTGGGAGAACCCGCACTTCGAGGGGGCAGGCAAGTGAGCACCACCGCTGAGCTGTTGAAGGGTGCGGCCGAGCTGTTCCCGGACGAGGTCGTGACCCAGGCGCACGTACGCCACCTCGACCTGCCGAAGGGCGCGGGCCGCTTCGCGCTCATCACGCTGGACAACGGCCTGGACCACACCAAGCCGACCACCTTCGGCCCGCAGTCGCTGGCCAATCTGAACGCCGCGATCGACCAGGTCGAGAAGGAGGCGGCGGACGGCTCCGTCGTCGGCGTCGGCATCACCGGCAAGCCGTTCATCTTCGCCGTCGGCGCCGACCTCAAGGGCGTCGAGCTGCTGAAGCGTCACGAGGACGCGCTGGCCATCGGCAAGGGCGGCCACGACGTCTTCAAGCGGCTGTCGGGCCTGGCCGTGCCGACGTTCGCGTACTACAACGGCGCGGCGATGGGCGGTGGCGTCGAGGTCGGGCTGCACTGCTCGTACCGCACCGTCTCGAAGGCCGTGCCCGCGTTCTCGCTGCCCGAGGTCTTCCTCGGTCTGGTGCCCGGCTGGGGCGGCTGCGTGCTGCTGCCGAACCTCATCGGCGCGGACCGCGCGGTGAGCGTGGTCATCGAGAACTCGCTCAACCAGAACAAGCAGCTCAAGGGGGAGCAGGTCTTCGACCTCGGCATCGCGGACGCGCTGTTCGAGGGCGCGGACTTCCTGGAGCAGTCGCTGATCTGGACCGCCTCGGTGCTGACCGGTGAGACCGAGGTCGCCCGCCCCGAGCCGGACCGCGGCGCCGCCTGGGACGAGGCCGTCGCCCGCGGCCGGGCCATCGCCGACGGCAAGGTGCACGGCGCCGCCCCGGCCGCCTACCGCGCGCTGGACATCATCGCCGCCGCGAAGAACGGCGACCGTCAGCAGGGCTTCGACGCCGAGGACCGGGCGCTCGCCGACCTGATCATGGGCGGCGAACTCCGCTCCGGCATCTACGCGTTCAACCTGGTGCAGAAGCGCGCCAAGCGGCCCGCCGGTGCGCCGGACAAGAAGCTGGCCCGCCCGGTCACCAAGGTCGGTGTCGTCGGCGCCGGTCTGATGGCCTCCCAGCTGGCGCTGCTCTTCGCGCGCCGTCTGGAGGTCCCGGTCGTCCTCACCGACATCGACCAGGCCCGGATCGACAAGGGCGTCGCGTACGTCCACGGCGAGATCGACAAGCTGCTGCTCAAGGGCCGCGTCAACCAGGACAAGGCGAACCGCCTCAAGGGCCTGGTCAGCGGTCACCTCGACAAGGCCGCCGCCTTCGGCGACGCGGACTTCGTCATCGAGGCCGTCTTCGAGGAGATGGGCGTCAAGCAGCAGGTGTTCGCCGAGGTCGAGGCGGTCGTCCCGGCGCACGCGATCCTGGCGACCAACACCTCCTCGCTGTCGGTCACCGAGATGGCGTCGAAGCTGAAGAACCCCGAGCGGGTCGTCGGCTTCCACTTCTTCAACCCGGTCGCGATCCTGCCGCTGCTGGAGATCGTCCGCGCCGAGCGGACCGACGACGCGTCGCTGGCCACCGCCTTCGCCGTCGCCAAGTCGCTGAAGAAGACCGCGGTGCTGGTGAAGGACGCCCCGGCGTTCGTCGTCAACCGCATCCTGACCCGCTTCATGGGCGAGATCCAGAACGTCATCGACGAGGGCACGCCCGTCGCCGTGGCGGAGAAGGCCGTCGAGCCGCTGGGGCTGCCGATGTCGCCGCTGGTCCTGCTGGAGCTGGTCGGCCCGGCGATCGGTCTGCACGTCTCCGAGACGCTGCACGGCGCGTTCCCCGAGCGGTTCACCGTCTCGCCGAACCTCAAGGCCGTCGTCGAGGCCGGCAAGCGCGGCTTCTACGTCTACGATTCCGGCAAGCCGGAGCTGGACCCGGAGGTCGCCGCGCTGCTGAAGCAGGGCGACTCGGTGCTGACCGAGGAGCAGGTCCGCGACCGCGTGCTGGACGCCGTGGCGCAGGAGATCGGTCTGATGCTGGACGAGGACGTCGTCGCCGAGGCGCAGGACATCGACCTGTGCCTGATCACCGGCGCGGGCTGGCCCTTCCACCTGGGCGGCATCACGCCGTACCTGGACCGCGCGGGCGTCTCCGAGCGGGTGACGGGCAAGAAGTTCCTGGCCCCGGGCCTGGCGAGCGTGCCCGCGTAAGGCACCTGGCAACGCGGCGGCGCGGGTCGGCTCGGTGGAGTCGGCCCGCGCCGTCGTGCTGCCGTCCGTCCGGCACATGACAGGGTGGGGCCATGGATTCCTTGGTCATCGTCGATGCGGCGAACGTCGTCGGGTCGGTCCCGGACGGCTGGTGGCGCGATCGGCGCGGCGCCGCGGAGCGGCTGCGGGACGGACTGGCCGTGCATGCCGCCGCGGGTCTGCCCGGGTACGCCGAACCGCCGGTGGAGCTGGTGCTGGTGGTCGAGGGCGCGGCGCGGGAGGTGGCCTCCGTCGACGGGGTGCGGGTGGAGTCCGCGCCCGGCAGCGGCGACGACCGGATGGTGGAGTTGGTGGCGGCCGAGGGCGCCGGGCGGGACTGTCTGGTGGTGACCGCCGACCGCGGGCTGCGGGCCCGTGTCGAGGCGCTGGGCGCGCGGGTGACGGGCCCGCGCGCGGTCCGTGACGCCCGGGGCGGCGGTCGCCGTCCGGGAGCCGAGGCGGACGACTGAGGGCGGCCCCGCCTCCTCAACGCGGCGGACGGGTGGGGCGGCCGCGTCTTCAACCGCCGCCGACCGCGCCCTTCTCGGCCGCCCGGCGGCCCTCCAGACGGCTGTGCGTCCGGCCGTAGGTGACGTAGACGACGAAGCCGACGACCATCCAGACGGCGAAGCGGAGCCAGGTCTCGGCGGGCAGGTTGAGCATCAGCCAGAGCGAGGCGAGCACCGACAGCACGGGGACCAGCGGGACCAGCGGGGTGCGGAAGGCGCGGGGCAGGTCGGGGCGGGAGCGGCGCAGCAGGACGACGCCGAGGGCGACCACGACGAAGGCGAAGAGCGTGCCGATGTTGACCAGTTCGGCCAGCTCGTTGATCGAGGTGAACCCGGCGACGACGGCGACGACCGTGCCCAGCAGGACCGTGGAGCGGTAGGGCGTGCCGAAGGTGGGGTGCACCCGGGAGAAGAACTGCGGCAGCAGCCCGTCGCGGCTCATCGCGAAGAACACCCGGCTCTGCCCCAGCAGCAGGATCATGCAGACCGAGGTGAGACCGACCGCCGCGCCGAAGCTGATGATCCCGGCGTAGACGGGGTGGCCGACCGCCTTGAAGGCGTCGGCGAGCGGGGCGTCGGTCGACAGCTCGGTGTACTTCTGCATCCCGGTGACCACGATCGACACCGCGACGTAGAGGAAGGTGCAGATGGCGAGGGAGCCGAGGATGCCGCGGGGCACATCGCGCTGCGGGTGGCGGGTCTCCTCGGCGGCGGTGGCGACGATGTCGAAGCCGATGAAGGCGAAGAAGACGACCGCGGCGGCGGCGAAGATGCCCATGACGCCGTAGTTGGACGGGGTGAAGCCGAACAGGAGCTGGGAGAGCGGGGCGGCGTAGCCGCTCTCCCCCGCGTGCGGGCGGGTGGGCGGCAGGAACGGGTGGTAGTTCTCGCCGCTGATGAAGAATGCCCCGGCGATGACGACGAGCAGCACCACCGTCACCTTGATCCCGACGATCACGTTCGTCACCCGGGACGAGAGCTTCATGCCGAGGACGAGGATGGCGGTCAGCACCAGGACCAGGACGCAGGCGAGCAGGTCGAAGCCGAACATCCCGCCCTGGGTCCCGGACAGCTCGGCGGGCAGGTGCCAGCCCGCCGAGTCCAGCAGCGAGCGGATGTAGCCGGACCAGCCGACCGCGACCACCGCGCACCCCAGCGCCAGCTCCAGGACCAGGTCCCAGCCGATGATCCAGGCGGGGAACTCGCCGAGCGAGGCGTAGGAGAAGGTGTACGCCGATCCGGCGACCGGCACGGTGGAGGCGAACTCCGCGTAGCAGAGCGCGGCGAGGGCGCAGACCACTCCGGCGACGACGAAGGAGAGGGCGACCGCCGGGCCCGCCTGCTCCTTCGCGATCTTGCCGGTGAGGACGAAGATGCCGGTGCCGATGACCACACCGACGCCGAAGACCGTCAGGTCCAACGCCGACAGGGACTTCTTGAGCGCGTGCTCCGGCTCCTCGGTGTCCTGGATGGACTGCTCGACGCTCTTGGTCCGGAACACCCCGCGGTCGCGGCGTGTCCGGGCCTGTGGCCCCTGCTCTGTGCTCATGGGCGAACCTCCGCCTGGACGACCCTCACCTGAACTGGCAGATTCTCTGCAACACAGACAAATCGTCAGGGGTGGCGGGCCCGGGCGGCGGCGATTCACCCTTTGGAGCGCGGCGGCGGACAAACGGATGGGCCGGTCGGCGCACCCGGAGGTGGCCGACCGGCCCAGGAAGCGCGAGGGGCGTCAGTCGCCCGCGACCTCCGCCGGACGCGGCGAGCCCGCGGCGCTCGCCGACGCGCCCTCGAACCGGCCGTCCAGCTTGGCCACCAGACCGGTGACCTGCCGGGCGATGTCCGGCGCGGTCAGCCCGATCTCGGCCATGACCTCCTTGCGGGAGGCGTGGTCGAGGAAGCGCTCGGGGATGCCGAAGTCACGCAGCGGGAGGTCCACGCCCGCATCCCGCAGCGCCTGCGCCACGGCCGCGCCGACGCCACCGGTGCGGATGTTGTCCTCGACGGTGACCACGACGCGGTGCTCGGCGGCGAGACCGGGCAGCTCCGGGTCGACCGGCTTGACCCAGCGCGGGTCGACGACGGTGGAGGAGATGCCCTGCTTGTCGAGGAGGGCGGCGACCTCCAGGCACATCGGGGCGAGCGCGCCGACCGAGACCAGCAGCACATCGGGGCGCCCGGCGACCGCCACCGGGGCGCGCAGCACATCCATGCCGCCGACCGTGCCGACCGCCTCGACGGCCGGACCGACCGCGCCCTTGGAGTAGCGCACCACCGTCGGCGCGTCATCGACCTCGACGGCCTCCCGCAGCTGCGCGCGGACCTGGTCGGCGTCGCGCGGCGCGGCGATCCGCAGGCCGGGCACGACCTGGAGCAGTGACATGTCCCACATGCCGTTGTGGGAGGCGCCGTCGGTGCCGGTGACACCGGAGCGGTCCAGGACGAAGGTCACGCCGCACCTGTGCAACGCGACGTCCATCAGCACCTGGTCGAAGGCGCGGTTGAGGAACGTGGCGTACAGCGCGAAGACCGGGTGGAGACCGCCGGTGGCCAGACCGGCGGCGGAGACCGCGCCGTGCTGCTCGGCGATGCCGACGTCGTAGATCCGGTCGGGGAAGGCGGCGGCGAACTTCTTCAGGCCGACGGGCTGGAGCATCGCGGCGGTGATCGCGACGATGTCCGCGCGCTCGTGGCCGAGCTTGACCATCTCCTCGCCGAAGACGGAGGTCCAGTCGGCGCCGGACGCGGCGACCGGCAGACCGGTGTCCGGATGGATGACGCCGATGCCGTGGAAACGGTCCGCCTCGTCCTGCTCGGCGGGCTTGTAGCCGCGGCCCTTCTCCGTCAGGCAGTGGACGATGACGGGGCCGCCGAAGCGCTTGGCGCGCGTCAGCGCCGACTCCAGCGCCTCCAGGTCGTGGCCGTCGATCGGGCCGACGTACTTCAGGCCCAGGTCCTCGAACATGCCCTGCGGGGCGATGAAGTCCTTGAGGCCCTTCTTGGCGCCGTGCAGCGTCTCGTAGAGCGGCTTGCCGACGACCGGGGTGCGCTCCAGCAGGTCCTTGCCGCGGGCGAGGAACTTCTCGTACCCGTCGGTGGTGCGCAGCGTGGCGAGGTGGTCGGCGAGGCCGCCGATGGTCGGCGCGTAGGAGCGCTCGTTGTCGTTGACGACGATGACCAGCGGGCGGTCCTTGGCGACCGCGATGTTGTTGAGCGCCTCCCAGGCCATACCGCCGGTCAGCGCGCCGTCGCCGATCACCGCGACGACATGGTCGTCCTTGCCGCGCACCTGGTTGGCCTTGGCCAGACCGTCGGCCCAGCCCAGCACCGTCGAGGCGTGGCTGTTCTCGATGACGTCGTGCTCGGACTCGGCGCGCGAGGGGTAGCCGGACAGGCCGCCCTTGGCGCGCAGCCGGCCGAAGTCCTGGCGGCCGGTGAGCAGCTTGTGGACGTAGGACTGGTGTCCGGTGTCGAAGAGGACGCGGTCCTTCGGGGAGTCGAAGACCCGGTGCAGGGCGATGGTCAGCTCGACCACACCGAGGTTGGGGCCGAGGTGGCCGCCGGTCCGGGCGACGGCGTCGACGAGGAAGGTACGGATCTCCCCGGCGAGCTGTCCGAGCTGCTGCGGGGTGAGCCGGTCCAGGTCGCGTGGACCTTCGATACGGGTCAGCAACTCCCGTCCGTCTCCGGCCACCGCCCCGGCCTGGCGCGCTTCGCGCGGCACCTTCTGCACTGTGCCTCCCTGCTTGTCGTGCTTCGAAACTGGTCGAGGTTGCTGATCAGCCGAGTCTAATGTTCCGGTGCCCGCCGCGACCTTCGGGCCTCGCGATGTATGTCACTCGGGTGACCCGTGGGATTCGGCCGCCCGCCGCACATACGGCGGCCCCCACCGGAAGGTGCCTGGTGGGGGCCGCTGCGCGCGGGTACGGGCCGGGCTCAGGTCCGTCCGGCGGTCTTCTGCGTCCGGCGGGAGAGCGAGTCGATGACCACCGCCGCGAGCAGCACCGCACCGGTGATCATGTACTGGATCTCGCTCGCCATGCCGAGGAGGTTCAGACCCTGCTGAATCGACTGGATCACGAGCATGCCGAGCAGCGCCGACCAGATCTTGCCGCGCCCGCCGAAGAGGCTGGTGCCGCCGATGACCGCCGCGGCGATCACATTCATCAGGGTGTTCCCGGCGCCGAGGTTCTTGGTGGCGCCGCCGGAGAGGCTGGCGATGAAGAGCCCGCCGAAGGCCGCCAGCATGCCGGAGACCGCGAAGACCGTGACGCGGATCCGGTTGACGTTGATACCGGCGCGGCGGGCCGCCTCCGCGTTGCCGCCGACCGCGAAGATCTGCCGCCCGTAGGAGGTGCGGCGCACCACGAAGTCCGCGAGGACGAGGACGGCGAGGAAGAGCACCAGCGCCAGCGGCAGCCCGCGGGCGCCGTCCGGCTCGTTCAGGACGTAGGCGACGGCGAAGGCGAGGACCGCGACGACGCCGGTGCGCAGCGCGATCTCGCTCGCCGGGCGGGACGGCAGCGCCGCGGCCCGGCGGCGGCGCGCCTCCCACAGCAGCGACCCGGCGTACGCCAGGACGGCGACGAGGGCGAGGCCGTAGGCGGCCGCCTTGTCCTCGAAGTAGTAGCCGGTGAGGTTCTCCACCACACTGCCCGAGGGCGTGTTGATGGAGCCCTCCTTGCCCATCAGCCAGATCTGCAGACCGCTCCAGCCGAGGAATCCGGCGAGCGTGACGACGAACGCGGGGACGCCGATCTTGGCGAAGAAGAAGCCGTGCAGGGTGCCGATGGCGGCGCCCGCCGCGACGGCGAGGAGGACAGCGAGCCAGTCGTTGACGCCGTGGGTGACGCTCAGCACCGCCCACACCGCCGCGCCGACACCGGCGACCGAGCCGACGGAGAGGTCGATCTCGCCGAGCAGCAGCACGAAGACGATGCCGACGGCCATGATGCCGAGGCCGGAGGTGTAGACGCCGATGTTGGCGAGGCTGTCGGCGGAGAGGAAGGAGCTGTTCTTCAGCTGGAAGACGACGGCGATGACGATCAGCCCGACGACGACCGGCAGCGACCCCAGCTCACCGCCGCGCAGGCGGCGGGCGAACTCTTCCAGATACCCGGCGAAGCCCCGCTCCCGGACGAGGAGGCGGGGGTCGACGGCCGGGACGGCGGGCGCCTCGGCGGTCTCCGGCTCGGCGGTCTCCGCCGTCTTCTTCGTGAGGTCACTCATCGCGCCTCCTCCTTCCTGACCTGCTCGGTACGGGCCCTGCGGCGGGTGACGGCGTTGTCCGAGGCGCCGGTGATGGCCGCGATGATCTCTTCGTGCGAGGTGTCGGCGACGTCGAAGACGCCGTTGTTGCGGCCCAGCCGGAGCACCGCGACCCGGTCGGCGACGGCCTGCACATCGGCCATGTTGTGGCTGATGAGGATGGTGCCGAGGTTCCGCTCCCGCAGCCGCTCCACGAGGTCGAGGACCTGCGCGGTCTGCTCGACGCCGAGCGCGGCGGTCGGCTCGTCGAGGATGACGACCTTCGGCTCGCCGATCAGCGCGCGGGCGATGGCCACGACCTGCCGCTGCCCGCCGGAGAGCGCCGCGACCGGGATACGGACGCTGGGGATACGGATGGACAGGGTGTCCAGCAGTTCCTTGGCCCGCTTCTCCATCGCGATCTCGTCCAGGACGCCCGCGCCGCGCAGCTCGTTGCCGAGGTAGAGGTTGGCGACGACGTCGAGGTTGTCGCAGAGCGCGAGGTCCTGGTAGACGGTGGCGACGCCCAACTCCTGGGCGTCGTGCGGCTTGGCGATGCGGACCGGCGCGCCCTCCCACTCGATGGTGCCGTCGTCGACCGGGTGCACACCCGAGATCGTCTTGACGAGGGTGGACTTACCGGCGCCGTTGTCGCCGACCAGGGCGACCACCTCACCGGGGTGGATCTCCAGCGTGACGTCGGTGAGCGCCTGGACGGCGCCGAACCGCTTGGAGACCTTGCGCAACGCCAGCACGGGCGTAGCGGACACGGACATCATCTCCTTCGCCGCCTTCACAGGGGCGGGACGGTGGTGCGGGGCACCGGGTTGTGCGAGGGGGGTGGGGTGTGACGGGGCACCGGGATACGGGGGCGCGGGCCGGGGCGCGGCGCGGGGCCGGTGCGGCGGTCCGCCCGGGCCGCGGGTCCGGCGGCGGCTGCCGCCTCGCGCGCCCCGGGCGGACCGGACGGGCTACTTGATACCGGCCTTCTCGCACGCCGCCTTCACATCGGCGGTGCAGAGCTGGCTCGCCTTGTAGACCTTGTCCTTGATGATCGTGTCCTTGACGTTGTCCTTGGTCACGACCTGGGCGTCGTAGAGCTTCGCCGGGATGCCCTTGACGTCGCCGCTGAGGCTGTCGACCTCGGTGGACGTCAGCCCGTCGATCTTCTCGCCCTTGAGGAGCTTCACCGCGATCTCGGCGGTGGCGTCCGCCTGCGGCTTGATCTGCTTGTAGATGGTGAACGCCTGGTCACCCTTGAGAACGCGCTGCAGGCCCGCCAGTTCGGAGTCCTGGCCGCCGACCGGGACCTTGACGCCCTGCTGCTTGAGGGCGGTGATCACGCCGCCCGCCTCGCCGTCGTTGGCGGCGTAGACGCCCTGGAAGCCGTCCTTGCCGAGCGAGTCGATGGCCGCGCTCATCTTCTTGTTGGCCTCGTCCGACGACCAGTCCGGGATGTCCTGCTCGTAGACGATCTTCTTGACCTGCTTGTCGAGGACGGTGTGCGCGCCCCGCTTGAAGAACGGCGCGTTGGCGTCGGTCGGCGAGCCGTTGATCATCACGACGTTGCTGTTCTTCGCGTCGCTGCCGAGCGCCTTGACCAGCGCCTCGCCCTGGAGGCGGCCGATCTTCTCGTTGTCGTAGGAGACGTACGCGGAGATCTCGCCCTCGGCCAGCCGGTCGTACGCGACGACCTTGACGCCCTTCTTGGCCGCCTGGTTGACCCAGGACTTGGTGGCCTTGTAGTCGACCGGGTCCAGGATGATCACCTTGACGCCCTGGGTGATCAGCGCGTCGAACTGCTTCTTCTGGGTCTCCGTCTCCTGCGCCGCGTTGTTGTACTTGACCTCGCAGTCGGCGCAGAGCGCCTTGATCTTCGCCTCCATGAGCGGCCGGTCGAAGGTCTCGTAGCGGGTGGTCTTGTTCTCCGGCAGCAGCAGGCCGATGGTCTTGCCGTCCCCGCCCGCGGCCTTGCCGTCGCCGCCCGCCTTGCCGCAGGCGGCGACCGAGAGGGCCATCGAAACGGCGGCGGTGCCTATGACGGCGCGACGCGTCCAGACATTCATGTGAGCTTGCCTCCCTGACGAGGCCGCGTCCTTGCGGCCGAGGTGGCTGGAAGTCAACTCGGCCGCCAGCGGGCCGTCAAGGAGTAAATTCTTAACGAGATGACAACGGTGCCATACGTTAGGTGCCTGAAGTCATACGCGGCTCAGCCACCTTCCGTGCACCGGGCCTCCTCATGCGGACGCGGCGCCGTGGACGGCCTGCGCGCCGTCGAGCAGGGTGGCGTCCCCCATCTCGCTGAGCACCAGCGCGAGCGCCCCGAGCACCTCCGCGCGGCCGCCCAGCGTGCCGGGCACGATGCCCAACTGCCGTGCCGCGCTGGGGATCGCGTACCGCGACACCGACTCCCGGATCGGCCCGAGCACCAGCTCCCCCGCCTCCGCGAGATCGCCGCCGAGCACCACCCGGCTCGGGTTGAGCAGATTGCAGAGGTTGGCGACGCCGCTGCCCACGTGGCGGCCCACGTCCGCGATGACCCGTCGGCACCCGGGGTCGCCCTCGCGGGCCAGCTCCACCACGCGCGCCATCGTCAGATCCGGGCCGTGGCCGGGCCGGAGCAGCGGCAGGACGTAGCGGGCGGCGGTGAACGTCTCCAGGCAGCCGCGGTTGCCGCAGCGGCAGACCGGCCCGGACTCGTCGAGCGTGATGTGGCCGATCTCGCCCGCCGTACCGCCCGGCCCGCGGTAGATCCGCCCGCCGATGACCAGACCGGCGCCGACGCCGCTGGCCACCTTGATGTACGCCAGGTCGGCGGCGCCCCGCCCGCTGCCCCAGACCAGCTCGCCCAGGGCGCCGAGGTTGGCGTCGTTGTCGACGTGGACGGGGACGCCGAGGCGCCCGGACAGTTCCGCGCCCGGGTTGGTGCCCGTCCAGCCCGGCAGGATCGCGGTGGAGCCGAGGGTGCCCGACTCGACGTCGATGGGGCCGGGCACGCCGAGCCCGACGCCGATGACCTTGTCCCGGGCGATACCGGTCGCCTCGACGAGCCGGGCGACCAGCCGCTCGGCGCGGTCCATCCCCTCGGCGGCGGAGGCGTCCACGTCGATCGGCTCGGCGTCCTCGGCGAGCACCTGGTGGGCGAGGTTGCCGACCGCGACCCGCAGATGGGAGTGGCCGAAATCGATGCCGACGACGATCCCGGCGTCACCGGAGAGCGACACGCTGCGGGCCCGGCGCCCCCCGGCGGAGGTGGGCGTCACCTCGACGGTGCCGCCGTCCTTCAACTCACGAACGATGTTCGAGACGGTCGCCGCGGACAGCCCCGTGCTCCGGGCGATCTCCGCCTGGGTGAGCGAGCCCGCCATACGTACCGCGCGCACGACCCGCTCCAGATTGGCCCGGTGCAGCGAGGACTGCGACCCCGGAGTCTCCATCGGCTCATCCACTCCCGCCTGAGGCGTACGGCACGACGACCGCCCGCCCGACCGGACCACACCAGCGGGGCCCGGCTTGTCTCCAACATGTGAATCTAAGCTGAGCCGTACGGATCACCTCCCGTCAAGTCCTCGACCGGAGGTGGAAGGGGCGGGACGGGCGCCCGCGCCGGAGCGGTGCGACGCCCGGGAGCGCCCCGGCGACGGCGCCGCGGGGCCCGCCGCGCCGGACGCTCCGGGCAGCCGAGGGCCCCGCGCCCCGGGAAGGCGGCGCGGGGCCCTCACAGCCCCGGCGGCTACTTGAGCGCGCCGGCGGTGAGCCCGGCGACCACCTGCCGCTGGAAGATGATGTACGCCGCGAGCACCGGGAGCATCGCGATGGTCAGCCCGGCGAAGAGCCCGGACCAGTCGCCCTTGTACCCCTGGCTGACCGCGAGCGCGACCAGCCCCTGGGTGAGCATCTTCTTGTGCGGGTCGCCGACGTTGAGCACCGTCGGCAGCAGGTACTGGTTCCACTGCCCCAGGAAGTTGAAGATGCCGACGCTGATCAGGCCCGGCTTCGCCATCGGCAGCATGACCTGGAAGAACGTCCGGGTGTGGGAGGCGCCGTCGATGAGCGCCGCCTCCGCCACCGAGGTCGGCAGCGTCTTGAAGAACCCGCTGAGGAAGAAGACCGTGAACGGCAGCGAATACGCGATGTAGACGCATATCAGCCCGTGGTAGGTGTCCAGCAGCGCCATGTTCTTCATGACGAAGAAGAGCGGCACCAGCGCCAGGATCACCGGGAAGCCCATGCCGCCGACGAAGAGGAAGTACAGGAAGCGGTTGCCGGGGAAGTCGAAGCGGGCCAGCACATAGGCCGCCATCGAGCCGAGCACCATCGTGCCGATCAGCGAACCGCCCACCACGATCAGCGAGTTGAGGAAGTACTCGCTCATGTTCGCCTTCTCCCAGGCGCGCACCCAGTTGTCCGGGTGGAACACCGAGGGCAGGCTCCAGGGCGAGCTGAAGATCTCCGCGTCGTCCTTGAAGGAGGAGACCACCGCCCACAGCAGCGGCATGGTGACCAGCAGGCCCCAGATCACCAGGACGCCGTGGGAGAAGACGTTCAGCACGCCGCCCTCGCCGCCGCGGCGCCCCGCGCGGCCCGGTCCGCCCTTCGGTGCGGCGTGGCGGGCGGCGGGCTCGGTCTGCGCACTCATCAGAACTCCAGTCGCTCGCGCCGTCCCAGCCGCATGACGACGGCCGAGAAGACGAGGGTCACGATCAGCAGGGAGACGCCGATGGCGGTCGCGTATCCGGCCTGACCGTCGCGGAAGGTCCGCTGGTAGACGTAGAGCGGCAGGACCTCGGTCGAGTAGTCGGGGCCGCCCGGACCGACGCTCATGATCTGCACGAAAGCGAAGGCGGAGACGTCCAGGGCGAGAATTCCCATGTAGATCCAGCCGGTCTGCACGGTGTCCCAGAGCAGCGGCAGGGTGATCCGGAAGAACGTGTTCACGCGGTTCGCGCCGTCCAGCAGCGCGGCTTCGTAGAAGTCCTTGGGGATCGAACTCATCCCGGCCGAGAACAGCACCACGTAGAAGCCGACATTGGCCCACACCATCGCGCCCATGACGCACCAGAGCGCCAGTTGCGGATCGCCCAGCCAGTCCGGCTGCACACCGTCGAGACCGATGGCGCCGAGAAAGGAGTTCAGGGCGCCGCTTTCCGGGTTGTACGCGAACTGGAAGAGCAGCGCGACGATCGGGACGGAGAGGACCTGCGGGAAGAAATAAATGATCTTGTAGACGCCGGATCCGCGTACTCCGCCGATGACCGCCTTCTTCCGGCGGCGGCCACCGACATTGAGCATGAAGGCGAAGAACAGCCCGAGACTGAGCGTGACCACGGGAAGCAGCAGCAACAGCGTCACACTGTTTCCCACCGCGGCCCAGAAGACGGAGTCGTGGAAGAGGCGTACGTAGTTGTCGAAGCCGACCATCCGCAGGTTCGGGCTCAGGCCCGTCCAGTCCGTGAGGGAGTAGTAGATGGCCTGTACGAAAGGTGAGATCACGAAGACCGCGTAAATCACCAGCGGAACGATCAGGAATCCCGCGATGAAACGGTATTTACCGTGCTGCATGACTGCCGGTCCCGTTCTTGCGCTGCGGATGGTGCCGGTGGCTCGCTCCCCTCATGGGTCAGCGCTTGTACTTGGTGACGCTGGAGTCGGCGCGGGTGTCGTCCGCGTACTTCTGGATCTTTTTGATCGCCTCGTCGGGCGTCATCCGACCGGCCATCATTTCGCCGATGGCGCCGACACCGATCTTTTCCTTCTGCAGCGCGACGTACCAGTCCTGGAGCCGGGGATTGAGGACGTTCTTGCCCGCCTTCTCCAGCACGGACTGCGCGGATTCGAGCCCCGGCGGCAGCTGGACGCCGTCCGTGCCGCCGTCCAGCGAGGTCAGCGAGGAGACCTGCTTGATGAAGTTCTGCGCCGCCTTCCGGCCGAGCATGACGCGCAGCAGCTCCATACCGCCCTCGGCGTTGTGCGCCTCCTTCGGGACGATGTACGGCTCGCCGCCGGACGCCCAGAGGGTGCCGAAGGGCATCTTGTCCGCGGCGGAGAGGCTGGACGGGGCGCCGACCGCGAGCTGGAAGTGCGGGTCCTGGGCGATCTGCTTGGCGGACTCGTTCTCCACCCAGGAGCCGTTGGGGATGAAGAGCGCCTTCCCCTCCGCCCAGGCGTTCTGCGACTGGAGGTGGTCGAGACCGGGCGAGCCCTTGAGGATGTAGCCCTTGCGGTACAGCTCGTAGTACGCCTCGAACGCCGCCTTGACCGCCGGGTCGTGCCAGGCGTTCGGCTCCAGGTTGTCGATCCGCCGCAGCACCTCCGGCCCACCGATCTTGCCGATGAACGGGTAGAGGGAGAACGGGAAGTAGTAGGGGTACTTACCCGGGTACGTCCACCCGGCTATCCCCTTCTTCTTGGCCTTCGCGCAGAGCGCGAGCATATCGTCCCAGGTCTCCGGGTATTCCGCGTCGAGTTTCGCGAGATTACCTCTCGAATACCACACGCCGTAGACGGTGTACGCGTAGTAGAGAATCCAGGTTTCCTTGCCGCCGAACTGCCCCATTTCGACGACGCCGGGGCGCAGCGTCTCGCGTACTTTCTTGCTCGGGTCGTCGATCGACGGGGCGTCGAGGAGGGCGTTGAGATCGGTCAGCTGGTCCTTGCTGACGAGGGTGCCGAAATCCATCTGCTCGGCGCCGGAGTTGTCGACGAGATCCGGCGGGTTGCCACCGTTGAAACGCGGCTGCAGCGTCGACTGGATCTTCTGGGTGGAAGTCAGCTTGGCCTTTCCGGCGGCCTTCGGGAATTCCTTGGTGTACTCCGCCAGCGCGTTCTTCGCATAGGCGTCGCCGAAGCCGCCGTCGAAGATCACGACGTCCAGACCGGCGCTGTCGTTGACGGCCAGCGGGTTCTTCGCCGACTTGGTGCCCTTCGCCGCCTTGTCACCGCCGCCACCGCCGGAGCTGGCGCAGGCGGAAAGGAGACTCATCGCGGGAAGCGCGACAATTCCCAGGGCCGCCGCCCGCTTGACCAGATCGCGCCGGTTGAATTCCGAGGTGGATCCCATGCTCAAGTCCTCGCCTTCTTCAGGACTCAGGCGGTGCACGAAACTCCCCGGCACCGCAGGTCGTCAGATGGAGCTGAGTGGTACGGGATGTGCGCCGGGTCTGCCGGGAAACCGCGGGCACATTCGGCCACCCGCATTTCCCCCCGGATCCACGGCCGTTGACGGGCCGTTCGGACGCCGACAGGTATAGTCCACTTTCGGGTGACGGGGCAAGATCGAATGCGGCGTTCCTCACTCTCTTTCCCGAGTTGAGACCTGGTCGAACCGCCCGGGCGCACCCCGGCGCGCACCCTGCCGCACCACGGCGTACACCCCGGCCCGTGCGCCGCCTCCCCCACTCTTGACACCCACCCGGCCGCCCTCCTTACTTGTCTCTACTCGCTCCAACTGACAACGATGTCAACCACGTTGAGAGGGTTCGCGTGCGGATCGGACACCGGCACACCCCGCTACGGACGCTCGCCCGGCCCACCGCGCTGGTCGCGGCCGCGCTGCTCACCGTCACCGCCTTCGGCCCGGCGGCCCGGGCCACCCCGCGCCAACCACCGCCCGCCGCCGGGGAGTTCCGCTCCTCCTTCGAGCCGGGGCAACCGGCGCCCGACTGGACCGACACCGCCGACCGGGACCCCGAAGGCCGCCCGCGGACGGACGGCGTCACCCCGCCCTCCGGCCCCGCCGCCCCGGGCATGGCCACCCGTATCGGCACCGGGCCCGACGCCACCCCGACGTCCAGGAACGGCGCCGGGTTCTCCGGTCGGCACGCCCTGGAGTACGCCGGGACCCACACCGCCACCGGCCGCGGCTACGCGTACAACAAGGTCTTCGCCGTCCACACCCCCGTCACCGCGGACACCACACTCTCGTACAAGGTCTTTCCGCAGATGGCGACGGTGGATCCGGAGTATCCGGCCACCCATGTCGCGGTGGATCTCGCCTTCACCGACGGCAGTTACCTCAGCGACCTGGGCGCCACCGACCAGTACGGGGCGCCCCTGACGCCACGCGGTCAGGCCGAGGCGCGGATGCTCTACGTCAACCAGTGGAACGCGCGCACCGCCCGCATCGGCGCGGTCGCCGCCGGGAAGACCGTCGCCCGGATCCTCGTCGCGTACGACGCCCCGCGCGCCCCGCACAAGGCCCCCTCGTTCCGCGGCTGGATCGACGACCTCACCCTCGGGCGGCAGGCGCCCCAGAAGCCGCGCGCTCACCTCTCCGACTACGTGCGGACCACCCGCGGCACCCTCTCCAGCGGCAGCTTCTCGCGCGGCAACACCTTCCCGGCGACCGCCGTCCCGAACGGCTTCACCTTCTGGACGCCGGTGACCGACGCGGGCTCCACGGACTGGCTCTACGAGTACGCCCGCAAGAACAACGCCGACAACCTGCCCACCCTCCAGGCGTTCGCCGCCAGCCATGAACCCAGCCCGTGGATGGGCGACCGGCAGACGTTCCAGGTCATGCCGTCCACCGCGGCGGGCACCCCGGACGCCTCGCGCACCGCCCGCGCGCTGCCGTTCCACCACGAGCACGAGACGGCCCGGCCGCACTACTACGGCGTCACCTTCGACAACGGTCTCAAGGCGGAGATCGCCCCCACCGACCACGCCGCCCAGATGCGCTTCACCTTCCCCGGCGACGACGCGAACCTGATCTTCGACAACGTCAACAACAAGGGCGGCCTCACCCTCGACCCCGAGCACGCCACCGTCAGCGGCTACTCCGACGTCAGGAGCGGCCTGTCCACCGGCGCCACCCGCCTCTTCGTCTACGGGACGTTCGACGCGCCGGTCACCAAGGGCGGACGGCTCGGCGGGGGCGGCGGCAAGGACGTCACCGGCTATCTGCGGTTCGCGCCCGGCGCGGACCGGACGGTGACGCTGCGGCTCGCCACCTCCCTGATCGGCACCGCCCAGGCCAAGGCCAACCTCGACCGGGAGATCCCCGCCGGGACGCCGTTCACCACCACCGAGCGCCGCGCCCAGAAGCAGTGGGACGGTCTGCTGGGCCGCGTCGAGGTCGAGGGCGCCACTGCCGACCAGCTGACGACGCTCTACTCCAACCTCTACCGGATGTACCTCTACCCCAACTCCGGCTCCGAGCGGGTCGGTTCGCGCACCCGCTACGCCAGCCCGTTCACCCCGCCGACCGGCGAGGACACCCCGACACACACCGGCGCGAAGATCGTCGACGGCTCCGTCTTCGTCAACAACGGCTTCTGGGACACCTACCGCACCGCCTGGCCCGCCTACGCCCTGCTCACCCCCGGCCGGGCCGGGAAGCTGGTCGACGGTTTCGTCCAGCAGTACAAGGACGGCGGCTGGACCTCCCGCTGGTCCTCCCCCGGCTACGCGGACCTGATGACGGGCACCAGCTCGGACGTGGCGTTCGCCGACGCGTACCTCAAGGGCGTCCACTTCGACGCCGAGGCCGCCTACGACGCCGCGGTGAAGAACGCGACGGTGGCGCCGCCGCAGTCCGGGGTGGGCCGCAAGGGCATGACCACCTCGCCCTTCCTCGGCTACACCTCGACCGACACCCACGAGGGCCTGTCCTGGGCGCTGGAGGGCTACCTCAACGACTTCGGCATCGCCCGGATGGGACAGGCGCTGTACGCGAAGACCCACCGGGCGCGCTACAAGGAGGAGGCGGCGTACTTCCTCGGCCGGGCGCGGAACTACGTCCGCCTCTTCGACCCCGCCGTCGGCTTCTTCCAGGGCCGCGACGCGCGGGGCGCCTGGCGGCTGCCGCCGGAGAAATTCGATCCGCGCGTCTGGGGCCACGACTACACCGAGACCAACGCCTGGACGTACGCCTTCCCCGCCCCGCAGGACACCCGCGGCCTGGCCAACCTCTACGGGGGCCGGGCGGGCCTCGCGAAGAAGCTCGACGCGTACTTCGCGACGCCGGAGACGGGCACCAAGGAGTTCGCCGGTTCCTACGGTGACGTCATCCACGAGATGACCGAGGCGCGCGACACCCGTATGGGCATGTACGGCCACAGCAACCAGCCCTCGCACCACATCGCCTATCTCTACGACGCGGCGGGGCAGCCCTGGAAGACCCAGGCGAAGGTCCGCGAGGTGCTCTCCCGGCTCTACGTCGGCAGCGACATCGGCCAGGGCTACCCAGGCGACGAGGACAACGGCGAGATGTCCGCCTGGTACGTCTTCGGCGCCCTCGGCTTCCATCCGCTGGTGATGGGTCAGGGCGAGTACGCGGTCGGCTCGCCGCTCTTCACCAAGGCCACCGTGCATCTGGAGAACGGCCGCGACCTGGTGGTCAACGCCCCGCGCAACAGTGCCCGGAACGTCTACGTCCAGGGGCTGCGCGTCAACGGCAAGCCCTGGACGTCCACCGCGCTGCCGCACGCCCTGCTCGCCCGCGGCGCCACCCTGGACTTCGCGATGGGCGACCGCCCCTCGTCCTGGGGCACCGGCAAGGACGATGCGCCGACCTCCCTCACCCACGACGACAAGGTGCCCGCACCGCCCACGGACGTCACCGACCCGTCCGCCGGGCCGCTCTTCGACAACACCTCCGCGACGGCGGCACCGCTCACCCCGACCCGTATCGACCTGCCGAAGGCCGCCCGGGTCACCACCTACACCCTCACCTCGGCCGACCGCACCACGGCGCCCAAGGGCTGGACCCTGGAGGGCTCCCCGGACGGCACCACCTGGAAGCGGCTCGACCACCGCACCGCCGAGCCCTTCCGCTGGGACCACCAGACCCGGGCGTTCACCGTCCCGTCCCCCGCCGCGTACCGGCACTACCGCCTCGTCCCGGACGGCCCGGGGACGCTGGCGGAGGTGGAGCTGCTGGGGTAGCCGACACGCCGAAGGGCCGCACCCCGGGTGAGCGGGGTGCGGCCCTTCGGGCGTTTCCGGCCGTCAGGCGGCCGGGTCCCGGATCAGCTGTTGATCAGCGAGCGCAGGACGTACTGCAGGATGCCGCCGTTGCGGTAGTAGTCCGCCTCGCCGGGGGTGTCGATGCGAACGACCGCGTCGAACTCCACGCCGGAGTCGGTGGTGACCTTGACCGTGCGGGGGGTGGTGCCGTCGTTCAGCTCGGTGACGCCGGTGACCGAGAAGGTCTCCTCACCGGTCAGACCCAGCGACTCGGCGGACGCGCCCTCGGGGAACTGCAGCGGCAGGACGCCCATGCCGATGAGGTTCGAGCGGTGGATGCGCTCGTACGACTCGGCGATGACGGCCTTGACGCCGAGGAGCGCGGTGCCCTTGGCGGCCCAGTCACGCGAGGAGCCGGAGCCGTACTCCTTACCGGCCAGGATGACCAGCGGGGTACCGGCGGCCTGGTAGTTCTGCGACGCGTCGTAGATGAACGAGACCGGCGCGCCCTCCTGCGTGAAGTCGCGGGTGAAGCCGCCCTCGGTGCCCGGCGCGATCTGGTTGCGCAGGCGGATGTTGGCGAAGGTGCCACGGATCATGATCTCGTGGTTACCGCGGCGCGAGCCGTAGCTGTTGAAGTCGCGGCGCTCCACACCGTGCTCGGTGAGGTACTTACCGGCCGGGGTGTCGGCCTTGATGGCACCGGCGGGCGAGATGTGGTCGGTGGTGACCGAGTCGCCCAGCTTGGCCAGGACGCGGGCGCCCGCGATGTCGCCGACCGGCGACGGCTCCATGGCCATGCCCTCGAAGTACGGGGGCTTACGGACGTAGGTCGACTCGCCGTCCCACTCGAAGGTGTTGCCGGTCGGGATCGGCAGGGCCTGCCACTGGGCGTCGCCCGCGAAGACGTCCTCGTAGGACTTGTTGAACATGTCCTCGCCGATGGCGTTCGCCACGACGTCGTTGACCTCGGCCTCGGTCGGCCAGATGTCCTTGAGGAAGACCGGCTTGCCGTCCTGGTCGGTGCCGAGCGCCTCCTCGGTGATGTTGATCTTCATCGAACCGGCCAGCGCGTACGCGACGACCAGCGGCGGGGACGCCAGGTAGTTCATCTTGACGTCGGGGTTGATCCGGCCCTCGAAGTTCCGGTTGCCGGAGAGGACCGAGGTGACCGCGAGGTCGTGGTCGTTGACGGCCTTGGAGACCTCCTCCGGCAGCGGGCCGGAGTTGCCGATGCAGGTGGTGCAGCCGTAGCCGACGAGGTTGAAGCCGACCTTGTCGAGGTACGGCGTCAGACCCGACTTGTCGAAGTAGTCGGTGACGACCTTCGAGCCCGGGGCGAGGGTGGTCTTGACCCACGGCTTACGGGTCAGGCCCTTCTCCACGGCCTTCTTCGCGACCAGCGCGGCGGCGACCATGACGTACGGGTTCGAGGTGTTGGTGCAGGAGGTGATCGCGGCGACGGTGACGGCGCCGTGGTCCAGCTCGTAGGTCGAACCGTCGGGGGCGGTGACGGTGACCGGGTTCGACGGGACGCCGTTCGGGGAGACGGCCGGGGCGTCGGACGCCGGGAAGGACTCCTTGCCGGCCTCCTCGTCCACGGAGACGTAGTTGCGCACGTCGGTGGCGAACTGCTGCGCGGCGTTGGCGAGGACGATGCGGTCCTGCGGACGCTTCGGACCGGCGATCGACGGGACGACCGTGGAGAGGTCGAGCTCCAGCTTCTCGGAGAAGTCGGGCTCGGCGGCCGGGTCGAGCCAGAGGCCCTGCTCCTTGGCGTACGCCTCGACGAGCGCGACCTGCTGGGCGTCACGGCCGGTCAGACGCAGGTAGTTCAGGGTCTCGTCGTCGATCGGGAAGATCGCGGCGGTGGAGCCGAACTCCGGCGACATGTTGCCGATGGTGGCGCGGTTGGCCAGCGAGGTGGCGGCGACGCCCTCACCGTAGAACTCGACGAACTTGCCGACGACACCGTGCTTACGGAGCATCTCGGTGATGGTCAGCACGAGGTCGGTGGCGGTGGTGCCGGCGGGCAGCTCACCGGTCAGCTTGAAGCCGACGACGCGCGGGATCAGCATGGAGACCGGCTGACCGAGCATCGCGGCCTCGGCCTCGATGCCGCCGACGCCCCAGCCCAGGACGCCCAGGCCGTTGACCATCGTGGTGTGCGAGTCGGTGCCGACCAGGGTGTCGGGGTAGGCCTGGCCGCCTCGGACCATGACGGTCCGGGCCAGCTTCTCGATGTTGACCTGGTGGACGATGCCGGTGCCCGGGGGGACGACCTTGAACTCGTCGAAGGCGGTCTGACCCCAGCGCAGGAACTGGTAGCGCTCGCGGTTGCGGCCGTACTCCAGCTCGACGTTCTGGGCGAAGGCGTCGTTGGTGCCGAACTTGTCGGCGATGACGGAGTGGTCGATGACCAGCTCGGCCGGGGCCAGCGGGTTGATCTTCGCCGGGTCGCCGCCGAGCTCCTTGACGGCCTCACGCATGGTGGCGAGGTCGACGACGCAGGGGACGCCGGTGAAGTCCTGCATGATCACGCGGGCCGGCGTGAACTGGATCTCCTGGCTGGGCTGGGCCTGGGAGTCCCATCCGCCCAGCGCCCGGATGTGGTCGGCGGTGATGTTCGCGCCGTCCTCGGTGCGGAGCAGGTTCTCCAGCAGCACCTTCAGGCTGTAGGGCAGACGGGCGGAGCCCTCCACCTTGTCCAGCCGGAAGATCTCGTACGACTCGTCGCCCACCTGCAGCGTGCTGCGGGCGTCGAAGCTGTTCGCCGACACGACAGTCTCCTTCATGCATGAATTCGCGCGTACCACCGCATCCTGCCGTCGCAGGTCCGCGCCGATCCGGTAAGGTGAGCCTTAGTAAGGCATGCCTTACTGGCGCGGCAGCGGTACGCCTCTGGGCAGATATCTCGATGTCGAGATAACTCTAGTACATCGCCGCGACCTGGTCATGCCCCGGCGGGCCCGATACCGCATCGCGCCTCCCGCCGCGAGGACGAACGTAGGCCCGCGACCGGGTCCGCGCGCGCAGACGGGGCTGTTCGGGTCGCCCCCCTGGCCGCCCGCCCTGCCGCGCATCCGCCGGACAGGGGCGCGGTACGGGCGGTAGGTTCGGGCCGCTGCCCGGCCGGGCGCCGCGCCCGCGGCGCGCCGGGACCGGGCCGGAACGGGGGGACCCATGGCCGTCGAACGGATCGATCCGCCGCGCACCGGAGGCGAGCGGGAGACGCTCCGCGCCGCTCTCGACTTCCACCGCGCCACGCTCGCCATGAAGTGCGAGGGCCTGACGGACGACCAGCTGCGCCGCCCGGCCAGTCCGCCCTCGGCGCTCTCGCTGCTCGGGCTGGTACGGCATCTGGCCGAGGTGGAGCGGGCGTGGTTCCGGCGGGTGGTGGGCGGCGAGGACGTCCCGCTGGTCTGGTCGCCGGAGGGTGACTACCAGGCGGCGTACGACGCGCGGGGCGCGACGCGCGCGCAGGCGTTCGCCGCCTGGGAGGCAGAGGCGGCGCACGCCCGCCGGATCGAGGCGGCGGCGCCGTCCCTCGACACCGCGTACCACGCGGCCCGGTGGGGCGAGGACGTGTCGCTGCGGACGGTGATGCTGCATCTGGTCCACGAGTACGCCCGGCACAACGGCCACGCCGACTTCCTGCGCGAGGCCCTGGACGGGACCACCGGAGCCTGACCTCGGGACCGGTGACCGTACGGGCGGGTCAGCGCGGGGCCAGCCCCTGGCGCACCACGCCGACGATCTCGTCGTCGGTCAGCCCGAGCTGCCGCGCCTGGGCGATGAGGTGTTCGGCCGCCTCGCCGAGGCGGGCGCGGGCCGGGGACGCGGCGCCGGTGACCACCGCGCCGCGGCCCCGGCGGAGTTCGATCAGCCCCTCCTCCTTGAGCCGCTGGTAGCCGCGGAGGACGGTGTGGACGTTGACGCCGAGCGAGGCGGCCAGCTCCCGGCCCGCGGGCAGCCGCTCCCCCGCACGGACCGAGCCGTCGGCGATGGCGCCGCGGACCGCGGCGGCGATCTGGTCACCGAGCGGCACGGCGGAGCGGGGGTCGACCCGGAACAGCACTCAGTCTCCTCGGTGCGGACGGGCGCGGTCGAGCAGGGTGTTCAGCAGCGCGGCGGCGGTCGCCGCGTCGTCGACCGTCACCACGAATTCCCGGCCGCTGCGCAGCTGCAGGACGATCCCCTCACCCGATCGGAGCACCAGCCCGCTGCGGTGTGCGCGGACGCGGTAGCCCCAGCCGCCGAACTCGGCGAAGGGTTCGACATTTCTGCAGGTGGCCTCGGTGACCCGGTCGAGGGGGATGCGCCGGAAAGCGTACGGCAGCAGGGCGGGCGCGAGGGCCAGCCCGCGCCGGTCGACGGTCACCCGGACCGAGGCGAGCGCCCCGGCCACCACGCCCGTCAGCCCCAGCGCGACCCCGGCGAACGGCCCGGACACGAAGCCGAGCAGGACCCCGGCGCAGCAGGTGAACAGGCCGAGGGCCGCAAGCAGCGGGGAGCCGGTCGTCCGGCTCCATCCGGCGCGCTCCCCCGCCGCCAGCGGCAGGCGCGGACCGCCCTGCGCACCGGACGGTTCCGGGCGGCGCCGCGGGCCCCCGAGCCACAGTCCGACGGCGCCCGCCAGCAGCCCGGCGGCGAGCGCGGGCAGCAGCTGCCACAGCGGCAGCCGGGCCGCCTCCGCCCGCCCCGCACCGGCGTTGGCCAGCAGCGTCGCGCAGGCCGGAACGGCGAGGACGGCGGCGAGGGACCAGCCGGTGGCGAGCAGCCAGGGCGCGGCCGGGACCAGGCGTTTCAGGTGGGCGAGGACGGCGCCGCCGATCCCCAGCGCCAACAGCGCCAGAACGATGCCGAGAACGAACCCGTGGACCGAGGTGAAGCCGTCCGCGGTGCCGTCGGCACCGAAATGGGTGGCGAGCGGATCCGGCAACCGGTCGGCAGTCTGGTGATGGACGCCGACGACGACGGCGACCGCGACCAGGAAGGGGAACGCGGCGATCGCGACCCGCAGGGTGTCGGCCGGGGGACGGGTGAAGGGAGTGGCAGGGTTCATGTCAACCTCCAGTTATTCGCATAGTAGTAGAACAACTAGCGAAAATGAACACATCTCATATCTGAGATACGGTCATGTCATGGCAGACGACTACCTCGAACGCATCGGCCGGCTGATCCGTGACGCCCGACAGCACCGCGGTTGGACACAGACGCAGCTCGCCGACGCTCTCGGCACCAGCCAGAGCGCGGTCAACCGCATCGAACGCGGCAACCAGAACATCAGCCTTGAGATGATCGCCCGCATCGGCGAGGCCCTCGACAGCGAAATCGTGTCGCTCGGCTTCCCCGGACCGATGCACCTGCGCGTGGTCGGCGGCCGCCGGCTCTCCGGCTCCATCGCCGTCAAGACCAGCAAGAACGCCTGCGTGGCGCTGCTCTGCGCCTCACTCCTCAACGCGGGCCGCACCACCCTGCGCCGGGTGGCCCGGATCGAGGAGGTCTACCGCATCCTCGAAGTCCTGGGCAGCATCGGCGTACGCACCCGCTGGATCAACGACGGCAACGACCTGGAGATCGTGCCGCCCGCCGAACTGGACCTCGCCTCGATGGACAACGAGGCGGCCCGCCGCACCCGCAGCGTCATCATGTTCCTCGGCCCGCTGCTGCACCGCATGGACCACTTCCGGCTGCCGTACGCGGGCGGTTGCGATCTCGGCACCCGTACGGTCACCCCGCACATGACGGCGCTGCGCCACTTCGGGCTGGAGATCACCGCGACCGACGGTGTCTACCTCGCCGAGGTCGACCGCACCGTCACCCCGCGCCGCGCCATCGTCCTGACCGAACGCGGCGACACCGTCACCGAGAACGCGCTGCTGGCCGCCGCCCGCCACGACGGCACCACCGTCATCCGCAACGCCTCCTCCAACTACATGGTCCAAGACCTCTGCTTCTTCCTGGAGCAGTTGGGCGTACGGGTCGAGGGCGTCGGCACCACCACCCTCACCGTCCACGGCGTCGCCCACATCGACCGCACCGTCGACTACGCGCCCTCCGAGGACCCGGTCGAGGCGATGAGCCTGCTGGCCGCCGCGGTCGTCACCGAGTCCGAACTCACCATCCGGCGCGTCCCGGTGGAGTTCCTGGAGATCGAGCTGGCGGTCCTGGAGGAGATGGGCCTCGACCACGAGCGCAGCGCGGAGTACCCGGCCGACAACGGCCGCACCCGGCTGATCGACCTGACGGTCCGCCCATCCAAACTCCAGGCACCGCTGGACAAGATCCACCCGATGCCGTTCCCCGGCCTCAACATCGACAACGTCCCGTTCTTCGCGGCCATCGCCGCCGCCGCACAGGGCCAGACCCTGATCCACGACTGGGTCTACGACAACCGCGCCATCTACCTCACCGACCTCAACCGCCTCGGCGCCCAGGTCAAGTTGCTCGACCCGCACCGCGTCCTGGTCGACGGCTCCACCCGCTGGCGCTCGGCGGAAATGATGTGCCCCCCGGCCCTGCGCCCCGCCGTCGTCGTCCTCCTCGCCATGATGGCCGCCGAGGGCACCTCCGTCCTCCGCAACGTCTACGTCATCAACCGCGGCTACGAGGACCTGGCCGAACGCCTCAACTCCGTCGGAGCCCAGATCGAGACGTTCCGGGATATTTGATCGGCCGACGCGCCGCACCCCGGCGCTCCCCCGCCACGCCCCCGGGTACCGCAGCTCCGCGGACCCGGGGGCGTGGCGGTTCCCCGAAGCGTGTTCGTCCGTGCCTGGCTTGATCTCGTCGAAAGTCCCCGAACGGGTCAATCGGAGGCTCAAGTTCCTTATCGCGTAAGGGTTCAGGGTTAACTGATCTTCAAATATGGCGACGTGCCGGAGCGCGGGGGAAGCCGGTCGCGGTGAGGGAGTTTTTCAGGTGGGCAGAAAACTACGGGGCCTGCGGGGCCGGTTGCGGTACTGGTTCGACGGGACGATGGACCGGGGGACGCCCGCGCTGATCGGCTGGCTGGGGCTCGCCTCGGTGGTGCTGATCGCGGCGGTGACCGTGCTGGTGGTGCTCTTCACCGACGAGGACACCGAGAAGAACGGCGGTTGGGCCGGTGTCGTCTGGATGAGTGTGCTGCGCACGCTCGACCCCGGGACGATGGGCGGGGACACCGGCGGGCCGGTCTTCCTCGGGCTGATGCTGATCGTGACGATCGGCGGGATCTTCATCGTCAGCGCCCTGATCGGTGTGCTGACGACCGGACTTGAGGCGCGGATCGAGGAGCTGCGGCGGGGGAAGTCGCGGCTGGTCGAGCGTGGGCACACCGTGGTGCTGGGCTGGTCGGAGCAGGTGTTCACGGTGCTCGCGGAGCTGGTGGAGGCCAATCAGAGCGAGCGGCGCTCGTGTGTGGTGATCCTCGCCGACCGGGACAAGGTCAAGATGGAGGAGGAGATCCGCCGCCGGATCCCGGAGACCGGCCGCACCCGGGTGATCTGCCGCTCCGGGAGCCCGTTGCAGCGGCAGGACCTGGAGTTGGTGAGCCTGGACGCGGCCAAGTCCGTCATGGTGCTGCCGCCGGTCGGGGACGACAACGACACCGAGGTCATCAAGGTGTTGCTGCTGCTCAACAGCCGGGTCTGGAAGCGGCGGCGGCCCAACATCGTGGCGGCGGTGCAGAGTTCGCCGAACCTGGCGGCGGCGCGGCTGGCGGCCGGGGACGCGGCGCTCGTCATCGACGCCGACGACATCGCCGTACGGCTGATCGTGCAGTCGCACCGGCAGTCCGGTCTGTCGACCGTCTTCAACGAGCTGCTCAGCTTCGAGGGCAACGAGATCTACCCGTACGCGGCGGGCCCCCTGGCGGGTGGCACGTACGGTGAGGCGCTCAACGGGTTCGAGTTGGGCGTGCCCGTCGGGCTGCGCCGGGAGAACGGGGAGGTGCAGGTCAACCCGCCGATGGAGGCGGTGATCGCGGACGGGGACGAGATCCTGGTGGTCGCGGAGGACGATCTGCTGATCCGGCGGGCGCAGACCCGGCCGGAGATCGTCGAGTCGGCGATGACCACCGGCAGCGGCGGCGAGTCCAGGCCCGACCACACCCTCGTCATCGGCTGGAACTCCCGTGCGGCGAAGATCATCACGCTGCTCGACCGGCTGGTGGAGCCCGGTTCGGTGATCGATATCGCGGCGACCCGTGAACCCGCGGCGCTGCCCCGGGAGGGGCTGGAGAACCTCGCCGTCGGCTTCCGCCGCTGCGAGCCGACGCACCGCCCGTCGCTGGAGGCGCTGGGGCTCGACCGCTACCGGCACATCATCGTGCTGACCGACGACGACATCGGCTCCGACCGTGCCGACGACCGCACCCTGGTGACGCTGCTGCACCTGCGGGACATCGCGACCCGCACCGGCAGCCCGTACTCGATCGTCACGGAGATGAACAGCGACGCCAACCGGGAGATCGCGCAGGTCACCAAGGCGGACGACTTCATCGTCAGCACCAAGATCATCAGCCTGCTGCTGACCCAACTCGTCGAGGACCGCAAGCTGTACGCCGTCTTCAGCGACCTCTTCGACCCCGAGGGTTCGGAGATCTACCTCAAGCCCGCCGGTAGCTACCTCGCGCCGGACACCCCGGCCAACTTCGCGACGGTCATCGAGGCGGCCCGGCAGCGCGGGGAGACCGCCATCGGCTACCGCCGGGCGAGCGAGAGCGACACCCCGCCCGGGTACGGCGTCGTCCTCAACCCGCCCAAGAGCGCGCCGCTCTCGCTGGCGGCGGACGACGCGATCGTGGTGCTCGCCGAGACCGGGCGGATCTCCGCGCCGGTGCCCGCCGCCCGTACGGAGCCGGACCGGGAGGATGTCGCGGCGAAGGCGTCCCGCGGCTGAATCCGGACCGTTCCGCGGCGGCCCCGTCCCTCCGGGGGCGGGGCCGCTCGCTATCACCCACACGAGTGATGGAACGGCAGCTCGGGGACGTACGGGGCGTCGGGCCACAATCATGCCGGAGTGACTCCTGTGAATACTCCGGGCCGGTTCCGGCCCCGCACCCCTGCCGTCGCCGGACTCGGCGTCCTCGCCCTGGTGGCCACGGTGACCGCCGGTCCCGTCGCCCACGCCGACCCGTCCCCCGCGGGCAGCGGCCGCGCCGCGGCCCCCGCCCTCCGCCCGGCGACCGCGGCGGAGTGGGGAACCAACGCCTATCTGGCGTCCATCCGCCACGACCCGCGTGCCCTGCAGTCCTTCTTCAAACGGCTCCCCAAGGGCGGTGACCTGCACAACCACCTCTCCGGCGCGGTCACGCCCGAGTACCTCATCGCGCAGGCGGCCGAGGACGGGCTCTGCATCGAAACCGCCACGATGACCGCCGTCACCGCACCCTGCAAGGCGGGCACCCGCCCCGCCGCCGACGCCCGCCACGACCGCGCGTTCCACGACGCCCTCGTACGCGCCTGGTCCATGCAGGACTTCCCCGCCGACGGCAACGGCCACGACCACTTCTTCGACGCCTTCGGCAAGTTCGGCGAGGTGACCTGGCGCCACCGCGGCAAGCAGCTCGCCCAGGTGGCCAACACCGCCGCCGCGCAGCACCAGTTCTACCTGGAGACGATGGTCACGCCCGCGTCCGACGGGGCGAAGAAGCTGGCCGACGCGGTCGGCTGGGACGACGACTTCGCCGCGCTCCACCACAAGTTGGTGGCCGGTGGCCGACTCGACCGCGTCGTCGCGGAGGCGCGGCGGGAGGCGGACGCCACGGACGAGGAGTTCCGCACCACCGCGCACTGCGGCACCGACCGCGCCGAGCCCGGCTGCCGACTGCCCGTCCGCTGGATCTCCCAGGTCTCCCGGGGCAGTGCGCCGGAGCGGGTCTTCACCCAGATGGCCGTCGGGCTGCGGCTGGCCGAGCGCGACCGGCGGTTCGTCGCGATCAACCTCGTCCAGCCGGAGGACGGGGAGACGGCGGTGCGCGACTACCGTCTGCAGATGCGCATGCTGAAGTATCTGCGCACGGTCTACCCCAAGGCCCATGTCACGCTGCACGCCGGTGAGTTGTGGCCCGGTCTGGTCAAGCCGGAGGCGCTGAAGTTCCACATCCAGGAGGCGGTCGACGTCGCGCACGCCGACCGTATCGGCCACGGCGTGGACCTCGTCCACGAGGACAACTGGCAGCGCACGGCGCGCACCATGGCCGCCCGGGAGACCGCCGTGGAGGTCCCGCTGACCAGCAACTCCCAGATCCTCGGCGTCCGCGGTGCGGAGCACCCCTTCCAGACGTACCGCGCCTTCGGTGTGCCCGTGGTGCTGTCCACCGACGACCCGGGCATCAGCCGCACCGACATCAGCCACGAGTACGCCTACGCCGCCCGTACCTACGGTCTGTCGTACCCGGAGCTGAAGGACCTCGCCCGGGCGTCGTTGGAGTACGGCTTCCTGCAAGGTGCCGATCTGTGGCGGGGCAACCCCACCCGTGACGGCTACCGCACCGTCGACGCCTGCCGCGGGGTGCGGCCCGGCAGCCCCGCGCCGGGGGCGGCGTGCCGCCGACTGCTCGACTCCAGCCCGAAGGCGGCCGCGGAGTGGCGTCAGGAGGGCGCCTTCCAGCGGTTCGAGCGGTCGTTCGGCCACTGATCCTCCCTTCTCGGGCGGCCGTCGGTTCCGTACCGGCGGCCGCCTTCGCGTTGCGGCGGGCCGGGAATCGGGGGTGGGGTCGGAGGTGCTGGTGGGGCGACTGTGGCGCAGAAGCGGACGTATCCCCGGATCCCCGGCCCGCCGCTTGCATCTTTAGGTTTGCCTAACCTAATGTCACGACGCGTGTCGACGACCAAACCCCCTGCGACGGTGACCCGTTCGGGGTCCGCGCGGGCCCTGCCGCCGCCGCTGCTGCGTCGGCTGCCGTTAGCGGCCGCCGGGCTCGCCGCGCCGGCACTCTGCGCCGCCCTCGGCCTCGCCCGGGGCACCCGTTCCGTGCCGCTCTCCACCGTGCTGGACGCCCTGACCGGCACCGCCCACGGCCGCGACGCCCTGGTGATCACCGGACTGCGGCTGCCGCGCACCCTGGTGGGGCTCGCGGTCGGCGCGGCGCTCGGCGTCGCCGGAGCCGTCGTCCAGGGCAGCACCCGCAACCCCCTGGCCTCCCCCACCACTCTCGGCATCAACGCCGGTGCGGGCTCCGCCGTCGTCACCGCCGTCCACGCGCCCCCTCTCACCCGGCCCGGCCGGTACGTCTGGTTCGCCTTCGCGGGCGCCGCGGCAGCCGCGCTCTTCGCCCGGGCCCTCGCCCGGCGCGCCGGGGACCTCGATCCCGTCCGGCTCGCGCTCGGCGGCACGGTGCGCCAACCGGTGCTGCTCTCCTGGACGTCGACGGTGATACCGGCGAGCCGACCACCTTCCTGGACCTGCGCCACCAGCTCGATGTCCTCGATCTCGTCGCCGAACCGCACGCCGAGGCGGGCCGGACCGTGGTGAGGGTCCTGCACGACCTCGGTCAGGCGGCCCGCTACGCCGACCATCTCGTGGTCCTCAAGGACGGCCGCCTCGCCTCGTCCGGCGCCCCCGCCGACGTGCTCGACGCGGAGCTGGTCCGGTCGGTGTTCGGCATGGAGTGCCGGGTGGTGCCCGACCCGGAGACCGGCACCCCGCTGGTCGTCCCGCCGGGCCGGGCCGCCCGCCGCGGCACCGGCACCGCCTGACCCGCCCGCCCCGCACCCCGTACACCGCCGACCGAGGAGGACACCACTCATGGGCATCAGATCCGTACCGCGCGGCCGTCGCCGGTTCACCGCCGCGCTGCTCGCCACCGTCCTGGGTGCCGCCTCGCTCACCGCGTGCGGCGGCGGCTCCGGCGGCGCGGGGGCGAAGGACACCGCGGGCGGCGCCTTCCCCCGTACGATCAGGACCGCGATGGCGGAGGTGACGGTCCCGTCGAAGCCCAAGCGGGTCGTGGTGCCGGACACCGGGGAGCTGGACGACGTCACGCTGCTCGGCGTCGACCCGGTCGGCGCGGTCTCGCCGCACATGAGGACCGAGGGCGGCTTCCCCACCTACCTGAAGCCGGAGATCGGCGGGGTCACCGACGCCGGGCCACTGCCGGAGCCCGGCCTGGAGAAGAAGGCCGACGCGGCGATGGCGAGCTACCGGGAGCGCGCCCACCACCTGGGCGAGGCCATCCGCAGGAAGAACCACGGCACCCTGGTCCTCGTCACCGTCGCGGACGTGCCGGAGAAGACCCGGCGCGAGGACGTCACCTCCAATCCGGTCCGGAAGAGCCTGCCCGCCGTGAAGCACGGCAAGGTCTTCGAGGTGCCGGACGAGACCTGGATGTCCGGCATCGGTATCCAGGCGGCCGAGCACATGTTCGCCGACGTGGCGAAGGCCGCGGGCGTACCGCTGCCCGCCAAGTGATCCACCGGGGCGAGCGGTTCACGTCTCCGGAACGCCCGCTCCCCTCCCCCGCACCGCCCCCGACCCTGAAGGGGTTCCCGCTCATGCGGATGTACCTGCTCGCCCGCAACCCCACCGACTCGGTCACCGACGGCTTCCTCCCCGCCGCCGCCGCGCTCGGCCTCGACGTCACCGTGCTGACCGACCACCCGGACGACCACCGGGCCGCCTGCCCCGGCGTCGAGGTCCTGGCCTGCGAGGTCACCGATGTCGCCGCCGTCATCGGGCGGATCGCCACCCACCACCGGGCCGACGCCGTCTTCACCAACAGCGACCATCTCCAGACGCAGACCGCGCTGGCCGCCGCCTACTTCGGGCTGCCCGGCAAGGACTGGCGGGCCACGCTGCGGGCCAAGAACAAGGCCGAGCTCCGCCGCCACCTCGCCGCCCGCGGCGCCGACACCGTCCACGCCACCGAACTCCCCGCGGGCCAGGACCCGTCCGCCCTCGCCGGTGCCGCGCTCCCCTACCCGTGCGTCGTCAAACCGCGCGAGGGCGTGGCCAGCGAGGACGTGCTGCTGGCCCGGGACGCGGACGAGCTGGTGGCGCACGCCACCGCGATCCGCGGCCGCCGCCCGGACGCCCCGCTGCTCGCCGAGGAGTTCCTGCTCGGGCAGTTGTACACACTGGAGACGCTGGGCGACGGCCACTGCCGCCACGTCCTGGGCGGCTTCCGCACCACCGTCTCCGCCCCACCCGCCTTCATCGAGGCGCAGCACGACTTCGTGGCCGCCCAACCGGAGCCGGTCACCGCGCAGGTGCTGGCCCAACTCGACGCGCTGGGCGTCGGGTTCGGCGCCTGTCACACCGAGTTCGTGGTGCACCAGGGCCGGGCCCGGCTCATCGAGGTCAACTACCGTGCCATCGGCGACCAGTGCGACCAGGTACTCGCCGACGTCCTGGGCGTCCCGCTCTTCGCCCTCATCCTCCGCACCCACCTCGGCGAGCCGCTCCCCGCCGACCTCGGCACCCGCACCGACCGCGCCGCCCGCGTCGTCTATGCCCTCGCCGACCGCGCCGGGACGCTGACCGCCGCGCCCGCCGCCACCGACCGCACCGCCGACGGCGTCCACCTCGCCTACCGCCCGCTGCGCGCCGTCGGCACCACCCGGCCGCACCACCACACCAACCGTGACTACCTCGGCGTGATCCGGGCCACCGGCGACGACCGGGACGCCGTCGTCCGGGCCACGGACGCCTTCCTCGCCGACGGACGCTGGGAGATCACCGCGTGACCACCGCCACCGCCACCACGCCGGACACCGCCGGGGACGCCGACGACGAGGGCGCGCTGCTGCTGCGGGTGCTGAGCGCCCTGCTGCGCGAGGACGTCGCCGGGCTGCGCACCCGCACCACGCCGCTGGTGCGCCCCGGCGGCCGGTGGCTGCGGCTGCCCGCCGACGGCGCGGCCCCGGCGCTGCTGCTGCCGGTGACCGGCGACGGCTACCAGAGCACGGACGCCGCCCGGCTGCCGCTGCTGGTCCGGGAGGCCGACGGCGCCCGCCTCGACACCCTCGGCGCGGCGCTCGGCGCGCTGCGCGCCCACGCCGACCCGGTCGACCATGGCGGCCACGACGCCTTCGCCGAGGAGTGCCACCAGACCCTCGCCACCCTGCGGCTGCACACCCGCACCCGGCACACGGTGGAGGCGGCGCTCACCGCCCGGCACGGCGCGGATCCGGCGCACTGGACGGGCCCCGCCGCGAGCCTGGCGTACGACACCCTCGCCGCCCGTCTGGACCACCCCGTCTACCCGACCTCCCGGGGCCGCTCCGGCCTGACCGAGGAGCAGCTCCGCTCGTACGCACCGGAGTTCCATCCGCGCTTCGCGCTGCGCTGGCTGGCGCTGCCCCGGGAGGCGGTGGACGTCGCGGGCGCCCCGGGCGCGCTGGCCGGGTGTCTGCCGACGGCCGCCGCGGTGGGCCTGGAGCACCTGGACGCCAGCCATTTCGTGCTGCCCGTCCACCCGCTGAGCACCGGCACCCCGCTGGTGCAGGCGCTGCGCGACCGGGGGCTGACCGAGCGGGCGGTCCTCGCGGAGCGGCCGTACCTCGACGCCGTCCCGACGCTGTCGATGCGGACGGTGGCGGTGGCCGACGACCCGCTGCTCCACCTCAAGCTCCCGCTGGCCACCGCCACCCTGGGCCTGCGCAACCGGCGCACCATCAAGCCCCGCACCCTCGTCGACGGCGCCGCCGCACAGCACCTCCTCGACCAGGTCCTCGCCCGCGAGCCGCGCTTCGCCGGACGGATACTGCAGGCCGACGAGACGGTGTACGCGCACGCCGGACACGAGATGCTGGCGGTGCTCTGCCGCCGCTACCCGGCCGGGCTGGACGACAGCTGCGTGGTGCCGCTGGCCGCGCTGCTCGCCCCGGCGCCCGGCGGCGGCTCCGTCCTCGACCACCTCGCCGACCGCTTCCACGGCGGCGATCCGCTCGCCCTGCTCGACGCGGTCCTCGCACTGCTCCTGGACTGGCAGGCCACCCTCTTCGGCTACGGCATCGCGCTGGAGTCGCACCAGCAGAACGTCTCGGTGGCGCTGGACCGGCCCGACGGCGGGCCCACCCGGCTGCGGCTGCTCTTCAAGGACAACGACGCGCCGCGGCTGCACCCGGGCCGGATGCGGGAGCGCCTGGGCGACGCCACGCCGGGCCTCGCCGACTTCGACGACCCGCGGATCTTCACCTACGACGAAGCCGCCCTCGCCGCCGTCTTCACCACCATCACCGTCCACCTCTGCGCCGCCTCGTACGCGTTCGGGCTGGCCCGCACCGGCCGCGCCCCGCTGCCGCGCCTGCTGGACCTGATACGGGACCGGCTGACCGAGGCGGCCGACCGGCAGGGCACCGCGCCCGGCACGCCCGGCGCGGTGCTGCGGGCCCGGGTGCTGGAGGCGCCGACGCTGCCGGTGAAGGCGATGGTCAGCGCCGGGACGCTGCTCTCCAAGGAACGCTCCGGCGCCGCCGACATCAACAAGTACTACACCGAGGGGCCCAACTACCTGCTGCCCGGCGGTGATCCGCGGTGACGCTCTCCGCCCCGGCCCCGGCCGCCCCGGCGCCCGCCCGGCCGGGCCGCCGCCAGGTCCACGCCGTGGCCGGGTGCTACTTCGTGGCGTCGTTCGCCGCGCTGGGCCTGCCGCCGTACCTCACCGCGATCCTGCCGGAGCTGGGCGAGGGCGCCGCCCGCTGGGCCGGGCTGCTCTACGTCGTCCCCACCGTCTTCGGCGCGGTGGGCGCCCCGCTGTGGGGCCGCCTCGCCGACCGCTACGGCCGCAAACGGCTGCTGCTGCGGGCGCAGTTGGGGCTGGCCGCGGCGTTTCTGCTGGCCGGGTTCGCCGACTCGCTGGAGCTGTTCGCCGCGGCGCTGGTCCTCCAGGGCGTGCTGGGCGGCACCTTCGCCGCGTCCAACGGCTATCTCGGCGCGACGCTGGAGGGCGCGGAGCTGTCCCGGGCGCTGACGCTGATGCAGGGCAGCGCCCGCGCCGCGCTGGTCTGCGCGCCCGTCGTCGTCGGCGCGCTGACACCGTGGCTCTCCCCGCACCGGCAGTACGCGCTGCTCGCGGTGTTGCCGCTGGCCGCCGCCGGGATGCTGGCGGCGCTGCCGGAGCCGCCGCGCACCGCCGCACCGGCCGACACCCCCGCCGGGGACGACGGGCCCGATACCGCTGTGGGCGCCGCCCCCGCGGTCGCCGCCCCCGGCGCCCTGCGCTCCCTCTACGCCCTGGAGTTCGTCTTCGTCCTCTCGACGGTGATCTCCTTCCCCTATCTGCTCTCCCTCGTCGAGGAGCGGTTGCCGGGCACCGGACCGGTGACCTCCGGTGCGCTGTTCGCGCTGCCGCACATGTGTTACCTGGTCGGCGCGGTGGCCGCGCACCGCTTCTGCCGACGCCGCCCCCGCCCCGGCCTGGTGCTCGGCTTCGCCTGCACAGCCGCCGGGTCCGCCGGGCACGCCGCCGCCACCTCGCTCGCGGGGTTCGCCGCCGTCCGGCTGGTGCTGGGCGCCGGGCTGACGCTGGGCCTGGTCGGCCTGTCGGTGCTGGCCGCCGACTGCGCCGCGGGCCGGGCGCCCGGCGGGCTCTTCGGCTCCATCGAATTCTTCTCCAAGGCCGGTGCGGTCGCCGCCGGTCTGGCCGCCGCGGCCGGCAACGCCTGGTTCGGGCCGTCCGCGCCGCTGCTCATCGGCACCGCCCTCGCCCTGGCCACGGTGTTCGCCTGCGCCCTCCCCCTCATCCGCCGTCCCCGCCTCCGCAGGAGCCTGTGATGCCCCCGCTCACCAACCCCGCCGGTCCCACGACCGTGCCCGCCGCCTCCCCCGGCCCCCTGCCCACCGCGGACCACGCCGCGGCCCACACCCTCCTCAACTGCCTGCTGCGCGAGGTCTCCGGACCCGAGCACCAGACCGCCGTCGACCGCGGCCATCTGCTGCTCCGGCTGCCGCGCCGCGGGGTGCTGCTGCGGGTCGCGCTGCGCCGCACCTCGCTGCTGGGCGCGCACCGCTTCACCGGCCCGGTCACCGCCCGGGACGGCGACGGCTGGCGCGAGATCGGCCCGCGGCGCCTGGCCGAGTACGTCCACACCGAGCTGGCGCTGCGCACCGGCGTCGACAACGACGAGTTCCTCGACCAGTTCGCCTCCGGCCACCGGGCGCTGGCCGGAGCCCTCGCCGCCCGGCCGCTGCCGCAGCCGCCGGTGCCCGCCGGTGCCCCGGAGTGGACCGGCGCCTATGTCGCCTCCGAACAGGCCCTCCTCTTCGGCCACCGCTTCCACCCCACCCCCAAGGCCCGCACCGGCGACCCGGCGGCCTGGCGGACGTACGCGCCGGAGACCGGCGGCCGCTTCGGGCTGCTGCACCTCGCCGTCCGCGAGGACCTCCTGGCGCAGGAGACCGCCGCCGACGGCGCCGCCGCCCCGCTGGACGCGCTCGCCGACGTCCCCGACGGCTACCGCCTGCTCCCCGCCCACCCCTGGCAGTACGCCCTGCTCCGCGACAACCCGGTGCTCCGCGCCGCCGTCGACCGCGGCGACCTGCGCGTCCTGGGCACCGGCTCCACCCCGTTCACCGCGACCGCCTCGGTGCGCACCCTGCACACCCCCGACACATTCCTGAAGTTCAGCCTGAACGTGCGGATCACCAACTGCCTGCGGAAGAACGCCACCTACGAACTCTCCGGCGCGGTCGCCCTCACCCGGCTGCTCGCCCCCACCCTCGACGAGCTGGCCACCCGCTTCCCCGGCAGCGCCGTGCTCCGCGAACCGGCCTACCGCAGCGTGGCGCTGCCCGGCCCGGACGGCACGCCGGACACCGCGCTCTTCGAGGGGTTCGGGGTGATCGTCCGCGAGGGGCTGTCGCGGCGGCTGCTGCCCGGCACCACCCCGCTGCTGGCCGGTGCCGTCGCCGACGAGTACCCAACCAGCCCGGCGCACGTCTCCCGTCTGCCCGCCGGACGCGGCCCCGCCGAGGCGCTGGCCTGGTGGGCCGCCTACCTCGACCTGCTGATCCCGCCGGTCCTCGCCGCCTACTTCGACCACGGACTCGTCCTCGAACCGCATCTGCAGAACGTGCTGATCTGCGTGGACGGCGACGGGATGCCCGCGCAGGTCCTCTTCCGCGACCTGGAGGGCACCAAGCTCGTCCCCGAACACCACACCGCCACCCTCGCCGCGCTGCCGCCCGAGGTCGCCGGGCCCCTGACGTACGACGCGCAGCGCGGCTGGGACCGCGTCGTGTACTGCCTGCTCGTCAACCACGTCGCCGAACTCCTCGCCGCCCTCGCCGATCTGCACCCCGGCACCGAGGCGGCGCTGTGGGCGCGGGTCCGCGCCACGCTGGCGTCGCACGCCGAGCGGTACGGCTGCCCGCCGCGGCTGGCCGCGCTGCTGGCCGGGGTCCCGCTGCCCGCCAAGGCCAATCTGCTCACCCGCTGGGAGCGCAAGGCCGACCGGGACGCCGGATACGTCCGGCTGCCCTCCCCGCTCGCCGAATCCGTCCTCACCGGCGCCGGCACCACCCCCCGGAACGCCCCGTGACCGACCCCACCCCCGCCGTCCGCGCCCGTATCGCCACGCTGCCGCCGGACGCCCTGCCCGCCTACGTCTACGACCTGACGGCGCTCGCCACCCACGCCGCCCGGGTCCGCGCCGCCCTGCCGCCCCGCGTCGAGCTGTACTACGCGGCGAAGGCCAACCCGGAACCGCGGCTCCTGACGGCGCTGCGCCCGCACGTCGACGGCTACGAGGTGTCGTCCGGCGGTGAACTCGCCCATGTGCACGGGGCGGTGCCGGACGCGCCGCTGGCGTTCGGCGGCCCCGGCAAGACGCCCGCGGAGCTGGTCCGGGCGCTGGAGCTGGGCGTGGCGCGCTTCCATGTGGAGTCCGGCCACGAGCTGCGGATGCTCGGTGCGCTCGCCGCCCGGCACGCCCCGGGGCGGCGGATCGCGGTGCTGCTGCGGTTCAACCTGCCGGTGGACGGCGACGCCCTGGACGGGGTGTCGCTGGCGATGGGCGGCCGCCCCACCCCGTTCGGCGCGGACCCCGCCGAGGCGGACGCCCTGGTCGAGGCGGTGGCCTCCCTGCCGCAGCTGGAACTGCGCGGCGTCCACGCCCATCTGGCGAGCGGTCTGCGGGCGCCCGAGCAGCTGGCGGTGGCCACCGCGATCGTCACCTGGGCGGCGGCGCTCGCCGCCCGGCACGGCGTCCCGCTCGCCGAGGTCGTCGTCGGCGGCGGTATGGCCGTCGACTACGGGGCGCCCGGGGAACGCTTCGCCTGGCAGACGTACGGCGGGGGGCTGGGCCGACTCGCGGGCGCCCACCCGGAACTGACGCTGCGGATCGAACCGGGCCGCGCGCTGACCGCGTACTGCGGCTGGTACGCGACGGAGGTGCTGGACGTGAAGGCCAGCCACGGCGAGGAGTTCGCGGTGGTGCGCGGCGGCACCCACCATCTGCGCACCCCCGCGACCAAGGGCCACGACCAGCCCTGCACCGTGCTGCCGTCCGACGCGCCGTGGCCGCACCCGTGGCCGCGGCCCGCCGCCCGGGGCGACCGGATCACCCTCACCGGCCAGTTGTGCACCCCGAAGGACCTGCTGGCCCGCGGGGTGGCGGCGCCGGGGCTGCGCGCCGGTGACCGGGTGGCGTTCGGCCTGGCCGGGGCGTACGCCTGGAACATCTCGCACCACGACTTCCTGATGCATCCGCGCCCCGGCTTCCACTTCGTCACCTCCGGCGGGGAGGCATGAGGCGCTGCGCCCCGACGAGGTCAAGCGGAAGCCGGCGGCGGCATCGACCTCGTACTGCCCGGGCCGGGCGACCTGTCGCAGTCGTACGGCGTGCCCTGGCAGGTGCGCCACCCCCGGGTCCGGGAGGCGGTGAACACCCTGCGCGCGGCCTGCGCCCGGCACGGTGTGCCGTTCTGCGCGATGGCCACCACCGAGGAACGCCGCCGGGAGTGGCGGGCCGACGGCGTCACCGCCTTCGTCCTGGGCCAGGACCGCGACCTCTTCTCCCGGGCGCTACGGGCCCACCGGGAGACGGCCGCGGGGTAGCGACGGGCCCCGGGGTCACGCCGCCCGAGCCGTCGCCCCCTAGCTCCTCTCCGGTGTCAGCACCACGAACTCCGCGCCGTCCGGGTCCGTGCAGACCGCGAGGCGGCCGACGCCCTCGGCGTCCTCCGGGCCCATCCGGACGGCGCCGCCGCGCGCGGTGACGGCGGCGACCGTGGCGTCGCAGTCGGCGGAGCCGAACACCGGGTGCCAGTACGCCGCGCCGCCGGTCCCGGAGAGCGCCTGGGCCGGGAGCTGCACGATGCCGCCCTGCGTCCGCTCCTGCCCGCCGCCGCGCGGTGTCACCAGCGTGTAGCTGCCCCCGCCGCCACCGGGCAGCGGGATCTCCTGGGTGTGCCAGCCGAAGACCTTGCCGTAGAACCGCTGCGCCGCCGCCGTGTCGGTGGTGCACAGCTCCGTCCACTCCAGGCTGCCGGGGACGTCCGCCACCTCCAGCCCCGGATGCGCACCGGGCTGCCAGACCGCGAACCGGCCGCCCTGCGGATCGGTGAGCTGGGCGTGCCATCCGTTGTCACCCCCGACGGGCGACGGCGGGACCCGCACCTCGCCACCGGCCTCCCGCACCGCCCGTACCGTCTCCTCGGCGTCGGGCGTGTGGAAGTAGACCGTCCAGGAGGCTCCGGCGCCGTCCTCCGCCGACGGGCCGATCGCGGCGGCCACCTTCCCGTCCCGGCGGCAGACCGTGTACCCGCCGGGCTCCTGGCCGCCGAACGGCTCGGTGGTCCAGTCGAAGACCTCGCTGTAGAAGGCCGTGGACTTCCGGAGATCCGGGGTGCCGAGATCGAGCCAGCAGGGCGAGCCGAGCAGAAATTCGGTGGTGATCATGACTGTCCCTTTCACGAGGCACTCCCGACCCAGCGTGACACCCACCACTGACAGTCGCCGCCCGACGCCCCGCCGCCCGGAAGCGGCCCGGCACCCGACGGCGCCGCCCGGCGCGGCAACGGCGCCCGAAAGGCGCGGCCCCCGCGCCATGCCCTCGCTCGTACGGGTGGTCCCGGGAAGTGCCCCCGTCCGCTCGGCGGACCCCGGTCTGCCCTCTCCCCTCCTTACGGAGGGCTGACCGGGGGCCCGCGCGGCGGTCTCCGTCCGTCGCCGGTGAACGCGGCGACGGACGGGTGGGCGTTTCGGTTCGGCACCACGGCGCGACGGCCCGCCGCACGGCTCTGCGGCAGGCCGCGGTGACCGCGGAATCCGGTTCCCCCCGGAACGCCCCTCCTGCAACCCGCCCCCCGGCGGGCATCACTGCGGGCGTCCGTCCCCACGGACGCCCGTTCCCCCTACGGGCACCGCCCCCCGGCGGCAGCCCCTTCCCCCTCGGTGACGGCACCCCCCGGTACCGGCACCGGACAGCGGCGCCCCCCGGCGCCGCTGCCCCGTCAGGGCCGTCGGCCCTTCAGGTTCGTGCCACGGGCGCACACCGCGCCCGCACGGTTGTCACCGGCGGCGTCGCTGCGCCGCCAGCGCCGGAGCCGGCATCCGCCGCGGCCGGGCCGCGGCGATCACCGACACCACATCCTTGAACGAGCTGCACATCCGGGTACCGGCGACCGCCGCCAGCTCCCCGAACGTCCCGGCGCCGTAGGTGACGGCCACCGCCTCCATCCGCGCGGTCACCGCCATCCGCATGTCGCCGACGGTGTCGCCGACGTACGCGCTCTCCCAGGCGGCGACGCCGAGCCGCCCGGCGGCCCGCAGCACCATCTCCGGGTGCGGCTTGCCGCGGCGGACCATGTCCTGGCCGATGACCGGACCGACCAGCTCCCGGATGCCCATGACATCCAGCAGCGCCTCGGCGCCACGGGTCGACTTGGACGTCGCGACCGCCAGCTCCACACCGTGGGCGCGGAGCGCGGAGAGTCCGGCCGTTACACCCGGGAACAGCAACTGCGGCCCCAGGCACATGACGTCGACGGCGAACTGCTCGCGGTAGCGATTGATCGCGGCGAGCACCTGGGCATCGTCCTCGGGCTTGCCCAGCAGCCGTCCGAACGCCTGGCCCGGAGGCTTGCCGACGGCGGCCGCGGCCTGCCGTGGGGTCACCGTACGGCCCTGCTCGGCGGCCACCTTGACGAGGAGTTTGGCGATGGCCGGGCGCGTATTGGCGAGGGTGCCGTCCAGATCGAAGACGGCAGCCTTGATCGTCTCGCTTCCGGCGCCCCGTACGCCTCTCACAGGACGTTCGCCGACTACCGCTGATACGCGCATGGCTGGAGACCTTTCCGGATTCCGATGGGTGCACTGGCTGGGGAGCGTGGCCGTCCGGCTGGTCCCGGTGGCCCGCGGTCGACGACGGGCGACGGCTGGGGAGGGTCCTCCGTGGCACACCGCTGTCCCGACGCGGTGCGCCACCGCCGTGGCGGTCACCACGGAAGAGGAGGATCCCGTTTACCGCCTTCGCAGATTTAAAAACCGTCTGCGCTGTTTGTCAATGCACTCCCGTCCCAGAAGGCTCTCACCCGCGTGATCCCAGGCCCCACACGGAAATCGTGGGCTCTTCAACCATTTTCCCACGGCCGGACGGGCGAACGATATGCGACGCCACGCACCCCATACCGGCCATTCCGGAACCCCATACAGAACCGCATGGTTGGTTTTCTCAGTAGACTGTCCTGCCAGCTCGCAGCCGCACTAGAGACGGGACGGACACCGTGCCCACGCAGCATCGCGCCATCCAGAGCCGCCAGGCGCTCATCCGCTCGGCCGCCGAGACCTTCCTGGAGAAAGGGGTGGCCGCTGCCGGGATGGTCGAGATCAGCCGGCGGGCCCGGCTGAGCAAGGGTGCGCTCTACTTCCACTTCACCTCCAAGGACGACCTGACCCTCGCGGTGCGCGACACGGCGCTGAGCACCCTCCAGCACATCGAGGAGGGTCTGATCCGCTCCCCGCAGCCGATCGGCACCGCCGTACAGGACTTCGCCGCGGAGCTGTTCCTGCGGGTGGAGAGCGACCCGGTGCTGCGCGCGGGGCTCCGCCTGCGCCCGGAGACCGCACCGGGGCTGGAGATCACCTCGCTGGAGCGGCGCTGGTACGCGCTCTTCCTCGACAAGGCGATGACCGGCGGCGCCGGTGGCGCTTCGCGATCGGAAATCGAACCGCGCCGCACCGCACAGCTGTTGACGTCGGTCGTGGTGGGCCTGCTGCACCTCGGCTACGAGGACCCCGCCTGGTGGGCGGAGGCGGCGCTCGCCGACGTCTGGACGCTCCTCCCCAACGCCCCCGTCGCCGTCCCGGCCCCCGCCGCGAGCTGAACCGCGCGGCCCCCACACCCCGGGCGGCAGCCCCTGAACGGCCCGTCCCGTTCGAGCCGTCAGACCCGTCAGACACCGACGGCGATGAATTTCCGCCAACCCCCGGGGTGTTGGACATTTTCACCGTGCGTCAACCGGACGTACGGATCCACGCCCTTCCCACCGGTATCCGCACCCCGTACCGCTCCGCCCCGGCGGCCCGGCGACGCCGCCGCCCAACGGCCCGCCGGACAGCCCTCCGTCACCGCCGCACCGCCCTTCTCCCGCCTACGCGCCGGTAATTACGCAGGTCCCAGGGGTGCGGACCGACTCCCCGACAGGGCGGCAGCGCTCCCCCACGGGCGGGCCGGTGGGAGGGGCGACACATCGGACACGACGGTGAACGGCGAGGCGGGCGAGGGTGAACGGCGGGGGTCGCCCGGTGCGACGATTGCGCTCCGTGACGCACGGACCGGCACCGATTCCCGGGCCGTACCGAGCGGTTGGATCCTTATGATGCGGAACGAGACCCCCGCCACGTGCGACGGGCGCACTCGGGCACAACAACTCCACGAGAGCAGACGGAGGGCGATCGGTGGTCAAGCAGGAACGCGCAGTGCGCACACGGCGTGCGGTCCTTGAGGCGGCGGCGCAGGTGATGGGCGTCCGCGGATACGAGGCCGCGACGATGGCGGAGATCATCCAGCGGGCCGGTGTCACCAAGGGCGCGCTGTATTTCCACTTCTCCTCCAAGCACGCGCTGGCCCGTGCGGTGATCATGGAGCAGACCCAGCACTTCGACCAGAAGGTCAGCGAGTCCCGGCTCCAGGACGCGATCGACTTCACGCATCAGGTGGCGGTGGCCCTGCGGGACGACCCGCTGCTCCAGGCCGGTACCCGGATCGCGTTGGAGACGACGTTCAGCGAGGAACCGCTGGTGCCGTACCAGGCGTGGATCGACATCATCGTGCGGATGTTCTCGGACGCCAAGGAGAACGGCGAGCTGCTGCCCGGCGTCTCGCCCGAGGGGGCGGCGGAGTTCTTCGTCTCGTCGTACTTCGGTGTGCAGCTGTTCTCGCTGGCGGCGAGCGACCGTAACGACCTGCCGGACCGGGTCACCACGCTGTGGAAGCACACCCTGCCGGGGCTCGCGACGGCGGGCGCGCTGAGCCACCTGGAGCCGCGCGGCAGCGAGGCACGCGCCGCGGTCTGAGCCCCGGGGACCGGCCACCGCCCGCGGGGCGGCCCCGGCCCCCTACGGGTCAGCTCAGGGGCGCGGGCTCCGAGCGGTGCGCCTCCTCGACGGACGGTGCGCCCGCCGCGTCCGGCGCCGCCTCCCCGGCGTCCCGCAGGCGGGAGTGGCGGCGTCCGTAGCACGCGTAGACGATCGCGCCGACGACGAGGAATCCGGCGAACTCCAGCCAGGTCGCGCGGCCCGTGCCGTAGATCAGATAGATGCTGAACGCGATGCCGAGGATCGGGCTGAGCGGGAAAAGCGGGACCCGGAAGCGGCGGGCGAGACCGGGGCGGGTGCGGCGCAGCACCATGACGCTGATGTTCACCACGGCCATGATCGACAGGGTGCCGATGGTGGTCAGGTTCATCACCACGTCGAGCGGGACGACGGCCGCGGGGATCGCGAAGACGACCGCGACGATCCAGGTGTTGGCGACGGGCGTGGCGGTACGGGGTGAGATCCGGGCGAAGACCCTCGGGATCAAGCCATCACGCGACATCGACATCAGGATGCGGGTCTGGCCGTACATGACCGCCAGGACGACGGAGGCGATGGCGACGACCGCGCCGAAGGCGATCACCCCGCCGCCGACGGCGGAGTGGGTGACGTGGTTGACGATCAGCGAGAGCGCGGCGGGCTTGTCGGCGACGTCCCCGGCGGAGAGCGCGCCGATGGCGCTGAGGGCGACCAGACAGTAGAGCACGGTGACCACGCCGATGCAGATCATGATCGCCAGCGGGATGTTCCGCCGCGGGTTCTTGACCTCCTCGCCCGCGGTGGTGATCGCGTCGAAGCCGATGTACGAGAAGAACGCGACGGAGGCGCCGGAGGTGATCCCGGCGACGCCCTCGGGCGCGAACGGGGTGAGGTTGCCGTCGCGGAAGGCGGAGAGGGCGATACCGCAGAAGAGCAGCAGCACCACGATCTTCAGGACGGCCATGGCGGCGGTGGCACGGGCGCTCTCGCGGATGCCCCGCACCAGGAGCGTCGCGGCGAGCAGCATCACGACGACCGCCGGGATGTTGACGATGCCGCCGTCACCGGGCGGGCTGGCCAGCGCGGCGGGCAGTTCCCAGCCGGTGAGGCTGCCGAGCAGTTCGTTGAGGTACTGGCCCCAGCCGACCGCGACCGCCGACACCGAAACGCCGTACTCCAGCAGCAGGCACCAGCCGACGAGGAACGCGGTCCGCTCGCCGAGGGTGGCGTACGCGTAGGAGTACGAGCTGCCGGACACCGGTATCGCGCCGCCCAGCTCGGCGAAGGAGAAGGCGGTGAAGACGCAGGTCAGCGCGGCGAGCACAAAGGAGATGAGGACGGCGGGACCGGCGTGGGCGACGGTGTCGGAGAGGCCGACGAAGATGCCGGTGCCGACGATCGCGCCGATGCCGAAGCAGACGACCTGGAAGAGGCCCATGCTGCGGGTGAGGCCGTTGCCGTCGAGGTCCGTGCCCGATTCGGCGAGGAGCGCATCGGGGGACTTGATGCGCAGCACGGGGCGGGCGGCGAGCGGTGTGCGCCGCGCCTGGGACGGGCGGGGGGATGCGGACGGGCGCATGGGGTGGTTCTCATCTCTGGTGGTGCGGGGCGCGCTGCCGGTGCTGGTCGAGTCCGGCGGGCGGAGAACGGGTGGCGGCCGGTGGGCCGGTTTTCCCGTGAGCGGTCGATGGTAACCGCTATGACTGCATGATCGCCCATTTGTGCGTATGGGTATGCGGTGCGGGGTGCGCCGGGCGCACCCCGCGGGCGGCGGTCGTCAGCGGCCGAGGGTGGCGACGAGGACTGCCTTGATGGTGTGCATGCGGTTCTCCGCCTCGTCGAAGACGACGGAGTGCGCGGATTCGAAGACCTCGTCGGTGACCTCCAGCGAGGTCAGTCCGTGGCGGGCGTGGATCTCCCGGCCGATCGCGGTGCCCAGGTCGTGGAAGGCGGGCAGGCAGTGCAGGAACTTCACGTCCGGCCTGCCGGTGGCCCGCAGCACGTCCATGGTCACGGCGTACGGGGAGAGCAGCGCGATCCGCTCGTCCCAGACCTCCTTGGGCTCGCCCATGGAGACCCAGACGTCGGTGGTCACGAAGTCGGCGCCGCGTACGCCCTCGGCGACGTCCTCGGTGAGCGTGATGCGGGCGCCGCTGGCCGCGGCGAGGGCGTGGACCTGGGCCACGACCTCGTCGGAAGGCCAGAGCAGGCGGGGCGCGACGATCCGGATGTCCATGCCGAGCAGGGCGCCGGTGACGAGGTAGGAGTTGCCCATGTTGTAGCGGGCGTCGCCGAGGTAGGCGAAGGCGGTGTCGGTCAGCGGGCGGCCGCCGCCGTGCTCGACGACGGTGAGGATGTCGGCGAGCATCTGGGTGGGGTGCCAGTCGTCGGTCAGACCGTTGAACACCGGGACACCGGCGTGCGCGGCCAGCTCCTCGACGTCCGCCTGGGCGTTGCCGCGGAACTCGATGCCGTCGAACATCCGGCCCAGCACCCGCGCGGTGTCGCGGACGGACTCCTTGTGGCCCATCTGGGACGCGGACGGGTCGAGGTAGGTGGTCGAGGCGCCCTGGTCGGCGGCGGCGACCTCGAAGGCGCAGCGGGTGCGGGTCGAGGTCTTCTCGAAGATGAGGGCGATGTTGCGGCCGCGCAGCCGCTGGGTCTCGGTCCCGGCGCGCTTGGCGGCCTTCAGCTCGGCCGCCAGGTCGACCAGGCCGCGGAATTCCTCGGCGGTGAAGTCCAGCTCCTTGAGGAAGTGGCGGCCGGTGAGATCTATCGCCATGGTGACTCCTGGTTCACGGCATCGGGGCACGAGGGTGTGTTTCGGACAACGAATTCTGGAAGTGTATACGAGCCGCCGTATCACTATTCAGAGGTGGGATGCCGGAGCCGTCTCGGCGCGCCCGGCGACGGCCGGTCCGGATGCCTGCGGACGGGGCGGAGCGGTCCGGGAGCGGGTCCCGGGCGGGCCGGGGGGGCAGGCCCCGGGCGGACGCGGGAGCGGCCCCGGGCGAGCCGAGGGATGGCCGGGGAACGGCCGGAGCCGGGCCGGGACCCGCACGGAGCCTAATCGGGCGCCGCCCCGGTAACGGCCGGGCGGCGCCCCGCGGCCGGGCCGCCTCAGGCCGTGCCCGGTATGGCGTCGCGCTCCACCGGACAGCTCATACAGCGCGGACCGCCCCGGCCACGGCCCAGTTCGCTGCCCGGGATGGTGATGACCTCGATGCCGCGCTTGCGCAGGAAGGTGTTGGTCGTGACGTTTCTCTCGTAGGCGACCACCACGCCCGGCTCCACCGCGAGGACGTTGCAGCCGTCGTCCCACTGCTCCCGCTCGGCGGCGTGGACGTCCTGGGTGGCGGTGAGCACCCGGATGTCGCTCAGCCCGAGCGCCGCCGCCATCGCGCGGTGCATGTGCTCCGGCGGATGGTCGGTGACCTTGAGATCGCCCTCGCCGCCACCCGGCTCGATGGTGTACGAGCGGAGCATGCCGAGCCCCGCGTACTGCGTGAAGGTGTCGCCGTCGATCATGGTCATGACCGTGTCGAGGTGCATGAAGGCGCGGCTCTTGGGCATGTCCAGCGCCACGATGGTGCGGGCCGATCCCGCGGCGAACAACCCTCTGGCCAGCATCTCGACCGCCTGCGGCGTGGTCCGCTCACTCATCCCGATGAGCACCGCGCCGTTGCCGAGCACCAGCACGTCACCGCCCTCGATGGTGGACGGATAGTCCGCCTGGCCCTGCGACCAGATGTGGAAGTCCTCGTCGCGGAAGAGCGGATGGTGGGCGTAGATCGCCTCGTAGTGCACCGTCTCGCGCTGCCGGGCCGGCCAGCGCATGGCGTTGACCGACACCCCGTCGTAGACCCAGGCGGAGGTGTCACGGGTGAAGAGATGGTTGGGCAGCGGGCCCAGCAGGAAGTCGTCCAGCTCCATCACATGGAAGCGGACGGAGGTGGGCTCCGGGTACCGCTCCAGGAACTCCCGCTTCGTCATCCCGCCGACCAGCGCCTCGACCAACTCCTCGACCGGCAGCCCGTCGAACGCGGCCCGCAGATGATCGGTGGCGAGCGGGCCGTACTCCTTCTCGTCGAAGACGCGGTCCAGGACCAGCTCGCGCGCGGCGGGCAGGTCGAGCGTCTCGGCCAGCAGATCACCGAAGAGATGCACCGCCACCCCGCGGTCACGCAGCACATCGGCGAACCCGTCGTGCTCCGCCCGCGCCCGGCGCACCCACAGCACATCGTCGAAGAGGAGCGCGTCCTTGTTGGTCGGCGTCAGCCGCTTCAGCTCCAGATCGGGACGGTGCAGGATGACGCGGCGCAGCCGCCCGGCCTCGGAATCGACTTGGAATCCCATCTCTCCATCTTGGCCGCTTCCGCCCCGCGGGGAACGCCACGGGCGCGATTCGGGGGAGAAGTGGGGGTACGGCTCGGGGACGCGTCGGGGTGTTCCCCGAGTCGGCATGAGGGCACGGCCGGACCCGCGCGGGCGCGTTCCCCAGGGGGCGCGCCGGAGACTCCGTGCGCCGGGTGTCCGCGCCGCGCTCCGCTCCTGGCGCCGTGCACCGCGTGAGCGCCGGGCCCCCTCCCAGGCGTACGCTCCGCACCGCCGTTCGGCGTCGGCGCTGCTCCCCGGTGCCTGCGCCCGCCCGATCGGTGCGCCGGTGCGGTGCCGCGGAGAACGGGATCTTTTCAGTGGCGACGCCGCGAACACCGCTCGGACGCCTCCCGTGGGGGCCGCCGAAGCGGCTCACGGAGCGCCCACGGACGGGCTGCGCGAGGGGCGCCCGAGGCCCGTGCGACCGCCCGGGCCGCGCCGTTCACGGGCCGCCCGCGGTCTCCTCCATGGCCGGTTCCGTTCGCCTCAGGTTTCCCGCCTGTGCCCCTTCCGTCCGGGGTCCGGAGCGTCTCCGCCGGGCTCCGGCGCGGCGCGCGGCGGGATTCCGGTACGGCGATCGGGCCCACCGGCGCGCCGCCGCCCTCCGTCGAGCCGCCGTCAACTTGGCGCCTCACGGGCCGTGAAAACCCGTCCGGCGAGGCGTCAGGTTGACGACGATTACGGCAAAGCACCATATGGACGGCGGCGACGAAACGCCCGCACGGCCCGGCGGTCCGCGCTCCTCACCCGGCGCCCGGCGAACGGCCGTGCCGGACCGCGCCCACCGGGCCCCGGACCGCGATGACCGACCGCCCCGGAAGTTGAGGGCACGCCCCGCCGCACGCCCCGCCGCACGCCCCGCCGCACACCCCGGGCGGCACGCCAACGGCACGAGGGCCGCCGACCGGCGGTGACCCGCCGGGCCGACGGCCCCCTGTGCCCGGTGCGGTCGCCGTGCCCCGGATCCCGGTCCGGTGCGGCGACCGCAGGGCTCAGCCGAGCTGCGACTGCACCTGGGCGGAGATCAGCTCCAGGTGGTCGAGGTCGTCCAGATCCAGCATCTGGAGGTAGACGCGGGAGGCACCGATCTCGGCGTACCGCCCGATCTTGTCGACGACCTCGGCGGGCGAACCGGCCAGACCGTTGGCCTTCAGCTCGTCCACCTCCCGCCCGATGGCGGCCGCACGGCGCGCCACCTCGGCGTCGTCCTTGCCGACACAGGCGACGAGGGCGTTGGAGTACACCAGGTCGTCGCCCTTGCGTCCGGCCGCCTCCGCCGCCGCCCGCACCCGGCCGAACTGGCGCTCGCTGTCCTGGAGGGATGCGAACGGGATGTTGAACTCGTCGGCGTACTGCGCGGCGAGCCGCGGTGTGCGCGTCGCCCCGTGGCCGCCGATCAGCACCGGGAGCTTGTGCTGGGCGGGCTTGGGCAGCGCGGGCGACTTGGTCAGCTGGTAGTGCGTGCCGTCGTAGGAGAACTCCTCGCCCGCCGCCGTGCCCCACAGTCCGGTGACGATCGCGAGCTGCTCCTCCAGCCTGGCGAACTTCTCCTTGGGGAAGGGGATGCCGTACGCCTTGTGCTCCTCCTCGAACCAGCCCGCGCCCAGGCCCAGTTCGACGCGGCCGCCGGACATCTGGTCGACCTGGGCGACCTGGATCGCCAGCACACCGGGCAGCCGGAAGGTACCGGCGGTCATCAGGGTGCCGAGGCGGATGCGCCGCGTCTCGCGGGCGAGACCGGCCAGGGTGATCCAGGCGTCCGTCGGGCCGGGTTGACCGTCGGAGTTGCCCATCGCGAGGTAGTGGTCGGAGCGGAAGAAGGCGTCGAAGCCGAGGTCTTCGGTGGCCTTGGCGACGGTGAGAAGGGTGTCGTAGGAAGCCCCCTGCTGAGGCTCCGTGAAAATACGCAGATCCATGACTCCATCCTGCACGCTCAGCCCCCGCGGAACCGTCGCCGCGGACCGCGCGCCCCGGATCGGGGCATCCGGCGAACGGAAGGAGCCACCGGCGGAGCCGCGGGTGCGTCCCCGGGGCGCGGGCCTGCCGGGGCGGGCGTCGCGTCGGGGAGCGCGGCTCCGGCACCACCCGGAGGGGCCCGGCGGGGACCGGCCCGGGGGAAGGCCGGGGCGGACGGCTGGGGTCATCGGGCCCGGGGAGGGCCGGAGCGCGCAGCCGTCGGCATCAGGTCTGCGGAGGGCCGGGGGAAGCCGGCCGGTCCGCGGTGCCGTGTCTCAGGCGAGGTCGCGGTCGCGTACCTCCAGTATTTCGAGTATTCCGGCTATGCGGTCACGTGATTCGTCCGCGGAGTCCATCACCTCGACGCAGGTCCAGTACACGCCCTCCTCGTCCGCCGTGCACACGACGCCGACCAGCACCTCGCAGACCTCCCGCAGCAGTCCGCTCAGCCCCGTCAACGCAGCTCTGACGTCCCTCACTTCGGTCAGCCGGGCCGCCCGCAGGCCACCGCCTCCCGTCACCGGGCAGAGCAGTCCCCCGCTGAACCGCCCGCCCGCATCACCCAAACCCCGTGCCCGGGACCGCACTTCGTACGGACCGAATATCGCGAGATGGCTCCCGACCGCCTCGGCCAGGGCTTGCGCCTGCCATGCCTCGACGACCACTTCGTGCACCGTGCTCGCCTCTGCCAGACCGCGCCGACTGGCCGCGATGATCCGCACCGCGTCCATGCGCGTTCCTCCCTTCGTCGTCATCCGTCTCACCCCACACTCTTCCACTACCCAGAGTGAGGGTGAACACCCAAAAACTCCAGGGGAATTCGCAAATCTGTGGACAACCAAGGCGGTGTGGAGAGATCGATAACTCCGGAGAGTGACTTATGGCGTGCCCGAGCCCCTCCGTTCCCTTCCGGCACGGTCTCCCCGGCCCGCTCCGGCGCACCCGCGGAGCGCGACCGTCGCCCCGGTCCCGGACGGCACGGCGCTCCGTTCCGCCACGGCAGTCGGCGGGTGGCGCAGCAGGGACGCCCCGGTCCGGTGCCGGGGGAAACGCCCGAAAGCGCCCCGCGGGGGTGCCCGAACCGGCCACCCCCGGCGATGCCGACGGCCGGTCCCCGGCGGGCCCGGCCGTCCTCACTCCTCTCGCAACCGGAGGCGTCACCCGGCCCTCGCCCCGTACCTGCCCGGTCCGCGGGCGCTCCCGGGGAACGGCGGGGGGCCGCCGGACGAAGCTCAGGAGGCGGAATCCGCCCCGCCGGGCCCGTCCGGCGTCCCCTCCGGCGTCCCGTCCGCGGCGCGGTCGCGGTCCGGGCGGGCGTCGCGTACCGCGGGGAAGCGGGATTCGTTCCGTTCGATCTTCGCGGCCAGGGCCGCCAGGGCGTCGATCCCCAGGGCCTCGCAGAACTGCAGCAGATACGCGAGGACGTCCGCGACCTCGTCCTCCACCCGGTGTGCGGAGGAGGGTTCGGACATCACCGCGGCCGACTGCTCAGGGGTCAGCCACTGGAAGATCTCGACCAGTTCGGACGCCTCGACGCTGAGCGCCGCCGCCAGGTTCTTGGGGTTGTGGTACTGCTGCCAGTCCCGGGCGGCGGCGAATGCGGCCAGTCGCCGCTGGAGGGTGGGGAGATCTTCACTCATGCCCCCAGGTGTAGCACCCGCACCCCGGGCAGTCCGTCGGCGGCCACCGGATCCCGCACCGTCCCCAGGAGCCGCACCCGGCCGCGGTCGGCCATCCGCGCGGCCAGCGCGATCAGTTCGGCGGCCTGCCGGGCGTCCATACAGCGGTCCGCGCCGTCCGCGACCACCGTCAGCTGCTGACGGGCCTCCGGGATCTCCGCCACCGGGTCCATCGCCAGCGCCCAGGGCCCGGTGAGCAGCACCACGGCGAGCCCCAGGTAGCGCAGTTCGCCGTCGCCGAGCCGGTCCAGCGGCATCTCCCCCGGGCGCACCCGGTCGAGTACGGCCCGGATGCCCGCCGGTCCGGTCGACCCCTCCCGGAGCGCCACCGGGCCCGGCGCCGGTTCCGCGGCGCTCCGCCCGTCGGCCGCCGTCCGACCGTCGGCCGCCGTCCGCCGGTCCGGCTGCCGGGGCACCGCGCGCAGCCCCTCGACCGGCGCCGTCCAGGCACCCTGCGCCGCCGTCAGCAGGCCGGTACGGCGCCGTGCCCGCGCCTCGGCCATCCGTTCCAGGACCACCGCGAGGTTGTCGCAGGAGGGCCGCAGCCGCGCCACGTACGCCGCCTCGCCCCTGGCCGGGCGGGGCTCCGTCCGCTTCGTGGCGCCCGGGCGGACGGCGGTGCGCCGCTCCCGGGGCGTCCGGTCGTCCGGCGCTCCCCCGGGCCGTTCGGTGTCGGCGCATCCGGTGGCGGGCCGTTCGCCGCGGATCGCCTCCGGCCGCGGATCGCACCGGAACACCGATCTGAGCGCCACCACGACCTGTTCCGCGGCGGCGAGCACCAGGCGCTGACCCGCGGTCTTGCCCGCGACGCGGAGCGGTAGCAGCGGGGTGCCGAGGCGGTCGTCGGGCAGGGGTGCGCGGGTGACGGGCGCCGCGCCCGCGGTGTGCCAGGCGGCCTGGACGGCGCGGCGGGCCGGGTCCGTCAGGGCGGTGGTGAGGAGGGTGGTGCCGCCGCCGGTCAGCCGTTCCCCGGCGATCCGCAGGTCGGGCTCGGTCTGGACGGCCAGATCGAGGTGGACCGGACCGGCCGGCCCGTCGACGGTGCAGCCGATCCGGAACCCCCGGCGGCCCTGTTCGTCGGGGCGCGCGTCGGCCGGTACGCACGCCGGGGCGCCGCCGGGTACGGATGCCAGCGCGTCGGCGAGGCGTTCCCCGGCGCCGAGCCGGGCGAGGATGCCGTACGCCTGGAGCGCCCCGGTCTTGCCGCTGCCGCTCGGGCCGGTGAGCAGGGTGACGGGGCTCAGCGGGAGGCTGACGCCCCGGTGGTTGCGGAAGGCGGAGAGCCGTAACTCGGTGAGCGCGGGACGCGCGCTGTCGCTATGCATAGCCCGACGCTATGCAGGGTCCCACGGGGCGCCCGTCGGAGAACCGTTACACCGTCGGCTCTTCCTACGAATGAGGGACGCCGCCGACGGCCGGTTCCGCGACCTCCGTTCCCGGGGGTGCGAGCAGGAAGACATTGGTGTCGACCCGGTGCATTCCGCTGGCCAGCCCGAAGACGACGCCGCTGGAGAAATCGAGGATGCGCTTGGCGACATCCGCGTCGGCGCTGCTGAGGTCGAGGAGTACGGGGATCTGCGCCATCAGGTACTCGGCGACCTCGCGGGCGTCCGCGAAAGTCTGCACCCTGATCACGACGAAACGGCGGCTCTCCTCGGTCGGATCGTCTTCGGGGAGCGCACGGTGATCCGGCCAGGAAGGCCATTCACTGCCGCTACGCAGCGGGACGACCTCGGCCAGACCCTCCCACTGCTCATCGGTGGCATCGGGGCCGTTCACCGCTTCACCTCATTCGTGGGGGCACTGCCTGACGCAATATCCACATCGATCAATTCCAGGGATAAACATACAAACACCGCCGGGTGCGGTACACATCGCACCACATCCGCGGCCCATCCTGCACCATCCCCACCGGCCGGAACCGACAGCCCGGGCGGTTTCCCGCGTCGGGATTGTGTGTGCCTCTTCACCCCGTACACCGCGCCTTTCCGGGAAGGGCCGCCGCGCGGGTTCATCCTCCGAAAGGGGCGGCGGAGCGCGGAAATCCGCTGCCGATCGGCGCCGTCCGGTGGCGGTTTTCACCGGAGGGGGCCGTTCCGAAGCTTTACTGCACATTGGTTGCAAGTAAAACCGACCCGCAGGAATGTGGAGAGGTACGTCCTTCGGAAGAAAGCAGTGTCCATGCCCACGTCCCCGTCCCCGTCCGCGGCCGGTACCGCGCTCACCCGCCGTCAGCGCATCGCCCGCTCGATGACCCGCGCCGAGTGGGGGCGGATGGCGGGCATGGCCTCGTTCATCATCGCCCTGCACGTCATCGGGTGGTTCACGCTGATCGCCATCGTGGCGCCGGAACACTACAGCCTGGGCACCAAGACCTTCGGGATCGGCATCGGGGTCACCGCGTACACGCTGGGCATGCGTCACGCCTTCGACGCCGACCACATCGCCGCCATCGACAACACCACCCGCAAGCTCATGGGTGAGGGGAAGCGGCCGCTGTCGGTCGGCTTCTGGTTCTCGCTGGGGCACTCCAGCGTCGTCTTCGCGCTGGCCTTCCTGCTCTCCCTCGGCGTGAAGACACTCGCCGGACCGGTGCAGGACGACAACTCCCGGCTGCACGACATCACCGGGCTGATCGGCACCACCGTCTCCGGCGTCTTCCTCTACATCATCGCCGCCGTCAACCTCGTCATCCTCGTCGGCATCTGGCGGGTCTTCCGGCGGATGCGGGCCGGATCGTTCGACGAGGACGCGCTGGAGGAGCAGCTCAACAACCGCGGGTTCATGAACCGCCTCCTGGGCCGCGTCATGAAGTCGATCACCAAGCCCTGGCAGATGTACCCGCTGGGCCTGCTCTTCGGTCTCGGCTTCGACACCGCGACCGAGGTCGCGCTGCTGGTGCTGGCCGGGTCCGGCGCCGCCTCCGGGCTGCCCTGGTACGCCATCCTCTGCCTGCCGGTGCTGTTCGCGGCGGGGATGTCGCTGCTGGACACCATCGACGGTTCGTTCATGAACTTCGCCTACGGCTGGGCGTTCTCCAAGCCGGTCCGCAAGGTCTTCTACAACCTCACCATCACCGGGCTCTCGGTCGCCGTCGCGCTGCTCATCGGCACCGTCGAACTCCTCGGGCTGCTCGCCGAGAAGCTCGATCTGCACGGCTTCTTCTGGGACTGGATCGCCGGGCTCGACCTCAACCTCGTCGGCTTCGTCATCGTCGGCCTCTTCTTCGCCACCTGGGTGGTCGCGCTCGCCGTCTGGAAGTTCGGCCGTATCGAGGAGAAGTGGACCGCCGGGCTGCGCTCCGGCGCCGCGCAGGAAGGCGCGCTCAGCTCATCGGACTAGCCGGGCCGCCGTCACCCCGTCGGCCCCGCGGCACCGCGGGAACCCCCGGTCGTCAGCCGCGTCGCCGCCGGGATCCGGGGTTCCTCGGGGAGAGTGGGTCCCCAGATCCGCTCCCCCGGTGCTGCGAGGTGGCTCAGCTGTGTCGGACGTCGTCCACATCGCCCTCACGGTCGTGGTGTTCGCGCTCATCCAGCTGGCCGCCCGAGGGGCGGAGCGGCTGTGAGCGTGGACGACATCATCGGCCTGGTGGTCGCCGTCGCGCTGGTGATCTACCTGATCGTCTGCCTCGTCCGCCCCGAGAAGTTCTAGGGCGCGGATGGACGAGACGCTCGCCGGATGCCTCCAGGCGCTGGTGCTGGTGGCGGCGCTGGCCCTGTCGTACCGGCCGCTGGGCGACCATCTGGCGCGGGTGCTCACCGCCACCGGCCATGCGCGGGTCGAGCGGCTGGTGTACCGCGCCGGTGGGGTGCACCCCGGGGCGGAGCAGCGCTGGCCCGCCTATCTCCGCAGCATGCTGGCGTTCTCCGCGGTGTCGGTGCTCTTCCTGTACGCCTTCCTGCGGCTGCAGCACCATCTGCTGCTCTCCCTGGGCCGGGGGCCGGTCCCCGCGGATCTGTCGTTCAACACCGCGGCGTCGTTCGCCACCAACACCAACTGGCAGGCGTACGCGGGCGAGTCGGTCATGGGGCATCTGGTCCAGCTGGCCGGGTTCACGGTGCAGAACTTCGTCTCCGCCGCCGTGGGCATCGCCGTCGTCGCGGCGCTGATCCGCGGCTTCACCCGGCGGCGGACCGATCTGGTCGGCAATTTCTGGGTGGATCTGACCCGGATCGTGCTGCGGGTCCTGCTCCCCCTCGCCGTCGTCTTCGCACTCGTACTGGCCGCCTCCGGGGTGGTCCAGAATCTGCACGGCGCCCAGGAGGTGCTGACGCTCGCGGGTGACCGGCAGCGGGTGCCCGGCGGTGCCGTCGCGTCCCAGGAGGTCGTCAAGCAGCTGGGGACCAACGGCGGCGGCTTCTACAACGCGAACTCCGCGCACCCCTTCGAGAACCCCACCGCGCTCACCAACCTCATCGAGATCTATCTGATGCTGGTGATCGCGTTCGCGCTGCCGCGGACCTTCGGCACGATGACCGGCGACCAGCGGCAGGGCTACGCCGTCGTGACCGTCATGGCGCTGATCTGGATCGCCGCCCTGGTCATCGTCACCGTCAACGAACTGCACGCCGTCAGCTCCGCCGCCGGGCGGGCGGCGGGCGGGATGACGGAGGGCAAGGAGACCCGGTTCGGGATCTGGGGCTCGGCGCTGTTCGCCGTCGCCACCACGCTCACCTCCTGCGGCGCCACCAACTCCGCCCACGACTCGTACACGCCCGGCGGCGGCGGGATGACGATGTTCCACATGATGCTGGGCGAGATCGCGCCCGGCGGCACCGGCTCGGGGCTGTACGGCATCCTCGTCCTGGCGATCGTCGCGGTCTTCGTCGCCGGGCTGATGGTCGGCCGGACGCCCGAGTACCTGGGCAAGAAGCTGCGCGGCCGGGAGATGAAGTGCGCCTCGCTCTATCTGCTGACCACGCCCGGCCTCGTCCTCGCCGGTGCGGCGCTGGCGATGGCGCTCCCCGGTGAGCGGGCGGCCATGCTCAACGGCGGTCCGCACGGTTTCTCCGAGGTGCTGTACGCGCTGACGTCCGCGGCGAACAACAACGGTTCGGCGTTCGCCGGGCTGAGCGCGGACACCGGCTGGTACAACACGGTCCTCGGGGTCGTCATGCTGCTCGGCCGGTATCTGCCGATGGTGTTCGTGCTGGCGCTCGCCGGTTCGCTCGCCGGGCAGGGACGCGTCCCGGTCACCGCGGGGACGCTCGCCACCCACCGGCCGCTGTTCATCGCGCTGCTGACCGGCGTCGTCATCGTCGTCGTGGGGCTGACGTACTTCCCGGCCCTCGCCCTGGGCCCGATCGCGGAGGCGCTGCACTGATGTCCACGCCCCTCTCCACCCCGGCCCGGGACCGGGTACCGGGCGGGCTGCTCGATCCGGGGCAGCTGGTGCGGTCGCTGCCCGGTGCGGCGCGCAAGCTCGATCCGCGGGTGATGTTCCGTCATCCGGTGATGTTCGTGGTGGAGGTCGGCGCGGTCCTCACCACGCTCTCCGCCGCCCAGGCACCGAGCGTCTTCGCCTGGGCGATCACCGCCTGGCTGTGGCTGACGGTCCTCTTCGCCAACCTCGCCGAGGCGGTGGCCGAGGGCCGGGGGAAGGCGCAGGCCCAGGCGTTGCGGCGGGCCCGGACCACGGTGACGGCGCGGCGGCTGACCGGTTACCGGCCGGGCGCCGCCGACCTCGCCGAGGAGGAGGTGCCCGGCGTCGAACTGCGCCAGGGCGACCATGTGGTGGTCGAGGCGGGGCAGACCGTCCCGGGGGACGGCGATGTCGTCGAGGGGATCGCCAGCGTCGACGAATCGGCCGTCACCGGGGAATCGGCGCCGGTGATCCGGGAGTCGGGCGGCGACCGGTCGGCCGTCACCGGCGGCACGAAGGTGCTCTCCGACCGCATCGTCGTCAAGATCACCTCGAAGCCGGGCGAGACCTTCATCGACCGGATGATCGCGCTGGTCGAGGGCGCGGCCCGGCAGAAGACGCCGAACGAGATCGCGCTCGACATCCTGCTGGCCTCCCTGACCCTCATCTTTCTGGTCGCCGTGGTGACGCTCCAGCCGTTCGCCCTCTTCGCGGGTGCCGGGCAGAGCCTCGTCGTCCTCACCGCGCTGGTCGTGGCGCTGATCCCCACCACGATCGGTGCGCTGCTCTCGGCCATCGGCATCGCCGGGATGGACCGGCTGGTGCAGCGGAACGTCCTGGCGATGTCCGGCCGCGCGGTGGAGGCGGCGGGCGACGTCACCACGCTGCTGCTCGACAAGACCGGCACCATCACCCTCGGCAACCGGCAGGCCGCGGCGTTCCTGCCCGCGCACGGGGTGGACATCGGGGAACTCGCCGACGCCGCCCAGCTGTCGTCGCTCGCCGACGCGACGCCCGAGGGCCGCTCGATCGTCGTCCTCGCCAAGGAGCGGTACGCGCTGCGCGGACGGGACGAGGGCGAGCTGCACCGGGCGCGGTTCGTGCCGTTCACCGCGGAGAGCCGGATGAGCGGTGTGGATCTGGCGGCGGACGGCCGGTCGCTGCGGAAGGGCGCGGCGACCGCGGTGATGCGCTGGGTCCGCGACAACGGCGGCCATCCGACCGCGGAGATCGGCCACCATGTCGACGGCATCTCGGCGAGCGGCGGCACCCCGCTGGTGGTCGGTGAGGTCGTCCGGGACGGCGGCTCCGCGACGGCGCGGGTGCTGGGTGTCATCCACCTCAAGGACGTGATCAAGAAGGGGATGCGGGAGCGCTTCGGCGAGCTGCGCCGGATGGGCATCAAGACCATCATGATCACCGGCGACAACCCGCTCACCGCCAAGGCCATCGCGGCCGAGGCGGGCGTCGACGACTTCCTCGCCGAGGCCACCCCCGAGGACAAGATGGCCCTCATCAAACGGGAGCAGGCGGGCGGCAAACTCGTCGCGATGACCGGCGACGGCACCAACGACGCCCCGGCCCTCGCCCAGGCGGACGTCGGCGTCGCCATGAACACCGGCACCTCCGCCGCCAAGGAGGCCGGAAACATGGTCGACCTCGACTCCGACCCCACCAAACTCATC